>NZ_LOCQ01000001.1 GCF_001677885.1 Janthinobacterium psychrotolerans | reverse complement strand
TTGGGGCTGTAGCTCAGCTGGTTAGAGCACCGTGTTGATAACGCGGGGGTCGTTGGTTCGAGTCCAACCAGCCCTACCAGTTAAGTAGTAAATCTCAGGGGGATTAGCTCAGCTGGGAGAGCACCTGCTTTGCAAGCAGGGGGTCGTCGGTTCGATCCCGTCATCCTCCACCAAGTACTTGAAAGTGCAAACGTAAGCCACCGGGTTTAGGTTTGATCTTTTAGCGATCATTGCTGTTTCGTTCTTTAACAATCTGGAAGAAGTAAAGATTATTTATTGATCAAGTCTATGCGTGCAGGAATGCATGAGGCGACTTGATGGGTAATGATTGTATGTATCAACAAACAAGCAACAACGTTGTACTTTCTTATCCCTGTAGCGCTCTTTGATGACTTCGGTCCTCAGAGGCTAACGTTATAGGGACAAGCGAATAAGTGCACATGGTGGATGCCTTGGCGATTACAGGCGATGAAGGACGTAGTAGCTTGCGATAAGCTGCGGGGAGTGAGCAAACACACTTTGATCCGCAGATTTCCGAATGGGGCAACCCACCCTTTTAGGGTATTGCATACTGAATACATAGGTATGCAAGGCGAACGCGGCGAACTGAAACATCTAAGTAGCTGCAGGAAAAGAAATCAACCGAGATTCCCAAAGTAGCGGCGAGCGAAATGGGAAGAGCCTGTACGTGATAGTCGGACCGATAACAGAATCCTCTGGAAATAGGAGCCATAGCGGGTGATAGCCCCGTATGTGAAATCGGACCGGTGGTACTAAGCGTACGACAAGTAGGGCGGGACACGTGACATCCTGTCTGAATATGGGGGGACCATCCTCCAAGGCTAAATACTCGTAATCGACCGATAGTGAACCAGTACCGTGAGGGAAAGGCGAAAAGAACCCCGGAAGGGGAGTGAAATAGATCCTGAAACCGTGTGCATACAAACAGTAGGAGCGGACTTGTTCCGTGACTGCGTACCTTTTGTATAATGGGTCAGCGACTTACATTCAGTGGCAAGGTTAACC
>NZ_LOCQ01000002.1 GCF_001677885.1 Janthinobacterium psychrotolerans | reverse complement strand
TTGGGGCTGTAGCTCAGCTGGTTAGAGCACCGTGTTGATAACGCGGGGGTCGTTGGTTCGAGTCCAACCAGCCCTACCAGTTAAGTAGTAAATCTCAGGGGGATTAGCTCAGCTGGGAGAGCACCTGCTTTGCAAGCAGGGGGTCGTCGGTTCGATCCCGTCATCCTCCACCAAGACTTTGAAAGTGCAAACGTAAGCCAGTCAGTGACTTGGGTTTAGGTTTGATCTTTTAGCGATCATTGCTGTTTCGTTCTTTAACAATCTGGAAGAAGTAAAGATTATTTATTGATCAAGTCTATGCGTGCAGGAATGCATGAGGCGACTTGATGGGTAATGATTGTATGTATCAACAAACAAGCAACAACGTTGTACTTTCTTATCCCTGTAGCGCTCTTTGATGACTTCGGTCTTCAGAGGCTAACGTTATAGGGACAAGCGAATAAGTGCACATGGTGGATGCCTTGGCGATTACAGGCGATGAAGGACGTAGTAGCTTGCGATAAGCTGCGGGGAGTGAGCAAACACACTTTGATCCGCAGATTTCCGAATGGGGCAACCCACCCTTTTAGGGTATTGCATACTGAATACATAGGTATGCAAGGCGAACGCGGCGAACTGAAACATCTAAGTAGCTGCAGGAAAAGAAATCAACCGAGATTCCCAAAGTAGCGGCGAGCGAAATGGGAAGAGCCTGTACGTGATAGTCGGACCGATAACAGAATCCTCTGGAAATAGGAGCCATAGCGGGTGATAGCCCCGTATGTGAAATCGGACCGGTGGTACTAAGCGTACGACAAGTAGGGCGGGACACGTGACATCCTGTCTGAATATGGGGGGACCATCCTCCAAGGCTAAATACTCGTAATCGACCGATAGTGAACCAGTACCGTGAGGGAAAGGCGAAAAGAACCCCGGAAGGGGAGTGAAATAGATCCTGAAACCGTGTGCATACAAACAGTAGGAGCGGACTTGTTCCGTGACTGCGTACCTTTTGTATAATGGGTCAGCGACTTACATTCAGTGGCAAGGTTAACC
>NZ_LOCQ01000003.1 GCF_001677885.1 Janthinobacterium psychrotolerans | reverse complement strand
TGTGAAGTTGCAAGAGGTTATTCTGGCCGGATCTGAGCCGTGACATCGGGGCCTTGCCAGCAATGCCCTGATGCGGCCGGTGCCAGTTGTAGTGATGGTTCCATTCTTTGAGCATGTTGGCCCGCTCCAGTGAGTTGTTATAAACAAAGCCGTAAGCCCATTCGCGCAAGGCTGACTGGATGAAGCGTTCGGCCTTGCCATTGGTCTGTGGCCGATAGGGCCGTGTAAAGCGGTGCTTCAATGCTATCTGGCTACAAGTGGCCTTGAATGACTTGGAGCGAAAGGCTGAGCCGTTATCGGTCAACAACGCTTTGGGGCGCACCCCGAGTGAGCAGAAATAGGCGTGGGTATTGGCGAGGAATCGGTTGGCATTCTCCTGGGTTTCGTCAGGATAGAGCTCCGTGAAGGCGATGCGGGCATGGTCGTCAATGGCGATAAACAAGACTTCCCAGCCGGCGCCGCGCGTACGGTCTCGCCGGTCTCCCGTCGCACGATGGCCGGTGGTTTCAATACGCCCGAGCTTCTTGGTATCGATATGAATCAGGTCGCCTGGTTCTGCATGCTCGTAGCGCTGCACCGGCTCGACGGGATCGAGATCGCTCAGTTTGGACAAGCCGGCACGCGCCAGCACACGGCTTACCGTGGCCTTCGATATCTGCAGGTACTGGGCAATCCTTGCCTGTGTCATGCGCTTCTTGCGTAGCTCGACAACCGTCAGTGCCTTGCCCGCGTCGAGTGCCAAGGGACTATGCAGCGGACGCGACGATCGATCCATCAAGCCCTCTCGCCCCTCCGCAAGGAAGCGCCCCAGCCATTTGCGCACGGTTGCTTCGCTCACGGCGTAGCGGGTAGCGGCCTGGCAGCTCGGCAGGCGGTTAAGCAGGACGTCTTCGACCATCTCGACTCGACGAATCAGCGTTAATCGGGCATTCTTATGGATGTTCATTCGGTTGGTTTCCTTGAGAACTGGGGGTTTGGCGATTTCCAGTGTCTCAAATCCAATCCGAATGAACCACAACAACCTATTGAAACATCACA
>NZ_LOCQ01000004.1 GCF_001677885.1 Janthinobacterium psychrotolerans | reverse complement strand
TAGGGAAGCCGTAGAGAAATCGAGTCCGAATAGGGCGATCAGTCGCTGGGTGTAGACCCGAAACCAAGTGATCTACTCATGGCCAGGATGAAGGTGCGGTAACACGCCCTGGAGGTCCGAACCCACTAATGTTGAAAAATTAGGGGATGAGCTGTGGGTAGGGGTGAAAGGCTAAACAAACTTGGAAATAGCTGGTTCTCTCCGAAAACTATTTAGGTAGTGCCTCAAGTATCACCATCGGGGGTAGAGCACTGTTATGGCTAGGGGGTCATTGCGACTTACCAAACCATTGCAAACTCCGAATACCGATGAGTGCGAGCTTGGGAGACAGACGTCGGGTGCTAACGTCCGGCGTCAAGAGGGAAACAACCCAGACCGCCAGCTAAGGTCCCAAAGATTGGCTAAGTGGAAAACGAAGTGGGAAGGCTAAAACAGTCAGGATGTTGGCTTAGAAGCAGCCATCATTTAAAGAAAGCGTAATAGCTCACTGATCGAGTCGTCCTGCGCGGAAGATGTAACGGGGCTAAGCCAGTCACCGAAGCTGCGGATATTGTTCTGTGATTTATCACAGATAGATATGGTAGGAGAGCGTTCTGTAAGCCTGCGAAGGTGTCTTGTAAAGGATGCTGGAGGTATCAGAAGTGCGAATGCTGACATGAGTAGCGATAATGGGGGTGAAAAGCCTCCACGCCGTAAGCCCAAGGTTTCCTGTTCAACGTTCATCGGAGCAGGGTGAGTCGGCCCCTAAGGCGAGGCAGAGATGCGTAGCTGATGGGAAGCAGGTTAATATTCCTGCACCGTCGTATGATGCGATGGGGGGACGGATCGCGGAAGGTTGTCCAACTGTTGGAATAGTTGGTTTTTGGCTCATAGAAGGCGCTTAGGCAAATCCGGGCGCAGGATTCAAGGGGATGGGACGAGTGAGCTTGCTCACGAAGCAATCGGAAGTGGTTCCAAGAAAAGCCTCTAAGCTTCAGTCATACGAGACCGTACCGCAAACCGACACAGGTGGGCGAGATGAGTATTCTAAGGCGCTTGAGAGAACTCGGGAGAAGGAA
>NZ_LOCQ01000005.1 GCF_001677885.1 Janthinobacterium psychrotolerans | reverse complement strand
GCATCGAGCGCTTGAGCTGCCTGGCGAAGCGGCGGTAGTTTTCGCAGAACTGCGTGTAGCCGTAGGTCTGGCGATCGGCATAGTCGGCGCGGTGCTCCTCCCACAAGAGCATCAACGTCATGCCCTTGCGGCGCAGTTCCTGGTGCAGGCGGCCATAATCGGGCTGCACGTGCTCTCGCGGGCGTTCCGGCGCAACGAGCAGGCGCCTCTCCAGCGCCGCCTCATCAATCCCCTGGACCGTCGCCCAATCCAGGCCCGCCGCTGCGGCCAGGCTAAGGTACTTGGTCACGGCAGCCTTCGACATGCCCAGTGCAGCGGCGATCTGCCGGTGAGACAACTGGGCGTCGAGCTTCAGACGCAGGACATCTTTTATCTTACGCATATTGATCCTCGGTGCGGGCACGCTATCTCCAGAAAAAAGCTGGAAGCGTACCCTCTCGGTTGCTATATGCGTAACATCATCTCGGCGTGCTACGACACCGTTCCGGTATCGTGACCGGCCATTCCGGTATCGTGCCCACTGATTCCGGTATCGTGACCAGTGATTCCGGTCACCCCATCAAACTGGGCACGATGGACCGGAATGGGTGGGCGCGATGGACCGGAATCGCTGGGCACGATGGACCGGAATCAGTGGGCACGATGGACCGAAATACCCAGCTTTCGCCCCGAAAACGGACATTGTCATTCAGTGACGGTTTAAAAACTTCATAGCAACTTTTGTGTCAAAGCGTCTTTGACGTTTGGGAGTAGCTGGCATGTGGACGCAAGAGAATCGTAGCAAGCATCAACAGGTAAGGACATCGCTCAAACGTGGTTATCCTACGGATGTGAAAGATGAAGAGTGGCGTCTGATCACACCGCTGCTGCCGAAGCAAGCAAAGACGGGAAGACCTCGCAAGACGGATCTGCGCGCAGTGATCAATGCGCTGCGCTATATGGTGCGCTCTGGATGCGAGTGGCGCATGCTGCCCAATGATTTCCCGCCGTATCAGACAGTTTATTACTGGTTCCGGCGGCTGATGCGGCGCATGCTGTTTCGCACCATTCATGACCTGGCACTGATGCTTGATCGCTTGTGCAATGAGCGGGAGGTGCTGCCGAGTGCCGGTGTTGTCGATAGCCAAA
>NZ_LOCQ01000006.1 GCF_001677885.1 Janthinobacterium psychrotolerans | reverse complement strand
GATCGCTAAATGTCGATCCAGCCGGAGGGTTGCCGTTCATGAGTCCTGACCTGAACATCACGCCTGAGGAGTAGGCCACGGTGCCATCACTATCTCGTAGCACGAACTGGCGACGATCCTCCTTGACATATCCTGGTTCGCGGTCGTTATAACTGACGTCGTAAAACGGGCTGCTGCCAATGACCACCGGGCGGCCAATTGCTGGCAGGGTCGCCATGGTGGATAGATCGCCGGCGGCCACCGGAAACGTGATATTGGGCGCACCAAAATCATGGGTGATGGCGCCAACGCTATTGCGCAGTAACAGGCCGCGCCCCGCGTGCGCGCCGGTGATCATCGAAAACGCCCAGATATCTACTGGATACTGCTGGTCGAATCCCTCGTTACCGGGGTTGCCGCCACAGTAGGCGCCGATGGTGTACACACCGTTGCTATACGCGGTGTCGACGATGCCCACGCGGCGCCCCACTGGCAGGTCAATGGCCCACAGCACGGGTAGCGTAGATGCAAACGTGTGCCGGGAATAGCCGGCAGTGCGAACACCGCCAGTGCTGGACGGTTGCACCACCTGCACCAGTGAGGCCCGGCCAATGCATGCGGTGCCGTGCGACTCGCTGTGCACCACCAGCTGCCGCGCCAGGTTTCTAATTTTTAACCCTGTTGTCATTTGAGATAGATTCCTGCAAACGTGCGAATATCTGGCGAGGCCGTCGCTGTGGACGGGAACGTAAATCGCGGATACCCCATTGCCTCGTCGTATTGCCAATTGCTGCGTGTCGTGCCGTCGCCGAATACGACCACCGGCGCGTGTCCGGTGGGGAAATTGGGGAACGAGAACACCCTAGCGGCGCCCGATATCACGAAAATTCCCAGGCAAACGCCACCGACCGCCAGTGTCGAATCAAAAACCACGCGGCCGCCGTTGCGAATTTTCAGGCCGTGTGTCATGTGATGTATTCCCCTAGTTCGATATAGGGCAGGCTGTTGACGCCATCGTAGAAATACAGGCCGGGGCCAGTTAGGTCGTATCCTGAGCCGCTGCCGGCATTGCCGGCCGGCCCCGCACGCGTGGGGCTGCGAACCAGCGAGAATGTACCGATCACGCCCGCCAACTCGCCGCTGAATCGAGCCAGGCCGCCATCAATATTGAATTGCGGCGAATGGACATC
>NZ_LOCQ01000007.1 GCF_001677885.1 Janthinobacterium psychrotolerans | reverse complement strand
ATATCCGCAGCTTCGGTGACTGGCTTAGCCCCGTTACATCTTCCGCGCAGGACGACTCGATCAGTGAGCTATTACGCTTTCTTTAAATGATGGCTGCTTCTAAGCCAACATCCTGACTGTTTTAGCCTTCCCACTTCGTTTTCCACTTAGCCAATCTTTGGGACCTTAGCTGGCGGTCTGGGTTGTTTCCCTCTTGACGCCGGACGTTAGCACCCGACGTCTGTCTCCCAAGCTCGCACTCATCGGTATTCGGAGTTTGCAATGGTTTGGTAAGTCGCAATGACCCCCTAGCCATAACAGTGCTCTACCCCCGATGGTGATACTTGAGGCACTACCTAAATAGTTTTCGGAGAGAACCAGCTATTTCCAAGTTTGTTTAGCCTTTCACCCCTACCCACAGCTCATCCCCTAATTTTTCAACATTAGTGGGTTCGGACCTCCAGGGCGTGTTACCGCACCTTCATCCTGGCCATGAGTAGATCACTTGGTTTCGGGTCTACACCCAGCGACTGATCGCCCTATTCGGACTCGATTTCTCTACGGCTTCCCTATACGGTTAACCTTGCCACTGAATGTAAGTCGCTGACCCATTATACAAAAGGTACGCAGTCACGGAACAAGTCCGCTCCTACTGTTTGTATGCACACGGTTTCAGGATCTATTTCACTCCCCTTCCGGGGTTCTTTTCGCCTTTCCCTCACGGTACTGGTTCACTATCGGTCGATTACGAGTATTTAGCCTTGGAGGATGGTCCCCCCATATTCAGACAGGATGTCACGTGTCCCGCCCTACTTGTCGTACGCTTAGTACCACCGGTCCGATTTCACATACGGGGCTATCACCCGCTATGGCTCCTATTTCCAGAGGATTCTGTTATCGGTCCGACTATCACGTACAGGCTCTTCCCATTTCGCTCGCCGCTACTTTGGGAATCTCGGTTGATTTCTTTTCCTGCAGCTACTTAGATGTTTCAGTTCGCCGCGTTCGCCTTGCATACCTATGTATTCAGTATGCAATACCCTAAAAGGGTGGGTTGCCCCATTCGGAAATCTGCGGATCAAAGTGTGTTTGCTCACTCCCCGCAGCTTATCGCAAGCTACTACGTCCTTCATCGCCTGTAATCGCCAAGGCATCCACCATGTGCACTTATTCGCTTGTCCCTATAACGTTAGCCTCTG
>NZ_LOCQ01000008.1 GCF_001677885.1 Janthinobacterium psychrotolerans | reverse complement strand
ATATCCGCAGCTTCGGTGACTGGCTTAGCCCCGTTACATCTTCCGCGCAGGACGACTCGATCAGTGAGCTATTACGCTTTCTTTAAATGATGGCTGCTTCTAAGCCAACATCCTGACTGTTTTAGCCTTCCCACTTCGTTTTCCACTTAGCCAATCTTTGGGACCTTAGCTGGCGGTCTGGGTTGTTTCCCTCTTGACGCCGGACGTTAGCACCCGACGTCTGTCTCCCAAGCTCGCACTCATCGGTATTCGGAGTTTGCAATGGTTTGGTAAGTCGCAATGACCCCCTAGCCATAACAGTGCTCTACCCCCGATGGTGATACTTGAGGCACTACCTAAATAGTTTTCGGAGAGAACCAGCTATTTCCAAGTTTGTTTAGCCTTTCACCCCTACCCACAGCTCATCCCCTAATTTTTCAACATTAGTGGGTTCGGACCTCCAGGGCGTGTTACCGCACCTTCATCCTGGCCATGAGTAGATCACTTGGTTTCGGGTCTACACCCAGCGACTGATCGCCCTATTCGGACTCGATTTCTCTACGGCTTCCCTAGTTGGTTAACCTTGCCACTGAATGTAAGTCGCTGACCCATTATACAAAAGGTACGCAGTCACGGAACAAGTCCGCTCCTACTGTTTGTATGCACACGGTTTCAGGATCTATTTCACTCCCCTTCCGGGGTTCTTTTCGCCTTTCCCTCACGGTACTGGTTCACTATCGGTCGATTACGAGTATTTAGCCTTGGAGGATGGTCCCCCCATATTCAGACAGGATGTCACGTGTCCCGCCCTACTTGTCGTACGCTTAGTACCACCGGTCCGATTTCACATACGGGGCTATCACCCACTATGGCTCCTATTTCCAGAGGATTCTGTTATCGGTCCGACTATCACGTACAGGCTCTTCCCATTTCGCTCGCCGCTACTTTGGGAATCTCGGTTGATTTCTTTTCCTGCAGCTACTTAGATGTTTCAGTTCGCCGCGTTCGCCTTGCATACCTATGTATTCAGTATGCAATACCCTAAAAGGGTGGGTTGCCCCATTCGGAAATCTGCGGATCAAAGTGTGTTTGCTCACTCCCCGCAGCTTATCGCAAGCTACTACGTCCTTCATCGCCTGTAATCGCCAAGGCATCCACCATGTGCACTTATTCGCTTGTCCCTATAACGTTAGCCTCTG
>NZ_LOCQ01000009.1 GCF_001677885.1 Janthinobacterium psychrotolerans | reverse complement strand
CAGAGGCTAACGTTATAGGGACAAGCGAATAAGTGCACATGGTGGATGCCTTGGCGATTACAGGCGATGAAGGACGTAGTAGCTTGCGATAAGCTGCGGGGAGTGAGCAAACACACTTTGATCCGCAGATTTCCGAATGG
Source organism: Janthinobacterium psychrotolerans (assembly GCF_001677885.1). GTDB lineage: Bacteria > Pseudomonadota > Gammaproteobacteria > Burkholderiales > Burkholderiaceae_D > Janthinobacterium > Janthinobacterium psychrotolerans. The sequence continues at coordinate 1,038 of NZ_LOCQ01000009.1, read as the reverse complement.
GGCAACCCACCCTTTTAGGGTATTGCATACTGAATACATAGGTATGCAAGGCGAACGCGGCGAACTGAAACATCTAAGTAGCTGCAGGAAAAGAAATCAACCGAGATTCCCAAAGTAGCGGCGAGCGAAATGGGAAGAGCCTGTACGTGATAGTCGGACCGATAACAGAATCCTCTGGAAATAGGAGCCATAGCGGGTGATAGCCCCGTATGTGAAATCGGACCGGTGGTACTAAGCGTACGACAAGTAGGGCGGGACACGTGACATCCTGTCTGAATATGGGGGGACCATCCTCCAAGGCTAAATACTCGTAATCGACCGATAGTGAACCAGTACCGTGAGGGAAAGGCGAAAAGAACCCCGGAAGGGGAGTGAAATAGATCCTGAAACCGTGTGCATACAAACAGTAGGAGCGGACTTGTTCCGTGACTGCGTACCTTTTGTATAATGGGTCAGCGACTTACATTCAGTGGCAAGGTTAACCATATAGGGAAGCCGTAGAGAAATCGAGTCCGAATAGGGCGATCAGTCGCTGGGTGTAGACCCGAAACCAAGTGATCTACTCATGGCCAGGATGAAGGTGCGGTAACACGCCCTGGAGGTCCGAACCCACTAATGTTGAAAAATTAGGGGATGAGCTGTGGGTAGGGGTGAAAGGCTAAACAAACTTGGAAATAGCTGGTTCTCTCCGAAAACTATTTAGGTAGTGCCTCAAGTATCACCATCGGGGGTAGAGCACTGTTATGGCTAGGGGGTCATTGCGACTTACCAAACCATTGCAAACTCCGAATACCGATGAGTGCGAGCTTGGGAGACAGACGTCGGGTGCTAACGTCCGGCGTCAAGAGGGAAACAACCCAGACCGCCAGCTAAGGTCCCAAAGATTGGCTAAGTGGAAAACGAAGTGGGAAGGCTAAAACAGTCAGGATGTTGGCTTAGAAGCAGCCATCATTTAAAGAAAGCGTAATAGCTCACTGATCGAGTCGTCCTGCGCGGAAGATGTAACGGGGCTAAGCCAGTCACCGAAGCTGCGGATAT
>NZ_LOCQ01000010.1 GCF_001677885.1 Janthinobacterium psychrotolerans | reverse complement strand
TGCGAGCCGATCGAACGGCCCCAGTCGAACTGCAGCGGATTCGAGCCTGGCAGTTCCACCGGACGGCCGATCCACCAGCCGCGTCCGGTCGCGTCATTCAAGGCGTCGACGCCGTAGCGGCCATCGATCAGCACGCCGGTCTTGCCCGACAGCTGCAAGCACTCCTGGGTCTGCGCCACGGCCTGGACCAGCAGTTGTTTCAGTTTTGAAATGGCCGCTTCGCTCACGCCGGCCTGCTGCGACAGGTCGAAAAACTGCGTGCGATGGTCAAACGCAAACACGCACAGTTCGTTCCACTCTTTGCGCGCCACCGTCGTGCGGTGCAATCGCGCCAGGGTCGCATCCTGGTCGGGGTGGGTGAGCTTGTCGGCGTTGGCCAGGAAATAATCAAGCTCGACGGTGGACGGCATGGCCGGCGCACAGCCATGGCGCGACACCACCAGCGCGCCGCAGCCATTGGCGTAGCGGCAGCAGGCCTCGTAGTCCTCGCCGCGCAGCCAGCCTTTCAGAAAGCCCGACAAAAAAGCGTCGCCGGCGCCCAGCACGTTCAGCACGGCCACGCGCACGCCGCGATAATTGAAAGCGTCGTCGAGGCTGGCGGGAATGCTGGCCTCGATCACGGCGCAGCCCAAAGGACCGCGCTTGACCACCAGCGTGGCGCTCGACACGGCACGCACGGCACGCAAGGAGGCCATGATGTCCGCGCCGCCGCCGGCGATCATGAATTCCTCTTCCGTGCCGACGATCAGATCGAACTGCGGCAAAATGCCCTGCAAATGTTGCGTGACACCCTCGTTCGAGACAAAGCGCGTCTCGCCATCGGCCTTGCCCGACAAGCCCCACAGCACCGGGCGATAATCGATATCGAGCACGGTGCGCACATTGTTGCTGCGCGCCAGGGCCAGCGCCTGCGAGCTGACGGCGTGCATGGCGGCGGTGGAAAAATGCGTGCCGGTAATCAACAGCGCCTTGCCCGAGCCGATAAAGCCGGCATCGAACGACGAAGGTTCGATCGCCATGTCGGCGCAGTTTTCGCGGTAAAAGATCAGCGGAAAAGTGTCCTTGTCCTTGATGCCCAGCATCACCAGGGCCGTCAGGCGGTCGGGGTCGACGCCGACATGGCTGACATCGCAGCCTTCCCTGGCCAGGGTGTCGGTCAAAAACCTGCCCATATGGTCGTCGCCGACCTTCGACAGCATCGCCGACTTCAGGCCCAGGCG
>NZ_LOCQ01000011.1 GCF_001677885.1 Janthinobacterium psychrotolerans | reverse complement strand
ACCTGGAAGCCGTACGAGGTGCCGCTGGTATTGTTGTTGTAGATCGGGCCGCTGTTGTTGGCTGCGTTGACCGACGCGGTGGCCGCATCGTTCCATTTGCCATAGCTGACAAAGGCGCGCAGTTCAGGACGCGACCACAGGCCAGGACCTGCCGAAATCGCCGGTGCGATGGTGATCTTGGTCAGGCGCTTGGTCGGGCCGCCCGATTGCGTCACGCGGTCCGTGCCCAGTTCGCCAATCAGCTTGAGGTTGTTGGTGAAAGCGTAGACAGGGCGCACGCCAACCGAGGTCCAGGTCGAGGAGCCGGCAGCTTTCGACTCGTCTTTTTGCCACAGGGCGACCAGTTCCATGCCGAAGTTTTCCATCGGCTGGATCGCCATGTCATTGAACACGCGGGTACGTTTCACGTCCGAACCGAACGAGGTGTCGCCGGCGGCGCCGAACTGCGCACCTTTGCCGACGCCAGGACCGACGCCATACTGCACGCCGAAGGTATTGCCGCCGCCGAAGACCTTGCCTTGACGGTGGAATGCCGACAGCTGCCAGCCGTTGTTTTTCTTGCCGAAGAAATCGTTGTCCTTGCCTTCGCCGATGATGTAGGTCGCGGCCAGGTCCAGCGTGCCGTTGGTGTTGACCGGAATTTCACCGTAGATGAAGTTCTGGCGCACGGCCGAACGGTTGCCAAGGTAGACACCTGGCGTGCCGCTCTTCGAACCCTGGGCATCATCGAACTGGGCAATGTCGTTGTCCTTGAAGAAGGCGTACGAGAACTTGCCCGGGCCGGCAGGAATGCGGTCCAGGCCGGCGCCGGTACCGTTCATGTTGATGTACTGCAGATCGAGCATGTGGATGTCAGGACGGTAGTAGAAACGTTTGCCGATCCAGGCCGTGCCGCCGTTCAGGAAGTCCAGTCCCTGGGCTTCGACGTAGGCTTTGACGATGCCGACCTTGTTGTCGCCGAAATCGGAGTTCGGGGCAAAGGCGTTGACCCAGACGGTGGCCATGTAGGTCACGTCGCCGGTCTTGGCGATGGCTTTGGTGTAGCCGAATTCGGCGTAGGCGTCGCACTCGTTGCCCAGACGATATTTCATGGTATTGCCACCCAGGCCGAAGCAGCCTTGTGAGCCGCCGTCACTGGAGGTGTTGCTGCCGGCGCCAGCGCGCAGGTAGCCGTGGAAGCCTTCGGAATCGGTCGGGTACATCGGGTCTGCCATGGCCGAGCCGCTGGCGATGGC
>NZ_LOCQ01000012.1 GCF_001677885.1 Janthinobacterium psychrotolerans | reverse complement strand
TGGGCGCGCGGTGGTGGCGCCGATGCTGTGGTCTGGTTCGCGCCGGTATTCGTGCGCAGCCTGGTGATCGAGGTGTATTGCCCGGACCTGCCGGCTGGCTACATCGAGATATCGCGCCTGGTGGCCGGCAATTACTGGTCGCCCGAGAACAACGCCGAATACGGTGCCAGCCTGCAGCTGCAGGACTCGACCGAGGTTTATCGCACTGCCGCTGGCACTGCCAAAACCGCAGTGGGCACCACCAGCGACAAACTGGCAATCAACCTGGCGCACCTGACGGCGCCAGATCGCGCGCGCCTGATGCGCATCCTGCGCGAGTGCGGACCCGTCCGGCCGCTGCTGTTCAGCCTGTTTCCTGAGCATGCAGATCCGGTGCTCGAGCAGGACCACATGCTGTACGGCCGTGTCGCCAATCTGGACGCGGTTAGCACGCCGTACTACGAAACCTATGCAGCACCACTCCAGATAGAAGGGATTTAATAATGGCCAGCAAATTTACAGCCGGTATGAAAAACGTGGTCGAGGTACTCAACCAGATGTGGGACGCATTTGCGGCCGGACCCTATAACGCGCTGCCCCTGACAGGCGGAACGCTGACGGGGCCATTGACGGCGCAAAAGGCCACCGTCAACGCCGGGCTAATAGTCGCAGGTGGCGATATCTCCACGGGCCAGAAAATCATGGTGGCCTGGAGTGACACTGGCGGCGGCAGTATTCAGACCTACGCTGGAAAATCGTTGTCAGTCAACGTCCTGGGAAACAATTTTTTAGTTGGCACGACTACCGATAATGGCTCTGACAAATTACAGGTTGAGGGGTCCGCCAAGGTCGCCATCACAGGGTCTGAGGGGGCTCTCGTGTTCCACGCTGGAGTCCGGGGAACCAACTCCTCAGTGATCCTCTACGCTGGTGATGGGGGAGCGCCCAGCTACCCCCCGTCTGTCATGTATGTGGCAAAAAACTCAGTTACGACCCGTGGAGTTACCACGCCCGGTACAGTCAATACCATGGGTAACGATTACGCCGAGTACATTTTCAAATGCCTCCTCTGTGGCGTGATCGCCAAGGGCCAGATTGTCGGCATCACGGCAGACAACACCATCACCGACCAGTGGGCCGATGCCATCATGTTCTCCATCAAGTCGACGGCACCCTCGTTTGTCGGCGGTGATTCCTGGGCGAGCGCAGCTGGCCCGCGCCCAACGCCACAGGCCGGGCCGCAGCCGATACCGCCACCGCGCCGCATGGAGCTGATCGAGCAGCAGCCAGTACCGGGCACGAACCCGCCCGCGTACACGGAGGTGGTGA
>NZ_LOCQ01000013.1 GCF_001677885.1 Janthinobacterium psychrotolerans | reverse complement strand
CACGAAGCAATCGGAAGTGGTTCCAAGAAAAGCCTCTAAGCTTCAGTCATACGAGACCGTACCGCAAACCGACACAGGTGGGCGAGATGAGTATTCTAAGGCGCTTGAGAGAACTCGGGAGAAGGAACTCGGCAAATTGGTACCGTAACTTCGGGAAAAGGTACGCCCCGGTAGCTTGACTGCTTTACTGCAGAAGGGTGAAAGGGTTGCAATAAACTGGTGGCTGCGACTGTTTAATAAAAACACAGCACTCTGCAAACACGAAAGTGGACGTATAGGGTGTGACGCCTGCCCGGTGCTGGAAGATTAAATGATGGGGTGCAAGCTCTTGATTGAAGTCCCAGTAAACGGCGGCCGTAACTATAACGGTCCTAAGGTAGCGAAATTCCTTGTCGGGTAAGTTCCGACCTGCACGAATGGCGTAACGATGGCCACACTGTCTCCTCCCGAGACTCAGCGAAGTTGAAATGTTTGTGATGATGCAATCTACCCGCGGCTAGACGGAAAGACCCCATGAACCTTTACTGTAGCTTTGCATTGGACTTTGAACCAATCTGTGTAGGATAGGTGGGAGGCTTTGAAGCGGGGACGCTAGTTCTCGTGGAGCCAACCTTGAAATACCACCCTGGTTTGTTTGAGGTTCTAACCTTGGTCCGTTATCCGGATCGGGGACAGTGCATGGTAGGCAGTTTGACTGGGGCGGTCTCCTCCTAAAGTGTAACGGAGGAGTTCGAAGGTACGCTAGATACGGTCGGACATCGTGTTGATAGTGCAATGGCATAAGCGTGCTTAACTGCGAGACTGACAAGTCGAGCAGGTACGAAAGTAGGACATAGTGATCCGGTGGTTCTGTATGGAAGGGCCATCGCTCAACGGATAAAAGGTACTCTGGGGATAACAGGCTGATTCCTCCCAAGAGTTCATATCGACGGGGGAGTTTGGCACCTCGATGTCGGCTCATCACATCCTGGGGCTGTAGCCGGTCCCAAGGGTATGGCTGTTCGCCATTTAAAGTGGTACGTGAGCTGGGTTTAAAACGTCGTGAGACAGTTTGGTCCCTATCTGCCGTGGGCGTTGGAAATTTGAAGGGGGCTGCTCCTAGTACGAGAGGACCGGAGTGGACGAACCTCTGGTGTACCGGTTGTCACGCCAGTGGCATTGCCGGGTAGCTAAGTTCGGAAGAGATAACCGCTGAAAGCATCTAAGCGGGAAACTTGCCTTGAGATGAGATTTCCCAGAGCCTTGAGCTCTTTGAAGGGTCGTTCGAGACCAGGACGTTGATAGGCTGGGTGTGGAAGTGCAGTAATGCATTAAGCTAACCAGTACTAATTGCCCGTACGGCTTGTCCCTATAACCTTAGCAGGT
>NZ_LOCQ01000014.1 GCF_001677885.1 Janthinobacterium psychrotolerans | reverse complement strand
CCCGCATCGGCGGGCTGGACCCATGTCGGCTTTGCCGCCCACCGGCTGGCCTCCGGCGAGCAGCTGAGCCTGGACACCGGCAGCCGCGAGTTGTGCATCGTGGTGCTGACCGGCACCGTGACGGTCAAGGCCGGCGAGCAGCGCTGGGAAAACATCGGCAAACGGCTGAGCGTGTTCGAGGACCGCCCGCCGGCGGCAGTCTATGTGCCGCGCGGCATGCAGGCCAGCATCACGGCCACCAGCGACGCCGAAGTGGCGCTGTGCAGCGCGCCTGGCAATTCCGACCGTCCGGCGCGGCTGATCGACCCGAACACCATGACGCGCTCGGTGCGCGGCAAGGGCGCCAATACCCGTTATGTGTGCGATATCCTGCCGCAGACGGAGGAAGCCGATGGCCTGCTGGTGGTGGAAGTGGTCACGCCATCGGGCCACTCGTCGAGCTACCCGCCGCACAAGCACGATAGCGACAATATTCCGACGGAGAGTTCGCTGGAGGAAACCTATTACCACCGCCTGAACCCGGAGCAGGGCTTTGCCTACCAGCGCGTGTACACGGACGATCGCAGCATCGACCAGGCGCTGGCGGTGGAAAACCACGATGTGGTGATGGTGCCGCGCGGCTATCACCCGGTCACCGTGCCGTATGGCTACGACGGCTACTACCTGAATGTGATGGCCGGCCCGAAACGGGTCTGGCATTTTAAAAACGATCCGGCCCATGAGTGGCTGATCAGCAAATAAGCAAGGAATCCCCAATGAGCACCCCGACAATTGGCCACTTTATTGGTGGCAAAGCCATGGCCTCGCGCGCCGAGCGCACGAGCGACGTCTTCAATCCCGCCACCGGCGCCGTCACGGCCAGGGTCGCGCTGGCGACCAGCGGCGAACTGAACGCCGCCGTGGCCGCCGCCCACGCCGCCTTCCCGGCCTGGTCGCAAACCTCGCCGCTGCGCCGCGCACGCGTCATGTTCAAGTTCAAGGAATTGCTGGAAAGCCATTCCGATGAACTGGCCGCGCTGATCACCGCCGAGCATGGCAAAGTGTTTACCGACGCCAAAGGGGAAGTCACGCGCGGCATCGAAGTGGTGGAGTTCGCCTGCGGCATCCCGCAAATGATGAAGGGCGAATACAGCGAACAGGTCGCCGGCGGCATCGACGCCTGGTCGATCCGCCAGGCGCTCGGTGTCTGCGTTGGCATTACGCCATTCAACTTCCCGGTGATGGTGCCGATGTGGATGTTCCCGATGGCGATTGCCTGCGGCAATACCTTTGTATTAAAACCGTCGGAGCGCGATCCGTCGGCCAGCCTGCTGCTGGCGAAATTGCTCACCGAAGCGGGCCTGCCGGACGGCGTGTTCAATGTGGTGCAGGGCGACAAGGAAGCCGTCGATGGCTTGCTGCACCACCCCGATGTGCGCGCCGTCAGCTTTGTCGG
>NZ_LOCQ01000015.1 GCF_001677885.1 Janthinobacterium psychrotolerans | reverse complement strand
TGCAGCGCAAAATCGATGCGCGGCGCGCCTTCTCCTTCCTGCAGGCAATCGGCCAGCATATTGTTGAACGGCGCATTGCCGCAGGCCTGCTGCAGGCGGTTGATGCAGCCGTAGCCGCGGTTATCCAGCACCACGATGATCAGCTTTTTATCGAGCATGACCGAGGTGGCGATCTCCGAATTCATCATCAGATAACTGCCGTCGCCGACCATCACGATCACGTCGGCATCGGGTTTGGCCATCTTGACGCCCAGGCCGCCGGCGATTTCATAGCCCATGCACGAGTAACCGTATTCCATATGGTAGCCGCCGGGGGTGGACGTGCGCCACAGCTTGTGCAACTCGGCCGGCAAGGTGCCCGCCGCGCAGACGACGATATCGCTGGTGGTCGAGGTGGTGGCTGAACGCTGCACGGCGCCGATCACTTCGCCGTCATACGGCAGGCCGTCCACCTCGCGCTGACCGGTAATGGCGGTGACGGTGTCGCGCCAGCCGGCCGCTTCGCGCCGCGCCAGCTCTTGCCATTGCGCGCTGCTGGACCAGTCTTGCAACAAGGCCGACAATCCCTGCAGGCCCAGGGTGGCATCGGCCTGCACACCAAGCCCCCGGCGTTTCAGGGCGTCAAAGCCATTCACATTCAGGCTGACCAGTTCGGCCCTGGCAAACAGCGAGTTCGAGCCGGTCGTGAAATCCTGCAGCCGCGTGCCGACGGCCAGTACCACATCAGCCTGGCTGGCCAGCGAATTGGCGGCAGGTGATCCGGTGACGCCGATCGCCCCCAGCTGCAGCGCATGGTCCCACGGCAAGGCACTTTTACCGGCATGGGTTTCCGCCACGGGAATACCATGGCGCTCGGCAAACGCCCGCAAGGCTGCGCCGGCCTGGCCGTACAGCACGCCGCCACCGGCCACGATCAAAGGCTGCTGCGCGTTGCGCAACACGTCCGCAGCCTCTTCCAGCTCGGAAACCACCGGTGGAATTGCACGAAACCGTACCACGCGCGGCGCAAAAAACTCTTCCGGGTAATCATACGCCATGGTCTGCACATCCTGCGGCAGCGACAGGGTGACCGGGCCGCAGGCGGCCGGGTCCGTCAGGGCGGCGATGGCGCGCGGCAAGGCCGTCAATAGCTGTTCCGGATAGATAATGCGGTCGAAATAACGCGACAGCGGCTTGAAGGCGTCGTTGACGGACACGCTGCCGTCCCCGCCATCTTCCAGCTGCTGCAATACCGGGTCCGGCGCGCGCGAGACGAATACGTCACCCGGCAGCAATAGCACCGGCAGGCGGTTCACATGGGCCAATGCGGCGGCCGTCAGCAGATTGGTGGCGCCGGGACCGATCGAGCTGGTCACGGCCATCATGCGCCGGCGCATATGGGCCTTGGCGTAGGCAATCGCCGCATGCGCCATCGCCTGCTCATTGTGGGCGCGGTAGGTGGGAAAGCTGTCCTTGTATTGAT
>NZ_LOCQ01000016.1 GCF_001677885.1 Janthinobacterium psychrotolerans | reverse complement strand
TGCAGCGCAAAATCGATGCGCGGCGCGCCTTCTCCTTCCTGCAGGCAATCGGCCAGCATATTGTTGAACGGCGCATTGCCGCAGGCCTGCTGCAGGCGGTTGATGCAGCCGTAGCCGCGGTTATCCAAGACCACGATGATCAGCTTTTTATCGAGCATGACCGAGGTGGCGATCTCCGAATTCATCATCAGATAACTGCCGTCGCCGACCATCACGATCACGTCGGATGCGGGTTTGGCCATCTTGACGCCCAGGCCGCCGGCGATCTCATAGCCCATGCACGAATAACCGTATTCCATATGGTAGCCGCCGGGGGTGGACGTGCGCCACAGCTTGTGCAGCTCGGCCGGCAAGGTGCCCGCCGCGCAGACAACGATATCGTTGGCTGTCGAGGTGTTGGACGAGCGCTGCACGGCGCCGATCACTTCGCCGTCATACGGCAGGCCGGCCACCTCACGCTGACCGGTAATGGCGGTGACGGTGTCGCGCCAGCCGGCCGCTTCGCGCCGGGCACGTTCCTGCCATTCGGCGCTGCTGGTCCACTCTGGCAACAAGGCCGACAAGCCTTGCAGGCCCAGGGTGGCGTCGGCCTGCACACCAAGGCCACGGCGTTTCAGGGCGTCAAAGCCATTCACATTCAGGCTGACCAGTTCGGCCCTGGCAAACAGCGAGTTCGAGCCGGTCGTGAAATCCTGCAGCCGCGTGCCGACCGCCAGCACAAGATCCGCTTCACCCGCAATCGAATTGGCGGCAGGTGATCCGGTGACGCCAATCGCCCCCAGCTGCAGCGCATGGTCCCACGGCAAGGCACTTTTACCGGCATGGGTTTCCGCCACGGGAATACCATGGCGCTCGGCAAACGCCCGCAAGGCTGCGCCGGCCTGGCCATACAGCACGCCGCCACCGGCCACGATCAAAGGCTGCTGCGCGTTGCGCAACACGTCTGCAGCCTCTTCCAGCTCGGAAACCACCGGTGGAATTGCACGAAACCGTACCACGCGCGGCGCAAAAAATTCTTCCGGATAGTCATACGCCATGGTCTGCACATCCTGCGGCAGCGACAGGGTGACCGGGCCGCAGGCGGCCGGGTCGGTCAGGGCGGCGATGGCGCGCGGCAAGGCCGTCAATAGCTGTTCCGGATAGATAATGCGGTCGAAATAGCGCGACAGCGGCTTGAAGGCGTCGTTGACGGACACGCTGCCGTCCCCGCCATCTTCCAGCTGCTGCAATACCGGGTCCGGCGCGCGCGAGACGAATACATCGCCCGGCAAGAGCAGCACCGGCAGGCGATTGACATGCGCCAGCGCGGCGGCCGTCAGCAGATTGGTGGCGCCCGGACCGATCGAGCTGGTCACGGCCATCATGCGCCGGCGCATATGGGCCTTGGCGTAGGCAATCGCCGCATGCGCCATCGCCTGCTCATTGTGGGCGCGGTAGGTGGGAAAGCTGTCCTTGTATTGAT
>NZ_LOCQ01000017.1 GCF_001677885.1 Janthinobacterium psychrotolerans | reverse complement strand
TCACCGGCACCGCCGAAGCGGGCAGTACGGTCACCTTGTACGACACCGACGGCACCACCGTGCTCGGCACGGCAGTTGCCACCGGCGGCGTGTGGAGCATCACCAGCAGCGCACTGGCCTCCGGCGCGCACAGCTTGACAGTCAAGGCGGTAGATGCTGCCGGCAACACCAGCGCCGCCTCGCCGGCACTGGCGATCACCATTGATGCCACCGCCCCCGCAGCACCAGACGCGCCAGCATTGGCGCTTGCGTCCGACAGCGGCGCCTCGAACACCGACGGCGTCACCCGCATCACCACGCCGGTCATCACCGGCACCGCCGAAGCGCGCAGTACGGTCACCTTGTACGACACCGACGGCACCACCGTGCTCGGCACGGCAGTTGCCACCGGCGGCGTGTGGAGCATCACCAGCAGCGCATTGGCCACCGGCGCGCACAGCTTGACAGTCAAGGCGGTAGATGCTGCCGGCAACACCAGCGTCGCCTCGCCGGCACTGGCGATCACCATTGATGCCACCGCCCCCGCAGCACCAGACGCGCCAGCATTGGCGCTTGCGTCCGACAGCGGCGCCTCGAACACCGACGGCGTCACCCGCATCACTACGCCAACCTTCACCGGCACCGCCGAAGCGGGCAGCACGGTCACCTTGTACGACACCGACGGCACCACTGTGCTCGGCACGGCAGTTGCCACCGGCGGCGTGTGGAGCATCACCAGCAGCGCACTGGCCACCGGCGCGCACAGCTTGACCCTCAAAGCGGTGGATTCCGCTGGCAACGCCAGCTTGAATTCGGCTGCGCTGACGATCACCATCGACACCACGGCGCCGGCAGCACCGAGCGCGCCAGTCCTGGCGCTGGCTTCCGACAGCGGCAGCTCCAACACGGACGGCCTGACCAGCATCACCACGCCCACCGTCACCGGCAGCGCCGAAGCGGGCAGCCTGGTCACCCTGTACGATACCGACGGCACCACCGTGCTGGGAACGGCAGTTGCCACCGGCGGCGTGTGGAGCATCACCAGCAGCGCGCTGGCCTCCGGCGCGCACAGCTTGAGCGTCAAAGCGGTAGATGCTGCCGGCAACAGCAGCGTCGCCTCGCCAGCACTGGCGATCACCATCGACAGCACCGCGCCTGCAACGCCAAGCGCACCGGCATTGGCACTTGCTTCCGACAGCGGCGCCTCCAACACCGACGGCGTCACCAGCGTCACCACGCCTACCGTCACCGGCAGCGCCGAAGCGGGCAGTCTGGTCACCCTGTACGATACCGACGGCACCACCGTGCTGGGAACGGCAGTTGCCACCGGCGGCGTCTGGAGCATCACCAGCAGCGCACTGGCCTCCGGCGCGCACAGCTTGACAGTCAAGGCGGTGGATGCTGCCGGCAACACCAGCGTCGCCTCGCCGGCACTGGCGATCACCATTGACGCCACCGCCCCCGCAGCACCAAACGCGCCAGCATTGGCGCTTGCGTCCGACAGCGGCGCCTCGAACACCGACGGCGTCACCCGCATCACTACGCCAACCTTCACCGGCACCGCCGAAGCGGGCAGCCTGGTCACCTTGTACGATACCGACGGCACCACCGTGCTCGGCACAGCCGTTGCCACCGGCGGCGTGTGGAGCATCACCAGCAGCGCATTGGCCACCGGCGCGCACAGCTTGACAGTCAAGGCGGTAGATGCTGCCGGCAACACCAGCGCCGCCAGCGCTGCGCTGTCCATCATCA
>NZ_LOCQ01000018.1 GCF_001677885.1 Janthinobacterium psychrotolerans | reverse complement strand
GATGACCATAGCAAGTTGGTCCCACCCCTTCCCATCCCGAACAGGACCGTGAAACAACTTTGCGCCGATGATAGTGCTGCAACCAGTGTGAAAGTAGGTTATCGTCAGGCTTGTTATTCGCAGTAGAGAAAAACCCCGCCAGCAATGGTCGGGGTTTTTTTTCGTCTGGTGGTTTGTTGTAAACGCACCCTATTCGTGCATGAGCTGGTGCAGAAAGTCATGCACTGCTCAAAAACCATGCAGAAATAGGGGTTTTGCAGATCGTATACAGGCTTTGTATGCAGGCACGGAAACTGCTCAAGGAATATGGCGCGCTGTTCATCACGGAACAGTGCGCTCCATCCCACCTTGAGGAGTTGTCCATGAACCGTCGTTCGATCCTGTTGTCGCTGATCTTGTCCGCCACCGCACTTGCCGCACCGCTGACCCATGCCGAGGCGCTCGACGATATTCTCAAGGCCAAGGTCTTGCGCGTGGCCGTGCCCCAGGATTTCCCACCTTTCGGGTCCGTCGGCCCTGACATGAAACCGGTTGGCTACGACATTGACGTGGCCGCACTGCTGGCCAAGGGCCTGGGAGTGAAGCTGGAACTGGTGCCGGTGACCAGCGCCAATCGCATTCCTTACCTTAATACCAAAAAAGTCGACCTGGTCATTTCCAGTCTGGGTAAAAACCCCGAGCGTGAAAAAGTCATCGATTTCAGCGCAGCGTATGCGCCATTCTTCAGCGGCGTGTTCGGGACCGCAGATCAGGCGATCAGCAAGGCGGAACAACTGGCAGGTAAAACCGTGGGCGTCACCCGCGGTGCCGTGGAGGATCTTGAGCTGAGCAAGATTGCGCCGGCCAATACCACCATCAAGCGTTTTGAAGACAATAACGCGACCATTTCCGCCTATCTGTCCGGCCAAGTGCCCTTGATTGCCACTGGCAATGTGGTGGCCGGCGCAATTGTCGAAAAACAGCCGGCCAAAAAACTCGAATTCAAATTCTTTATCAAGAATTCACCATGCTACGTCGGCATCAATAAAAGCGAGCCGAAGTTACTGGCGCAAATCAATGCTATCCTGGCCAAGTCCAAAGAAGACGGCAGCCTCAATACCATCGCCCAGAAATGGCTGAAAACAACGCGCCCTGTCACGGCCCTGCTGTAACTGCTCAAGCGCGCCATGGCATACACTTTTGATTTCAGCAGTATCTGGGAATACCGCGAGTATCTGTACAACGGCGTGATCGGTACCTTGCGCCTGACACTCGTCGGTACCGTGCTCGGTATTGCCATCGGTATTCTTGGCGCCATCTCGCGCGCCTGGAAACTGCCCGTGCTGTTCCCGGTCTACACCGCGTATGTGGAGCTGATCCGCAACACGCCGTTTATCGTGCAGCTGTTCTTTGTCTTCTTCGGCTTGCCCAGCCTCGGCATTCATTTGAGCGAGTGGCAGGCGGCAACAATTGCGATGGTGCTCAACCTGGGCGCCTACAGCACCGAGATCATCCGCGCCGGCGTGGAGTCTGTGCCGAAAGGCCATATCGAGGCCGCTTCGGCGCTGGCGATGTCGCGTTTCCAGATTTTCCGCTGCGTAATCCTGCGCCAGGCCTTGCTCAAGATGTGGCCAGCCTTGTCGAGCCAGATCGTGATCGTGATGCTGGGATCGTCCGTGTGCTCGCAAATCTCGGCCGAGGAGCTGACCTTTGGCGCCGGCTTTATTACCTCGCGTAACTTCCGCTCCTTCGAAGTGTATTTCGTCGTTACCATCATGTACTTTTTGCTGGCGGTCGGCGTGCGCCGCGCGCTGGGCCTGTTTGGCCGCTACGTTCTTGCCAGGAGAGCGACATGAGCGATTTTTCCCTGTGGGACATCATTCGCAACTTGTTGCTGGCGGGGCGCTGGACGGTATTGCTGTCCTTGATCGCCTTTGTGTGTGGGGGGCTGGTCGGTATCGCCATCCTGATGATGCGCACCTCGGGCGCGCGGCCGCTGCGCCAGTTTGCCGTCATGTACATCGAGCTGTTCCAGGGCACACCGCTGCTGATGCAATTGTTCCTGTTGTTCTTTGGCCTGTCACTGACCGGCATGCAAGTGTCGCCGTGGCTGGCCGCCAGCGTGGCCCTGACCTTGTTTACCAGCGCTTACCTGGCGGAAATCTGGCGCGGTTGCGTCGAGGCGGTTCCCCGTGGCCAGTGGGAAGCGTCTGCCAGCACGGCAATGACGTATATGGAACAGATGCGTCACGTAATCTTGCCGCAGGCCCTGCGCATCGCCGTCGCACCAACAGTCGGATTTTCCGTGCAGGTCGTGAAAGCGACGGCGGTCACGTCGATCATCGGCTTCGTCGAACTGACCAAGGCCGGTTCGATGATCAGCAACGCCACGTTTGCGCCCTTCACCGTGTATGGCCTGATCGCCCTGATGTATTTTTGCCTGTGTTTCCCGCTTTCGCTGTATGCCCGCCGCCTGGAAAGGAAAATGAATGTCTCTCGTTAGTATCAATGGTTTGCACAAGCGTTTTGGTACGCACCATGTCCTCAAGGGCATCGACTTGCGCGTCAAGGAGGGCCAAGTGACGGCCGTGATCGGACGCAGCGGTTCGGGCAAAAGTACCTTGCTGCGCTCGATCAACGGACTGGAAAGTTTCGACGAAGGCTCGCTCGATGTCGACGGCGTGCGGGTTACCGTTGGCCAGACCGATTTGCGCCAGTTGCGCCTGAAAGTCGGCATGGTGTTTCAGCAGTTCAATCTGTATCCGCATCTGACGGCAGGACAGAATGTGATGCTGGCGCCGACCGTGGTCAAGAAAACAGGCAAGCAGCAGGCCGAGGCGCTGGCGCGCGATGCGCTGGCAAAAGTCGGCCTTGCCGATCGCTTTGACTCGTTTCCAGACCAGATGTCGGGCGGCCAGCAGCAGCGTGTGGCGATCGCCCGGGCACTGGCGATGCAGCCGAAAATACTGTTGTGCGATGAAATCACCTCGGCGCTCGACCCGGAACTGGTGAACGAAGTGCTGGCCGTGGTGCGCAAGCTGGCCGAGGATGGCATGACCCTGATCATGGTTACGCATGAGATGCGCTTCGCACGCGAGGTGGGCGATCAACTGGTGTTCATGCACCAGGGGAAAATCCATGAGCAGGGTGATCCGAAGACCCTGTTTGCCGCACCGTCGACGCCGGAACTGGCCAGTTTCATCAGTTCGGTTTCCTGATCGTTTTTGCCAAAGCCAGATTCCGCATGCCTGACCACGCCACAGCAATTGTTCCCAACTCTTCCGAAGAGATCGCCGCGGATATTGCGACGGCAATCATCGAACGCCGATTGCCGCCTGGCACCAAGCTCAAGGAAGAGGCCCTGGCCCGCGTGTACTCGGTCAGCCGCACCAAGATCCGTGCGGCCTTGCTGATGCTGTCGAAGGATGAGCTCATCGAGATCGTGCCGGAAAAGGGCGCATGCGTGTGCAAGCTCAGTGAACGCGAGGCGCGCGAGATCTTTGCCGTGCGCCGCACGCTCGAAGCCGGCCTGGCACGCGATTTCGTGGCCATCGCCAAGGCCGACGATTATCGCCGCATCGATGCCCACCTTGCCCTGGAACGCCAGGCTCTGGCACAAAACGATCTGCCGCTGCGCGCCAGGTTGCTAGGTGACTTTCACACCTTGCTGGCCGATATCGCTGGCAATCTGGTGTTGAAGGAAATCTTGCGCAAACTGACGGCGCGGACCTCGCTGATCGCCATGCACCAGCAGTCCAGCGAAGACGCCAGTTGCTCATCGGATGAGCATGCGCTGTTCATCGAGGCGGCCAGGGCCGGCAACGCCGACGCTGCGGTCGACATCATGTTGCACCATCTCGATCATGTGCTCAAGGCGCTGCATGTCGATGCCAGGGAGTCTATCGACAAGAAGGACCTTGTCAAAGCCCTGTTGGCGGCGTGAATAAAAATGCGGATGGCGATTGAAAGCCCTTGCCAAGACTGGCGGGGCTTTGCTATAGTTCGCCTCCCCAATGAGGCGCAGTCAAATGCGGCAGTTGAGGATCACCGGAAACGGCGATGCAGCAGAAAAGAAGGTGTTGACGGATTGAACGAAATGCTTCATACTCTTCCTTCTTCGCAGCTGACAAACACAACGCTTTGTCGATAGCGCGAAACGTAGCACCGAATACCGTTCTTTAACAATTAACAGTCGATAAGTGTGGGCATTTGATGAAGTGCAGCGTCGATCTTCGGATTGACGTAAAACTTAAAATATCAAATGTTCACAAGAAATAATGAAATAGGACGCTACGAAAGTAGTGGCCTGTCAGTTTTTTGAGTGAGCAAACACCTCGCAATGCGAGGGGTTTGAACCGATTAAAAGGTTCGACCATGCCTGTAACAGGGCAAAGTAACAGAGATTAAACTGAAGAGTTTGATCCTGGCTCAGATTGAACGCTGGCGGCATGCCTTACACATGCAAGTCGAACGGCAGCACGGAGCTTGCTCTGGTGGCGAGTGGCGAACGGGTG
>NZ_LOCQ01000019.1 GCF_001677885.1 Janthinobacterium psychrotolerans | reverse complement strand
CCACCGGCGCCGGCAAATCATGGCTGGCCTGCGCGCTGGCGCAGTACGCCTGCCGGCGTGGATACTCGGCGATCTACCAGCGTGTACCGCGCTTGCAGGAAGAACTGCGCATCCGGCACGGCAGCGGTGCCTTCGGCAAATGGCTGCTGCAACTGGCCAAGACCGACGTCCTGGTGCTCGACGACTGGGGCATGGGGACCATCGACAGCATGACGCGCTCGGATCTGCTGGAGATCATCGACGACCGCGCCGGCAACAAGGCCACCATCATCACCAGCCAACTGCCGGTCGAACACTGGCATGCATGGATCGGCGATGCCACCATCGCCGACGCCATCCTGGACCGCGTCATGCAGCGCAACCACCGCTTCACGCTGACCGGCGACTCGCTGCGTGCTCAGCGACCTAAAACAGCCAAAAAGGAGAAAAATATCGACCCATCGTGACCGCAGGGATTAGAATTTGACCGCGTAACGCCATCCGCTGCGCAGCGGTCACGTTCGCCGGAATGGCTGGTCACGTTCGCCGGAATACGCAGTTGTAGATGCCGACCAGATCGGGCCAGGCCTTGACGGCGCGCGCGACGGCGGCGTGGCAGCGGTCGGGCTGGTCGTGGCATTGGCGCACCTCGCCGCACAGCAGGCCCGGGTAGCGCTCGGCCAGCACTTCCTGCACGCCATGGATGCGCTCGGCGTGCGCCTGGTATTGCAGCGCATTGCTGATCAACAGGATGCGGCCCTGGGCCGGCAAGGCGCGTCCCAGGAAATGGCCGGCCGTGCGGCCGGCGCGGTAATTGTCGATGCCGGCGTAATGCAGGCGCGGCACGTCGGCAATATCGCTCATCAGGGTTACCACCGGCACCCCCGTATGAATCACCTGGCGCAGCGCGGCGCGCACGGTGATGCTGTCATGCACGGCAACGATCAGGCCATGGCGCTTCTGGCGTGGGCTGAGGATGGCGCGTGCGATGCGCTCGTCCTGGCCATCGCCCTCGGCCACCAGGGTGCGGTGGATCACCACTTTTTTGTCCAGCATGTGCATGGCGCGCTGGAACGCCAGGTTGAGGCGCTGGAAGTACGGCGTGCCGCTGCCGGCCAGGATCACGTCGAAGCGGGTCAGGCCGCGCCGCGGCTCCGGCAGCAGCCGCGGCACGCCCAGGCGCCGGGCGGCGGCCACCACGCGCGCGCGGGTCGCGGCCGAGACGCTGCCGCGCTCGTTGAGCACGCGGTTGACCGTGGTCTCGCTCACGCCGGCTTCGGCGGCGATGTCGCTAAAGCGCGCCGAGCGCTTGCGGCGGGTGGCGGGGGCGGGTTCCTGCGGCAAGTCGCTCATGCTGGTGTCCTGCTTGAAAACAGCCATCATGCACCAGCCGCAGGGCGCCTCACAAGTTTTACAGCTCGACGATGCGCCGCTCGCGCCACGACACTTCGGCCGCCTGCGCCAGTTGCAGCGCCTTCAGGCCATCGGCCACCGTGGTGCGCACCGGCTTGCCGTCGATCAGGGCGGCGACGAAATGGGCCATTTCGGCGGCATACGCGGCGCGGTAGCGTTCCAGGAAGAAGTTTTCCGGCAAGCTGGTCGCCACGCCGCTGGCGGTCCAGGCTTCCACTTCCGTCGGGCGATGGTTATGCGCCTGCAGCATGCCGGCGCTGCCCAGTACCTCGAAGCGCTGGTCATAGCCATAGGCGGCGCGGCGGCTGGTGTTGATCTGGCAGAGGCGGCCCTTGCGCGTGCGGATCGTCACGGCGGTGGTGTCGGCGTCGCCCGCTTCGCCCACCTTCGGATCGGTCAGCACCGAGGCGGTGGCGTAGACGCTGACGGCTTCGTCGTCGAGGATCCAGCGGAACACGTCGAAGTCATGAATCAACATGTCCTTGAAAATGCCACCCGAGCTGCGGATGTAGTCGAGCGGCGGCGCGCCCGGATCGCGGCTGGTGATGGCCAGCACTTCCGGCACGCCGATGTCGCCGGCGTCGATGCGCGCCTTGAGCGCGGCAAAGGTGGGATCGTAGCGGCGCTGGAAGCCGATCAGCGCCGTCACGCCGGCCTTGGCGACGGCGTCGGCGCATACCAGGGCGCGCTCGACGGTCAGGTCGACCGGTTTTTCGCAAAAGATATGCTTGCCGCTGGCGGCGGCGCGCAAGATCAGGTCGGCGTGGCTGTCGGTACTCGAGGCGATGATCACGGCCGCGATCTCGGGATCGGCAAATACCGTGTCGATATCACTGACCTGTGCGCCATGCTCGCTGGCCAGCGCGGCGGCGCTGGGCGCGTGCACGTCGACTACGTATTTCAGGCGTACGCCTTGCTGGCGTACCAGGTTGGCGCTATGGATCTTGCTGATGCGGCCGGCGCCGAAGATGGCTACTTGTAACATGTTTTTTCTCCTGTGAATGTGGGTGGATCAGGCGCCGATGCCGTCGCGCAAATGGGCCATGCTGGCGCGCAGCTGGCTTTCGATATCGTCCGAGGCTGCCACTTCTTCAGCGAACGGCTCGTAGGAAATGCAACCCTGGTAGCCGCGCGCCAGCAAGGTTTTGATCTGCGCCAGATTGCCCAGTCGGTCGCCGGCGCCGACCAGCACGCGGTGCATATCGCGCATGGCGGCGACCGGCACGGCGCCGTCTTCCACGCCGGACACATGGATGAGCCCCGTCAGGTCAGGGAAAAAGATGTCTTCGCCGGCCAGGTGATGGTGGAAGGTATCGTGCACCAGCTTGAAATCGTGTTCGGCACCGGCGTCGTACATGGCCAGCACGGCCTGCGACTTGCGGCGCACCGCACACTCGGCAAAGCCCAGTGGTTCGATCAGGCCCAGCACGCCGCGTTCGGCCAGCATCGGTTTGAGCGCCGTCAGCGCCGCCACCAGGGCGCGATGGCGCTCGCCCGCATCGCGGCTGTCGCGCAGGCTGTTGGTCGGACACAGCACCAGCGCCTGGGCGCCACAGTCGGCGGCGTAGTCGATCAGCGCACGCGCCTCGCGTTCACGCTCGGCATCGAACTGCTCGAAGCGCTGCAGGGCGTTGATCGAGCGGATCGTGATGCCGGCCGCTTGCGTCATCTCGCGGATCTGGCGCGCCGGCGTGCCGTCGTTGATTTCAACGCCGTCGAGGTCATTGCGAATTTCAATCGCGCGCACGTCGAGGCGCTGGCACAGGGCCAGGTAGTCGGCGAAACCGATGCGCGGTGCGCTCATGCGGTTCAGGGAAAACAGGTAGGGGGCAGTCATGGTGGTGCGTCTCCATCGGGATTTGTCGTGTGGTGGCGCCTGGTAGCGGCGCCTGTCGACAATGTAAGAAATCGCGGCTTCGAACGCAGCATGAAAATTGACCATAAATGGTCATTCGCCGGGAAAGCCGGGGCGTGAACAATGTGCAAATGATGGAAATGATAGGCCGCCTGCGCCCCGGATGATGGCTTTTGACAGAGTTTTCAAGATCTGCTTGAAGCGGCCTGCCGCACGCCACTACTATCGCTTCCATGGACCAAGGCGGTTCCAATCGACCCACGGAGGAGCACATGGCAATACAGGCAGAAAGCACGCAGGATCGCAAACGCGGCTATCAACTGATAGGCGGCGACGGCGAACAGGCCATAGAGCAGGGGCTGGCCAATGCGCAGTGGTATCGCTGCGCACTGACGCGCCCGCAAATGAAGGGACTGATGCAGCGCCGGGACGCCACCGCGATCCGCGACACCTTGATCTGGTTCAGCCTGATTGTGGTGTCGGGTGTGCTGGCCGCAATGAGCTGGGGCAGCTGGTGGGCCATCCCCGCCTTCTTTCTGTACGGCACCCTGTATGCGGGGCCGGCCGATTCGCGCTGGCATGAAACCAGCCACGGCACGGCCTTCAAAACGCCGTGGCTCAACAACGCGGTGTACCAGATCGCTTCCTTCCTGGTCTTGCGCCGGCCGACGCAAAAACGCTGGAGCCACGCACGCCACCATACCGACACCCTGATCGTCGGGCGCGATCCCGAGATCGTGGTGCCGCGCCCACCCGACCTGTTCGGTTTGCTGCTCAATTGCTTCAACCTGAAATCGGGCTTGAGCGAGCTGGGCCAAGTGTTACTGAACGCCGCCGGCAAGATTTCCGCCGACGACCGCACCTTCGTGCCCGAAAGCGAACACGGCAAGATGGTGCGCGAAGCACGCATCTGGTGTCTGATCTATGGCGCCGTGCTCACCGCCTGCTTCGCCACCGCCAGCATCAAGCCGCTGGTCTTTATCGGCCTGCCGTCCTTTTATGGCGCGTGGCTGAGTTTGTTCTTCGGCCTGACCCAGCATTCCGGGCTGCCCGAAAACGTGCTCGACCATCGCCTCAATTGCCGCACCATCTATATGAATCCGGTGTTCCGCTTTTTATACTGGAACATGAATTACCACGCCGAGCATCATATGTTTCCCATGGTGCCTTTCCATACCTTGCCCAAACTGCACGAGCTGATCAAGGACGATTGTCCGCCGCCTTACCCCAGCACCTTCGCCGCTTACCGCGAGCTGATCCCTGCGGTGCTGCGCCAGGTGCGCGAGCCGGGCTACGCCGTGCAGCGCAGCTTGCCCCAGCGTGGCGGGGCTGCATTGGATAACCTGCCCGATGGCGCCTACGCCAAATAAAATCATCATTCATAACAACAAACCAAAGGAGACCAATATGAGCTGCTGGACCGAAGTGTGCGAGTTCGACGAGATCGACGATGAAGACGTGATGCGGTTTGACCACGCCGGCAAGACCTACGCCGTATACCGCCTGAACAACCAGGCCTATGCCTCGGATGGCCTGTGCACGCATGAAAAAGTGCACCTGGCCGACGGCTTGGTGATGGGTAACGTGATCGAGTGCCCCAAGCACAACGGCCGCTTCAACCTGACCACCGGCAAGGCGCTCGGCGCACCCGTCTGCGTGAACCTGAAAACCTATCCGGCCAAGGTCGAGGATGGCGTGATCTTTCTCGACCTGGCCTGACGCGGCGCTTCAGTCCACCGGCTGCGCGCCGATTTCCTCAATGTCGATCTCGAGCCGGTAGGCCAGGGCGATGAACAGCGCCTGGCACAGGCAGATGGTGCTGGTCAGCGAACGGAAGGCAAAAGCGCTTCCTTCGGCCACCGTGAGCAGGGCGTCGGCCGTGCGCGCCAACGGCGCCAGCTTGCTGTCGGTAATGACCAGCACGCGCGCGCCGTTGTCGTGCGCCATGCGCGCGCATTCCAGGGTTTCCTTGCCGTAGGGCGCAAAGCTGATGGCAATCGCCACGTCGCCGGCCCGTACGCTGCGCATCTGGTCGCGGTGGCCGCCTCCCAATCCCGTGACCAGGTGCGCACGCTTGCTGGTGTGCTGCAGCGCGTAGGCGATATATGACGCCACCGGAAACGCGCGCCGCACACCCACGACATAGATATTGTCCGCCTGCTGCAGCAAGATGACGGCCGCTTCGAGCTGTTCGTCGTCGAGCCCGGCTGCCAGTTCGTCGAGGCCGCTGCGGCTGGCGCCGATGAATTCGCGCGTCAACTCGCCCGTGCCGACCTTGCCGTCACGCGTGGAAATGAGCTTGCGGATGCGCTGGCGATAGTTCGGCGCGGCCCGGGCCTGGTCCGTATAGGCCTGGCGAAACACATCTTGCATTTCACTGAAACCTGAAAAACCGAAGCGCTGGGCAAAGCGCACGATGGCCGACGGCTGCACCTGGCAGGCGGAGGCGATATCGCTGATGCGTTCGAGCATCAGGCTGCTGCGATGCTGTTCGATATGCTTGGCGATCAATTTCAACTGGCGCGACAGGCTTTCGTACTCGTCGGCGATTTGTTGCATCAACTGGTCGATCGAGGAGGTTTGTGCCATCTCTTGCTCTCTTTTCTGGTGTAGCGGTCTTAAATGGAAACAATTTTCTATTTAAATTAATTTCGAAATTTTTATTGCTTTTTGTTTTTTGCTGACTTATTCTAGAAACACTGCAGCCGGGACCGAAGCCCGTGCGCCTGCCGCCATGTGCCGCGCAGCGTCGTGTTTTTCGGTCGCACAAGAGGTAAAGCATACGGGATTTTCACGGTATGCAACAACTCACAGGCAGGCCGTCCAGGCCATTGCCGGCTTGCGCAAA
This sequence comes from Janthinobacterium psychrotolerans, assembly GCF_001677885.1. GTDB lineage: Bacteria > Pseudomonadota > Gammaproteobacteria > Burkholderiales > Burkholderiaceae_D > Janthinobacterium > Janthinobacterium psychrotolerans. The sequence continues at coordinate 344 of NZ_LOCQ01000019.1, read as the reverse complement.
ACTATAAACAGAGACCATCAACGCTGCACGCATTCAGAAAGATACATCGATGAAGAATCCAACTCCTTTCGCATCGGGCCGCGCGCTCGACGTGATCTGCCTGGGCCGCCTGGCGGTGGACCTGTACGCGCAGCAGATCGGCAGCACCCTGGAAGACGCCACCAGCTTCGCCAAATACCTGGGCGGCTCGTCGGCCAATATCGCCTTCGGTACGGCCCGCCTGGGCCTGAAGTCGGCGATGCTGTCGAAGGTCGGCGACGACCATATGGGCAGGTTTTTGACCGACACCCTGGCCAGGGAAGGCTGCGATGTCAGCCATGTCGGCGTCGACCCCAACCGGCTGA
>NZ_LOCQ01000020.1 GCF_001677885.1 Janthinobacterium psychrotolerans | reverse complement strand
CCATAGCAAGTTGGTCCCACCCCTTCCCATCCCGAACAGGACCGTGAAACAACTTTGCGCCGATGATAGTGCTGCAACCAGTGTGAAAGTAGGTTATCGTCAGGCTTGTTATTCGCAGTAGAAGAAAGCCCCGTCAAGAAATTGATGGGGTTTTTTTTCGTCTGGCGAAAAGCGGTATTCGCTCCGTCATGTTTTCTTCATCTTCGCTCTGTACGATGGCTTCGTGGCTGCATCGCAGCCGATCTTATTCCATCCGATCCGGAGCCTATCTGCCATGCTGGCCAAGCTGAAACTCCTTAAAACACCTGCCGGTCCCGATACCGTCCTGATGATCTCGGGCGTGCTGATCGTCTGGCTTGCCCATGACGGCATGCTGTCCCGGCCTTCCACTACCGCCCTCGCTGATCCCGCGATGTTGTTCATCAACCTGCTGCTCGCTGCGGTCGTCATTCTCTCCGCCGCCTGGGATGTGCTGCGGCCGCTGGGATTGAGCGCGTCACGCCGCATCGCCTTGCATGTGCTGGCATGCTCGGCACTGTTTGTGCCGCTGCTGACCTGGATCGTATTTTTCTTGAATGATGTACAAGCTGGTGATGATTTCCCCTGGTGGCTGCTGGCCGCATGCCTGTTCTGGCTGCCTGCCCGGCGCCTTGCTGGCCTGGTGTTTGGGATCGTTTTGTTGTGCGGCCTGGGCATGGGTGCCTGGCAGCAGGGACTGGCCAACCCGTCATTTACCCCTGTTCTATGGTCGGCCTGGATCGCTTCCTATCTCGTCTATCTGCTGTATCGCGTGTTCAAACCGGAGGACGCGTTGGCCTGAAAGGCAAAAGTGCGTCACAATCCATCCTGTCGAGTTGTCGTTTTCTACAAAACAGGAGCAACATGAACGAGTTAATTGCGAGAGATGTAGTGCTGGTACGCGCTATTGAAACGGCGGATCAGCAAAAGGAAATCCTCAGCGAAGATGACCGCATGTATGCGAGCCGCAGCGCGCGCGAGCTGGCCCAGTGGCAAGCATCGGGCAAGCAGGCTGGTGTGACGGGCGATGATTTCCTGCAGCAGCGTTCCGAGCAGATACTGAAACGCCTGACCGAGCGCACACCGGCGTTTGCCGCATTCGCCAAGCGCCGCAATGGCATGAAGACCTTGTCGCTGACCCTGCCGATCCTGGCCTTGCTGCTGGGCGCAGGCCTCGATCGGATTACCGATCCGCACCGCGTGGATTTATTGTCCGCGCCGCTGCTGCTGATCATCGCCTGGAATTTGCTGGTCTATATCGGTCTGATTATCTGGCTGTTCATTCCATCCCATCCGCTGGGCTGGCCCAAGGCCAGCCTGGTGCGCCATCTGAGCGTGGGCAAACTGTCGATGCCGCGCAAACTGCCGCATGTGCTGGCGACCGGCTTGCTCAATTTTTCAGTGGAATGGGGCCATCTGAGCCGCAAGCTGACCTCCGCCCGCCTGGGCCGCACCATCCACCTGAGCGCGGCGCTGTTTGCCATCGGCGCTGTTGCTTCGCTGTACGCACGCGGCTTTCTGTCGCAATATGCGGCCGGCTGGGAAAGCACTTTCCTGAACGCCGGCCAGGTCCACAGCCTGCTGTCGACTTTATTTGCGCCGGCCATCGCCGTCTTCCCGCTGCAAGGCTTTTCGCTGGCCGAGATCGAAGCGCTGCGTTTCCCGCAAACCACGGCGGCCGAAGGCGGCGCGCGCTGGGTACATCTGTATGCGGCGACAATCTTCCTGCTGGTGGTCTTGCCACGTGCCATCCTTGCGGTGATCAGCAATCTGCGCGCCGTGCATCTGGCGAAGAACTTTCCGCTGGACCTCGATCAGCCATACTTCCGCAAACTCAATGACAGCATCGGCGTGTCGACCGGCGGCCTGCTGCGCGTATTGCCTTACAGCTTTACTGTCGATGAGGCGCGCCACAAGGGCCTGGGGCAGATCGCCGCCATGCTGTTTGGCGAACAGGGCCGCGTGATGCTGCGTCCGTCGACCTCATATGGCGAAGAACCAAAAGACGTGCTGCGCGACACCGACCTGAACGATGCACAAGTCAATATCACGGCGGCACTGTTCAATCTGACGGCGACGCCCGAGAAAGAAAATCACGGCGCCTTCTTGACTTACCTGGCGCAATCGTCGACGCGCGGTGTTGCCGTGCTGATCGATGAGTCCTCTTACCTGGAGCATGCGGGTGTGGTGCCGCAGAACGATACCCGCCGCGCGGAACGTGTGGCCTTGTGGCAGCAGTTCTGCCAGTTCCATCAGACCACGGCCACGGTGGTCAATTTGCTCAATCCCGCCCTGCACCCCCTTGATGCGGGAGTGGGGCTGAAACTATCGGCAACAGCATGAGTGTGAATGTGGAAAAGCAGATCAAGCCGATGCAGGGCGATGCGGTGCAAATCCAGTTTGCCCTGATTTCGCATACGAATAACGGCAAGACGACCCTGGCGCGCACCCTGGTGGGTGTCGATATCGGCGAAGTGCGCGATGCGGCGCACGTGACCGTGTTTGCCGAATCGCATACCTTGCTGGCCACGCCGGAGGGTGACGCCTTGCAACTATGGGATACGCCCGGCTTTGGCGACTCGGTACGGCTCTTGAAACGACTGGGCCAGGCCGGCAACCCCATCGGCTGGTTCCTGCGCGAAGTGATCGATCGCTACCGCGACCGTCCGTTCTGGCTCAGCCAGCAGGCACTGCGCACGGCGCGGGATGCGGCCGACGTGGTGTTGTACCTGGTCAATTCGTCCGAGCATCCGAAAGACGCTGGTTATCTGCCGGCGGAAATGAAAATCCTCGAATGGCTGGGCAAACCCGTGGTGGTGCTGCTGAACCAGATGGGGCCGCCGCGCGCCGGCAATGCCGAGCAGACTGAACAGACACGCTGGCGTGAGCATCTGCAGCAATACCCGATTGTGCGCGAGGTCCTGGCGCTCGATGCCTTCGCCCGCTGCTGGGTGCATGAGCGCGTCTTTTATGAAGCGGTTGGCAAGCTGCTGCCTGCTGCGCAGCAAGCCGGCTATGCGCGGCTGTTTGCCACCTGGCAGGCACACAATACCGCCCGGTTCCAGCAGGCGATGCAGCTGCTGTCGTCGCAGTTGGCGGTGGCGGCGCAGGACAGCGAGGCGCTCGATACGGCGTCCAAAGGTTTATTCAGATCGGCCTTGCAGGTCGTGGGCATCGGCAAGAATGAAGAACAGCAACGCCAGGAGCGCGCGATGGCGGCGCTGGTGGCGCGGCTCAACATCCATAGCGGCGAGACCACGCGCGAACTGCTGATCCTGCACAAGCTCGACCCGACCGATGCGCACAAGATCAATACCCGCGTGCGCGACAACTTCGCCGTGCGCGCACCGATCGACAAGGCGCAGGCCGGTTTGCTGGGCGCGATGGTGTCCGGCGCGGCGACGGGCTTGTCGGCCGACCTGCTTTCTGGCGGCCTGAGCATGGGTGCGGGCGCCCTGCTCGGTGGCGTGGTGGGCGCACTGACATTTGCCGGCGCCGCCTGGGGTTTCAATTCCGGCACCGACCGCAACCATCCGACCATGCAATTTACCGACGCCTTCTTGCGCACCCTGGTGGTGGCCGGCATCTTGCGTTACCTTGCAGTGGCGCATTTTGGCCGTGGCCGCGGCAACTTTGTCGAAAGCGAAGCGCCGGCCTTCTGGCAGGACGAAGTCGAGCAGGCGGTGGCGCGCCATGAGCCTGCCTTGCTGGAAGCGTGGAAAGAGCTGCGCCGTGAAAAGTCGCCCGAACAAGCGGCCCTGCGCCTGGTGCCAACCATCACGGCAATTGCCGGCGACACGCTGGCCAGGCTATACCCGGATGTGCCGCGCCTGGTGTGAGACTCAGGTTTTTGCCTGCAGCGATTGCTGCAGGAATTGCACGCAGACCCTGACCTTGGCCGAGTTCGACAGCCGTGAGGTGGTCACCGCCCACACATCGGCTTCCTGGCGGTAATCGGGCAGCACCCGTATCAAGCGGCCTTGCACCAGGCTGTGCTCGACATCCCAGGCCGAGCGCAAGATGATGCCGTGACCGTCGAGCGCCCATTGATGGACCAGCTCGCCATTATTGGCGGACAGCTGCCCATCGACCTTGATGGTTTCCATGCCTTGCGGACCGAGCAGTTTCCAGCGCCGTCCATCCTGGTCGCGTTCGCGAATCACGATGCATTGATGTTGACGCAGCTCGTCCAGGGTGGCTGGCACGCCGTGCTGCGCCAGGTAGGCAGGCGCCGCGCACAGCACACGAATATTGCTGGCAATGCGGTGGGCGATCAGGTTCGGTTCATGCACCACGCCCACGCGGATATCGAGATCAAAACCTTCGCCCAATAAATCGACAGGGCGGTCGAGCAACTCCAGCTCCACCTTCAGTTCCGGATACTGGCGCGCCAGTTGCGACAGGGCCGGGCCCAGTCGGTTGCGGCCAAAGCCCGAACTCGAGCAGATCCGCAACATGCCTTGCGGCTGCAATTTCGACTGCGCCACCGCCTCGCTCATCTGCTCTACATCGTCGAGTATGCGTTGTGCCCACTGCCGCACGATTTCGCCATGGTCGGTGACGCTGACCCGGCGCGTGGTCCGGTGCAGCAATTTTGCCTGCAAGGCCATTTCCAGCAGGCCGATGCGCTTGCTGACGACCGCCTTCGATATACCGAGTTCCAGTGCGGTGGCGGCAAAGCTGGCTTTCTGCGCGACCAGGCAAAACAGGCGCAAGTCTTCCAGCAACGGTGTGTTTTTCATCGATTGTCCACGTTACATGGCTACTTGGGTTGTGAATGTGCTGATTGTATTCTGTTGTGGCGCTAGTATCATCATCGCACCGTATCCCACACAGGAAGAGATCATGGCCACTCATAGAATCGCAGTCATCGCCGGCGACGGCATCGGTAACGAAGTCATGCCCGAGGGCTTGCGGGTGATGCAGGCGGCGGCGCGCCGCTTTAATATCGATTTGCAGTTCACCACCATGGAATGGGCCAATTGCGACTACTACCTGGAACACGGCCAGATGATGCCGTCGGACTGGTACGCGCAGTTGAAGGATTTCGACGCCATCTATTTTGGCGCCGTTGGCTGGCCCGATAAAGTGCCGGACCATATTTCGCTGTGGGGATCGCTATTGAAATTTCGCCGCGAGTTCGACGAATACGTGAACTTGCGCCCCGTACGGCTGATGCCGGGCGTGCCCTGTCCGCTGGCGAACAAGAAGCCGGGCGATATCGACTTTTATGTGGTGCGTGAAAATACGGAAGGCGAGTATTCATCGGTGGGCGGGCGCATGTTCGAAGGGACCGAGCGCGAGACCGTGCTGCAGGAATCGGTATTCACGCGCAAGGGCGTCGACCGCATCCTGAAATATGCCTTCGAGCTGGCGCAAAGCCGCCCCAAGAAACACCTGACGTCGGCCACCAAATCGAACGGCATTGCCATCAGCATGCCGTACTGGGATGAGCGGGTGGAAACCATGGCGCCGCAATTTCCCGAGGTGCGCTGGGACAAATACCATATCGACATCCTGGCGGCGCGCTTTGTATTGAGTCCCGAGCGTTTTGACGTGGTGGTGGCGTCTAACCTGTTTGGCGATATCTTGTCCGACCTCGGTCCCGCGTGCACCGGCACCATCGCCATTGCACCGTCGGCCAATATCAATCCCGAGCGTACTTTCCCTTCCGTGTTCGAACCCGTGCACGGTTCCGCCCCCGATATCTATGGCCAGAATATCGCCAACCCGATCGGCATGATCTGGTCCGGCGCCATGATGCTGGATTTTTTGGGTAATGGTGACGCCAATTACACGGCCGCCCATGATGCGGTGCTGCGTGCCATCGAACAGGTGCTTGAACATGGTCCCCGCACGCCGGACATGGGTGGCAGCGCCAGTACGACGGAGATGGGCATGGCGGTGGCGGCATTGCTGAAATAAAGCTTGCCGCTGGCGTGGGGCAGGGCTATAATTCGCCCCCTCGCTGAACACAACATGCAAATGCAGTGTGAGGCGAGAGAAAAAGAAGGTTGACGAAATGCTGAATAAGCTTCATACTCTTCCTTCTTCGCAGCTGACAAACACAACGCTTTGTCGATAGCGCGAATCGCAGAAATGCAGCAGTACCGAATACCGTTCTTTAACAATTAACAGTCGATAAGTGTGGGCATTTGATGAAGTGCAGCGTCGATCTTCGGATCGACGTAAAACTTAAAATATCAAATGTTCACAAGAAATAATGAAATAGGATACTTCTTCGGAAGTAGCCTGTCAGTTTTTTGAGTGAGCGACCCGTCAGCAATGACGGTGCCTGTAACAGGGCAAAGTAACAGAGATTAAACTGAAGAGTTTGATCCTGGCTCAGATTGAACGCTGGCGGCATGCCTTACACATGCAAGTCGAACGGCAGCACGGAGCTTGCTCTGGTGGCGAGTGGCGAACGGGTG
>NZ_LOCQ01000021.1 GCF_001677885.1 Janthinobacterium psychrotolerans | reverse complement strand
AGCGCAGCTGGCCCGCGCCCAACGCCACAGGCCGGGCCGCAGCCGATACCGCCACCGCGCCGCATGGAGCTGATCGAGCAGCAGCCAGTACCGGGCACGAACCCGCCCGCGTACACGGAGGTGGTGAAGCCTGGCGACACCGATGCCGAGTGGGCGGCAAAACAGGCCGCCTATGCCGCCGCACTGGCCAGCCATGCCGCCGCTGCGCAGCAGGATGACCAGGCCATGGCCACGTTCGAGGCCGCCCTGGAGGTCGAGCGCCAGAAGGTCGACCGCATCGCCATCGCCGGCCGCGTGCCGGTCAATGTGCTGGGCGCCCAGCCTGGCGATTACATCGTGCCGGTGCCGGATGGTGACGGCATTGCCGGCATCGCCATGCATGAGGGCGATATCACCATGCCGCAGTACCTGCGCGCGGTCGGGCGTGTGATCTCGATCGAGGCGGATGGTCGGGCGTGTGTGATGGTCAAGGCTGTGTAACGAATTCAATGCTCCACCACAAACCCGCTTCGGCGGGTTTTTTCATTTCCACCACCTGAGAGGCCCTATGGCAATTGAAACACCTGGCAGCACCGTGGCTGGCATTTCCTACGCGGTGCTGATCGGCGCGTTTATCGGCTCAGCCGCGTCGCTGAGCTACGCCAAGGAAATGACCAAGCGCCAGGCCATGACGGCGTTCCTGGTCGGCGGCGCTGTCGCCTGCGCGGCCACGCCACTGGCCATTCACTACCTGAACGCACCGACCGAGCTGGCCGGTGCCATCGCGTTTTTTTGGGGGCTGGGCGCGATGCGCGCTGTGCCCGTATTTTTCGCCCTGATCGACCGTACGCGCAACGCGAAATTGCCAACGCTGCCCGATCAACCTGATACAAAGGAGTAACCATGTCGCTGATTTCAATTATCCAAGCTGTTATCTGGATCTACGTCCTGTACCTGTGCGTCGTCGAGCTGAACAAAATGACGCGGCAAACAGCAATGGTCGCGCGCCTGGGGCATGTTGCCCTGTCGTGCGGCGCTGCTGCCGGCATTATGTCGGCGATTTCCGACCGCCAATTGTTCGAGCTACTGATTGCCGCCGGCGTGGCCCTTCACATGACGTTCAACCGCCGAGGCGCAAAATGACGCTCGACCAGTTGATCAAGATCATGCCCAATGCCCGCTCCAAAGCGGGTATTTTTTTACCCGCGCTCAATGCCGCCATGGCCGAATTCGGCATCAACACGCCGGCGCGCCAAGCATCGTTCCTGGCCCAACTGGCGCACGAATCCGGCCAGCTGGTGTACGTGCGCGAACTGTGGGGCCCGACGCCATCGCAGCTGCGCTACGAGCGCGATTTCGTGGCGGCCTGGCCACCGAAGGTGCGGACCGATCGCAATCAGCTGCCGTTCGACCTGGGCAACGCGCAGGCCGGCGACGGCTCGCGCTTCCGAGGCCGCGGCCTGATCCAGGTGACCGGCCGCAGCAACTACGCCGCGTGCGGCAAAGCCTTGGGCCTGGATCTGTTGGCCCAGCCGGCGCTGCTCGAGCAAACCGTCAACGCGTGCCGCAGTGCCGGCTGGTTCTGGCAGTCGCGCGGCCTGAACGCGCTGGCCGATGCCGGCGACCAGGTGGTGGTGACGCGGCGCGTCAACGGCGGCACCAATGGCCTGGCCGAACGCCTGGCCTATTTCAAAACGGCGCAGCGGGTGCTGGCGTGAGCGGCGCCAGCGCGCTGGCCGGCGCCGCCGTCAGCGGTATCTGGAAGGCGGCCGCCATCGTGCTGGCTGCCGTGCTGCTGGTGGTGGCCGGTGCCACCGGCACCGGCTGGTGGCTGGCCGCCGGCGCCCGCGACCAGGCGCTGGTCGACCTGAAAGCGGAGCAGAGCGTCAGCGCCGGCCTGCGCGCATCGATCGCCGAGCAGAACCTGGCCGTCGACGGTATGGCCCGGGCGACGCTGGCGGCCCAGCAGCGCGGCGAGGCTGCGCAGGCCGCCGCGGCTGCCGCAGGCAAGAAGTATCAAGCGGCGCAGGTGCAGCTGGCCGGCGTGCGTGCCACGACCTGCGACGAGGCCATGCCGGCCGTGCGGGCGATGCTGGAGAATGTGCAATGAGGCAGAAGAATGCAAGCATGGGGCGACCTGCTGAGAAATCAAAAAGGCCCGCCACGCCGCATGGACGCTCACTCTCGCCCGGATACCTGGCAGTCATTTTTGGCATGCTGGCGTTGTCCGGCTGCACCACCGCGCCGCTGGCGCCGGTGCGCGTCGAAATTCCAGTCTTTACACCATGTGTAAAGATGGAAATACCGCGCCCGGCCTACGAGTTCGACAAGCTGCCCGCGATGGCGACGGATGGCGAGATCATCCTGGCGCTGGCGCGGGACTGGCTGCAAGGTCGGAAGTATGAGGACGAGCTGGAGGCGGTTATTGCTGGATGCCAGTAACGTTCGAAGGTCTGCGGATGGTGGAATTAGTACACCCCAATCAGTTTTCTTCTAAGTTCATACGTCATCCCCAAGGCTTCGATTTTGTATAAGGGAACATGATTTCCTAGATTTTTCATCGTCTCCTTCACAAAATCCTCATCTTCTTTTGGAGTGCGCATGCCAATTGTGACGCTTTCAATAGAATCTTTGTCAAATTTATATATGCCTGGTCCATTACAATCAAGCATCAGTCTTTTCAGTTCCTCATTTGTTGAAAATGTCACGTCCTTTTCGTACTGTGTTTGTTTTGGCTTGATAATCCTCCATTCATTTTCATACTCCCAGCATTTCGATTTTGTAAGGAATGTTTTGTCGAGCATTTGCTGAGGGGTATCTTGAGGGCGCCGCAATATCGGCATCATCTCTTCGTAATTTATCTTGTGCGCCAGCCGAAAAATTCCAATATTACTATGAAATCCAATACATATTCCCTTGTGATGTTTTGCGTAATGCGCCCAAAGAAGCGGATTTTCCCAGCTTGTCGCTAGTGAAAGGATGCCTGCACTATCAAGCAAGGTATTGACTCCCTCATTGCTATCCGTAGTTTGCCGTTTTTGCAGTTGCTCCAATCGTCGTAAATGCATGATTCGCTGCGCTGGTTTCAATTGAGTACGGCTTCGCAACTTGCTTTGCATGAAAGTGCGACCCTCCTTTGTTTCGAGCGTTACTTTAAATCCAGGCCTGGAATCAAAGGGGTCATTGAAGGAAAGTCTTGAGGAAAATAATAAAGAGTCGCCGCAAAGCAATGAGGGTAGCCAGCCCTCGATTGGTGTGTATTTAAAAAAATGTGATGGATAACTATCCCCTACGTTTTCCTCCAATGAATTCATAGTCTTATGCCCCTAAAATAAGTGTATTAAATTCATGTCTGGTTGCGACGGCTCTAAAAAGAAATTTAATTTGCAAATATCATTGCGGGCCGTTAATAATTGCCCGCAATTAAAAAATTTCATTCTTGAAATAAAATAATTTAACTACGCTTGGATTGGCGCTGCAACTCTTTGCGCTGTTCGTCGGTTGGCGAACAAGAAACGCCACGAAGATTGCTTGCTGCACTGATAAGCTTCTTCTTCAATTCATCATCTGAATTAATTTCGTACATCATGCCAGTGTAGTTTGTTCCAGTTGTTGGGACATAAGTCATTCCCTTATTTTGGCAGCGTTTAGGCCGGCTTATGTAATATTCCATTTCTTGATGTATGATTAATTGGTCGACCGCATACTTGCAGTCCATTGCATCGGACCCATGATTGCCACTATTCCAATATGTGAAATGGTTATCAAGCATTGATGAATCGTTTTCGCATGAACCGTCATAATTGGGCTGGCCAGCGAATTTTCTATCGTATGCATTTGCCGATACGGTAACGCTAAGCGCTATTGCGGCGATCAGGAGCAGTGATTTCATTTGAGTCATCCTCAGGCAAGGGGGAGTGAAGGTTTAATGCGTGTAACAATGCTGCACCTTATGATGCAAATCTGTCAAGCCAAATTGAGCTTTGATGTGCATTTGCAACGAACTACTCTAAATCTTTCGTAGATATAGCAGGTAATCGAAGGCGCGCCTCAGAAGCGTCGAGCAGGGGACAGTCCAAGGGTTGAAAACGATAAGCGATTAAGTTTTTTATCTTGTTTTAGCTTAGTTAACCTGCTAAAAAATAAGCGCGTTGCTTCGCTGCCGATCGACGGCTGAAAATTTAGCCGACCAGCGTTTGGTTGATCGGCGTTTCCAGTTTCTTTCTGGGTGCCGCCCAAGCCGCTCGCTTCTCATCTGCATAGTCGTGATGCATATAGCTCCGGCGCACCTTGCTGCCGGACAGCACGTGGTTCTGGCAGCGATCGATGATATCGAGCGAAATTCCCAGCGCCTGCATCATCGTCGCTCCCATGCGGCGCAGTTCGTGCAGCGTCCAGGCGTCATTCTTGCCGCTGGCTACCACCAAGATGTCCTCCCTGCGCCGGAGCGTCACCGGTTCGCGTTACACAAACACAATCACCGCCTTCATATTTGTTTACTGTACAACTTGCATCCGTTCGATATACTGTACGTATATACAGTATTTATTGGTCGGTGCTATGAAAATAAGAGTGGTAAAAATGCGTTCAGCCGGGGTGGCTGTGGAGCGCCGAATGCTGAGCGACCGTTACACCGTCAAGCACTCCGGGTTGCTGGTCATCATGGATGTCACCGACCAAGGGCTGCGGCGCCCTGTGAAGGTGGCGCGACTTACGCAACCTGGCAGACCAGGCCCCTATTTGGAACTACTAGATCCGCACATCGTGTGGGCGAACGATGGAAAATTCACCCTGGCGGGCTTCGAGCGGACAACGAATGCAGAGGGTAAGGTGGTCGAGTTTGCGCAGTCGTGGCTTTGTGCGCTGGATCTGGCACTGCCAGAGCCTGAAGCCGATACCAGGAACGTTCGACCAATGCGGTCATGAGCAAATTTCGAAAGCCCCTGACGACAGTCGAGTTGGTGGAAATCCGGCTCCGTAGCGATTCGCGTGACATGCGCGCCGTGCTGCGAGAGATTATGCGCCTGCGCGCAATCGTATCCAGGGCGGACCAGTTGGAGCGTAGTCTCGGGCCGACCGACGATGAGGCAGGGATTATTCGTGATGTTTTGCGTGCTGAGCTTGACGAAGAGCCGTCCATTGCAGAGCTGACATGGAACGATATAAATGTGCGATAGGGGCCGGCAATGAGTAGGATTCGAGCACCGCTTAGCATCGAGCAGCTGAAAGAGATCCAGGGCCGTAACGACTCGGCCGACGTGCGTACGCTGCTGTGGGAGATTCGCCGCCTTCGTGAGATCGCAGCCGCGGCCGACAATCTAGAGCAAAGCCTTGGCCCACGCGTTGGCATGACCGGCTTGCTTCGCGCTGGATTGAGGGTGCGATTGGATGGCGAGGCCTGTTTCGTTGGAATGTCGCCGCAGCCTGAATAGGCGCTCGATCATCGGGCTGGACATGCCAGGCCGCTGCTGGCCCAGCCGACCACGCGCTGCGCCTGGTCGACCAGCACGATGAGGCGGCAGCCAACTGCATCGATCCCATAGTCCAGTTGCATGTAGTCGCCCTGGAGTTGGTAGCTGGCCGGCGTGCCGTAGCGGGCGGCGAGGGCGAAGCTGTTCAGGCCGATGATGTTGGCATGCTCAATCGGGCTTGGCGTGCTGCACGCGCACAATGCTAGAACGACAATCCCGCTCGGTAGAAGTTTCATATCCTTGTCTGCGCCCGGCATGTGTTGGCCTAGGGGCAGTATGCCCATCTATTACTATCACAATACTGCGCGAACGCATAGGCCACCCCTCGGCGGCTCTTGGTGCACGGGAAGCCGGGTGTAATTCCGGGTGTAATCGAGTGCAATCCAGTGCCATTTACTGACAGCCGGCAGACAATTTCCCCTATGAGAGCACTGCAAAAACTTGCTGGCACTGGCATTCACACTGCAGGGGTCGCAAGTTCGAAACTTGCACTTCCCACCAGAATTCGTAATGAAATCAAGTAGTTACATAAAAGCCTTCTAGTCAAATAGAAGGCTTTTTTTATGGTTCATCGCGCTTTACCGGGGAAGGCATCTTTGATTTTGAGGAATAAGTATGCGGAGTTCCGGAACCCGTAGGCCATCCGTTTGATGACTTTGATGCGGTTGTTGACGCCTTCAAGAATGGACGAATTCATCGGATAGATGGCCGAGGCGATGATGCCCCGGACGTATTTGCGTAAGCGCTTGGTGAACTTGATCACGGCAGCGATCTCGCTCTCGAGGGCGAGGCGCATCCAGCGTTTCCATCGACGCGCGCCCTCGCGAACGGATGGCGCGAACCAGATTTCCTTGAGTTCGGTTTTGAGCAAATAGACCGTCGACAGCGGGGCGTTGGCCGCGAGCAGTTCGTCAAGTTTGATAGCACGGTCGTCCTCCAGGTTGTCGCGATTGCGCAGCAAAAGCCAACGGCTACGCTTGATGACCTGGCGCGCTTTGGCATCGTCGCGCAGCGCGTTTGCCTGGTCGACACGCACCCGGTTGCGTATTTCGGTGAACGCGCCCACCCATTCCGGTCTATCGTGCCCACTTGCGCATGAGATGGTGTTACGCGGTTAAATTGTAGTCGGTGCGGTCACGATGGGTCGATATTTCTCTCCTTTTTGGCT
>NZ_LOCQ01000022.1 GCF_001677885.1 Janthinobacterium psychrotolerans | reverse complement strand
TTTTCCTCCCCGCTTGATGTCGGTCGTGACATTCCCGGTGTCAGCGAAACTTGCGCCGCCATGTGTCGTTTATACTATATGACTACTTCGTGCGGCGATGCGGGCGACCGAGCTCTTCGTCCACGGTATCGCCCGGCAAGACGGCATTGCGCAAGGCATGGTACTGGCCTGGCATAAACAAAAAGGAAACAACATGATTTTAGTGACTGGCGGCGCCGGTTTCATCGGCTCCAACTTTGTCCGCGACTGGCTGGCAACTAACGATGAACCCGTCATCAACCTGGACAAGCTGACCTACGCTGGCAATCTCAGCAACCTGGCCAGCCTCGAGCACGATGGAAGGCACATTTTCGTGCGTGGCGATATCGGCGACACCGCCCTGGTCGCGCGCCTGCTGGCCGTGCACCAGCCGCGCGCCATCGTGCACTTTGCCGCCGAAAGCCATGTCGACCGCTCGATCCACAGCCCCGGCGCATTCATTACCACCAACGTCAACGGCACTTTCAGCCTGCTCGAAGCGGCGCGCGCCTACTGGTCCGGCCTGGAAGGCGATGCCAGGGAGGCGTTTCGCTTCCTGCATGTGTCGACCGATGAGGTGTATGGTACCCTGGGACCGAACGATCCGCCGTTTACCGAAACCACGCCGTATGCGCCGAACAGCCCGTATTCGGCATCGAAGGCCGCCTCGGACCATCTGGTGCGCGCCTACTTCCATACCTACGGCATGCCGGTGCTCACCACCAACTGCTCGAACAACTATGGCTCCTTCCATTTCCCGGAAAAACTGATTCCCTTAATTATCAGCAATGCCCGCGCCGGCAAGCCGCTGCCGATCTACGGCGACGGCATGCAGGTGCGCGACTGGCTGTATGTGGGCGACCATTGCGCGGCGATACGCCGCGTGCTCGAAGCGGGCCGCCTGGGCGAGGTCTACAACGTCGGCGGCTGGAACGAGATGGCCAACCTGGAAGTGGTGCACACCTTGTGCGACATCCTCGACACGCTGGCGCCGAAAGCATCGGGCAGCTATCGCGAACAGATCACCTATGTGCAGGACCGTCCCGGCCACGACCGCCGCTACGCCATCGATGCGCGCAAGATCGAACGGGAACTGGGCTGGAAACCGGCCGAAACCTTCCAGACCGGCATCCGCAAGACCGTCCAGTGGTACCTCGACAACCAGGCCTGGGTGGACGAGGTGCAATCGGGCGATTACCTGAAATGGGTGGAAACGAACTACGCGGCACGCGATACAGAAAAGGACGCGCTCTGATGAATACTCCAGTCGAACGCAAGGGCATCATCCTGGCCGGCGGCTCCGGCACGCGCCTGTATCCGGTCACCATGGCGGTGTCGAAACAGTTGCTGCCGGTCTATGACAAGCCGATGATCTATTATCCGCTGACCACCCTGATGCTGGCCGGCATACGCGACATCCTGATTATTTCCACTCCACAAGATACGCCGCGTTTCCAGGAATTGCTCGGCGATGGCAGCCAGTGGGGCATCAGCCTGAGCTATGCCGTGCAACCGAGCCCCGATGGCCTGGCACAAGCATTTATTATCGGCAAGGAGTTTGTCGGCGATGCGCCATCGGCCTTGATTTTGGGTGACAATATTTATTACGGCCATGACTTTGAAGCGCAGTTGCACAAGGCATCGGCACGTACCAGCGGCGCGACTGTGTTTGCCTACCATGTGCATGACCCGGAACGTTATGGCGTGGTCGACTTCGATGAACAGCAACTGGCCGTCAGCATCGAGGAAAAGCCGCTCCAGCCCAAGTCCAACTATGCCGTGACCGGCCTGTACTTCTATGACAGCCAGGTAGGCGATATCGCCGCCACCATCACCCCCTCGCCACGGGGCGAGCTGGAAATCACGGATGTCAATCGCACCTATCTTGAACAGGGCCAGCTGACCGTCGAACTGATGGGACGCGGCATGGCCTGGCTCGATACGGGCACGCACGAATCGCTGCTCGAAGCGGGCCAGTTCATTGCCACGATCGAAAACCGCCAGGGTCTCAAGGTGGCCTGCCCCGAAGAAATTGCTTATCGCAAAGGCTATATCGATGCTGAAAGGCTGGAACAACTGGCGCAGCCATTGAAAAAAAATGCCTACGGCCAATACCTCCTGCGCTTGCTCGCCAACAAAGTCTTTTAAACAACGACCAGCCATCCGCGCCAGACACCATGCAAATCCAGCCCACCGCAATACCCGATGTCCTGATACTTGAACCGACCGTGTTCGGCGACGACCGGGGGTTTTTCTATGAAAGCTATAACCAGCAACGGTTCACTGAAATGACCGGCGTGACCCGCCCATTCGTGCAGGACAATCACTCCAAATCCGCCAGGGGCGTACTGCGCGGCCTGCATTACCAGATCAAACAGCCGCAAGGCAAGCTGGTACGCGTGACCAGCGGCGAAGTCTTCGATGTGGCGGTCGACTTGCGCAAAAGCTCAGCCACGTTTGGCAAATGGGTCGGCGTGCTGCTGTCGGCCGCGAACAAACGCCAGTTATGGATACCCGAAGGTTACGCCCACGGCTTCGTGGTACTGAGCGAGCACGCCGAGTTCCTTTATAAAACCACGGATTACTGGGCGCCCGAATTCGAGCGCAGCCTGCTGTGGAATGACCCGGCAATCGGCATCGACTGGCCGCTTGACGGTGAGCCGCTGTTGTCGGGCAAGGATAAAGCGGGCACGCTGCTGGCCAACGCCGAGGTTTTCGACTGAGGCCAGCAATGCCTGCGGCTCAGGCAGCGTAACCTTGTGGATTCTGATGCTGCCAGCGCCAATGATCGGCGCACATGTCATCGATATTCTTCTGTGCCGTCCAGCCCAGCAGCTCACGCGCCTGCTCGGCCGAGGCGTAGCAGCTGGCGATATCGCCAGGACGGCGCGGCACGATCTGGTACGGCACCGCACGGCCGCTGGCCGCTTCGAAGGCGCGCACGATGTCGAGCACGCTGTAGCCGCGACCGGTACCGAGGTTGACGGTAAAGCCGCCCTCACAGGAAAACAGCCGGTTCAACGCCGCCACATGGCCCAGCGCCAGGTCGGCCACATGGATGTAGTCGCGTACGCCGGTGCCGTCCGGCGTCGGGTAATCATTGCCGAACACCGACAGCTTGTCGCGGCGGCCGACCGCCACCTGCGCAATGAAGGGCATCAGGTTGTTCGGAATGCCGCCCGGGTCTTCACCGATCAGGCCGCTCGCATGCGCGCCCACCGGATTGAAATAGCGCAGCACACCGACTTGCCACTGCGCATCAGCATGCACCAGGTCGGCCAGGATTTGCTCGACCATCAGCTTGGAACGTCCATACGGATTGGTCACCGACAGGCGCGACGTTTCCAGGATGGGCAAGGTTTCCGGATCACCGTACACGGTGGCAGACGAGCTGAACAAGAAACGCTTTACATGGGCCGCGGCCAGCACCTCAAGCAGCGCCACAGTGCCGCTGACATTGTTGTCGATATACATCAACGGCTGGGCCACCGATTCGCCGACGGCTTTCAGCCCCGCAAAATGGATGACCGCATCGATGGCGTGCTCGGCGAGCACGGCGGTCATGGCGGCGCGGTCGCGCACATCGATCTGGTGAAAAGAAATGCTCTTGCCGGCAATGCGCTCGACGCGCAACAGCGCTTCTGGCGCACTGTTGCACAGATTATCCACCGCAACGACCTCGAAGCCTGCCGCCAGCAATTCGACGCAGGTGTGCGAACCGATGAAACCGGAGGCGCCGGTGACGAGAATCTTTTTGGGCATAATCTCGATCCATGCAAAAAAAATCAAGTTTAATCGAATCGGGCAGGTTTGGCTAGCAAGCCCGCCCGGATGCCACATCACTTCTTGATGAAAACCAGATCCCATACGCCATGGCCCAGCTTCAGGCCACGGTTTTCAAACTTGGTCAGCGGGCGGTAGGCGGGCTGCGGCGCATACGCGTCGGCACTGTTTTGCAGTTGCGGCTCGGCACTCAGCACTTCCAGCATCTGCACCGCGTAGTCTTCCCAGTCGGTGGCGCAGTGCAGATAGCCGCCCGGCGCCAGGCGCTCGGCCAGTTGGCGCACAAACGGCGACTGAATCAGGCGGCGCTTGTTGTGGCGCGCCTTGTGCCACGGGTCGGGGAAAAACACGTGGATGCCGGCCAGCGAGTTGGCCGGTATCATGTGCGTGAGCACCTCGACGGCATCGTGCTGCAGCAGGCGCAGATTGGAGAGCGACTCTTCGCCGATCAGCTTGAGCAGGCTGCCCACGCCAGGCGTATGCACTTCGACGCCGATAAAGTCCTTGTCCGGCATGGCCTTGGCGATATGCGCGGTGGTGGCGCCCATGCCGAACCCGATTTCCAGGATCACCGGCGCCTGGCGTTGGAATACCTGTTCGAAATCGAGCGCCTCCCTGGCGAACGGCAGCAGGAACTGCGGCCCCAGGGTATCGAGCGCGCGCGCCTGCGCCACAGACAGGCGGCCTGCGCGTGTAACGAAACTGCGGATGCGGTGTTCGGTCGGATCGTACATCATCGGCCGTGCAGGGCCGCTTGCTGGGGTATCAGAAGACATGGGAATGAGAAAAAATGCCGCGCCGCGCGAGGGCCGGCGTTGACGAAAAGTGGAGCGGGTGAAGGGAATCGAACCCTCGTCGTAAGCTTGGGAAGCTTCTGCTCTGCCATTGAGCTACACCCGCGAAGCCTGCATTTTACGCGGGTTTCACCGCTGTTGGCAACGTTGCAGCATGGTTGCTGTGATCGAAAATGCGATGGCCGATTTCTCCGAGGTGTGATGGCCTACACAGCAATCAGTCATATGCATTCAACCGAACTGCATCAGCCATCTTCTTCTACTTAAACATCAAATCCGTCGTTGCAAAATCAGGAAACGTTAGCTTGTTGAAAGCATCACGTACCTCATGAATCGTCCGCATATCAGGATCGTAACCGAATGAAGCGGCAGCGCGCTGGACAGATGGTGTGTCATTGACGATCTGCCTGAGAGAAGTTCGGAAGGTTCGAGTGTTATCCGGGCCTTTGATCCAGTGCACTGCGTTCAATATCAGCTCCGGCATCTCGCTAGCAAGCTGCTTCTTCATCGCGGCAATCACTCGGCCACGCATAGTATTCGGGCGCACTAGAGACTGCGTTCGGTGATTCGCCATCTGTAGATCGTGGCAAACCATCAAGCCCGCAGTTCCAACAGAGGTTGCAACGTACCGTTGAATTTGAGGCACTATTTTATCGTCAAATGTTGCAATATAGTTTGCCTCTATCCCGACAGGCAGAGTCTTCCAAACGTTGGTAGAACCACTTGCCCCAGCAAAGACTATACCCTGCACCACGGGTGACCCTTGTTCATTGAGTAAATCCAATCCAATGCACACATCGAGGTGTGCGCGTGCCTGATTGAGAGCAGGAATATGTCTATCGACAATTTCGCTGAGAAGTGACAGATCCACGATTCTGTTCGGTGGCAAATAGGTGGTGATAAAGCCGCCGCCCGTCAGAAGTAAGCGCTCTGGCCCACCTTTCAGCAGCCCCGCAATTTCCGCGATCCTAGCTATTGCCAGGCCCCAACTCAGCCTCCACTCAGAGGGATGAGCCACCCGTGCAAGCTCGCCACGGATCTGCGGACGAAGCAATATCAGGTTGGCAGGCTTTGCCACACGCTTTTCCGTTACTCTTGCTCCCATTACCAATCCTTGCAGGAAGATTAAATCAATATTCAACTTTTCAGTTATGCCACTGCCGTGACTATACCAATCTCGGCAGGTGCATCTGATGTTCTACTATTTGAAACAATGTCATCGGCAGAGTCAAACTGACCATCACTTAGGCGATGAAGTTCGAGTTTGAGATTTTTATTAAGGAAGTCATGCTTAAGTTCAAACTCCGTAAATATTTCACTCCATTTGAACACATAAATCTTGTACTCTCCAGAAAATGCGAGGCCAGGCTCCCCGTGACTTTTATGACTTACAATTTGGCTATTCACATATCCTGTTGAATCAAAATCATTTCCAATAAGATAAAATTTCCACTCCATGTTTGAACCGTTAAACATAGGTTCTGATCGGATGACTTGATAGTAATCATATAATTGATCAAACTCTTTTTTGCCCAGCCTAATGTTGACTGGATGCTTTAATTCCAAAACTATGTTTTCAATCTTATTTTGCTTTTTACCTTGCCGAATCAGAAATAGATCCATTTCCTTATTTTTACTTTCATGCTCAATAGTTTTATCTACTACTACGCCGCTAAGAATATAAGTATAACGCCTCAATGCTTCTTCAAATTTTGGTTCCGCTGCTGTTAACAACTGATATTCCTCACCTATGAGCCAATAGTTCTTCTCCATCATCTTCTGAAGGTGTGGAACCTCGCCTGCATACATACCGGGTTCAAAAACAAGCCGCCTGAACTCGTCGACAGACTTGTATCTATCGCTAATAATTTCAATAGTATTAACTATAGAGGACATTTTTGTAGTCTTCAATTGACGAGCAAAGCGTTCTCTCTCGTCACTAGTGAGATCAACCACGCCTTCCAAAATCTTAAATAAATCATCAATATCGCCACTATCAATAATCAATGCGATAAAGCTTACAAATGTTTTCTTCTGCGTCATATTTAAATTAGAAAATATGCGCGGGTCAATTTGACAAAGCTGAATTATTGACTCACGCAGATCTTCATGACGTAGTTTTTCCCAGGATTTTTTTTCATTATAAGCCGGAAAAATTCCGTCGGCCTCAAATGAATTGACTAGATCCTTTGCAAAATCAATAATAAATGGCTTTCTCCTCTCGCGTAAGAAATTGTTCAAATAAAGAGTAAGTGATCTAAAAGTATCTGATTGATCATTATTTGGAGAAATCAAATCAGCTTGACCAGCTTTTGCATCAGTTACAAATGAAGTAAAATATTCACTTTGAACAAATATACTATGATAAAATTCATCGCCTTTATTATTCAAAGTAGTAGGGCTAGAATATTTAAATACATCTAACGGAGTAATACAATAGTATCGAGAAAAATGCCTATTTAATTTACGCGACCATCTTATGTATTCTATTTCAAAAATATTTCCATCTATTACCGTTGAAAAATTATCCTCATCGCGTATTAATGACTTATAGGAAAGAGAATTTCCATTTATATTAATTACAAAACCACTATCTTTCTTCAATTCCAAAAACCATGCGAATTCTTGCCGGAGGTAATCGCAAACATCTTTGGATAGATAAATTTCTGGTATATCTACAATATTATCAAAAATTACCGTTGTTCCGGCAATTTTACTATTAGATTCCTTTTTCTCAATGGCAGTATAGTTATCAATACTATCGGCTTGTACGACGATCTCGTATTCATAAAATTTCCCCTCCTCAAAATATACAGTCTTCCACGTCGCCCTCTGTGCAAAATGGAAAAAAGTAAGTCTACCCAGGCCATTCTTTCCATGTATCAAAGTGTGCTTAACTTCAGAATCACGCTTTTCCGAAGATAGAACCGGCTCAAACTTCTTATCAACAAGATGAAATGGAATTCCTCGACCATTATCAGATATCGAGATCGAATTGACATTTCCAAGAGCATTAGTTGTATAAACAAAATCTATGGTATTTGCCTCAGCATCAAACCCATTCCAAATATATTCAGCAATAGCACGATAAGGCTTAACGCTTTTTAGTCTATTTTTTATACCTTTGGCCTGTACTGCCACCTTTGTCATAATTCCCCCATACTGAAAAATAAAAATTATAGTTAGCCAGACACACTATGCCTCGCTATTATGGCAGGTCTAAACAGAAGAAAAAATAGGTCTTAAATCTTTTTTCAGCACAGAGATCCAAGCCCAATTTATTGCGTTACATTTGGATAGTATTGCCGAAATCGCGTAAAGTATCATCTGCAACCAAACCACAAGGAAAAATACATGACCACGTATCAAGAGTACACCGCAAAGATCGCAGAACTGCAAGAACTTGCGGAAGCTGCGCGTAAGAACGAACTCGCAGGTGCAAAGGCACAAATCGCAGGCATCATGAAGGAATATGGTTTGAGCATCGAAGACCTCAAGGAGACCAAAACGAAGCCTGTTAAGGCTCCAAGTACAGTCGCGGTGAAGTATCGCGATGATGCTACAGGTGAGACCTGGACAGGTCGTGGCCGTCCGCCAAGGTGGCTGGAGGGTAAGGATAAAAATCAGTTTTTGATCAAGTAAGGTACAGGCTGCAATTCAGCATGCACACTCTTTTGAACACCTATGCGCTCCACGAATTTTCGTAGAGCGCAACATTCCGCAAGAAAAATCTCCTAATGCCACTCTACGAACTTTCTTCAGATTTGATAGCTGAAATCCCTACCGTGACCTATGCCTCCCTTGGCCTTCGTGAGCGCGAGGACGTCCAGCGGGTGTTACGGGAGCATATCGGTGTTATATCGCCGGATACGCTTATTCTCGCAGAAGAATTTGGGGAGTGGATAGACTCCCGTAGGCGAATTGACCTGCTCGGCTTGAACCGTGATGGCAGCCTTGTTGTCATTGAACTAAAACGAACCGAGGATGGTGGACACATGGAACTTCAGGCCTTGCGATACGCCGCAATGGTTTCCACTCTCACATTTGAACAAGCTGTAGATGCACATCAAGGGTTCAGAAAGTCGCGTGGACTACTTCCCGATTCTGCTGAGAGCATCATTCGCGAATTCCTTGATATTGCCGAAGGACCAGTAGCATTCAGCAACAAGGTACGCATCATCCTAGCATCTGCCAATTTTTCCAAAGAGATCACGTCAACTGTTTTGTGGTTGAATGCTCAGGGACTTGATGTAGTGTGTGTCAAGATGCGTCCACACTCGTTCCAGGGGCGCGTCTTGCTAGATATTGAGCAGGTAATTCCATTGCCTGAGGCTGCCGCTTTTCAAGTTGCAATCCGCGAAAAATCGCTTGCCCAGCAAGCTGTGGAAACCAATGGCCGCGACCTGACTCGATATCGATTACAAACGTCCCAGGGTGAAACGTTTTCTAATTTGCCAAAAAGACGGCTCATATACAAAGTTGTT
Organism: Janthinobacterium psychrotolerans; assembly: GCF_001677885.1. Lineage (GTDB taxonomy): Bacteria > Pseudomonadota > Gammaproteobacteria > Burkholderiales > Burkholderiaceae_D > Janthinobacterium > Janthinobacterium psychrotolerans. Next base: position 3,966 of record NZ_LOCQ01000022.1, on the reverse strand, counting down.
GCTGAAGCAATAAAACTAGGAGTTAAGCCGAAGGAAATTCTTTGCGCCATCCCGTGGCGTCAAGCAAATATGTTTATTTCTGCGCCCGGTAAATTATCTGGTGCTGCACTTATGGCCACCGCTTCAACCAGATCAGCCATACGCTACTTCTGCGCGGATAATGAATTGTTTTATATCGACAACTGTACATACTCGATGATCAATCAGTGGGGACCAAGTACCGAAGAAGCAGTAAAGAAAATTCTAGAAATTCTCCCGGCTAATCACGGCCTGCAATATGAATCCGAGGTATAAATTATCACCTCTTGGTATATAACTGCAAACGTTTTAGAAATCGATTCTGCGATGTTTAGAATCGATTTCATTTCATCTCTGCGCATCGATGCATCTTCTTAAAGCTCCACGCCGCAGAAACGTTTCTAGTCGTTTTTACAGCGTGGTCAGCGATCATGAGGAATCGGAAGCAGTCAAGACGCGGAGTTATCCTGCTCAACAAGAACACATCGAATGATGCCTTCGACAAGCTTCAAGTTCGACGGCGACAGCGTCGTAAGCAGTTCCGCAATACGGGTCAGTACAGCCTCATCGGCACTGGCTACAACGACTACCTGCTGATGGGCCATATTGCTGAGCGTGGCCGCGTGTAATTTTGTAAGTGTCTGCGCAGGCAAGCTCTTGCTAGTGATAGGTGGCTTGTGGGTCATGCTGGGCTTTCGGTCATTGATAGTGCTGATACCGTCAATGCGAACGCCGAATACCTCAACGCAACCTGTTGCTAATCGATCTGCAGATATTAACCAATATTAAAACTTGAGACAAGTTCGGCTATTAATTGCCAGTGGTCATCAAAAAAACTCATCTACCCAGTTTCGTTGATTTATTCACGATACCTGTCAGGTTAAATTTTCTACGATTTTGGCTACATTAAGTCCCTATTCTTTTCCCTTAGCCATCGCTTTATAGTGTTCTGGAAAACCCGTTTCATCAAAAACAATTTTAAAGGCCTCTTTGAATCTAGCGTAGTCAAACTCCTTATGATCAAAAAGATTTTGTCCAACAGAGTGAGACTCCCGGTTCATGAACCTATAGAACGCCTGATGCTTAGCCTCCTTTAACTTTGGCTGCTGATAAACATTGGCTAAGGGCATTTTTCTCACAAAGCTAAAAAAGTATTCGATAACATTTCTCATGCAGTTTGCTATCAAGGCTGGATGCTGGCCTTCATCCATAATGACATTCCAATAAGCCTGATAGTCATTTTGGACTTCCTCATATTTCATGTCGACAATCTTACTACCTGAAGAATTTTTGGTAATACGCATTAATTTTTGCCGCTCATGCCGCCGATCCTCTTTAATTTCAGTAAGCTCATAAAAGAAATAAAGGCTATGAGTAAGTATAATTACATGCTCAAACTTATCAGAATTACTGAATTCCCGCTTGATTAATTCACCTATATTAAATATATAGATGTGCGACAAACTTGAGATGGGATCATCAATAACGACAATTTTCTTATCGCCTATTTGCGTTGGGGATTTTTTTCCCTTACACAATTCGACAAAATATAGGAAACTGATAACAGTCTTCTCACCTTCGCTCAATGAAAGAAAATCTTCACCGACTATACCATTCCTCGAAACTCTGTAACGGTTTTCTCCTGATTTTATAATACTGAAAGAATCAATACCTAAATCGGCCAAGCGACTATTTATCGTATCAACCGCCTCATCAATATTGACAGTTTTTCTTTGTAATTCAGCAAGACTGGTTGCTATTTCAGTTCTATCAGTTTGAATCTTTGTCTTGCTTTTTTGTTCTTCTGCACGCTCTTTATTGCGTTCTTCGGCATGGCTATTGTAAATTTCAATAGAAGAATTATATTCCCAGCGACATATTTTCCAGAATTCGTTTTTAATGTCCGTTAACGCCGTGTCCTTGCTCTCAATCTTCGTGTTGTGCGAGTCTATGGATTTATTTACTGCGTCAATCACTAGATTCAGTTCCTCAATCACATCTTTAGACAGCGTAAGCGTGACGGGTAATGATGGAGCCTTAATCTTGCGCATAATTGCTTCTATATTCGCTTTCCAGATTGCCACGAGTTGACCATGAAGTGCATCAATTTCCACCTTCCGCTCTATGTAAAATGGATTTTCTTGGTTATTATCAAAATTCGCTTGATTTTCGACGAAAATCGAATAGCTATTTAGCAGTTCTTTTAGTGAATTAATTGAAGACTCGAAGGTGGCATCAAAGTAATTTTTGATGGTTATAGCTACTGCATGTGAAAGAGTTTCAGCTTGACAGAACGGACAAGTTTCATTGCCTTCTGATTGCAATACATCAATAAAATTAATACCTTCGCTAACCCAATCGGCACTTCCAAGCTTCTTTATTAGATCGGCAACAGGACTATCTTGGTTTCCAATGATCGGTCGTTCTAGAATCACATCATTCTCTACATTAGCACCAGCCACCGCCATTTTTGATAATTTTTGATAAGACTTTGCTTGACTTCCCTGTAATGCCTCAACTTCTTTACGCAAGACTTCAATTTTTTTTGTTGGAGGCTCATTAACAACAGAAAGCGTAGAAAGGTAATCAAAAAGCCCGCCCTTGGATTTCATTAATCCCTTAAGACAATATTCAAGCACCCTGTCGCCGCCTGAATATTTGGTCTTAATTTTCCAAATTTCTTCTTCTGCTGCGGCTTTCTTCTCCAAAAGTTCCGCGTCTTTTTTTGATATGACTATATCAAGCGCCTTCTGTTCAGCCTCGAATTGATTAAACGTTTTTGTTTTTGTTTCTATTTCTTGCTCAATTTCTTTATTTACTTTAGATAAAGTAAATATTCCACTTAACTTGTCAATCTCATAAAAATTTTCTCTTACAAACCTACTGTTATACACATAAACATGTGCATCGGCGAATCCTTCATTACTGCATGTATGAAATTTATTATCGGTGAAATCGTACAGGTAATTTGATAAAGTACTTTTTCCTGTGCCGTTAAGGCCATAAATTAAAGTCACTTTCTTTTCAGATTGCAAGATTGCCGGGGTCAAATAGCTCGCAACGCCATTCATTGTTATTTTATATGACAAAATGCCTCCGCCTAAAGATGTGCATGTAGGAATAGTCCTACCCTATCGTACACTTTTTCCGCAGTAAAAATCTATCAAATAACCACACCGGTAAGAATAACATTACGAAATCGAGAACGATGGTCTTAGTGACGGTTTAAAAACTTCATAGCAACTTTTGTGTCAAAGCGTCTTTGACGTTTTGGAGTAGCTGGCATGTGGACGCAAGAGAATCGTAGCAAGCATCAACAGGTAAGGACATCGCTCAAACGTGGTTATCTGTCAAGACCCGCCTGGTTATAAACACGTTTAACGAATAATTCTGGCTTTTTTGCCTGCCATTTCTTCATTGCCTGAATCGGCGTTTCGTTGTTGAGAGCGCGCTGCGGGATGTTATGGTTATAGATTTTCAGGTAATTGCGCAATGTTGATTCGAGCTCGGCCCTGGACGCGAAACGGGTCTGATTGACGACCTCGCTGATGCGGCCGTTGAAGCGTTCCACCATGCCGTTTGTCTGCGGATGACGTGGCGGGATCAGGCGATGTTCGATCGCCAGCTGTTTGCATAGCACGTCAAACGCGTGCTTGCCGCTGGGAATCCGGTCGCCCGTTTCCGGGTCTTTTTTCTTGCTGCTAAAGCGGTCAGTGAACTGGCTGCCATTGTCGGTGAGCAGCTTGACGATGGCGATCGGACAGGCTTTGTTGAGCTTGATCAGGAAGTCGGTGCTGCTGCTGTCGGACTGGTCGGCATAGATCTCCATGAAGACCCAGCGCGTGGCGCGGTCGATGGCGACGAACAGGTAACGGCGTTCTGTTTCGTCAGGCATCTGCGGCAAGTACTTGATATCCATATGTAAAAAGCCGGGCTCGTAGTCCTTGA
>NZ_LOCQ01000023.1 GCF_001677885.1 Janthinobacterium psychrotolerans | reverse complement strand
ATTGGTTGCGGGGACAGGATTTTTTGCACTCTTGTGCAAGTCGTTGAATCTCAAAGGCTTTTTTTTTGTCCCCGCTCGCTCAGTGTCACACAGAGAGCAACACCAATGGCCATTCTTGCCCCACGCCTCGGACGCACACCCGCCGGCATTTACTTTTTTCGACTTAAAGCCGGCGGAACTGATCGCCGCGTCTCGCTTCGCACAAGATGCGCACACACTGCTAACATTGTCGCGTTGCAATTAAATCTCAACATAGAAAGAGCGCGCGCTATGAGCAACCCCAAAATCTCGGATTTTAATTTTGACGCTGCTCGGCTGCGCGATTATGAGATCACGCTAAAAAGCGGCGCGACGATCAAAACGGACGGCAGCGAAGCGGATCATCTACGAGCAATGCAGATGCTCGAAGCTATCGAGCGCCTTGGCCCTATCGACATTGAAGACCAGCCGCCCCGCTCGCAGGCGCCCGCCGCAGCCTCGCCGCCCTCCCTCAAACTGGCCGACGCGGCGAAGCTCTGGCTAGAAGAATGCAGCGGCAAGAATGCCCCTCGCACCGTCGCTGCCAAGGGCTATCATGTCGCCAATTTCATCAAGCTAATGCCCGCTCGGGCTTGCGTTGACGACATCACGCGAGCGAAGATCGTCGAATACAAGCAAGCGCTAATCAAGGAGAAGCAGACGCCGAAGACAATCGACAACAAGCTAATGAGCCTGTTCGACTTCTTCAAATATTTGAGCGCTCACGGCATGCACAGCGGCACCGATAACCCCGTCGCGGGGCTCTTCATGCTCACGAAGACAGAGCGAAAAAACAAGAATCAGCCCTACGACCTCTTCACGCCCGACGACCTCGCCCGCTTCTTCGAGCCCGCAAGCTACCTCGCCGCAATGACAGCGCCCGATACTTTTTGGGGGCCGCTCCTCGGGCTTTTCACGGGCATGCGCATCAGTGAAGCCACAGCGATCAAGCCCGACGATGTGAAGACCGTCGCGGGCGTGCACTATATTCACATCCCGCAATCGAAGACGAGCGCGGGGATTCGCAACGTCCCAATCTGCGAGAGCTTGATAGATTTGGGCCTCCTCGACTATGTTGCCGAAGTGCGCGCCGCAGGCGCCCCCCGACTATTCCCCCATCGCGGCTTGGTTAATGAGTCATACGCAAAAGAGCTGTCTATTGCGATGCTTACCCGGCGCCGGGCGCTCAACATCGAAGACCCCAACGACCGCAAAAGCTTTCACTCTTTCCGCGTGGGCGTCTCGACAATGCTCGCGAACGAAGGCGCGAACACGATGCAAGCAATGCGCATTGTTGGCCACGCTGTGGGCGAGGGCGTCTCGACGCATGCGGGCTACGTCCGCGACCTTCCAGACCTCAAAAATATCGCGGACCTCGTCCGCCACCCCATCGACATTGCAGCGCTCAAATACGCCGGGCAATTCCGCGCCTTCATCGCAAACAAAGCGAATTGGGCCGACGTGAAAGCCGCCGCCAAGGCCGCCGACCTCGCTCGCCGCAAGGCCAACCGCGCCCGACTCACCGGCGCCAAGGCCAAGCCGTAGCCGCCCGCCAACCGCCGCTCCAAGGCCGCTTTTGCGGCCTTTTTAACGGGCGGACTATCCGAGGAAGTTCCCTTCACGCGTTTCGGCTTGCTCCGCTTCTTCCGTGAACATTTGCATGGCGCTCTCGAAAAGTTTGTGATCTACGTTGTTGAGCTGGAACAATTCCCCATTTACGCCAATCGTTTTCAATATTTCACCAAGCGCTACTAAACAAGATGCCCGCAAAGAAAGGTCTCTTTCGAAAACAAAAAAGCCATTGCCGAGAGCAACCGCCGCAACGGCCAATTTATGAGGACGCACGCCAAATTTTCCTTCAAAAATGTCCGGTGTTTGGCTCCACACATGTGCGACTAGATGGGTCGCAATTTTTGCAGGGTCATATTGAAAAATGCCCGCATTTGCTTGAATCTCAAAAAGATTTTGGACAACAACAGCGGCCTCACTTTTTTTAAAAGTGCTCTTTATTCCAGAAAAAAAACCCATGCTTGCTCCTCAAAAAAACAAATTGTAGCAGCTTGCAATTTCCGCAAGACAATATGGCATTAAATTTTTGCCGCTCGTCCAATCTTTATCGCGTGTTCGTCCATTTTTTTTGGTAGCGACAGAACGAGGCAAAAATCGAGAAAAACGCAAAAAATGCCTTTTTTGCTGAGGCGTTGCTGAGATTTTTTTAAGTCCAAAAACCACTCATCGCCATAGGAGAAACCGGGACGAGCGGTCATTTTTAGGGAAAAAATCTCCCCCCCCCCTAAATCGGCGTTCGTTCCCGTGTAATCTGAAAAATCCGCGTGTCCACCAAATTCCAGAAATAACTGCACACAAATCAAAGATTACCGCCCGTCGGATTTACCGCTGAGGCTCTTGTGTTTCCTCAGCAATGCGAGAGGATGGATTGGCAGGAAAAACTCAACAAACGGAGACGGGAAAATGGCTTACAAACCAACAACGAAGAGCGGCAATGCTGTCCACGCGGCAGACGTCGCGAGCGAAGTTAAAAGGGCAATGCGTGAGATGTTCGCGGAAGCCGCAGGCAAAGGCCAGAGCGCCAAAAATTGGGCGGGCGGCGTCTCACTCGATGAACAAATGGAGGCACTAAACTGGCGCGGCGATGCCGCAATCCCGCCCGGCTCGCCCGTCCATGACATTCTCGAAGCTTTCAAGATGCACACCGATCTGCCCCTTGATTTGTCTTTTCATTCATTCCTTTTCTTCTTGTCGAACTACTTCCTTAGCAATGGCGTCTCGATCAAGGTCGGCGGGCAAATAGTCACGCCGGAGCTGTGGACGGTCGTCCTTGCCCCCAGCGGCTCCGGCAAATCCTACTCGCTCTCACGCATTGCAAGCCATGCGCCGGTCGGCGCTCGGGCAACTATCGAAGGCTTCGCAAGCGGTGCAAAGCTTATTGAAATGATGCGCGACAACGAAGAAGCGGGCAAGCCGCAGGCATGGCTCGAAGATGAATTCGGGCAAAAACTCAAAGCCTTGGAGCAAGACGGAAGCCCGCTCTTTGATGCGAAAGCTTATCTCTTGAAGGCATACGACGGCGGGCCAATCTCGCGCGAAACGAAAAGGGATAGCATCGAAGTTGAGCGCTCGAATTTGTCTATATTTGGCGCAACGGTGGACTCAACGTTTATGAAAATCTTGACAGCGGAAAGCCTGCTCGACGGCTTCGCCCAGCGCTTCGCATACGTCCTCGCCGAGCGCGATCCTGAGCGACATTTTGCGGATTATCCGATTTACAGCAACGAAAAAATTGAAGAAGTGACGGAGAGCGCTTGGGCTAGGATTATGAGCGTCCCGCTACATTCGCAATATGAATACAGCTCCGACGCCCTCGACGCATATAAGCGCCACTTTACGACGATGGGCCGAATCATTGACGCGGGCAAAGGGCTTGATGTTAGTTTTTTCCGGCGTCTCATGCAGCGAAGCCACCGCCTCGCCCTGGCTTATCACATCATCCTCGGCGACGCCTCCGACAAAATTACAGTCGTCGATGTTGAATGGGCCATGCGTCTGACGCGACTGCACATCGCCGACGCCGCCCGGCTCATCGCCAAAAAATCGCCCGACGCTAACGCCGCACTCTCAAAGGCCATGGCCCTCGAGAAAAGGCTGACAGACAGCGGCAAGAAGGTTACGCCGAGCGCCGTCCGAGCTGGCCTCCACGCCGCCCGCGACGATCAAGCGCTCGCCGAGGATATCGTCGCTACACTCAAAAACATGCGGCAATAAGAAGCCGCACGCGGCCCCGCGTGGGGCCGCTTTTGCCGCGTGTCGGTAAAGCCGCTGAGGTTCTTGCATTTTCTCAGCAGTGTGAGAGGGTATAGACAGCAACGGCGAGGCCGGGGCAACAAAAAAAAAGGAGCAACATCATGAATGCAGACTATCAAGCCCTCATCTCCACCGGCCTCTATTTCCGCATCGCATCGCAGCACAGCGGATGGTCGCGGGCTTACGCCGGCGCTCATTTCGTAACATTCCGCAGCAACAACATGAACGCCGCAAAGCTTGAAAGCAAGGCGCCCAATGCTAGACCGTTCTCGCATCTCGGCCTTGCTCTTCGCGATTTACTCGAAGAGCTTGATGCTGTCTCTCGCGAGCTGGCCCGCGTCGAGCGTGCAGCGCTCTCCGAAGCCATTCAAGCCGCTCCAAGCCGCAAAGCCTTAGCCCTCTAAGTCAACCCCAAGGCGGCGCCTAGCGCCGCTCTTTCAACATCCCGGAGGCCGACATGGCTAAGACAAAAAACAAAAATTGGGCGCTCATCGAGAGCATGGGCTACACGATCCAGCGCACGCTCGGGGGCAATTTTCCGGCGCAAAGATATGAAGCCGTCCCGCTAAGCGACAGCATCGCATGGCAAATCGGCAGTGCGAGCGGCTGGGCCGCTTCCCGCCCGCTCGACCACCTTGGCCCCAGCCGGGGCAGCGATCTGAGCAAGTGGGCATTGCGGCGAGTCTCTCGCGCAAAAGCTATCGGATTCGGAAAGCTTGACGCGTCGCAATGGCTCGCTGGAAAGCATTGCAGCGCCTGCGCGGACTGCCACGGCTTTCTTTGCCTCGCTTGCGCCTTGGCGATCATCACCCCCGAGCTGGCCCGCGAGTGTAACGGCGAGCCAGCTTGGGCGGCGGCCCGCAAAGGCGGCGCGCTAGACACGGCAATGTCTGAAATGATCGCGGCAACGCCGGCTCTGCGGGCTGAGCGTGAGCGGCTCACGCTGGCCGCACTCGTCCCCACCGCACCCACCGCCTGCCGCCTTGGCGGCAGGCTCTAATAACAAAAAAAGGAGACACACATGGAAAAGACGAGGCAAGAGATTTGCATTGCTGCACTTAGTGCAGCAAACAACGCAAGAAAAGACGAAAGCGGCGCGGAAGCGATGACGCTAATGCAGTCCGAGCTCGAAGCCCGCGCAGCTTACAAAGAACGCGAGAAAGCCCTCGAGGGCGTCAGGCTATACAGCAGCGAACAAGCCGAGGCGCTTCGCCTCGCTCGCAAAGCAATTACAGCAGCGGAAGAGCAGCGCTCCGCCGCATCTATGAGACGCCATCAGACCGCCGCCCGCGCTTACATGGCCCAGCAGGAAGCCGACGCCATTGCCGCAATCATCCCTACCGCACCCGCCGCCCGCCGCCTTGGCGGCAGGCTCTAATACCAACAAAGGAGCGACAAACATGAAGAACAACAAGAGGCCAAATCAAGCCCGAGGCTATACGCTGATCGAGATTCTGCTAGTCCTTGCGGGCGTCTCAGTGATGACTGCCGGAGCTGTTCAGCTCGGGGGCGTCGTCTCGCGACGCTCAGACATTGCGAGCGCGACGGAGACAGCGAGCAGCATTGTCAAAGGCATGGAGGCTCGCTATTCAGTGACTGCAAACTACAACGGAGCAGGGACGGAGCCGCCGACGTTCGTCGGAGGCGCAAAGATCATCGGCAATGCTATCGCGACGCCTTGGGGTCTGGCGACGCTCTTAGCGGAAAGCGATCAACGTGCGGGCGACCGTTGGAGCGTCACTTTTGACGACATACCCCGCGACGCCTGCGCCTCATTTGTCGCGCAGGCGTCGCCGCTCTTCGCGTTCACAAGCATCAACAAGCAGGGCAACACTGCAAAAGAAGGCGAAGCCGTGGCGCCCGACGAAGCCGCAAAGCACTGCGATCAAGCGGCGAACTCTGTGCAATTCTTAGCACGCTCGCTGCGCACGCGAGGCGCAGACGTCGAGCCGCTTTTCGTCGCTCCTGCGGTTTCAGCTTTGCCGCCGTGGATCGCCCCGCCGCCGGCGATTGCGAACGGGGGCGGGCTTGGCGACTCTACGACACTGCATCCCATCCCTGCGCCTGCCCCAACGCCAACGCCTGCCCCCACACCAGCCCCGGCGCCTGTGCCGGCGCCTGCTCCAACGCCCACGCCAACGCCGGTGCCGGCGCCCACGCCTGCCCCCACACCAGCCCCGGCGCCTGTGCCGGCGCCTGCCCCAACGCCCACGCCAACGCCGGCACCGGCGCCCACGCCTGCCCCAACGCCGGCGCCGGCCCCAACGCCAGCCCCAACGCCAGCCCCGGCGGCAAGGTGTCCGCTCATGGACGGAAGTGAAGCGAAAATTGGGCAACGCGTCACACCTTGCGACGTTGAAAATGGCTCGACGGGATACCCGCAGGGGCAAATTTACACTTGCCAAGCCACCGGCTGGAAGCTCAGTCAAACCCCGCAAAAAACCCCGACGATGGTCGTTTGTCGATAGCGAGCGGCGCGGTAAGAGCGAGAGCCAACGCCGCCCCCGCATTGAAGCGGGGGCGGTCTTTTCAAAATCATCAGACGAAAAAAAAGCCGCGCAAGCGGCTTTTTTGTTGGCGAACTTTTACGGCTTCGGCTTACCCGAAGCCGTCGCGGCCAAGGCCTTGGCGGCGGCATTGCCGGCTTTTGAAGAAGCAGATGCCCCAGCGTCCTGCTTTTCTTTGACATATTTACGCAGACCCGCGTCGCTAACGTCAAGCTGCTCGGAGTCGCGGAATCGCTGAGCAATCACGCCCACTGGGACGCCGGCGGCCAGCGCTTTCTCGATGAAAGGCCAGAGCGGCTCGAGGTGATCTTTTAAAACTTTCGGGCGAAAGTTTTCGGGAGCTGCAATCATCTCCTCGAGCAAGCTTTTCATTGCTGAAAAATCTTGTTTGAATTCGACAACCGACGCCCATGCCGGTTCTTTTCCTGCTTCTTTCTTAGCCATTTGCCGCTCCCGTTGTTGCGTTTGTGAAATTGCATTATTGCGCACATTTGAAAATCTGGCAATGCCGAAGCATTGCCGAAATTTAGCGGGCGCATGCGACTGAACTAAGAGCGCTCTTGCCCGATGCTAAATGCGTAAATTTGCAGCTAACTGTCGCAGCGGACTTCGAGCAATCTTGCTCCAATTTTGCGGCGGGCGTATACCATGGCGAAGCGGGATTCCACGCCGGAGCCGCGCCCAAAGTTGCTTCAACAGAAAACCCATCGGGAGCTAGACCAGCCGCAAAAAACGGGGCCAAGGCGGGAAGTGTGCAAGCTGTTGCCGAATTCATAGCGACAGCCGCTGGGCTGCCGGCAGCTTTCGCCATCGCATTTGTATGCGATGCTGCTGCAACGCTCGCAGCTAGTGTTGCAGCTACCGACGCCCCTGCCTCGCTTTTTATATCGATCATTTTTGGCACAGCAACCGCCGCCAGTATTCCCAAAATCAGGATGACAGTGACTAGCTCGACGAGAGTAAATCCCGACCGGATTGCTTGCTTATTTTTCGACATTTTTAAATCTCCTTTGAATGATTTCCCGACGAATCTCGGACGCTAAAAGCATCGCGCATCGACGACCCTCAAACAATCCCGCGACGAACATCAAACGACGAGCGGAGCGGCGGCTGGCGATGATGCGGGACGCGTGGGCCACAGGCCGGACTCGTGGAGCGAGTCCGGGGAGACGGTGGGCCAGCCCCGCAGGGGGCTGGGGGCGGTGAACCGAAGGAACGCCCGGCTAGCGCCCCCACTTCGAGCGGCTCGGGCTTGTCCAAAATGTTTTGCAGAATCAAGCGGGAAGCGAGCGAGCCGCGTCAAAAAATTCAGGAGCAAGCAGCGGAAATTTTTCAAAAAATCAGACGGCGAGCGAGCGGAAAAATATAAAACGAGGCAAGCGAAGGGCGGGCAAACAAATCAAAAAAAATCCATGCTTAGCCCTGGGCGAATCAATAAAGCGGCAGGCAAGCGAGCAGAAAAACAAAAGGCGGGGCGGGCCAAGGGCAAGCCGGCGCGGTAGAAATTTTTCACGCTTCGCCGTAAAAAATTCAAACATCGAAAAAAAAGCCGTGCGCGGGAAAAAATCAAAAACGGGGCAACAGAGAAAAATCTGGCCCGCGCTTGGTGCGTGTCTCACAAGTGAGACCCACCCCAAGCGCTCGAAGCAGAAAAATCAAAAGCTGATACTCATGGACATTACTAACCTGCGGTTAAATCCAAGAGCGACCCAAAAAGCAAAAGCGGCGACACACTGCACGCCCTGGCGTGTTCGCGGCGAAGCCGCAGCGGGGCAAGCTCTTCGCCGGAATGCGCGGCGATTTGTGCTCGCATTTTTTGATGACACAGACACGCGGGAAAAGCGTAGACGAGAATAGCAGCGAACACGCGGCAACGCCGCAGCGGGCTAGGCGTTGCCGCGTGTTCGTTGGATGCGTCGCCGACGCTGCTACGCGTTTCCGACCGGCGGCCATTGTGTCCGATTCCAACCCGTGAGAGCTTAGAGAGAGTTAAAGGGGGGAGGTGTGTCTATTCTTGACACACTAGAAAAGCACGCAGGTAACGCGATGCAAAAACAGGGAGCATAAAAAGATGATTTTCAAAAATTCGGTGCTTGTGCACTTCAAAATCCCGATGGCGGTCGCCGCTGGGCTTCCGTCGCTTCTGAAATTCAGAGGCATGAGCGAGAAAAAATTTTTTGAAATTGCGGCGGTCAAGTTCTTCGAAGAGCTTGAAGAAGAGAAGCAAGAAGCTGTCGAAATGTTGGAGAGCGAGAGCAAGCTGGCCGCGCAATCTCTTGCTCTTGATGCGGCTCTTGCAGACGCTCGCAAACAAATTCGGAATTCGAGAGGGCAACAATGAAAAACCAAAAAGCAAAGGCAAAGGCAAAAAGCATGGCGGCGGTTCATGTGCGTCTCGGCGTCGATCTCGTCGAAGAGCTGGACGCGCTGGCGGCGGGGGCAGGAAAGACTCGGGCCGAGCTGATCCGCGACGCTTTGGCCGGGCATTGCCAAGCATCAAAAACATCGGAGCAAGCAGAGCAGCGGCATGCGGCAATCGTTCAAATTCTTGAAGAGCAAGAGCGGCGAAGAATTTCAGAGAAACTACAACGCGACGAGGATAGCGCTACCATTTATCAAGCCATCGAAGGCCTCGCCGATCTTCTCGGAATCGAGAGACAACAAGAGCCGAAGCGATGAAAAAAACGGCCCTAGCTTTCAAGAATATGACCAAAGCCCTCGCCGCCTTTCGAGCCGCGAGGGCTTTAAAAATTTCGGCGAGGCAAGAGATTTGTGACATTCTGAGAACAGATGAATACATCACGGAAGAGACGCTTAGAGCGCTAGAAGAGCGAGCGGACAGCGCGGCGAAAGCGGCGAGAGAAGCTGCAAAAAAACTTGCAGCTATCAAGCTTGAAGCGGACAAGCAGAAGAAAAAAAAGAGGGGAAAAATATGATGGCCGCGCCGCATGTCATCAACAGATCGAACGCAGAAGGCGCTAAAAGCTATCTGCTTGAATCAGTCCGCTCTGCTTATTACGTCAAGAAAGATGGAGAGGAAAGCAGTCCGAGTGTGTGGCTGGGCGGCGGCGCAAAGGCCTTGGGAATCGCGGGCAAAGCGGTGACGGCGAAAGGATTCGAGCGATTGCTCGAAGGTTTAAATCCAAGCAACGAGAGAAAGCTAACAACAAACGCCGGCGGCAAGAAAAGGGAAAAGCTGGGCTTCGATTGCGTAATGACGCCGCCGAAAAGCGTCGATTTGCTGATGGCCTTCGCGTCGGAATCTACGCGGGCCAAGATCATCAAAGCGCACACAGAGGCGAACGCTGTTGCAATCGAGTGGATGAGCACGCAGCTAGAAATCGGGACAGGGCAAGGCGGGCAACGGCGCGAGAAGTGCGACGGCGTGGCCGTCGCGAGCTTCTTGCACTTCGCGACGCGCGAAGGCGAGCGAGGCATAGACCCCAATTTGCACAGTCACAATGTTATCTTTGCAGCGGCACGGCGCGAAGATGGGAGCTGGGGAAGTCTCGACGAGCGAGGCATTAGAACACTGCGAAAAGAGACGGGCAGCATCTACGCAAGCGTGCTTGCGGAGAAATTGACCGGGCTTAGCTTCGGCATCGAAGAAAGCCCAAGGAACGGCTGGGCCTTCAAAGTCTCGGGAATCAGTGAAGAAGCAGAGCTGGAATTTTCGCAGCGTCATGCAGAAATCGCAGCATACGCAGAAAAGCAAGAGCTAGACTTAACCAACCCAGCGGCCAAAAAAATGGCGTGGGCAAGCACTCGAAAAGCGAAAGAGGAGCCAACCCCGGAAGAAATGCGGGAGGGCTGGGCGATCCGTGGAGCGGCCTTCGGTCTCAACGCCGAGGCCATCGAATCGCTCAGAAAAGCGCCCGAGCAAAACGCCCTGGCGGCGCTCAATGTTCAAGAGATTGCGGACGCCCTCACGGAAAACAAAAGCACTTTTGAGCGCAGGGATTTGTTTTGTGCTGTCGCTCAGAAAGCGGCGCGAAGCGGTGGGCTATCGCGTGATGAGTGCATAAGAGTCACTGACGAATTCTTAAAAGATGCGGCCATTTTCGATCTTGGCCTGCACGAATTAAAAAGCGACAAGATCAATGCCTTGCGGCATGCTCGCAAAGTCCCACAGGCGCCGAAGCGCCGCAAGCTCTACACCACCGCCGCCGCACTCGTCGAAGAGATCAGATTGGCGAAGCTCTACGAATCTGCAACGCAAGACCACCGGCACGACCGCAGCGAAGAGGCCACGGCGGCGGCAATGACTCGCTACGAAGCGAGCATGTCGATCAAGTTCGGCAAGCCGGTGAAGATCAAAGACGAGCAAAGACGGATGGCCGAAGCGCTCGCCGTGTGCGGGCGCGTCGGACTGGTGCAAGGCTCGGCAGGCACAGGCAAATCCTTCGCGGCGGGAGCGGTTCGCGATCTTGAAGAAGCCAGCGGGCAGACCGTCCACGGCGTCAGCCTCGCCGCCGTGGCGGCGGAGGGCTTGAAGAGTGGAGCGGGCATCGCCAAGGGCGGGACGCTCCACAGCCTTTTATTCTCAATCAAGAGCGGCAAGACGAAGCTAAGCGAGCGAGATACGATCATCGTAGACGAAGCCGCTATGGTCGGCAGCGCTCAAATTTTGGAGCTGTTGCAAGCGAGCGAGACGACCGGCGCCAAGCTGATTTTCGTCGGTGACAAGGCCCAATTCGGGGCCATCGCACGCGGTGGTGGCTGGTTTGCGAGCATGCAAGAGACCCACGCACACGCTACGCTATCAGACATTGAGCGGCAAAAAATCGGCTGGCACCTCGCCGCCGTGCATGACATGAAAGACGGGCGAGGCGTCGAGGGCTTGACGGCATTCGCGGCAAATGATTGCTTCAAAGCGTTCGAGAACTCCGGCGCCGCTCTGCGGGCCTTGGCCCATTCATACATCAACGACGAGGCCCCCATGGACAAAAAAATAGCGATGGCAAGCACGCACAAGCAAGCTAAGATTGTCAACGACGAGGCCCGCCGCCTGTTGATCGAGCGCGGCGAATTGGGCAAAGTGGGCCACTTTATGCAATTCGAGAACGCGAAGGGAACGGAAGCTTTTGCCGTCGAAATCCGCACCGGCGACCGCCTGAAATTCACGAAAAACAAAAAACTCAAAAGCGGCGAGCAAGTCCGAAATGGCGAGACTTGCATCGTCTCGCATGTCGGCAAAGCGCCCAGCGGTGAGACCTTTCTAACGCTACAACACGCGAACGGGACAGAGCTAAAAATTGGCTTGCGAGACTATGCCAATTTCTCTTATGCGTATTGCTCGACTGCTGTCGGAGCGCAAGGCGCGACAGTCGCCAAAGCTTTCGCATACATCGACGAGCGAGCATGTCAGCAAAACGGCTACGTTGCCGCGTCTCGCTCGACCGCCGAAACCGTCCTATTTGCCTCGAAGACTTTCGACGGCAAAGGCAAGGACACGACTCTAAAAACGCTGGGCCGCGCTCTCAGCGTAGACAAGAGCGCCGATTATTCGCTGGACTATCTCGACGACGATCAACGCAAGATCATCGAGCAAGCGCTGGACAAGCCTGCCGGGATGGCCGAGGCACTGGCCGAGGCCAAGCACTCGAAGAGCGAGAGCCAGCCGGCAACCCCCAAGGCCGATCCGGTTAGCGAGACCTTGCCGACAGAGACAGCCGAAAACCCGCATGAACCCAATTTAGTAGGGACTCCGAAGCCATGCCCGGCTCCCGCAATCGCGTCGATGGCTTCACGGCTGACAGAGCGTCGGCAGCGCGAAGCGCAGCCACCGAGCACTCAACCGACGCGAGGCCCCCGAGCGTAGAGCAACGGCGAGCGTTGCGAAGCAACCGCAAGGGGCAAGGCCGGAGGCCGAAGCGCTCGCCGCCGGAAATCAGGCGCCCGACGGCCTGGCCCCCGCTCTTTTCGTGTGTTAAAAATGAACACACACACAACGGAGAAAATCATGGCAGAACCTCGCAGCGAAATCATTCACGCGCTCAGGCGCGCCCCGGGCTATGTCGTTCGGACGAGCTTCGTCGTCGCCTTTTTCATTTGCGCCATCGTCGTCGATTTTCTTAAAAATGTATTTGACCGAATCGCCCCGGCGCCGTCGATGGTCGCGCTGATTATCGTGCTCACAATGGGCCTCGTGGCGCTGTGGAAATACTCGCCGAGCGTGTGGCGAATGTGCTGCCGTCCCGACACTCACTTCGACAGAAAGCTAAAACGCGAGAGCGGCGAACGCGAAGCGAAGCGGCTGGCGAAGCGTCAAGAGAAAACGAAAGAGAAGGAAGAAGAGGAGCGGAAGCGGCTGGCGGAGTTTGACCGCAAGCAGCGCCTCCGAGCTTTGATTGGATACGACAAAAGCACGAGCGAACAACAAAAACAACAGGGAGGGCAACAATGAAAAGCACGACGAAATGGGCCGCGAGAGCTTGGCAGTTCCTCGCAATGCTGGGCCTTGGTCTCTTGCCAAGCATAGCCAACGCGGCCCCGAAATTCTTCGAGGTCTCTTGCACGTCCCGAGCTGTCGCGGATTTTCTTGTTCCCATTTTCGGCTCGATGTTCGCAGAATGCGGAGGCACGCCGAACGCATTCGAGAAAACGCTGGGCATCTTCAACGCTGGAATGTTGACCATTGGCGGGCTGATTGCAGCGTATACGCTGATCGTTGGCACCATGCAGACAGCACACGACGGCGACGCGCTGGGCAAGCAGTGGAGCAGCATGTGGATACCCATCCGCACCGTCTTGGGCGTCTCTCTTGTCGTGCCAGTTGCGGGCGGATATTGCATCGCCCAGCTGCTCTTTGGCTTCTTGATCGGACAAGGCGTAGCACTCGCGGATAACGTTTGGAGCGGCTACATCGACGCGACAAGCACGCCGAAGGGCCTCGCCCCGACGATTGTCATGCCAGCGGTCGCAGAGCTTGCAAAGGGCGTGCTTATCTCGCAGCTATGCGTTGAGGGCTATAACAGTGGCGTCATCGACGGAATGAATTCAAAGATGACGACAAAGAGCAGCACGGGCGCCCGTTTCTACGGCATCAACGGCGGCAACGATTGCGGCGGCGTCGCTTACAGCACTATCAGATTAACAGCAGCAAAAGCCAAAGCCGCGCTGCTCGGATCAACGACAGACCCCACCGCGCTCAATGCTGTGCAGGACGCTCACATGTCAGCGCTGGCGACCTTGGAGCATGACATGAACAAGACCGCTCGCGAGGTTGTTGCATTCACGAACGACGGCGCCAAGGCGCCCGACGTCATCGCAGCAGTAAACGCTGCAATCGCTCAATACCAAACCACCATCGCCAGGGCGGCGTCGATCTTCACGCAAGTCGACGATATGAAAAAATTCATGGACGGAGCGAAGAGCGATGGCTGGATGCTGGCTGGGGCGTGGTTTATGAAGTCGGCACAGATGCAAGACGAAGTCCGGCGTGCAATTGCCGACGTTCCGACAGCATCAGCGCCGAGCCTCGACTCGAAGAGCTATGCGGCAGGCGGGGATACCGGCAAATTTGTCGAAGCGCTCGCGGGCATCGTGTCCCGCAGCGGCGGCGCTCGCATCGCAGACAAAGACGTTGGAGAAGCGGCGGGGCGCGTCGGAGATTCGAGCAATCCGCTCTCGCGTGTCGCGAAAGATTTGAGCGCCTCCATCTTCGCCGACGGCGTGCTAAGCGCGCTCACACTCAACCCCGACCGCCATCCGCTCATGGCTATGAAAGACTTCGGCGACAACCTGATGGTGGGCAGCGAGCTGGGCATTGTCGCTGGCGTAGCGATGATCGGAGTGAGCGAAGGAACAAAGGCAACGAACGGCAGCGCGTGGGGCGAGGTGCTTGGCGTGCTCACGCTCGGCACATCGAAAGCCATCGCAGGCGCGGCAGTGGGCGCTCTGAATGCTGTCGGCTGGATCATGATCGCGATATGTTCGACGCTCTTCGTCTTCGCCGCGAGCGTCGCCGTATTCCTGCCCATGCTGCCCTTCTTGCTGTATTTTGGGGCCGCTATCGGCTGGCTGCTGCTGTGCATTGAAGCCGTGATAGCGGCGCCGCTCTGGGCCGTGATGCACTTGAATCCGCACGGCGATGGCCTCGCCGGCAACGCCCGAGCGGGCTATCTGCTGCTCCTCGGCGTGCTCCTGCGCCCTGCATTCATCACGCTCGGATATGTCGCCGCGCTCACAGCCTTGGCCCCTGTGCTGGGCGCATTCAATGCCGTCTTCGCGTCAGTCTTCAAGCTGTCGCAGGTCGGCTCACTCGTCGGCCTTGGCACGTCGATAATGATGATTGCAATTTATTTTGGCGCGGTCGTCTATCTCATCAAGCATGTGATCGGATTCATTCACAAAATCGGCGACAATTTGATGAGATGGGTTGGCGGCGGACGCGAGCAGATGGGCGAAGCGGCGGCGGGCCTTGGCGGCGCGGGCGAGAAGATCGCAGGCGTGGCAGGCGCGGCCAGCGTCGCAGCGGCAACGAAATCATTCACACGCCAAGGCGCCGGCGCCGGCGCTGGCGGCAGGCAAGGCGGCAAGGAGCAGCAGGGCGCTGCAACGACCGAGAAGCCCGCAGCGTCGCCGGACAGCGACAGCCCGAGCGCTCGGGAAGCGTCAGCGAGCACGCCAGAGGCCCCGAAGGCGACGGCCCCGGCCAAGGCCGAGGGAATCCAGCGGGCGCCAGCGCGGAGGCCTCAAATTCGCCCTGGGCGCGGGCCCGGCGAACAATAGACGCAAAAAAAAACGCGCTTCGAAATCATCCGAGGCGCGTTGCTTAGTGTTACACTTGCGAGACCCCCGAAAACCCCAGCACACTGAGCAGGAATCCTTTGAGATCAACGACTTACAGAATTGGTTGCGGGGACAGGATTTGAACCTGTGACCTTCGGGTTATGAGCCCGACGAGCTGCCAGACTGCTCCACCCCGCA
>NZ_LOCQ01000024.1 GCF_001677885.1 Janthinobacterium psychrotolerans | reverse complement strand
GATGACCATAGCAAGTTGGTCCCACCCCTTCCCATCCCGAACAGGACCGTGAAACAACTTTGCGCCGATGATAGTGCTGCAACCAGTGTGAAAGTAGGTTATCGTCAGGCTTGTTATTCGCAGTAGAGAAAAACCCCGATCAGTGATGAGCGGGGTTTTTTTTCGTCTGGTGAAAAGAGCGTAGGTCGGATTAGGGCCGCAGGCCCGTAATCCGACAACATTGTTGGCTGCGACCGTATCCGACAACATTGTTGGCCGCGACCGTGGTGGTGTCGGATTACGCGCTTGCGCGCCAAGCCGACCTACGGCTGGAAAGTCGTCTGACTGGCGCGCCGTCCGATGACCGTGCTGGAACAGTCGGGCGCATGGGCGCGCATCCTGGCGATCCTGCAATGGTTTGTCGCCCATCCACGGCCGGGGTTGTATTTGCGCGAACTCGATATTGCCGGCGTGGATGGCAAGTTCATTGAAACGCGCAAGGCCCTGCTGGCGGAACTGCTGGACCAGCTGTTGCCGGCAGAAGCCATCAATGCGGATGCCGTTGGCGCGCGTCAATTTGAGGCGCGTTATGGCTTGCTGGCCAAGCCGGCGCTGATCCGTTTTCGCTTGCTCGACGTCCGCCATCATATCGGCGGCCTGTCCGACCTGAGCGTGCCGGTGGCGCAGTTCGCCGCCTTGCGCACCACGGTCAAACGGGTCTTCATTACCGAGAATGAAATCAACGGCCTGGCTTTTCCGGATGTGCCCGACAGCATGGTAATCTTTGGCGGCTATGGCATCGAGCGCCTGGACGAGGTGCGCTGGCTCGATGACAGGCAGATTATTTACTGGGCGATATCGATACGCACTGCTTTGCGATTCTCGACCGCTTGCGCGGCTTGTTGCCGCAAGCGCGCTCCATGCTGATGGATACGGCGACGCTGGAAGCGCATCGCCCCTTGTGGGGCAGTGAAGAGGCGCACAAACGTTATACCGGCAACTTGAGCCGATTGACGCCGGACGAGCATGTATTATTTCAAACGCTGCGTGACGACATCCTGGGCGAACGCCTGCGCATGGAACAGGAGCGCCTCGGATTTCACTCTGTACGCGCCGCGATTTTTGCAGCCCAGGACGCAGAGCAAGGTGATCGACATTAACAACCCCGCTTGTTCGATCAGAACAGGTACTGCGCGCTGGCGCCCAGCAGCCAGTTGCGTCCCGGCGCCGCTTCGTAATAGCGCTTGTTGCTGTCGCCGACGATGACAGACCCTACATAGGTCTTGTCGAACAGGTTGTTCAGGCGCGCGAACTGCTTGAAGCGCCAGTTGCCCACGCTTTGTTTGGCATTGACGCGCGCGTTGAACACGGTATAGCCGGGCGCCGGTTTTTCGCGGTTGCTGTCTTCCGCATATACCTTGTTGCTGGCCACCGTTTCAAACGCCGCGCCGAAACGGTCGAGGTTGTCCTTCCATGCCAGTTCCGCAAACAGGTTGGCGCTCGGCACGCCGGGCAGGCGGCTGCCCTTGGCGACGGCGCCGAATGCCTCGTCATACACGGCGTGCAAACTGGTCAGCGCCCAGCGGGTCGTGAAGCCGTAGGCCAGGCTGGACTCCAGCGACACCTCGATACCCTGGCGCACCGTCTTGCTGGCGTTCTTGTAGCTGGTGCGCCCGCCACTCGATACGTCCACCACCAGTTCATCGTTCGTATGGACCTGGAACACGGCCGCATTCACATGCGTATTGTTGTTGATGCGCGCCTTGAACCCCGCTTCCAGGTTGGTGCTGGTGGCCGGTTTCAGCTTGAAGTTGAAGCCGCTGCCGGCGCCCGAATAAAACAGTTCGTTCAGGGTCGGCGCTTCGAAACCGCGCGCCGCGCTGGCATAAACGTTCAGGTTCGGGTTGAGCTGGTACAGCAGGCCCAGCACGGGCGTCGTGTGGCTGTATTCGACGCTGCCGCTGTCGTTGCCGTTGCCGAGGTAATGGTCGTCCACCGCCACCTTCATCCTGCTGTGCCGCACACCGGCGCTCAGCATCCACGGGCCGCTTTGCCATTCGGCCTGCAGGTAGGGGTCGAGGCTGGAGACCACGTCCTGTTCATCGCGGCGCAGCCGGCCCTTCAAGCCGAACACCTCGCCGATATAGTTTTCATAGCCGCTGCGGTCGTCCTTCGAGCGGCCATAGTCGACGCCGATGGTGGTGCTGAGCTTGCCGCCGGCCAGCTGGTTGACATGGGTCCAGTTGCTGTCGACGCCATAGAAATCGCGCTGGAAATCGACCACGCCGCCCGAATGGGTGGCCGGCGCCTGGAAACCCTTGGTAAAAGCCTGGTACTGGATCACGTCGCGGTTGCCGCCATACGCCATCACGCGCAGGCGGTCGTCGCCGAAGCGCTGTTCCCAGGTGGCGCCGATCTGCTGATGATCGATGCTCTTGCGCGTGTTGTAGCGCTCGGCCAGCGTGCGTTTCGGATTTTGCGGGTCCAGCGCATCGAGTTCGCCCGCGCGCGGGTCGCGTTCAAACGTGGCCCAGGTGGCGCCCAGCGGATCTTGCGTATTACCCTGGTGCAGGCTGTTGGCGACGATGGTCAGCTTGCTGTCGGCCGTCGGCTTGACGGTGATCTTGCCGAACGCCTGTTCGCGCGTGGCGGCGCTATGGTCGCGAAAACCGTCGGTGCGAAAGCGCGAACCGTCGAGCACGTAGCCGATGCCGTTGGCCTCGCCCTGGGCGTTCAGGTCCACCTTGCTGGTGCCGTCGCTGCCGCCGGTGACGTTCAGCTCCACCGATGGCGGGTTCTGTCCATCTTTCGAAAACAGCTGGATCACGCCGCCCGAGTGGTTGCCGTAGATGGCCGAAAACGGCCCGCGCAGCACTTCGATGCGCTCGGCCGTGTCGAGATTGAAAGTGGCCGCCTGGCCCTGGCCGTCGGGCATGCTGGCCGGGATGCCGTCACTGATCAGGCGTACGCCGCGCACCCCGAACGCCGAGCGGGCGCCGAAGCCGCGCGATGAAATCTGCAGGTCCTGCGCATAGTTCTGGCGGTTCTGCACCACCAGGCCCGGTACTGCGGCCAGCGCTTCGGAGGCATTGACGCGAATCTGCCCGTCCTGGATGCGTGTGCTGTCGATCACGTCGATGGCGGCCGGCAGGTCAAAGCTGGGGTGGCCGACGCGGGTGGCGCTGACCACCACCACGTCGGCGATGGGCAAGCTCGCTGCCTGTGCCTCTGCCGCCAGCACGGCGGCGGGTCCGCCCAGCGCGAACAAGGCGGCGACGGCGTTCAAACGGTAACGGTACGGCTTCATGAATTCTCCAGTGGGGGCTAGTGTGCCGCGTGGTCGAGGTCGACGCTGGTCTTCAGGCGGGGCGTGGCCGGAGGACGGCTGTCGACAAAGCTGCGCACGGCCCGGATCTCTCGCTCGGTTAGCACATCGCGCCACGGCGGCATGTAGACGATGCCGGCGCGCACCTTGCCCGCCTTGACCGCCATCATAAAGTAGGCGTCGACATCCTGCAGGCAGCGCGCCTGCAGTGCGCCGTCCTTCAGTTGCAGGCAAAAGACGTTCAGGCGGCGCAGGTCCGGCGCTTCGGCCGAAGGCTGGGTCGCCTCGGCGCCGTGGCAGCGGGCGCAGTTGGTCTGGAATACCTGCCGGCCCAGGGCGATGGCGGCCGGGGCGCCGCGCGACGGCATCGTTTCGCTCGCCTGCGCGGTCAATGGGAAAAGCAACAGCAGAAGCAGTCTGTGCATGGCGCTCTCCGGTATTACCAGCCTGGCGGGCAGCCGGTGCAGCCCTCCAGGTTGGCGTCGGGGAAAATGGCAAAGCGCACGATGGCGCGCTCAAGATTGGCGTTTTTCAGGTTGGCGCCCCAGAATTTCGCTTCCTGCAGGTCGGCGTCGACCAGGCTGGCGCCCACCAGGCTGGCCAGGTTCAGGCGCGCCGCTTCCAGGCTGGCGCCGCGCAGGTCGGCGCCGTCCATGTCGGCCCGCATCAGCCGGCTCGTTTCCAGGTTGGCGCCGGCCAGGATGGCATGCCTGAACGAGGCGCCCGGTGCATGGAGCGAGTATGCCATCGCGCCCGTCAGGTCGGCGCCATCGAGCAGGGCGCCGGCCAGGTTGGCGCTGCGCAGATTGGCCCGCATCAGGCGCGCACCGCGAAAATCGGCGCCGTGCAGATCCTTGCCGACCAGGTTGGCGCCACGCAGGTCGGCGTTGGCGCACTGCGCATAGGGCCACAGATGGCAGCCGCTGATAATGGTGACCTCGGGCGCGCTGGCGCCCTGGATGACCTGGCCGTCGGCATGCGGTGCCAGGCACAGGGCCCAGCACAGCAGCGCGCTGGTCGCTGCGAGGCGAACCGGCGCGGTTCTCATTTGCTGGCCACCCGCGATGGTGCTTTCGGCAGCTTGAAGACCCAGTAGCTGCCGCCCTGCGTCACCTGCTTGGTCAGCTCGGCCATGTCGCCGCCCCACAGCGGCACCGCGCCGCCATAGCCGCTCGACAGGCCGATATACTGTTCGCCATCCTGTTCCCACGTCACGGGCACGGACACCACGCCGGAGCCGGTCTGGTACTTCCACAGTTCCTTGCCGGTCCTGGCGTCGAAAGCTTTCACGAAGCCGTCCGACGTGCCGGTGATCAACAGGCCACCGGCGGTGGTCAATGTGCCGCCCCACAGCGGGAATTTCTCCTTGTTTTCCCAGACGATCTTGCCGGTCTTCGGATCGATGGCGCGCAGGGTGCCGATATGGTCCTCATACAGGCGCTTGATGCGGAAGCCCTGGCCCAGGTAGGCCGAACCGGCCTTGTAGTGGATCTGCTCGGTCCAGTAGTCCATGCCCCAGTGGTTGGCGGGGATATAGAACAGGCCCGTGTCGGGCGAATACGACATCGGCATCCAGTTGGTGCCGCCCAAGAATGGCGGCGACACGAACACCGCCTTGCCCTTGTCGGCGCCCGCCTCCGGCAGCGGCGGGCGCTTGCCGTTTTCCACCGGCCGGCCGGTTTTCAGGTCGATGCTGGTGGCCCAGTTGATGCCGTCGACAAAAGGCCAGGCGTTGATCAGCGAGGTCGGCTTGTTCGGATAGCCGGCGCCCAGGGCCAGCTTGGTGCGATCCGTTACATAGAAGTAGCCGTTGCGGTCGGCGTGGGCCGAAGCCTTGACCAGCTTGCCAGTCTTGGCGTCCTTGTAGTCGAACAGCACCACCGAGTTGTTGCCCGAAAAATCCCAGGCGTCATTCGGCGTGTGCTGGTAAAAGCCTTTCAGTTCGCCCGTGCTGGCGTCGACATAGGCCTGTCCCGAGGTGAACAGGCTGTCCCAGTTGCGTGGATCGTCGCCTTCCCTGGTGCGCTCCCAGGTGTTCCATGGCGCGGGGTTGCCGGCGCCGATGACGATGGTATTGGTCTCCGGGTCGAACGAGGCCGTCTGCCATGGCGCGCCGCCACCGTGTTCCCACGCTTCGCGCAGCTTGCCGTCCTTGTCGCGCGGCCAGCTGGGCGCCCTGGCGTCGCCGGTCGGGGTGCTGGGTTTGCCATCGGCGCGGCCCACATGGCCTTCGACCAGCGGGCGCGCCCACACTTCCGCGCCGGTGTCCGGATCGCGCGCGAACAGCCAGCCCTGGGCGCCGAATTCATCGCCCGAGTTGCCGTGGATAAGCAGCACGCGGCCGCCTTTTTCGCGGATCACGAACGGCGCGCCCGTCATCGTGTAGCCGAGCTTCTGGTCGCCGAATTTTTCGTTCCACATCACCTTGCCGGTGTTCTTGTTCAGCGCCACCATGCGCGCGTCGAGCGTGCCGAAATAGACCTTGTCGCCATAGATGGCCGGACCGCGGTTGACCACGTCGCAGCAGGGGCGGATATCGTCGGGCAGGCGGTGTTCATAGGCCCACAGCTGCTTGCCGGTTTTCGCATCGAGTGCATACAGGCGCGAATACGAGGCCGTCACATAGATGATGCCGTCGTGCACCAGCGCCTGCGCTTCCTGGCCGCGCTGTTTTTCGCCGCCGAACGAGAAAGTCCAGGCCGGCACGATCTGGTCGACATTCTTCGTGCTGATTTTCTTCGCCAGGCTGTGGCGCTGTGCTTTCAGACCCAGGCCATAGCTGAGCACATTGGCCGTGCCCTTGTCGGCGTTGGCGATATCGTCCCAGCTGACTTTGGTGTCGGCGGCCGATACGGCGCCGGCGATCAGGGCGAGGATGGCGAAAGCGATCGGACGTGGAAAGTGTGGCTGCATGCTGGTCTCCCTTGCTGGTTTTTATGGTGGTGCGACGTGGTCGCTGTGGGGATTTGAGCAACATGCGTGCCAGGCTTTTTTCACGGTGACGGTGGTGACCTGTGCATCGTCCTGCCACAGTCAGCGCTGCCGCGCTGTCCTGTTTTGCAACAGGGTGAGGTTGTTGCCCCTGGCAGTACCCTGCTGGCACAAGGGTTGCTGTTGGGAGCGGGAAGGCCGCCATGCGCCTTTTTGATAACTACAACAGGAGACCACCATGCACCAAGCACCGCGCCGCCATTTTCTTTGCCAACTGCTCGCCGTCGGCGGCATGGGCGCCGCCTCGCTCGCCAGCGCACAGTCGAGCGCGCCGAAAGTCGACGAGGACAGCGACCAGGCCAGGGCGCTCGGCTACCGCCACGACACGGGCAAGGTCGATGCCAAAAAATACCCGCAGCACAAGCCGGCCCAGCACTGTGCCAACTGTTCTTTCTTCCAGGGGAAAAAGGACGATGCCTGGGGCGGCTGCGCCATGTTCGGCCGCAAGCAGATTGCGGCGCCGGGCTGGTGTATCGCGTGGGCGAAAGTGCCGGGGTAAGGGGACGTGATACGGCACGGTTAACAATGTGTCGGATTATGGCCCTATGGGCCTAACGACCTACGTGTTATCAAGGTGCGTAGGTCGGGTTAGCGCGCAAGCGCGTAACCCGACACCACCACAGCCTACAGCGGCACTTCGCGCCGTGTCTCCAGGTAGGCCTTTACCGCCCAGATCGCCTCCTGGCTGAATACGCCTTCAAACGGCGGCATATAGACGGCGCCATTGCGCGAGCGGCCGTGGCGCACCGTGTCCAGCACATATTGATCGATCTCCTGCGCGCAAGCATCTTTTTTCCTGGCGTCGGGCAGGGCCGCGCAGTCGTTGTCGAGCTTGCGCAAATCCGGCGCCATGCCGCCCGACACGGCTTCGAGCCCATGGCAGCGCGCGCAGTTTTGGGTAAAGGCGGCGCTGCCGATGCGGATCGCTTCCGCGTTCTGGCGATACGGGTTTTCCGTGCGCCACTCCGCGCCCAATTGTGGCAGTGTGGATGTGTCGACAGCCTGCGGCGTCATATTGCCGTGTGCCCAGACCGCGGCGGCGAGCATGCAGGCGAGGCCGCCGGCGGCCAGCCGCAGGGTGCGCAGGCGCCGGGCGTTGGTGGTGGTGGATATGCGTGGGGTCATGATGGTCTCCGTTCTGGTTATGCGCTGATTGCGTCCAGCACCAAGTAGCAATCGGTATGCCATCGCCTCCTCCATCAGCGCTGTTTGCGGCGATGGCGGTTCCATTGTTCAGAAACGGAACAGCTGGCGCGCCTGCCTGATCCCGTTTGACGCAGCGCGCCGGGTGTTACGCACCGGTGGCCGCTGTCTGGCTGCTGGCACGGCATTTGCAAAACAAGAGATCAGGACCACCTGACACATCCCAAGGGCCGCCTCGCGGCGGCTACACCGAAGCTCACAACGAGAAAGAGGACGACATGAATCTGGCAGACATCAGCAAACTGGGCGTAGCCAATCCCTTCAAACAACGCTACGACAACTATATCGGCGGCAACTTCGTCGCGCCCGTCAAAGGCGAGTACTTCGGCAATATCACGCCGATCACGGGCCAGGTGTTTTGCGAAGTGGCCCGCTCCACTGCGGAAGACGTCGAGCTGGCGCTGGACGCCGCCCATGCCGCCAAGGAAGCCTGGGGCAAGACCTCGCAGACCGAGCGCGCCAACATCCTCAATAAAATCGCCGACCGCATGGAAGCGAACCTGGCGCTGATCGCCACGGCCGAAACCATCGACAATGGCAAGCCGATCCGCGAAACCACGGCCGCCGACATTCCGCTGGCGATCGACCATTTCCGCTACTTTGCCGGCTGCATCCGCGCCCAGGAAGGTTCGGTCGCGCAGATCGATGCCGAAACCTATGCCTATCACTTCCATGAGCCGCTCGGCGTGGTGGGCCAGATCATTCCGTGGAATTTCCCGATTTTGATGGCCGTCTGGAAGCTCGCGCCCGCCCTGGCGGCCGGCAACTGCGTGGTATTGAAACCGGCCGAGCAGACGCCGGCCTCGATCATGGTGCTGATCGAACTGATCGGCGACCTGCTGCCACCGGGCGTGCTCAATATCGTCAATGGTTACGGCCTGGAAGCGGGCAAACCTTTGGCCTCCAATAAACGCATCGCAAAAATCGCCTTTACCGGCGAGACCGGCACCGGCCGCCTGATCATGCAGTACGCGGCGCAGAACCTGATACCGGTCACGCTTGAATTGGGCGGCAAGTCGCCGAACATCTTCTTTGCCGACGTGATGGACGCCGACGATGCGTTCTTCGACAAATGCCTGGAAGGCTTTGCCATGTTTGCGCTGAACCAGGGCGAGGTGTGCACCTGCCCGTCGCGCGTGCTGATCCAGGAATCGATCTACGAAGCGTTTATCGCGCGCGCCCTGGAGCGGGTGGCGAAGATCAAGCAGGGCAATCCGCTCGATGCGTCGACCATGCTGGGCGCCCAGGCGTCGCAGGAACAGCTGGAAAAAATCCTCTCGTATATCGACATCGGCAAGCAGGAAGGCGCCGAGGTGCTGGCCGGCGGCGAGCGCAATACCCAGGGGGGCGACCTGGAGCAAGGCTATTACGTGCGTCCTACGGTCTTCAAGGGCGACAACAGCATGCGCATCTTCCAGGAAGAGATCTTCGGGCCGGTGGTCTCGGTCACCACCTTCAAGGATGAAGCCGACGCGCTGCGCATCGCCAACGACACCTTGTATGGCCTGGGCGCCGGTCTCTGGACGCGCGACGGTTCGCGCGCCTTCCGTGTCGGCCGCGCCATCCAGGCCGGCCGCGTGTGGACCAATTGCTACCACCTGTATCCGGCCCACGCAGCGTTCGGCGGCTACAAGCAATCGGGCATCGGCCGCGAAAACCACAAGATGATGCTCGACCATTACCAGCAGACGAAAAACCTGCTGGTGTCGTACAGCCCGAACGCGCTGGGCTTCTTCTAAGGAGGCATGATGACCATGGAACGCGTGACGGCGACGCCAGCCGCGCTCGACATGCTGGCCACCTTGCGGGCCAAGCATGGACCGCTGATGTTTTTCCAGTCGGGCGGCTGCTGCGATGGCAGCGCGCCGATGTGCTACGCGGCCGGCGAGTTCAATCTCTCCGACACCGACGTCTACCTCGGCAACCTGGACGGCACGCCGTTCTACATGGGCATCGAGCAGTTCGCGTACTGGGAACATACGCAGCTGATCATTGATGTGGTCAATGGCAATGGCGGCATGTTCTCGCTCGATAACGGTACCGGCCGCCGTTTCCTGACCCGCTCGCGCCTGTTCACCGACGACGAGCTGGCGCAACTGCCGCGTCCTTCGAAAGCAGTTACTTAGTTTGTTGCCACCCTGGTCCGTAACCATGCGGGCGTCTTCTCCCCGTTCGCCCGGACACGGTTTTAGCTGACGGCTGCGGCCGTCAGTTTTTTTTGTGCCAGCCTGTAACAGTCCTGGTGGTCCTGTTCGCGGCACTGCGCCGTTTTTGCACAGCGTCCGCCGCTTTTCCTCTCCTTTTTGCCACGTCCGCGCCAGGCATGCAAATTGCCACTGTCTGCTCACTACAAGCAGCAATGGAGACGACCATGACCATAGCCGCGCGCTGCAGGCGTGCCGCAGCCCTGATTCTGTGCCTGGCGGCCGGCGTGCTGGCGCTGCTGCTCGGCGCCTCGCCCGTGCACGCGGGCGTCATGACGCAGGCCGAGCTGGCGCGGCGTTTTCCGGCGCCGTTGACGGTCGGTGAACGCGATGCCGAACTGCCGATCTGGCCCCTGTTCCGCGAGGGCGGCAGCGGCAGTGAACTGGCCGGCTATGTGTTCGAATCGGGCGACCTGGCGCCGATTCCCGGTTTCTCGGGCGTGCCGGTCAACCTGCTGGTGGCGATCGACCCTGCCGGGCGTTTTATCGGTGTCGAGGTGCTGTCGCAGCATGAGCCGGTGTTCCAGTACGGGCTGGGCGAGGCGCCGCTGTTCGAGTTCGTCAAACAGTACCAGGGCGTATCGCTGAAGCAGAATATCCGCATCGAGACCAACAGCCGGCAGGCGCGCCAGCCCGATGCCGGGCGCGTGAGCATCGACGGCATTTCCAGGGCCACGGTCTCGGTGCGCATCATCAATGAAAGCGTGCTGGCGGCGGCCTTGCTGGTGTCGCGCCGCAAGCTCGGTTTTGGCGCCGGCAAGGGGGGC
Source organism: Janthinobacterium psychrotolerans (assembly GCF_001677885.1). Lineage (GTDB taxonomy): Bacteria > Pseudomonadota > Gammaproteobacteria > Burkholderiales > Burkholderiaceae_D > Janthinobacterium > Janthinobacterium psychrotolerans. The sequence goes on along the minus strand of NZ_LOCQ01000024.1, from coordinate 5,157 downwards.
TCAAGCATCGCCCGCGTGCGCACGGACCGGCCGGAAACCTTGTCCTTCCAGCGCCTGCTGGACGACGGTGTGCTGCGGCATCTGCGGGTGACCAACGCGCAGATGGAAAAACTGTACGCGGGCAGCGATGGCGCGCGGCTCGATGAAGAAGCGCTGCGCCAGCCGGACGCCATCTTTATCGACCTGTACCTCGCCTGCGTGTCGGTGCCGGCCGTGGCGCGCAGCCTGCTCAGTGCAGCAAGCCTGGCGAAACTGGCACCCTGGCTGGAGCAGGGCGACCAGGCCATCCTGGTGATCTCGTCGGGCCGCCACCGCGTGCCCGGCGACGACTTTACGCGCGGCGGCATTCCCGAGCGCCTGCTGCTGCGCCAGCATCAGTTGGCGATCGACATGCGCGACCTCGATCTCGATCTGAAACTGGTGCCCGGTCTTGGCGTGCCTGCGGACGCCAGCCTGGCGGTGTTTCGCATTCCCGCAGAGGCTGGTCTCGATCCCGGCGCCGCCTTTGATTTCACGGTGCCGGTCACGCGCAGCAAGGGCCAGTTCTACCCGGAGCGCATCGCGCGTGAGCTGCCGGTCAGCTATCAGATACCGTCGCGTTTTTTGATTGCCGCAGCGGGCGGCGCCAGTTGGCACGACGCCTGGCAGGCGCGGCGCCTTGACTTGCTGATCCTGGTGTGTGGCCTGGTGGTGCTGGCGCTGGCCTTGTCGCGGCCGCGCAAACTGAGCGGCAACGCGCGCCGCTTCCAGTGGTTTCGCGGCGCCTACCTGCTGTTCACCATCGGCTTTATCGGCTACCACGCGCAGGCGCAGCTATCGATCGTCAATCTCACTGGCGTGATCCAGGCTTTGGCGTCCGGGCGCAGCCTGGCGTTTTTGCTGCACGACCCGTTGACGGTGGCGCTATGGGGTTTTGTCGTGGTCTCGCTGCTGCTGTGGGGACGGGGCACCTTCTGCGGCTGGCTATGCCCGTTTGGCGCGCTGCAGGAATGCGCCGGCAAACTGGCGCGCCTGTGCAGCCTGCCGCAGTGGAAAGTGAGCCGCGCCATGGATGCGCGCCTCAAGCGGCTCAAATACGTGGCGCTGGCGCTGATACTGGCCAGCGCGCTTACCGGCGTGGCCGTCGACACGCTGGTGGAGCTGGAACCGTTCAAGACGGCGATCACCCTCAACTTCGTGCGCGCCTGGCCGTATGCCGCTTACGCGCTGGCGCTGCTGGCGATCAGTGTGTTCATCCACAAATTCTTCTGCCGCTATCTGTGTCCGCTGGGCGCTGCGCTGGCGCTGCTGGGCCGATTTCGCCTGCTGGACTGGATACCGCGCCGCAGCGAATGCGGCAGGCCTTGCCAGACCTGCCGCCACCGCTGCGACTACCAGGCCATTGCGCCCGATGGCAAGGTGGCGTACGACGAGTGCTTTCAATGCATGGATTGCGTGGTGATCCATGAAAGCGCGCAGCGCTGCGCGCCACGCCTGCTGGAAATCAAGCGGGCCCGCACCATCCCGATTGTTTCTGATACAGGAGCCGCCCCATGAAGCGCCGCAGTTTCCTGACCGCCTCGCTGGGCGCCATCGCCGCAGGTAGCTGCGCCTGGCCGCGCCATGCGCCCGTGCATACCGGTGTGGCACTGGCCTTTGGCACCACCATCCAGATCGCGCTGGTGCACGCCGACGAACAGGTGGCGCGCACGGCGATCGCCGACGCGCTGGCGGCGGCGCAGCGGGTCGACCATCTGATGAGCATTTACCGGCCAGGCAGCCAGGTGTATCAGCTGAACCGCGATGGCGTGCTGCATCAGCCTGATCCGCATTTACTGGCCGTGCTGGCGCAGGCGAGAGCACTGTCGCAACTGACGCGTGGCGCTTTCGACATTACCGTCCAGCCCTTGTGGCGCGCCTGGAACGAGGCGCTTGCACGCGGTGTTTTGCCAGCGCCGGCGCAGCGGCGGCAGGCCAGGGCGCGGGTGGACTGGCGCCAGGTCGCATTCGATGCGCGGCGGGTAACCCTGGCGCCGGGCATGGCGATCACCCTGAACGGTCTGGCCCAGGGTTATGCGGCCGATATGGCGCTGGCGGCCGTGCAAGCGCATGGCGTGCGTCATGCGCTGCTCGACACGGGTGAATTTGTCGCACGTGGACGCAAGCGCGCGCACCAGCCATGGACCCTGGGCGTGCGTGATCCGCGCCGGGAGCAGGCGCTGGCCGCGACCTTGTTCATCAACGGCTGCGGCGTGGCGACCTCGGGCGACTATGCAAGCAGCTTTACGCCGGACCATCTGCATCACCATATTTTTGATCCCGCAGCAGGCGACTCGCCGCAGGAGCTGGCCAGCGTCACCGTGATGGCGCCGACCGGCATGCTGGCCGATGGCCTGTCGACCGCCTTCATGGTGCTGGGCCGCGAAAAGGCAGCGTTGCTCGCGGCCAGCCTGGCCGGCGTCGACTTGCTGGCGATTGACAAGCAGGGCCGCGAGTGGCGCTCGGCCGGCTTTGCGCCGCAAGCGGCCTGACAGGCTTACTTCAGGCCGGGAATTTTCCGGTAGATCGTATTGCGCGACACGCCCAGCGCGCGCGCCGTGGCCGAGACATTGCCGCCGTGGGCCGCCAGCGACTTCGCGATCACCGACTGCTCCATCTCGCCGAGGCTGGCGCCCTGGGCCAGCAGGCGCTCGGCGCTCGCAGTTGCATCTGGCGCCGGGTTTTGCTCGATATCGTCGAGGAAGTCGTCCGGCATATGGCGCAGGCAGATTTCCATCTCGTCGCCGGCCATCACGATGGCGGTGCGTAGCAGATTGGTCAGCTGGCGGAAGTTGCCCGGCCAGCGGTGCCGGCGAAACAGCGCGAGGATCTCGGGCGACACGTGATGGCGGCCGTGTTCCGCTTCCGTCGCCAGGATTTTTCTCACCACGGTTTCCAGGTCGGTGCGTTCGCGCAGCGGCGGCAGCTTGACCACCAGGCCATTGAGCCGGTAGTACAGGTCTTCGCGAAACAGCCCACGCGCCATGCGTTCGCGCAGATTGTGGTTGGTGGCGCAGATCAGTTCCACGTTGACAGGAATCGATTTGTCGCTACCCAAAGGCGTCACCATCCGTTCCTGCAGCACGCGCAGCAGCCGCGCCTGCAGGCTGAACGGCATGTCGCCGATCTCGTCGAGGAACAATGTGCCGCCATTGGCCTGCAAGATCTTGCCGACCGCGCCTTTCTTGCGCGCACCCGTAAAGGCCCCGTCTTCGTAGCCGAACAGTTCGGACTCGATCAGCGTTTCCGGAATCGAGGCGCAATTGACGGCCACGAAAGGGCTCATGGCGCGTGGCGAATCGTTATGGATCGCCTGCGCCAGCAACTCCTTGCCGGTGCCGGTCTCGCCCATGATCATGATGGGAATATCGCGCCCCAGCACGCGCGTGACCTTGTCGATCACCAGTTCCAGCTGGGCGTCGCCGGTGCGCAGATAGCGCAGGCCGGACAGGCGGCGCGCTTGCGCGGCGGCCTGGTTGGCGGCGACGGCCGGCGTGGCTGGCGCCGTGCGTTCGCCGGACAAGGATTGCTGGAACACGCTGTTGGCCAGGCGCAGCTGGGCGCGGCCATACACGCGCACGCCGTTGTGCATGCACAGGGTCAGCAGGCCGGGCGCGGCCGTGCGGTAATGCTCGAACAGGGCTGACACGGGCAGGCCGAACAGCGAGCTGAAGGTGTGCGATTGCAGCGCCGAGAATGGCAGGCCGAGCTGGAACAGCCCATTGCGGTTGGCGGCCAGGAAGCGCCCGCCGGGACTGAACGAGGCGATGCCCTCCATCAAGGTGCCGATGAATTCGGGCCGGGTATGGAAGTGCAGGGTGATCGCATCCTCGAAGGTGGCCGAGAACAGCTGGTTTTCGATCATCAGCGCCGACATGCGCACCAGCGCCATGGTGTGCTTGTGAAAGCTGCGCTGGTCGCCGGAAACGTCCAGCACGCCGATCACCTTGCCCAGGTGGTCGGTAATCGGCGCGGCCGAGCAGGTGAGGAAATGATTGGCGGCCAGGTAGTGCTGGTCCGCATGCACGAGCGTGGGCGAGTTTTCGGCAATTGCCGTGCCGATCGCATTCGTGCCCTTGCTGGCCTCGGACCATGCCACGCCCGGCTGCAGCGCGACCCGGCTGGCTTTTTCCAGGAAATCGTCGTCGCCCAGTGAATGGACAATCACGCCGGTGGCGTCCGTCAGGATCACCATATTGTGGGTATTGACGATTTGCTGGTACAGCGTCTCCATCGCCGGCACGGCGTGCGCGTGCAGCAGCCGGTTCTGTTCGATCAGCACGGAGAGGTCGCTGTGCGCCAGCGGGCTGAAGTCAGCAACGGATTCAGGCCGCAAGCCGTAGTCAACGGAACGACGGCGCGAGGTTTCGATAATCAGCGGCATATTGTCCGGCCAGGAGGGCGCGGGGGCGGAGCTGTTCAGATCTGTCACAGTTGGACGGTGCATGATGGTCCCTAGTCTCGGTTGGCCGCCGCTCTTGGGCGTGGCTCTATGTGTACCTGCACAGGTGTTCCATAATGTAGCACCTGTACCGCAAGTGAGCAAAAGCGCAGTTGCCCGCTGTTGCTGTAACGGTAATAAGCAAGGCGAGTGCCAGCCTTGAAATAGTGCTTGCAGGCCTGTCAGGGCAGCGCTATAATTCGCCCCCTCGCTGAACGATGCATGCAAATGCTGAGTAAGGCAGGGAAAAAAGAAGGTTGACGAAATGCTGAATAAGCTTCATACTCTTCCTTCTTCGCAGCTGACAAACACAACGCTTTGTCGATAGCGCGAAACGTAGCACCGAATACCGTTCTTTAACAATTAACAGTCGATAAGTGTGGGCATTTGATGAAGTGCAGCGTCGATCTTCGGATTGACGTAAAACTTAAAATATCAAATGTTCACAAGAAATAATGAAATAGGATACTTCTCCGGAAGTAGCCTGTCAGTTTTTTGAGTGAGCAAATCTTTTGCAATGCAAAAGATTTGGATGGTAGTGATACTGTCCGACCTGTCAGAAATGACATTAAACAGAGATTAAACTGAAGAGTTTGATCCTGGCTCAGATTGAACGCTGGCGGCATGCCTTACACATGCAAGTCGAACGGCAGCACGGAGCTTGCTCTGGTGGCGAGTGGCGAACGGGTGAGTAATAT
>NZ_LOCQ01000025.1 GCF_001677885.1 Janthinobacterium psychrotolerans | reverse complement strand
TGCGTTACCGACGCCTGGTGCGGGACTATGAGCAGCGCATTGACGTTTCGGAAAACATGATTTACCTCGCCATGGGATCGTTGCTGCTGCATCGACTAAATTTCCGCTAAGTTATTAAACCGTCTCTAAGGGCCTCGCACATAAAACGATGGGCAGAGTCCACAGACATTGAGAGACTTGACATACATAACGCTCTGCTTCTAGCACCACAGGTTGATGCAGCGTTTGACATGGGATTTATATCGTTCGATGACGACGGAAAGCTACTTATCGCTCGCGACCTAACCAATCATGAACTTGAAACGCTTGGGTTGACCTGCACCATGCGCCTGCGCATACTGCCCTCACCGAATCAGCGACAGTACCTGGAATGGCACCGAGTTCACATCTACCGAAAGGAGTAGTCGTCAATCTTCCCCTCCAATGCTCCCTATTGGTGCAAAATTCTGCGGCCTATCCACCTTCTTCAGCGGACATGCAGCTCATAGCGCACCGTTGACCGGATGTGTACGTTGTTCGATTGTATCTGCAAAGGAATGCGCAGCTGGTGCCGTGTGAAATTGTCATGCAAGGGGCCTCGACCTCCTGCTCCTCAACATTTTCGCTACAAACGCAAACTCGGCAAAAGTTTCTGTTGTCACTGAGCGACGGCACGACCAACAGTCAGATTTTTTCGACCGGCCATCACAGCGTATCAGCAGCTTTTTCGAATCGATGTGGGGTCGAAAATGTGATGGCGCGTAACTTGTTGATTAAGCTGGAGTTTTGGTGTGATCGCAGACTCATGCGCTTCGAAGCCGCATGAACAGTGGCTCTTGACGAGGTGGAGGGGCTTGGGAAGCTTCTGCTCTGCCATTGAGCTACACCCGCGAAGAGTGCATTTTACGCGCGATGGCAAGCACTTGGCAAACGTTCAAGTGCACGGCATGCCACCCTGCGGTACCGGTGCACGGACAGTAATTTCCTTGTGGCATGCGCCCTTCCACGGTTTTTTGTGAATTTTGAACAACAAGCTGCGGGGAAAGCAAAGAAATGCTTTAAGATAGATGTTGATTGCCTTTAATTATTGCCATCACGAGTGTGCGTCGCAGACTTATGTGTGGAATGTTGCTACAATCGTGTACTAGAGTCATAAGTTTGCGTTTTACCTCCCTGTTAAACCCTAAAGGATATCCCATGAAAAAAGTTCTGATCGCTTCGGCAATCCTCTGCTTCGCTTCGGCGCAAGTGCTGGCACAAACCACCGCTCCAGTTGGCGGCGCTCCAGTACCAGCAGCAGCAGCTCCTGCGGCTGGCGCTACCGGCGCTGCTGTCGGCGGCACCGTTGCTGGCCTGAGCACCAGCGCCCTGATCGCCATCGGCGCAGCCGTTGCTGTCGTCGCCGGCGCAGCAAGCTCGGATTCGAGCACCACCAGCCACCACGCCAGCACCAGCCACCACTAATCCCTGTGCTGCCCAGGCAGCGCAAGGCAGGCCAGGCCGACCGGCTGATCTTCATCCGGGAAGCAAGGGCCTGATGTGGTGCGAGATGACAGCGTCAATGATGCCCATCTCAAAAATAAAGAGCCCCTTTCATTTGAATCGGGCTCTTTATTTTTCCGCCAGGAATTCGGCATGCGCTGTCGCCATGCGCGAAGCAAGCTGGCCTGCCTTTGCCATGTATTCCACCTTTACACCAAATTTGTTTCATGCCTGCCATTCATTTAGCCGTAGCACACTCATTCCGATGAAAAACCAGCCTTTTCACAAACGCGTGGTTTTTGCCTTGCATGGCATCACTGCCGCCCTGCGCACGGAATCGAGCTTCCGCCTGCAATGCCTGGCCGCCCTGGTCGTGGTGATCGTGCTGGCGTGCGCCAGGCCATCCATGATCTGGTGGGCGCTACTGCTGCTTAACTGCGGCATGGTGTTGGCGGCGGAGCTGTTCAACACGGCATTGGAGCAGCTGATCGACCATGTGCACCCCGCCTTGCATCCCAGCATTAAAATCGCCAAGGATTGCGCCGCAGGCGCAGTGCTGCTGCTCAGCATCAGCGCGGTGGCGGTGTTTATTGCTTTTTTGATTGAATATTTTCAGATGTGAAAGATGGCATGCCGATCTTTACAGAGAGATGAGCCGGACTGCGGCGCAAGCCGGCGATGCAGGGTTTTGCCCCGCAGCACCGGCTGATCAATGATCAATGTTTAATACTTGCTCTGCCAGGTAACGCTGATTTCCTTCGGTCCCGGATTGATCGACAAACCCGACTTGCTCTGGTCACGCTGTGCCTGCCACAGCCAGGTACCCACGGCATAGCCCAGGATGCCGCCAGCGACGGTGTCGGAGACCCAGTGCTTGCGGCCAGCGACACGGCCAGCCGAACCGAGCGCCGCCACGCCATACAGCCACGGTGCGTCGTATTCCTGGGCAAACGGCGTTACGGCGGCAAACGCGATTGTTGAGTGTCCCGATGGGAAGGAAGCATCCGAACGCTTCTTGCCTTCGCCCACGCTGGTCCACGGACCGCGATCTTCATCGGGACGGGCGCGGCCGATCGCATATTTCCCCACCAGCGCCAGGCCGGTTGCGGCAGCGACCGACTGCATCGAGATCAGGCCGATATTTTGCATGCGATCGTCGCCCAGCGCAAAGGCCGCGCCGGCGGCACCCACCAGGGCGAACGGCATGGCTTTGCCCACCTTGTCCCAGTTGCGCAGCACGCTCGAATCCTGGTGTTTCTTGACAAAACGGTCGACCGGCTTGTCGCTCAGCGCCGTCGCCAGCACCACCCCACCGACCAATGCGGTCGCCTTGACCCAGTCGGCAGGCTCAGGCATCGCAGACGAGGATTGCTCGAGGCGTGCGCGCATGGCTGGCCAGGGGCTGACAAATGGCCGGACCGGCGGATTGACCGCCGCCAGGTTCTGCTCGTCGGCACGCTCCGCAAAATTGCCAAGGCCGTCGTAGCTTTGCATGTCGGCACGCGGACGCTCCATCAAATCGTACAGGTCGCCCGGCGAAGCAACCATTTGTCCACCGTCGCGTGTCCATGGCGAAATCGAAAAACCGGCTACCGCCTGTGTATCCATCGGCAGCATGCTGTTCAGCGGCACCGACAGGAAAATGCCGCGATCCTGGTAAGGATCGGAGGGTTTGCCTGGCGTGGTGATATCGTTGGCGTTGGTATGCGTATACCAGGCGCCCACTTCGATACCTGACTGGAAGCGGCGCTTGAATTCCATGCGCACACCCGTGTCTTTTGCAAGGAAACGGCCGGCGCGCGCCGTCACGGTCATATCGTATGGCAGGCGGTAATGCAGGGAGCCGATCGCCGTAACAGTTTTATAGTCGAGTGTATCGAACAGTCCCTTGTAGCCACGCTGTTGCAGCGCGTCGACTGCCAGATCGGCGGCCCAGCGGCTGTCTTTCGGCAAATACAGCGCCTGTGCGCCGACGCCGCGGAACATGTCTTCGTATAAACCGGCCGACAGGCGGGTGTACACGCCCTCGGCCGGGTTGTCATATTTGTTCAACAGGATGCGGCTCAGTGAAAAGCGTCCGTCGCGCATGTATTTCGCCACATCGCTGCGTACATGCGGCAATTCGCTGTTCGATGGCTGCGTGACGCCCGACACGGTTTCCAGCAATTGCAGGCTGGCCGCGCCATTCAGATACCAGCCATCGCCCAGGCGCCGGTCGTAATTGGCCACCGCCGAGATCGAATAGCGGAAGGCGCCACTGGGATCGTTGAAAAAGAAACCGACCTTGGGCGCAATCTTGAAACGGTTCGCTTCACGATCGAGCGATTTGACCTGTACCACATCGCCATCGACCCCCATGCCCACCGCCAGCTTGCCATCGTTCTGGACGGCGTTGGGAGCCTTGACGACCGCCGGCACTGGGATTGTGGCGCTCACATTATCAGGAACCGTCCCTGACGGCGCAGTAACTGGCGCCCCCCCCGTCTCCGGTACCACGCCAGGCGCGGCAGCGGCAAGCGCTGGCTTGACCGGCGTCGAACGGTCGAGGAATTCGTTCAGCCATGCTTGCTGGTTATCACGGATGACATCGCTTCTTTCCGGATAGCGCACCAGCACGACATCGAGGAAAGCCTTGCGGTCGATCTTGCCTGCAAAATAATCCTTCAGACTTGGCAGGTCGACGAACTCATAGGTAGCGATCGGCTGGTCGAGCTTGGTATACGTGATGCGGATATTACTCACGCCCTTGGGCGTAAATGCCAAGGTCGTGCGTGCGGCGCGGCCGATGGCGCGGCCCAGGTTGGAAATGCGGCTGTTGGTCAGGGTCAGCGCCAGCGTATTTCCCTCTTGAACGACGCGGACATTCTTGTAATCCTGTTTGACCAGGGCATTCACCAGATCGGCGCCATAGCCGGCGTCGTTGTGCCATTGCTCTCTGGTCGGCAGCGGCGGTGGATTCTTGTCATCGACAAAATAGGCCGGCTCGAACACCTTGGGGATGAACTCGCGTTCGCCAAATGGAATGCTGACAAAGGCGTTGACGCTGAACTGGTCGCGGCCGCGGGCCGCCTGCAACGCGAGCCAGCCCCAGCGGTATTCCAGCCCCAAGGCAGGCCCCTTGCTGCGCTTGCCGGCAGCGGTCTCGGCGGCACGGAAATCACGCACATAATTGGTCGTGTCATACTCGGCCACGACCGACCAGCGCGGCAGGGCCGCAGGCGTCCAGCGCACGCCTGCAAACGGGCCATCGGGACGTTTACGGGCGTAGCCGAAACTGGCCTCGATATTTTTGGTGGCGCCAAACGTTTTGGTGGCAACAACATATTGCCCCTTGAACAGCTCGGTACCAAACAAGTCGGTCGCACCGACCGAGACCGACGGCAACCAAGTTGTTTCTTGCCACAGACGCAGTTTTGCGTCGACGACCTTGTCCTTGTAGCGGCCATAGCCGCTGCCATATTCCCCGGCGACGTTCGTAAAACCAGGAATGCCGGTAATCGATACATAGCGCCCCGTCATCTGCAGGAACGGAAAAATGCTCGACGTCACCCACAACTGGCCATACGGACTGTCATAGCTGTAACCGACGCCGAACGTGCCGTCCGGCTCCACCACCGCGCTCGGCATATTGATATAGCCGGACTGGCCGCCGTGATTGGGGGTCGCCGAAAACGCGACGGGAGCACCGATGATCATGCATCCGCACCACGTGTATTTGACTGATTTTCTGAGTACGCTTAACAAATCCGACTACCTTATCTCTCTATCCTGCATCTGGAATTTCTGACAAGATACTCAGAGGTACTATCGGCTGAAGCAACTTGAAGAAACAAAAAAAAGCCAACTGTGAGCATGACTGCCGAACCTCAGTTTGCCGCTAAAAAGGTGATGGCAATGGACCTTGCAAACCGCATCGTCAGGCCGTCAATCATCCACGCCGCGAGATTTTAACATTGTTTTCTTGTACGAAATGGGTGACTTGTTTCGTGTTCGGTACAATCGCCGGCGCATTTCCTTCGCTTCATTCAATGCCGGCCGATCAGACCGTGCCAGGCTCAGCAAGCCTGACCAGGCGATGCCGGAAGCGCCGTGAAATCAGCCACAGAACCAGCGCCAGCGCCGTCATGGCCAGCTGGCCCGATGCCAGCCACAACACGGAACCGGACAGTATCGGCGTGATCACGCCGGCCACGATGGCGCCCATCAAGGTGGTGGCGAAGGCCTGGCACGAGGCAACGGTGCCGCGAATATGCGGGAACAGGTCGAGCGCCAGCAGCGTCGCGCCCGGGCCGACCAGCGACATGCCGAAGGTGTAGAAGAACAGCGGCAGCACGCTCCAGGGCAAGGCCGGTGGCAGGAACAGGTGAAACGCCACATTGACGCTGGCAGCGCACAGCAAAAAGGCAAAGCCGATGCCGATCTGGCGCGCAAACGTGACTTTGCCGGCGAGGCGGTTGGCCGCCGCCGCGCCCAGAAAGATGCCGCTCACGCAAGGAATGAACAGCCACGCAAATTCGGATGGCCCCAGTCCCAGCTGGCGCGGCAGCATTTCCGGCGCCGCCGTAATGAACAGGAACAGGCCGCCAAAGTTGAGGGCGACAATGCCGGCCTTGATATGAAACAACGGCGAGCGCAGGATCTCGCCGTAGCTTTTGGCCAGGAAGCGTGGATTGAACGGCTGGCGGCGGGCCAGCGGCAACGTTTCCGGCAGGCGCCAGTAGCAAAACGCCAGCAGCACCACCGTATAAAACGCCAGGAACAGGAAGATCGAGCGCCAGTCAAACCAGATGACGATCCAGCCGCCCAGGATGGGCGCGAGCGCCGGCGCGATCGAAAAGATCATCGTCACCAGCGACAGCAGGCGCGCCGCCGCCGCATCGGCATACAGGTCGCGGATGATGGCGCGGCTGATCACCACGCCGGCGCCGGCCGACACGCCTTGCAGCATGCGGAAGAACCACAGGTAATGCACGGTATGGGCCGAGGCACAGCCGAGCGAGCCGATGGCGAACAGGGCCAGCGACACCAGGATCAGGTTGCGCCGCCCGAAGGCGTCGGACAGCGCGCCATGCCACAGCACCATGCCGGCAAAGGCCAGCATATAGAACGTCAGCGACTGCTGCACTTCCAGCGGCGAGGCCTGCAAGGAATCCTGGATGGCGCCAAAGGCCGGCAGATAGGTATCGATCGAGAGCGGTCCCAACATCGACATGCCGGCCAACAACACCGCCAGCGCGCCACGGCTGAGCGGCGCCATATGGCTGGGTACGGGAGGCGGAATAGGCGTGACGGGATCGGGCGGCACATCGGCCGGCGGGGTGGGAAACATGGCTGTCCAAGGTGGCGGCGCGAACCGGCATCGGTCCGCGCGCGGGTTACTGCAGGGTTTTGCTATGCGACTCGATTACTGCTGCGGCTTCGGCTTCGCTTCTTCGCGTCGATTGTAGCCGGCCACCATATCGAAGCGGAACAGACGGCATTCCAGCGCGCCGTTAAAGAATGGCGTCTTGCGCGCTTCTTTCAGGCGCAGCAGTTTCGGCAGGCCCAGGTCGGCCGTAAACAGGAATACGGTCCAGCCGGCGAAGCGCTGTTTCAGGGTGGTGCCCATGGCCGAGTAGAACGAGGTCGACAATTCGTCTTCGGGCAAGGTGCTGTCGCCGCGCACGCCGATACGCTCGCCGTACGGCGGATTGGTCAGCATGATGCCGGCCACATCGCTGGGCGGCTTGACTTCCTGCGCTTCGATCTGTTTCAGCGGCACGTCGAAACGCACGCCGGCGCAGCGCAGGTTGTGGCGCGTCATGGCCACCATGTCGCCCGAAATATCGCTGCCGAAAATCGTCGGTTCGGCCGGCAGCGGATTGGCCGTGATGGCGTTGCGCAGGGCGTTCCACGGCGCCGGATCGAAGTCGTGGAAGTTTTCAAAGGCAAAGCGGCGCGAGGCGCCCGGCGGGATGCCCTGCACCATCTGCGCCGCTTCGGCCAGGATGGTGCCCGAGCCGCACATCGGGTCGAACAGCACCATGCCCGGCTTCCAGCCCGACACGCGCAACAGGCCGGCGGCCAGGTTTTCGCGCAGCGGCGCGTCGCCCGTCTCTTCGCGCCAGCCGCGCTTGAACAACGCTTCGCCGGATGTATCGAGATAGACCGTAAATGTGTGCGCGTCAAGGAAGCCGACGATGCGCATGTCCGGCGTCTTGGTATTGACCGACGGGCGCTCGTTGAACTGGTCGCGGAAGCGGTCGCAGATCGCGTCCTTGATCTTGAGCGTGGTGAACTCCAGGCTGCGCAGCGGCGACTTGACGGCCGTCACGTCGACGCGGATCGTGTGGTGCACGCCGAACCAGTCTTCCCACGGCTGTGCCAGGGTCAGGTCGTAGATGTCGTTTTCCGTCTTGTAGCCGGCATGGGCCATGCGCATCAGCACGCGCGAGGCGATGCGCGAATGCAGGTTGATGCGGTAGGAATCGACCAGGTCGCCCGAGCAGTGGACGCCGCCCGGTACCTGGTTGTGCACCTTCATGGTCGCACTATTTTGGGCGATCTCGCCCAGTTCTTCGGCCAGCGCCGCTTCCATGCCGCGCGGGCATGGGCAAAAATATGAAGCCATGGTGAGGATACCTTTTATCCGTTAAAAACAATTTACTTGAAATCCCAGCGACATCTTGCGTAGGTCGGCTTAGCCCGCCAGGGCGTAAGCCGACATTTACAGCCGCCGACTGAGCTTGTCGGATTACGCGCGGAGCGCTAATCCGACCTACGTTTAAAATTCACTTCGCCAGCGCGCGCTCGACAAAATCGAGGCGGTCCTGGCCCCAGTAGCCTTCGCCATCGACGATGTACCAGGGCGAGCCGAACACGGATGCCGCCGTGGCGGCCTCGGTGTTGGCGTCGTATTCGGCCTGCACGCTGGCCGTCTCCGAAGTTTTCAGCAGCTGGCGGCCGTCGAAACCGGCGTCCAGCGCGATCTGCGCCAGGGTCTCTTCGTCGCCGATATTGCGCTCTTCAGCCCAGACGCCGCGCATGATGGCGTGCGCCAGGGTCAAGGAGGCGTCGACACCGTGCGCCAGGCGGGTGGCGATGATCAGTTTGGCCGACGCTTCCGGCGACACCGGGAAAAACCTCGGCTGCAGGTTCAACGGCACTTGCAGGAACGCCGACCAGCGCGCCAGTTCGGCCAGCCGGTACGCCTGGCGCTGCGGCGCGCGCTTGGCCAGCGGCAGGCCACCGGAGACGCTGAAGACCTTGCCCAGGTCGAACGGGCGCACGTCGATCTGCGCGCCGGTCTTTTTGGCGATCTCCATCACGCGCGCGTGGCCCAGGTAGGTCCATGGCGAATGGGGTGCAAAGAAATACTGCACCACCTTGTTCTGGCTTGCATTCATCGTCGTCTCCGTTAGAAAGGCTTGACCACCACCAGCACCACCACCGCCAGCAGCATCACCACCGGCACTTCGTTAAACCAGCGGAACCAGGTGTGGCTGCGCTGGTTGATGCCTTTTTCGAACTTGCGCAGGATGGCGCCACAGGCATGGTGGTAGCCCAGCAGCAGCACCACGAAGGTCAGCTTGGCGTGCATCCAGCCCGGCATCTTCATGCCGCCCGCACTGCCGCCAAACATCATCCACAGCAGGGCCAGGCCCAGCACCATGGCCGGCAGCGCCAGCAGCGACATGAAGCGGTACAGCTTGCGCGCCATCAGCAGCAATCGTTCGGTGGCCACGGTTTCCGTTTCCATCGCCAGGTTGACGAAAATGCGCGGCAGGTAGAACAGGCCGGCGAACCAGGAGATGACGAAAATAATGTGGAATGCTTTGATCCAGAGAAATGCCATGTGGGTATCCGCGGTGAAGTGTGAAACGAAAGAAGCAGGCCGCCCCGTGGACGGCCCGCGTGCTGCTATGTGCGTACTTCGCCGTGGCCGAAGACCACGTATTTGAGCGAGGTCAGGCCTTCGAGGCCGACCGGGCCGCGCGCATGCAGCTTGTCGTTCGAGATGCCGATCTCGGCGCCCAGGCCATATTCGAAGCCGTCGGCAAAGCGGGTCGAGGCATTGACCATCACCGAGGCCGAATCGACTTCGCGCAAAAAGCGCAGCGCATCGCTGTAGTCCTCGGTAATGATCGCTTCGGTGTGCCTGGACGAATACTGGTTGATATGGTCCATCGCCTCGTCGATGCCGTCGACCACCTTGATCGACAGGATGGCGGCCAGGTATTCGGTGCGCCAGTCTTCTTCGGTGGCCGCCACCAGGTGCGGATAGCCTGCCAGGATCGCCAGCGCTTCCGGATCGGCGCGCAGTTCCACCTGCTTGGTCAGATAGCGCTCGGCCAGCTGCGGCAGCACTTGTGGCGCAATCGCGCGCGCCACCAGCAACGTTTCCATGGTGTTGCAGGTGCCGTAGCGGTGGCACTTGGCGTTGAAGCCGATGTCCAGCGCTTTCGCCAGGTCGGCCTTGGCGTCGATATACACGTGGCAGATGCCGTCGAGGTGCTTGATCATCGGTACCGTGGCCTCTTCCATCAGGCGCGCGATCAGGCCCTTGCCGCCGCGCGGCACGATCACGTCGACATATTCCGGCATGGTGATCAAGGCGCCGACGGCGGCGCGGTCGGTGGTGTCGATCACCTGTACCGCGTCCTGCGGCAAGCCGGCGCCGGCCAGGCCTTCGGCCACCAGTTTGGCCAGCGCGCGGTTGCAGTGAATCGCTTCCGAGCCGCCGCGCAAAATGGTGGCGTTGCCGCTCTTGATGCACAGGCCTGCCGCGTCCACCGTCACGTTCGGACGCGCTTCGTAGATGATGCCGATCACGCCCAGCGGCACGCGCATCTGGCCCACCTGGATGCCGGTCGGGCGGTATTTCATGTTCGAGATTTCGCCGATCGGATCGGCCAGCGCGACGATCTGCGTCAGGCCTTCGACCATGGTGGCGATCGCCGCATCGGACAGGGTCAGGCGGTCCAGCATGGCCGGCGCGAGACCAGCGGCGGCGGCGGCATCGAGGTCGCGCCGGTTGGCCGCGCGCAGCAGGTCGGCGTCGCGCACGATGGCCGCGGCGATCAGGCTCAAGGCGCGGTTGCGCGTGGCGCTGTCGGCGCGCGCCATGGCGCGCGAGGCGGCGCGGGCACGGATGCCCACGTCTTGCATATACTGTTTGATATCCATGCTGTTATCCATAGTGGTTACGTAACCTTAGCCTCTGCAAATCGTCAGCGCCAGCTGCAAGAGTGCATCCCAGGCGTCGCCCGCGTGTGCTTTTGCGCGCAAGCCCTTGATCATCTTGTCGACCTGCGCCGCTTCCTGCAGCGCGCTTTCCAGCACCGGCAGCGACACGCGCCGCAAGGCCGGCTCCATCATGCGCTCGCGCGGACCCCAGATGCGCAATTCCTTGAGCAGCGCGCCGAGCGGGCGGCCCTGCGCCATGCCCGCCTTCAGTTTCAGCAAGGTGCGGATTTCCTCGGACACCGCCCACAGCACCAGCGGCAGCGCCTCGCCCTCGCCTTTCAGGCCTTCGAGCATGCGCACCAGGCGCGCCGGGTCGCCGGCCAGCATCGCTTCGGACAGCTTGAACACGTCATAGCGGGCCACGTTCAGCACCGCATCCTGCACCTGCTCGTACGTCAGCTTGCCCGGCTGGTGCAGCAAACCGAGCTTCTGGATTTCCTGGTGCGCCGCCAGCAGGTTGCCCTCCACCCGTTCGGCGATAAAGTCGATGCTGGCGCGCTCGGCGCTTTGCCCCTGCGCGGCCAGGCGCTGGCTGATCCAGGCCGGCAACTGCGCCCGTTCCACGTTCGGGATATCGATGTAGACGGCCGCCTGCTGCAAGCTGGCGACCCAGGCCGCCTTTTGCGTGGCCCAGTCCAGCTTGGGCAGGGTGATCAGGGTCAGGTTATCAGGGCTGAGGTTTTTCGCATAGCTTTGCAGCGCCGCGCCGCCGTCCTTGCCCGGCTTGCCGGTGGGGATGCGCAATTCGATCAGCTTTTTGTCGCCGAACAGCGACAGCTCCTGATTCGCCGCCAGCAGCTCGCCCCACTTGAAACTGCGCTCGACGCTGAGCACATCGCGCTCGGTATAGCCCTGCTGGCGCGCGGCGCGGCGGATCTTGTCGGCCGCCTCCAGCGCCAGCAGGTGTTCGTCGCTGGTGATCACATACAGCTGCGCCAGCGGCTTGGCCACATGCGCGTCGAGCGCGTCTATCCGCAATTGCATGGCGGACCCTTACTGCCGCACTGCCGGCGCGACAGGTGTGACCGGCGTAACCGGGGCAACTGGCGCCACCGACATGGCCGGCAGCACCGGCTTGATGGCGGCCAGGCGGCGCATGATCTGCTGCACCAGGTCGTTGCGCATGTCGCGGTACAGCGCCGCTTCTTCCGTTTCCTTGGCCAGCACCTGCGATTCGTTGAAGGTGATCGGCCGCGTCAGGCTGATGACGGTCGGTGCCAGCAGCACGTTGCCGGCCTTGTCGACGACGCGGAAATTGATCGAATACCCGAGCTGGTACTCGCTGACGCGGCCATTGCTGTTGAGCGACAAAATGGACTTGGTACGGTTCCTCTCCGGGTCGCCGAGCACATCGAGCACGGCGTCGGCCGCCTCGCGCGTGTCGACGATGTCCGTGCTGCCGATGGCGCGGATATAGCGCTTCAGGTCGATCGCCAGCGGCGACGAATCGGGCAAGGTGATGTTCATCGTCGCGAACGGCAGCATGAAACTGCCGTTCGAGCCGCGCAAATGAAAGCCGCAGGCCGACAGGGTCAAGACCAGGCACACGGCGAACACGATGCGTGCACGGACGCGCACGCGCGCCAGAAAACCGGAAGAAGAAGTCGTCATAAGGTTACACCACGATGCTGATTAACTTGCCCGGCACGACGATGACTTTCTTCGGCGTGGTTTCGATGTATTTCTGCACGCTTTCGCAAGCCAGCGCCTGCGCCTCGATGCTGGCTTTGTCGGCATCCTTGGACACCGTGATCGAGCCGCGCAGCTTGCCGTTCACCTGGATCATCATTTCGATCTCGGACTGCACCAGCGCCTGCGGATCGACCTGCGGCCATTCGGCGTTGAGCAAATCGCCATGCACGCCGGCGTAGCCCAGTTCTTCCCACAAGACGTGGGTGATATGCGGCGCGACCGGATTTAACAGACGCAGGAAGATCGAATAGCCTTCGGCAATCAGCGCTTTCGATTGCGCGCTGTCGTCCAGCTTGGCCGATTCCAGCGTGTTGAGCATCTTCATGCAGGCCGACACCACGGTGTTGTACTGGATGCGTTTCAGGTCGTAATCGGCCTGCTGCAGGATCTTGTGCAGTTCGCGGCGCAGATTTTTCTGCGCGTCGCCGGTGGCCGGCGCGCCGCCGCTGGTCAAGGCCGACTGGATCGCCGCCGACTGGGCGTAGCCGAAATTCCACACGCGGCGCAGGAAGCGGTTGGCGCCTTCGACGCCGCTGCCCGACCATTCCAGCGTCTGTTCCGGCGGCGAGGCGAACATCGTAAACAGGCGCGCGGTGTCGGCGCCGTACTGCTCGATCTGCGCTTGCGGGTCGATGCCGTTGTTCTTCGACTTCGACATTTTTTCCGTGCCGCCGATTTCCACCGGCGCGCCGTCGGCCACCAGGGTGGCCGCTTGCGGGCGGCCCTTGTCGTCCATCGTCAAATTGATGTCGGCAGGATTGAACCAGGTCTTCTTGCCGGCCGCGTCTTCGCGGTAATAGGTTTCGTTGAGCACCATGCCTTGCGTGAGCAGATTGACGAACGGTTCGTCGAACTTGACCAGGCCAAAGTCGCGCATGATCTTGGTCCAGAAGCGCGCGTACAGCAAATGCATCACGGCGTGTTCGATGCCGCCGATATACTGGTCCATCGGCATCCAGTAGTCATTGCGCTCGTCGACCATGGCGTCATTGCTGCCCGGCGAGGTATAGCGCATGTAGTACCACGACGAATCGACAAAAGTGTCCATGGTGTCGGTCTCGCGGCGCGCGCTCTTGCCGCACTGCGGGCAGTCGCACTGCAAAAAGGCTTCGTATTTGTTGAGCGGGTTGCCGGTGCCGTCCGGCACGCAGTCTTCCGGCAGCACCACCGGCAGGTCTTTTTCCGGCACCGGCACCACGCCGCAGTCCGCGCAATGGATCATCGGGATCGGCGTGCCCCAGTAGCGCTGGCGCGAAATGCCCCAGTCGCGCAGGCGGAAGGTGGTTTTCTTTTCGCCCAGGCCCAACTGCGCCAGGTCGGCAGCCACCGCATCGACGGCGGACGCGAAGTGCAGGCCATCGTACTTGCCCGAGGCGATGCACACGCCTTCCTTGCTGGCGTACGATTCCTGCCAGGCCTCAAGCGAGAACTCCTGGCCTTTGACTTCGATCACCTGCTTGATCGGCAGATCGTATTTCTTGGCAAAGCCGAAATCACGTTCGTCATGCGCCGGCACGCCCATCACGGCGCCGTCGCCATAGGTGATCAAGACGTAATTGCCGACCCATACTTCGACCTGCTCGCCCGTCAGCGGATGGGTGACATGGAGGCCGGTCGGCATGCCCTTCTTCTCCATCGTCGCCATGTCCGCTTCGATCACGGAGCCGAGCTTGCATTCGGCGTTGAAGGCGGCCAGTGCGGCGTTGCTTTGCGCGGCGTGGATCGCCAGCGGATGCTCGGCGGCCACGGCGCAGAAGGTCACGCCCATGATGGTGTCAGGACGGGTGGTAAAGACATACAGCTTGCCGTCGCCGATCAGCGCGCCATCGGCATCCTTGATCTGGTGCGGGAAGGCGAAGCGCACGCCGGTCGACTTGCCGATCCAGTTGGTCTGCATGGTGCGCACGCGCTCGGGCCAGCCCGGCAGCTTGTCGTCGGCATAGGCCAGCAATTCATCGGCGTAGTCGGTGATGCGCGCGTAGTACATCGGGATTTCGCGTTTTTCGATCAGCGCGCCCGAGCGCCAGCCGCGCCCGTCAACCACCTGCTCGTTGGCCAGCACGGTCTGGTCGATCGGGTCCCAGTTCACGGTGCCGGTCTTTTTGTAGATGATGCCTTTTTCCAGCATCTTGAGGAACATCCACTGGTTCCACTTATAGTATTCGGGCTTGCAGGCGGTCATTTCGCGCGACCAGTCGATGGCCAGGCCCATCGACTCCATCTGCTGCTTCATGTGGGCGATGTTCGAATACGTCCATTGCGCCGGCGGCACGTTGTTGGCCATGGCCGCGTTTTCGGCCGGCATGCCGAACGCATCCCAGCCCATCGGCATGAGCACGTTGTAGCCGTTCATGCGCAGGTAGCGGTACATCACATCATTGATCGTATAGTTGCGCACGTGACCCATGTGCAGCTTGCCCGAAGGGTAAGGCAGCATCGAGCAAGCGTAATACTTGCCTTTCGGGAAACGCGGGTCGTGTTCGACAGCCTTGTAGGCCTCGATGGCCTTCCAGTGCGATTGGGCGGCTTGTTCGACGTCGGCGGGACTATATTTATCTTGCATGATGTGCGACCAATTAGTGGATATGAACCGAGCATTATACTGGTTGTCGCAGGCCTGCATTTTGCAGGCTGACAAAAATGCTGTGTAAGATGCGGCAATCTCATGCTCTTCATCGCCGGCCATGTTCATCTACCAGGAAACCGCCCCCGTTGCCGCCTTGCGGCCCTGGCTGGACTGCGTCTGGACCTGCCGCGTGCAGGCAGGCGCCACGCCGCTGGCGCACCAGGTGCTGCCCGACAACTGCATCGACATCCTGTGCCAGGACCGGCAGGATGCCAGCTTTGCCGTCGGCATGATGACGGCGCCCATCAACGTCATCAGCCATGGCCTGGTGCAGACGGTGGCGGCCCGCTTCAAGCCCGGCGCGGCGGCGCGCTTTTTCCAGCTGCCGCTTTGCGAACTCAACGATGGACGCACGGATTTGCAGCAGCTATGGGGGCGCGATCTGGCGGCGCGCCTGGGCGACGCGCTGTGGAGCTATCCCTTGCCGGATGCGCAACGCATGCAGATACTGCAAGATTTTTTGCTGCTGCGCCTGCGGCGTCATCCGCTGCCAGCCGACTGCGGCCTGGCCCGGCGCGCGGTGGCGCTGATCGACAAGGCCCGGGGTAGCCTGCGCGTGGACCAGCTGGCGGCCCAGCTCGGCGTGTCACGCCAGCACCTGGCGCTGCAGTTTCGCCAGCAGGTGGGCATCAGTCCCAAGCTGTTTGCCCGCATCAGCCGCTTTCGCGCCGTCAACAGCGCCCTGAAACAACTGCCGGCGCAGGCCGACTGGGCCCAGGTCGCCCTGCAATATGGCTACTTCGACCAGTCGCACCTGATCCACGATTTCCAGGACTTCGCCAGCGCCTCGCCGCAGGCCTGGCTGGCGGCACGCAGATGAGCTTCCATTTTTACAATCGCGGCGCTGGTAGCCATGGCATGCTGGCGCCATTCACTCACTACACAGGAGATAAAAACATGATCAAAGGCTTGCGCACCGTGACCTATCCCGTCCCCGACCTGGAGCAGGCCAAGGCCTGGTACAGCCAGGCGTTCAACACGGAACCCTATTTCGACCAGCCGTTTTATGTCGGCTTCACTATCGGCGGCTTCGAGCTGGGCCTGCTGCCGGACGGCCAGCCCGGCGCCCAGGGCAGCGTCACCTACTGGGGCGTCGATGGCATCGAGCAGGAAGTCGAGCGCTTGATTGCACTGGGCGCCACTGTGCACCACCCCTTGACGGATGTGGGCGGAGGCATTCGCACGGTGGAGCTGCTCGATCCGTTCGGCAACCAGATCGGGCTGATCGACAATCCGCATTTCGATACCGCCAAGGTGGCCTAGGTGTGAAGTTGCAAGAGGTTATTCTGGCCGGATCTGAGCCGTGACATCGGGGCCTTGCCAGCAATGCCCTGATGCGGCCGGTGCCAGTTGTAGTGATGGTTCCATTCTTTGAGCATGTTGGCCCGCTC
>NZ_LOCQ01000026.1 GCF_001677885.1 Janthinobacterium psychrotolerans | reverse complement strand
GCAGGCCGCGCGAACGGCTGACCTTGCCGCCATCGCCGACGATAATCGACGACAGAATCGGCACCACCGGGCAACCGGCGGCCAGGGCCGAGGCGGTATCGCCGCCGGCCACCGAGAAAGCCAATGGGAAATTGCTGGCGCCGAACACGGCCACCGGACCCAGGCCGATCATGCGCAGGCGCAGGTCAGGGCGTGGCGGGGTGCGATCCGGCAAGGCGGTGTCGAGGCGGGCGTCGGTCCAGGAACCTTCGCGCAGCAGGCCGGCGAACAGTTTCAGCTGGCCCACGGTACGGCCGCGTTCGCCTTCGAGGCGCACGCGCGGCAGGCCGCTTTCGGTCATGGCGCGCACGATCAGCTCGTCGCCGATGGCCAGGATCTGCTCGGCGATGGTGTCGAGGAAGTCGGCGCGCTCGGTGTCGCTGGTGGCGCGATAGGTGTCGAACGCGGCTTCGGCCAGGCGGCAAGCCTGGTCGATCTGGTCGGCGTCGACGGTCTGGAACGACGGCGCGAGATGCGCGCGCGTGGCCGGATCCCACGCTTCGAATGCAGCGCCGGTGCCTTGGACGGCGACGCCGCCGATCAGGGCTTCGCCCGTGATATTGAAACTCATAGTGTGCTCACTTTCGCAAATTCGGTAGGGAAGATTTCGAGGCGGTTCGACAGCGCAGGGCCAAAGGCTGGCGCCTCGACTTCAAACGTTTCGCCCGGCGCCACCGTCACGCCGTCGGCAAAGCTCAGGGTGGCCGTGCCGAAGAAGTGTACATGCACGTCGCCGGCACGCTTGAACAGCGGATACTTGAAGTGATGGTGTTCCAGGTTGGCGATGGTGTGCGACATATTCGTTTCGCCGCTGACAAACGCCTTTTCCCAGCGCACCTTGCCGGACGCGTCAAGCACGCGCGAGGTGCCGTCGATATGCTCGGGCAGCTCGCCCACCAGCAGGGCCGGGCCAACGCTGCACATGCGCAGTTTCGAGTGCGCCAGGTACAGATAGTTCTGGCGTTCGGTGACATGGTCCGAAAATTCATTGCCAATCGCGTAGCCGACGCGGTACGGCTGGCCATCATCGCCGATCACGTACAGGCCGGCAATTTCCGGCTCTTCGCCGCCGTCGAGTGCAAAGTCGGGCATGCCCAGCGGCTGGCCGCCGGCACGCACGATCGAGCCGTCGCCCTTGTAGAACCATTCGGGCTGGGCGCCGGCGGTGCCGTTGGCCGGCTTGCCGCCTTCTACGCCCATGCGGAACATTTTCATCGAGTCGCTCAAGGAATCGGCGTCGCCGCCGATTTTCTTGTGCATGGCGTCACGCGCGCCGGCGCTGCCCAGGTGGGTCAGGCCGGTGCCGGTCACGTAGCAGTGCGCTTCGTCGGCGTGGTCGAGCGGTGGCAGGATGCGGCCGGCGGCGGCGATTTGCGCGTAGGAAGCGGTAGCGCTGCCGAGCCTGGCGTTGACCAGCGCGGCCAGGCCGGTTTTGCCGCGGATGGCGTCTTGCGCCAGCGCATAGGTGCTGTCGTAGCCGTCGATGATGGTGACGACGTCGTCCTGCAGCAGGCCGACCTGGCGGCCGCCTTGTTCGTTCTTGAATTGAATCAGCAACATGTCAGTGTCTCTCGCTTGAGTAGGCTTAGTGTGAATGGCGTGGCACGGCCGAACCGCGCGGGCCGACCAGGAAGTCGAAGTCGCAGCCTTCATCGGCCTGCAGCACGTGTTCGATATACAGCTGCTGGTAGCCGGTCTTCGGACCCGGCGCGCTGCCGCGCACGCGCACTGCCTGGCGAGCCGCCATTTCTTCGTCGGTGATGTCCAGGTTCAGCAGGCCGCCGGCGCAGTCGAGCGTAATCCAGTCGCCATCCTGCACGATGCCCAGCGGGCCGCCGGCCATCGCTTCGGGCGCCACGTGCAGCACCACGGTGCCGTAGGCGGTACCGCTCATGCGCGCGTCGGAAATACGCACCATGTCCTTCACGCCGGCTGCCAGCAGCTTCGGCGGCAGGCCCATATTGCCCACTTCGGCCATGCCGGGATAGCCTTTCGGGCCGCAGTTTTTCATCACCAGCACCGAGTCCTTGTCCACTTCCAGGTTCGGATCCATGATGCGCGACTTGTAGTGCTCGAAGTCTTCGAACACCACGGCCTTGCCGCGGTGCTGCATCAGCGCCGGCGTCGCGGCCGACGGTTTCAATACGGCGCCGCGTGGCGCCAGGTTGCCGCGCAGAATGCAGATGCCGCCGTCTTTCAGCAATGGATTGTCCAGCGTGCGCACCACTTCGTCGTCGTAGATCGGCGCATCCTTGCAGTTGTCCCACAGCGACTTGCCGTTGACGGTCAGCGCGTCGGGGTTGGGCAGCAGATTGCCGTCGCCCATGCGGCGGATCACGGCCGGCAAGCCACCGGCGTAATAGAACTCTTCCATCAGGAAGCGGCCCGATGGCAGCAGGTCGACGATGGTCGGCATGCCACGGCCCACGCGGGTCCAGTCTTCCAGTTCCAGGTCGACGCCGATACGGCCGGCGATCGCTTTCAGGTGGATCACGGCATTGGTCGAGCCGCCGATGGCGGCGTTGACGCGAATCGCGTTTTCAAAATTTTCCTTGGTCAGTATCTTCGACAGTTTCAGGTCTTCATTGACCATCTCGACGATGCGGATGCCCGACATATGCGCCAGCACATAGCGGCGCGCGTCCACCGCTGGAATCGCGGCATTGTGCGGCAGCGAGGTGCCCAGCGATTCGGCCATGCAGGCCATGGTCGAGGCCGTACCCATGGTGTTGCAGGTGCCGGCCGAGCGCGAATGGCCCGCTTCGGCGGCCAAAAATTCGTGCATGGAAATTTCGCCGCCCTTGACCTGCTCGTGCAACTGCCATACGGCCGTGCCGGAACCGATGTTCTTGCCGTTCAGTTTGCCGTTCAGCATCGGGCCGCCGGTGACGACGATGGTCGGAATGTCGACCGACGCCGCACCCATCAGCAGCGCCGGGGTGGTCTTGTCGCAGCCGACCAGCAATACCACGCCGTCCATCGGATTGCCGCGGATCGATTCTTCGACGTCGATCGAAGCCAGGTTACGCGTGAGCATGGCGGTCGGACGCAGATTCGATTCACCGTTCGAAAACACGGGGAATTCGACCGGAAAACCGCCCGCCTCCAGGATGCCGCGCTTGACGTGCTCGGCCAGCTTGCGGAAGTGCGCATTGCATGGCGTCAGTTCGGACCAGGTGTTGCAGATGCCGATAATCGGCTTGCCCTGGAATTCGTGGTCAGGAATGCCCTGGTTTTTCATCCAGCTGCGATACATGAAACCGTTCTTGTCCTGCGAGCCAAACCACTCGGCCGAGCGCAGTGTTACCTTCTTTTTTGTGTCAGACATGCCATTCTCCTGGTTGTGCCATGCCCGATCACATCAATCGGCCCGGGCAGCGATGTGGCGATACTAAAGAAAGGCGTCATGCCTTTCCAATCAATTTTTATAGCGTTTCGATACCGAAATGAATATCGAGAGCGGCAACAATTACGCCCTGCAGGCAGGGCGTGACAGCGCGTTGATGATCAGGACTTACTCTGCTGAAAAGCGGTAGACCGTGACAGTGCGGTATTCCTGGCCCGGCCGCAGGATGCTGTCCGGGAAGTGAGGATGGTTGGGCGAATCGGGAAAGTGCTGGGTTTCCAGGCAAAAGGCGCTGCGGTGCGTGTGGGTGATGCCCTTGCCCTGAGCGCTGCCATCGAGGAAGTTGCCCGAGTAAAACTGCACACCGGGTTCCTCTGTATACACCTGCATCACGCGTCCCGACTGCGGCTCGCGTACCAATGCCGCCAGGTTCAATGGCTGGCCTGCCTGTTTATTGAGCACGAAGTTATGGTCGTAGCCGCGGCCGATGGCGATCTGCGGGTGCTGCGCCGCCAGGCCGGCGCCGATGGCGGTGGCCGCGCGCAGGTCGAACGGCGTGCCGGCCACCTCGGCCAGTTCGCCGGTGGGAATCGAGCCCGCATCGACCGGCGTATAGCGGTCGGCGTTGATGACGATCTCGTGCGACAAAATATCGCCCTGCCCCGCCAGGTTGAAATAGCTGTGGTTGGTGAGATTGATGGGCGTGGCCTGGTCGGTCACGGCGTGATAGCGCAGGCTCAAGGCGTTATCGTTGTTCAACTCATACACCACCGACACCTCGAGCTTGCCCGGATAGCCGTCTTCGCCGTCCGGGCTGCTGCGTGTCAACGTGACGCCAACCGCCTCGGCCGTTTCAAACGGCTCGGCCCGCCACAGCACCTGGTGAAAGCCCTGTTCGCCGCCATGCAGATGGTTCGGCGCATTGTTGATCGCCAGCTGGTAATCTTTGCCATCGAGGCTGAACTGGCCCCTGGCGATGCGGTTGCCAAAGCGCCCGATCAGCGCGCCCAGGAACGCCTTGTTGGCCAGATAGGGCGCGACGCTGTCAAACCCCAGCACCACGTCGGCCATCTTGCCGTTGCGGTCAGGCACATGGACTTCGCTGATGATGGCGCCCAGGTCGAGCAGCTTGACCCGCATGCCGTGGCGGTTGGCGAGAGTATAGGCGGTGACGGCGGAGCCGTCGGGCAAGGTGCCGAACGGGGCGGAAGTCACGGAAAGAACAGCAGCGTCAGTGTGCATGGAAGTGTCGTCTCGGTCTGGTTTTTATTGGTGGGCGACGCGCTCGCGCGCGGGCCTGCGTTGATCTTAGGGGCTGGCATGGCGGCGCGCCAATCATTTTTTGTGGCCCAGCGATACCGGTTTGGATATGCACGCCAAGGTAGCATCGACCATGACATCAAACGTGACATCGATTGACACGCCGGACACAGTTGTTGATAATGACAATCATTCTCAGATAGCAAGCCATGCGACCCGCAGACTCGCTGGCTGTTCTCCTCCAGCGCCTCAACCCAGCCTGAAAGACCTCCCGTGACGTTATTGAACCGCCTTCCCCTGCCCCGCCATCGTCTCTGCCTCGCTCTACTGAGCGCGCTGGCGACACCCACGGCCTTCGCCCAGAGCGCCAATGACGACAGCGGCCAGGAAGGCCAGATGCAGGCGGTGGTGGTGTCGGCCTCGCGTTCGAACATTGCCGCCGACAAGTCGCCGCAAACGGTGGTCATCATCAGCAAGGCCGAGATCGCCCGCCAGATGGCCATTTCCGGCAATTCCTCGGATGTGCTCAGCAATGTGTTGCCTTCGTACACGCCCAGCCGCGGCAAGATGAATGGTTCCGGCGAAACCTTGCGCGGCCGCGCGCCGCTGATCCTGGTCGATGGCGTACCGCAATCGAACCCCATGCGCCCGACCGGCCGCGAAGCCCATACCATCGATTTTTCGATGGTCGAGCGCATCGAGGTGATCCAGGGCGCCAACGCCATCAATGGGCTGGGCGCCACCGGCGGCACCATCAATATCATCACGCGCCGCCCTGAAAAAGGCAGCCTGAACCAGTCGATCGACGTGCAGGCCACGGCGCCGACGGCCAAGACCGGCTCGGATGTGATGAACTACAAGACCAGCTACCGCCTGGACGGGCGCACGGGACAGATCGAATACCTGCTGGCCGCCTCGTATGAAGACCAGGGCCTGTACCTGGACGGCAAGGGCCGTTCCATCGGCACCGACAACACCCAGGGCGACCTGATGGATTCGCGCACCTATGACGTGCTGGCCAAGCTCGGCTATGTGATCGACGACGAACAGCGCATCCAGGCCTCCGTCAACCGCTACAAGATCAAATCGAAGGCCAGCTACCTGGCCGTCGCCGGCAACCGCGCCACCGGCCTGCCCAGCGTGTCGGTGAAAGGCCAGCCACCGGGCATCGCGCCCTGGAACGATGTGTGGACGTCCAGCCTCAGCTACAGCCACGCCAACCTGGCCGGCATGGAACTGTCGGCCATGGTCTTCAACCAGGAATTCGAAGGCCTGTTCGGCGCCGACAATTCGGCCACCTTCCAGGACGCGCGCATCGCCCCGGTCGGCACCCTGTACGACCAGTCGCGCTCGGTCGCGTCCAAATACGGCAGCAAGGTCGGCCTGAGCCGCGACGACCTGCTCGATGGCCGATTGAAGCTGACGGTCGGCTTCGACACCCTGTTCGACAAGGGCAAGCAGGACCTGTATGGCACCGGCCGCACCTACGTGCCCGAGTCCGAATACCGCAACCTGTCGCTGTTTTTGCAGGGCGAATACAAGCTGTTCGACCAGCTGACCCTGCACGCTGGTGTGCGCAAGGAAAAGGCCGACCTGCAGATCGACAGCTACCGCACCCTGGCGCAATATAAAAACGTGCTGGTCACGGGCGGCAAGCTCGACTTCAACGAAACCCTGGTCAACGCCGGCCTGGTCTATACGCCGGTGCAGGCCGTGACCCTGTTCGGCAGCTACTCGGAAGGCTTCGGCATGCCCGATATCGGCCGCGTGCTGCGCTCGATCAATACGGCCGGCCAGAGCATCGCCAGCATGCGCAACCTCGAACCGATCCTGACCAAAAGCGTCGAAGTGGGCGCCCGCGTGCACCAGGGCGACTGGGATGGCGAAGCGAGCTATTTCCGCTCCGACTCCGACTTCGGCACCCGCGTGGTGCCGGTCAATGGCGCCTTCATGATGGCGCGCGAAAAAACCCGCATCGAAGGCGTGGAGGCAAGCGTCGGCCTGCGCATCACGGCGGCCCAGCGCGCCAAGCTGGCGTATTCGTACACCAAAGGCCGCTATGACAGCGACGAGAACGGCAGCCTGGACGCGCGCCTGGACGGCCTGAACGTGGCGCCGAACCGCCTGATCGCCACCTGGTCGTCCGACTGGCGCGGCGGCATCAAGACCTTCGTGCAAGCCCAGCATGCGTTCAGCCAGACGTTTGACGACCCGGCCAAGGAGTTCAGCGGCTACACCCTGGTCGACGCCACCGCCAGCTACCGCCTGCCCAAGGGCGAGCTGCGCCTGGCGGTGTCGAACCTGTTCGACCGCGACTACATCACGTATTACTCGCAAAGCGCGCTGGTCGAGCCGAAACGCTATTTCGCCGGCCGCGGACGCACCTTGTCGCTCGGCTACAACCTGCGCTTTTAAATGCTCGCCAGTACGACTCTGCGCGTGCTCGGCGCCGTCGGCGGCGGCTATGCCGTCACGGCCCTGGCCGTCACCACGGCCGGCGCCGTGCTGGCGCGCCTGGGCATGGCGCGCTCGGATGCGGTGGTAACGGCGGCGATGCTGGGTTTTATCGTCTACCTGCTGCTGTTGCTGTGGGGTTTTGCCGTGCGCTCGCCGGCCCGGCTGTGGCTGACCCTGGCCGGCAGCGCCGCGCTGCTGATGGCCGTGCGCCATCTGCTGACCTAGAAAAGTAAAGAAGGCATGGACCGCACTTTCAGCAAATCCATGGTCTGGCTGCACAGCTGGGCTGGCGTCATCATGGGCAGCGTGCTGTTCGCCATTTTCTGGATGGGCACGCTCAGCGTCTTTGACGCCGAAATCGACCGCTGGATGATGCCGCAGACGCGCCTGCCGGCAGCCACGCAACCGGTGTCGCTCGACAGCATCGCGCAAGCCGTGCTGCCCTCGGTGCCGCCTGGCGCCAGCCAGTGGCGGGTCGACCTGGCCACGCCGCGCGAACCGGCGCTGAGCTTTTCCTACAAGCTGGGCAAGGAAAGCCATGCGCAGCAGCTCGACCCCACCACCATGGCGTTTATTCCCGACCAGGGCACGGAAGCGGGCTCGGGCTTTATCTTTCCGTTTCACTACAGCTTGCACCTGGCCTGGTTCGATAGCGGCAAATGGCTGGTCGGCCTGGCGGCGATGGCGATGCTGGTGCTGCTGGTGTCGGGCGTGGTGATCCACAAGAAAATCATCGCCCAGTTTTTCACTTTTCGCCCGCGCAAGCGCTTGCAGCGCAGCGCGCTCGACCTGCATAACCTCACCGGCCTGGCGGCGCTGCCGTTTCACTTCCTGATCACCTTGTCCGGCCTGGTCATCTTTATCACCATCTATTTTCCGCAGGCCCATGAAGCGGCCTACGGTGGCGGGAGCGAAAAAGCCAGGAGCACCTTCATGGCCGAAGCCTATGGCCGCTACAAGCGCCCCAAGGCGAACCTGCCCGGCACGCTGGCGTCGATCGACGCCATGGCTCAAGTGGCCGAACGCGAGTGGCATGGCGGCCAGCCGTATTTCGTGCGCGTCTGGCATCCGGGCGACGCCAACAGCTATGTCGAGCTGCGCCGCTCCTACGCGAACGACATCACCATGAACCTGGACCAGCTGTTTTTCGACGCCGGCACCGGCGCCCTGCTGCACCGCTTCCAGGCCTCGCCCGTGATGACGGTGCAGCGTTTCATGTCGGGCCTGCACTTTATCCGCTTCAACCACTGGACCTTGCGCTGGCTGTATTTCCTCGGCGGCCTGTCCGGCTGCGTGCTGATCGCCACCGGCTACCTGTTCTGGCTGGAAGGCCGCCGCGCCCGCCACGCCAAGCTGGGCCTGCCCGGCGTGCGCGTGGTCGAAGGCCTGGCAATCGGCAGCGTGACGGGCATCATCCTCGCCACCCTGGCCTTCTTCAGCGCCAACCGCCTGCTGCCGCTCGACCTGGCCTGGCAAGGCTGGCCGCGCGCCACGGTGGAAATAGGCGTGTTCTACCTCGCCTGGAGCGCCACCTTTATCCACGGCTGGCTGCGCGCGCGCCACGCCTGGCGCGACCAGTGCTGGCTGACCGCCGCCCTGGCGCCGCTGGCCGTGCTCCTCAACTGGATCAGCACCGGCGACCATCCGCTGCAGGCGCTGGCCGCCGGCCATTATGGCGTGCTGGGCATGGACCTGATGCTGCTTCTGCTGGCAGCGCTGGCCGCCACGGCCGCGCGCCGCCTGGGTAATCTGGAAGGAAAGGTCGTCCATGCTTGAGTCTCTGCTGACCCTGGCGGCCGCCGCAGCCTGCTACCTGGCGCTGGCCTTGCTCGCGCTATCGCAGGAGGAACACTGGCGCCGCGCCGGCATGCCGCCGGCAACCAGGCTTGCGCACCGCTGGCGCTACGTGGCCACTACCATGCTGATGCTGGCCGGCGTCTTGTGCATGGCGGGCCATGGCGCCGGCTTCGGGCTGATCTTGTGGGTCATGCTGGTGGGCGCCGCCATCGTGGCCGTGGCCCTGACGCTGAGCTGGCGGCCGCAGTGGCTTGGCGGGATGGCGCGAGTTACCAGCAGAATCGCCCCCTGACGTAAATACCAGCGCGCGATCATTGATGAACGCCAGTCGATCCAGCGGTGAAATGCCGGCCGGGTCGCGCCCATCCTTTTGGAAGCAGCGGTCCATCAAGAGCCGGCCCCAGCCGTCAGGCAAGGAATCGGCTATCAGCTCCGGCAAGTTGTCCTGGGTGCTCGGAAAATCCGAATAGGCCACTTTGCGCAGTTTCAAGTATCTTGGCGATAGCTCGATACCGCGCTGCAGTGCTACATCAGAGTATTCGAACAGGAGAGCACGCCCTTCGTGCGCAAGCGTGGCGAGGTGCCAGTGATGACCCCATCCGCAAAAATTGATGTTGAGCTTTTTCATGACATCTTTTTCCGAGGGACACGTTGGCGTAGCGGCCTGCTGGCCTCTTCTAGCTCCTTGATTGACGTCGGCTTCTGCAAAAAAAGCGATTCGAGTTCTTTTGTCAGACCCAAGGCAACGACAAGGCGCAACAACGTTTCGAGTGTGGCCTTCCCCGTCTTTTCAAAACCAGACACCGTCACGGAGATCACCATCAGCAGGCATCCTGACGGCGGGTTCGCGAATGCTTCAGAAAATGGATGGCACAGGGACGGTTCTGTATTACTTGCACCCTTACAGTCCGGAACTGAATCGCATCGAGATCCTGTGTAAGCACGCCAAGTATTTCTGGCGCAGTTACACCGGGCTGAAAGCAGCGAATTGCCGAGCGAAGTGAAATCGCTGATGGAAAGACGTCGGCACTGCATGCACAATAAATTTCGTCTGACTACCTGGTATCGTAAGTACTGGCACAATTGTGCACACTGAATGTGCAAGAATATTTGAAATAACGCATTAAATTGCAAACCAATGCAACCGCTAAGTAGTTGATTTTTGTGGGGAAAAACTGGTGCGGCTGGCGGGGATCGAACCCACGACCCTTGGCTTCGGAGGCTCGTTAGACGATTACGAAAACTGGCTTATTTTACTGTAACTCCTTGAATCTACATCATATTCTCACCTGCAGAATTAGGCAAGCGAAGGAAAGGTTGGGAAGAAAATCGCGGATAATTTTTCCCAAGATTTTTCCCAAGCTCATGACTGTTATCCAGTTGCATACCCATGACAACGAGCTGCGGCTACTCGCCCATGCTTTGCGCGGATAGAACCGCGACGTGTCCCATCTCCTCCTCCCCGTACTGAAGCTCAAACTGAGGATCGACAGGCGGCAAAGAGAGCTCCCAAGTCATCACAACTTCAATGTTGTTACGCTTAGCGCGGGAAGCAAGTCCAATATCCCCGGTGTAAATGACCGTGGCACTGCGTGCGATAGCAGTAGCAATGATCTGCCGGTCGAACTTCACTTTTGCCTTGGTTTCACTTTCTGGCACAGCGCGTAGCCTTACGTAATCCGCATCCTCAATGCCAGCACACTCGACGGCAGCTCGAATATCGAACGGCGCAATTACGAAGACACGCGAACCGGTCAGTTCAGTAAGGCGCTTATCTCTGTCCATCCCTGCACGGACCAGATATTCCGCCATTACGGGCGTAGGAATAAGCACGCGAGTTTTTGCCGTACTCAAAGACTTGATTAAATAGTCGATTCGCGCGGAACACTGCGTAAGCAATTCACCTGTCGCCGGGTCAGTCGGAGGATTGGCATTTTCGTCAAAAGCAAGCGCCAGAATTGAAGTATCAAATACGACCATCAGTGCAACCCGTCACTTTCCCCGCGCGAGGCAGTAATAAACGCATCAACGTCACCGACGTTATCCCAGTCTGTTTTGTGAAGGCTCCGCAGTCGCTTTGTAGCCTGCTCTAACGTATCGTCGGCAAGTACCTCGAAACTCTTAATTTTGAACACCATCAGACGCCACGAAGCATCCTCCAACCGTTCCCATCGGGCCTCACCTGAAACACGTAGCACTGTCCCTTTATAGAGGTACTGTGCCATGTCACGAGCTAAATCTCTATCCATCTCCCCTGACCACGATTTGCCTTCAGGATCGACAATCAGCGCATGCGCGCTCTTATCCTTGCCACCGATCCTGACAAGCTCCCCTTCAACTACAGCATCTTCGTTGAACGGGCCGTATGTGGCAGGCTTCGGAAGCTCCCTGCCCAAGAAGGTCAGTACAACCGCAGAGGTCTGCGAATCTGGAGTCTTCCGGCTCAACTTTCCGACTGCACTGTCATCGCGCAGCAGTGAATTCAACTCATCAAACGCCGCCGTGGCGTCATTAGCAGCTTGTCGCTTAGCGATAAGCTCAACCCGATCAAACACCTTGGGGGCGTCTTCTCGCTGAACTTTCATCAGACTTTTTGTGCTGCCAGTCTCCAAGCGGTCAAAGTGAACGCTCGAACCATGTCCCATCATCTTCGCCAGCGCGGCGAGATACTTCGCTAATCGCTCCATCGGGATGGTTTCGGGCGTGTAAGCATCTATCCAAAACTCGTATTCGTCGTCATCCATTTTTCTTCCTTCATGGCATAGGCCGCCACTATCCCATCGCGATCAAGCGCGCTGTCTGAAAGGTACACGTCTGTTGAGTATATTGCAAGAGAGGCTGGAAGCTTAGAAGTGGGAGTGGGAGTGGTTCAGCAGGATGAACGTACGTGGCCGGAGGAGATTGAACGCGGCAGCGAGAAAGTTGTCCTGCCTCCAGAACCAGGCAAGATCGCTGGCTATGTCGCCGTTATTAACAGTAAGGAGTGCAATGGGCTGGAGACCGAGCCCATGTGAGCCTCATCGAGCTAACGTCATCGGCGCTCGCTTCCACGACTTACGTCATGAAGCCACCAGCAGGCTATTTGAAAAAGGTTTGAATGTTATGGAGGTTGCAGCAATCACGGGGCACAAGACCTTAGATATGCTAAAGCGCTACACACACACTTACACGCTGAAGATTTGGCAAAGAAACTGAAATAAAAATATTTCATATCATCTTTGCATCGCTTCTAACCATTATTTTGATGCGATACCAAACCACTTGACATAAAAGTAATTTCATGCAAACATAGTTGCCATTTTGAAATATATATTTCCTATTAATAACTATCGGAAAATTTTCAAGACCACGAAGTTCGTTGCTACATGGTTTTATGCCCCATTATCCACCTATCAAAAAAAGAGGGGGTTATTTTTAAAGAAGTTGTAGAGTATTCAAATAACCTTCTTGTCGACTTAGAGCAATTTTCTCATCTAATTGCAGAAAAGTAAGAAGAATTGGACTAGAGTGGCTATGACGTTGTAAACGTAATACCAATCACGATAGGGCAGTCGGAAAATTGTACACAATCCAATAGAAATTACGTCGGCGATGTAGGCTTTTCAATTACACGTGGCGCTGTAGTCGTCGGCAAACGTCGAATTAACAGCTAGATTATTTGGCGTTTATCCTTACAAAAACGATGACAAAATAAACGCTAAAAATATTTTCAAAAATAAATAGAATTTTAAATTGCAAAAAATATTTTTCGATAATTTTTCAATTCGAATTCCATCAATACTAATTGTTCTTCTCATATGGTGACTGCATGAATGAATTATGGAAATTATTAAAAGAAATTTGTGTTAAAACCGAAAATATCGGAAATGAAGTTATTTCCGAACTAGGAGGAGATATGAAAAATGACCTCCATTTCATGTGCAAAATTTTTTCAAAAAGACAGGCGGAACAGCTAAAAA
This sequence comes from Janthinobacterium psychrotolerans, assembly GCF_001677885.1. Classification (GTDB taxonomy): domain Bacteria; phylum Pseudomonadota; class Gammaproteobacteria; order Burkholderiales; family Burkholderiaceae_D; genus Janthinobacterium; species Janthinobacterium psychrotolerans. The sequence continues at coordinate 7,738 of NZ_LOCQ01000026.1, read as the reverse complement.
GTCTAAATATATTATCTGAAAATAATTACAATGACTTGATTTTAGTGGCTCGAAGCATGTTTGAGGGTTCGATTTATTTGGCGAACTCAATAAAAGATAAAGATATGTGTCTCAGATGGCGGTTATATTCAGTTCTTCATGATAAGAAACGAATGGATAAAGAAGGAAATGCGCCACCCGAAATAGTTGACATGATAAATAAATGGCTTCCCGAAATTGATAGGTTATTTAAAAAGAAAAATGGAGAATATCAGAAAAATTGGCATGGGAAAACCATAAAAGACCTTGCCGCAAATGCTGGAGACGAGTTCTTACATTTCTACAATAACTATTATTCATTAATGTCTGAATATCATCACTGGGATACAGCCGCTTTTGGCAAAAGATATAAAATAAATGAAAATTATATTGATGAAATAAAAAGTGAGGAAGTAGAGCTTGAAAGGGTGTTAGCCATGTCAATGGCATTATCATCAGCATTCGCCACTTTTAACTTAAGTCAGAAAATATTAAACTCGACTCGGAATGAAAAGTTGGCTGGGCTTGAGTCTGAGCTAAAAAATATTCCCGGAACAATTACAAAAACCATTAGCATCTCACCTTAATTTTTGCTCTCAAAAATTCTAAATTAAATATTTAATAAAAATTTAATCTGCATAATAATATATTTAAAATTGCAAGTGTATATTATCTAGTCTTGCACACGTATGACAACTAATTTCCAAAGGATATGACTATTACGTAGCTGCAAATTTGCGACAACAACCGGCCGGCATCGCCGCTGGCCGGGACGACCGGCCAAAACGCTCCTACATGCCACCGTGAAGCAAAAAGGGTTCCGCTTCGCTCCAGCCCTCGCGGGCCCCAAATCGCCTTTTTTTAGGTACTCGAGCACCAAAGCTTGCAAGCAATATGCGATCCGCTTAAAGTACTGACTCCTCTTTACCTATCAACCTCATGTCCAGCTATCGTCGGGGCGGCAGGAGGCGCCGCAAGCGGTGCAGAGATTGGCGTAGCCGCAGGACTCGTCGCAGGGCCAATAGGGGCCGCTTTGGATGGATTAGCCGGCGCAGTGGTCGGCGCCCTCCTTGGCGGTGCTGTCGGCGGAAATGCCGGTGTAGTCTCGGCGCAATCATCGACGAAAATATTTTAAGTAACCTTGTCTGCCTTGACTGCGAGTTCAGGTTTGTCGCAATGGATATCGAAGGCCGCGCCCACCCGTTTCCCGAAGGTTAGCAATCGAACCTGATCAAATTTGCAGGCTGCGTGTCGCATCGCTGCCTAGCGGCACCTTCTTGCTATTTCGGAGGGTGGTTTTTTGGCAACGGGTTCATCCAACCACAACTACAAAAAGCGCCAAAATGGAAGAATTGCCAAAATTCATCGTTTACATGGCAAACTACGGCATGCATGGTTACTACGCAATTGCAGTGATAAGCGCTGCATCGCCTTGGGCGGCTAGGATCTCCAAGTAAATTGTGATGCAATTTAAAATAGACCGGAATCATTCAAAATATGCTTAACGATAGAATTTCTCGATGGTTGCGACTTAGTTCTGCGGCAAAGGTCAGCAGCTCTTTTCAAGAAACCGCAATAGTATTGTCAACAGATACGGGACTCGCACGGAAAGAAAACCAAGATCGTGTCGCGATGATGCGCGTTAGCGCATCGGTAAATAGTTCCCCGTTTGTAGTAGTCGCACTTGCGGATGGCATGGGGGGGATGTCCGATGGAGCAGAGTGTGCTGTTCAAACCCTTTCCGTGTTCTTTAATGCCATAGTCCGCCTAAGAAATTACCCTCCCCAAGAAATGTTGCGCGCCGCTTCTTTGGAAGCAAATATGGCAGTGTTTTCGTTAGCCGATGGCAAGGGTGGCGCGACTCTTTCTGCAATCTTTATCTCGAATAACTCTCCGCTTATTTCTCTTAATATTGGCGACAGCCGTATTTATGGAAGAAGTCATTCGGAGATAGAGCCAATTATACGGCTTACTGTTGATGACAATTTGGAGGAAGTGGTTGGCGGTACTGGAACAGAGCTATTGCAATTTTCTGGAATGGGAAGAGGATTAAAACCTCATATTGCACTTATTCCTGACGGAATTAATCGTTTATTGATTACGTCGGATGGAGTGCATTTCATCAACAAGAACGTCTTAAACGATATTCTTCTGAATACGAAGGATGTCTCTGATGCCTCCAAGCAATTACTGACGTATGTCAGGTGGCGTGGTGCCCCTGACAACGCCTCCCTGGCGATAATCGATGTCAAGGATGTTGTATTGGGGCTCAAATACGAAGCTTCTGGTATTGAACTAGCAGACCCGTCCGGAATGTTGGAGATTGCGTGGATTAAGCAGGATGCCTCCGAACCTTCTCCCTACGCGCCGTCGCCCAGCTTCACGGAGCCGGAGCGCGAAGTGAAAGAAAGAGCCACTCCTCCGACTGAAAAAAAGAAGGGGAAAAAAGATAAACCCGTTGTCTCTTCAAGAAAAAAGCAAATTGACGACGAAGCGGGTCATCAATTTTCGATTCAAATAGATACCACCCCAATAAACGAAGACCCGGAAATAGGAATCGATAAATGAACCTTCCTGATCGTTACACAAGCACGGGCGTTAGCACCAGCGGCGGTATGGGAGATATTTCTGTTTGCTTGGATACCCACTTGAGCCGAAAAGTTATTATAAAGACTTTAAAATCCGGGCAAGATGATAGGCGATTAATCGATGAGAGAAAAGCACTACTTAAACTCCGATCAAAGCATGTAGTGCAACTATTTGACCTGGTTGAATCAAATGACGCATCGCCCCAAAAGGCACTCGTATTGGAGTTTATCGAAGGCAAGGATCTTGGGCCAGCTGAATATAGTAGTGGGATAGACCATCTCAACGTAATTTGGCAAATATCTTGCGGTTTACTTGCAATTCACAATGAACAAATCATACATAGGGATATAAAACCCAATAACGTAAGAATTGATAATGATGGCGTAGTTAAAATTTTGGACTTTGGGCTGGCACGAAGCGTAGGAAAAGATGCTAACACCCGCAGCGCAATTGGCACGCCGGGATTCATGGCCCCTGAATTATGGAAAAGTACCAATGTAAGTTTTGATCAGTCCATCGATGTGTACGCCTTCGCAGCAACGGCGCTGAGTTTGGTGCACAACGATTTGCCCGACGAACTTGAGAACTGGCCGCCTCTTCCCATAGCAAGAGGAGCACTGAAACCGCTTCTTCCGAACACACCATCCGATGTTGTTAACCTCTTAGAAGCGTGTTTGAATCGTTTGCCGCAGGATCGACCAAGTATCGCAATAATAGAAACTACCATTCGAAAACACTTATTAAAAGGAAGACATCGCGCCCTTTTGACTCTGGGCAGTTCAACACATGAAATTAATGCTAAGTCGCGTTCTGCGACAGTGACGAGTGGGACGCGAGGTTCGATAGGAATTAAGTATGACGGTCTGATATTTACAGTAACGAGCTCCTCGGGTTCCGTTACCATTAACAATGCACCATTCTCCTTAGGTGATGAACTGCCAGCATGCTGTGTAATTACGTTTGGAAACCAAAACCCCCGCTCCTTTGTTACTTTTGATGTTTCCAATCCTGAGGTAATGTCATGATTAGCCCAAGAACAATAATTGATAATCGCTATAACATAATTGAACACGTCGGACGCGGCGGTATGCAAGACGTCTATCGCGCGCGAGACATGGTACTGGATATCGACGTGGCTCTTAAAACACCACAACCAGGACAGCAAACAAAGCGATTCAAGTTGAGCGCCGAAATAGCAGCGCGAATTAATCATCATGATGTAGCTAAGACTTTGGATTATTTTCAAGTAAATGGCGTTGACTATTTGATTGAAGAATTCATCGAAGGCGAAAATCTGGAACAGAAATTATCCACATTCAATTTTCTAGACCCGCACTTAGCATCACGGGTATTACACCATCTGGCAAAAGGCATTGCAGCATCTCACCGCGCAGGAGTCATTCACCGCGACCTCAAGCCTAGCAACGTTATGGTTTCCAATGGTGTCGATTTGCATCATCTGAAAATTACCGACTTCGGGATCGCAACGCTGACAGAGGGGGTTTTTGACGAAGCGGCACAGGGTGGCGATATTACCAAATCGAATTCTGGAACAATTAAAGGCGCACTTCCCTTTATGGCGCCGGAGATGATGTTTAGAAAAAAGACTGACAAGATTACCTCCGCTGTAGATATTTGGTCTTTGGGTGCAATGATGTTTCGATTACTGACCGGTGAATATCCTTTTGGTGTTTTCTTAGATGCTGCGGTCAACGTAAAAACAAAGAATCGTGCTCCTTGGCCGCTATTTATGACTGCCAATCGCCAATTTGCTCCTCTCGCTCGTGAACTTCAAGCGATTGTGGAAAAATGCTTGAGCTATGACGCAGCAGATCGACCTTCGGCGCAAGATATCTCGCGAGACTGCCAGGAGCTGTGCTATTTGTCAGTAGAACGACATGCGGGAACAGTTCAAAACCTCATACAAAATTCCTATAGTGGTTTTGTTCAAAGTGCACATGGCCCTGTCTTTTTTAGCATGGAAAGCGTATACGGGATTCAACGGCCAAACACGACGACTCATAACCAAATTTGTTTCTCCAGCTTCCCAGGAAGTCCGCACCCTCGCGCCCATCCGGTGATCGTTATGCAAATGGCAGAGGAGGATTGAGAGCACTTAATTTTGCACCGTGCCTGCCATTACAATTTACATGAGCTATAGATCCCACGGAAATCGTCCCGAGGAGATGCATGATTTTCTGGCTTCGGCATTTACGTGTGCTGACAGCTATTGTCTCAGGTCGGCGCGCTACAGGGAACGGCAGCCGATGAATAAATCAGTGTTTCCCTAGGTGCGGGGGGGAGAAGCATAGGGCGCCCCCTCTCCCCCCCGCGAGAATGTTTATCTATTTCCTGTCTGCAAATTCTAACGCCGTAGCTTGCGGCAGCATATTCCTCTACAAGTATATGCAAAAATTATCTGTTGCAAAAGTTTCCCACTATTTTTAAATTCTGCCGATATCTCAAGCCCTTTTGACAAACATTCAAAGTTCAGTTGGGTTCATTCTTTTTTATCCCGGGTACATTTACGAAGAAAATGTGCTCGGAACGCTTTGGCCGGTGCCATCCACAAACTCAACACATGCCACTCGGCCAGCAAGTGCTCGCACCCGGAGGGGCGCGTAGGCCACACGGCCGGAGCGACTGTTCCGCGCCCACGCGGGACAGTGCCACCGGGGGAGCCGGTGGAAGGGCAATTGACCGTCCAGGTCAAATTGAAGCGCCCCAAGCGCTGACCGTCCACCGGGGGGCGAGAGCTCCCGGCCCCGACTGCGGTCGGGTTACCTGGTTTCAAGGGCGACCGCGTTCCGAAGGAACAAGGTCGAGTCCCTCGGGACCGTCCACAGCGTAAGCTTTGGGCGCCGCAGAAAGCGGGTAACCCGAGCGTAGCGCGGGGCCGCAGGACATCGGGGCACTGGCCCCGAAGTATTTGGTAGGGCGTCCAGCCCGTGAAGCCAAATACGCTGTCCCGCAAGGAGTTCTCAACTCCGCGCAGCCCGGAGGGCGAAGGCCGTGTGCTTTGCAAATACGCGTCGAATCCAAAGCATGCGTTGTTTCCACCAGCGGAGCTATCCGAGGAAACAACAAAACAAAGCTCACTGAACGATCAGAAAGCAAGAATCAAGTGTACCTAAACACGTACTTGCTATCACCTTCAAATAATTCGCTATACAAGGTGACAACATGAAGGAACTCTCGAATGAAAAGCAAACAACAAATTGGGCGCGAGTATCGTGCAAAGACGCTCAAATTCTTAGCTCACGTGGGCTACGCAACCACCCGGCAGATCGCAATGGCCGTATTGGGCTCGTGCGACATGAGCGGTCGCAAAATGGCCGGCCGTACAATTCGCAGCCTATTCGCACTTGGCTATTTGGTGAAAAAACGCGATGGAGACTCTGTTGCAGGCGAGATGATGTTGGCACTTAATCGTGCCGGGGTCGCAGCGCTCGCGGAACTTGTCGAGATGCCGAATGGACGTGCTCATGCTCGAGATTGGCTTCGCCACGCACATCCACATCGCACTGTATGCAATTCCGTTTATGCCGCTGTGACCCGAGGGCTAGACGAAGACATTGGCTACTCAGAGTTAGAAATTCGGGCAGGTAGCGCCCCGGCTAAGCTGTCATCATTCAGCTATAAAGATGACGAAGGTACCAGTCTTCAAAAGATTCCTGACCTGCTGTTACACGGCGCCGTCGGCCCGATCTGGGTTGAGGTAGAGAACGGCTGGCGAGGGGCACGAGACATGCAGAAGCTTGTCTGGTTTTTGCGGAGCATCTTTGAGAATCCAACACCCTTGGTCGATAAAGTTTGGTTTGTGATTACCGCCCCTGGTGCAAAGACTATCGGTAAGCGTCTGCACACATTATTAACGCATCGGTCAGACAGCGGATATCCTCGCCAAATCCGTGAACTCGACGCCAGGATTCTAAGCGAGCACCTTGCTATTTTTCAACTAGACGCAGACCTTTTGGGGCTTACACGGCTTCCCTTGCAGCAGGGCGGAGCTCCATCGACGGCATGACTCGTTCAGACCTACTGGAGATCATCGACGACCGTGCCGGCAACAAGGCAACCATCATCACCAGCCAGTTACCGGTCGAGCACTGGCATGCCTAGATCGGCGACGCTACCATCGCCGACGCCATTCTGGACCGCGTCATGCAGCGCAACCACCGCTTCACGCTGACCGGGGATTCGCTGCGCGCCCAGCGACCCAAAGCAGCTAAAAAGGAGAAAAACATCGACCCATCGTGACCGCAGAGATTAGAATTTGACCGCGTAACGCCATCTCATGCGCAGCGGTAACGTTCCCCGGAATGACTGGTCACGTCCCGCCGGAATACGCAACAACCAGGGCGGACAGTGTCCGCATGCTCCCTGCCCGGTCTGAGGTACTGCGATGCCCTAAATCCGTGAATGGCGCTTACTCAAAAGCAGCGGACCCTGTCCGCCCTGGTTGGCTATATTGGGTATTTCGGTCCATCGTGCCCACTGATTCCGGTCCATCGTGCCCAGCGATTCCGGTCCATCGCGCCCACCCATTCCGGTCCATCGTGCCCAGTTTGATGGGGTGACCGGAATCACTGGTCACGATACCGGAATCAGTGGGCACGATACCGGAATGGCCGGTCACGATACCGGAACGGTGTCGTAGCACGCCGAGATGATGTTACGCATATAGCAACCGAGAGGGTACGCTTCCAGCTTTTTTCTGGAGATAGCGTGCCCGCACCGAGGATCAATATGCGTAAGATAAAAGATGTCCTGCGTCTGAAGCTCGACGCCCAGTTGTCTCACCGGCAGATCGCCGCTGCACTGGGCATGTCGAAGGCTGCCGTGACCAAGTACCTTAGCCTGGCCGCAGCGGCGGGCCTGGATTGGGCGACGGTCCAGGGGATTGATGAGGCGGCGCTGGAGAGGCGCCTGCTCGTTGCGCCGGAACGCCCGCGAGAGCACGTGCAGCCCGACTACGGCTACCTGCACCAGGAACTGCGCCGCAAGGGCATGACGTTGATGCTCTTGTGGGAGGAGCACCGCGCCGACTATGCCGATCGCCAGACCTACGGCTACACGCAGTTCTGCGAAAACTACCGCCGCTTCGCCAGGCAGCTCAAGCGCTCGATGC
>NZ_LOCQ01000027.1 GCF_001677885.1 Janthinobacterium psychrotolerans | reverse complement strand
TCACCGGCACCGCCGAAGCGGGCAGTACGGTCACCTTGTACGACACCGACGGCACCACCGTGCTCGGCACGGCAGTTGCCACCGGCGGCGTGTGGAGCATCACCAGCAGCGCACTGGCCTCCGGCGCCCACAGCCTGAGCGTCAAGGCGGCAGATGCTGCCGGCAACACCAGCGTGGCCTCGCCGGCACTGGCGATCAGCATCGACGCCACCGCGCCCGCAGCACCTGGCGCACCGGTGCTTGCTGCCGCCAGCGACAGCGGCAGTTCGAACACCGATGGCATCACCAGCGTCACCACGCCTACCATCACCGGCACCGCTGAAGCGGGCAGCCTGGTCACCCTGTACGACACCGACGGCACCACCGTGCTGGGCACGGCCACCGCCGCCGGCGGCGTATGGAGCATCACCAGCAGCGCGCTGGCCATCGGCGCGCACAGCCTGAGCGTCAAGGCGGTGGATGCAGCCGGCAACCTCAGCCCAAGCTCGGCGGTACTGTCGATCACCATCAACACCGTCGATACCATCGACACCACCGCGCCGGCAGCGCCAAGCGTGCCGGTCTTGGCGGCGGCTTCCGACAGCGGCAGCGCCAACACCGACGGCCTCACCAGCGTCACCACGCCCACCGTCACCGGCACTGCCGAAGCGGGCAGCCTGGTCACCTTGTACGACACCGACGGTACCACCGTGCTCGGCACCACCACCGCCGCCGGCGGCGTATGGAGCATCACCAGCAGCACGCTGGCGGCCGGCGCACACAGCCTGACGGTCAAGGCGGTGGATGCTGCCGGCAACCGCAGCGCGGCCTCGCCGTCGCTGACGATAACCATCGACAGCACCGCGCCGACCGCGCCGGCAACCCCGGTACTGGCCGCTGCCAGCGACAGCGGCGCCTCGAATGCGGACGGCATCACCAGCGTCAATCGTCCTACCATCAGCGGTCGTGCCGAGGCGGGCAGCACCGTCACCTTGCTCGGCACCGACGGCGTGACCACGCTGGGCAACGCCACCGCCGATGCCAATGGCAACTGGCGCATCACCAGCAACCTGCTGGCCGACGGCGTCCACAGCCTGACCGTTAAAGCGTTTGACGCCGCTGGCAACAGCAGCGTCGCCAGCGCCGCACTGACAGTCACCATCGACACCACTGCGCCAGCAGCGCCGGCCCCGCCGGTGCTGGCGGCAGCCAGCGACAACGGCGCCTCGGACAGCGACGGCATCACCAGCGTCACCACGCCTACCATCACCGGCCGCGCCGAAGCGGGCAGCACCGTCACCCTGTACGACTCCGATGGTGCCACCGTGCTGGGCACCGTGCTGGCAGCAGCCAACGGCAACTGGAGCATCACCAGCAGCACCCTGGCCGACGGCGTCCACAGCCTGAGCGTGCGCGCCACCGATCAGGCCGGCAACCGCAGTGTCGCCAGCCAGGTCTTGAGCGTCAACATCGATACCGCTGCGCCAGCAGCGCCGGCCACGCCGGTGCTGCTGGCGGCCAGCGACAGCGGCGCCTCGAGTGCGGACGGCGTCACCAGCGTCAACCGTCCCACCATCACCGGCCGTGCCGAAGCGGGCAGCACCATCACCCTTTACGACACGGACGGCGTGACCAATGTGGGCACCGCACTCGCAGCGGCCAACGGCAACTGGAACATCTCCAGCAGCCAGCTGGCCGATGGCGTCCACAGCCTGACCGTGCGCGCCACCGATCCGGCAGGCAACCGCAGCGCCGCCAGCCCGGCGTTGACCATCACTATCGATACCACTGCGCCGACAGCGCCTGCCACCCCGGCGCTGGCTTCGTCCAGTGACAGCGGCACGTCGAACAGCGACGGCGTCACCAGCGTCAACCGCCCCAACATCACGGGCCGCGCCGAAGCGGGCAGCACCGTTACGCTGCTCGACACCGACGGGCTCACCGTGCTGGGTACCGCAGTGGCGGCCGCCAACGGCAACTGGAGCATCACCAGCAGCACGCTGGCCGACGGCTCCCACAGCCTGAGCGTGCGTGCGACCGACCCGGCCGGCAACCGCAGCGCCGCCAGCCCGGTCTTGAGCGTCATCATCGACACCGCCGTACCGGCCACGCCGGCAGCGCCGGTGCTGGCGGCCGCCAGCGACAACGGCGCCTCGACCACCGACGGCATCACCAGCGTTACCACGCCAACCGTCAGCGGCCGCGCCCAGCCCGGCGCCACCGTCACGCTGTACGATACCGATGGTGTCAGCGTGCTTGGCAGCGCGGTGGTGAATGCCAGCGGCGCCTGGAGCATCACCAGCCGCGCGCTGACGGACGGCAATCATCAACTGAGCACCAAGACCACGAGCAGCACCGGCATTGTCAGCGCCGCCAGCACCGCGCTGGCGATCAGCATCGATACCACCGCGCCGGCTGCGCCCGCAGCGCCGGTGCTGGCCCAGGCCAGCGACAGCGGCGTGGCGAACGGCGACGGCGTGACCAACGTGGCGCGTCCGACCATCACCGGCCGCGGCGAACCGGGCGCCATCGCCACCCTGTTCGATACCGACGGTATCACCGTGCTGGGCCGCGCCAGCGTCGATGCCGGCGGCGCCTGGAGCATCACCAGCAGCCTGCTGGCCGATGGCGTGCACCGGCTCAGCGCCAGGATCGCCGACGCCGCCGGCAACACCAGCGCCGCCTCGACCGCCCTCACCGTGGTGGTGGACGCCACTGCGCCAGCTGCCGCCGGCACGCCGCGCCTGGTCGATGGCAACAGCACCACCACGCTGGTCACCACACCGCAACTGTCCGGCGCTGCCGAGCCGAACAGCACTGTCGTGGTGTTCAGCGACGGCGCCGCAGCCGGCCAGGTGCTGGCGGACGCCAACGGCAACTGGACATTGACCTTGCAACTGTCGCTCGGCGCACACCAGATCACCGCCGGCGCCATCGATGCCGCCGGCAACGTCGGCGCCGTCTCCGCGCCGCTGGCGCTCACCGTGCTGACACCGCCACCACCGGTGACCGCGCCGGTCGTGCCTGCGCCGACGACAGCACCGCTTGTGCCGGTGGCGGTGGCGACCGCGCCGCAAGCAGCCGCGCCCAATACACCACCGATCCGCGAGGCGGCAACGGGCGTGACCGGCACGTCGCCGATTTCCGCCGCAGTCAACCAGGCCTCCGGATCGCAATTTGCCAGCGCGGCAGCCACTGGCAGCACCTCGTCCACCACCACGGGGAACGCCAGCTTGGCAACAGCCACTGGCTCCACCGCTGCAACTGCAAGCGGCAGTACCAGCTTTACTCCGATCACTGCCCCAACTGCCACGGATGGCGCGGTGACCACGCCGAAAGCCACGGCCGCCGTTACTGTCCAAGGCACCGGCACAGGTACGGCCAGAGATACCGCCACGCTCCCTGCCACGGGTACCGGTACCGGTACGGCTGCGGCTGCGGCCACGACCGCCGCCAATCCTGCTGCCGCGCCCGCCACGACGGCAGTGACGGCAGTGACGGCAGCGACGTCAGTGACGGCAGCGACGGCACCGGCCGCCGTCGCACAGCTGGCCGCTGGCGCCACGCTGGTACTGAACCGCGAAATCGGCTCGGTATCGGTGCCGATCGAGGCGCAGCAAGGCCTGGCTTACGCCATCCCGCGCGACACCTTTGTCAGCGCCAGCGGCGTGGCGCCGACCCTCACCGCCACCCTGGCCGACGGTTCGCCGCTGCCGGCTTGGGTACGCTTCGATGCGGTCACCGGCACCTTCAGCGGCGTGCCGCCGCGCGGCGAGACGGTGTCGCTCGACATCGTGGTGACCGCCAGGGACGGCGCGGGCAACACCGCCAAGGCGGAGTTCTCGCTCAAGGGCGATACCGTGGTCAAGGATGGCAAGCCGCCACAAGCCGCCCTGCACGGCAAGCACCTGCTGCAGGCGCTGGGCCTGCACCGTGCTGCCGCGGCGGTGGACGATGCCGGCGCCACGACCGCCGGAGCGGCTGCTGACGACGGCGAGAGCGGCGAAGGCAGCGACGGCGGCACGGCGGTCCTGGCCGACGCAGGCGTCGGCACCGAAGCCACCAACGCCCAGGCCGGTGCGCTGAGCACCCAGCTGTCGCGCGAAGCGCAGCGCTTCTTGCAGGAAGCCAGCGCCACGCTGCGCCACCTGACCCGTCTGTAGAACCGATGCGCAACCAGCAAAACATGAACCAGATTAACCACCAAGGAGTTTTACCGATGACCTTCGCCACCACCGCTGCCAGCGCGCCCGGCGCCACCGGAGCCGTACACTCCACCACCCTGCGCCGCCTGCCGATGGTGTTGATGCTCGCTGCCGCCCTGAGCGCTTGCAGCGTCATGCCGGAGCCGATCGGCGCCGACGAGCGCCAGGCCCGCGTCAGGGACGATGTGGAAGCGCTGTTCAAGGATGTGGAACCGGTCACCGGCGAGATCACGCTGCACGAGGCCTTCGCCCGCGCGCTCAAGTACAACTACGACTACCGCCTGCGCTCGATGGAGCAGAGCATGGCATCAAGCCAGCTGGACCTTGCAAGGTACGACATGCTGCCGCGCCTGACGCTGGCGGCCGGCTACAGCTCGCGCAGCAACGACGCCGGTTCGCGCTCGGTCGATCTCGGCACTGGCGTGGAGAGCAACCTGTTCTCGGGCGCCCAGGAGCGCACCCGCAATAACCAGAACGCGGTGCTGGCCTGGAACGTGCTGGACTTCGGGGTCAGCTATGTACGCGCCCAGCAGCAGGCGGCCTCGGTGATGATCTCGGAAGAGCGCAAGCGCAAGGTCGTGCAGAATATTTCGCAGGACGTGCGCCAGGCCTTCTGGCGCGCCTATGTCGCGCAGCAGACGCTGCCGCGCATGGACGAGCTGCTCAACCGCGTCAGGGAAGCGATGCTGCGCAGCGAGCGCATGGAAACCGAACGCATGCTGCCGCCGCTGCAGGCGCTGGCCTACCAGCGCGCCCTGCTCGACATGCACCAGCAGATCGTGGTCCGCCGCCAGGAACTGATACTGGCCAAGTCCGAACTCAATGCCCTGATCAACCTGCGTCCAGGCAGCAACGTGGTGCTGTCGGCTGGCCAGGAAGAAGAAGCGACCGCCACGCTGCAACCGTTCGACGACATCAACGCGCTCGACCAGGCAGCACTCAACAACCGTCCCGAATTGCGCGAGGAAGACTACCGCAAGAAAATCTCGGTGCTCGAAGGCCGCAAGGCGCTGATGGCCTTCCTGCCTGGCCTGGAACTGAATATATCGGGCAACCGCGACAGCAACAAGTTCCTGCTCAATAACACCTGGGGCGAGGCAGGCAGTTCGGTCTCGCTGAACCTGATGCGCGCCTTTGCCTATCCGGCTGCCAAGCGCGCCCAGGAAGCCCAGCAGAAAGTGGACGACACCCGCCGCATCGCGCTGACCATGGCCGTCATGACGCAGGTGCGCATCGCCGCCCAGCGTTTCCAGGAAGCACGCACCGACTACGCCGTCAGCAGCCAGACCGCCAAGGTCGATGCCCGCATCGAACAGCACACGCTGTCGGCCACCCTCGCCAACACCGAGTCCAGCATGGAACTGCTGCGCACCGAGGTGCGCGCAGCCCTGTCCGAGATGCAGCGCTACGTGGCGCTGGCCAACTTGCAAGTCGCCTATGCGCGGGTGGCCAATTCGGTTGGCGCCGATCTGCTGCCAGCGCAGCCGCAAAGCGAAAGCGTGGCGGTGTTTGCCAGGCAACTGGCGCAAGCCGACGCCGACTGGCGCAAGACCAACTTCCATACCGCCGATGTGGCCGTACCGCCACCGCCGGTGTTGATCGGCACCATTGCCTCGCCGGCCGGCAGCGGCCTCGATCTGGCGGCGCTGCTGCAGGAACAGTTGAACGCCAATGGCGCCATGGTCAGCCTGGCCGGCGCCAACGTGCCGGTGGTATCGGCCACCGCCACCGTGGGTCAGCCCAATGTCGGCCTGCGCACGGTGGAACTGACCTGGCTGGTTCAGCGCGATGGCGTTACACTGGGTACCTTCAGCTATCGTTCGGCCATTCCGGACAGCGTGAGCTCGGCCTGGCCGGTATTCGGCAAGGCGGCGGCGGAATCGGCCGCCACCAGGATCACCAGCCTGCTGCGCGGCGAAGCGAAACCTCCACTTCAGGCGAAAAAATGATGATGTCGTTGCACCGCTCTTTAGTATCTGTACTGATATCAACTCTGGGTGCCGGCGCGCTGGCGGCTGCTCCTGCTGCTCCGCTGGCGCAGGCCAAACCGGCGGCCGCGCCTGTGACCACCGCCGCAAGCAAGACCATCCGCGTACTGGTCGCTGCCGACCAGGAAAGCGTGCTGGCCTCGCAAATGGCGGGCCGCATCGACCTGGTCAACGTCAAGCTGGGCAGCACGATTAGCGCCGGCCAGGTGCTGCTGAAATTTAACTGCGACGAGCAGAATGCTCACCTGAAAATGGCCAACGCCGAGTTTTACGGCGCCCAGCAGACCTACGAATCGAAGGTCAAGCTGCAGGCGATGCAATCGGTGGCCGAGATCGACGTCCAGCAAACCGCCGCGCTGGCGCAAAAGGCCAAGGCCCAGATCCAGTTGTACCAGGCGCAGCTGCGCCAGTGCACCATCGTCGCGCCGTTCGCCGGGCGCGTCACGCGCTTGCTGGCCAAGCAGTACGCCAGCGTCAACATCGGCCAGCCACTGATCGAGATCGTCAACGACCGCAAGCTCAAGGTGCAGCTCAACGTGCCGTCGCTGTGGCTGTCGTGGCTCAAGGTCGGCCAGCCGTTCTCGCTGAAGATCGATGAAACCGGCAGCAGCTATAACGCCAAGGTGCAGCGCATCAACGGCCGCGTGGATGCCGTCAGCCAGTCGATCGAAATCGAGGGCGAAGTGACAGGCAACACCGCCAACCTGCTGCCGGGCATGAGCGGCGTGGCCAGCTTCCCCGCTGCCGGCCGCTAACCGCGATCTCTTCAAGCTTTATCAGGAAACACCTTGTCCGATTCGATCAATTTCCAGAGTATCGGCGCCCTGCTCCAGATCGAACAGGACGTGCGCACCGCCACCAGTGAAGGCGCGGTCGAATTCATCGCCGTCAACGACACCTTCCGTATCGTGCCGTATCGCCAGGCCGCGCTGTGGCGGCCGGACCCGGCCGGCAAGCCGGAGCTGCGGCGGGTTTCCGGCCTGGCCGATGCGCCGCCCGACTCGCCCTACCGCCAGTGGATGAACCAGGCGCTGCGGCAGCTGGCGCCGAAAATCGACGGCGGCCATGCGCTGCATGTGTCACGCGACATGCTGGACGCCCCGCTGCACGCGGGCTGGGACGAATGGATGGGCGGCAGCGTACTGATGGTGGCGCTGCCCACGCCGGCTGGCGGCACTGTGGGCGGCTTGTTGCTGGCGCTGGAAACCCGGGCCGACGAGGCGCAAACCGCGCTGGCCGAGCGGCTGGCGGTGGCATATGGCCAGGCGCTGTGGGCATGGCGCGAACGGCCTGCCACCTGGCGCCGCATGGCGTCGCGCCTGAAGGCAAGACCGAAGCGCCTGCTGCTGGCGGCGCTGGTCGTGGCCTGCATCCCGATGCGCCTGACGGTGCTGGCGCCGGCCGAAATCATCGGCAAGGATGCGAAACTGGTCGCCGCGCCGCAAGATGGCGTGGTGGCGCGCTTTTTCGTGAAACCGAACCAGACGGTGGCGGCAGGCGAGCCGCTGTTTGCGCTGGAAGACACCGGCGCGCGCAACCGCAACGAAGTGGCGGTCAAGTCACAGGCGGTGGCGGCGGCAGAATACCTGCGCGCCACGCAAAAGTCATTCAACGACGGCGCCAGCAAGGCCGACCTGTCGTCGCTGAATGCCAGGCTGGAAGAAAAATCGGCGGAAGCGCAATATGTGAAAGACATGCTGGAACGGATACAGGTGCGCGCACCTGCGGCGGGCATCGCCGTGTTCTCGGACCAGAACGACTGGCTGGGCAAGCCGGTGCAAACGGGCGAGCGCATCATCCTGCTGGCCGACCCGGCCAGGGTGCAGATCGCCATCCGCCTGCCGGTGGAAGACGCGCTGAGCCTGGAGCCGGGCGCCGCCGTCAAGCTGTACCTGAACGTGGCGCCCCTGGGCACGGTCTCGGGAGTGCTGACGCAATCGAGCTATGAACCGGCGCTGACCAGCGATGGCGTGGTGGCCTACAGCCTGAAAGCCGACCTGGCACCGGGCGAGCCGGTGCAACGCATTGGCCTGAAAGGCACGGCCAAGCTGTACGGCGGCTGGGCGCCGCTGCTCTATCATGTGCTGCGCAAACCACTGGCCGTGGCGCGGCGCACGCTGGGTATCTGAGCCGGCACCGTCCCTTTCCCTTTACTGCATTCCACAAGTAACAACGCCGCCGGGATTGCTCCCGGCGGCGTCCTGTTGCGGCGCCTTGACTTGCGGCGCCGCCTGTCCTTCTTGCGCTATCAGTTGTCGCCAAGCACCTTGTTCAAGGTGGCGCTCGGACGCATGACGGCTTCGGTTTTCACCGGGTCAGGCATGTAATAGCCGCCGATATCGGTGGCCGCGCCTTGTGCCGACAGCAGTTCTTCGACGATCTTGGCCTCATTTTCGCTCAGGGCGGTGGCCAATGGCGTGAAATGGGCTTTCAGTTCGGCGTCGTCGTTCTGCGCGGCCAGCGCCTGCGCCCAGTACAGCGACAGGTAGAAATGGCTGCCGCGGTTATCGAGCTCGCCGGTGCGTGGCGATGGCGACTTGTTGTTGTCCAGCAGCTTGCCGGTCGCTTCGTCCAGCGTCCTGGCCAGGA
Source organism: Janthinobacterium psychrotolerans (assembly GCF_001677885.1). GTDB lineage: Bacteria > Pseudomonadota > Gammaproteobacteria > Burkholderiales > Burkholderiaceae_D > Janthinobacterium > Janthinobacterium psychrotolerans. The sequence continues at coordinate 12,088 of NZ_LOCQ01000027.1, read as the reverse complement.
TTTTCGCCTTCTCGTTGCCGGTCTTGATGCCCATGTCTTCCAGCGACACGGCCAGCGCCAGGAACTCGCCCAGCGAATCCCAGCGCAGGTGGTTTTCTTCCACCAGTTGCTTGACGTGTTTCGGCGCCGAACCGCCGGCGCCGGTTTCGTACATGCCGCCGCCGGCCATCAAAGGCACGATCGACAGCATCTTGGCCGAGGTGCCCAGTTCCAGGATCGGGAACAGGTCGGTCAGGTAATCACGCAGGATGTTGCCGGTGACCGAGATGGTGTCCAGGCCGCGTGCGACGCGCTCCAGCGTGTAGCGCATGGCGCGCGTTTGCGACATGATCTGGATGTCCAGGCCGCTGGTATCGTGGTCCTTCAGGTAGGTTTGCACCTTCTTGATCACTTCGTTCTCATGCGGACGGAAGGTGTCGAGCCAGAACACGGCAGGCATGCCCGAGTTGCGCGCACGGGTGACGGCCAGCTTGACCCAGTCGCGGATCGGGGCGTCCTTGACCTGGCACATGCGCCAGATATCGCCCTCCTCCACATTCTGCGACAGCAGCACTTCGCCGGTGGCGATATCGGTGATGTTGGCCACGCCCGCTTCGCTCACTTCGAAGGTCTTGTCGTGCGAACCGTATTCTTCGGCTTGCTGCGCCATCAGGCCCACGTTCGGTACGGTGCCCATGGTCTTCGGATCGAAGTTGCCATGCCATTTGCAAAAACCAATCATTTCCTGGTAGATGCGCGCGAAAGTCGATTCCGGCATCACGGCCTTGACGTCTTTCGGCCGGCCATCGGCGCCCCACATCTTGCCGCCGATACGGATCATCGCCGGCATCGACGCGTCGACGATGATGTCGTTCGGCGAATGGAAGTTGGTAATGCCCTTGGCCGAATCGACCATCGCCAGTTCCGGACGGTTGGCGTGGCAGGCGTGCAGGTCCTTGAGGATCTCTTCCTTCTTCGACGCCGGCAAGGTCTCGATCTTGTCGTACAGATTGACCATGCCGTTGTTGACGTTCACGCCCAGTTCATCGAACAGCGCAGCGTGTTTTTCGAACGCATCCTTGTAGAAAATGCGCACGCAATGGCCGAACACGATCGGGTGCGACACCTTCATCATGGTCGCTTTCACGTGCAGCGAGAACATCACGCCGGTCTTGAACGCGTCGTCGATTTCCTTCTCGTAGAACTCCAGCAGCGCTTTCTTGCTCATGAACATGCTGTCGATGATTTCGCCGGCCAGCAGCGAGACCTTCGGTTTGAGCACGATGGTCTTGCCGGAATTGGTGACCAGTTCCATCTTGACGTCGCGCGCGGCAGCGATCGTCATCGACTTTTCGCCATGGTAGAAGTCGCCATGATGCATGTGCGACACATGGGTGCGCGACGCCTGGCTCCACTCGCCCATCGAATGCGGGTGCTTGCGGGCAAATTCTTTCACCGCTTTTGGTGCGCGGCGGTCGGAGTTGCCTTCACGCAGCACCGGATTGACCGAGCTGCCGACGCATTTGCCGTAGCGGGCCTTCAGGGCTTTTTCTTCGTCGGTCTTGGCATCTTCCGGATAGTCCGGCAGCTTGTAGCCGCGGCCTTGCAGCTCACGGATGCACGATACCAGCTGGCCCACCGAGGCGCTGATGTTCGGCAGCTTGATGATGTTGGTGTCGGGGTTTTGCGTCAGGGCGCCCAGCTCGGCCAGGGTATTGGGCACTTTCTGGTCGTCGGACAGGTATTCGGGGAACTCAGCCAGCACGCGGGAGGCCACCGAAATATCACTGGCAACAACGTCGACGCCGGCGGGCGCGGTGAACTTCTTGATGATCGGCAGCAGCGAGTACGTCGCCAGCATGGGCGCTTCATCGGTCAGCGTGTAGATGATCCTGGATTTTTGTGTTGCCATGTTCATTCCCTTGTATACGGTGATGCTTGGTGGTTGACTTTCTTCGTTCCAAACACAGGGTGGTTGACCTTGCATTGGACGGCTAGTGTACCGGCGGTGACGCCGTGCTTGGCCCACCACGTATTTTAGACTGTCCTGCCGCCGTTTGTGTACCCGATGGCGCGGAATCTTATATAAGACAGCAAATTAGACGGCCAAGCCAGTGCGCAAGCGCCAATTTCATGCAATAAAACGAAATTTCACCTGCTGAAAATACCATAAAGACAATATCAACTTGAAAACATCTTCAATTCAAGGCCGCCTCGATGCGCGTGGCGGCGGCAAACAGCTGCGCTTCCGCACCGGGCGCGCACAGCACCGAGATGCTCGGCGGCAAACCACTGGCCGGATCTTTGAATTTCCAGGCCGGAATCGCCATCGCCGGCAAATCGAGGTAGTTGCCCAAAGTATGTGCAGTAAACCAGCCATTCACACCAGGCTTCAGGGACAGCCGGTTCATCTGCCCATGCGCAGGCGCCAGCAAGCCCAGGGTCGGCAGGACCAGCACGCCGTCGCTGCCCAAGAGGGCCTGGTAGCGCGACCTGGCCTCGGCAAAGCGCGCCGCGATGGCCTTGACCTTGACCGCGCTGCGCGGCTTCATCAGCGGCGCAATCAGCATCCAGCGCAGCAGGCCGTCGTCTATCGTCGCTTTCTTCATCCACTGGCGCAGCAGCTCGGCCCACGGCGAAAAGCGCCCCGCCTCGGGTGTCGACAGCAGGCGCAGCCAGCCGTCATAAAAATCGTCGAGGATCAGTTTGGGAATCTGATTGTATAAATACGGCACATCGGCAAAATCCTGCGCTTGCTGCCGGTAGCCCGCGTCCAGCAAGGCCGTCCTGGCGGCGGCCAATGCCTTGGCCATGCAAGGCGCGCGCATTGCCAGCGGAAAGCCGCCCGGCAGCACCAGCCGGCCGGCGCCCGGCGGCGTGGCGGCCACCGGCTGCCTGGCGATCACGTCATACACCAGCCGCGCGTCGCGCACGCTGCGCGTCAGCGGCCCCAGGCCCAGCCAGGACAGTGTGTTGCCGGTCACTACCGGCCAGGTACCGCTTTGATCGACCGCGCCGGAATGGGGCTTGAAGCCAACCACGCCGCAAAAGGCGGCGGGAATGCGGATCGAGCCAAGAATATCGGAGCCGACGCCGAACACCGTGCTGCCCGAGCCGACCAGCGCGCCTTCGCCGCCGCTCGATCCACCGGCCACGCGCGCCACGTCCAGCGGGTTGCGCGTGCGTCCGTAACGCGGATTGACGCTCTCGGCCGTCATGGCGAACTCCGGCACATTGCTGCGCGCCATCACGATGGCGCCCGCCGCTTTCAGGCGGCGCACGATCTGCGCGTCTTCCGTGGGCACTTGCGGCGCCATGCGCGCCGAACCTGCCGTCAGCAGCTGGCCGGCGATGGCAAAGGTCTCCTTGACGCTGCACGGCAGGCCGAACAGCGGCAACGACCGGTCGCCGCTGGCGTCCAGCAGGCGCGCCTGCGCCACGGCGTCGTCATGGAAAACCTGTGTCGCGCCATTGACCTGCGGCTGCACCTGGTCGAGCCGCGCCAGCTGCGAGCGCACCAGTTGCTCGACGCTCAAGCTGCCCTGGCGCAGCGCCGCCAGCAAGGCCACGGCGTCCGGGCCATGCAGATCTCTCTGGTAATTGTCCATCGCGCGCCCTGATCAGCCTTCGGTGGCGGCCATGGCCTTCTGCCAGGCCGGGCGCGCTTCGATGGCGCGCACAAAAGCCTGCAATTTCGGCCAGCGTGCGCCTTCCGGCTGTTTGACGGCAATACTGGCGGGGAAGCTGAGCATGATGTCGGCGCCGGTCAAGCTGTCGCCGATAAAATGGCCGGAAGGCTGGACGATGCTTTCCAGGTAATCGAAATGGCTGACCACTTCGCCGTCGATGCGTCCGTGCAGCGGCGCGCCGCCGTCACCCAGGCGTGACACATAAATACGCAGCAGCAGCGGGATCATGGCCGAGCCTTCGGCAAAATGCATCAGCTGCAGATGGCGCAGCGCGTCTGGCGAACCGGCCGGCGGCAAAAACCGTGCGTGCTGTTCGCACAGGTATTGCACGATGGCGCCAGACTCTTCGATCAGCACGCCATCGACTTCCAGCAGCGGCGACTTGCCCAGCGGGTGGACGGCTTTCAGTTCCGGCGGCGCGAAATGGGTGACGGCGTCGCGCTGGTAGCGCACGAGCTCATAGTCCAGCCCCAGTTCTTCGAGCAGCCAGACGATGCGCTGCGAGCGGCTTTGATTCAGATGATGGATGCGGATGGCCATGATGTTCCTTATGAGCAAAGCACCATGGTAATGCAAAACCAGCGCTATTCGGCGAACGTTTCCGCCAGCACGGTGCGCAGCCACTGGTTGCCCGCATCCTGGGTATAGCGCCGGTGCCAGAAGATATTCGTTTGCAGCGATGGCAGCGCAAGCGGCGGGCGCAGGTAGTCCAGCTTGAACGGGGCGGCGGCGCGCTGCGCCAGCTTTTCGGGCACCGTCACCACCAGGTCGGTGCTGCCGACGATATACGGCACGGCCGTGAAATGCGGCACCTGGAAGGCGGTGGCGGCACGCACGCCGGCCTTTTCCAGCAGCGCGTTGACCTTGTCGTAGGGACTGTCGGACGAGGCCACCAGCAGATGGTCGCACGCCAGGAAGCGTTTCAACGTCGGCTTGCCGCCGCCCAGCGCATGGCCCTGGCGAAACATCGTCACGTAGGCCTGCTCGAACAGGCGGCGCTGGTACAGCGCACCCGATACATCATCGAACGCGCCGATCGCCAGGTCCACCCTGCCCGCCTCCATTTCGGTCCTGATGTCGATGGCGCCGGCGCGCACCGTGCTGACCTGCACCTGCGGTGCGTGACGGCGCAGCAGGTCGATCAGCACCGGCATGAAATATACCTCGCCGACGTCGCTCATGGCCAGGCGAAAATGGCGCGCGCTGCTGGCGGGGTCGAACGCCTGCGCCGGCTTGAAGGCTTCGGCCAGGGTGGCCAGGGCGCCGGCCACCGGCTCGGCCAGCAGCTGCGCATAGGGCGTCGGCTGCATGCCCTGCGCCGTGCGCACGAACAGTTCATCGTCAAACGTGCGCCGCAGCCGGCCGAGCGCATTGCTGACGGCCGACTGGCTCAGGCGCAGCCGCCTGGCCGCGTTGGAAATCTGCCGTTCGCGGTACACCTCGTGGAACACCAGCAGCAGGTTCAGGTCGATATTGCGGATGTCGATCATGGTCGTGGTTGATTTCGCAGCGCAGATTATTCACATTGTAAATACTGTGTATTTACCTATTTATCTCGTCAAATATTATCCCACGTTCTACAGTGACGGCTGCCATCACCATGGAGACAAGCACGATGAACGCATCCTACCAATCCGGCTTTGCCAATGAATTTGCCACCGAGGCCCTGCCCGGCGCCCTGCCCGCCCACCGCAATTCGCCGCAGCGCGCCGCCTACGGCCTGTATGCCGAACAGGTATCGGGCACGGCGTTTACGGCGCCGCGCAGCCATAACCGCCGCTCGTGGCTGTACCGCATCCGCCCGGCCGCCATGCACCGGCCGTTCCAGCGCCTGTCGAACGGGCGCATCGCCACCGATTTCAACCACGTGGAAGCGCCGCCGAACCAGCTGCGCTGGGACCCGCTGACTATGCCGGTGCAGCCGACCGACTTTATCGACGGCTGGGTGACGATGGCCGGCAACGGCTCGGCGGCGGCGCAATCGGGCTGCGCCATCCACCTGTACGCGGCCAACCGCGACATGCAGGGCCGCTATTTCTATTCGGCCGACGGCGAATTGCTGATCGTGCCGCAGCAGGGCCGGCTGCGGCTGCGCACGGAACTGGGCGTGATCGATATCGAACCCCAGGAAATTGCCGTGATACCGCGCGGCATCCGCTTCCAGGCCCTGCTGCCGGACGGCGAGGCGCGCGGCTATATCTGCGAAAACTTCGGCGCCCTGCTGCGCCTGCCCGACTTGGGCCCGATCGGCTCGAACGGCCTGGCCAACCCGCGCGATTTCCTCACGCCCTGCGCCGCCTACGAAGACGTGGAAGGCGATTTCGAGCTGGTGGCCAAGTTCTGCGGCAATCTGTGGACGGCGAAGATCGGCCACTCGCCGCTCGACGTCGTCGCCTGGCACGGCAATTACGCGCCCTATAAATACGACCTGCGCCACTTCAACACCATCGGCTCGATCAGCCACGACCACCCGGACCCGTCGATCTTCCTGGTGCTGCAGGCGCCCAGCGACACGCCCGGCGTCGATACGCTGGACTTCGTGATCTTCCCGCCGCGCTGGCTGGTGGCCGAAGACACCTTCCGCCCGCCCTGGTTCCACCGCAACGTGGCCAGCGAATTCATGGGCCTGATCCACGGCCAGTACGACGCCAAGTCCGCCGGATTTCGCCCCGGCGGCGCCAGCCTGCACAACTGCATGAGCGGCCACGGTCCCGATGCTGGCACCTTCGACAAGGCCAGCGGCATCGACACCACAGTGCCGCAAAAGGTCGACAACACCATGGCCTTCATGTTCGAAACGCGCAGCGTGCTGTGCCCGACCGCCCATGCGCTGGCCTCGCCGCAATTGCAGAGCGATTATTTCGAGTGCTGGATGGGCATAGCCAAGCATTTCGATCCATCCAGGCCGTAAGTACCGCTCGGTACGTGCCAGCCAATGTCGTTCGGGTGCGGGCCGTTGCCAGCCTATAATGGGCATCGATCGAACTGGAGAGTTGAAATGAAAATTGGCCTGGCCATCATGTTGTTGAGTGGCGCGTCCGCCCTTCCGGTTCCCGGCATTGCCGCCGACAAGGGCGGCGTGGCTTTCTCGCACAAGGACTGGGAACTGGCCTGCGACAACACCGGCACCTGCCGCGCCGCCGGCTACCAGGCCGATGGGGCCGAGCCGGCCGTGTCGCTGCTGCTGGTGCGCGACGCCGGCGCAAAACAGGCGTTAAGCGCAAAGATCCAGCTCGGCTCCTACGCCCCGAGCGACGTCGCAATGGCCGCCGGCGTCCGTCATCTGGTGATCACGTCCGGCGCACGCAAGCTCGGCACAATCGACCTGGTCCCTGGAGCGCAGTCCAGCCCCCTGAACGGCGCGACGATTGCCGCCATCCTGCCGGCGCTGTTGCAATCGTCGAGCGTGGTATTTTCCAGCGGCCAGCAGCACTGGACCTTGTCGACCGCCGGCGCCAGCGCCGTGCTGCTGAAAATGGACGAGGCCCAGGGCCGCATCGGCACCGTTGGCGCCCTGGTGCGCAAAGGCGGCAAGCCCGAAACCGGCGTGCTGCAAGCGAGCGTGGCGCCGGTGGTGGTCGCCGGCCCCATGCCGCGTGAAAACAGGAAAGACCTGTTCCTGCAGCCTGTGCAGCGTGCCGACATCGTGCAGGCGCTGCGCAAAGTCTCCAGCCGCGACGAATGCCCGGGCCTGTTTCCGTCCGCAGGCCAGGAGGCGGCGGGCGAACTGCGCGTCCATCGTTTATCGGCGACCAAGCTGCTGGCGGGCATGGTCTGCGAGACCTATGCCTACAACCAGTCCGTGATGTTCTGGATGATCAATTCCGAGGCGCCGTATGCGCCGGCCAGTGTCGCCGGCGACGCCAGCGACTACAGCTTCGGCGAGATTTCAGCGTCGCACAAAGGCCGCGGCCTGGGCGACTGCTGGAGTTCGGCCGTGCATACCTGGGATGGCCAGCAATTTGTCTGGACCAAGGAATCGTCGACCGGCATGTGCCGCCTGGTCGCACCGGGCGGCGCCTGGGAGTTGCCGACCTATGTGACGACGGTGCGCGAGAGCGACGGCAGCCTGCGCTGAAACGCCGGCGTGACGTCGGCCGGACGCCGTCCCGCCGGCACGCTGCTCAATTCAGAACTCTTCCCACTCGTCGGCTTTCGCGGCCGGCGCGCCCTTGCTGGCCTTGACGGTATCGGTGCCAGCCCCGCGCCGCAGGGGAATGGCCGCCTTGACGCTGGCCTTCCCTGGCGCCGCAGTGCGCGGCGCGGCAGGCTGCGGCCGCGCCGACTGTGGCGCCACCGCGCCGCTGTCGCCACGCAGGCGGAACACCGCCACGGCCTGGGCCAGGGTTGCCGCCTGCACCTGCATCGCTTCGGAGGCGGCGGCCGATTGCTCCACCAGCGCCGCGTTTTGCTGGGTCACGGCGTCCATCTGCATCACCGCCTGGTTGATCTGCTCGATGCCATCCGTTTGCTCCGAGCTGGCGGACGACATCTCGGCCATGATGTCCGTGACGCGCTGAACGCTGCTGACGATCTCGCGCATGGTGTCGCCGGCAGTGTTGACCAGTGCGCTGCCGCTGGCCACCTTCGTGCTGGAAGAGTCGATCAGGACCTTGATTTCGCGCGCGGCCGAGGCCGACCGTTGCGCCAGGTTGCGCACTTCGGAGGCGACTACCGCAAAGCCGCGGCCCTGTTCGCCGGCCCGTGCCGCTTCGACCGCCGCGTTGAGCGCCAGGATATTGGTCTGGAACGCAATGCCGTCGATCACGCTGATGATGTCGGTGATCTTGGCCGAGGCCGCGTTGATCTCGTTCATGGTGCCGGTCACCTGCTCGATGACCTGGCCGCCGCGCGCCGCCACGTCCGAAGCGCTGCGCGCCAGCACATTGGCCTGGCGCGCATTCTCGGCATTCTGCCTGGTGGTGGAAGTGAGTTCCTCCATCGACGACGCCGTCTCTTCGAGCGAACTGGCCTGCTGCTCGGTGCGCGACGACAGGTCCATGCTGCCCGAGGCCACCTGCAGCGCGGCGGTGGCGATCGTTTCCGTTCCCGAACGCACCGTGCCGACCGTGGCCGCCAGGTTGTCGTTCATCGCTTTAAGCGCCAGCAGCAATTGCCCCATCTCATCGCTGCTGTCGCTGTCGATCTGGCTGGTGAGGTCGCCGGCGGCGACAGTGCGGGCAATGCCCAGCGCGCGGTTGGCCGGCCGCGTGATCGAGATGCTAATCCAGTATGCAATGGCCGCCGCCAGCGCCAGCGCCAGCGCCCCCAGCCCCCACGACAAGCGGCGGCTTTCCTCGAAGGTCGCGGCGGCGGCATCGGCCGTGTGCGAGCTCAGTTCCTGCTGGCGCGCCGCCAGCGCATTGGTCGCTTGCTTGAGGTCGCGCAGAATGGGGCGCAAATCGCTGGCGAGGAAGGCGCGCGCCGCCTCGAGCCGGTTGGCCTGCACGTCGCCGATCAGGCGATCCTGGCCAGGGCGGTAGCGGCCGATATGGGTTTTCATCTGCGCCAGCAATTGGCGCGCACGCGGATCCTTCAAACTGCCATCGAGCATGCTGATGGCGCGCTGGTTGAGCTCCCTGGTCTGCATGATGTGATCGACTTGCGCCTTGTGGTCGGCCGAATCTTCGGTCAGCATCATGTTGCGCAGTGCAATCGCTATCTCATTGATACCCACCAGCAGTTGCGTTGTCGCCTCGATTTTCGGCATTCTGTCGTGGACAATTTCATCCGTGCCGGCATTAATCCGCGCCATCATGGTATTGCTGACCACCACCATCAGCAGCAACAGCGCGCACACCACGCCAAAACCTGCGCCCAGACGCACCCCTATCCGCATGTTCGACACCCTCATGTGACGCTCTCCCGTAGTGATGTTCTCCAGTTGGCAAGGTGGCGTTGGCGTCAGCGCTGATGGCCAGGCTGCCCCTGCGAAGCCTCATTATCGTTCCAGGCGTATCAGGAAAACCATCGAAACGTGCATGGACCAGGCCACAAAAAAGACTTGACTGTTGCGCGACAGGCGTATTGTCATCGCGGTACACGGCGGCACGCCGGGGCAGCAGTCGCTCTGCGGCGTACGCGGCATTGAGTGGCGAGCGTCCAGCCGCGTGCGTGCTCAACACCGCGCGCAGCCTGCCGCTACGCAGCTCTTCGGCCACGGCCCACGACGGCAACTGCGCAATGCCGATGTCCTGCAGCACCGCTCTGCGTACGCCTTCCAGGCTGTTCAGGCGCAAACGGCCCGGTACATGCACTTCGCCGTGCTTGAACGGCCATCCTCCCCCACCGGCCATCAAGGTATAGATCAGGCACTGGTGCTGCGGCAGATCGGCCGGCTGCGCGGGCACGCCATGGCGCTCCAGGTAGGCCGCACTGGCCACGCAAATGCGCTCGGCGGTGCCGACCCGGCGCGCCAGTAGCGAACTGTCCTTGAGGATGCCGCCACGCAGTGCGATATCGACGCCTTCGGCCACCAGGTCGATGTAACCGTCGCCGAGCCGCAGCTCGACCTCGACATCAGGGAAGCGCGCGAGAAAATCAGGCCGTGCGCCGATGATTTTTTCCGTGCCCAGGGTGGACGAACAAGCCACCCTCAGCAGGCCATGGGGATGCTGCTGGCCGCGCGCATCGGCATCGGCTTGCGCCGCCTGCGTGCCTGCGTGCCTGCGTGCCTGCGCGCAATAGCGTTGCCCTTCCGGCTTCGTGGCCATCTGACGCGTCGAGCGATGCAGCCGCCGCGTATCGAGCGATTTTTCCAGCGACGCAGTATGCCGCCCGACGTTCGGCTGACCAGTGCCCAGCTCGCGCGCCACCGCCGAAAAGCTGCCCGTCTCTACCGCACGCACAAGGCACTGCACCCATGGCAACTTATCCATTTAAGGTTCATCGCGGTTGATGGGGAAAGACGGGCTTGACGTTTTTGCTGGGAGGGGGTGGCGGCAAGGGTTTTGAATTGGTAAATTGATTGTCGCCAAACAAACCAATTACCTTACCACTCTCGCCGCCATGCTCAATGCTATGTTGTCTCTTCCATTTTGGGAAGGGCATATTGTCGATTCCGTTGTCGAACAGGACGACGCATCGCTGCTGATCGTTCTCAACGCCTGCCCCACTGCCGACGCGCTTTGCGGTAGCTGCCGGCAGCCTTGTGCCCTAGTTCATGAGCGGCGCTGGCGGCGCTGGCGGCGCATCCGGGATCGGGATATTTTGGATCGACGGGTTTGGTTGAAGGTAGCAATCCGGCGCCTGGACTGCCATCATTGCAATGCCCGGGTGACAGAGCATATCTCCTGGCTGAACCGGCGCTCGCGGATGACTCACCGCGTCCGGGTCTGGGTGGAGGCGCTGGCACAGCTTATCCCCATCAAGCACGTGTCCCAGCTGACAGGCCTGCACTGGCACACCATCAAGGCCATTGACCTACAACGCTTGGCGCACCTGCACGGCCAGTTCCCCGCTGGCGACGTGCGGCGCCTCGTCATGGATGAATTCGCTTTGCACAAAGGCCATCGTTATGCCACGGTCGTTCTCGATGCTCAGCGCATGCGTGTGCTCTGGGTTGGTGAAGGCAATAGTCGAGCGGCCATCCGGCCGTTTTTCGAGGCGTTGGCCACAGAAGGCTGCGACCAAATTGAGGCTGTGGCGATGGATATGAACACGGCGATGGATCTCGAAGTGCGTGCGCAATGTCCCAACGCCGAAGTCGTCTACGATTTTTTCCATGTCGTTGCGCGCTTTGGCCGTGAGGTCGTCGACCGGTGGGTATTTCGGTCCATCGTGCCCACTGATTCCGGTCCATCGTGCCCAGCGATTCCGGTCCATCGCGCCCACCCATTCCGGTCCATCGTGCCCAGTTTGATGGGGTGACCGGAATCACTGGTCACGATACCGGAATCAGTGGGCACGATACCGGAATGGCCGGTCACGATACCGGAACGGTGTCGTAGCACGCCGAGATGATGTTACGCATATAGCAACCGAGAGGGTACGCTTCCAGCTTTTTTCTGGAGATAGCGTGCCCGCACCGAGGATCAATATGCGTAAGATAAAAGATGTCCTGCGTCTGAAGCTCGACGCCCAGTTGTCTCACCGGCAGATCGCCGCTGCACTGGGCATGTCGAAGGCTGCCGTGACCAAGTACCTTAGCCTGGCCGCAGCGGCGGGCCTGGATTGGGCGACGGTCCAGGGGATTGATGAGGCGGCGCTGGAGAGGCGCCTGCTCGTTGCGCCGGAACGCCCGCGAGAGCACGTGCAGCCCGACTACGGCTACCTGCACCAGGAACTGCGCCGCAAGGGCATGACGTTGATGCTCCTGTGGGAGGAGCACCGCGCCGACTATGCCGATCGCCAGACCTACGGCTACACGCAGTTCTGCGAAAACTACCGCCGCTTCGCCAGGCAGCTCAAGCGCTCGATGC
>NZ_LOCQ01000028.1 GCF_001677885.1 Janthinobacterium psychrotolerans | reverse complement strand
TCAGGCGGTCGGGGTCGACGCCGACATGGCTGACATCGCAGCCTTCCCTGGCCAGGGTGTCGGTCAAAAACCTGCCCATATGGTCGTCGCCGACCTTCGACAGCATCGCCGACTTCAGGCCCAGGCGCGCCGTGCCGAAGGCGATATTGGCCGACGAGCCGCCCAGGTATTTGGCGAAGCTGGTGGCGTCTTCCAGGGTGCTGCCGATCTGCTGCGCGTACAGGTCCACCGCCAGGCGGCCCAGGCAGATCACGTCGAGGGGACGGCCAGCGGCAAATTGTGTGGTGTTTTTCATGGTTATCCTTAAATCGTCATGCCGTCGAGTTCGCTCATCAGCGTCTGCATTTCCGTGCCGCCCGCCATCATGTCGAGCAGTTCTTCCTTGCTCACCGTGTCCTTGGTGAAGGTGCCGAGCGACTTGCCGCGGTTCAGCAAGGTGAACGAGTCGCCGACCGGATACGCATGGTGCACATTGTGGGTAATGAAGATCACCGAGATGCCGCGTTCGCGCGCCTTGTAGATCAATTTCAGCACATTGAACGATTGCTTCACGCCCAGCGCCGCCGTCGGTTCATCGAGGATCAGCACGCGGGCGCCGAAATGGATGGCGCGGGCGATCGCCAGGCACTGCTTTTCGCCGCCCGACATGGTGCCGATGGCCTGGTGCGGGTCGCGCACCATGATGCCCATCTCGGCCAGTTTGGCGCGGGCGGTCTCGGCCGCGTAGTCGATGTCCATCACCGGCACCAGGCCCAGCAGTTTTTTCATCGGCTCGCGGCCCATGAAGAAATTGCGCGCCACCGACAGCAGGGGCACCAGCGCCAGGTCCTGGTACACCGTGGCCACGCCCATGTCCAGCGCTTCGCTGGGCGAATTGAACACCACCGGCTTGCCGTCGACCAGGTACTGGCCCTCGGTCGGCTTGTGCACGCCGGCCAAGGTCTTGATCAGGGTCGACTTGCCGGCGCCGTTGTCGCCCAGCAGGCAATGAACCTCCCCCTCGCGCAAGCGCATGGTGATGTTCTGCAGCGCCAGCACCGAGCCGAAACGCTTGCTGACATTTTCCAGGGCAAGAATATGCTCGCTCATGATTTACCTCGATTCCGTGACGCGTGAACGTACAAAGTTATTGAACAGCACCGCGATCAGCAGCATGACGCCGAGGAACACGCGGAACCAGTCCGAATTGATATTGGTGTAGGTGATGCCGATCTGTACCACGCCGAAGATCAGCGCGCCGAAGCAGGCGCCAACCACCGAACCATAGCCGCCCGTCAGCAAGGCGCCGCCGATGACGGCCGCGATAATGGCTTCGAATTCCTTTTGCATGCCGCGGTCGGCGGCGGCCGAACCGATATCGCACACTTGCAGGGTGGCAAACAGGCAGGCGCAAAACGCCGTGAAGACGAACAGCGAAATTTTCACCTTGCGCACCGGCACGCCGACATTCTTGGCGGCATTGGCGTCGCCGCCGACGGCGAACATCCAGTTGCCGAAACGGGTACGCGACAGGACGAACGCGGCGCCGGCGGCCAGCACCAGCCACCAGGCGATCACTTTCGGAATGCCCTTGACCAGCGGCGAGCCATCGTCGAGCACGGCGATCCAGCCGTGGCTGCCCAGCCAGTGGAACAGGCCGGTGGCAACATTACCCTGGAACAGCAGACTGGCCAGCCAGTCGTGGGCGGCCAGTTCGCCCACGCCGCTGACGATGGTGCGGTTGGCAAACATGATCGACAGCGCCAGCGTCAGGCCGCGCAGGATGAACAAAAAAGCCAGGGTGACGATGAATGACGGCAGGCGCGTCCTGATGACGATGTAGCCGTTGAGCCAGCCCAACGCCATCGAACCGGCAAAGGCGAACACGATGGCCGCCCACAGCGGCCACTGGAAATAGACGGTGGGAATAGCGATCATCATGCCGGCAAAGCCGATCATCGAACCGATCGACAGGTCGAATTCACCGGCGATCATCAGCACGCAGGCGCCGATGGCGATAATGCCCAGGTAGGAGGCGACCTGCATCCAGTTGACCACGCCATCGAGGTTGAACATGCCGGAGTCGCCGGCGGTAATGATAAAGAAGGCAAATACCAGCACGGTGCCGGAAATGGAGGCGAATTCGGGCCGGCTGAACAGTTGCCTGGCGCGGCTGGTGCTGCCGACCCGCTCGTCGTCGGCGGGCTGTGCCGGCTTCAAGGGGGGCGTCATGCCGGGGCTGGCCAGGCTGGATTTGAGCGCAGTCATGTGATGTCCTTTCAGTTACTTGTTTGCCAGAAATACGGACGCAAGGCGTACGCATCCGACGCGCCGCCCACGCGAGTGGCGCGGCGCTGGAACCGGCCCGGCAGCGACAGGCTGCGGGCCGCTGGCAGGCTCTGGATTAGCGGAATTGCCCGGCGTACTTCTCGACCTTGGCGATGTTGTCCTTGGTCACGAAACCAGGGCCGGAACTGATGTGGCGCGGGCCATAGATGGGCGTCAGGCCGTATTCGGCCAGGCGCGCCTGGTACTTCGGATTGGCGATCAGGATTTCCTTGACCTTGGCCAGGTCGGTGATCTTCTGCTGCTTCATGATGGCCATCACGGCCACCGGAATATAGCCTTGCAGGTAGGGCTGCTGGTCGATGGCGAACTGGATGCTGCCGTCCTTGATGCCCTTGGCGATTTCATCGGACAGGTCGAAGCTGGCGAAATACATCTTGCCTTTCAGGCCCATTTTTTCCACCGCGCGCATGGCCGGCGGCGCCGAATCGGGCCCCAGCGCCAGCACGGCCTGGGTTTTCGGATTGCTGCGCAGATAGGCGCTGACCTTGCTTTCAATCACGCCAGGATCGACGCCGTTGGTATCCAGGGTCGACGACTTGAAGTCCACGCCCAGCGCATCGGCAAAGCCGCGGCAGCGTTCGAACGAGGAGGCATTGGTCGCATAGTGATTCACGCACACGAAGGACTTGATGCCCGCTTCCTTGGCGCGCTTGCCGGCGCCCAGGCCCGCTTCATACTCGGGCTGGCCGACATGCATGATGGCCTTCAGTTGTTCGCTTTGCGCCAGGGTGCCCGAATTCATGGTCACCAGCATGATCTTCTTGGCCACTACCGTGCCCAGCGGTTTTTGCAGCACGCTGAAGTCGGCGATGTCGGCGATCACGCCATCGTAGTTGCGCGCCGCCGCCTGCTCGATCAGGCGCGCCATGTCGGCCAGGTCGCCATTCGGTGGATTGCGGTAGTCGACGGTGACGTTGAAATCCTCGCCGGCCTGTTTGATGGAATTCTTGATGGTGTTCCACCAGGAATCGGCGTCCGGCGCATGGCTGACCATCACGAATTTTTCGCCTGCGGCATGGCTGACGCCGGCGCTCAGTCCCAGGGTGGTACCAAGGGCGGCGATCGCCAGGCACTTCAACAAACCCTTGCTCTTATTGCTATACATGAATGTCTCCTAGATGGATTAATTTTTATAGTTGTCAGCTTTGATGAAGGGTGACACCGCCGTTGCGCGCAACGGTGCACTGCGCATAGAGTAGTCCAGGCGCACGGCAAACGCAATGAAATTTTCAAGACTCATTCAAATAGAAATTTGTTTCTGTTTTTCGAAATCGCTCATATAATTATCCCGAGACAGTCCACACCACAACAGGAGATCAAGCATGATCGAAGTAGCATTGTTTGGCGCCGGCCGCATCGGCAAAATCCACGCCGCCAACCTGGCCTCCCAGGCCGGCGTACGCTTCAAATACGTCGTCGATGTCAACCAGGAAGCGGCAGAAACGCTGGCCGCCTTCCACGGCGGCGTCAGCGCCTCGGTGGAAACGGCGCTGGGCGATCCGGACATCCGTGCAGTGGTGATTGCCTCGAGCACCGACACCCACGCCGACCTGATCTTGCGCTCGGCCGCCGCCGGCAAAGCCATCTTTTGCGAAAAGCCGGTCGACCTGACTATCGATCGCGCGCGCGCCTGCGCCGCCGCCGTCAGGGAGGCGGGCGTGTTGTGCATGCTCGGTTTCCAGCGCCGCTACGACCCCACCTTCCATGCCGTCAAAGAGCGCATCGCCGCCGGTGAAATCGGCACGCCGGAACTGCTGGTCGTCACCAGCCGCGACCCTGGCCCGCCGCCGGTCAGCTACATCAAGGTGTCGGGCGGCATCTTCAAGGACATGCTGATCCATGACTTCGACATCTTCCGCTGGATCCTCGACGACGAAGCCATCAGTGTCAACGCCACCGGCAGCTGCCTGGTCGATCCGGCCATCGGCGAAGCGGGCGACCTCGACACGGCCGTGGTGACCATCCGCACCAAGGCGGGCCGTTTGTGCCAGATCAACGCCACGCGCCGCGCCGCCTATGGCTACGACCAGCGCTTCGAAGTGCTGGGCAGCCTGGGCATGCTGCAGGCCGGCAACCACAAGCCGACCGAGGTGACGGCCTATGGCGCGCTCAACGTCAGCGTCGACAAGCCGGAAGACTTTTTCCTCGAACGCTACCGCGTCGCCTATGCCCAGGAAATGGCGCACTTCTTTGATGCTCTCTGCAACGGCACGCCGCTGCGCACCACCGTCGAAGACGGCCTGAAGGCGCTGGAGCTGGCCGAAGCGGCGACCCTGTCGTGGCGCGAACAGCGCGTCGTTAGCCTGTGAATAGCGGAGAACCCATGTCATCCCCCACCTTGAAAATCGGCATTGTCGGCCTGGGCCGGCTGGGCCAGCGCCACGCCATCAACCTGGTCCAGCGCGTGCCGAACGCCGACGTTGTCGCCGCCTGCAGCCCGGTGCCAGCCGAGCTGGACTGGGCCGCGCGCGAACTGGGCGTCACCACCGGCTATGCCGGCTATGACGCCCTGCTGGCCCATCCGGGCCTGGACGCCGTGTTCCTCGTCACGCCAACCGCCATGCATGCGGACCAGATCATCGCCGCCCTGCGGGCCGGCAAGCATGTATTTTGCGAAAAGCCGCTGTCGCTGGACCTGGCCGACTGCCTGAAGGTGGAAGCGGAAGCGGCGCGCCACCCGCACTTGACCACCATGATCGGCTTCGTGCGCCGCTTCGATACGAGCTACCACGACGCGCAGCAAAAGATCGCCCAGGGACTGATCGGCAAGCCCTACCTGGTGCGCTCGCAAACCTGCGACCAGAACGACCCCAGCGGCGCCTTCATGCGCTTTGCGCCCACCAGCGGCGGCATCTTTCTCGATTGCAGCGTGCACGATATCGACCTGGCGCGCTGGCTGCTGGGCAACCCGACGCCGACCCGCGTCTACGCCAGCGGCACCAACGCCATCCACAAGGGTCTGCAGGAATTCGGCGACGTCGACAACGGCCTGGGCACGGTCGAATTTTCCGACGGCAGCATGGCCACCTTCATGGCCTCGCGCACCATGGCGCATGGCCATGAAACGCTGACGGAAGTATTCGGCACGGGCGGGCGCCTGGCCGTGGGCAGCAATCCGCGGCTGAACCGGGTGGAAATTTCTGATGCTTACGGCGTGCGCAACGAGTGCACGCCCGACTTCTACGCCCGCTTCGCCGACGCCTTTTTGATCGAGGCGCAGGAATTTACCGACGCGGCCTTGGGCCGGCGCACCCTGTCGCTGACCCTGAATGACGCCACCGAAGCGACGCGCCTGGGCATTGCCATGACGGTGGCGATGCGCGAGCGGCGGGTGGTGGAGTTTTAGCCGACAACGCGCAGCATAAAACCGGGGTCAGTCGCTTCGCGATCGGACTACGTTCCACCGGGAGGTAGTCCCCCATCGGGTCCGGGCGCCCCGCCTGATCCCTGCCCTCACTTTATCTCATCGGTAACGCTTGAGCGCCAACCCGGCGCCCTTCCCACTCCTTTTACCCTATGCTTCTACAGCCGAGCCTGCTTTGATACTCCAGGCTGGCCCGTACCGTTACATCCCCATCTACGCACGACTATTTAATTCATATATGTAATATATATGAATGAACATGATATGATGCGCACCCTCCCAGCCATACAGCCATAGGAGCTTTACATGAAAGTCATCGGCATCTCTCCGCACAGACGCAATTTCCTGCGCAAGGCGGCCGTCGCCGTCCCCGTCGCAGCCGCCATCGGCGCCGTCGGCACGGCCGGCACCGTGCTGGCCACCGGCGACGGGCAGGGCAAACCCTACCAGCCCACCTACTTCAACGCCGCCGAATGGGCCACCTTGTGCGCGCTGGTCGACCGCCTGATCCCGGCCGATGCGGAAGGCCCCGGCGCGCTGCAGGCCGGCGTGCATGAATTCATCGACTTGCAAATGGACACGCCCTATGCCTACGGCAAGCTGTGGTTCATGCAGGCGCCGTTTGTCGCCGCGCCGGACGAGTTCGGCTACCAGTTCCATATGGCGCCGCGCGAGCTGTACCGCAGCGCCCTGCCCGGCTTTGCCCAGGCCGTGCAGCGCAAGACGGGCAAGGCTTTTACAGACCTGCCCGTTGCCCAGCGCGACGCCCTGATCGCCGAGCTGGAAAAAGGCAGCTTGCCGATCGGCGAAGTGCCGGCCACCGTGTTCTTCAAGCAGCTGCTGCAAAACACGCGCGAAGGCTATTTCTGCGACCCGGCCCATGGCGGCAACAAGGACATGGCGGCCTGGCGCATGATCAATTTCCCGGGCGCACGCGCCGACTATATGGACTGGGTCGAACAATACGGCGTCCACTATCCGCTGCCACCCGCCTCCATCGCATAAGGAAACACCATGGCAGACATTACATTGAAACCGGTCGACGTCGTCATCGTCGGCTTCGGCTGGACCGGCGCCATCATGGCCAAGGAACTGACCGAGGCGGGCCTGAACGTGCTGGCCCTGGAACGCGGCCCCTACCGCGACACCTATCCCGACGGCGCCTATCCGAAAACCCTGGACGAGCTGACCTATATCCAGCGCAGCAAGATCTTCCAGGACATGTCGAAAAGCTCGTTTACGTTCCGCCACGAGGTCAAGGGCATCGCCGTGCCGTATCGCCAGATCGGCGCGTTCAAGCCGGGCACGGGCGTCGGCGGCGCCGGCCTGCACTGGTCGGGCCAGCACTGGCGCGTGCTGCCGGAAGAGCTGCAATTGCGCAGCCACTACGAAAAGCGCTACGGCAAGAAGTTCATTCCCGAAGGCATGACGATCCAGGATTTCGGCGTCACGTATGAAGAGCTCGAACCGCATTTCGATTTCGTCGAAAAAGTATTTGGCACCTCGGGCCAGGCCTATAAAGTCAACGGCAAGATCGTCGGCGACGGCAATATTTTCGAGGCCAACCGTTCCGACAACTACGCGCTGCCGCCGCAGAAAGTGCCGTACACGGCGCATCTGTTCCAGCTGGCCGCCAAGGAAGTGGGCCTGCACCCCTTCGTGTCGGCCTCGTCGAACGCTTCGCAGCCCTACACCAATCCTTACAACTGCCAGATGGGGCCGTGCAATTTCTGCGGCTTCTGTTCCGGCTTTGCCTGCTACAACTATTCCAAGGCTTCGCCACAGGTCAATATCATGCCGGCGCTGCGCCTGGCGGCCAACTTCGAATTGCGCGCCAACTGCAATGTGCTGCGCATCAACCTCGACGGCGGCAAGCAGAAAGCTACCGGCGTGACCTATGTCAACGCCGACGGCAAGACGGTCGAACAGCCGGCCGAGCTGGTCATCGCCAGTACCTTTGCCTACAACAATGCGCATCTGCTGCTGGTGTCGGGCATCGGCAAGCCGTATGACCCGGTGAGCAACGAAGGCGTGGTCGGGCGCAATATCGCCTACCAGACCATGTCGACGGTGCAGATGTTCTACGAGCCGGGCAAGAATACCAATCCCTTCATCGGTTCCGGCGGCAACGGCGTGGCCGTCGATGACTATAATGGCGACAATTTCGACCATGGCCCGCTGGGCTTTGTCGGCGGCTCGCCCGCCTGGTGCAACCCGGCCGGCGTCAAGCCGATCGCCGGCATTCCGGTGCCGGACGGCACGCCAGCCTGGGGTTCCAACTGGAAAAAAGCCGTCAAGGACAACTACACCAGCACGGTGTCGTTCGACGTGCACGGCGCCAATATGGTCTACCGCGACTGCTATGTCGACCTCGACCCGACCTATACCGACACCTTCGGCCAGCCCCTGCTGCGTTTTACCTTCGACTGGAAGGACAACGACATCAGGATGAGCCGCTACGTGACGGAAAAAATGACGGAAGTGGCGAAAGCCATGAAGCCGAAATCGATCCACGTGTCGGTGAAAAACTTCGGTGATCATCTGGACTTGCGCAACTACCAGACCACCCACTGGGCCGGCGGCACGGCCATGGGCACGGACCGGCGCACCAGCGTCGTCAACCGCTACCTGCAAAGCTGGGATGTGTCGAACGTGTTTGTCGTCGGTTCGAGCGTGTTCCCGGTCGGCATCGGCTACAACCCGACCGGCCTGGCCGCCGCCCTGACCTACTGGTGCGCCAAGGCCGTGCGCGAACAATATCTGAAAGACCCGCGACCGCTGGTCGCCGCGTAAGGAGCGTCCCATGAAAAAACCCACACAACGCTGGCTTGCGGCCCTGTCCCTGATGCTGGCGACTGGCGCCAGCATGGCGGCCACTACCGCCCCCGATGCCCAGCTGATCAAGCAGGGCGAATACCTGGCCCGTGCCGGCGACTGCATCGCCTGCCATAGCGCGCCGCAAGGCAAACCGTATGCCGGCGGCCTCGGCATGGCCACGCCGATCGGCAAGGTGTATTCCACCAATATCACGCCCGACAAGCAGCACGGCATCGGCAACTGGAGTTTCGAGGACTTCGACAAGCTGATGCGCACTGGCGTGACGAAACAGGGTTACACGGTCTACCCGGCCATGCCCTACCCCTCGTATTCGCGCCTGAGCGACGCCGACATGCGCGCCCTGTATGCCTACCTGATGCATGGCGTGCCGGCCAATGCGGCGCCAAACCGCGCCTCCGACATCCCCTGGCCGCTGTCGATGCGCTTTCCCCTGACCGTCTGGCGCTGGGTGTTCGCGCCCAAGCCGGCGCCGTATGTGCCGGCGGCAGGCGCAGGCGACCAGCAGTTGCTGCGCGGCGCTTATTTGGTGCAAGGCCTGGGCCACTGCGGCGCCTGCCATACGGCGCGCGGCGTCGGCATGCAGGAAAAAGCCTTGACTGACCTGGACAGCAATGCTTACCTGGCCGGTGGCGCCGCCATCGACGGCTGGGTCGCGCCTTCGCTGCGCAACGAGCACGGCGGTGGTCTGGCACGCTGGAGCGAAGCCGATATTGCCGAGTTCCTGAAAACCGGCCGCAACAGCCATAGCGCCTCGTTTGGCGCCATGAATGACGTGGTGACGCACTCGATGCAGTACATGAGCAAGGACGACCTGGGCAGCATTGCGAAGTACCTGAAATCGCTGCCGCCGGCCAATACCAGCGCAAAACCTTTCGTCGGCGACGACAAGGTCGCCAAGGCGCTGTTTGCGGGCAAGGTCGACACCACGGGCGCGCAGTTGTACCTGAACAACTGCGCCGGCTGCCACCGCTCGGACGGCAAGGGCTACGGCAAGGCCTTCCCTGCGCTGGCCGGCAATGCCGTGCTGCAGACGGCGGACCCGACCTCGGCCATCAATATCGTGCTGTCGGGCGGCATGGTGCCGGCCACCCACACGGCGCCCTCGGCGCTGGTGATGGGCGGCTACGCCAAGACCCTGAACGACCAGCAGATTGCCGAAGTGGTCAGCTTCATCCAGACCAGCTGGGGCAACCACGGCAGCGCCGCAACGGCGGCACAGGTGGCCAAGCTGAGGAAGACCGCCGTGCCGGTGCAGGGTACGACGGAGGCGTCATTCGCGCCGGGACGCAGCGGCACCGTTCCCGTGCCGCCCGCAGCCAGGGCCAATGTGATGCAGCAGTAATGCAAAAAGCCGCCGTACCTGGCAATCAGGTACGGCGGCTTTTTCTATGGGCCAGCGTTTGCGGATCGATCAGCGGAAGGATCAGCGGTTGTTGCCATTGCTCCAGTAGCTGCCGCCGCCCGAGCGGTCCTGCTTGCGCATGCGGAACTCCAGGTCATAGCGGTCGGTGGCTTCGGCCAGGTCCGCATCCTGTTCTTCACGCACGCGCTCTTCGATGCCGTTGGCAAGCGCATTGTGCACACGCACCATCAGCGCTTGCACCGACGAGCTCACCTTCTCAAAGGCGCCCGACAGGCTGTTGAAAGAGAAAACGGTCAATGCTGGCAAGGTGGTGTGGGACATGGAATGCTCCTGAAAAGATACGGTGTTTGTTGCAGTGCAATATCATCATAAGCGTTTCAAGATATAAAGCCACTTTCGATTTCAGATACCAGTTATTCATTTTCCTGATAAAAAGGGCATGCGCTGCCTGCCGCATCGGGCCATCGGCATAGTTACAACGGCAAGCCGCTGTTATAGTGGGGATTCCATTGCCTGCCCCATGCCGCCATGACCGCTTCCCTCGCCGACATCGCCGAACGTTATGCGCACCTGGTGCTGGCCATCGGCCAGCATGATGCGTCCTATGTCGACGCCTGCTACGGCCCGTCCGCATGGCAGGCCGATGCGGCGGCGGCGCGCCTGCCGTTCGACGAGGAAAGCGCGCGGCTCTATGATGCCGTATCGCCACGCCACGCGCGCGCCGGGTAGGAAGCCAGCTACAACTGCTACAAGGGCAACTACCAGAGCGTGATCCAGATCACTACCGATCTGCCCATCCATATCGACCGCGCCGTCGATCTGGGCTGCCACGAAGCCTATCGGGGCCACCATGTGTACAACGTGCTGCTCGAACGCGACCTGGTGCGCGGCAAGGGCTGGATCGCATACTGCGTCTATCCTCTGTATTCGCCGCAGTCGCTGATCGCCGAACGATCACTGCCATGCAACTGCTCGGCGTCTTGCCGTCGAGGGAGCTCGCGCAAAGCGTGGCCGCGTCCACGGCCTCCGGCAGCGATAGCGCGCACTGGTCCACTTCAGGCGCGACGCCGGCTATGTGGCGCCGTCGACGGCCACCGAATTCCTCGAATTCTACTGGGCCGACTGGCCGCGCAAGCAGCCCGTGAGCGACCTGTCGAAAGTCGATACCGGCGACACCACCGCCTGCCTGGCCGCCATCAGCACAGCCTCGCAGGCGATGGCGGCGCTGAAAGCGACCGACATCGTGACACCTGCGTACCCGCTGCGTACGGAAGGCGGATGCGCTTGCCGGCGCAGCACATTGGCGTGAAAACCACAGAAACCTCTCGTTTCTCCACGTCAATAATATTGTTATTAAGAGATTATGTTACAGTGAAATGCTTCATCAAGAAGCATCCCTTGATCTGTAATTAATTCACTTAAAAAACAATATTCAAAATATTGTTCAAAAATAATGTCATTCTCCGAACTGAAAGTCCGAACCCGCCTTGCGCTTGGCTTCGGCATCCTGCTTGCGTTTTTAATATTGATTGCCGCACTGAGCATCAATAAACTGTCGTCGCTGAACAACTCGCTGACCGTCACGGTGGATTTCAACGCCCAGGAGGCCAACCTGATTTCCCAGGCCATGGGTGAAGCGCAAAAAGCGTCGGCTTCGATGCGCAATCTGATCGTGTTGTCCGACCTGCCGCGCATGGAGCAACAGAAACAGCTATTTGAAAGCAGCCTGCTTGCCTACGATAAATTCGCCGAGCAGCTGGAAAAATTGTTCCAGAGTGATCCGAATACCAGTGCCGAGGAAAAAAACTATCTGGTCAAAGTCGCGCAAGCAAAAGCGGCGGCCCTGCCGCTGATCAAGAAAGCCTCCGGCCTTGGCCTGGCCAATGATCCCGGCGCACCGGATGTACTGATGAACGAGACCGGTCCCGCGCTGGACAACTGGGTCAATATGCTGATCGAGTTCAGGGACTATGAAATCAAGACCAGCAACGCGACAGCGGCCGAAGCGCACGCACAATACGAGCGCAACAGAAGTCTGATCGTCCTGATTTCGCTTATCGGCGTCTTGATCTCGATCGGCGCCGGCTTCGTGATCACCCGCAGCATCCTGAAACAACTGGGCGGCGAACCGAGCTACGCGATGGCGGTCGCCGAAGAAATTGCCAGCGGCAACCTGGACCGGCCCATCGTGGTGCAGGATGCGGACCGGACCAGCCTGATGTTCTCGATCAAGGCGATGCGTGACCAGCTGGCGCAGATCGTTGGCCGCGTCCGTAGCGGCACCGACACCATCGCCACCGCCTCGGCGCAGATCGCGGCGGGCAATCTCGACCTGTCCTCGCGCACCGAGGAACAGGCCAGTTCGCTCGAAGAAACCGCCTCGTCCATGGAAGAACTCACTGGCACCGTCAAGCAGAATGCCGACAATGCGCGCCAGGCCAACCAGCTGGCGGTATCGGCGTCGGAAGTGGCGCAAAAGGGCGGCAGCGTGGTGGCCCAGGTGGTCGAGACCATGGCCTCGATTAACGAATCGTCGAAAAAAATCGTCGATATCATCGGCGTCATCGATGGCATCGCGTTCCAGACCAATATCCTGGCGCTCAATGCCGCCGTGGAAGCGGCGCGCGCCGGTGAACAGGGCCGAGGCTTTGCCGTGGTCGCCACCGAAGTACGCAACCTGGCGCACCGTTCGGCCGCGGCGGCCAAGGAAATCAAGGTGCTGATCGATGACTCGGTGACCAAGGTCGCTGTCGGCGGCAAGCTGGTCGATGACGCCGGCGCCACCATGGCCGACATCGTGCAGTCGATTACCCGCGTGACCGACATCATGAGTGAAATCGCGTCGGCCAGCACGGAGCAGACCATGGGCATCGAGCAGGTCAACTCGGCAATTTCCCAGATGGATGAAGTGACCCAGCAAAATGCGGCGCTGGTCGAAGAAGCGTCGGCGGCGGCCAGTGCGATGCAGGAGCAGGCGGCGGTCTTGTCGGACGTCGTCAGCGTCTTCAAGCTGGCGCACGGCGCCGGCGCCATCAATCACGCCGCGCCGCGCCAGGCCACGCCGCGCCAGGCTGCCGCGCGCCCTGCCGTGCGCTCACCGGCCTCGCCCCCCAAAGCACTGCAGGCCAGTAAACCTGTGGCACGACCTGCCAAGGCGACCGACAAGGGCAATACGGACGACTGGGAAGAATTTTAAGAAGTTTAAAGGGCTGATGCCAGTCTGGCGCATGTCAATACGCAGGGCGTACCAACCTGAAAATGGCGGGCCAGACGCGAGCCCGAGAAAATGCCGATGGCGGCGTAGCAGCCCCATCGGCGTTTTTGCGCATTCCGTTCCCGTGAATTGACACTCTGTCTTGAAAACAACCTTTCCTCCCTGTTTTTTTCTACACTCACGTTTTTCCCGACTGTGCAGAAAGAGACTCATGAATACGATGAAAACGGTGCAAGCGACATGATCACCATGCGCGCCTTACAAACCGCCAGCCTGCTGGTGTCAGTGTGCTGTAATTCGGCACTGGCACAGGCAGACAAGCCGCAGCCCATCGCACCATCCGGGGACGAAGCCACATCGTCAGTCAATATCAAGGGCATCAGGGATCCCGACTGGAAGCCCTACAGCGCCATGCTCAAGGGAATAAACAGGTTCCAGGAAAAGCATGAGCTGGCGCCTGCCGCCGAGCTGCGCTTCATCCTCGATCCGCGCCGCGCGGATATCGACATGAATGCACTCCAGCTCCGGCTCGAAAGCGAGGAAGCGGGCCAGGCGATACCGCTGGGAGAAAAGAATATCTTCACCTTGCCTGTCGAACAAGGTCCGCTCTATGCAAAGGCAGACCTGACGCTCAACCGCAAGGCCGGCTCGGTCAGATGGCTTCCTTATATCCGCAGCGCCACCGCCACCGATACCAGCCGCCGGCTGGGCGACCTGAGGCTGACGTGCGAGGTACATTGGGCGATCGACAAAGACATATTGCCGTTTGCCATGCGCACCACCTTGAGCGCACTGGGCGGCCCCTGCAATTTCGTTTCGCAAAAGGGAACCTACAGCTTTACCGAAGCGCAGCGCATTATCGCCGCCACCATCAGCTTCAATGGAAAAACCGCACCCGTGCCATTCGGCGGCTACTCATTCACGCCGCCCTTGCGCGACAAGGAGTGGAGTGACGACAGCGTGATCGAATTGACGTTTGAACATAATTAATCCGCTGGCAGACACCGTCAGGGCTCTGCCAACACAGGCAAGCTGGCCAGGGCCTTGCAGGCGGCAAGGTTGAATTTCTTCTGGTCGCTGGCCTGGCTGACGGGCAATGTGGCCACCACCACCTGTTCGTCGGACGCGCCGGATATGCCGTACAAGCGCAGTTGCGCGCCTTTGACCTCGTAAGCCAGCGCGCCATCAAACCCACGTGGCAGCGCCTTGCTGCGAAAGCCGGCCAGGATATTCCCCAGTTTCCTGTGCCTGGCTTTATCGTTGGCGGCGCCAAGGGCCAGTTCGCCGGTCAGTTGCGGCGGCAGATCCGAGGTGTACACGTTTTGCAGGCGCAAGGCATAGTCGCCGCAGGCAATCCCGTCAGCCGCGTAGTCGGAAAAAAACTGCTTTACGGCGCTCGCGTACTGCACGGCGTTGGCGCTGCCGATGGCGGCAATGTTCAGGCCATCGGGGGACCCGGCCTGCGCCGCAACGGCGCTGGCGAGCAAGCTGAGCAAGATGATGGTTTTTTTGAGCTTCGGCGTCATGGTGTTTTCGTTTGCAGGCGAAGTGGCAAAATGCCAGTGACTGCTGCCCATTTTTGCTGTGCGATATGGCAACTGCTGCTTGAGCGGTGTGAAATATTACCATATAGATATATCTTTCAAGAACGCGCATCAATCGGAACCGATACGTGCCATGAAATCCGTCTTGATGACAGTACGCATGATGTTGGTATCGGCACCGATATGGACGTCGACACGGCTGAAAGGTGGCCTGATCTCCACTCCCGCGCGGCTGGCCAGTGGCAAGCTCACCTCGACGAAGTAGCCCGCGTGCGGATAATGTGCCGTCCGGAACTGGCGGCTTGTTCCAGGCTCCAGCGTATCCTTGGTGATACTGTCGTCATCGTTAAAGAAGAAGCCAACCGGTCCGCTGGCTGCGGCAGAGTAATGTAATACCACGACTGGCGCGCCATACACGTACATGGCCAGGGCCAGCGCCACGGTCAGCGCCGTCGTCGCGACCATGAGCCATATTTTTTTCAGCATGATGAGCTCTTCATGTAATGTAGCCGGCTTCGCCGTAGCGGGCCGGAGACGGCGGCAGCAGATCACCGGCAGTAGCCATGTCGATAAATACGCGCAACTTGGGCTGGCTTTGCGTCCTGGCCGCGAAATACAGGAACAAACCCGAGGTGGGAGGACTAAACGACTCGAGCACCCGTTCCAGCCGCCCGTCCGCCAGGTCCTGCGCAATCTCGATATCGGGCAGATAGGCCAGCCCCAGCCCGGAGCGGGCAAAGTCGGCGATCAGGCCGGTGTCGTTGACCACCAGTTTGTGCCCGGTTTCCACATGGAAGGAGTCGCCATCGCGCACGAAAGTCCAGGGCGCCAGCGCTTTCGAGCGGTGGAAACGGTAGCGCACGGTTTCGTGGCGCACCAGGTCTTCCGGGATCAAAGGCCGTCCGGAGCGCGCAAAATACGCGGGCGCGCCGACCACCGACCAGGCCAGCTCGCCCGTCAGGCGCACCGCCACCATGCCTTGCGCCACCGACTGGCCCAGCCGTATGCCGGCGTCGAAGCCCTGCTCCAGCAAGTCGACCTCGCCATCGTCGAGGGAAATATCGAGCGCCACATCGGGATAGGCGCGCTGGAAGCGCGGCGCCAGGCCCTTCAGCACCAGCGCCCCCAAGGCGCGCGGCACGGTCAGCCGCAAGGTGCCCGCCGGTCGTTCGCGAAAGCGGGTCAATGCCGTGAACGCATCGTCGATCTGCGCGGTGGCCGCCAGCAGGCTGGCGTACAGGACGCCGCCGGCCTCGGTCAGCGCGACCCGGCGTGTATTGCGCACGAAGACGATCACGCCATGCTGCGCCTCGAGCAGCTTGACGGCCTTGCTGGCCGCCGCCGGCGTGACGCCGAGGCGTATCGCGGCGGCGGTAAAACTCCTGGCCTCGGCAACGGCGAGGAAGATGCGAATGCTGTCTAGCGAGACTGGCTTCATGGTGGTGATTATTAACCTGAAGTTGATAGCTTACCTGTCAAACCAGCGTAGCGCGACAAAATCATGGCATCTATGATCAGCACTCGATCAATGCAACAGGAGAACAGCATGGCGATCAACTTGCCTGCCGCAGTGGCAGTCTATTTTCAAGCGGAAAACGCGCATGATGCCGCTGCGGTGGCGCGGTGTTTCAGTATTGATGGCGAGGTGCGCGACGAGCACCACGTGCATCGTGGCCACGCCGCGATCAGCGCATGGAAACGCGCCTCCAGCGAAAAATACGCGGCGACGGTGGCGCTCCTGGCCTGCAGCGAAACAGCGCAAGCTTGCGTGGTCAAGGGCGAAGTGAGCGGCAATTTTCCCGGCAGCCCGGTGCTGCTGGACTTTGCTTTCCAACTCGATGCCGACAAGATCAGCCTACTGGAGATCACGCCGTAAAGCAGGCACCAGAGTTCACCGCCAAACGCGTGCTGGTGCGCCGTGGCACCAGGGGCGCGGGCATGGCATTGCCATCGTCGGCGGATGCCCGCGCGGCATCCGCATCAATACGATCGCGCCCGGCTTTATCGACACCACGGCGGCCGCCGATGTGATCGATGGCGTAACCATTCCCACCGTCCGAGAGCTCAATCGGGCCGCATCAACACCCAGCGCGCGGTTCGCGCCCCCAGCAGAAAGCCCATGCGCTGGCCTTTTTTGCGCACTTCCCTGTAGCTGCCATGCGTCTCGCACAGCCATGTGCCGCTGGCCGGCGCGGCCGCGCCGCTCCAGGCCCAGATCACGCCATCGTCCGGCTCGGCCCCAGAGGTCTTGGGGCGCGAACGCTCCGGCTCCAGGAAGCGGTACTGTGCCTCTTCCGCCGGGATGGTGCCGTCCGTGTAGCGGTCCTCGCGCCATAACAAGCGCCAGGCCAGGTGCAGTTTTTCGCCCTTGTCGTCGCTGTCGCTGGTGTCCTGCAGGGTAATCGCATGCGCGTGCGCGCCGTGGTCGAAGTATTTCATCGGCGCCACCACCCTGAACGGCGCCTGCGGCCGCCAGGCGCCGGTGAAACGGTCGATAAAGCGCGTGGCCGGCGCGGCGACCGGCTCCCAGATACCGGCAAACGGCACGAAGCCGCCGGCGCGCACCAGGGTATCGACGGCGGGCTCGGGCACCGCTTCGAGGTGGTCGGGAAAATGCATCAGCGGCAGATCGCGGTTCAGCCAGCGGTTGTAATACCACAGGCCACCGGGAAAATAATCGCGCTGGTAAAGATGCATCGAGCATTCCGCCCATGCATCGTAGGCCGAGTGCATGGCGTCGCAATACTCCTGCCATAGCGGCGTATGCGCCTCGTTCACGCCGTTCTCGCCCTCGTCCACCCGCCGCTGCACGCTCAGCTGAATGGTGAGGCGGTTGCGGGCGGCGATCAACTCAGGAAAAGGCGGATCGCCGAAGTGCCTGAAGCTGTTTTTTTCCAGCTTTGTCATGGCTTTCCTGAATTCATCGAGTCCACCCTGCAAAAACGCCAGTTCCGACGCCGGCAGCGACGTCGTCAGCGCCCAGCCTTGCCGGGTCGCCTCCTGCAAGCTGGCCTTGGTCACGTCGACCCAGGCTTTATACAGGGCGTAGTTGCGGCGCCAGGCGGTGAGCGAGCTCACTTTCTTGAGCGTATAGAACAGCTGCTGCCGTTCAAGGGCGGACGGCAGCATCAGGTCGCCGGGAGCGACGATTTCGCTCATGAAACCATCCCCGCCTGGCGCCCCAGCGCCTGCTTTACCGTCGCCGCCAGGTCCGCCAGCTGAAAGGGCTTGCGCAGTACGGTATTGCTGCCGATCACGCGGTCGATCGCTTCCATGTCGGCATAGCCGGTGGCGATAATCATCGGCAATCCCGGAAACTCGCGGTTGGCGATCGCCACCAGTTCGGCGCCCGTCATGCCGGGCATGAGGTAGTCGGTGATCATCAGGCTGGGCTTGTCGCGGCGCAGTTCGTGCAGGCCGGCCTGGCCGTCCTGCGCCTGGCTGACCTGGTAGCCCAGCGCTTCGAGCGATTCGACCATCGACAGGCGCACCGAGCTGTCGTCTTCGACCACCAGGATGCGCGCGCTTTCGCCCGTGCTTGCCTGCGGCGGTACGCCATCAGGGCGCTCGTCGTGCGCCGGCTTTTCTTCGCTGGCCAGGCGCAGCCAGATTTCGATCGTGGTGCCGACGCCGGCTTCGCTGACCACGCGCGCCGTGCCACCGGACTGCTGGGCCATGCCGTACACCTGGCTCAGGCCCAGCCCGGTGCCCTTGCCGATCGCCTTGGTGGTAAAGAACGGTTCGAACACCTTGGCGGCAATCGCCGGGTCCATGCCCTGGCCATCGTCGGTAACGCTGATCAGGCAATACGCCCCGGCTGGCAGCAGGCCGTCGGGCGCGTCGGCAAGGCGGGCGCGCACCAGCAGCTTGCCGCCGGCCGGCATGGCGTCGCGCGCATTGATGGCCAGGTTCAGCAAGGCCATTTCCATCTGGTTGACGTCGGCCATCACGAAGCGCAGGCGCGCATCGATATCGAAGGCCAGGCTGATCGATGAACCGAGCGAGGTGGCCATCAGTTCGCGCACGCCGTCGAACAGGGTGCGGATATCGGTGGCGCGCAGGTTCAGGCGCTGGTTGCGCGAAAACGCCAGCAGCTGGCTGGTCAGCTTGCCGCCGCGCTCGCAGGCGCGGCGCGCCACTTCGGCCTTGCGTTTCGCGTTCTCGTCCTTGGACAGATAGAGGATCAGGTCCATGCTGCCCTGGATCACATTGAGCAGGTTGTTGAAGTCGTGCGCGATGCCGCCCGTCAGGCGCCCGACCGCCTCCATCTTTTGCAGCTGCACCATGGCCAGCTGCACCCGTTCGCGCTCGATGACTTCATTCATCAAACGGTCGTTGGCCTGCGCCAGCGCGCGCGTGCGTTCCTCGATGCGCGATTCGAGCGTCTCGTTCAGCTGCAGCAGCTGGGCCCGGCTCTCGCGCAGGCTTTCGGCCGCGCGCATGCGTTCGGCCAGGATCTTGCGTGCTTCGTACTGGCGCTTGCGCCCGCGCAAGGCCGACGCGGCGGCGCTGCGCAAGGTTTCGGCATTGAGCGGGCGTTCCAGCAGGATGATGTTGCCCAGCTGGTCGAAGGTGCTGCGCGCCGCTTGCGGCGTCATGCCATTGTGCTTGGAAATCAGGATCACGAAGGGGAAGTCGGACCACGGTTCCTGCGTGCGCAGCCAGCCCAGCAACTGGTTCACGCTGGAATCCTGCAAAGCCTCTTCGGCGATCACGCAGGCGCCCGCGCCCAGCTGCAGCTCGGTGACCATGGCGTCGAAACCTGCCACCGCGCCGCCGCCAAAGCCGTTGCGGGCCAGCACCTGATGGATCACTTCGGCGTCGCGGCCATGCGGCGCCAGGATCAGGATACGCTCATCCGAAGCGCCGTTATCGGGGATCATCGGGCCCCGCCAGCATCATGGGGGTGGCGCCGCGGTATGTTGGCAAGCCCGTCAGTATTCCCTCGAAGCCTTCCAGCGCGCCACCGATGGCGATGCCGCCGGAACCCAGTTTCAGTTCGTGGATGGTCAGCGCATGGTTGCTGGTGCGGCTCTTGATCACGGTAATGGCGCGGCGCAGCTTGCCGTTCGACTCGAAAAAACGCAGCAGCACGGTCGTATCGCTCAGGTAGCTCAGGTCCACGTCCGAGCGCACTTCGCCGATCAGGCCATGCTGGCCCAGCACCAGCACGGTGGTCACGCCCTGCTGGTTCAGATAGGACAGCAGTTCGTGCATCTGCAGGGTCAGGAAATGTTCGCCCGGCATCGCCTGCAGATAGGCGTTCAGGCTGTCGATGACGATGAATTGCACGCCGGCGTGTTCGACGGCGTCGCGCAGCATATGGGCAAATTCGCCGGGCGCCAGTTCGGCCGGGTCGACATGGTGGATCGCCAGCTGGCCACTGTCCGCATATGGCCGCAAGTCCATCTGCAACGCAGCCGAGCGGGCAAAGAAGGTCGCCAGTCCTTCGTCGAACAGGTAGAAAGAGGCTTTTTCTCCGCGTTCGAGCGCCGACAGCAGGCAGCGCACCGACATCGTGGTCTTGCCAATGCCAGATGGGCCGACGATCAGGGTATTGGTGCCCGACGCCAGGCCACCGCCAAGCAGTTCATCGAAAGCCATTGAACCGGTCGAGCTGACATGGGCAATGGAATCACGGTTATGCTCGGCAGCGATCAGGCGCGGAAAGATTTTCAGGCCGCCCGTTTCCAGGATGTAGTCATGGTAGCCACCGCGAAACTTGGTGCCGCGCATCTTGATGACATTGACGCGGCGCCGCTCCTTGCCGAATTCCTGGGCGATCTGTTCCAGGCTGATCACGCCATGGGCGATGCTGTGCAGCTGCTGGTCGGGCGTATTGGACTTGTCGTCGAGCAGCAGCACGGTGCAGTCGCGCAGCGAAAAGAACTGTTTCAGCGCCAGGATCTGGCGCCGGTAGCGCAGCGGGTTTTGCGCCAGCAGGCGCATTTCCGACAGGCTGTCGAATACCACGCGCAACGGTTTCAAGGTATTGACGCGCTCCATCACGCTTTTGGTGGTCTCGCCGAGCTCCACTTCCGACGGGTGGAACACCGATTGCTGGGCGTCCGGGTCGAGCGAATTGTCGTTCGCCAGTTCATACACGGCAATGCCCTCCATGTCCCAGCCATGGCTTTGCGCCACGGCGTCGAGCTCGTCGGCCGTTTCCGACAGGGTGATATACAGGCCGGTCTGGCCCCGCGCCGCGCCTTCGAGCAGGAATTGCAGGCCCAGCGTAGTCTTGCCGGTGCCGGGCGAACCTTCGACCAGATAGACGCGCTGGGCCGTCAGGCCGCCGCACAGGATATCGTCCAGGCCCGCAATGCCGGTCGAGATGCGGGTGGTCGGCTTGCGCTGGGTGCGCGCGGAGGTGTTGTCATTCATGGTAGGCCAGCTTCAGTTAAGAACAGCGATGCATCGATAAGCATAAGCGTCGAGTGGCACTGCGTGGTTCGGGGAGTGTGCTGAACGCTATGTCTGTCCTTGATTTTAAATTCCCGCTGTGAATTCTTATGTTCGGCAACATACATATACGGGAAACTTACCGTCTCAAGAGGTAGCAGGAGGTAGTGGACATGGCAGCTGGTCAAAGCCGCTGCCGACCTGCGCCAGCACCTCGTCGCCCAGCTGGCGCAGCAGCACATTGCCCGCGCGCGTCATGCGCGCCAGCATCTTCAGGTCGACCTTGCTGACGACAACGAACACGGCGCTGCGCTGGCGCGGCAACAGCGCCGTGTAGCTCATGAAGCCGGCGCCACTACCGGTCTTGTGCCAGATCGGCGCACTGTGCTGCCGACCGTCTGCCAGGCGTACCCAGCCAATGCCCAGCGCATCGGCCGGACCCGGAATATCGAAGCCCTTCATGGCCGGCATGGCGGCGCGCGTGACCCAGGGTTTCAGCACCATGCAGGTGGACGCCGCGGCCGGCACCACGCTGACCAGCTTGCGCAGCCACACACCCATGTCCAGCGGCGTGGAGAACAGGCCGCTGCTGGCGGCGGTGGCGATGGTCGCGCCACAGGGGCCGCTGTTGTCCAGGTCGGCACCGCTCATCAGGCGCGCGCATTGCGCCGGCGTTGGCGTGGCCGTGGTATCGGACATCTGCAGCGGCGTTGTCACCAGCCGCGCCAGCAAACTGGTGTAGGGCGCGCCGCCGGCCGAGGCCAGCGCGTCGCCCAGCAGGTCGTAGCCGATATTCGAGTAGTCGGCTTCGGTGCCAGGCGCGGCCTCGGTCTTGCCGCCTTTCAGTTCGCCCCAGCGCACGTCCGGGCCTGGCCAGGCAAACGGCGCCGCATATTTCGGCGGCCCGACGGACACGCCGCGCGGCAGGCCGCTCACATGCGTGGCCAGGTCGCGCACGGTGATCTCGCGCGCGCCGGCGTGGCGCGGCACCACGCGGCCCGCCCCGGCATGGCGCTGCAAGGTATCGTCCAGGCCCAGCTTGCCTTCTTCCACCAGCCGCGCCAGCACCTCGGCGGTGAATACCTGCGCGCCCGAACCGATGCGCACCAGCGACTGATCGCCCGGCAACTGGCCGCTGCCGGGCCGCGTCTCGCCGCGCCCGTAGACTTCAATCAGCCCGCCCTGCACCGTCACCACCACCATGCCCAGCGCGCCGCTGTCGGCAAACATCGCGGACACCGCAGCTTCATGCGTTTGCCTGGCGGCCAGTGCGGGCAGGCACAGCAGCGACAGGCTGAGGGCAAGGGCAAGTTTTTTCATGTTGAAATTATCAGATGGAAAAGTTGCCAGTGTAAACGATAAAGGCCCGGCAACCTTGCGGCAGCCGGGCCTGGCGTGCGGCGCGTATCAGTTACGCGATGCGTTCGCCATTGGCCGGATCAAACAGGGCTGCTTTCGACAGGTTGAACGACAGCCGCATGGTCTGGCCGGGGCGCACGGCCTCGATCGGATGGGTGCGGCAAGTGACGGGCGCGCCGTTCAGGCGGGTGGTCAGCAAGGTGTCCGGGCCGGTCGGCTCGACCAGGTCGACCAGACAGCCGAGTTCCTGGCCGACGTCGCCGTGCGCGCTGCTGATGTCGGTGATCTGTTCCGGGCGGATGCCCAGGATCACGTCGCGGCCGACATGGCTGCGCAGCTTGTCGGCATCGAAGGGCAATTCCAGGCGCATGTTGTTGCCGCCGTTTTCGATCACGGCCGAGACGGCGCCGTTCTCGATCACCGGCTTGATGGTGATGAAGTTCATCGATGGCGAGCCGATAAAGCCGGCCACGAACAGATTGGCCGGATTGTCGTAGATTTCCTGCGGCGTACCCAGCTGCTGCACCACGCCATCCTTCATCACGGCGATCAGGTCGCCCATCGTCATCGCCTCGATCTGGTCGTGCGTGACGTAGACGATGGTGGCCTTCAGGCGCTGGTGCAGGCGCTTGATCTCGGCGCGCATTTCCACGCGCAGCTTGGCGTCCAGGTTCGACAGCGGTTCGTCGAACAGGAACAGCGACGGCTTGCGCGAAATGGCGCGGCCCATGGCCACGCGCTGGCGCTGGCCGCCCGACAACTGCGCCGGACGGCGGTCGAGCAGGTGCGAGATCTGCAGCGTCTCGGCGACGCGGTTGACGATCTCTTCCTGTTCGGCCTTGGCCACCTTCTTCACGTTCAGGCCGAAGGCGATATTCTCGCGCACCGTCATCGACGGATACAGGGCGTAGGACTGGAACACCATGGCGATGTCGCGGTCTTTCGGCGGCAGGTCGTTGACGACCTTGTTGTCGATCATGATCTCGCCCGAGGTGACGCTTTCCAGGCCGGCGATCATGTTGAGCAGGGTGGACTTGCCGGAGCCGGAGCCGCCCACCAGGATCAGGAACTGGCCGTCCTGGATCTCGATGTCGATGCCCTTGAGGACCTCGGCGCCGTTGGTATAGACCTTGCGGATATTACGAATCGATAAGCTAGACATGTTTTTCCTTAACCTTTGACTGCGCCTGCGGTCAGCCCGCGCACAAAATAACGGCCTGCGACCAGGTAGACCAGCAGTGTCGGCAGCGCTGCGATCACCGCGGCGGCCATATTGACGTTGTATTCCTTCACGCCGGTCGATGTGTTGACCAGGTTGTTCAGGCCCACCGTGATCGGCTGCGAATCCCCGCTGGCGAACACGATGCCGAACAGGAAGTCGTTCCAGATCTGCGTGAACTGCCAGATGATGCAGACCACGAAGATCGGGCCGGAAATCGGCAGCACGATCTTGCGGAAGATCAGGAAGAAGCCGGCGCCGTCGATGCGGGCCGCCTTGATCAGCTCTTCCGGCACGCTGGTGTAGTAGTTGCGGAAGAACAGGGTCGTAAACGCCGTGCCGTAGACCACGTGCACAAACACCAGGCCGGTGGTGGTATTGGCCAGGCCGAAGTCGCCCAGCAGGCGCGCCATCGGCAGGATCACCACCTGGAACGGAATGAAGCAGCCCACCAGCAGGCCGGCGAACAGCAGTTCCGAACCACGGAAGCGCCAGTGCGCGAACACATAGCCGTTGAAGGCGCCGATGAAGGTCGAGATCAATACGGCCGGCACCACCATTTCAAGCGAGTTCCAGAAGAACGGCTGCAGGCCGTTGCAGGTCACGCCGGTACAGGCCGAAGACCAGGCCTTGCCCCACGATTCGAACTGCCATACCTGTGGCAGGGCCAGCAGGTTGCCGCTGCGGATCTCGTCGAGCGACTTGAACGACGTCGACAGGGTCACGTACAGCGGAATGATGTAATACAGGGCGAACAGGACCAGCAACAGGTACAGGACTACCCGCCCGAGTGTCAATTGATGCTTGCGTGTGTGTGTCATCTCATCGCCTTTGCGCTGCGCGTTTCCAGGTACATCAGCGGCACCAGCACGGCCACGATGGTGGCCAGCATCATCATTGCCGACGCCGAGCCCAGGCCCAACTGGCCGCGGGTGAAGGAAAACTGGTACATGAAGATGGCCGGCACGTCGGACGAATTGCCCGGTCCGCCGGAGGTCAATGCGATCACCAGGTCGAAACTCTTGATCGCGATATGCGACAGGATCAGGATCACGCTGAAGAACACCGGCCGCATGGCGGGAATCACGATGCGCCAGTAGATCGTCGGCAAGGACGCGCCGTCGACTTGCGCCGCCTTGATGATCTCGTCATCGATGCCGCGCAGGCCGGCCAGGAACAGCGCCATCACGAAGCCAGACGACTGCCATACGCCGGCGATCACCACCGTGTAGATCGACATGTCGGAGTTGACCAGCCAGTCAAACGTAAACGAGGTCCAGCCCCAGTCGTGCATGACCTTTTCCAGGCCCAGGCTGGGGTTGAGCATCCATTTCCAGGCGGTGCCGGTGACGATGAACGACAGCGCCATCGGGTACAGATAGATAGCGCGAAGAAAGCCTTCGCCACGGATTTTCTGGTCGAGCAAGATGGCCAGGAACAGGCCGATGGTGATCGACAGGCCGATGAACAGCACGCCGAAAATGCCCAGGTTCTTGAGCGAGGTCCACCAGCGTTCGTTATCGAACAAATTGTAGTATTGCGACAGGCCGGAGAACTCGAAGTTCGGCATCATGCGCGATTCGGTCAGGGACAGATAACCGGTCAGGAAAATAAAACCATAGACGAATACCAGGCTGGCGATGAGCGTCGGGCCCAAGACCAGCTGCGGTATCCATCGATCAAATTGCTTGCGTATGGACATAGGACAGCCGTAGAAGTAGAACTGCGTATGGCGCCCGTCCGGGCCGATGCCGGAGGGGGCCTGCGATACCTGCGATGCAGCAGCGCCGGCGGGGAGCCGGCGCTGTGGGGATTACTTCACTTTGGCGGCTTTGGCCAGTTCGGCAACAGCGTCTTTCGAGCTCATGTTGGTGTTCATGAACTTGGCGATCACGTCGGTCACGGCGCCTTGCGTGGCCGATGGCAGCGCCATGCCGTGCGCGAACGATGGCACCAGGCCGCCGTTCTTGTTGCTGGCATCCATGTCATCCATCGATTTCAGGGCGCAAGCGTCAAACTTGTCCTTCGATACGCCGGAACGCACCGGGATGGAACCCTTGTTCAGGTTGAAGATCGACTGGAACTTCGGATTCATGATGGCGTTGGCCAGGGCGATCTGGCCTTTCTTCGCATTCGCATCCTTTTGCGTGAACATGGCAAACGAATCGATGTTGAAGGTGTAGGCCTTTTCCGTGCCTGGCGCTGCCACGCACAGGTAGTCCTTGCCCGGCACTTTGCCGGCGGCGGTGAATTCACCCTTGGCCCAGTCACCCATGAACTGGAAGCCGGCCTTGTTGTTGATGACCATGGCGGTAGCCAGGTTCCAGTCGCGGCCAGCCGCATCCTTGTCGATGTAGGTCTTGACCTTGCCCAAAGTATCAAACACCTTGAGCATGGTCGGACCGGTCAGTTCTTTCTGGTCCAGCTTGAGGATGGCTTTCTTGTAGAAGTCGGCGCCGCCGACGCCCAGGGCGACGGTTTCGAAGACGGTGGCGTCCTGCCAGGGCTGGCCGCCGTGGGCAATCGCGATGCCGCCCGATTTCTTGATCTTGTCGGCCGCTTCGAAGAACGCCGGCCAGGTGGTTGGCGTGCCGACGACGCCGGCTTTTTTCAGCACTTCAGGGTTGACCCACATCCAGTTGACGCGGTGTACATTGACCGGTGCGGCAACATAGTGGCCCTTGTATTTCATGATGTCGGCCACGACTTTCGGCAGCACCGCATCCCATTTGCCGGCAACGGCGGCTTCATCGATATTGGCCAGCACGCCTTCCGCGCCCCATTCCTGGATCGACGGGCCCTTGATCTGGGCGGCGGTCGGTGGATTGCCGGAGATGACGCGGGTTTTCAGCGCGGTGGTGGCGTTTTCGCCGGCGCCGCCTGCCACTGCGAAGTCTTTCCAGCCGAAGCCGGCTTCCTTGACCATCTGCTGCAACTGGCCGACGGACTTGGCTTCGCCGCCCGAGGTCCAGTAGTGCAGCACTTCCACGTCAGCGGCGAAGGCATTGCCTGCGAATGCCAGTGCGGTGACGGCAGCGATTTGGGTAATCTTGAATTTCAGTTTCATCTCCACAATTCCTTTTTTGATCAAGCTTTTAGGGGGTGTCGGCGCAAGGCCGGGAAAGGTCAAATTGCGCCTGTATCGGCGCTCTGTGTTGCCGAGGCCCGCTTGCAAGCGGGTATCTCGTTTGCTTCAAACCTGCATGCGGGTTTTAATCAGATGGGGCCACACCCGGCGGGAATGGCCCCATGGTGTTTAAAACCAGGCTTCGACCTGGAAGCCGTACGAGGTGCCGCTGGTATTGTTGTTGTAGATCGGGCCGCTGTTGTTGGCTGCGTTGACCGACGCGGTGGCCGCATCGTTCCATTTGCCATAGCTGACAAAGGCGCGCAGTTCAG
>NZ_LOCQ01000029.1 GCF_001677885.1 Janthinobacterium psychrotolerans | reverse complement strand
GCATCGAGCGCTTGAGCTGCCTGGCGAAGCGGCGGTAATTTTCGCAGAACTGCGTGTAGCCGTAGGTCTGGCGATCGGCATAGTCGGCGCGGTGCTCCTCCCACAAGAGCATCAACGTCATGCCCTTGCGGCGCAGTTCCTGGTGCAGGTAGCCGTAGTCGGGCTGCACGTGCTCTCGCGGGCGTTCCGGCGCAACGAGCAGGCGCCTCTCCAGCGCCGCCTCATCAATCCCCTGGACCGTCGCCCAATCCAGGCCCGCCGCTGCGGCCAGGCTAAGGTACTTGGTCACGGCAGCCTTCGACATGCCCAGTGCAGCGGCGATCTGCCGGTGAGACAACTGGGCGTCGAGCTTCAGACGCAGGACATCTTTTATCTTACGCATATTGATCCTCGGTGCGGGCACGCTATCTCCAGAAAAAAGCTGGAAGCGTACCCTCTCGGTTGCTATATGCGTAACATCATCTCGGCGTGCTACGACACCGTTCCGGTATCGTGACCGGCCATTCCGGTATCGTGCCCACTGATTCCGGTATCGTGACCAGTGATTCCGGTCACCCCATCAAACTGGGCACGATGGACCGGAATGGGTGGGCGCGATGGACCGGAATCAGTGGGCACGATGGACCGAAATACCCAGCATGACAATACCGCCATCTGGATTAGTCATCAGGATGAAGTTTCCATCCTGGTCCAGCATTTCCGCACCAACACCCCGGAAGAAAAATATCAGCTCTCCCAGCGCTTCACCTCAATTTGGATGCCCAAGCGCAAGTTGATGGCAGGGCGTTATGGCTTGCTGCGCTACGAGCACAACGATCTGCCGCAACGTGAAAAGGAAGATGTCGTCAGCGCTTTTTATGAGCAGGATCTCTATTTGTATCCATCGCGGCAGCAGATTGAAACCCAGATAGTCTGTGATGCGGATCTCTTCCCCGATCCTGGAACAGCGCGCGCAGCCGCGCTGCAACAGCGCGGGAAATTTGTCATCAATCCCCGCTGCTCGCATGAGATTTTCTTTCACGGACTAAAAGATTCGCATATCCAGATCGGCTACTTCCGCAGCCACCTGCACGAATGGCGCGAGATCGAGCAGGCCGTGGTCGAGCTGCTCGATTCGTTCAGGCAGGCTCCATGATCAGTTTGCGGGCGAGTCGAAGCGTATCCATTCGATGGGATCGTCTTCGCGTGGCAGCTGTTTTGCGCGCAGGGCCTGGAGTTCTTGCGGGCTCATGGTCTGTTCGCGCAGCGGAATGGTATCGAGGCGCTGGTGGGCGGCCCATTGCGGGTAGGCGGCGCGCAGCGAGGCGATGTAGTTTTCACGGTCGGCGCGCCGGTATTGCGCGATCGGCGCGGCCGGTTCCGGCGTGGCCGGCATGGCCAGGCGCGCCATCGGCCGGCCCAGGTCAAAGGCCTCCAGCGCCGGGCCGCTGAGAAAATCGGCCGACAGCTGCTTCGGTATCTGTGCTGCCGGCAGCGGCGTGCCTGTGGCGTCCGGCAAAGGCATGGCCAGCACCGCCAGGAACACCTGGTCGCCGCCGGTGGTGGCCGGACCGTCGAAGCGCCGCGCATAGATGACACCGTTGGCGTTGGCCAGGCCGCCGTTGCTGGAGGTGCAGCAGATGCGCGGCAGGTTGCCGGAATTGATGAAGATGCCGAAGTACAGCGTGTTGTCGCGCGCGATGATGAATTCGTAGCGGCGTACGGAAATGCCGCGCCCCATCGATTCGGGTATCGCGATCTCCCGCAAGCCAAAGCTGCGTCCGCCATCGAGTGACAGCACGAGTTCGAGCCTGCCGCACAGCTGTCGCGGCGAGGCGACGGCGGCGGACGACGGCGTCTCCTTGCAATAGCTGTTGCGGCCCGGTT
Source organism: Janthinobacterium psychrotolerans (assembly GCF_001677885.1). Taxonomy (GTDB): domain Bacteria; phylum Pseudomonadota; class Gammaproteobacteria; order Burkholderiales; family Burkholderiaceae_D; genus Janthinobacterium; species Janthinobacterium psychrotolerans. Next base: position 28,776 of record NZ_LOCQ01000029.1, on the reverse strand, counting down.
CGCGCCGGGTGAAGAAGGCTACCACTTGCGGGTTGTCGCTGTCATGGCGCACGGCGCCGATCGACTTGCCCAGATAGTCGTCGCGAAATACCGTCACGCTTTCCGGCAAAGGCGCCAGCATGCCCGTATTGCGGTCATAATAGCGCACTCGCTGCACCGCATTGCCGTTCAGGGGCACGTCCCACTGCGCCAGCAGATAGCGCTTGCCGCCCAGGTCGCGCAGCACATACTCAGGACTGCGCATCGGATAGGCAACGGCATGCTCGTACGTCATCCCCGCTGACAGCGTGCTGGCGCAGCCGGACAGCAGGCCCGTTGCACCCAGGCAGGCGAGCAGGCCTGGCAGGCGTTTCAGCGCATGGCTTGCCCAATGGACGAAGCCGGCGATAGTGGATGCTGGACGAAGCGGCATGGATGGTTCCCGAAAATGCGGCGTTTGCCGATTGGCAGGCCAGCACGCATGATAGTCGGTTTGAGGGGCGTGCGGCGTCATGGCCGCGACTGGGGCCGAAAACAAAAACGCCACCCGAAGGTGGCGTTTTTGAAAGTCATGCTTATTCTTGGTGGCCCGGGGCGGAATCGAACCACCGACACAAGGATTTTCAATCCTCTGCTCTACCGACTGAGCTACCAGGCCAAGGTGGCGAATTATAGCAGACCAAAATGCGAATGCAAGAGCCGGTGGCGATTTTAGTGGATTTTTTATGCGCCAGGCCAAGTTTTTGCATGCTCGTCAAATATCCATTGAAATAAACGGTATTTTCCGCAATAAAGCCCAATGGCCCTGCAAGCCGGCAGGTCCTAGCTGGCTGCTTGCGCCAGCAGTTCATTGTCTTTAAGCACTGCCCGCTGGTAAGCCTTGCGCGCCGTCAGTTTTCTGGCGTAGTCGATGAAGGCCTGGCGCGGCGGCAGCGTTTGCAGGCCCAGGCCCCAGCCGATGTGGGAGCCCACGTACACGTCGGCAGCGGTAAAGCGCTCGCCGGCGATATACGGATGAGCCTGCACCGCCCGTTCCAGTTGATCGACCGTGCGCTCATGGCTGCCATGGCCGAAAAAGAATTCCTGTTCCGGCTCGGGCACAAAACCGGCGCGATGGTTGGTGACGGCCTGCTCGAGTGGGCCGGCGGCGAAAAACAGCCAGCGATAGTAATCAGCCAGCTCCGCTGGTGTCGGTGCCAGGCCGGCATCCGGAAACGCCTGGGCAAGATAGGCGCAGATGGCCGCCGTCTCGGTAATCACGCGCCCGTCATGCTCGATCGCGGGGATCTTGCCGATTGGATTGATGTCGTCAAAGAAGCGCGCGCGGCGCTGGTCCGTATCGCCCGCATCGGGCCGTGCCAGCGCAGCGCCGCCCCAGCGGTCGTCTTTGCTTGCCGGCGCATAGTCCAGCACGACAGTGTCGTACGGGCAGCCAATTTCTTCGAGCATCCAGCGGACCATGCGGCCGCGCGAGTTGGGGTTGGTGTAAAAGGTGATTGTCATGGTGCTTGCCAGTGTTGGTGAAGGGATCGGTTTATAGTAGCGGCGACATGCCGCCGCCAACGCGCAAACCGCGCCATGACGCCTTCAATGTACGCCAATCAGATCAGAATCATGACAACCACAAAATTGGCCGCAAGGCCATGCAAACTGCCTGCCGCATTCTGGCGATCGCTTGAAAGGCTGGGGCTGTCGCCGCCGGCCGTGCTGCGGGCGGCATCGCTGCCGGCCACCCTGCATCTCGATGACACAGTGTTTATCAGCACCTCACAGCTGTTTGCGATCTGGCGGGCGATCGAAGCGCTCTCCGGCGACCCGGCGTTCGGCATCCGCATGGCGTGCGAAACGAGCAGCGCCCAGCACATGATCGCGTTCGTGTCGGCGCTGTATGCCGCCAATTGGCGCGATGGACTCGAACGTATCGTTCGCTACAAGCGCTTGTGCAGCCCGGATGAGCTGCGCATGGCGGAGCAAGATGGAAAAATGTCGGTCACCAGTGCATGGCCTGACGGTACGGCGCCCGAACCTTGTATCTCGGTCGAGGCCAGCTTTGCGCTGCTGGTCGAGCTTGGCCGGCGCGGTACGGGACAGCGGCTTGCGCCATTACGGGTCGAACTGCGCCGCCGTGCGCCAGGCAGCGATGGGCATGCGGCGTTTTTCGGCTGTCCCATCCGCTTTGGCGCGCAGGCGGACCGCCTGGTACTCGATGCCACACAGCTGGCCCTGCCATTTCGTGGTCACAATCCGGAAATGCTGGGCATGGTCGGCCCGGCATTGGCTGCTGCCTTGCGCGAGATCGAAGCGCAAGCGAACTTCGAGCAGCAGGTCAGGGCGGCGTTACGGCGCGCCTTCGCCGCAGGCCGCGCCGATGTGGCGATGGTCGCGCGCGAACTGGGCCTGAGCGAACGCACCCTGCAGCGCCGCATCGGCGAGGAGGGCAAGACGTTCAGGCTGCTGCTCGACGACACCCGGCGCAACCTGGCGCATCAGCTCCTGTCCGACTTGTCCATCGATGTGAAGGAGGTGGCATTTTTGCTTGGCTACCAGGACAGCAATTCCTTCAACCGTGCGTTCAGGCAGTGGGAGCAGGTCACGCCGCTGACGTGGAGGCGGATGACTGCTGGCCATGCATCTTTGCTTGTATCCCGGCAGTCATTGCCGGATAATTAACTTTTCAATTGCGAGAGTGATGCGATGGCGGTTTGGAGCAGGGGCGTATGCGCGGCGCTGGGACTATGGTTCAGCGGTACTGCGCTGGCTGGCGAGCACGATATGCTGGCGCTGGCGCGCCTGTGGAGCGAGGTGCGCGCCACGCATCCGGCACTGGCCGATGGCCGCATCGACTGGGACCGCGCGCTGGTGGCGGCCCTGCCGCAAGTGAAGGGCGAAGACAATCAGGCCAGCTTGCGCGCGGCCGCCGCCACCTTGATGGCGCCCCTGCACGACGAGACGCTGCGCATCGGCGCACCAACGCCGCACTTCGTGCGCTGGCCGGCCGACGGCGACGTGCTCGAATGGCTGCCTGGCGACACGGCCTTGCTGCACCTGCATCCTGGCATGCGGGCCGGCGCGGCGCCGTTCGTGCTGCCGGCCCGCGCCAGGCGGGTGATACTCGATCTGCGTCCGATCGCCGCCGTGTCCTATGTTTCGCCGGACCACTTGCATGGCTTGCTGGCGCAACTGATCGTGCAGCCCCTGCTGCCACCGGCGCCGCGCTACCGTTTTTCCACCGGACCGCGGCCGCAGGACCTGGCGCGCTGGGAGGGCGTGCTGCCCGGTTTCATGCAGATGGAAACCCAGCCCCTGCCGCCGGCGCCCGGCGCGCGCGCCTTGCCGCTGGCGGTGATCGTCAACGACGCGCAGCCGGTGCCGCCGGCCGTGCTGGCGCTGCAGCGCATGCAAGGCGTGCGCATCGTGTCCGAAGAGGGTGCGAGCCGCAGCCGCGCCGGTGCGCTGCAGACAGTTTGGCTGGAACAGGACTTGCCGGTGGAGTTTTCCGCCGGCCAGCTGGTCTGGCCCGATGGCAGTGCGGCGCGCTGGCAGGCCGACCGGCGCCTGCCGGAGAATCGCGCCACCGGGCAGGGCAGCCCAGCGGTGACGGCGGCGCTGGCGCTGCTGGCGCGTAAACCGAATCGCCGCCCACCGATTGCAACGCCTGCCATGCATGCGGTGCGCCAGGATGATGCGCCGTATCGCGACATGCGCTTTCCGCCACCTGCGTGGCGCCAGCTGGCCGCGATCAAGCTGTGGGCGACCATGGACAAGTATTTTCCAGCCAAGCCGCTGATGGACGTTTCATGGGACCAGGCCTTGCTGGACTGCCTGCGCCGCATGGATGTTGTGCCTGACGCGCGTGCATACGGCCAGGCGCTCGAAGCGATGGCGGTGCAGCTGGACGACAGCCATGTCGGCACCGGCAGCCGCGCGCTGGGCTGGAATGAGCGCACGCACGGCGTCGGCGTGCAGCTGGCGAGGATCGGCGGGCGGATCTATGTCGCAGGCGTGACCGATCCCGCGCTCGAAGGCAGCGGCTCGCTGCGCGTGGGCGACGAGATCATCAGCATCGACGGTGAAGACGCCGCCGCGCGCCTGCTGCGCCTGGCCGGCACGGTGGCGGCATCGACCGAGGCGGGCCGCTGGCGCAAGGCGATGTTCGAGATGACCCTGGCTCCGGCGAACGGCGTGGTCAAGCTGGTGCTGGCTGGCGCGGACGGCAAGCAGCGCGGCGTGACCGTGCAGCCTGCGGTGCTCGATGATCGGCTGCCGCCGCGCCATGCGCTGCCGGTGGTCAGCGTGGAAGATGGCGTGGCCTATGTCGACCTCGATCGCCTGCAGCCGGGCGAGGTCGACGCCATGTTTACCGCAATCAAGGACAGCCGCGCGCTGATCCTCGACATGCGCGGCTATCCGAACGGTACCGGCCGCGCCATCGCCCGGCGCCTCAATGTGAATCATGCCACCAGTTTTGCCACCTCCTACCAGCAACTGGCCATGCCTTATGAGGCGGGCCACGGCGCGCAGCTGGCCTATGATGACCGGCTGTTTCCGGCGCCCGGCCCGCTGTACCGGGGCAAGGTGGTGATGCTGATCGACGAGCACACGCAAAGCCAGGCCGAGCACCTGGCGTTGATGGTGGAGACCGCCACGCCGGTGACCTTTGTCGGCATGCCCAGCGCGGGTGCCAATGGCGACATGCGCGAGGTGGTCTTGCCGGGCAATGTGCATGTCTGGTATTCGGGCCTGGAAGTGCGCCATGCGGATGGACGCCGGCTGCAGCGGCTCGGCGTGCAGCCGCATGTCGTGGCCGCGCCCAGCGTGGCGGGCCTGCGCGCTGGCCGCGACGAGGTGCTGGAACGGGCGCGCCAATTGCTGCGCCAGGATCAAGGATAGACAAAATGGTGCGGGCCGCGTTGCGTACAGCGGGTGGCTATCGTGCGGAAAAGCTGGTGGCAAACGCTATAATGGCCGCATGAACAGTCCATCTTCCCCCACCATGCGGCGCGCGGCGCACAGCCACAGCGACGTTTGCATCGTCGGCGACGGCGCCATTGCGAAAACCACGGCGCTGGCGTTTGCCCAGGCCGGGCAGAGCGTCACCTTGCTGAGCCCGGCCAAGCCGTCCGCGCCGCTTGACGATGCCAGCTGGGACGTGCGCGTGTTTGCGCTCAATCACACGGCCCACCAGCTGCTGTCGTCGCTGAAGGTATGGGGCGCGCTCGACGCCGCCCGCGTGGCGCCGGTCGACGCCATGCTGGTCAACGGCGACGGCGCACAGGCCGGGGCGCTGGGCTTTGACGCCTATGGCGCCCATGTCGGCACCCTGGCCTGGATCGTCGAAGACCGCAACCTGGGCCAGGCGCTGGACGCGGCCTTGCGCTTTGCGCAGAATGTCAGCCTGGTGCAGGGCCAGGCCACGCGCATCGAGTGGACGCAGGATGCGGCCATCGTGCACCTCGATGGTGGCGACACCGTCACCGCGCCGCTGGTGGTGGGCGCCGACGGCGCGCAGTCGTGGGTGCGCGGCCAGTGCGATATCGGTCTCGATTACCGCCCGTACGGCCAGCGCGGCGTGGTTGGCAACTTCGCCTGCGAAAAACCGCACCATGGCGCGGCCCACCAGTGGTTCACCGGCGCCGACGGCATCATCGCGTTGCTGCCGCTGCCGGGCAACCGCGTCTCGCTGGTGTGGTCGGCGCCCGATGCGCTGGCCGACACACTGCAGGCCGAATCGGCCACTGAACTGGCCGCGCGCCTGTCCGCCTGGTGCCAGGACAAACTGGGCGCGCTGACGCCTTTGCAGCCCGAACTGATACGCGCGTTTCCGCTGCGCCTGATCCGTCCGCACAGCATGGTCGCGCCGCGGGTGGCGCTGGTCGGCGACGCCGCCCACGTGGTCCACCCGATGGCGGGCCACGGCATGAACCTCGGTTTTGCCGATGTGGCGCAGCTGGTGAAAACCATCGGCGAACGCGAAGCGCAGCGCGGCATCGGTGACGAGCGCGTGCTGGCCCGCTATGCGCGCGCGCGCAAGGAAGACGTGATGCTGATGCTGCTGGCGACCGACGGCCTGGCGCGCTTGTTCGGCGCCGATCTCGAGCCGCTGCGCGTGGTTCGCAATTTGGGATTAAACTTGCTCGATAAATTGCCGGCGCTGAAGCGGAAAATGATTTCGCACGCGCTCGGTAACCAGCGTTAGAAGCCAACGTCAGAAGCGTGCTGGCATTCATGGTCGCCGCAGCGTTGGCTGCGGCGATTGTTTTGTGATCAAGTGGAGAAGTGATAGTGATTAAAATGAGCAAACTGGCATTGTTGGTGGCCTCCGGCCTGATGATGTCGTGCGCCGGCGCCGAGACCCCGACCGAAGCGACCATCAAGAAGCTGATCGAGCCGCGTCTCGGTGACGGCGTCAAGGTCGATTCGGTCAAGGAAACGCCGTACGCCGGCCTGTATGAAATCAACACCGGCGGCGACATTCTCTACACTGACAAGAATGCGCAGTATCTGTTCGTCGGCCACGTGTTCGACGCCAAGACCTCGCAGGACCTGACCAAGGAGCGCATCAGCGATGTCAACCGCATCAAGTTCTCCGACCTGCCACTGGCCTCGGCGCTGAAAACCGTCAAGGGCAACGGCAAGCGCGTGATCGCCGTGTTCGAAGATCCGAACTGCGGCTACTGCAAGCGCTTCCGCCAGAACGCCCTGAAGGAAATCGACAACGTCACCGTCTACACCTTCATGTACAACATCCTGTCGCCGGACTCGATCGCCAAGTCGCGCAATATCTGGTGCGCCCCTGACCGCAACAAGGCCTGGGACGACTGGATGCTGAACGGCAAAGTGCCGGCCACCGTGGCCGCCACCTGCGCCAACCCGCACGACAAGATCCTGGCGCTGGGCCAGCAATTGCGCGTCTCGGGCACGCCGGCGATCTTCTTTGCCGACGGCAGCCGCATTCCGGGCGCGATCGATACCAAGACGCTGGAACAGAAACTGTCGACCATCAAGTAAGCAACGGTCAGCAGGACCGACAGGCGCGCCTTCGCAGGCGCGCATTTTTTTTGCGGGTATTTTTCAGTGCTTTTTGGGTATGATGGAGCGTTGGCGCCATGCCATCCCGATAAAGAGCCAGAGCCGCAGATGATTACCTTGAATATCAACGGCAGCGACATGCAGGTCGATGCCGATCCCTCCACGCCGGTGCTGTGGGCGCTGCGCGACAACCTGAACCTGACCGGCACCAAGTTCGGCTGCGGCGCGGCCCTGTGCGGCGCCTGCACCGTGCACCTGGACGGCCAGCCGATCCGTTCGTGCATCACGCCGATCTCTTCGGTGGCGGGCCAGAAGATCACCACCATCGAAGCAATGGAAAATGACCAGGTGGGCAAGGCGGTGCAGGCGGCCTGGGTGCGTCACGACGTGCCGCAGTGCGGCTACTGCCAGAGCGGCCAGGTGATGAGCGCGACGGCGCTGCTGCGCACCAACCATTCGCCCAGCGACGCCGATATCGACAGCGCCATGAGCGGCAATATCTGCCGCTGCGGCACCTATCAACGCATCCGCGCCGCCATCAAGGATGCCGCCACCACCCTGGCGCAAGCATGATCGGCATCCTGCTGGCCGCCGGCAGGGGCCGGCGTTTCGACCCCTCCGGCGTGCAGAACAAACTGCTGCAGCCGCTGGCCGAAGGGCCGCAGGCGGGCCTGGCGGTGGTGGTGGCGGCGGCCGGCAATCTGCTGGCCGCGCTGCCACGCGTGATCGCCGTGGTGCGCCCGGACGATACCGAGGTGGCGCGCCTGCTGGGCTCTTTGGGCTGCGAAGTGCGGGTCTGCCATGACGCCGATACCGGCATGGCCGCCTCGCTGACCTGCGCCATCGATTACGCGCGCGGCGCGCCGGGCTGGCTGATCGCGCTGGGCGACATGCCGTATGTGGCGCCGTCAACCATTGCGGCCCTGTCGCAGGCGATAGCCGACGGCGCGCGGATCGCCGTGCCGGTGTTCCAGGGCCGGCGCGGCAATCCGGTGGCGTTCGGCGCCTTTCACTTGCCGCTGCTGCTGGCGCTCGACGGCGACCAGGGCGCGCGCGCCATCGTGCACAGCCATGTGGCGCGCGAAGTGGCGGTGACCGATAATGGCGTCTTGCGCGATATCGATACGCCAGACGATTTGTAATCACGAGGAAAACATGAAGAAAGCACCGCTCAAGAAAGCCGTTGCCAGGGCGCCCGCCGCCGGCATCATCTACACCATTGCCGCGCTGGACCTGGCCGGCCATCTGTTCCGCGTCAGCCTGAGTATCAAGCAGCCGGCCGCGATCGGCCAGATCCTGTCGCTGCCGGCCTGGATCCCGGGCAGCTACATGATCCGCGAATTTTCGCGCAATATCGTCAGCATCCGCGCCGAGTGCGGCGGCAAGCCGGTGGCGATGACCAAGCTCGACAAACACTCGTGGCAGGCCGCGCCCTGCGACGGCGCACTGGTGGTGGAATATGACGTGTATGCCTGGGACCTGTCGGTGCGCGCCGCCCACCTGGACCAGCAACACGGCTTTTTCAACGGCACCAGCGTATTCCTGAGCGTGCTGGGACAGGAGTCGTCGCCGCATGAGGTCAATATCGTGCAGCCGCAGGACGCCGCCTGCAAGCACTGGCGCGTGGCCACCACCTTGCCTGAACTGAAAGCCAGGCGCTATGGCTTCGGCAGCTACCAGGCCGCCAACTACGATGAACTGATCGACCACCCGGTGGAAATGGGCGACTTCGCGCTGGCCACTTTCAAGGCGCATGGCGTGCCGCACGATATCGTCGTCACCGGCAAGGTGCCGAACCTGGACCTGGAGCGCTTGTGCCGCGACCTGAAAGCCATCTGCGAAACCCAGATCGCCTTTTTCGAGCCGAAAAGCAAAAAAGCGCCGATGGACCGCTATGTGTTCATGACCATGGCGGTGGGCGACGGCTATGGCGGGCTGGAACACCGCGCCTCGACCGCGCTGATCTGCGCGCGCGCCGACCTGCCCACGACAGCATCGAGCGGCGGCGAGATCGGCGACGGCTACCTGAAGTTCCTCGGCCTGTGCAGCCACGAGTATTTTCATACGTGGAACGTCAAGCGCATCAAGCCGGCCGCCTTTGCGCCCTACCAGCTGCAGGCCGAAAGCTATACGCCGCTGCTGTGGCTGTTCGAAGGCTTTACCAGCTATTACGACGACCTGATGCTGGTGCGCGCCGGCCTGATCGACGAAGCGGCCTACTTCAAATTGCTGGGCAAGACCGTCAACAGCGTGCTGCGCGGCAGTGGCCGCAACAAGCAGAGCGTGGCCGATTCCAGCTTCGACGCCTGGGGCAAATACTATCGCCAGGATGAAAACGCGCCGAACGCCATCGTCAGCTATTACACCAAGGGCTCGCTGATCGCGCTGGCGCTGGATCTGACGCTACGCAGCAAGACCGGCGGCGGCAAATCGCTGGACGACGTGATGCTGGCGCTGTGGCAGCGCTACGGCCGCGATTTCTACCAGGGCACAGCGCGCGGCGTGACGCCGGCCGAAGTCGAAGCCCTGTTCGATGAAATCAGCGGCACGCGCATGAAACCGTTCTTTGAGCGCTATATCCGCGGCACCGACGACCTGCCGCTGGCGCGCCTGCTGGCGCCATTCGGCGTGAAATACAGCGATGCGCGCAAGGGCGAAAAACCGAGCCTGGACGTGACCCTGGGCCGCGATGGCAACGACGCCAGGCTGGCGCAGGTGCACCAGGGCGGCGCCGCCCACCAGGCCGGCCTGTCGGCGGGCGATGTGCTGGTGGCGCTCGACGGCCTGCGCGTGACGGGCAATCCGGCCAACCTGGACGCCTTGCTGTCGCGCTACACGGTCGGCGCACAGGTGGCCATCCACGCTTTCCGTCGTGATGAATTGGTAATCTTTACAGCCGTGCTACAGGGGGATCGCGTGCCCGGTGTCAGTATGGAAATATTGCCTTTAGGAAAAAAACTGGCCGGATTGCCACGCCCGACGGCGCCAGTGTTGTAAAAGTCGATCAAACACGGCAGGGCGGATGGCGAAGTCGGCCAGTTTTGCCCTGACCGTGGTTTTTTGATAGTATTCCAAGGTACAATTTCTTGCGCGAAATTTCTCGTGCTTTCCGGCATGTCCGGAGCGGTGCGCCGCCCTTGTACTTTTCTCCTGTGAAACTTGATCCCACCACTATTGTTTTAATGTCCACGGTGATGGCGATAGCCATGGCAGGGATCATGTTTTCCGCACAACGGAGCTTCCCGCGCGCCGTGCGCGGCCTGCGGGAATGGGTGATCGGCTTGTTCTGCCTGATACTGGCCAGCGCCCTGTTTGCCTTGAACGGCCTGTTGCCGGACCTGATTTTGCTGCCGATTGCCAACTCGGTCTTTCTGTGGGGCGCCGGCATGCAGATGGCCGGCACGCAGAAATTCTATGGCGAGGTGCCGGGCTGGCGTCTGTTTCACGCGACCTGGCTGCTGGGCCTGGTGGTAATGCTGATCTGGCTGGCCTGGCGGCCGGACTTCGCCATGCGCGTGGCCATGTTTTCCTTCCTGATGATGGCGCTGCTGTTGAACCAGACGGTGGTCATCGTGCGTCATGGCGAGCGCCACTTGACGACCAGGCTGTTTGCCATCTTGAGCCTGCTGCCGACGCTGGCCCTGCTGCACCGCGGCGTGATGGCGCTGCAGGCGGACGGCGTTGGACTAAGCCTTGGCCATGGGGGACCCAATCAAGGCACCTACCTGGCCATTCTGTCGTTCATGACGCTGCTGCTGCCGGTCGGCTTCATGACGGTGGCGACGCGCCATCTGTACATGGTGCTTGAGCAGCGCTCGAACCGCGATCCGCTCACGTCGGTATTGAACCGGCGCGGTTTCGACGAAGTCCACGCCAAGGAAAACGCGCGCGCGCGGCGCAGCGGCACGCCGATCGCCGTGATGAGCATCGACCTCGATTTTTTCAAGGCCATCAATGACCTGCATGGTCATGCCGTGGGCGACCAGGTGCTGATCGAGGTGGCTGGCGTGATCAGCGGCGTGCTGCGCGGCAGCGATGCGGTGGCGCGTTTTGGCGGCGAAGAGTTCGTGGTGCTGCTGTCGGACACGCGCCAGGCGCGCGCCGAACTGGTGGCGCAGCGTATCCAGCATGCGCTGCGCGAGCCGCGCCCCGGGCCGGGTTTGCCCACTTGCACGCTCAGCATCGGCATTGCCTGCCAGCGCGCGCAAGGCGAACAGCTCGACAGCCTGCTGCTGCGCTCCGACCAGGCGCTGTACCGCGCCAAGCAACTGGGCCGCGACCGCGTCGAAGTCGCCGGCGACGCTGTTGCCCCCTACACGCTGGCGCCGGCCATCAGCTTGTATGGTTGATGCCGCAGCATTATATTTTCAGGCAATACAGTTAACTGAATATAACTGAACTAAAATCACCGTAATTTAATCATAGGCTCTGCCTGACCGTGGAAACACTCGATCCCCGCACCATCATGCTGATGACGACCCTGATGTGCGGGGCCATGACGATCGTCATGTTTTCCGTCTATCGCAGCTTTCGTCGCGAGGTCGATGGGCTGGGCCACTGGGCGGCCGGCTTGCTGCTGCTGGTGTGCGCTTCGCTGCTGTTCGGCACGCACGGCATGCTGCCCGACGTGGTCTCGCTGCTGGGCGCCAACGCCAGCCTGCTGCTGGGCATCGGCCTGTCGATGCTGGGCACGGAAAAATTCTATGGGCAGAAGCCGAGCTTGCGTTTCTACGCGCTGGCCTGCTGCCTGGGCACGGCCGGCCTGGCCTGGTGGCTGCTGGTGCGCGTCGACTTTTCCGTGCGCGTGGCGATCTTTTCGCTGACCGTCTTCCTGTTCTATGCGCGCCAGGCGCAGCTGGTGTGGTCGCATGGCGAGCGGCACTTTTCCAGCCTGTTCTTCGGTGGCCTGATGCTGCTGCAAGCCGTGGTGGTGGTGACGCGCGGCGTGTCGGCGCTGCTGCAGGGCGGCGTCAGCCTGGTCGACATGCTGGCGGCGGGCACGCGCGCCAGCCTGTACCTGGCGGCCGCCAATTTCATGGCGCTGCTGCTGACGGTGGCCTTCATGACGGTGGCCACGCGCCGTTTGCAGACCATCCTCGAACGCCGCTCGACCCACGATCCGCTGACGCAGGTGCTGAACCGGCGCGGCTTTGGCGACGCCTATGCGCGCGAAAAAGCCAAGCTGCGGCGCTACCGCCGTCCGCTGACCTTGCTCAGCATCGACCTCGATTATTTCAAGTTGATCAATGACCGCCACGGCCATGCCGTCGGCGACCAGGTGCTGTCGCACGTGGCTTTTGTCATCAGCGGCGCGCTGCGCGAATCCGATTGCGTGGCGCGCTTCGGCGGCGAGGAATTCGTCGTGCTGATGCCCGACATGGCGCCCCACCATGCCTTGAGCGCCGCCGAACGCATCCGCACCTTGCTGTGCGCGCCGAATGGCCAGGGCCTGCCGCCGTGCACCGTCAGCATTGGCGTCGCTTGCCAGGCCTCGGAACACGAGGAACTCGAGCAGCTGCTGTCGCGCGCCGATACGGCGCTGTACCAAGCCAAGGAAAAGGGCCGCGACCGCATCGAATTCGATATCGTGGGCCTGACGGGCGCCTGCGCGCCCAGCGCCAGCATGGTCAGTTAAAGAGGCGCGCCAGTTCGACGCCCGGATCGGGTGCGCGCATGAACGCTTCGCCGACCAGGAAGCTGTGCACGTCGGCGGCGCGCATGCGCTCGACATCGCCGGTCGTCAGGATGCCCGACTCGGTGATGATCAGCCGGTCTTGCGGCACGCGCGGCAGCAGGCCGATGGTGGTGTCGAGCGAGGTTTCAAAGGTGCGCAGGTTGCGGTTGTTGATGCCGATCAGCGCGCTCTTGAGTTTCAACGCCGCCGCGAGTTCGTCGCCGTCATGGCTTTCGATCAGCACGCCCATGCCCAGCTCGTGGGCGCACGCTTCCATCTCGGCCATCAGGCCATGGTCGAGCGCGGCGACGATCAGCAGGATGCAGTCGGCGCCCATCGCGCGCGCTTCATAGATCTGGTACAGGTCGACCATGAAGTCCTTGCGCAGCACGGGAATGGCGCAGGCGGCGCGCGCCTGTTGCAGGTACTCGTTCGAGCCCTGGAAGAACTGCACGTCGGTCAGCACCGACAGGCAGGCCGCGCCATGTTCCTCATAGCTGGCGGCGATCTCGCCCGGATGGAAATCGGCGCGGATCACGCCTTTCGAGGGCGAGGCCTTTTTCACTTCGGCGATGATGCCAGGCTTGCCATTGGCGATATGCTGGCGCAGGCTCGCTTCGAAGCCGCGCAGATCCGCGCGCAGCTCATGGTTGTTTTCCACGTCGCCGCGCAGGCTGGCCAGGCTGCGGTGGGCCTTGGCCTTGGCCACTTCATCGGCTTTCACGGCCAGGATTTTATTGAGGATATCGGACATGATGGTCGCTGCTTTATAAAAGGTTACGGTGGGAATTACGCTTGTGCCGGTTGGCCCAGCTGCTGCGTCACTTGCACGAATTGCTCGAGTTTCGCCAGCGCCGCGCCCGAGCTGACGGCCGTGCGCGCACGCGCCAGGCCGTCTTCGATCGAGCTGGCCACGCCGGCCGCGTACAGCGCCGTGCCCGCGTTCAGGGCCACGATGTCGGAAGCGGCGCCCGGTTCGCCGCGCAGCGCTTCCATCATCTTCGTTTTCGATTCGGTCGAATCGGCCACTTTCAGGTTGCGGCTGGCGATCATCTGCAGGCCAAAATCTTCCGGATGGATTTCATATTCGCGGATCTCGCCGTTGACCAATTCACCGACCATGGTGCCGGCGCCGAGCGACACTTCGTCCATATTGTCGCGGCCATAGACGACGATGGCGTGCTGCGCGCCGAGGCGCTGCAGCACGCGCACCTGGATGCCGACCAGGTCGGCGTGGAATACGCCCATCAGGATATTCGGCGCGCCGGCCGGATTGGTCAGCGGGCCCAGGATATTGAAAATCGTGCGCACGCCCAGCTCGCGGCGCACCGGCGCCGCATGCTTCATGGCCGCGTGGTGGTTCGGCGCATACATGAAGCCGATGCCGGTCTGCGCGATCGACTGGGCGATCTGCTCGGGCTGCAGGTTGATGTTGACGCCCAAAGAGTCCAGCACGTCGGCGCTGCCGGAAGAAGACGAGACACTGCGCCCGCCATGCTTGGCCACGCGCGCGCCGGCGGCGGCGGCCACGAACATCGAGGCGGTCGAGATATTGAAGGTGTGCGCGCCGTCGCCGCCGGTGCCGACGATGTCGAGCAGGTTGGTGGTGTCGGCCATCGGCACCTTGGTGGAAAACTCGCGCATCACTTGCGCGGCGGCGGCGATTTCGCCGATGGTTTCCTTTTTCACGCGCAGGCCCATGGTCAGCGCCGCGATCATGGTGGGCGACATTTCGCCGGACATGATCTGGCGGAACAGGTACAGCATTTCGTCGTGAAAGATCTCGCGGTGTTCGATACAGCGCAGCAGGGCTTCTTGTGGGGTGATCGGCATGGTGCTTCTTTCTTCAGTGATGGCGCAGGAGGACGCTGGGGCACGCTCGCGCGTGCACGAACAAATCAGCGCTCGAGGAAATTTTTCAGCAGGGCGTGGCCGTGCTCCGACAGGATCGATTCGGGGTGGAACTGCACGCCCTCGACGTCGAATTCCCGATGGCGCACGCCCATGATTTCGCCGTCGTCCGTCCACGACGTCACTTCCAGGCAGGCCGGCAGCGAGGCGCGTTCGATCGCCAACGAGTGGTAGCGGATCACGGTGAAGGGGCTGGGGATATCCTTGAACACGCCCACGCCCGTATGGGCGATGACGGAGGTCTTGCCATGCATGACTTCCTTGGCGCGGATCACCTTGCCGCCGAACGCTTCGCCGATCGCCTGGTGGCCCAGGCATACGCCAAGGATGGGCTTCTTGCCGGCGAAGTGTTTCAGCACCGCGATGGAAATGCCGGCCTGCGCGGGCGCCTTGGGGCCGGGCGAGATGCAGATGCGGTCGGGGTTCAGCGCTTCGATCTGTTCGATCGTGATTTCGTCATTGCGGACCACGCGCACATCCTCGCCGAGTTCGCCGAAATACTGCACGATGTTGTAGGTGAAGGAGTCGTAGTTGTCGATCATCAGCAGCATATTGGGTGCCTAACCTGGTTGAATGGGTGACTGGTTTTCCGCGCACGGCCGCAAACTTTCCAGTTCGGCAGCGTTGTGGCACAGTTTGTTTTTGCTGCCCGTGCAGTGTGCGCGGGCGATAGGGGGAGTTGTGGTCAGGCTTGACGCCAGCACCAGCAAGGGAAGGACAGGAAGCGGATGGAGAATTGTTGCATGGCCTAATATTACACCAATATCCGGCCATGCAGTGCGGGTGCGCATGCGATTTTTATCGGCGCGCATCTGGCCGAGCCGGACGCAGCGCCGGCAGCAGGGCGGCCAGCGCCACCAGCGCCATCGCGCCGTGCAGCAGGTAGGTGACGCTGTAACCGTAGTGCGTGACCAGGTAGCCGGCCACCATATTGCTCGACGCCGCCCCCACGCCTTGCACCACCATCACCGCCGCCAGCGCCAGGTTGAAGTGGCCGCTGCCGCGCGTCAGGCGCTCGACCAGGAAGGGCGTCAGAATGCCGAGCAGGCCAACCCCCAGGCCATCGAGCAGCTGCACCGGATAGATCATGCCGAAGCTGGAAAACGCCCAGGCGATCACGCCGCGCAGGGGCAGGGTCAGCATGGCCAGTACGGCCGCCGTACGCACCAGGTCGCGTCGGATGATGAACGGCGCGGCCACCGCCGCCGCCAAGGCCGCCGTTTGCGAGACCATGGTGATGATGGCCGTGGTTTCGAAAGGGCGCTGCATTTGCAGAGCAAACTGCTGCGAGATCAAACGCGCCAGTGGGGCGTTGCCGAAGTGAAACAGCAGCAAGGCCACGCTCAATAGCAGCAGCGGGCGGTTGTGCACCAGCACGCGCCAGGTCGAGGCCGGGGGATGTTCGCCGCGCTCGCCGCCGCACTCGCCGCCGCGCGCCGCCACATGGTCGATGGCGTGGGGATCGATGGCCAGGGTGGCCGCCACCGTGGCGATGGTGGTGGCGAGCATCAGCACGGCCACGCCTGGCAGGCCGAACCAGGCGCTGGCGCCCCAGGTGGCGCCCAGCAGCACCATATTGCCGCCATGGTTGTACGCTTCGTTTCTGCCCAGCTGTTCGCCGAAACGCTTTGGTCCCACCAGGCCCAGGGTGATGCCGGACAATGCCGGCATGATCAGCACGCCGGCCAGGGCGGCCAGGGTCTGCGTCGAGAACACCACCGCGCGCCCGGGAAAGGCGATGCACAGCATGCTCATGACGGTGATCAATGTGACGGGCGCGATGATCATCAATCGCTTGTGGTGGCTGCGGTCGGCCAGCGCGCCGGCCGGCATGCCGGCGGCCAGTCCCAGCACGCCGCCGATGGTGGCCAGCAGGCCCAGGTCCATCGGTCGCCAGCCCTGCGTGGTCAGATAGGCGTCGAGGAAGGGCCCCAGGCCATCGCGCGAATCGGCCAGGAAAAAATTCAACACCGCCAGCGCCATCAGCTTGCCGCCCAGCGGCGCAGGCACGGATGCGGCCCGCTCCAGCGTGCCCGGCGCGCTCATGACTGCGCCCACAGCAGCAGCAAGGCCGCCAGCAGGCTGGCCGGCATGACCAGCGCGCCCAGTTTCAGGAAGGTCCAGGCGCCGACCTGCACGCCTTCGCGCTTCAGGGTCGTCAGCCACAGCAGGGTGGCCAGCGAACCGCTGACCGACAGGTTCGGTCCCAGGTCGATGCCGATCATGGCCGCCGCCCGCAGCGGCGCGGGCGCGGCCACTTGGTCCAGCGTCGCCGCGCCAAGCAGGCCGGCGGGCAGGTTGTTGAACAGGTTGCAGGCGAAGGCCAGCACCACGCCGACCATGCTGTCGGCCATGGCCGGTGCCTGCGCTCGCAGCGTGTGCAACTGGCTGGCCAGGATGGCCACCACGCCATGCTGCTGCAGCGCCTGGATCAGCACGAACAGGCCGGCCACCATCAGCAGCACATCCCACGATACAGCGCGCAGCAGTACCAGCGGCGCGCTGCGCGCGGCCAGGCAGGTGAACAGCATTGCCGACGCCGCAGCGCCCAGGGTGACGGCGCCCAGCTCCATGCCGCGCGCCGAGGCCCAGCCCAGCAGCAGCGCCGTGCCGGCCAGCGCGGCGATGGCCAAACGGCCGGCCGGCGCCAGGCGCGGCACCGCGACATCGGTACGGATGGCAACGTCAAAGGTGGCGCGCAGCCGCAGGTGCAGCACCAGGTAAGTGACCACGATGGCGCCCAGCGAGGGCAGCAAAAACAGCATCAACCAGTTGCCCAGGCTGGGCATGTGCGCGCCGAACATCACCAGGTTGGCGGGGTTCGACACCGGCAGCACGAAGCTGGCCGCATTGGCGACAAAGGCGCACACCAGCAGGTAGGGCAGCGGCGGCGCATCGACCGCGCGCGCCACCGCATACACGGCGGGCGTGAGCACCACGGCGGTGGCGTCATTCGACAGGAAGACGGTGACCAGGGTGCCGGCCAGGTAAATCAGCAAAAACAGACGGCTGCCCGAGCCGCCGGCCGCGCGCGCGGCATGCGCCGCCAGCCAGTCGAAGACGCCATGGCGCCGGCCCATCTCGGCCAGCAGCATCATGCCGCCCAAAAACAGATACACATCGGCGCCGCGCGCCGCCCCCGCCAGCACATCGTGTGGCGTGATCAGGCGCAGCAGCAACAGCGCCGCCACCGCCAGGCTGGCCCACAGGGCCTCCGGCAAGCCGCCCGGGCGCAGCACGATGCCGGCCATGGTCAGGCCGGTAATGATCCACAATAAAATTTCACTCGACATGCGTGCTGTGCTCCTGGGATTGGTTCAGGGTAGGGGTGGTGGTGCATGTATCGCCGCGCGGGCCTGTTCCAGGTTGGTGCCGACGGCCACCGCTTCGAGCGCCGGGCCCCAGCTGCCGCGCGTGCCGATGCCGATTGCCGCGAATGGCTGCTGGCGCGCCAGCGGTATCCTGATCAGGTCGGGGCGGAAATACACCACCGCGCCTTCCTGCAGGAGCACCGCATTGGCTTCGCCGCGCGGTCCGCGCAGCACCAGGTCGATGGTGCCGGCCACCTCGATGCGTTCGAGCGTGGCCAGTGGACGGTTTGCCGGTGGCGCCGGTGGTGCTGGCGCCATGTCGGCCACCGTCCTGCGCGTCGTCAGGTTGACCATGCTGGTCGCGCGCAGTATGCCATCGGCGCCGCCATGGCCATGGAGCCGCACCTGGTCGCCAACGGCGGTCGACTCGAAAAAGCGCTGGGCCAGGTGCGGCGCGAACAGCGCCAGCGTGCCATTGTCCAGGCGCAGGCCATTGACCTCGCCGTAGGGCGTGGTCAGGTAGCGCGCCACCACGCCCTCGGCGCCAGGTGGCGCCTGGGCGATGGCGGCGCCCATGCAGGCAAGGAGCGCCGCCAGCAAGGCTGCATGCAGTTTCATCGCGCCCGCTCTTACAGTTGGGTGCCGCCGCCAGGTGGTGCGGGTGGCGCAGGTGGCGGCGGTGGTGCTTCACCGCTTGGCGGGGCCGGCGGCGGTGGCGGTGGTGGAGGCGCATCGCTACCGGGCGCCGGTGGGCGCGGTGGCCGTGGCCTGCGTGCCGGCGGTTTTGGCGGCGGCGGCACGTCCGCGCCGGGCGCCGGTGGCGGTGGCGCCGGCTCGGCTTGCGCCAGGGTGAGCGGGCGCACCGGCACGGCCGCCGAAAAGGCGCTGGCTGACAGGGTGGACAGGGCAAATGCAAGCACCATCATGGAAGGTTTGCGTACGGTCATGGCTAACTCCTTTGTTCGGATTGAAAGGGTGGTAGTCATGACTATGCAGATTGCGTGCCAGTGCCAGAGGCCGCTATTGTCCGCGCATCGCGTGGCCATGCGAAGGGGGAGTGTCCGCTCTGGTGACACGGGGCTGTCACCAGAGCGGACAGCTGTCCGCCCGGCATGTCGCCGGCGGCCCTACTCCAGGCCGTATTGCGCCAGCTTGCGGTACAACTGCTGGCGCGACAGGCCCAGCCGGCGCGCGGCCTGGCTGCGGTTGCCAGCGCAGGCTGCCAGCGCGCGCAGCAGCATGGCCGCTTCGAGCGTCGCCACGGCGGCGTCGAGCGGGCCGTCCCAGTCGATATCGCCAGGCGGGGCGGCGGTGGTCGCCGTCTGCGCCTGCGATGCGCGAGCCGCGTTCAGGCCCAGGTGTCCGGCCTCGATCAGCTCGCCTTCGCTGAGCGCAATCGCGCGCTGCATGGTGTTGCGCAGCTCGCGTACATTGCCCGGCCATCCATGCGCGCGCAGCGCGGCCAGCGCGGCACCCGACAGGCGCTTGGCGCGGCCATTGCCGCCCTGCTGCAAAAAGTGCGCCGCCAGCAGGTCGATATCTTCCGGCCGTTCGCGCAGCGGCGGCAGGTGGATGGTGATGACCTGCAGGCGGTACCAGAGATCGGCGCGAAACGCGTCGGCCGCCACGTCGGCCTCGATATCGCGGTGGGTGGCGGCGACGATGCGCAGGTCGACCGGCAGCGCATGGCGTCCACCGAGCGGGGTCACTTCCCGCTCCTGCAGCACGCGCAGGATCTTGGCCTGGGTCGGCAGCGCCATGTCGCCGATTTCGTCAAGGAACAGGGTGCCGCCATCGGCTTCGCGAAAGCGCCCGGCGCGCTCGGCCGTGGCGCCGGAAAACGCGCCTTTGACATGGCCGAACAATTCGCTCTCGAGCAGGTCGGCCGGAATCGCCGCGCAGTTGACGGCCACGAAAGGGCCGGCTTTCCTGGCGCTGTTGGCGTGCAGGGCCTGGGCCACCAGTTCCTTGCCGGTGCCGGTCTCGCCCAGCACCAGCACCGAATTGTCGCTGTCGGCCACCAGGCCGATGCGCTTGAAGATGGCGCGCATCACTTCACTATTGCTGAGCATTTGTTCGCCGGCCTGGCTGGTATCGGCCATGGCGCTGGTGTCGACCGTGTCGTTCTCTTTGGTGCGCAGCGCGCGCGCCAAGGTCTGCGCCAGCGTCTCGCGGCCGATCGGTTTGGTCAGATGGTCGAACGCGCCCAGGCGCATGGCCTCGATGGTATTCGAGCCGACCGCATAGGCGGTCAGCATGATGCACGGCACGCCGGGCGCAAGGGCAGGGGCCGCGCGCAAAAACGCCAGGCCGTTGTCGCCGGGCAGGCGCAGGTCGACAATCGCCAGGTCGATGCCGCCCGCTTGCAGGCGCCGCAATCCGGCTTCGCAGCTGGCGGCCTGGCTGACCTGGTAGTCCAGATCGCAGAGCGCCTCGGCCAGGGTGTCGCGAAAAGCGGTGTCGTCGTCGACGATCAGGATCATGGCCATGGCAGCTCCAGCACGATGCGGGTTCCTTGAGCGTGAGTCGGGTCGAGCGCCACGCTGCCGCCATGCGCCTGCACCACTTCGCGCACCACGGCCAGGCCCAGGCCCGTGCCGCCGACACGGCCCGTCACCAGCGGATCGAACAGGGTGGCGCGCAATGGCGGCGGCACGCCGCTGCCGTCATCGCTGACCGACAGCCGCAGGCAGGCGTCGCCGCGCGCCGCGCCCAGCACGATATGACCGCCGGCGTGCGCATGCGCCAGCGCGTTGAGCAGCAGGTTGTCGATCACGCGTTCCATATGGGCGGCATCGAACAGGGCGATGTCGCGCGTGGCCTGGTCCAGCCCCGCTTCGACGTCCAGGGCGATGCTCACCCCCATCTCGGCGGCCGCTTCGGCGTGCGTGAGCCGGCAGTGCTCCAGCCAGCCGGCCAGCGCCACCGGGGCGCGCTGCGGATGGAACGATTGGGTCAGCGCGAGCAGGCTCGATACCAGCGTTTCCAGGCGCTGCACCTGGCCCAGAGTGGTTTGCAGGGCGGCTTCGGTACGTTCCTGGCGCCTGGCCGGCGGCGCGGCCAGCGCGTTTTCGGCCTTCATGCGGATGGTGCCGAGGGGATTGCGGATTTCGTGGGCCAGGCCGGCGGCCAGGCCGCCCAGGGCCGCCATGCGTTCGCTGGCCACCAGCAGTGCGGACAGGCGCTGCGCCTCGCGGCCCCAGCGCATCAGCAAGAAGGCGAACCAGGCGCCGGCCATGACCAGTGAGCCGAGCAGCAGGCTGACGGCCAGGGTCAGGTGATTGAGGGCGCTGTCGGCAATGGTGGCGACCCTGGTCATGGTCCAGCCGGCCATGTTTTTCGATAGAGGGCAGGCGGTGTAGACCACCGCTTCGCGCAGGCCGGGGCGCACTTCGTCGACGCCGGCGCCCACCGCCAGGGTGCGCCGCGCCAGGGCGGCGATGCGCGGCAGTTCTGCCGCCGGCGCATCGTCCTTCACGCCGCTGCCGTCGTAGGTGGGAAACGCATAGGCAAATACGCCGTGCTGCTCGGTCCACAGGCCGCCTTCGAAACCGGCGTCCTCGCGCAGGGCCATGTCGACCACTGCCCGGTCGACCGCCTCGTCCATGGTGTCATTGTTACCGTTGAGTGTCATCCTGCCGCTACCGGCGCGCATGATCTGGCAGATGGCGCTGGCGCGCGTGCGCGCGGCCACGATCTGCGCGTCGGCGCCCTGGCGGCCCAGCTGCAGCAGCAGCCAGATCAGCAGCGCCACCATGGCCGCGATGGCGGCCCATGACCACAGCAGGTCGCGTTTCAACATTGCGTTCAACGCCACGTGCTATCCCCTGGTCGGTATTGGTTCAGCCCACGGCGCTGGAATCAGAATTCGCCGTCCAGGCCATCTTGCACCTGTTCGGCGGCGCGCAGTACGGCGCGCGCCTTGTTTTCCGTTTCCTGCCATTCCATTTCGGGAATCGAGTCGGCAACGATGCCGGCGGCCGCCTGCACGTACAGCATGCCGTCCTTGATGACGCCGGTACGGATGGCGATCGCCACGTCCATTTCGCCGCCAAACGACAGGTAGCCGCAGGCGCCGCCATAGATGCCGCGCTTGGTGATTTCCAGTTCGTCGATCACTTCCATGGCGCGCACTTTCGGCGCGCCGGTCAGGGTGCCGGCCGGGAAGGTGGCACGCAGCACGTCGAGGTTCGACAAGCCATCTTTCAGGGTACCTTCGACGTTCGAGACTATGTGCTGCACATGCGAGTATTTTTCGATGACCATGCGGTCGGTGACCTGCACGCTGCCGGTGGTGGCGATGCGGCCGATATCGTTGCGCGCCAGGTCGATCAGCATCACGTGTTCGGCGATCTCTTTCGGATCGGCCAGCAGTTCGGCCGACAATTCGGCGTCGCGCTCGGGCGTGGCGCCGCGCGGACGGGTGCCGGCGATCGGACGCAGGGTTACTTTCTTGCCGCCGTCGCTGGTCGTTTCATTGCGCACCAGGATCTCGGGCGAGGCGCCGATGATCTGCATGTCGCCGAAGTTATAGAAGTACATATACGGCGACGGGTTCAGCGAACGCAGCGCGCGGTACAGGGTCAATGGTGAATCGACGTAGGGCTTGCGGATGCGCTGGCCGATCTGCACCTGCATCAGATCGCCGGCCATCACGTATTCGTGCGCCTTGGCCACCGCCTTCAGATAATCTTCTTTTGAAAAATCGCGGATGGTTTCGGTGCGCACCGAGCTGCTGGTGACCGGTGCATCGACGCCGCGGCGCAGCATCATGCGCAGGTCTTTCAGGCGCTGGCGCGCCTTGGAAAAGGACTCGGGCGCGGTGGTGTCGGCGTAGACGATCAGATAGAGCTTGCCGGACAGGTTGTCGATCACGGCCAGTTCTTCGGTCACCATCAGCTGGATATCGGGCAGGCCCAGGTCATCTCTGGGCGCGCCGCCAGCCAGTTTTTTCTCGATATGGCGCACCGTGTCGTAGCCGAAGTAGCCGGCCAGGCCGCCGCAGAAGCGCGGCATGCCGGGGCGCAGCGCCACCTTGAAACGCGACTGGTACTGTTCGATGAAGTCGAGCGGATTGCCTTCGTGTTCCTCGATCACCGCGCCATTTTTCACGATCTCGGTGCAGCTGCCAAACGTGCGCAGCACGGTGGTGGCGGGCAGGCCGATAAACGAGAAGCGGCCGAAGCGCTCGCCGCCGACCACCGATTCGAGCAGAAAGGTGTTCTTGCCGCCTTGCTGGGTTTGCGCCAGTTTCAGGTACAGCGTGAGCGGGGTTTCCAGGTCGGCGAAGGCTTCGGCGATCAGGGGAATGCGGTTGTAGCCTTGCTGGGCCAGCGATTTGAATTCGAGTTCGGTCATGTTTCTCTCCATGCCGCAGCATAACAGTGTGCAGTGTGCGTTGAGCACACCGTAGCTTGCGGTGAGTTATCAAAAAACCTGCCGCCTGCGAGGGTGCAGGCGGCAGCAATCAGTGACGGCTTGGCCCTCAGGCCTGCCAGGATTGCCAGCGTCGCCAGAGCCAGGCCTCAATCGAGCCGGTTTCGGTGACGTTGTGTTTTTTGATGAGAAACGTGTTCACGATAAGGTGTGGTGTAGGGTCAGTGTTGCGCGCGTATCAGCTGCGCCGCGTCGAGTAGCGTATTTACTATACCATCGGAATCAGTATCGTGTATAGAGTGTCCATGGTTGTAGCCATAGGGTACCGTCAGCACCGGGCAACCCGCAGCGCGTGCCGCTTGCGCGTCGTTCGAGGAGTCGCCGATGGCCACCACTTTGGCCGGCGCCAGGTCGAAGTCCGCGCATACCTGCAACAAGGGCAGCGGGTCCGGTTTCTTCTTCGCCAGCGAGTCGCCGCCGTAGACGATCTCGAAATACTGATCGAGGTTTTTCAGTTTCAAGAGGGGCAGGGCGAACGCGATCGGCTTGTTGGTGACGCAGGCCAGGCGCAGGCCGGCCGCCTTCATCGCCGCCAGGCCCGCTTCCACGTCCGGATACAGGGTGCTGTGCTGGCCGTTGATGGCCAGGTAGTGGCGCTGGTAGCCATCCATCGCTTTTTCAAAATGCTGTTCCACGCCGGCCGCGTCAAAATCGAGCGCCAGCACCGTGCGGATCAGGTTTTCCGAGCCCTTGCCGATCATCAGCGAAATCGCCTCGGCGCTGATGGCCGGCAGCTTGAATTCGGCGCGCATGCCGTTGATGGCGACATGAAAGTCGGGCACGGTGTCGAGCATCGTGCCATCGAGGTCGATAATGGCGGCGCGCACGCCGGCCAGCACTGGATGCGTCACCGTGCCCGCGCCCATTAGTTGGCCACCGTTTTGGCCACTGTCTTGGCCAATTCGGCGCGCATGGCGTCGATCACTGCTTTATAGTCTGGCTTGCCGAAGATGGCCGAGCCGGCGACAAAGGTGTCGGCGCCAGCGGCGGCGGCGGCGGCGATATTGTCGATCTTGATGCCGCCGTCGACTTCAAGCATGATGTCACGGCCCGATGCATCGATCATGCGGCGCGCTTCGGCGATTTTCTTCAGTGCCTGGGCAATGAAGGACTGGCCGCCGAAACCCGGGTTGACCGACATGATCAGGATGATGTCGATCTTGTCCATCACGTGCTCCAGGTAGTGCAGCGGCGTGCCCGGGTTGAAGACCAGGCCGGCCTTGCAGCCGTTGTCGCGGATCAGCTGCAGCGAGCGGTCCAGGTGTTCCGACGCTTCCGGATGGAAGGTGATGATGTTCGCACCGGCTTTGGCGAAATCCGGGATAATGCGATCGACAGGCTTGACCATCAGGTGCACGTCGATGGGCACTTGCACATGCGGGCGGATGGCTTCGCACACCAGCGGGCCTATCGTCAGGTTCGGCACATAATGGTTGTCCATCACGTCGAAGTGAATGATGTCGGCGCCGGCGGTCACGACGTTGCGTACTTCCTCGCCCAGGCGGGCGAAGTCGGCGGACAGGATGCTGGGAGCGATGCGAAATGTAGTCATGGTGATCAGGGCCAGAGGGTAGAAGATGCAAAGTTGCGCTATTTTACGCTTGACGCCGCCGCCATGCCCTTTTGAAACACAGAATACCCGCTCGTGCCGCAGCCGGCGAGGCTGTGGCGCGACACCTCATGAACCAGACAAGGACGACGATGGCGACTTATGAATTTACGGTAACGGTCAAGACACAGTATTTGCCCGAGCAATCAGCGCCCGAGCAGGGCCGCCATGTGTTCAGCTACACCATCCGCGTGGTCAACACGGGTACGGCCGGCGCGCAGCTGATCTCGCGCCATTGGGTGATCACCGACGCCAACAACAAGGTCGAAGAAGTACGCGGCCTGGGCGCCGTCGGCCATCAGCCGCTGTTGCAGCCGGGCGAACAGTTCGAATACACGAGCGGCACCGTGCTCGCCACGCCGCAAGGCACCATGCTCGGCGAATACTTCTGCGTGGCCGAAGACGGCCATCAGTTCGAAGCGCAGATTCCCGAGTTCGTGTTGTCGCTGCCGCGCACGCTGCACTAAACCGCTACCTCATTTCAGCTTCTCGGTGGCGTCCTTGTCGGTTGCCACCTGTTTCTGCGCCGGCGGCGTGGGCTTCTTGCCCGAGTACATGGTCCACCAGACGATAAACGCCAGCAGGAAAAACGCCACCATCGCTTCCAACACCAAGATCCACATACGCTCTCCTATGTCTTTACGCCTCAGTCTACTCGTTTCAAGCGCCGCCGTCGCGCTGGCTTTATCGGCCTGTACCACCGTGCCGCCGACGCCCGCGCCGGCCAGGCCGCCAGCCATCACGCCGTCGGTGGTCCATCCCCTGCCTGCCAAGCCGGCCGCGCCGGAAACCAAAGACGTCCAGGCGCCCACTTTTGTGCCCGTCAGTTTTGCCGCCTTGCCCGGCTGGCAGCGTGACGACGTGCGCGCCGCCTGGCCCGCCTTCATGGCCTCGTGCGGCGTGCTGGTCAAGCGGCCCGACTGGAAGGAATCGTGCACCATCGCGCGCCAAGTCAATGCCGACAGCGACCAGGCGATCCGCCAGTTCTTCGAAGCGTTTTTCGTGCCGAACCAGGTGGTGGCCGCCGATGGCGCCAGCTCCGGCCTGGTGACAGGCTATTACGAACCGCTGCTGCATGGCGCGCGCAAACGCGGCGGGCCGTACCAGACGCCGTTGTACAAGGTGCCTGACGACCTGGTCACGGTGGACTTGTCCGGCGTGTATCCGGAACTGAAGAACATGCGCCTGCGCGGCAGGCTGGTGGGCAAGAAGATCGTGCCTTACGCCACGCGCGCCGAGATCGGGCGCGCAACATCGGTCGCGGGCAAGGAACTGATGTGGGTCGACGATGAGGTGGAAGCGTTTTTCCTGCAAGTGCAGGGCAGCGGCAGGGTACAGCTGACCGACACCCAGGAAACCGTGCGCGTCGCCTATGCGGACCAGAACGGCCATCCTTACCAGTCGATCGGGCGCTACCTGGTCGACAAGGGGGAGCTGACCATGAGCCAGGCGTCGGCGCAGGGCATCAAGGCCTGGATCGCAGGCCATCCGACGCGCAAGGATGAGCTGTTCAATGCCAATCCCAGCTATGTGTTCTTCAAGGAAGAGCGCCTGCCGGACCCGAAAGTGGGACCGAAAGGCGCGCTGGGCGTGCCGCTCACGCCGCAGCGCTCGGTGGCCATCGACTCGCGCTTCCTGCCGCTGGGCGCACCGGTGTTCCTGTCGACCACGCAGGCGAACAGCGATATCCCGATGCAGCGCCTGGTGATGGCGCAGGACACGGGCGGCGCGATCCGCGGGCCGATCCGCGTCGATTACTTCTTTGGCTTCGGCAAGGAAGCGGCCGAGAATGCCGGCCGCATGAAGCAGAGCGGCATGGTGTGGGTGTTGCTGCCCAAACAGCCGCCGGCGCCTTGAAATTAACGCAAGACCATTACCGGCAAGTGGGTATGCGCCAGCACTTTCTGTGTTTCGCTGCCCACGAACAGTTTATTGAGGCCCTTGCGGCCATGCGAAGCCATCAGGATGATATCGCACTGATGGGCCTGCGCCGTATTGACGATTTCTTCATGCGGGCTTGGCGACGACGCCACCACGCCTTCGAACGGCACATTGGCGGCGCGCGCGGCTTCGCCGATTTTCTCGATCGCGCGCTGCGCCGATTCATTCATCTGCTGCTCGTACAGGCTGGCGTCGAGCACGATGCCGCCGTCGGCCATCGGCGAAAACGGAAACGGCTGCACCACGCTGACGGCGACCAGCCTGGCCTGGTTCAGTTGCGCAAACGCGATGGCGGTATTGGCTGCCTGGTCGGACAAGGGGGAGCCGTCGGTAGGGAAAAGTATCGTCTTGAACATAATGTGCTCCTTGGAAATGGTTGCAGCTTATGGATATACCCGGGGGAAATCCTTGATGTACATCAAGTCTGCCGGGCTTCGTTCTGAATAGTGTCGGTAAAGCAATCTTATACACGCCAGATCGATTTCCTGCGTCCAACCGCGCGCAGCAATACGGCTGACAATAATACTAACGCGGCTGTAGTGGCGCTGCCTTTAGCCGCTACAATCGTCAGCACCGTTCATCGAGAGGAGACACCCATGCAATACGAAGACCTGATCATCGACATCCAGGACAAAGTCGCGCTGATACGCCTGAACCGTCCCAAGGCCCTGAATGCCCTGAACGAGCGCATGATGAACGAGTTGGGCGACGCGCTGCTCAAGTTCGATGCCGACGAGAACATCGGCTGCATCGTGCTGACCGGTAGCGAAAAAGCGTTTGCCGCCGGCGCGGACATTGCTGCCATGGCCGACTACACCTATCCCGATACCTATACGCAAGGCTATATCAGCCGCAACTGGGAACATATCCTGCGCGTGCGCAAACCGGTGGTCGGCGCCGTGGCCGGCTACGCCCTGGGCGGCGGTTGCGAACTGGCCATGATGTGCGACTTCCTGATTGCCGCCGACAGCGCCAAATTCGGCCAGCCAGAAATCAAGGTCGGCGTCACGCCAGGCGCCGGCGGCACCCAGCGGCTGCCACGCGCCATCGGCAAGGCCAAGGCCATGGACCTGCTGTTGACAGCGCGCACCATCGATGCCGTGGAAGCAGAGCGCATCGGCCTGGTGTCGCGCGTGGTGCCGGCCGATAAGTTGCTGGAAGAAACCATGGCCGCCGCCAAGACGATCGCCGCCATGCCCACTTCGGTGGCCATGATGATCAAGGATTGCGTCAACCGCGCGTTTGAAACCACCCTGAGCGATGGCGTGGCGTATGAGCGCCGGCTGTTCCAGGCAGCGTTTGGCACACCGGCGCAGAAAGAGGGCATGCACGCATTTTTGGAAAAGCGCTTGCCAAACTTCGACGGCCTTTGATATGATTCGCCTCCTCGCAAAACGACGCACACAAAACATGGTGTTGCAGGGTTAGCGGGGTAAAAAAGAAGGTTGACGAATTAGCCGAAACGCTTCATACTCTTCCTTCTTCGCAGCTGACAAACACAACGCTTTGTCGATAGCGCGAAACGCAGTGCCGAATACCGTTCTTTAACAATTAACAGTCGATAAGTGTGGGCATTTGATGAAGTGCAGCGTTGATCTTCGGATCGACGTAAAACTTAAAATATCAAATGTTCACAAGAAATAATGAAATAGGATACTTCTTCGGAAGTAGCCTGTCAGTTTTTTGAGTGAGCAAATCTTTTGCAATGCAAAAGATTTGGATGGTAGTGATACTGTCCGACCTGTCAGAAATGACATTAAACAGAGATTAAACTGAAGAGTTTGATCCTGGCTCAGATTGAACGCTGGCGGCATGCCTTACACATGCAAGTCGAACGGCAGCACGGAGCTTGCTCTGGTGGCGAGTGGCGAACGGGTGAGTAATAT
>NZ_LOCQ01000030.1 GCF_001677885.1 Janthinobacterium psychrotolerans | reverse complement strand
AGCCAAAAAGGAGAGAAATATCGACCCATCGTGACCGCACCGACTACAATTTAACCGCGTAACACCATCTCATGCGCAAGTGGGCACGATAGACCGGAATGGGTGGGCGCGTTCACCGAAATACGCACCTGGTGTTTGGCGTGCTCAGCTGGCTGGTGACGGTGGCGCTGATGCGCCATCGCGAGATGCTCGACTACACGCAGGCGGCGCTGGCCCTGGCGGGCATGCTGGCGGGGCTGGGGCTGACGGTGGTGTCGCGCTCGCTGCCCGTCAGCATCGTCACCGGCGCAGCCAGCGTGCTGTTCATTACCTACGGTTTTCGCGTGATGATCGTGAGCACGAGCTATCCCTCGTTCTGGGTCTTGCCGCTGGGCGTGATGATCACGCTGACCATCGCCCCCATTTTCAGCGGCATCGCGTATTACCTGGGGATCTCGCTGTGCGTCTGGCTGACCCTGGGGCTGGGCAACTTTCCCGATCATGCGCAGCAGACCGACCACCATTGGCCGGTGCTGGCGGTGGTGGTCAGCGTGCTGATCGGCCTGGCGCTCAATATCTATTTTCTGGTCTTGCGCATCCATAACTACCGCGCCCGGCGCGACCTGACGGCGATGGCCTATACCGACGGCTTGACGGGCCTGAACAACCGCCGCATGTTCACGCAACGCGCGCGCGAGCTGCAGTCGCCGGAGCATGGCACGGCATTTTTCCTGATGATCGATATCGACGACTTCAAGCAGATCAACGATGTTGATGGGCACGAGGCAGGCGACGAGGTGTTGAAAAAGACGGCCGGCGTGATTGCGCAATTGTCCGCAGGCCATTTGTGCGGCCGGCTGGGCGGCGAGGAGTTTGCCGTGATTTACCAGGGCGAACAAGGCGCCGCCTGCGCGTTTGCGGCGCAGCTGGTCGCCGGCATGGAAGCGGCCTTCCGGCATGAAAGGGTGCTGTCGATCAGCATCGGCGTGGCCGAGCTGATCAAGGATGCGGACCTGTCGCACACCTACCGGCGCGCCGATGAAGCGCTGTACCAGGCCAAGAAAGGCGGCAAGAACCGCCATGTGCTGCACGCGGCCTGAATCAGTTTACAGATAGATGCCGCCCGACACTTCCACGCGCTGGCCGTTGACCCAGCGGTGACTGTCGGACAATAAGGCGGCGATCATCGGGCCGATATCGTCGGGCTCGCCCACGCGGCCCAGGGCGGTCTGCGCAGCGAGGTACTGCTGGACGTGCGGATTGTCGCGCACGTCGCCGCCGCCGAAGTCGGTGGCAATCGCGCCGGGCGCCAGGGTGTTGACGGCGATGCGGCGCGCGCCCAGTTCTTTGGCCAGGTAGCGGGTCAGCACTTCCACCGCGCCCTTCATCGCCGCATAGGCCGACATGCCCGGCATGCTGAAGCGGGTCAGGCCGCTGGAGATATTCACAATGCGCCCGCCATCGGCGATCAGCGGCAGCAAGGTTTGCGTGAGGAAAAACACGCCCTTGAAATGAATATTCATCAGCTGGTCGAACATCGCCTCGCTGGTATCGGCAAACGGCGCCATCAGGCCGATGCCGGCGTTGTTGACGAGGAAATCAAACTGCTCGCGGCCCCAGCCGGCCAGCACCGTGCGCAATTGCCCGGCGAAGGGTGCAAACGACGCCACTTGCGCGCTGTCGAGCTGCAGCACGGCGGCGCGCCGGCCCAGGCCGGTGATTTCGGCGGCGACGGCCTCGGCTTCGGCGCGCTGGGCGTGGTAGGTGATGATCACGTCGACGCCCTGGCGGGCCAGGTGCAGGGCGGCATTGCGGCCCAGGCCGCGGCTGGCGCCGGTAACGAGGGCAATGGTGTGCTGGGTAGGCATGGGAAGCTCCTTGCGTTGAATGAGGTTGCCAGTGTGGCGCTGGCGCGGTGCGCGGTGAAGCGGCAAAACTCCACATTTCATGCCTAAAACTCCAAGCCGCTTGGCAGCTTGTCACCACGCGCGCTACGATGGCTTCACCCTACCGCGAGAATCCGCATGCCGACCTCTCCCCTTGCCACCGCCATCGACGCCTACACCCGCGGGCGCCACAGCGCCGACGGCTTTTACGCCACCGAGCTGGCGCCGCTGCGGCTGATGCGGGTCGCCGGGCAAACCTTGCCGCAATACGCGCTGTACACGCCCACGTTGTGCCTCACGGTGCAAGGGGCGAAACAGGCCATGCTGGGCGACGCGCTGTTCAACTATGGGGCGATGGAATTCTTGATTGTCAGCGTAGACCTGCCGATACTGGGCCGCATCACGCAGGCGAGCGGCGAGGTGCCCTTCCTGGCCTTGATCCTGTCGCTCGATATCAAGCTGTTGCAGGAGGTGGTCGCCCAGCTCGACGCAGATACCAGCGCCAGCGCAGCGGGCCATGCCTCGCACGGCGTCTTTGTGGGCCAGCTCGAAGCGCCGGCGGCCGACTGTCTGCTGCGGCTGATGCAATTGCTGGACGACCCGCGCGGCCTGGCCATGCTGGCGCCATCCATCGTGCGCGAGCTGTATTACTGGCTGCTCAGCAGCAAGCAGGGCGACGCCCTGCGCCAGCTGGCCGCACCCGACAGCCATACCTTGCGCATTGCCGAGGCGATCAATCTGATGCAGGCCGAATTTGCCGCGCCGATCGGCATCGAGCGCCTGGCCTCGCGCGCCGGCATGAGCGCGTCGTCATTCCACGCCCACTTCAAGAGCATCACCTCGGTCACGCCCTTGCAATACCAGAAGCAATTGCGCCTGCTGCAGGCGCGGCGATTGCTGGTGACGCGCGCGGCCAATGTGTCGCAGGCGGCCTACCAGGTGGGCTATGAAAGCGCGTCGCAATTCAGCCGCGAATATGCGCGCATGTTCGGCACGCCGCCGAGCCGCGAGACCGTTGCCGACTAAAAATTGCAATGACGCAAATGAGAGTGGCATTTTGTTACTTTACGGTATGATTCACGGCCGTGCCGCCACGCCCTGCCCCCGCCTCGCGCACCTCTTCGTACCTCTTTATTCCTGGCCCCACCTCCCCTGGCGCGGCCAGCTTTTGTCCAAGGACCTGTCATGTTCGGTTTTAACTTACGCGTCGCCAAGATGGTGTGGACGGCGTTTATCGTCGCCTTTTTGCTATTCCTTATCTACAAGGTGTCGTCGACCTTGATCGTGGTGGTGTTTGCCGTGTTTTTCAGCTATCTGGTGTACCCGCTGATCGGGCTGCTGGAACGCCATGGCCCCAGGCGCCTGCCGCGCACGGCCGCCATCGGCATCGTGTTCCTGGTGGTGATCTTGCTCGTCGCCATACTCGGGTCGATTTTCGGCGCGCGCATCGAGGACGAGGCGATCAAGCTCAGCGACCAGCTGCCGACCCTGCTCAAAGGGAACAACTTTGCCGAGCGCATCCCGCTGCCGGAATTCATGGAGCCGCTGCGCGCGCGCCTGCTGGCGTTCATGCAGACGCAGCTCGGCGGTGACAACGGGCAGGCGATGCCGCTGGCCAAGGAACTGGGGCTGACGGTGATGCACGCGGCCAGCAACCTGATCTACCTGGTGCTGGTGCCGGTGCTGAGCTTTTTGCTGATCAAGGAAGGCCCGGACATGCGCGACGGCTTGCTGGCCTTGCTGAACCGCCCGAACAAAAAGCTGTGGGGCGCCATCATCGACGACCTCGACATCTTGCTGTCGCGCTATGTGCGCGCCCTGCTGCTGTTGTCGATCGCCACCTTCATTTCGTACAGCGTGGCGTTTTCACTGATGGGCGTGCCGTATGGCCTGCTGCTGGCCGGCGCCGCCGCCCTGCTGGAATTTATTCCGTTTGCCGGGCCTTTGGGTGCGGCCGTGATCGCGGTGGTGGTGGCCGGCTTCAGCGGTTACGAGCACGTGTTCTGGCTGATCGGCTTTATCGCCGCCTACCGCCTGTTCCAGGATTATGTGGTCAATCCCTACCTGATGAGCGAAGGCGTGGAAGTGTCGCCGCTGATGGTGATCGTCGGCTTGCTGGCGGGCGACCAGTTGGGTGGCGTGGTCGGCATCTTTTTGTCGGTGCCGGTGATGGCGGCGATCAAGATCGTGTTCGTGCGCGCCAAGGCGGCCTTGCAGGCGCGCCATGATGCACTGGAAAAAGCGGAACTGGCGGCCGAGGCGGCGCGCGTCAAGGCCGCCGAAGAGGCTGCGCTGCTGACCCGGCGCAAGCTGTAACAGCTTAAAACTCTTCCCACTCGCCGCCGTTGTCCGCCGCCGGTTTTGCCGCGCGCGGCCTGGCGGCGGCGGCCGGCGTCGCCAGTTTCAGCGATGGGCGCGCGGCCACGGCCGGCCTGGCGGCGGCCACCGCCGGTTTGCGCAAGGCAGGCTGGACGGCTGGCGCGCTGTGGCTGGCGTCGAGCTTGAAGCGGCTGACCATCTCGGCCAGCGCCGCCGCCTGGTCCTGCATCGATTCCGAAGCGGCGGCCGCTTCTTCCACCAGCGCGGCGTTCTGCTGCGTGACGGTGTCCATTTCGGCCACGGCCTGGTTGATCTGGCCGATGCCCAATTCCTGCTCGCGGCCGGCGGCGCTGATCTCGCCCATGATGTCGGTCACGCGGCGGATGCTCGATACTATCTCTTCCATCGTGGTGCCGGTCTGGCTGACCAGGGTGCTGCCCTCGTCCACGTTCTGCACCGACGCTTCGATCAGTTGCTTGATGTCTTTCGCGGCGCTGGCCGAGCGGTGCGCCAGGTTGCGCACTTCGGTGGCGACCACCGCAAAGCCACGGCCCTGCTCGCCCGCGCGCGCCGCTTCCACGGCGGCGTTCAGCGCCAGGATATTGGTCTGGAAGGCGATGCCGTCGATCACGCCGATAATGTCGGCAATTTTTTTCGACGAATCGCTGATGGTGCCCATGGTGGCCACCACTTGCGCCACCAGCGCACCGCCCTTGACGGCCACGTCCGAGGCGGACACGGCCAGCTGATTGGCCTGGCGCGCATTGTCGGAATTCTGTTTTACGGTCGAGGTCAGCTCTTCCAGCGAGGACGCGGTCTCTTCCAGGCTAGACGCCTGCTGCTCGGTGCGGCTCGACAGGTCCAGGTTGCCCGAGGCGATTTCATTGCTGGCGGTGGCGATCGCGCCGCTGCCGTCGCGCACGCCGCGCACGGTGGTCGACAGACGCTCCTGCATCTGCTTCAGGCCGGACAGCAAGGCGCCCATTTCATCGTGGCGTTCGATGACGATATCGTTGGCCAGGTTGCCGTCGGAAATCGCGTCGAAATGGCGCAGCGCCTGGTCCAGCGGACGGAAAATCGCGCGCAGCAGCAGGACGCTGGAAATAACGATCAGCAGCAGGCCGATCACCAGGCCGGCCATCGCCATCGCCACCTGGGTGTTGTAGCTGGACTGGCTGGCTTCATACATTTTTTCCGTCGAGGTAAGCTGGAATTGCGACAGCGTGGCCACCGATGCTTCCAGGGCGCGCGACATCGGCAGGATGCCGGTCATCACCAGCGCATCGGCCTGCTGGGCGTTGCCGTCGCGCACGGCCTTGATCACGGCTTGCAGGCCATTGCCGATATAGTCA
The DNA here is from genome assembly GCF_001677885.1 of Janthinobacterium psychrotolerans. Lineage (GTDB taxonomy): Bacteria > Pseudomonadota > Gammaproteobacteria > Burkholderiales > Burkholderiaceae_D > Janthinobacterium > Janthinobacterium psychrotolerans. The sequence goes on along the minus strand of NZ_LOCQ01000030.1, from coordinate 25,922 downwards.
CTGCGTTTCTTTTCCACATCGTCGGACAGCAGTTTTTCTTCCGCCGATTGCGGCAGGGCCAGGTACACTTTCCAGGCCTTGTTCGACTCCTCGAGAAACTGCTCGCCGCGCACCAGCACGTCCTTGGCATCGGCGGCGTCGGGATGCATGACGGCGCGGTCCAGCGTAAAGCGCGCGCGGCCCAGTGCGTTCTGCGCTTCGCCGATGGCCTTGGTCGACGCCAGCTGGTTGGTATAGACGTCGTTCAAGACGGCGTTGGCCGATTTCAGGCCGGTGATGCTCATGACGCCGAGCACGGCGATCAGCACGCCCAGCACGGTCATGGTAACGATCAAGCGCAGCTTGATGGTGAGTTTGGAGAACATAAATTTTCCTTGATAGATACGCGGCATCAGGGCGCTGATCCTGGCGGATCGGCCGGCTTCACGACGTAACGGTTGTATGGATATGCAAGTGACGGAGTGTTGTGCGGCGGCAGGGAAAAGGCGGCCCACTCGTATCAGAAGAGAAGCGCGAAAACAGAGAGGGGTGATCGCGCTGTGTTATTTCTTGATTGCAAGGTTACAGGGAAAATTTATGAGTAGCAATATATTGAGCAAAAAATCACGCTTTCTCAATCGGGATTGACGTTTTTGTGCAATCGCTCACTGCCCGATGCGCTGTCCATGCCGGTAGACCGGGCGCGCCTGCAGCTCGCCGGCGCAGCAACTGGTGTCGTATTCGACGCCGGGGCCGTCCTGGCTGCCGGAAAAACGCGACGGTTCGGTTTCCCAGTTGATAAAGCGCAGGTGATAGCTGGGCGCCGGGGCGCCTTGCCAGCCGAAGCCCAGCACATAGGTGACGGTGAGGAAATGGCCGTCTTTTTCCTGGAAGGTTTTTTTATAGGCAAATGCAGGCTGGCCTCTGGATTGCCTGACGGGCTGACCCTCGGCGTTGAAATAGCCGACCAGCTTGCCTTGCGCATGGTCGATGGTATCGAACTGCGGGTTGCCGCTGCGATGGTAAACAACGCTGTAGTCGATCAGTTGCAAGGACGCCAGCGCGGCGCGGATCTGTGCTTCGTTGATGGTTTTTTTATCGGCCACAATGGCGTCTAGCGCCGCTTGCAACTCGGTCACCTTGCTCATGCTGTCCAGGGCGCGCGAATAACGCCAGGCCTGCAGGCCGTAGATGCCGTCTACACGGCTGAGCACGAAGGTGGTGGGGCCTTCGCTGTCGAGATCGACCTTGAACTGGGCTATCGTGCCGGCGGGCCTGGGGATTGCATGGCCCGCGTCGACAGGCGCCGCCTGCAAGGGGGCGCCGCCCAGCAGCAGGCTGCCCGCCATCAATGTTGTCAAAGTCCATCGCCGCATGTGTTCCCCTGCTGGAAAAAAAGACCATTATGCCCGCGCGGCGCCCAGACCGCGCGCGAACAAGGGGCGCTGCACCAGTTGTGCCAGCAGCACGCCCAGCAGCGACACGCCGCCTCCGATCAGGTGAAAGGCGTGGAAGGTGTCATGCAGCCACACGATCGCCAGCAAGGCCGTCAGGATCGGCAGCAGGTTGACGAAGATGCTGCAGCGGTTCGGCCCCAGCAGTTTCACGCCTTCGATCCACAAATACGACAGCACGATGGACGAGCCGATGCCGGCATAGGCGATCAGCGGCAAGGTGGCGCCGTTCAACGGCGCGCTGCCGGCCGGCAAGCGCAGGAAAAACGGCAGCATGCACAGCAGCGCCGCCCAGGCCTGGCAGTAGATCGATTGCCACGCGGGCACGGCCAGGCGCCAGCGGCGCAGCAGCACGCCGTACAGGGCAAAGATCAGGCAGGCCAGCAGCATCAGCGCGTCGCCCGCATGCATGCCTTCATGCAGCAGCACCAGCATGTCGCCGCGCCCTACCAGGTACAGCAGGCCGCCAAACGACAGCACGCCGCCAAACGCCATGCCCAGCGTCAATTGCTCGCCCAGCAGCAGCACGCTGAGGATGGCCGTCATCAAGGGCGCCAGCGCCGTGACGATGGCCATATTGGTGGCGGTGGTGCTTTCGGCCGCGCGATAAGACAGGCTCTGGAACAGCGCCATCGCCATCAGGCCGCACAGCGCCAGCTGCCACCAGTGGCGGCGGATGGCGACGCGGTTACGCCACAGCGGGCGGGCGACAAACGGCGTCATCACCAGCAATACCAGCACCAGGCGGTAAAAGGTGATGGCGGTGGGGGCGATGCTGGCGGCGGCCAGTTTCGATACCACCACATTGCCGGCCCACAAGAGCATGGCGGCCAGGGGATACAGATACGAAGTCGGGGAAATGGGTTCGCGCGCGGACATGCAGGGCTCCAGGTGTTTGCAGGGAAAACCATGATGCCGCAGGCACGCCGCGCTTTCTCACGCTAATATGCCTGCACCTGTCGCAAAACTGACCTTTTATTTATGCAAGCCGATTACCAGGAACTGCTGCCCGTTACCGCGCGCGCCATGGCGCTGGCCATCGATTACGAACACGGCCATGTGATTTCGGTGCACCGCCACGCGCATGCCCAGCTGATTTACGCCATCGACGGCGTGATGACCATCGCCACGCAGGACGGGCGCTGGGTGGTGCCGCCCACGCGCGGCGTGTGGCTGAGGCCGGGCGTGGAGCACCAGATCCGCATGAGCGGCGCCGTCAAGATGCGCACCGTGTTCATCAACTGCGCCAATTCGCCGCTGCTGCCGCGCCACAGCTGCGTGCTGGAGATCAGCCCCCTGCTGCGCCAGCTGATCGTGGCGGCCATCGATATCGCGCCCGATTTTGCCGATGGCGGGCGCGACTGGCACTTGCTGCAACTGCTGCTGCATGAGCTCGACAGCCTGCCGGTGCTGCCCCTGTATCTGCCGCTGCCGCTGGACGCACGCCTGCGCGGCATTTGCGAGCGCCTGATGCAGGAACCGGGCGAACAGCTGACGGTGGCGCACTGGGCCGCACAGCTGGAGATTACCGAGCGCAGCCTGCACCGCTTGTTCCAGAAACAGACCGGCATGCGCTTCGGCCACTGGCGCCAGCAGGCGCGGCTGCTGCGTGCGCTGGAACAACTGGCGCATGGGGCCAAGGTAATCGACGTGGCGATGGACAATGGCTATACCAGCCAGAGCGCCTTTGCGGCCATGTTCAAAAAGCACTTCGGCACCACGCCAAGCGCGTTTTATCGCGCGGCGCCCACAGTCGTCAAAAAAAATGCTGCTATGCATCAATAATCATGGGCGATTGCGGCGCGGCTTGTTATCATCGCAAGCCTTGAGCCGAAGTTGTCTATACCGGCTGGCCTCCCCATCCACACCGACATGACCCAGAATTTCTTCCAGACCTTTATCCTGCTGTTGCTGGTCACCGACCCGTTCGGCAACGTTTCCCTGTTCGTCAACGCCCTGAAAAGCGTGCCCGTCGAGCGCCGCTGGAAGGTGGTGGTGCGCGAATGCGCGATCGCCTTCGGCATCCTGCTGCTGTTTATGTTTTTCGGCCGCCACTTCCTGAAAGCCATGCAATTGTCCGAAATCGCGCTGCGCATCGGCGGCGGCGTGATCCTGTTTTTGATCGCCATGCGCATGGTGTTTCCGCAGCCATCGAACGGCAATAGCGATCATGATATCGCCGGCGAGCCGTTTATCGTGCCGCTGGCGATTCCCGCGCTGGCCGGCCCGTCGGCGCTGGCGACCGTATTGCTGTTTTCCTCGCACGAAGTCGATGAAGTGATCGCCCACGTGGCGGGCCTGACGGCGGTGGCGTTGGTGTGGCTGGTGGTGTTCCTGAGCGCCGAACGGCTGCAGCGCGCGCTGGGGCCACGGGTGATGACGGCGTTCGAGCGCCTGATGGGCCTGATACTGACGGCGATGGCCATCGAAATGCTGCTGGCCGGCATCCGCGCTTTTTTGAAATCAATTTAACCGGAGACTAGCCATGAGCCGCTGCACCCATCGCTGTACGCATATTCGCATGATGGCCGAATACAACCAGTGGATGAACGCCAGGGTGTATGCGGCGGCCGCCGGCCTGCCGCCTGACGAACTGCGGCGCGACCGTGGCGCGTTCTTCGGCTCGCTGATGGGTACCCTCAACCACATCATGGTGGGCGACACCCTGTGGCTGCAGCGCCATGCGCAACACCCGGCCGGCTTTCCCCTGCTCGACCCGATCCGCGCCATCACGCCACCGACCTCGCTGACGCAGCCCCTGTTCGACGATTTCGCGGCCATGCAGGCGCACCGCCAGTGGCTGGACCAGCTGATCGTCGACTGGGCCGCCTCGATCACGGAAAGCGACCTCGACCATCTGCTCGACTACCGCAACAGCCGTGGCGAAAACCGCCGCCAGTTCTTTGCGCTGCTGATGCATTTCTTTAACCACCAGACGCATCACCGGGGCCAGGCGACGACCCTGCTGTCGCAGGCCGGGGTGGATGTGGGCGAAACGGACTTACTGGTGTGCATTCCCAACCACATCTAGCGCAGTCGCGCGGTACAGCATGGCCTTGAGCGCGATGACGGCCAGCGCCAGCACCGCCAGCAGCACGCCGCCGGCCAGCGCGCCCTGCATGCCATAACGGGCAATCGCCGCACCACCGGCCAGCGCGCCGGCGGTGACGCCCAGGTTGATGGCGGCGATATACACGCCGATGGCAAACGCCGGCGCTTCGCGCGCTTCGGAACTCAGCCACACTTGCGTGACGATCAGCCCGCTGGTATGCGCCGCGCCCCAGAACAGCGCCAGCACGGCGATGGCCCAGCCGCCCGTGCCGGCGTAGCGGTACAGCAGCGCGTACGCCAGGCACAGCAACAGCGGCTGCAGCAGCACCGTGCGCAGCAAGTGGCGGCCCAGTTGCCGTCCTGCATACAAATTGCCGGCCACGCCACCGATGCCGAACACCACCAGCAGCAGCCCCGTCTGGCGCGCCGTCAAACCGGCCACTTGTTCAAGGTAGGCGGCCGCATAGGCATACACCGAAAACATGGCGGCAAACACCAGCATGGCTGCCGCGATATTGAGCCACAGGGCCGGTTTGCGCAGGATCGCCAGCTGGCGGCCATAGGCCGGTGGCGCGCCGTGCGGCGCATCGGGCAGGAACCAGTACAGGCCCAGCGCGGCCAGCAGATTGACGGCGGCGCAGGCCAGGAACGAGGCCTCGTAGCCATATTGCGCCGCGATCCAGGTGGTCAAAGGGATGCCAAGCACCATGCCCATGCTGGTGCCCGTGAACGCGTGGGCCCCGGCACGGGCGGACTCGTGCGGTGGATACAGGGCGGCGGCGGCCACCATCGCCAGCGAAAAATACACGGGGTGGAACAGCGCCGGCACCACGCGCAGCGCCAGCAGCCATGCAAAGCGCGGCGCAAACGCCGACGCCACGCTGGCCAGCGCAAACACGCCCAGCGAGACCATCAACACCGGCTTGCGGCGCCAGCGCGTGGCCAGCAGCACCAGAAACGGGCCGGCGGCGGCGATCACCAGCGCGAACAGGCCCACCAGCAGGCCGGCCCGACTGGCAGTCACATCAAAGCGCTGCATAATCAGCGGCAAGATGCCGACCACGCCAAACTCGATGCAATACACGCCGAACAGGCCCAGCGCGAGAAAAACGATGGGATGCGGGCGCCTCATGCCAGGTCGCCATACACGGCGCGGCATAGCTGCCCGACGAACGGCCCGGCCATGCCCTCGATGGCGGTATTGGTGAACGCCACCACCGACAATTCGCGCGCCGGGTCGACAAACCAGGAATGGCCATAGGTGCCGCCCATGCGCCAGCTACCCGCGCTTTCCGGCGTGCCGGCCGCCAGAGTATCGGTCAAGACGGTCAACCCCAGGCCAAAGCCGCGCCCGGGCCAGAACGGCAACTCGAGACTGCCGGTCTGGCTGCGGCCCATCTCGCTGGCCAGGCCGGGCGGCAACAACGGTGCGCCACCCAGGCGCAAGGTTTCAAGGAGGCGCATGAAGTCCGGCGCCGAGCCGACCATGCCGGCGCCGCCCGAGGCATACGCGCCAGGCTCCAGCGCGCGTGCTGGCGACAGGGTAAAACCGGCCATGCCGTCCATGAAGGGCAATTGATCGTCACCGCTGTCATGCAGGCGGCGCGGCGGCGCCTGGCCTGCCACGCGGTCGGCATAGGCCACCGCCAGGCGTGCGCGATCGGCGGCCACAAAACCGGTGTCATGCATGGCCAGCGGCGCCGTCACCAGTTGCCGCACGGCCTGCGCCAACGGCAGGCCGGCCGCCTGTTCGATCACGGCGCCCAGCACATCGGTGGCGATCGAATAGCCCCAGCGTTCACCTGGCACGTACGCCAGCGGCACGGTGGCCAGGCGGCGCAGATTGTCTGCCAGGGACACCGGCGAGGCATCCATGCCGTCCGAGACGCCCGCCTGCGCATACGGGCCGCCCGGCGGCTGGAAAAAACCATAGTCGAGGCCGGCAGTGTGCGTCAGCAACTGGCGCACGGTGATGGCCGCCACCCTGCCGTCGGACTGGCGCGGCTGGAAATATGGCAGCCAGCGCGCCACCAGGTCGTCCAGTTGCAAGCGGCCTTGGCCCACCAGCGCCAACGCCGCCGCCGAGACGATGGGCTTGCTGACAGATGCCAGGCGGAACAGGGCGTCGTCGCGCATCGGTATCGCCGCTTCGCGGTCCAGATGGCCGGCCGCGCGGCGGTAGAGCTCGTGGCCCTGGTGGCGCACCAGCACCACGGCGCCCACCAGGCGCTGCTCATGCAGTACGGTGTCGAGCAGGGTATCGATACGCGCCGCCAGCGGTGCGGCAGAAAAATCAGTGTTCATGGTCAGCCTTTCAAAGGGAAAGGCCCAGCGTAAGGCGGCCGGCATCAAAGAAAAACAGGCTATAGTTTCTGTCTGAGCGGACGTTGGCGTCCGCAATCGAAGGAGCACCATGGACAATCTGGCAGGTTTGACGGCCTTTGTGCAGGCGGCCGATACGCGCAGTTTCGTGGCGGCGGGCCGCGCACTGGGTATTTCGGCGTCGGCTGTCGGCAAGAGCATTGCGCGGCTGGAACAGCGCCTGGGCGTGCGCCTGTTTCACCGCAGCACGCGCAGCATCGCGCTGACCAGCGAAGGGACGATTTTTTTGGAACGCTGCCGGCGCATCCTCGGTGAAGTCGAGGCGGCCGAACTGGAACTGTCGAGCAGCAAGAGCGCGCCGCGCGGGCGGCTGCGCGTCAGCATGCCGCTGGTGGGCGAGCTGCTCAACCCGGTGCTGGCCGCGTTTGCGCGCGCCTGGCCGCTGGTGGAGCTCGATCTCGATTTCAGCAACCGCCGCGTGGACCTGATCGACGAAGGCTATGACGCCGTGGTGCGCGCCGGCGACAGCACCGACAGCCGTTTGATGAGCCGGCGGCTGGGCCAGTTTCATTTGCAGCTGGTGGCCGCGCCCGCCTACCTGGCCCAACATGGCGCCCCAGCCTTGCCCGGCGACCTGGCGCGGCACAACTGCCTGCTGTACAAATTTCCCAGCAGCGGCAAGATCGAAGCCTGGCCGCTGGCGGACTGGAACGCCTTGCTGGCGGCCGGCCTGCCCGCCAGCCTCAGCTGCAACAGCGTGGATACCCTGCTGCACTTTGCCGAAAGCGGCCTGGGCATTGCCGCCCTGCCCGACTTTGCCGCCCGCGCCGCGCGCCAGGCGGGCCGCTTGCAACTGGTGTTGCCGGCGCATACGCAGCATGCGGCGCCGTTCCATATCTTGTGGCCAGGCAGCCGGAACATGTCGCCGAAACTGCGCGTTTTTATTGATTTTCTGGTAGCAAATCTGTTTCCTGACAGCCCAGATCGCTTGCCGTCCATGTGACGTTGTTTCTGTACGACAACTTGTTTCAGAAGCTGCTTTTTTTGTAACTTGATACAGTTATCTATATTGCCGTGTGGAATTTTGAGGAACAATGACAGCCGCGCTACGGGTTACTACGTAGCGGCCTGAGCTTTAATTTCTCCGTACACACGAAAGCAATCATGTCACTCACACAATTTCGAATCGGCACCCGTCTCGGCATCGGCTTTGCCGTCGTGCTCGGCCTGCTGGTGGCCGTGCTGCTGGTCGGCCTGTTTTCCATGACGCAACTGAGCGCGCGCATCCACGATATCGTGGCCGACAAGAACGTCAAGATGGCGGCCGCCAACACCATGAGCGACAACGTGCGCAGCATTACGCTGGCGATCACCAGCGTGGTGGTGGCGCCGACGGATGCGCTGATGCAGGAGCAACTGGGCAAGATCGGCGACGCGCGCAAGAAATATGGCGCGGCCAAGGAAGTGCTGCAAAAGATGATCTCGACCGACAAGGAAGCGGCCCTGATGTCGCAGCTCGACGCGGCGCTGAAAGCCGGCGCGCCGATGAACAACAAGGTGGTGGAACTGCGCAAGGCGGGCCAGACCGAGGAAGCCATCACCGTTTTGACCCAGCAGGCGGCGCCCCGCCTGAACAATGTGCTGGCCACGCTCGACAGCTTGCTGGCCTATGAAGCGCAGCAGGCCACGCAGGCGGCCGATGACGCCGAGGCGCTCAGCGAAAAGGCGCAAGCCTATATGCTGGGCCTGGGCTGCGTGGCGCTGCTGCTGGGCGTTGTCGTGGCGTGGGTCATCACGCGTTCGATCACCCGGCCCATCAATGCGGCCGTCGGCGTGGCCGAAACGGTGGCCTCGGGCGACTTGTCGTCGCAGATCATCGTCAATTCCGGCGATGAAACGGGCCGCCTGCTGGGCGCCCTGAAAGCCATGAACGACGGCCTGCTCGATGTGGTGGGACAAGTGCGCCACGGCACGGATGCGATCGCCACGGCGTCGAGCGAAATTGCCGCCGGCAACCTCGACCTGTCGTCGCGCACGGAAGAGCAAGCCAGTTCGCTGGAGGAAACCGCCTCGGCCATGGAAGAGCTGACCTCGACCGTGAAACAGAACGCCGACAATGCGCGCCAGGCCAACCAGCTGGCGCAAAGCGCGTCGGAAGTGGCTGTGCGCGGCGGCAATATCGTCTCGCAGGTGGTCGACACCATGGGCACCATCAATGCGTCGTCGAAGAAAATCGTCGATATCATCGGTGTGATCGACGGCATCGCCTTCCAGACGAATATTTTGGCGTTGAATGCGGCGGTGGAAGCGGCGCGCGCCGGCGAGCAGGGCCGCGGCTTTGCCGTGGTGGCCAGCGAAGTGCGCAACCTGGCCCAGCGCAGCGCCGGCGCGGCCAGGGAAATCAAGGAACTGATCGCCGCCTCGGTGGCCAACGTGGACACCGGCTCGCGCCTCGTCAATGAAGCGGGCCAGACCATGGGCGACATCGTCGACAGCATCGTGCGCGTGACCGACATCATGGGCGAAATCACCTCGGCCACCCACGAGCAGACGCTGGGCATCGAGCAGATCAACATGGCCATCGCGCAGATGGATGAGGTGACGCAGCAAAACGCGGCGCTGGTCGAACAAGCGGCGGCCGCCTCGCAAAGCATGCAGCAGCAGGCTGGCGAACTGGCCCATGTGGTGGGTTTCTTCAAGACCGGCCAGGCGGTGGCGGCGCCGAAGCTGGCCGCCGTGCGCAGCCGTGCACCGGCAAAGGCAGCGCCTGCGCCGGCACGCGCGCCATTGCAGCGCCCGCAGCGCAAGGCGGTGGCGAATGGCGCCGCCGCGCCGGCGCCGGCCAAAGACAGCGAGTGGGAAGAGTTTTAAGCGACTGCGCCCCACTGCTGCATGAAAAGCCAGGCAAGAAGTTTCCGCCTGGCTTTTTTTCGTCCAGGACAACGTTTTTTTTTGCGATCGGACGGCGCAAATGCACGAAACCGTAAAACACGCACCGCGCATACGCTTTACAATCGCCGCTCGCTTTACAAAATATTGGTCATCATGAATCAGGCAGAACAGCAGCGCCTCCTGGCTATCCTGGAGTATTGGCACAAGATCGAATTCTTTATACCGTTTGACCTGAATCAAATCACGGAAGTAGAAGACCCGTCCACCGTGCGTCTCCTTCATCGTGAACAGCTGGCGCAATGGTCGCCGCACAGTTTTATGCAATTGCCGGTCGCCTCCGACCGCGAGATCGACGGCTTTTCGCTGTTCCTGGGCGTGTTCGACAAGGCCGAAATCGGCAAGATGTTGCCGGCCGGCACTGCCGAGAGCATCGCCGAAGCGGAAAAGACGGAACTGTCCGGCCGCTCATGCTTTGCCCGCGTCAGCCTCAATGCCCTGGGCGAACCGCAATTCGACCAGGTGTCGGTGTCGACCCTGCCATGGGCGCTGGGCCGCCCGCGCACGGCCGACATGGCCGGCCTGAACCTGGACGCCTGGAGCGACAGCCAGCTGGCGCTGCAGGACAGCCTGCGCAACTTTGCCGCCGCACGCACGCCGGCCACCGTGACGGACGAGGCAGGCCATGTGGCCTCGCCGCTGTCGGGCATGGAAATCGCCGCGCTGGCCCATCTGTTTATTGACTGGGCGCATTTCCAGCCCTCGTCGGCGCAGCCGCTGGCGGTGCTGGAAATTCGCACGCGCAAGAAACGCCCGCCGAAGGAAGCGCTGTTGCCTGGCGTCGAGGCGGTGCAAAACCGCGTGCTCGATTTCGGCGATCCGGTCGAGCCATCGGTCGATATCCTGAACAGCTTTTACCTGGACGACCTGGAACAGATCATCCGCGCCTTGCGCGGCGGCAAAGTACCGGCCACCCTGGCCGCCTACCTGACGCCGCTGGCCCAGGCCGAGCGCATCGACCTGTACAGCCCGGCCGGACGCCAGGCGCTGGCCGCCATGCTGAACCCGGCCAATATGCACCGCGGCCACTGGCTGGAAGACGCCAGCTACGCCATGAGCCTGATGCAGCAGTTCGCCATCCATGGCGCGCGCACGGGGCTGGCGGATCGCGGCATCTTTTCCGTCAACGGCCCGCCGGGCACCGGCAAGACCACCTTGCTGCGCGAGCTGTTCGCCGACAATATCGTGCGCCGCGCCAGCGTGCTGGCCTGCCTGGACCGCGCCGCCGACGCCTTTATCGGCAAGGTGGCGGTGGCCTTCGAAGGCGTGCGCGACCCGATCACGATCGCCCGCCTGCGGCCCGAACTGACGGGCTTTGAAATGGTGGTGGCCTCGTCGAACAATGCGGCGGTGGAAAATATTTCCGCCGATTTGCCAAAACCGAAACAGCTGGGCAAGGAATGGGCGCGCACGCGCTACCTCGACAGCGTGGCGCGCCGCGTGGCGGCCGACGGCAATGGCGCCAACCGCCTGCTGGCCGAGGAGGAAACGCCGTGGGGCATGATTTCCTGTGCGCTCGGCAACAGCAGCAACCGGCGCCGCTTCGTCAGCAATTTCTATGATGACGACTGGGACAAGAGCACGCCGCGCAAGACGCCGAACGCGCAGAACATCCGCCAGTGGCTGACCAGCTACCAGGGCGTCGGCTTTGCCCAGGCCGCGCGCGAGTTCCGCGAGACCGAACACGTGGTGGAAAAAGCGCTGGCCGAGCAGGCGCAATACGCCGCCCTGTGGCAGGCGGTGGGCACCTGCAGCGAGCAGGAATTCCTGCAGGCCAGCGTGGCAACCCTGCAAGCGGCCGAGGTCGAGATGGAAGCGGCCAACGCGGCGCTGGCCAGCGCCATGGCCCAGCAAGACACCCTGTTGGCCAGCAAGAAGGAATTGCTGGAAGAAGAACGTGTGGTGGCCTTGACCGAACCGGGCTTTTTTGCCCGCCTGTTCCGCACCGCGCCGGCGCGCGCCTACAAGGAGGCCGTGCTGGCCAACGCCGAAGCGCAGCGCCAGGCCGCGCGCGATGTGTCGGCCATCAAGCTGCTGCTCAAAGGCGAGCTGGAGCCGCGCTGCGAACGGGCCCGCAACAGCCTGCATGTGGCGCTGCGCACGCAGCAGTCGCGCGAACGCGAGTGGGACGACAGCACGGAGATGCTGCGCCGCGCGCGCCTGCGCTTCCCCACCATCGCCGCGCCGGCCACCTTGCAGGAACTCGACGGCGACGACTTGCAGCTCAAAGGGCTGTGGCACGAGCCGGCGCTGGCGCGCTTGCGCTCGCGCCTGTTTGCCAAGGCGCTGGCGCTGCACGAAGCGTGGCTGGCCGAAGTGGCCAGGAAAGGCGGCCCCGGCTTTGGCGGCAACTTGCTGGCGGTCTCGAAACTGCTGAAAAACAAGCGCGCCTACGACCAGTCGCATATCGCCATGGTGTGGCAGAGCCTGTTCATGGTGGTGCCGGTGGTCTCGACCACGTTTGCCTCGTTCGCGCGCCAGTTCCAGGGCATGGGCGCGGAGTCTCTGGGCTGGCTGTTTATCGATGAAGCGGGCCAGGCCGTGCCGCAGGCGGCGGTTGGCAGCCTGTGGCGCGCCAGGCGCGCGGTGGTGGTCGGCGACCCGCTGCAGATCGAACCAGTGTTCACCGTGCCGCCGCGCCTGGTGCACGGCTTGTCGGCCCTGTCCGAGCACACCCAGGACGGCAGCTATGCGCCGAGCAATGTTTCGGTGCAAACCCTGGCCGACAAGGCCAACCGCTATGGCGCGCTGGTCGGCGCCAGCGGTCCGCAGCCGCTGTGGATCGGCAGCCCCTTGCGCGTGCACCGCCGCTGCGTCGAGCCGATGTTCTCGCTGGCCAACGCCATCGCCTATGAAGGCAAGATGGTGTATGGCCTCGGTGACACGACGCCGCCGGCCGCCAGCCGTGGCCTGACGCGCGGCCCGAGCCGCTGGATCGACGCCGCCGCCGCCGTCAGCTACAAGCAGGTGGTGCCGCTGCAGCTCGATTTCGTGCTGGAGGTATTGCTGAAACTCTATCGCCGCGACGGCAAGCTGCCCTCGCTGTACCTGATCACGCCGTTCAAGGCCGTGCGCAACGAATTGCGCAAGCGCATCGTCGAGCTGGACTGGGACCGCCGCCTCGGCTACGGCAAGGCGCCCACGCCGCGTGAACTGCGGCTATGGGCCGGCCAGATGGTCGGCACCGTGCACACCTTCCAGGGCAAGGAGCAAGGCGTGGTGATGCTGATTCTGGGCGCCGACGACAGCACGGCCGGCGCCGCGCAATGGGCGGCCAGCACGCCGAACCTGCTCAACGTGGCGCTGACGCGGGCCCAGCATTACGTGTATATCGTCGGCAACCCGCTGGTCTGGGGCCAATTGCCGCATTTCGCGCCGGCCTGCGCGCAGCTGGCGCATACGGGAATGCATGAGTTTTTGGCGGAGATGGGGTAATCCATGACGTTGTACCGTAGGTCGGATTAGGTCCGCAGGACCGTAATCCGACAACATTGTTGGCGCCAACGGTGTTGTCGGATTACGCGAGGCAAAGCCTCGCTAATCCGACCTACGATGTTGGTTCAAGCAATAGGAAATTGCAATGTAAACGTGGTGGCCGCGGCATCCGACGCCACGCCGGCGCTGCCGCCATGCAGCTGCATGATGGCGGTGACGATCGCCAGGCCGAGGCCGGTGGAAGCGGCCGAATCGCTGCGCGCCGGGTCGGCGCGGTAGAAGCGTTCGAACAGGTGCGGCAGGTGCTCGGCGGGAATCGCCGGCCCCAGGTTGCTCACGCTCAATTCCATGCCCTGTGGCGTCGCCTGCGCGCGCAGCACGACGGTTGAACCTGGGGCCGCGTGGCGTATCGCGTTCGACAACAGGTTGCCGAGCGCGCGGCGCAGCAGTTGCGGCTCGGCAGCTACCTCGCCGCTGCCGTGGCAGGCCAGCGCCAGCGCGCGTTCTTCGGCCAGGCCTTCGAAAAAATCGGCCAGGCGCAAAAATTCGTCCTGCACCGGCAAGGCCTGCTTGACCAGCACCATCTCTTCCTGCTGCGCGCGCGCCAGAAACAGCATGCTGTCGATCATGCGCGACAAGCGTTCCAGTTCCTCGACGTTGGACGACACCAGTTGTTCATACTCCCCGCTGCTGCGCGGGCGGGCCAGCATCACCTGGCTTTGCCCCAGCAAGTTGGTCACCGGCGTACGGAATTCATGCGCCAGGTCGGCGGAAAACTGCGACAGGCGCGCATAGCCTTCCTGCAGCCGCGCCAGCATGGCGTTCAGGGCGTGGATCAGCGGTAATAATTCGGTCGGCGCGCCGCGCGCGTCGAGCTGCTGCTCCAGCTTGCCGGGCCGCACCAGTGCCGCATGCGCGGCGATCGCGCGCAAGGGACGCAGGCCGCGCAGCAGCATGGCGCTGGCCAATATCGCCGCCACCAGCGCGCTGACGGCCACCGAGATGACGATCTGCCAGCGGTAGGCGGCAAACATGGCGCTGCGGTCGCCATACACCCTGGCGATCGTGATATCGGCCATCTGCGCCGGCTGGCCGATGCGCGCGCTGGCCGCCACCACGCGGGCCGGATAGCCGTCGCGGCTGGTCCAGCCGTGGATGGCGCCGCTGCCCGCCGGCGCGTCGACCGCCACCGGTGTCGGCATCGGCAAGGTTTCGCCGTGCGGATTGACGTCGATCAGGCGCGTGCCGTCGGCGCGCACGATGCGCACCAGCGAGTTTTCCTGGCCGCTCATGGTGTCGCGGAAATACTGCGGCCGCTCGCGGATAATGTCCAGCGTGCCCGCATTGCCCAGCAGCTGCTGGATCTGCCGCAGTTTGCCCAGCAACAGGATATCGTCGCGGCGCTCGATTTCGGCCACGAAGGAGCGGTACAAATGGACCCCCAGCCCGGCCGACAGCAGCGCGACGATCAGCACGAACACCATCGTCACGCGCAGGGTCAGGGAATGGCTTGCGCCGGCCAGCTTCATGGCGCCCTGAGTTCGCAGACATAGCCCATGCCGCGCAGGGTATGGATGAGCTTGGGTTCGAACGGGTCGTCGAGCTTGCTGCGCAGGCGGCGGATGGCCGCGTCGATCACATTGGTGTCGCTCTCGAAATTGATGTCCCACACTTGCGAGGCGATGATGGAACGCGACAGCACTTCGCCCTGGCGCCGCGCCAGCAGGTGCAGCAGGCCGAATTCTTTCGCCGTCAGGGTGATGCGCTGGCCTTGCCGGCTGACCTTGCGTTTCATGACGTCGATTTCCATGTCGCCGATGCGGATCACGTCGTCTTCGCGCGGCGGGCCGCGCCGCAACAGGGTGCGGATGCGCGCCACCAGTTCGGCAAACGCGAACGGTTTCACCAGGTAATCGTCGGCGCCCAGTTCCAGGCCCTTGACGCGGTCTTGCACCTCGTCGCGGGCGGTGAGGAAAATCACGGGGATATCGGCCCCGCCTTCCTGCAGCCGCAAGGAACGCAGCACCTGCCAGCCGTCCATGATGGGCAGCATGACGTCGAGCACGACCAGGTCAAAGCCGCCCTCGGCGGCCATCTGCAGGCCGTCGCGGCCATTGCGCGCCAGGCTGACCACAAAGCCGGCCTCGCCCAGGCCGCGCAATAGATAGTCGCCGGTCTTCGGTTCGTCTTCGATCACCAGGATACGCATGGAGGGCGGCTTTCATAATGGGGATGGAACATTCTACGCCCGGCGGCGTGGCCTGCGGATGATAAAAATGTCATGCGGCCATCATCTTCGCGTAGGGCAGCGCTGGCCATACTGGCGTCTTCACTTTGCATGGAGCAACGCATGAAACAGCTATTCATCGCCGGCAGCCTGCTGGGATTGCTTGCCGGCCCGGCCCAGGCGCAATTGCAACAAGTCAGCGACCTGACGCTGGCGGCGGCCCAGAAACTGAGCGGCGCCGCCATGGCCGCCTGCCAGGCGAAGGGCAAGTCCATCGTCGTGACCGTACTCGACCGTGGCGGCAATATCGTCAGCGTGCAGCGCGCCGATGGCGTCGGGCCGCACAACACGGAAGCGAGCCGGCGCAAGGCCTACACCGCCCTGTCGACCAGGACCGATACGCAGCTGCTGGCCAGCAATGCGCGCGCCAATATTGACGCCGCCAACCTGACCACCCTGCCGGAACTGTTGCTGCTGGGCGGCGGCCTGCCCTTGACGGCGAAGGGCAACATCGTCGGCGCGATAGGCGTGGCCGGCGGTGGCGGCGCCCCGCAGGACCGCGCCTGTGCGCAGGCGGCAATTGGCGCCGTACCCGAACTCGACCCAGCCATTTAATTTAATAAAGGAAATACCATGAAACGACTGATCCTTGCACTGGCCATCGCCAGCCTGTCCACCGCCGCCCTGGCCGCCAATCCGCTCAGCGTGCACATCCTCGACCTGCAAAGCGGCACGCCGACGCAGGGCGTGACGGTCACGCTGGAGCAAAAAACGGGCAATGACTGGCGGCAATTGGCCAGCGGCGTGACCAATGCCCAGGGGCGCATCGCGGAAATGTATCCGGCCGACAAAGCCATCGAACGCGGCGACTACCGCATCGTGTTCAAGACGGGCGAACACTATGCGCGCCTGAAACAGGAGACGTTTTTCCCGGAAATCCCGGTGCAGTTCCATGTCGAAAAGACCGACCAGCACTACCATATTCCGCTGCTGCTCAGTCCTTTCGGCTTTTCCACCTATCGCGGCAACTGAGGCGGCAACTGATCAGCCCAGCGACTTGGCGGTCTGCCCGAACAGCACGCTTTTCGCGTCGCCGCTGACGGTGGGCTGCACATTGATCTCGGCCGCGCGGGCATAGGCGCGCACGGTTGCCGGACGCGCGGCGATGTCGGCAAACCAGCGCGCCAGGTGCGGAAACTCGGCCAGATCCTGGCGCTGGCGCCGGTGCGGCACGATCCACGGGTAGATCGCCATGTCGGCGATCGTGTAGGTATCGCCGGCAACATAGGCGCGGTCGGCCAGGCGCTTGTCGAGCACGCCGTACAGGCGATTCGTTTCGTTCACATAACGGTTGATCGCATACTCGATCGGCTCGGGCGCGTATTGCACGAAATGGTGGTTCTGGCCGGCCATCGGCCCCAGGCCGCCCATCTGCCAGAACAGCCATTGCATCACTTCCGCGCGGCCACGCACGTCGGATGGCAGGAACTGTCCGCTTTTCTCGGCCAGGTATTGCAGGATGGCGCCCGATTCGAACAGGGGGATGGCTGCGCCGCCGTCTTGCGGCGCCTGGTCGACGATGGCGGGGATGCGGTTGTTCGGCGCGATGGCCAGGAATTCGGGCGCGAACTGCTCACCCTTGCCGATATGCACGGGAATAATGTTGTAGGCGATGCCCGCTTCTTCCAGGAACATCGTTACCTTGTGCCCGTTGGGCGTGGTCCAATAGTACAGATCGATCATCGTTGCCTCTCAGGTCGGGGTGGCGGCGGCGCCCATATTGTCGCGCCGCAACGGGTATGCATGGATATAATGCCACGTAAGCGGAAAACAACCCTCACCGAAAGCCGACCATGCGCAAACTCCTGATCGTCTCGCTATGCCTGCTGCTGTCGGGCTGTGTCAAAGATTTCGCCATCTACATGATCGATGGCCAGGAGCACTCGCTGACCGTGCGCCGCCAGCAAAACTATTTTTGGCAGGACACGGTGGAAGTGCAATTGATGGCGACCAATCTGCCGCAATGCCAGCGCCGGCATACCCTGTCGCTCGACACACCGGCCGACGAGGTAGAGGTCGAGGTGTTTTCGGCCGGCGATGGCGTGTGGAATATCCGCATGGGCGACCAGCTGTGGCAGGCGGAAACGACGACCTGCAACAGCCTGGTGGAAATGGAAAACGACCCGAAAGCCGACCTGGGCCAGCCGGTCGGCAAATTCGAGGTCGTCGATGACGAGCTGACGTTTACGGCGGCGCCAGCCCGATAGAACCTGGCCCCACAAACCTAGGCGCGCGCCAGCTTGCGCACCGGCGCCCTGGCCGGTTTCGTCGCCGAAGCAGGCGCCGCCAGGCGCGCGCCGCCTGCCTGCTGGCCTTCCTGCGCCGTCAGTTTGAAACGCGCTACCAGTTGCGCCAGCACGGCCGCCTGGTCCTGCATGCTGCCGGCCGCGGCCGCCGCCTGCTCGACCAGCGCCGCATTTTGCTGCGTCACCGAGTCCATTTCCGAAATCGCCTGGTTGACATGGCCAATGCCGGTGCTTTGCTCGTGCGAGGCGGCCGTGATGTCGGCCATGATGTCGGTCACGCGCGAGACGCTGGCCACCACCTGATCCATCGTCGTGCCCGCCTGCGCCACCAGCGTGCTGCCGGCGGCGATGCTGTCGACCGAGGCGCCGATCAGGGCCTTGATCTCCTTGGCGGCGGCGGCCGAGCGCTGCGCCAGGTTGCGCACTTCCGACGCCACCACCGCAAAACCACGGCCCTGCTCGCCGGCCCTGGCCGCTTCCACGGCCGCATTCAGGGCCAGGATATTGGTCTGGAACGCGATGCCGTCGATCACGCCGATAATGTCGACGATCTTGCGCGAGGAGGCATTGATGGTGTCCATGGTGCCGATCACCTGCGCCACCACGGCGCCGCCCTCGCGCGCCACGGCTGAGGCCGATTGCGCCAGTTCGTTGGCTTGCACCGCGTTGCCGGCGTTTTGCGTCACGGTCGAGGTCAGCTCTTCCATCGAGGCGGCGGTTTCTTCCAGCGAACTGGCCTGCATTTCGGTGCGCGCCGACAAGTCCATATTGCCGCTGGCAATTTCGCTCGACGCCGTGGCGATGGTCTCGGCGCTGTAGCGGATTTCACCAATGGCGGCGGCCAGGTTGGCCTGCATGGTTTTCATCGCATACAGCACGCTGTGGCGGTCCTTGGCATGGGTGCGCACATCAACGCTCAGGTCGTTGCCGGCGATCTTGGCCGCCACCTCGGCCGCGTATTCGGGGTCGCCGCCCAGCGCATGGCGCAAGCTGCGGTTGATCATCATCACCACGCTGCCAAGCAGCAGGCAGACCAGCACCAGCAGGCCCAGCGACATCAGCAGGGTCTGGTGGAAGGTGGAGTCGATATCGTCCATGTAGACGCCGACGACAATATTCCAGTTCCACGGCTTGTAGGCGGCCACGCGGCTGAGCTTGGGTTCGGCCACTTTCTGGCCCGGACGGGGAAAATGATAGCGGACAAAACCCTTGCCGGTGTCGCTCTTGCCGACGGCCACGATGTCGCGGTACAGATAGGTGCCGTTGGCATCCTGGACAGCGGACATGTTCTTGCCGTCGGTCTTGGGCGCTGCCGGGTTCATCACCACCACGGCTTCGTGGTTGATGACGGCCAGGTAGCCGGTTTCGCCAAAGCGCATGCTGCGGATCACAGCCAGCGCCTGCTTTTGCGCTTCCTGGGTGGTCAACGCGCCGCTGGCGGCCAGTTCGCCGAACATCTTGACGGCGCCCAGGCCCAGGTCGGCCGCGTTGGTGATGTCGGCACTGCGCTCCTCGATGCGGATCTTGCGCACTTCGAAGGCGTTATAGACAAAGATAATCGCAATACACAGCAGGCTGCAAATCAGCGGTATCCATAATTTCTGCTTGAACGACAGTTTATTCATGCGTGTCTCCTACTTGTATTTTTTGCAGCGGCATGGGTTTGCCCCGCTTCCATGCCACACATGGAATGCGGCGGCGCCGGCACTCTGGCGGCGCCGATCAGATGTTCCAGCATACGCTTGAACTGGCCTTATTTACAATGCCATCAGGCAATGTTTCTTTACCAGTGTTGTTAATGCGTTGCTGGCCAGCCGGCCAGAGGGAGGGAAGGAAACTGTGGCAGAATGCGCGTCTGCAGCACTGCCCACGAAACGATGTTCAAGAAAGAACTGCATGACCAAGAACGACGCCATGAAACGCATCAACGACCGCCTGGGCAAACCCGCGCTGACGGACAAGAACACGCATTTTGCCAGCGTGGCCAACTATGGCACCGACGAAGGCTGGTGGCTGAAAATCCCGTTTTTGACCTTCAAGCAGGAACTGCACTTCATCCTCAACAATGAGAAAACCAAAAGCTTCCAGCACTTGAAAGTTGGCGCCAACCAGATCCTCAGCCCCGGCATGAAATTTCGCAGCACCGATGGCGCCGCCGACGCCTTCATGTCGGCCTCGGCGCCGAAACGCCTGGTCGATTTGCTCGACGGCGGCAGCAAATATAATTTCACCAAGCACCTGGTGAGCGAATACCGCTACTAGGACTCATATCTCCCTGGGCGGCAGCCAGGCCTGCAGCAGGCTGCGCGCGATATCGAGCGCATCGTCGCCGCTGTCGCCGAAATGCAGTGGGTAGCCCCAGAACTTGCCGAACATCACGGCAAACGCCTTGCCTGCCAGGCGCTTGGCGGCGCTGGGCTCAACCAGCACCATGCCGCAGACATAAGCGCGCAGCGCCGCCTTGTTTTTCTTCATCCACAATGTCATGCGCTTGCGTTCGTCCTGTGCATGTTCATGGCCGTCCTCGTCGAATCGCGCATCGCCGAGCAGCACAAATGCTTGCCGGCGCGCCAGCAATTGTTCGAACGCCGAGTACAGGGCATCGCCGTTGCCCACGCCGGCATCGCGCCGCAGCCAGACGAGGGGGAAAGTGGAACTGTCGATCAGCATGGTGACTCCTTCAAGGTAGATGGCCGGCGCCCGCACCTTCATCAAGAGCTGGCGGCTGTCTGGCGTTGAAGAGGCTGCGGAAAACATCACGATACGGCAAGCGCTGCTGGACGTCATTGCACAAAATGGCCACAATATTATTCAATCCAGCCAATCCCTGACACCATGCCCATTCCGCTTTTTTCAGCCACCCCGACCGGGTCGCCAGGCCTTGCACCCATCGATATCGACGTCGATGGCATACTGCGCCCCGTGCTGGCGGTAGGTGCGGCACATGTCAGCAGCGAATGGGAGCAATCGCCGCACCGGCACCGCAAGGCGCAGCTGCTGTACGCCGTGCGCGGGGTGATTCATTGTGAAGTGGAAAGTGGCGCCTGGATCGTACCGCCGCAGTGCGCCGTGTGGATACCGGGCGGCCTGCTGCATGCGGCGCGCGGCGCCGGCGAGGCGCAGTGTTATTGCCTGTTCGTCGAGATGGAACAGGCGCCGCGACTGCCCGCCGAATGTTGCACCGTGGCCGTCTCGCCGCTGCTGCGCGAGCTCATTTTCAAGGCGGCCGGCTTTCCCGTGCCATCTGCGCTCGACGGTGCGCAGGAACGGCTGGTGGCAACCCTGCTCGATGAACTGGCGGGCGCGCCCGTGCAAGACCTGCACCTGCCGATGCCGCGCGACAGCCGCCTGCGCCGGCTGGCGGCGATGCTGCTGGCCAACCCCGGCGACAAGACACCATTGGCCGCATGGGCCAGCCGCATCGGCATGAGCGAGCGCAGCATGACGCGCCTGCTGCTGCAGGAAATCGGCATGAGCGTGGGCCGCTGGCGCCGGCAACTGCATGTGATTGTCGCCCTGCAACGCCTGGCGCAAGGCCACAGCGTGAAGGCGGTGGCGCTGGCGCTGGGCTATGAAAACACCAGTGGCTTTGTCACCATGTTCCGCAAGGCGGTCGGCAAGCCGCCAGCGCGCTATCTGGCCGAACGCGGGCGATAGAGGCAAAAAAGGCGGCATCGCGCCGCCTTCTGCAAGCATCGACAGCGAAAATCAGGTTTCGCGCGCCAGTGCCAGAAACTCGGTGCGCATCGCCAGGTTCGGCTGCAGCTCGCCCAGCATGGCCGAGGTCACGGTTTCTTCGCCGGGCGTACGGATGCCGCGGCTTTCCATGCACAGGTGGCGGCAGCGCACGACCACGCCGACTGCTTTCGGCTCCAGCACTTCCATCAGCGCATTGGCGATCTGCATCGTCATGCGTTCCTGCACCTGCAGGCGCTTGGAGAAGCAATCGACCAGGCGCGTCAGTTTCGACAGGCCGACGATTTTGCCGTTCGGCACGTAGCCGATGGTGGCCTTGCCGAAGAACGGCGCCAGGTGGTGTTCGCAATGGCTGTAGACGGGAATGCCGCGCACGACGATCAGCTCGTTGTACTGTTCCGCGCCATCTTCAAACGCTTTCAGCAATTCGACCGGGTCCTGACCATAGCCCGAAGTCCAGTGTTTCCAGGCTTTCGTCACGCGCGCCGGGGTTTCCAGCAAGCCCGGGCGTTGCGGATCTTCGCCTATGCTGGCAATCATGCGGCGCCAGTCGTCTTCGGTGAACTCTTCGTGTGCCATGCTCAAACTTTCTCCAATTTTCAATTGCCGCCAGTATATAGAAAACTGGGCTAGCTGCCTTGACGTGCCTGTTTTTACTCTGGCTGTGGCGGCCGGTGGGCCTGCACCAGCAGCGCCGAGATCGAGACGCTGGAGCTGGCCTCGGGCCAGGTGTCGCCGGGGCCGAACCAGCGTGCTTCGGCAATCTCGTTTTCATCGAGGCGGATCTCGCCATCGAGGTAATCGGCCGTAAAGGCCAGCATCAGCGAATGCGGAAACGGCCACGACTGGCTCATGAAATAGCGCAGGTTGTGCACCCTCAGGCCGACCTCTTCCATCACTTCGCGGTGCACGGCTTCTTCCACCGATTCGCCCGCCTCCAGGAAGCCGGCCAGCGGACTGTAGCGATAGCTTGGCGAATGCTTGTGCAGCGCCAGCAGCACCTGGTCGCCCTTGCGGATCAGCACCATCATGGCTGGCGAAATGCGCGGATAGGCCAACATGCCGCAGCCCAGGCATTTGAAGCAGCGCTCGCCCGGCAGGCGCACCATCGGCGTGGCGCAGACGCCGCAATAGTGGTGGCTGCGCGCCCATTCGGCCAGTTGCGCGGCGCGGCTGGCCAGGCCGACAAAACCATCGTCGAGCACATTGAACAGCGAACGCAGGCCGCGCCACTCGACGCTGGCGTCGGGCAAGGCTTCGTCGTCACACCAGAGCGCCTGGCAATAGCGGCCCTGCCACAGGCCCACCGGCTGGGCGCGCGTCAGGTCGACGTCCAGCGCGGCGACCTGGCCGGCGGACGGCAAGGCCAGATCCTGCGTGCGCAGCAGCAGGCGGCCACGGTGAAAGAGAAAGGTCAGAGTCTCGGCCGGCGACGGCGCCGGCACGGGAAAGTCGATCAGGGGAACAAAGGCAGGAGGAGTGGCAAGCATGCTGCACCGGAGTGTGGGGAGGTCTTTCATCATACTCCCGTGCAAGGATCGCGTACGCAGCGTGCGAAATAACACGACGCAATGCGGGTTTGCAAGGCCCCGGCGCAAATAACGGCGTTTTTTTAAAGCACGCCAAAAACGTTGCGTTAACGCGACGTAAACGAGACTGATAACGATTCTCATTTACGGAATAGCGAGCAATTATTACAATGTCACTCATTGTTACAACCCCAGTGCCTGCGCCCGTCACAAGGCGACGCCACCTCCCCTGACCACAACGAAAGAGCAAGATGGCAATCAAGAGCCGCAAACACGTCCAATCCCGCTTCAACCAGCATGTCGGCGCCGCCCTGGCCGTGATGCTGCTGCCCGTCGCAGCCCAGGCCGCGGATCCCGCCGGCCAGAACGCACCGGCATCGCAGCAGATGCTCAACGAAGTGACCGTCGTTGGCACCCAGGAAAACGACTTCAAGGCCAACAAGGCATCGTCGCCGAAGTACACGGAAGCGCTGGTCAACACGCCGCAAACCATCGTCGTGATCAAGAAGGAACTGATCGAACAGCAAGGCGCGCTGACGCTGACCGACGCCCTGCGCAACACGCCAGGCGTGGGTACCTTCTTCCTTGGCGAGAACGGCAACACCAATACCGGCGACGCGGTCTACATGCGCGGCTTCGATTCCTCCGGCAGCATTTATGTGGACGGCGTGCGCGATGTCGGCTCGATCTCGCGCGACGTGTTCAACATCGAACAGATCGACGTGCTGAAAGGCCCGGCCGGCACCGACAGCGGCCGTGGTTCGCCTACCGGTTCGATCAACCTGGTCAGCAAGACCGCCAGCCTGGAAAACGCCTTCAATTCGATACTGACGGCCGGCAGCGGCAAGCAGAAACGCGCCACCGCCGACTGGAACCGCGTGATCGACGCCGACAGCGGCACGGCTTTCCGCCTGAACATGATGACCCAGGACAGCGGCAACCCTGCCCGCGATGAAGTCACCGACAAGCGCTGGGCGATCGCGCCTACCGTCACCTTCGGCCTCGGCAAGCCAACGCGCGTCACGGCCAGCTACTTGCACGTGGACCAGGACAACGTGCCCGATGGCGGCGTACCGACCATCGGCCTGCCAGGCTACAGCGCGCCCGATACCATCACGCTGACCAACAAGACCATCCGCACCTTCCTGAACACGGCGGCCAGGGTCGATCCGAAGAATTTCTACGGCTCCACCGCGGACTACAACAAGGTCAAGGCCGACATGGGCACCTTGCGCATCGACCACGATTTCTCGCCGACGCTGCAGCTGCAAAACACCACGCGCTACGGCAAGACCGACCAGGACTATCTGCTGACGGCCTTCATGGGCAACACCGCCAACCTGCAAACACCAGTGCCCGCCAATCCGGCCACCTGGACCATGGCGCGCTCGCTGCGTACCGTCAAAGACCAGGAAAACACCATCCTGACCAACCAGACCGTGCTGAGCGCGCAGTTCGCCACGGCGGCCCTGAAGCACTCGCTGGTGGCCGGCGCCGAATTTACCAGCGAAAAGCAGACCAACTACAGCTATGTTGCCGCCAGCATGGGCACCCTGGCCGCAGCCAATCTGTACAACCCGAATCCGCGCGACCCCGTTACCGGCTACAAGCCGGTGCGCAGCGGCGCCTACACCCAGGGTGAAGTCAATACGCAAAGCGCGTATGTGTTCGACACCATCAAGTTCGGCGAGCAATGGCTGTTCAACGGCGGCGTGCGTTTCGACCATTTCAATACCACCTATGATGCGACCACCCTGCAAACGGCGGTCGCCAGCGGCCAGGTACAGGTATTGCCAGTGGGCACACCGATCCCGACCCATCTGACGCTCAGCGACACCTTCGCCAACGGCAAGATCTCGGCCATGTACAAACCGACACCGGACAGCAGTGTGTATGCCCTGTGGGCCACCTCGAAAGCGCCGCCAGGCGTCAACTTTGCGCTCAGCGCAGGCGCCAACAGCGCACAGAATCCGAAGTACGATCCGCAGGAAACCACCACCAAGGAAATCGGCACCAAATGGGATTTCCTGAAACAGAAACTGTCGCTGTCGGCCGCCGTCTACCAGACCACGGTCACCAAT
Source organism: Janthinobacterium psychrotolerans (assembly GCF_001677885.1). Lineage (GTDB taxonomy): Bacteria > Pseudomonadota > Gammaproteobacteria > Burkholderiales > Burkholderiaceae_D > Janthinobacterium > Janthinobacterium psychrotolerans. The sequence goes on along the minus strand of NZ_LOCQ01000030.1, from coordinate 893 downwards.
GAAGTGGAACAGGATCCGGTCATTCCGACCATTTACTATCAAACCGGTGAAAAGCGCGTGCAAGGCGTGGAAGTGGGCCTGGTGGGCGAAGTGATGCATAACTGGCTGGTCAGCGTTGGCTACACCCGCATGAACACCAGCGTCAAATCGGGCCGCGTGGTGACCGCCAGCGGCGTCAACAACCTCAGCTACACGCCGAAACAGGCGTTCACCAGCTGGACCTCGTACACCCTGCCCTTCGGCCTGAAAATCGGCGGTGGCGCGCGTTATGTCGGTGAAATGCTGCGCGGCACCGATGGCGCCGTCGGCACCCCGGCCCGCATCGACTCCTACTGGGTTTTCGACGCCATGGCGACCTATCCGGTCAACAAGAACCTGGACCTGCAGCTGAACGCCTACAACCTGGCCGACAAGACCTATGTGGCGGCGATCAACAAGAGCGGCTTCCGCTACACCCCGGGCCAGCCACGCTCGTTCAGCCTGAGCGCCAACATCAAGTTCTGATGAGTGCCTGAGATAACACCTGCTCCACCGAATGCCCCGCCCAGTGCGGGGCATTTTATTTGGCTATGTCACCAGCAAATGTGGGAACGTCCCCAAAGTGGCCCTGAGCAAGCTTTCGGGGGACAATATTCTTTTGGCGTCCAGGATCCAACGCCAGCCCAGGTAGTTGGGCAGGTAGCGCGTGGCCACGCCATGAAACGCACGCAGCCAGCCACGCAGCCGGCTGTGATAGGCGTTGACATTCTGCACATGCACCGTGCCGCGCACGCGGATGCCAGCGCGCAAGTTGACCGCCGCATGCTCGATGCCAATCTCCCTGGCAAAAGCGGGATAGGCAGGATGGCCATCGCTGACCAATAAAATGTCACGGTCGATCACCGGCGGCAGGC
>NZ_LOCQ01000031.1 GCF_001677885.1 Janthinobacterium psychrotolerans | reverse complement strand
GCCTGCCGCCGGTGATCGACCGTGACATTTTATTGGTCAGCGATGGCCATCCTGCCTATCCCGCTTTTGCCAGGGAGATCGGCATCGAGCATGCGGCGGTCAACCTGCGGGCCGGCATCCGCGTACGCGGCACCGTGCATGTGCAGAACGTCAACGCCTATCACAGCCGGCTGCGTGACTGGCTGCGTGCGTTTCATGGCGTGGCCACGCGCTACCTGCCCAACTACCTGGGCTGGCGCTGGATACTCGACGCCAGGAGAATATTGTCCCCCGAAAGCTTGCTCAGGGCCACTTTGGGGACGTTCCCACATTTGATGGTGACATAGCCTAAAAAAAAGCAGGCCGCGTGGCCTGCCTTCGTGTGGACCGAGACGCCCGTCGGGACGGGCGCTACGCGTTTACTCTTCTTCGTATGAACTGATCGGCGCGCAGCCGCAGAACAGGTTGCGGTCGCCGTAGACATTGTCGGCGCGGCCCACCGGCGGCCAGTACTTGCGCTCGCGCAGCGAGGCGACCGGATAGGCGGCCACGCTGCGGCTGTATTTGCGGTCCCAGGCGTCGGCCAGCAGCACCTGCGCCGTGTGCGGCGCGTGTTTCAATGGGTTGTCGTCGTGGTCGAATTCACCGCTGGCGACCTTGGCGATCTCGTGGCGTATGGCGATCATGGCGTCGATGAAGCGGTCCATCTCGGCCTTCGATTCGCTTTCGGTCGGCTCGATCATCAGCGTGCCCGGTACCGGGAAGCTCATGGTCGGCGCATGGAAACCGAAGTCCATCAGGCGTTTGGCCACGTCTTCGTTGCTGATGCCGGTGGCGTCGGTGATCGGGCGCAGGTCCAGGATGCACTCGTGGGCGACCAGGCCGTCGTGGCCGGTGTACAGCACCGGATAGTGCGGCGACAGGCGGCGCGCGATATAGTTGGCGGCCAAAATCGCCGTCTCGGTCGCCGCTGTCAGGCCTTCGGCGCCCATCATGGCGATATACATCCACGAGATCGGCAGGATGCTGGCCGAGCCGAACGGCGCGGCGCTGACGGCGCCGATGCCCGATGCGTCACGCTCGTAACCGGAAGAGCGCTGGTTCGGCAGGAATTTCGCCAGGTGGGCGCCGACGCCGATCGGACCCACGCCTGGTCCGCCACCGCCGTGCGGGATGCAGAAGGTCTTGTGCAAATTTAAATGCGAGACGTCGCCGCCAAACGAGCCGGGTGCGGCCACGCCGACCAGCGCGTTCATGTTGGCGCCGTCGATATACACCTGGCCGCCGTGCGAATGAATGATCTCGCACAGTTCCTGGATGCCTTCTTCGAACACGCCGTGGGTGGACGGGTAGGTGACCATCACGCAGGCCAGGTTGGCACTGTGTTTTTCCGCCTTGGCCTTCAAGTCCGCCAGGTCGACGTTGCCGTTGGCGTCGCAGCTGGTGACGACCACCTGCATGCCGACCATATTGGCCGATGCCGGGTTGGTGCCGTGCGCCGACGACGGAATCAGGCAGATATTGCGGTGGCCTTCGCCGCGCGACTCATGGTAGGCCTTGATCACCAGCAGGCCCGCATATTCGCCCTGCGAGCCGGCGTTCGGCTGCAGCGACACGGCCGCGTAGCCGGTCAGCGCGCACAGCATCTCTTCCAGCTGGGCGATCATTTCGCGGTAGCCGACGGTTTGCGCGTCGGGCGCGAACGGGTGGATGTTCGAGAACTCGGGCCAGGTGACCGGGATCATTTCGGACGTCGCGTTCAGCTTCATGGTGCACGAACCGAGCGGTATCATCGTGCGGTCCAGCGCCAGGTCCTTGTCGGCCAGGCTGCGCAGGTAGCGCAGCATTTCGTGTTCCGAGTGGTAGCTGTTGAAAACCGGGTGCGTCAGGTAGGCGCTGGTCCGGCTCAGATTGGCCGGCAGCGCGCTTTCCACCGCCGCCTCCACCTCGTCCAGGTCCGGTGCGGCAGGCGCGTTGGCCACGCCGTGTGCAAACACGGTCCACAGCAGGGCGATATCGTCGCGGGTGGTGGTTTCATCGAGCGACAGGCCGACGTGGGTGGCGTCGATCTTGCGCAGGTTGACGCCGTGGGCAATCGCCGTGGCGTGCAGTGCGTCGGCGTCGGCGACCTGGATCGTCAGGGTGTCGAAGTAGGTCTGGTTGACCACCTTGTGGCCCAGGGTTGTCAGGTTGGCCGCCAGCACGCCCGTAAAGCGGTGCACGCGCCTGGCGATCTGCAGCAGGCCGACCGGGCCGTGGTAGACGGCGTACATCGAGGCCATCACGGCCAGCAGCACTTGCGCGGTGCAGATGTTCGAGGTGGCTTTTTCGCGGCGGATATGCTGCTCGCGCGTTTGCAGGGCCAGGCGATAGGCTTTGTTGCCTTGCGCATCGACGGTCACGCCGACCAGGCGGCCCGACATATTGCGCTTGAAGGCGTCGCGGGTGGACAGATAACCCGCGTGCGGGCCGCCGAAACCGAGCGGCACGCCGAAGCGCTGGCTGTTGCCGACGACCACGTCGGCACCCCATTCGCCGGGCGGCGTGAGCATGGTCAGGGCCAGCAGGTCGGCCGCGACGATCACCATCGCGCCGCTGGCGTGCAGTTTTTCGACGCCGGCGCGGTAGTCGCGCACCACGCCGTTGACGCCAGGGTATTGCAGCAGCACGCCGAAGCAGTCGCCCAGCGCTTCGATTTCAGCCGGGTCGAACGTGCGCACTTCGATGCCGATCGGCTCGGCGCGCGTCTGCACCACTTCCAGCGTTTGCGGCAGCACGTCGCTGGCGACATACAGCACGTTTGATTTCGACTTGCCGACGCGCTGGATCAGGGTCATCGCTTCGGCGGCGGCCGTGCCTTCGTCGAGCATCGAGGCGTTGGCGATGCCCATGCCGGTGAGATCCGTGATCACTTGCTGGAAGTTCAGGATCGCTTCCAGGCGGCCTTGCGAAATCTCGGGCTGGTAAGGCGTGTACGCCGTGTACCAGGCCGGGTTTTCAAAGATATTGCGCAGCACCACGCCAGGCGTGAAGGTGTTGTAGTAGCCCTGGCCGATCAGCGATTTCAATACCTGGTTCTTGCCGGCGATGGCTTTCAGGCGCGACAGCGCTTCCTGTTCCGGCATCGGCTGCGAGTAGGCGCCCAGCGGCAGCGCGCCCTGGTTGCGGATATTGGCCGGCACCAGCGCATCGATCAGCGCGGTGCGCGAGGCGTAGCCCAGGGTGGACAGCATGGCTTCCTGTTCGGAAGGGGAGGGGCCGATATGGCGGGCGATGAAGGCATCGCGTGCTTCGAGTTGGGTCAGGCTGGTGCGGGTCATGGTATAGAGGCCAAAAAGACTGAAAAAACCGGGGTGCGGCGCGCGGGCGCTGCGCATGAAAAATGCAAACGGGCCGCAAGCGCGGCCCGTGGATCAAGCGTGATTACTCGCCGGTGGCGGCGCCGTAAGCGGCGGCGTCGAGCAGGCCGTCCAGCGACGATACGTCCACCGGCTTGATCTTGAACAGCCAGTTGGCGTAGGCGTCGGCGTTGATCGATTCCGGCGCGTTGACGACGTCGTCGTTGACGGCGGTAACTTCGCCCGAAACCGGAGCGTAGATGTCGCTGGCGGCCTTGACCGATTCGACCACGGCGGCGTCGTCGCCGGCGGTAAAGGTGGCGCCGACGTCAGGCAGTTCGACGAACACGATGTCGCCCAGTGCATCCTGTGCGTACTCGGTAATGCCGACGGTGACCGTGCCGTCCGCTTCCAGGCGTACCCATTCGTGGGAGGCGGTGTACTTCAGGTCTGCAGGAATGTTCATGTGTGGCTCCAGATGTAAATGTTCGGTTTTTGGTGATTGAGTTTGTTTTGTCTTGCGCATGCTCTATACGTTACGCAACCAGGATTTTACCGTTGCGCACGAAAGGCAGCTTGACGACCGACGCCGCCAGTTGTTTGCCGCGAATTTCCACCTGCACGGTGTCGCCCACGTTCACGCCGTTGGGCACGCGCGCCAGTGCGATCGCTTCCTGCATCGACGGACTGAAGGTGCCGCTGGTGATTTCACCAGCCTGGTCGCTGCCGGCGACGATGACCTTTTGATGGGCGCGCAGCACGCCGCCTTTTTCACGCAGGATCAGGCCGACGAATTGCGCGTTCTGGCCTTTCGCCAGCAAGGCTGCCTTGCCGATGAAGTCGCGTTCGCTGACCAGGTCGATGGTCCAGGCCAGGCCGGCGTCGAGCGGGTTGACGCTTTCGTCCATGTCCTGGCCGTACAGATTCATGCCCGCTTCCAGGCGCAGCGTGTCGCGTGCACCGAGGCCGGCCGGCTTCACGCCGGCGGCCGCCAGCGCGTTCCACAGCGCTTCGGCCTCGGTTGCGGCCACGCCGATTTCAAAACCGTCTTCGCCCGTGTAGCCGGTACGCGCCAGCATCACTTCGCCAAATGGCGTGTCCTTGACGATGACGGCGTTGAAGGGCTTGATCGCTTCGGAGGCGGCCTGCGTTTCCGGCAGCACCTGCCATACCCTGGCGCGCGCGTTCGGGCCCTGCACCGCGACCAGCGCCATCGGATGGTTGGCGCTGCGGCGCTCGGTGATCGTCAGGCCGCTGTTGGTGGCGCTGTTTTGCTGCCGCATCCAGGCCACGTCTTTTTCGGCCGTGCCGGCGTTGACCACCAGGCGGAACCAGTTTTCGTTGAAGAAGTAGACGATCAGGTCGTCGATGACAGTGCCTTCGGCGTTCAGCATGCACGAATACAGCGCCTTGCCCGACACTTGCAGCTTGTCGACATTGTTGGCCAGCAGGCCGCGCAAAAAGGCGCGCACGTTCGGGCCTTCGATGTCGACCACGCACATGTGCGACACGTCGAACATGCCGGCGTCGCTGCGCACGGCGTGATGTTCTTCGATTTGCGAACCATAGTTGACAGGCATGTCCCAGCCGCCGAAATCGACCATGCGGGCGCCGCTGGCACGGTGGGCGCTATTGAGTGGGGTTGCGTTGAGCGTCATTGATTCCTCGGAACGAAGGTGAAAGGGGAGGGATAACAGTACATTAACAGTACCGTTAACAGCACACGCAATGGACTGGCCGACACGGCTTTCCAGCGTGAACATCACCCCCCTGTCCTTGGTACCTGAGAGATTACGGAGACAATCGCTCCGTGCGCCCCTTCGGTGGACCGCCGGCAGTGCCGCGGTCGCTCTCCAGAGTTGAGCCGCAGCATGGCCGTTGCCATCGTTGCGCCTCGCCTGATCGGTCCTTTTGCCTGAGAGTTTTTGGGTAGTGCCCCTTCGGCGGCAACGCGAGTTTGCCCTCTCCCGATCAAGTGGTGGGAATATATGCCAGCAGGGGTTTTCTGTCAATCTGTAAACCGCCTGCCCGCATGCACCAGAATGGGGCTTGCGGCCTGATGTTTCCTGAATGTAAGTGTGTTGCGTCCGGGATCAGCAAGACGACGGCGGGAGCTGAAATTTGCTATGCTCAATACCCTCATCACCGTCCTTGCCGAAGAGTGATTGCCATGAGCGAAACCCATAACAGCATCGAGCAGCACGGCTGGTTCACCCTGTCGGGCGACGTCAACAGCGACATGGTGCGCCGCGTCTTCAACGCCGTGGCCGACATGACCGAAGACAAGCTGACCACCGCCCACATCCTGATCCAGTCCAACGGCGGCTATGTCAGCGACGGCATCTGCCTATACAACTTTCTGAGCAAGCTGCCGATCAAGCTGGTCACGTACAACACCGGGGCGGTGGCCTCGATCGCCGTGACCCTGTTCCTGTCGGGCCAGCAGCGCTATGCCAGCGATACGGCGCGCTTCATGGTGCACAAGTCGCATGCCACGGCCTCGCCCGGCGCGCGGCCCGACGCGCTCAGCATCATCGTCGAAGGCTTGCGCGCCGACGACCAGCGCACCGAGCGCATCTTGCGCGGCCATGTGGCCTTGAGCGAAGAGCAGTGGATGGTGCATGCGTATTCCGACCTGCACCTGACGGCGGAGCAGGCACTGACGGTGGGCATGGTCGAGGCGATCCGCGATTTCGAAATTCCCAAGGGCAAGCGCCTGACCAATATCTGAAGACGCAAAAAAGGCCTGGTCCGGCACGCCGGTCAGGCCCGTTGTCGCAACTTTTCCCGCCGTCAGAGCGGTTCAGGAAAAGCCATTATTTGCCGCTTTTGCTGCCGCCGCCACCCGATTGCTTGTTGCCGTCGTTTTTGTGGCTTTGACGGCCTGCTTCCACGTGCTGCTCATGGGTGCCGCCCTGCTTGCTGCCCTGGCTGGCGCTGCCGGACTGCTTGTTGCCGCTGGCGGAGCCGCTACCGGATTGCTTGTTGCCTTGATCGCCTTTTTGATTCGAGTTCATCATATTTCCTTTGAGAAATTAAAGAGTCACGAAAAAAGTCATGCGCCGGAGCGCATCGGTAAAGGGGCGCAAGCCTTTGTTCCTGGCTGGCTCCCCTTGGCTGATGTGTGCCGGTAATGCATGATGCGCGGCAACGATGAGTGCGACCATCGGAACACCACTTGGCGCTGTGTAGGATTTGGCCTGCTTTCTTGTTGGAAATATATTTCTCAAATGTAAACGGATGTAAAAGTTGGCGGCGTGGCCCTGAAAACGCCGGCCTGTGCGCGCCAGTCATGGCATAGTGCAGCCTGCATATCAATGAGCGCAGTGATGATGAATTGGTGGAACGCAATCTCCTTTACGGCCGACATGTCGGTGCTGGGGCCGGCCGGCGTGGGCGTCGCCGTCTGGCTGCTGGTGTCGAAGCAGTGGCGCCTGGTACTGAGCTGGAGTTTGTGGTACGGCGGCGGCGGCATGCTGCTGGTGGTGCTATCCAAGCTGGCCTTTATCGGCTGGGGTATCGGCAGCGCCAGGCTGGACTTCACCGGTTTCAGCGGCCACGCCATGCGCGCCGGCGCCGTCTTTCCGGTGCTGATGTATGTGGCGCTGCAACGCGCACCGCTGTCCTGGCGCCAGGCTGGGGTGCTGCTGGGCGTGGCCTATGCCTTGCTGGTGGCGACCTCGCGCGTGGTGGTGCAGGCACACAGCGGGTCGGAAGCGGCCAGCGGCTGCTTGCTGGGGCTGGCGATGGCCTTCGGTTTCATGTGGCAGGCCCGTGGCGCCGTCAATTTTGCGGTCAGCCATGCGCTGGCGCTGACCAGCCTGGCGCTGATGGTGCTCATTACTTTCAAGGCCGAGCCGATGCCGACCGAAGACTGGCTGCAGAAAATCGCCCTCAGGCTGTCGGGCCACGAACGGGTTTTTTCGCGTGCCGACTGGCAACTGGCGGGGCGGCCCTGAACGGCGAGCGCGGCTTGCGGTTTTTTGGCCAGAAAAGACGAGGCAAATGGTATGATGGGCCACTTTTTTACGACAGATAACCGCCAGCATAGGCAGGAACTTTAAAACACGTGCGTCTCTCTTCCATCAAGTTGTCGGGGTTTAAGTCTTTCGTCGACCCCACCAATTTTCAGGTGCCGGGCCAGCTCGTGGGCGTGGTCGGACCGAATGGCTGCGGCAAGTCGAACATCATCGATGCCGTGCGCTGGGTGCTGGGCGAATCGAAAGCATCGGAATTGCGCGGCGAGTCGATGCAGGACGTGATCTTCAACGGCTCGACCCACCGCAAGCCGGCCGGGCGCGCCTCGGTTGAACTGGTGTTCGACAATAACGACGGCAAGGCCTCTGGCCAGTGGGGCCAGTACGCCGAGATCGCCGTCAAGCGCACCCTCACGCGCGACGGCACGTCCACCTATTACATCAACAGCCAGCCGGTGCGCCGGCGCGATATCCAGGATATTTTCCTTGGCACCGGTCTCGGTCCCCGGGCCTACGCGATTATCGGCCAGGGCATGATTTCGCGCATTATCGAGTCGCGCCCGGAAGAGCTGCGCGTGTTCCTCGAAGAGGCGGCCGGCGTATCGAAATACAAGGAACGCCGGCGCGAGACGGAAAACCGGCTGCAGGACACGCGCGAAAACTTGCTGCGCGTCGAAGATATTCTGCGCGAACTGAACGCCAACCTGGAAAAGCTCGAAGCGCAGGCGGCCGTGGCCACCCGTTTCCACGCCTTGCAGGCCGACCAGGAAGAAAAACAGAAGCTGCTCTGGCTGCTGCGCAAGAACGAAGCGCAGAGCGAGCAGACGCGTTACTTCCGCGAAGTGGAACAGGCGCAGACCGACCTGGAAGAACAGACGGCCAAGCTGCGCAATGTGGAACTGAGCCTGGAACAGATGCGCCAGGCGCACTTTGCCGTCGGCGACCGCCTGCATACGGCGCAGGGCCATCTGTACCAGACCAATGCGGAAATCGGCAGCCTCGAAGCGCAGATCAAGTTCGTGATCGAATCGCGCGCGCGCCTGCAGGCGCAACTGGCCACCCTGACGGCCCAGCGCGACCAGTGGAGCAGCCAGGGCAGCGAATACCAGGAGCAGCTCGAGGAAGCCGAATTCCAGCTCGAAGAGCTGGCCGCCAAGGTCGAACAGTCGCAGATGATGGCCGAGCAGAAGGGCGAGCAGTTGCCCGAGCTCGACGCCGCCTGGCGCGCCGCCCAGCACAAGAGCACGGAGTCGCGCGCGAAGATCATGCAGGCGCAGCAGCAGCTGGAGCTGGAGTCCGCGCACCAGCGTAATGCATCCAATATTCTCAACAGCCTGCTCTCGCGCCGCGAGCGCCTGCAGCAGGAAAAAAACAGCCTCAGCCTGCCTGACAGCAGCCATCTGGAAAACCTCAGACTGCAGCTGGAAGAAAAGCAGCAGGCGCTGGAAGAGCAGGGCTTTTACCTGGAAGAGGCGCTGGAACAGCAGCCCAAGCTGGAGCAGGAGCGCAGCGAGGCGCAGGCCCAGGTCAATGCCGAAACGGCGGCCAACGCCCAGCTCGAAGCGCGCCTGTCGGCCTTGAAACAGTTGCAGGAACGGGTGCAGACCCAGGGCAAGGTCCAGCCCTGGCTGAAAAAACACGAACTCGACACCTTGCCGCGCCTGTGGCAAAAGCTGCAGATCGAAGCGGGCTGGGAAGCGGCGATGGAGTCCATCCTGCGCGAGCGCACCTCGGCGCTGCAGCTGTCGAATATCGACTGGGCCAAGGCCTTCTTTGCCGACGCGCCGCCGGCCAAGCTGGCCCTGTATGCGCCGTCGACCGTGCCGCCGCTGCCGCAGCCTGATGTGCCTGGCCTGAAACCCTTCATCAACCTGTTGAAACTCAATGACCCCGGCCTGCGCGGCCTGCTGCAGGACTGGCTGCATAACGCCTATGCGGTCGAAGACGCGGCCGAGGCCTTGGCGGAACGAAGCAAGCTGCCGCCGGGCGGCTATTTCGTCACGCGGGCAGGCCACGTGGTCACCAGCGGCAGCGTGCGCTTTTACGCGGCCGACTCGGAACAGGAAGGCATGCTGGGCCGCCAGCAGGAGATCGACAATATCGGCAAGCAGGTGCGTGCCCAGCAGCTGCTGGCCGAAGAGGCGCGCGCCCGTTCGGTGCGCGCCGATGCGGCAGTCGCTGGCCTTGCGCGCAATCTGTCCGAGTTGCGCCTGCGCATACAGCAGCTGACGTCCTCGGTGCATACCTTGCAGCTGGACGTGGTCAAATTGTCCGAAGTCGAGGCGCGCTTCAACCAGCGCAGCACGCAGATCGGCGCGGACCTTGCAGAAATTGCCACCCAGGAAGCCGAGCAGCAGCAGATCAAGGCGGAATCGGAAGAAAAATTCGAACAGCTCGACATGGAGCTGGGCAACCTGCAGGAGGCGCACGAAGACGGCCAGACCGACTTCCTGCGCAAGGAGCAGCGCCTGGCCGAGGCGCGCGACGCCTTGCGCGATCTCGAGCGCGCCGCCAAGGACACCGAATACGCGGAAAAATCGCAGCGCACCCGCATCGAGGAACTGCGCCGCAATATCGCCACCGCCAGTACCCAGGCCCAGCAAGTGACGGCCAGCCTGCAGGCTGGCCAGCTGGAGCTGGCCAAGCTGGAAAGCGGCGCGGCCAACGACGGCTTGCAGGACCTGCTGGAACGCCGCACCACCCAGGAAAAAGCGCTGGCCGATGCGCGCCATGAGCTCGATCAGGTCGCGCAGCAGCTGCGCCTGCTTGAGGATGGGCGCACGCAGTCCGAGCGCAGCTTGCAGCCGCAGCGCGACAAGATCATGGAAATGCAGCTCAAGGAACAGGCCGCGCGCCTGAACCAGGAACAGTTCGCCCAGCAACTGCTGGAGTCCGGCGCCGACGAAGCGGCGCTGGCGGAAAAGCTGCACCCGGACATGCGCCCGTCGTATCTGCAGGGCGAAGTGACGCGCCTGACCAATGCCATCACGGCGCTGGGCGCCGTCAACCTGGCCGCGCTCGACGAACTGGCGCAGGCGTCCGAGCGCAAGAATTTCCTCGACGCCCAGAACGCCGACCTGACCGAAGCGATCAATACGCTGGAAGACGCGATCCACAAGATCGACAAGGAAACGCGCGACCTGCTGCAAGACACCTTCGACAAGGTCAACCACCATTTTTCGGAACTGTTCCCGATCCTGTTCGGCGGCGGGCAAGCCAGGCTGACCATGACGGGCGACGAAATTCTCGATTCCGGTGTACAAGTGATGGCGCAACCGCCTGGCAAGAAAAATGCCACCATCCATCTGTTGTCAGGTGGAGAAAAAGCGCTGACCGCGACCGCACTGGTGTTTTCCATGTTCCGCCTGAACCCGGCGCCGTTCTGCCTGCTCGACGAAGTCGATGCGCCGCTGGACGATTCGAACACGGAACGCTTTTGCCGCATGGTCAAGCGCATGTCGGACCAGACACAATTCCTTTTCATTTCGCATAACAAGATTGCGATGGAAATGGCCCATCAATTGATCGGTGTGACGATGCAGGAGCAGGGCGTATCGCGCATCGTGGCGGTGGACATGGAGTCCGCCGCAAATTTTGCTACCGAGGCACAAGCAGCATGACAGATCTTCAAATTACCTTGTTCGGCGCCGGCGGCGTCTTTATCGTCGCCGTGTTTTCCTACAATAAATGGCAGGAATACAAAGCCAAGAAAAGCGTCGAGCGCGCTTTTTCAAATGACCATGACGACGTGCTGATGCGTGAAGGCGAGGCGCCTGGCGCTTCGTCTTCGATGCCGGCCGAACCGGTGCTGCGCCAGGAGCCGCGCTTCGATCCGGCGCCAGCAAATGCCGCCAAGACCGAGCCGTCGTTCGGCGCCGCGCCCGCCAGGCCGGCGCCGGCCGTGTTTGCCGACGAAGTGGGCCAGGGCGATACCGCTTACGGGCTCGAAACGGCGCCCTCGCCATCGCAGGCACCGACCGCCGCCAGCGAACTGGCCACCAGCCTGGTCGATCCGCTGATCGATTGCCTGCTGCCGCTGTCGCTGGAAGCGCCCGTGCGCGGCGAAAAAATCCTACCGGTGCTGCAAACCCTGCGCTTGGTCGGCAACAAGCCGGTGCACTTCATCGGCCTGCACGTCAATGGCGACTGGGAGCCGATCACGCATGGCGGCGTCTACACGAAAATGCAGGGTGGCGTGCAGCTGGCCAGCCGCACCACGGCCTTGAACGAACTGGAATATTCGGAACTGGTCACGCGCCTGCGCGTGGTGGCCGACGAGATCGGCGCCGAGCCGGAAGTGCCCGACATGATGGAAGTGATGGCCGAAGCGCGCAATCTGCACCGTTTCGTTGCCGGCCACGACGCCCAGCTGGGCGTCAACCTGCACACCAACGGCGCGCCGTGGGCGATTGCCACCTTGCTGATCGCGCTGGAAAAGCAGGGCTTCGATGTGCGTCCGGACGGCCGCTTCGTGATGCCGGACGGCCAGGGCGGCCATCTGTTCTCGCTGTCGACCAATGTCACCCTGGCCGAGGAAACCACGCCGCGCCTGACCCTGCTGCTCGATGTGCCGTGCGTGGCGCCGGCGCGTGACGGTTTCGGCGCCATGGTCGCCTGCGCCCGTTCGCTGGTGGGCCGCCTGGACGCGACCATCGTCGATGACTACAACCAGGCCTTGTCGGACCCGGCCCTGGCCGAAATCGCCGGCCAGGTACAGGAGTTTTACCAGGAAATGGAAGCGGCCGACATCCCGGCCGGTTCCACCCGCGCACTGCGTTTGTTCAGCTGAAGAATCTCGCAATAATGACTGACTCGACCAACCAGGACGCCGCCCGCCGCGTCCTGGAACTGACCGCCGAACTGAATCGGCACCTGCACGCCTATCACGTGCTCGACAACCCCACTATTCCCGACGCCGTCTACGACCAGCTGTTCATCGAGCTGCAGACCCTGGAAACAGCCCACCCCGAACTGCGCGCGCCCGACTCGCCCACCTTGCGCGTGGGCGCCGCGCCACTGCCGTTTTTCGAGCAGGTGACGCACGCCGTGCCGATGCTGTCGTTGAATAATGGCTTTTCGGACGACGACATCGTCAACTTCGACCGCCGCGTGCGCGAAGGCCTGGACCAGGACGGCGCCGAGGTCGACTATGCGGCCGAAGTCAAATTCGACGGCCTGGCGATCAATCTGCGCTATGTCAACGGACTGTTCGTGCAGGCCGCCACGCGCGGCGACGGCGCCACCGGCGAAGACGTGACAGCCAATATCCGTACCATCCGCGGCATTCCCATGCGCCTGCATGGCGACAAATTTCCAGCCGTGCTCGACGTGCGTGGTGAAGTGATGATGTTCAAGGCCGACTTTGCCAGCCTGAACGAACGCCAGCGCGCGGCGGGCCAGAAGGAGTTTGCCAATCCGCGCAATGCGGCGGCCGGCAGTTTGCGCCAGCTCGATGCGCGCATCACGAATGATCGCAAGCTGCGCTTCTACGCCTATGGCATCGGCGCCCTGGAAGGCGCATCGATGCCGGCGTCGCACTCGGCCCTGCTGGACTGGTATGTGACCCTTGGCATTCCCGTGTCGAACGAGCGCAAGGTGGTGCGCGGCGCCCGGGGCCTGTTTGCCTACTTCAAGGATATCGGCGAACGCCGTCCCGGCTTGCCATATGAAATCGACGGCGTGGTGTACAAGGTCGACGCCACCGAAGACCAGCTCGAACTCGGTTTTGTCTCGCGTGCGCCGCGCTTTGCGCTGGCGCACAAGTTCCCGGCCGAAGAAGCGCTGACGAAGGTTCAGGACATTGAAGTACAAGTCGGACGAACTGGTGCTATTACGCCAGTCGCACGTCTTGCCCCGGTTGCCGTTGGTGGCGTCATCGTGACCAACGCGACGCTGCATAATGAGGGAGAAATACGGCGCAAGGACATTCGCATTCGCGATACCGTGATTGTTCGCCGGGCCGGCGATGTGATTCCTGAAGTGCTTAGCTATGTAGCCGAACTTAGACCGGCGGATGCGGTGGAATTTGTCATGCCAACGCATTGCCCCGTCTGTGGCTCGCACGTGGTGCGCGAAGAAGGCGAGGCGATCGCGCGCTGTTCCGGCGGCCTGTTCTGCTCGGCCCAGCGCAAGGAAGCGTTCCGCCATTTCGCCGGGCGGCGCATGATGGATATCGACGGTCTGGGCGAGCGCTATATCGACACCCTGGTCGAACTCGGCTACGTGCATAGCCTGGCCGACCTGTACAAGCTGAGCCTTGAAAAACTGCTGGAAATGAAGCTGCGCGCCGACGAGCGCGACGGTTCCACGCCCGACACCGTGCAGCAGGGAAAAGTACCGACCAAGTGGGCGGAAAACCTGCTGGCCGGCATCGAGGCGAGCAAGCGTCCGCCGCTGGAACGCTTTCTGTTTGCGCTCGGTATCCGCCACGTGGGCGAGTCGACCGCCAAGACCCTGGCCGAATGGCTGGGCAGCCTGGAGCGCGTGCGCCATGCGCCCGCCGCCCTGCTGCGCGTGCTGCCCGATATCGGCGGCACGGTGGCCGAGTCGATTGCCGATTTTTTTGCCGAGGAAAAAAACCAGCAGGCCTTGCAGGACTTGCTCGACGCCGGCGTCACGCCGCAAGGCGAGCACGCGCCCAGCGCCAAGCTGCGCGATCAGCTCGACCAGGTCAAGCTGATCGCCGCCATCGGCATCCCGAAGCTGACCGAGCCGCGCAGCCGGCAACTGGTCGAGCGCGGCGCCACGCTGGCCACCCTGGCACTGCAGGGCGGCGGTTTCCAGGCCGGTTTGCCCGCTGGCGTGGCCGAGGCGCTGTCGTCCTGGCTGCAGCTGGAAGAAAATGTGAAGTTGCTGGGTCAATTGAACGGCATGCGCGAGCAATTGCTGGCAGAATTACCACAACTGCCAGCAGCCGGCGGCAAGTTCGAGGGCAAGACATTCGTGCTCACCGGCACCTTGCCCACCATGAGCCGCGATGCCGCGGCGGCGCTGATCGAAGCGGCCGGCGGCAAGGTCAGTGGTTCCGTATCGAAGAAAACCAGCTATGTGGTCGCTGGCAGCGATGCGGGCAGCAAGCTGGCCAAGGCACAGGAACTGGGGGTGGCATTGCTGGATGAAGCGGGCTTGCTGGACTTGCTCGCGCAGTAATCGCCGGCTCCAGCCTCAAGACACTCTACTCATTGCGAAGACCCATGAAAAAAATCAGAAAAGCAGTTTTCCCCGTCGCGGGCCTCGGCAGCCGCTTTTTGCCTGCCACCAAGGCGCAACCGAAAGAAATGTTGCCCATCGTTGACAAGCCGCTGATTCAGTACGCGGTCGAAGAGGCGGTTGCGGCCGGCATCACGGAAATGATCTTCATTACCGGCCGTAACAAGCGCGCCATCGAAGACCATTTCGATACCGCCTACGAGCTCGAAACGGAACTCGAAGCGGCCGGCAAGCGCCAGTTGCTCGAAATGGTACAGAACGTGATTCCCAAGCATATCAATTGCATCTACATCCGCCAGTCGGCGCCGCTGGGCCTGGGCCACGCGGTGCTGTGTGCGCGTCCACTGGTGGGCGACGAGCCGTTTGCCGTCCTGCTGGCCGATGACTTCATGGACGTGGAAGAGGGCGTGCGCCCGGTGCTGGCGCAGATGGCTGACGTGTATCAATACGAAAACTGTTCCTTGCTGGCGGTGCAGGATGTGCCGCGCGCGGAGACCAGGCAATACGGTATCGTCAGCGCAAAAAATTATCAGCCGGACCTGGAGCTGGTGTCGGGCATCGTTGAAAAGCCGTCACCGGAAGACGCCCCATCGACCCTGGCGGTAGTGGGCCGTTACGTGCTGAGCAGCCGCATTTTCGATCACCTTGAAACCATCGGCGCCGGCGCCGGCGGCGAAATCCAGCTGACCGACGGCATCGCCGCGCTGATGCGCGAAGAGCGCGTGCTGGCATACCGCTACAAGGGCCAGCGCTATGACTGCGGCTCCAAGCTGGGCTACCTGAAGGCAACCATGGCGATGGGTCTCAAGCACCCTGAAACCGGTGCGTCCTTCCGCGCCTACCTCGACCAATTGCACGCGCCGGTGGAGCCGGCATGACCGTGCGCGCCATTCTGAAAATGGGCGATCCGCGCCTGTTGCGGATGGCCGAGCCGGTGCGCGACTTCGACACGCCCGAACTGCACGCCCTGATCGCCGACATGTTCGACACCATGCACGCCGCCAATGGCGCCGGCCTGGCGGCGCCGCAGATCGGCGTCAACCTGCAGCTGGTGATCTATGGCTTCAAGCAGAATCTGCGCTATCCCGATGCGCCGCAGGTACCGGAAACGGTGCTGATCAATCCTGTCTTGACGCCCTTGTCGGAGCGCAAGGAAGAGGGCTTCGAAGGCTGCCTGTCGGTGCCCGGCCTGCGTGGCAGCGTGCCGCGCTGGAGCGCGCTGCACTATGAAGGCGTCGACCAGTTCGGCAAAGCCATCAGCCGCGACTGCGACGGCTTTCATGCGCGCGTGGTGCAGCATGAAGTCGATCATCTGCACGGCATCCTGTATCCGATGCGCATCGTTGATTTCACGCAGTTCGGCTTTACCGAGGTGATGTTTCCCGATCTCGATCCCAACGACGACGATTGATCGTCAGCATGAAAAATGGCCGCTACCAGCGGCCATTATTTTTTTCAGCGCACCTTGCGCCCGCTGCCCAGGTTATCGAGCAGCTCGACCAGTTCATCGCGCATCGTATCGGTCAGGTTCAGGAAGCGGCAGCCGATCTGTACCTGCTCGCCCAGCAGGAAAGAGCGGAAGGTGCGCGACAGGCGGATTTCCAGGTCGGCGATCATGACCTTGTTCGGGCCCAGCTCCAGGCGCACCCGCGACAGTTTGCGGCCCACGTACAGGCCGACCGTGTCGCGCGGATGGGCGCGCATGCCGATGCCGCCGGCCGAAAAATCATACAGCTGCAATTCATACGGCCGGCCTTCGAGCACGAAGGCGGCCAGGTAGTACACGCCCAGCGGCGTTTCCAGGCGCGTCGATTCGCGCCGCTCGAGCACCAGGCAGTGGCTGGGGAAATTGGTCAGGTAGATATTGGGCCGCTCGGGGCTGGCTTCCCATTCGCCATTGATGGTGAATTGCAGTTTGGCGCTTTGCACCAGGGACACGAAGGTGGCGCTGCCGGCTGGCAAGGTCTGACCTTCATTCAACTCCAGCACGAACTGCGGCAGGTCGTCGTCGACCGACAGCACGCGCGCCATGATCGCCTTGTCGCTGCCATTGGCATAGATGGAAATGGCACCGCCATTGTCGGCCAGGCTGCACAGGGTTTCACCGATATCCCACGGATCGCTCATGTGGTGCGGCTTGGTGCCCGGCGCCATCGGTTCGGCAACATCGGCCAGGCTGGGCGCACCTTTGCGCAGGGGATTGGGGATGGGATCGTTCACAACGTCTATCTCGTAGGTTCTATTTGGCAACAGTGTATAGGCTTACGGCAATATTTACTAAGTAAATATTGCACTTGTCGCCACGACCCCATGCTTGTCGCGTGGTTGCTTAAAACTGTTCGTCCGCGCTCAGGTAGCGCCACTGGCCCGTCGGCAGGTCGCCCAGCTTGACCTTGCCGATGCGTACGCGCTTGAGGCCCAGCACTTTCAGGCCGACCAGTTCGCACATGCGGCGGATCTGGCGCTTCTTGCCTTCGCGCAGGGTAAAGCTCAGCTGGTCGTCATTTTGCCAGCGCACCTTGGCCGGCAGCAAAGGCTTGCCGTCCAGCCACAGGCCATGGTTCAGGCGTTTCAATTCGCTGTCGGGCAGCTTGTCGCCCTTGGTGTATTGCACGCGCACCAGGTATTCCTTGTCGACCTCGGTATCGTGGCCGATCAGCTGCTTGGCGACGCGGCCGTCCTGGGTCAGCACCAGCAGGCCCACCGAGTCGATGTCGAGCCGGCCGGCCGCCACCAGGCTGCGCAGCTGGGTAGGGTGGAACTGTTCCGGGCTGCGGTCTTCCGCCCAGCGGTTCTCGGCCTTGATCAGCGCCACGGCCGGCGTGTAGCCGTCTTCGGCCTGGCCGCTGACATAGCCGACCGGCTTGTTGATCAGCACGGTGACCCGCTTGGACTGCTCGGCCGCCGCCTGGCGTTCGACGGTGATGTGCTGGCTCGGATACACCTTGGTGCCCAGTTCGGACACCACCTTGCCGTCCACGCGCACCCAGCCGCGCGCGATCCATTCATCGGCTTCGCGGCGGGAAGACAAGCCCAGTTCGGACATGCGTTTGGACAAGCGTAACAATTCTTCGGTCATGGTCTTTGTTTCAGTAAAAGTAAAGCGGCGCGCAGTGTTTCATACTTTCAGCGCATCGAGTAAATCGGTTTCCAGCAAGATCTGGTTGCGGGCATTGTTCAGCGCCGGGCCGTCGACCAGGAAGACGTCTTCGACCCGCTCGCCCAGGGTCATGATCTTGGCCGTATGCAGGTTGACGCGGTACCTGGTCAGCACGTTGGCGATCGAATACAACAGCCCCGTGCGGTCGTTGGCGGCCACCGACAGCAGGTAGTACTGGCCCCGTTCGTCGGGCCGCAAATCGACCGTCGGCTGGAACGGGAAGGTGCGCGACAGGCGCGACAACCGTCCCTTGCCCGGCGGCGGCAGCGGCGCCTGCGACAGCAGCAGTTCGCCCAGTTCGTGTTCGATCAGGCTGATGATGTCGCGGTAGCTCTTGGCAAAATTCTGTTCGGTGACCAGGAAGGTGTCGAGCGCATAGCCGTTTTTCGTCGTGTGGATCTTGGCGTCGAGAATGCTGAAATTCTTGCGGTCGAAATAGCTGCAGATGCGCGCAAACAAATCGGGCTGGTCCGGTACATACACGGCCACCTGCAGGCCTTCGCCGATCGGCGCGAGGCGGCATTTTACCACTGGCAGTTTGCTGTCGAGTTTGTCACACAGCGAGCGCGTCTGCCAGGCGATGTCGGAGGCGTCGTGGCGCAGGAAATACGCGACGTCGAGCTGTTGCCACAACTTGAGGTGGGCGTCCGGCGGCAGGCCGTACAGGCGCAGGGTCGACAGCGCTTCATGCTGGCGGTTCTTCAGTTCGCGGTCGGCCGAATGCGGCTCGCCGCCCAGCACGCGCAAGGTGACCTTGTACAGGTCTTCGAGCAGCTTGCCCTTCCAGGCATTCCATACTTTCGGGCTGGTGCCGCGGATATCGGCCACCGTCAGCAGGTACAGCGCCGTCAGGTGGCGCTCGTCGCCGACCACCCTGGCGAATGCCTCGATCACGTCGGGATCCGATAAATCCTGTTTCTGCGCCACCTGCGACATGCACAGATGGTTTTCCACCAGGAACGCCACCAGTTCGGTGTCTTCCGCCGACATGCCGTGATCGTGGCAGAACTGGTTGGCGTCGGCCACGCCGAGCTTGGAATGGTCGCCGCCGCGGCCCTTGGCGATATCGTGAAACAGGGCCGCCACGTACAGCAGCCAGGGCTGCGAAAAATCGGCCATCAGCTGGCTGCAATACGGGTATTCGTGGGCGTGTTCGCTCATCGTGAAGCGGCGCATATTGCGCACCACCATCAGGATATGCTGGTCGACCGTATAGACATGGAACAGGTCGTGCTGCATCTGGCCGACGATGCGGCGGAAATTCGGCAGATAGCGGCCCAGGATGCTCATTTCGTTCATGCGCCGCAGCGCGTGGATGATGCCCACCGGCGCCTTCATGATGCGCAGGAACAGGGCGCGGTTCACCGGATCGTGGCGGAATGCCGCATCGATCTTGAAGCGCGCATGCCACAGCGCGCGGGTGGCGCGCGAGGTCATGCCTTTCAGGGCCGGACGCTCGGTCATCAGCACAAAAATTTCCAGCATCGCCGAGGGGTAGCGCTCGAACGTGTCGTCGGCGCTGATGTCGATCAGGCTGTTGACTTCATTGAAGCGGGGATTGATGGCGACGGCCACGTCGTCCTGCGGGAACAGCCGCGCTTCGATGTTCTGCAGCAGGAGGGTATTGAGCTGCGTGACGGTCTTGGCGGCCCAGTAATAGCGCTGCATCAAAAATTCGCTGGCGCGGCGCATGTGCGGCCCGCTGCCGGTGGCATGCAGGCCCAGCGATTCGGCGATCGCCGTCTGCACGTCGAACACCAGGCGGTCTTCGCGCCGCCCCGCATGCAGGTGCAGGCGCACGCGGATATCCTTGAAGGCGCGCTCCTTTTCCATCAGCTGGCGCGCTTCCGTCAGCGTGATCAGGCCGCCGGTGGCCAGGGTGCGCCAGGACGTGGCCAGGCCCGCCGCCTTGGCGACCCACAGGATCACCTGCAAGTCGCGCAGGCCGCCCGGGCTTTCCTTGCAGTTCGGCTCCAGGCTGAAGGCCGTGTCTTCATACTTGGCGTGGCGCTGGCGCATTTCCGCCGTCTTCGCCTGGAAAAAGGCTTGCGGGTCCATCGCCGCCGCGTAGCGCTGCTGCAACTGCTCGAACAGCGCCTGGTTGCCGCACACCAGCCGCGCTTCGAGCAGGCTGGTCTGCACGGTGATATCGGCCTTCGATTCGCTCAGGCATTCATCGACGGTGCGGATGCTGTGGCCGATTTCCAGCCCCAGGTCCCACAGCAGCTGCACCAGTTCCTCGAGTTTTTCCGTGGTCGGCGCATCGGGCGCGTGTTCGAGCAGGATCAGCAGGTCGACATCGGAATACGGAAACAGTTCGCCGCGGCCATAGCCGCCGACCCCGACCAGCGCCGTGCCGGCTGGCAGTGCCGCTTCCGCCCAGGCGCGCTCGAGCACGCCATCGACGCTCTGGCGCAGGTTGCGCAGCAGCTTTTCGGGCTTGCCGTCGGCCTGGAAGGCGGCGATGACGACCTGGCGGTCGGCTTTCAGTTGCTGCTTGAGCTCTTCGCGTACATGCTTTTTCATCGGTGCCCCGGGTCGCTGCTGCTGGGATGGGAAAGTCAAGCCTGGTTCAGGATAAAGGCCGGTGGTGGCGGCATCTGTGGCGACACGGTCAGGATTTCGTAGCCGGTCTCGGTCACCAGCACCGTGTGTTCCCATTGCGCCGACAGGCTGCGGTCCTTGGTTTTGATGGTCCAGCCGTCGTTCATTTCGCGGATCTCGCGCCGGCCGGCATTGATCATCGGCTCAACCGTGAAGATCATGCCCGCCTCCAGGCGCTCCAGCGTGCCCGGTTTGCCGTAATGCAGCACTTGCGGCTCTTCATGGAAGACCGTGCCGATGCCGTGGCCGCAAAATTCGCGCACCACGCTGTAGCCGGCTTTTTCGGCATGCTGCTGGATCGCGTGGCCGATATCGCCCAGGTGCGCGCCCGGCCTGATCTGGGCGATGCCCAGCCACATGCATTCATAGGTGATTTCGGCCAGGCGCTTGGCCAGGATGGTGGGCGTGCCGACCAGGAACATGCGGCTGTTGTCGCCATGGTAGCCATCCTTGATGACGGTGATGTCGAGGTTGACGGAGTCGCCGCTCTTGAGCACTTTGTCGCCGGGAATGCCGTGGCAGATGACGTCGTTGACGGAGGTGCAAATGGCCTTCGGATAGGGCGTGTAGCCGGGCGGGCAGTAATTGAGCGGGGCAGGCACGGTGCCTTGCACGTTGACCATGTACTCATGGCACAGGCGGTCCAGTTCGCCGGTGGTGACGCCGACTTTCACGAATGGCGTGATGTAGTCGAGCACTTCGGCGCCCAGCTTGCCGGCGACGCGCATGCCTTCGATGTCGGCGGCGGTATTGATGCGGATGGTGGACATGGGGTGATTCGCAATCTGTAAA
Organism: Janthinobacterium psychrotolerans; assembly: GCF_001677885.1. Classification (GTDB taxonomy): domain Bacteria; phylum Pseudomonadota; class Gammaproteobacteria; order Burkholderiales; family Burkholderiaceae_D; genus Janthinobacterium; species Janthinobacterium psychrotolerans. The sequence continues at coordinate 23,217 of NZ_LOCQ01000031.1, read as the reverse complement.
ATGTTCGGTGGGAAGCGCAGGCAGATTTGCCGCAAGAGGCGATGTTGCTGTGCCTCAGGGGCTGCGGCGGCTGCAGATAGATTGAAATTATAAACGAGACAGTGCCGCCATGCGGCCTTGCGGCCCTCTGGCAACACTATGAGGGGCTGGCGGCGCAGCCGGGCGCCGCCGGCGCTGCGCCAGCCAAGTTTGACTTGATGCGGCCGGCGTTTCAGTGTAGAATCCCGGGTTGCTTGAATTCCCTTTTAAGCAATGCATCAAGCGGCCCGCAGCTGGGCTGACTTTAATTTATATAAACAAGCGAATCCGGTCGACAAGGGTGCCTGTATGGTGACTGATCGGATTCCAGACCCAACCCTGGAGTTAATAATGTCCGTAACAATGCGCGAAATGCTGGAAGCCGGTGTCCACTTTGGTCACCAAACCCGTTTTTGGAATCCAAAAATGGCACCGTTCATCTTCGGCCATCGCAACAAGATCCACATCATCAACCTGGAAAAAACCATGGCGATGTACCAGGACGCAATGAAGCACGTGCGTCAACTGGCTGCAAACCGTGGCACCATCCTGATGGTCGGCACCAAGCGTCAAGCGCGCGAAATCATCGCTGCTGAAGCACAGCGTGCTGGCGTGCCTTTCGTTGATCAACGCTGGTTGGGCGGCATGCTGACCAACTTCAAGACGATCAAGACCTCGATCAAGCGCCTGAAGGACATGGAAGCGATGATCGAAGACGGTTCGATCGAAAAGCTGTCGAAAAAAGAAGCGCTGATGTTCTCGCGCGAAATGATCAAGCTGCAAAAATCGATCGGCGGCATCAAGGACATGGGCGGCGTTCCTGACGCAATCTTCGTCGTTGACGTTGGCTACCATAAAGGCGCCATCACCGAAGCGGCAAAACTGGGCATTCCAGTGATCGGCGTGGTCGATACCAACCACTCGCCAGAAGGCGTGAACTTCGTTATCCCAGGTAACGATGACTCCTCGAAAGCCATCATGTTGTACGCTCGCGGTGTTGCTGATGCAATCATCGAAGGCCGTGCAGCTGCCGGTAACGAAGTGGTTGAAATGGTTAAAGCCGCCGCTGGCGACGAATTCGTCGAAGTCAACGAACAGGCTTGATTGCCACGCTACCTCAGGGTAGCGGTTTGTAAAGCTCAGCAGTAATGGAAAAGGGGTGGCAGCAGCTCCCCCTTTTTTTTAACAAAAAACGATGGTGGCAGGCGCCGCGACGCAAGTTCGCGCCGCCGCTGTCGACTCACCGAATCAGGAGAAACACATGGCAGCGATTACAGCAGCGATGGTAGGCGAATTGCGCGGCAAGACCGACGCACCAATGATGGAATGCAAAAAAGCACTGACCGAAGCCGAAGGCGACATGGCCCGTGCGGAAGAGATCCTGCGCGTCAAGCTGGGCGGCAAGGCATCGAAAGCATCGGCACGCATCACCGCCGAAGGCGTGGTGGCAACCTACATCGCCAACGGCGTGGGCGCCCTGGTCGAAGTGAACTCGGAAACCGACTTCGTGGCGAAAAACGACGACTTCCTGGCGCTGGCAAACAACGCCGCCCGCCTGGTCGCCGAACACAACCCGGCTGACGTTGCCGCCCTGCTGGCCCTGCCACTCGATGGCAAGACCCTGGACGAAGTGCGCGCTGCCCTGATCGGCAAAATCGGCGAAAACATGACCATCCGCCGCTTCCAGCGTTTCGAAACCAGCGCCAAGCTGGCTTCCTACCTGCACGGCTCGCGCATTGGCGTGATCGTCGAATTCGACGGCGCCGATGAGCAAGTGGGCAAAGACGTGGCAATGCATATCGCCGCGATGAAACCGGTATCGCTGTCGTCGGAACAGGTTCCTGCGGAACTGATCGAAAAAGAGCGTTCGGTTGCAAAACTGAAAGCCGAAGAAGACGCAGCCAAAGCGGCCGCCGAAGGCAAGCCAGCGCAATCGCCGGAAATCCTGGCCAAGCGCCTGGAAGGCTCGGTACAGAAGTACCTGAAGGAAGTATCGCTGCTGAACCAGGCTTTCGTGAAAAACGACAAGCTGTCGGTCGAGCAAATGCTCAAAGCCGCTGACACCAGCGTCAAGGCATTCGCCATGTACGTGGTCGGCGAAGGCATCGAGAAAAAGCAGGACGACTTCGCAGCAGAAGTCGCAGCACAGATGGCTGCCTCCCAGGGAGCGTAAGTAAAGCGGGCCGAGAGGCCCGTTTTTTTGGCCCGCCCGCATCCCGGCATGCCGGGCGGCGGCATGGGCAGCAGCCGCGCGCCTATCCGGCGCTGCAAGGCGCTGCGCCATGTCATACTCGAATAACCTCATTTATGGAGCCCCAGCTCATGTCAAAACCAGCCTACAAGCGTGTCCTCCTGAAGTTGTCCGGTGAAGCCCTGATGGGTGATGATCCCTACGGCATCAATCGCGCCACGATCGAGCGCATGGTGGCCGATGTGGCCGAGGTGGCGAAGTTGGGCGTGGAACTGGCAATCGTGATTGGCGGCGGCAATATCTTCCGCGGCGTCGCGCCCGGTGCGCAAGGCATGGACCGTGCCACCGCCGACTACATGGGCATGCTCGCCACCGTGATGAACGCCCTTGCGCTGGCCGATGCCATGCGCCACGTCGGCATCACCGCGCGCGTCATGTCGGCCATCGGCATCGAGCAGGTCGTCGAGCCGTATGTACGTCCGAAAGCGCTGCAATACCTGGAAGAAGGCAAGGTTGTCGTCTTCGCGGCCGGCACCGGCAACCCGTTCTTCACCACCGACACGGCCGCCGCCCTGCGCGGTTCCGAGATCAGTGCCGAAATCGTGCTCAAAGCGACCAAGGTCGACGGCGTGTACACGGCCGATCCGAAGAAAGACCCGAACGCCACGCTGTATCACACGATCAGCTTCGACGACGCCATCTCCAAGCACCTGCAGGTAATGGACGCCACCGCCTTTGCCCTGTGCCGCGACCAGAAGCTGCCAATCAAGGTTTTCTCGATCACCAAGCCGGGCGCGCTGATGCGCGTCATCATGGGCGAGGATGAGGGCACCCTGGTTCACGTATAAGTTATCTGTAATTTTAAATTTCATTATCATTAACAACGCCTGACAAAACCGTCGCGAGCGGAAGGGAGAGGTGGCCGAGAAGCGCAACCGTACTAGAGTACGGTGAGCATCGCAGGCTACCTATACCGACGCGCAGCAGGTTTTGACAGGCGACTACCACAGGAGGGCTCATGTCCTTAGCTGACGTTAAAAAGAACACCCAGGAACGCATGACGAAGTCGCTGGAAACACTGAAGGCCGACCTGGCCAAGGTGCGTACCGGCCGCGCCCACACGGGTATCCTGGACCATGTGATGGTCGATTACTACGGTTCGCCGACGGCGCTGACCCAGGTTGCCAACGTGACCCTGGTCGATGCGCGCACCATCGGCGTGCAGCCGTATGAAAAGAAGATGGCCAACACCATTGAAAAAGCCATCCGTGACGCCGACCTGGGCCTGAACCCGTCGGCGCAGGGCGACATGATACGCGTACCGACCCCGCCGCTGACCGAAGAGCGCCGCAAGGAAATGGTCAAGCTGGTCAAGAGCGAAGCGGAAGACGCGAAGATTGCCGTGCGCAATATCCGCCGCGACGCCAATGAGTCGCTGAAAAAGCTGGTCAAGGACAAGGCCTGCTCCGAAGACGACGAGCGCCGCTCGTCCGACGAAGTGCAGAAACTGACCGATAAATTCATCGCCGACATCGATAAAATGGTGGTCGACAAAGAAAAAGAAGTGCTGACCGTCTAGTCTTTCGGATTGACCTGCGCTGCCCGGGACGGCTTTGGCTATCCCGGGCAGTGCCATTTGGCGCATAATAGCGATCTTTTCATTTGGTATTATTGTTTTCATGATCTATTCGAGTTCGACAACGGCGGTGCCAAGCGTGGGCTGCGTGCCGCGCCATCTGGCAATCATTATGGATGGCAATGGTCGTTGGGCCACCAAGCGCTTCCTGCCGCGCGTGGCCGGTCACGTCAAGGGCGCCGACGCCGTGCGCAATATCGTCGAAGCCTGTCTCGACCGTGGCGTCGAATACCTGACCCTGTTTGCTTTCAGTTCGGAAAACTGGCGCCGCCCGGAAGAGGAGGTGTCGATGCTGATGCGTTTGTTCGTCACCATGCTCGAACGCGAAGTGGTGCGCATGCATGCCAACGATATCCGCCTGAAAGTGGTGGGCGACATGTCGCGCTTCAATGCGCAGCTGCAGCAACTGGTGACGGATGCCGAGCGCAAGACCGCCGGCAACAGCCGCCTGACGGTGACGATTTGCGCCAACTATGGCGGCCGCTGGGACATCATGCAGGCCGTCAACAAGATGACGGCCGAGGCCGCCGCAAATGGCTTGCCGCTGGAACATGCCTACACCGAAGAGCAACTGGCGCCGCACCTGGCGATGGCCTACGCGCCCGAGCCCGACCTGTTCATCCGCACTGGCGGCGAACAGCGCATTTCCAATTTTCTGTTGTGGCAACTGGCGTACACTGAGCTGTTTTTCACCGATACCTTCTGGCCCGACTTCAATGTCGACAGCCTCGACGCGGCAATCGCGTCTTACCAGCAGCGCGAACGGCGCTTTGGCCGTACCAGCGCGCAACTAACCGAAAAGACAAACTGATGCTGAAAACACGGATAATCACCGCCCTGGTCTTGTTGGCGGTCTTGCTGCCGGTTCTGTATCTGAATTATTTTCCCGCCTTCGCCGTGATCGCCACGGCGTTCTTCGGCGCTGCCGTGTGGGAAAGCTTCCGTATTTTCAAAAATCGCCAGGCGCTGCTGATCGCCGCCGTCTGGACCGCCGCGTTTGCCTACACTTTCTTCTTCAGCAATGGCATGGCCCAGCTCAATTTCTGGTACGCGCTGTGCGTGGCCATCTGGCTGATCCGTTTCGTGCCGTCGCTGGCGACCGGGCTGCCGCCGCCCGAAGGCCTGGGTAATACCTTGCTCAGCCTGGTGTATGCGGTGACCATCGTCGGTTGCTTTGTCGCCATCGTGGCGCTGTTCATGCATAGCCCGCTGTACCTGCTGTCGGTGATGGCGCTGGTGTGGATCGCCGATATCGGCGCCTATTTTTCCGGCAAGGCCTTCGGCAAGCGCAAATTGGCGCCCAGCATCTCGCCCGGCAAATCCTGGGAAGGCGCGATCGGCGGCGGCATCGCCGTGCTGTTGATCGCCGCCATCACCATCTTTGCCGCACCGTCCGTGCCCTTGCTGCAGGATACCTTTGCGGTGCAGCTGCAACTGCGCCGCGGCTGGCCGATGGCCTTGCTGGTGCTGCTGGTGCTGGTGGCCGCCAGCATTGTTGGCGACCTGTTCGAATCCCAGCTCAAGCGCCGCGCCGGCATCAAGGACAGCAGCAACCTGCTGCCCGGCCATGGCGGCGTGCTCGATCGTATCGACGCGCTGATCCCCGTCCTGCCCTTTGCTGCCCTGGTCAGCGGCTGGCTATAAGGAAACTTCAATGCAATACATCACCATCCTTGGAGCGACCGGCTCGATCGGCGTCTCCACGCTGGACGTGCTCGCGCGCCATCCGGAGCAATACAGCGTTTATGCCTTGAGCGCCCACGGCAAGGTGGCCGAACTGGCCGCGCAATGCCGGCAGTTCCGTCCGCAGCGCGCCGTGGTCGGCACGCCCGAGGCGGCGCAGGAACTGCGCCGCCTGCTGGCCGACGCCGGCCTGTCCACCGAAGTCGATTACGGTGTCGAGGCGCTGTGCGCAATCGCCAGCGCAGCCGAAGTGCATAGCGTGATGGCGGCGATTGTCGGCGCGGCCGGCCTGGCGCCGACCCTGGCGGCGGCGCGTGCCGGTAAAAAGGTGCTGCTGGCCAACAAAGAAGCGCTGGTGATGTCGGGTCAGCTGTTCATCGATGCGGTGCAGGAAAACGGCGCCGTGCTGCTGCCGATCGACAGCGAGCACAACGCCATCTTCCAGTGCCTGCCGCACAACTACGGCCGCGTGCCGCAAGCGGCCGGGGTGGCGAAGATCGTGCTGACCGCTTCCGGCGGCCCGTTCCTCACGCGCGACGTCGCCTCGCTCGGCGATGTGACGCCGGACCAGGCGTGCAAGCATCCGAAATGGGTGATGGGACGCAAGATTTCGGTCGATTCGGCCACCATGATGAACAAGGGCCTGGAAGTGATCGAGGCGCACTGGCTGTTCGGCGCCCCGGCCGACCAGATCGAGGTGCTGATCCACCCGCAAAGCGTGATCCATTCGATGGTGTCTTACGTGGACGGTTCCGTGCTGGCCCAGCTGGGCAATCCTGACATGCGCACGCCGATCGCCAATGCGCTGGCCTGGCCCGAGCGCATCGCTTCCGGCGTGGCGCAGCTGGACCTGGCGCAGGTGGCAACGCTGCAGTTCGAGCGCGCCGACATGCTGCGTTTTCCTTGCCTGCAACTGGCATATGACGCCCTGCGCGCGGGCGGCACGGCGCCGGCCCTGCTGAACGCCGCCAACGAGGTGGCGGTGCAGGCGTTTCTCGACCTGCGCATCGGTTTCCGCCAGATCGACAAGGTGGTCGCGCATGTGATCGAGACCGTGCCGCATGGCGCGGCGTCGAGCATTGAGACGGTGCTGGAACAGGACCGCCAGGCGCGCGCCAGCGCGCAAGCGTATATCGCGGGCAGGCTGGCGGCATGACCTTGCTGACCACCTTGCTGGCGTTTGTCGTCGCGCTCGGCTCGCTGGTGACCTTGCACGAACTGGGCCATTATCTGGTGGCGCGCCTGTGCGGCGTGAAAGTGCTGCGTTTCTCGGTCGGCATGGGCAAAGTGGTGTATTCGCGCAAGTTCGGCAAGGACCAGACCGAATGGGCGATTTCCGCGCTGCCGCTGGGCGGCTACGTGAAAATGCTCGACAGCCGCGACCCCGACACCGGCGTGCTGTCCGGCGCCGACCAGGCGCGCGAATTCACGCGCCAGAGCGTGTGGCGCCGCATGGCCATCATCGCGGCCGGTCCGCTGGCCAATTTCCTGGTCGCCATCGTGCTGTACGCGGGCCTGTTCATGCATGGCATCGAAGAGCCGTCGAGCAGGATCGGCACTGTCGCCGGGCAGAGCAGCGCCTATCTCGCGGGGCTGCGCACCGGTGATACGGTACACTCCGTCAACGGCAGGGACGTGGCCAGCTGGAGCGAGCTGCGCTGGGAAGTGATGCAGGCCGCGCTCGACAAACAGGCCGCGCGCATCGAGGTGCGCCGCCCCGACCGTGGCGTGCAGCAAGCCACCATCGGCGCCGACACTCTCGCCGGACTGAACCTGGAAGGCGACGTGCTGGGCAAGCTGGGCCTGGTGCTGGCGCGGCCGGCGCCGGTGCTGGGCAAGATCATGCCGGGCGGCGCCGCCGAAAAGGCCGGGCTGCAGCCGGGCGACCTGATCCTCGCCATCGATGAAAAGCCGATGGCGGACGGCATTGCCGTGATCGAAACCTTGATGGCCTCGCCGGGCAAGACCTTGCAGCTGCGGCTGCGCCGCCACGGCCAGGACCTGACGCTGCCGGTGACGCCGCAAGGCGAGCCGGGCAAGGGTGCCCAGGGAGCTGTAACAGTTGGTAAGATCAAGGCCGAGATTGCTTTGACGCCAGATATGATCGTCGTCGCCTCCGGTCCGTTCCAGGCCGTCGGCAAGGGCGCCGTGAAGGTCTGGGACACCAGCATCATGAGCCTGAAAATGCTGGGCAAGATGTTCACCGGCGAGGTCTCGCTGAAGAACGTGACGGGGCCGATCACGATTGCCGACTATGCGGGCCAGACGGCGCGCATCGGCCTGGTGAGCTACCTGAGCTTCATCGCCTTCATCAGTATCAGTCTGGGCGTGATGAATTTGCTACCCATTCCTGTTCTGGATGGCGGGCATTTGCTGTATTATTCGCTGGAAGTTTTGACCGGACGCCCCTTGCCGGAACGCGTAGGCGAGATTGCCCAGCGCCTGGGGCTCGGTCTGTTGCTGACCTTTATGGTGCTTGCCGTCTTTAATGACGTGCTGCGGCTGCTCAACTAATGCCAGTGTTCCTGCCATTGCGTGAGTCGCACAAGCAATCTTTTGTGTATGTTGTCCACTGATTTATCCATTGATTAGCCAATGAAATTACATTCTGCTCGTATTGCCTTGCCTTCCTTTCGCCGCAGCCTGATCGGCGCCGCCGTCCTGGCATTCTGCTCCGGCCATGCGCTCGCTGTCGCTCCGTTCACTGTCAAGGACATCCGGGTCGAAGGGATACAGCGCACCGAAGCGGGCACCGTATTTGCCTACCTGCCGGTGAAAGTCGGCGAAACCTTCTCCGACGAGAAGAGTATCGCCGCCATCAAGGCCCTGTACGCGACGGGCATGTTCAAGGATGTGCGCCTGGAAGCCGATGGCGACGTGCTGGTGGTGCTGGTCGAGGAACGTCCGGCGATCGCGACCGTGGAATTTACCGGCACCAAGGAATTTGAAAAAGACGTGCTGGTCAAGGCGCTCAAGGAAATCGGCGTCGGCGAGGCGAAGATTTTCGACAAGGCCTCGGTCGACCGCGCCGAGCAGGAACTCAAGCGCCAGTACCTGTCGCACGGCCTGTATGGCGTGAAGATCACCACCACCGTCACGCCGATCGAGCGCAACCGCGTCAATGTGGTGTTTGCCGTCGACGAGGGCGAAGTGGCGCGTATCAAGCAGATCAATATCGTCGGCAACAAGGCCTTCACGGACAAGGAACTGCGCGAGCAGCTGGCCCTGAACACGGGCGGCTGGTTCAGCTGGTACACCAAGGCCGACCAGTACTCGAAAACCAAGCTGACCGGCGACATCGAGTCGCTCAAGTCCTACTACCTGGACCGCGGCTATATCGAGATGCAGGTCGAGTCGACGCAAGTGTCGATCACGCCCGACAAAAAAGACATTTACCTGACCATCAATATCTCCGAAGGCGAGAAGTACAAGGTCGCCGGCACCAAGTTCGAAGGCGAGATGTTCGGCCGCGAAGAAGAAATCAAGGCCCTGAACCTGATGCGCGAAGGCGACATCTATTCGGGCGCGCGCCTGACGGCCACCAACAAGCGCATCCAGGACCGCCTGGCGACCTTCGGCTATGCGTTTGCCAACGTCAACGCCAATCCGGAAATCAACCGCGAAAAGCATGAAGTCGGCTTTACCTTCTTTATCGATCCGGGCAAGCGCGTCTATGTGCGCCACATGAATATCGCCGGCAATACCACCACCCGCGACGAGGTGATCCGCCGCGAATTCCGCCAGTTCGAATCGTCCTGGTACGACAGCAACAAGATCAAGCTGTCGCGCGACCGTGTCGACCGTCTCGGCTACTTCAAGGACGTGACCATCGATACGCCGGAAGCGCAGGGCACGACCGACCAGGTCGACGTCAACGTGACGGTGGTGGAAAAACCGACCGGCAACTTCCTGATCGGCGGCGCGTTCTCGCAATCGGAAAAATTCACCCTGTCGGCGTCAATTTCACAAGCCAACTTCGCCGGTAGCGGCAACACGGTCGGCATCGAGCTCAATACCAGCCATTACAGCCGCACCATCGCGTTTTCGCAGACCAATCCGTACTACACCGATGACGGCATCTCGCGCAGCTTCGAAGTCTACCTGCGCACCACCGAACCGCCGGCGCTGAACATCGGCAGCTACAAGATCAAGCAGACCGGTGGCCGCGTCAGCTACGGCGTGCCGTTCTCGGAAGTCGACACCATCTTCTTCGGTGTCGGCGCCGAGCGCTCGCAGATCCAGACCGACTCGACCAGTCCGCTGCGTTTCCGCCAGTACGTGACCGACAACGGCGGCCCGTCGGACGGCATCGGTTCGGCCACCACCAATTCGATCCCGCTGACGGCGGCCTGGCAGCGCGACAGCCGCGACAGCGCCCTGACGCCGTCGATTGGCCGCTTACAGCGCGTCAACCTGGAGGCTGACCTGATCGGCGACCAGAAGTATTTCCGCGCCATTTATGAGCACCAGTATTTCCGTCCGCTGTTCAGCAAGGTCACGCTGGCGCTGAGGGGCGAGCTCGATTACGGCCACGGCATCGGCAACCATGTGTATCCGGTCTTCAAGAACTTCTACGGCGGCGGTATCGGTTCGGTGCGCGGCTACCTGAGTTCCTCGCTGGGCGCGGTCGAACCGACCACCAACGATGCGCTGGGCGGCGCCTCGCGCATGTTCGGCAACGCCGAATTGCAGATGCCATTCCCGGGTTCCGGCAATGACCGCAGCTTGCGCTGGTTCGGCTTCCTTGATGGTGGCCAGGTCTACCAGGAAGGCGAAAAGATGCGCATCTCGCAATTGCGCTATTCTGCCGGTCTGGGGATCAGCTGGATTTCACCGGTGGGCCCGCTCAAGCTGAGCTACGCCAAGCCGCTGAACGCCAAGCCGACCGACCGCCTGGAGCGTTTCCAGTTCCAGATGGGTACCGGTTTCTGACCGGCATCCGCATGGGGCGCCAGCTTACACATTTTGACCATGGAGTATCATGAATACCGCATCCGCCACCCTGCCCAAGTCTCTTGCCGCAATCGCATTGTGCTGGAGTTCGCTGTTGCCGGTGCACGCACAGGCTCAGGAATCGAAGATCGCCTGGATCAGCAGCGAACGTATTTATAACGAGTCGAAGCTGGCGAAACTGGCCAGCGCCAAACTGGCCGAAGAATTCCGTTCGCGCGAAAAAGCGGTGCAGGAACTGGGCGCCCGCTTCAAGGTGGCCAATGAAGCGCTCGAGCGGGACATGCCGACCCTGAACGAGGCCGACCGCGCCAAGCGCCAGCGCGAGTTTTTCGAGCTGGACAAGGAACTGCAGCGCCGCCAGCGCGAATTTCGCGAAGACCTGAATCAGCGTTCCAACGAGGAGCGCAGCGCCATCGCGGAAAAGGCCAATACCATCATCCAGCAGCTGGCCCATGTCGAAGGCTATGACATCGTGCTGCAGGAAGCCCTGTGGGCCAGCCCGCGCATCGATATTACCGACAAGGTATTGAAGGCGCTGGACAAGTAATAGAACGGTTTTACGCCTGACAGTGCCGTAGCGAGCGGATGTGAGTTGTGGTTGAGAAGCGGAGCTGTGCGCATGTACGGGGCCGCCCGAGGCAGTGAGCATCGGAGACCGCAAATCGCGCCGCGCAGTCGGCACTGGCAGGCGTTTTTATAGGGGTTTTAAAGATGGGCACTCGACTAGGAGAATTGGTCGAACGCTTCGGCGGACAACTTGCGGGCGATGCCAACCTGGAAGTAACCGGGATCGCGCCGCTGGCTGACGCCGGCGCTTCGCACATCAGCTTTCTGAGCAATAGCAAATTTCGCGCGCAGGCCGCCAGCAGTGGCGCTGCGGCATTGATACTCACGCCGGCCGACGACGCGCTGATAGGCGCCCAGTACGCCGGGGCGCGTATCGTCACCCCCAACCCTTACGTGTATTTCGCGCGCGCGGCGCAGTTTTTTGCCGATCTGACCGAGATCCGGGCGCCGCTGGGCATTCACCCCAGCGCCATCGTCGACGCGTCCGCGCAGGTCGACGCCAGCGCCTCGGTCGGTCCGCGTGCCGTGGTCGAAGCCGGCGCGGTGCTCAAGGCCGGCTGCGTGATTGGCGCCGGCTGCGTGATCGGCCGCGACGCCGTCGTCGGCGCGGGCACCCGGTTGTTCGCCAACGTGACGTTCCATGCGCGCTGCGTGATCGGTGAGCGCGGCATCATCCATTCGGGCGCCGTGATCGGCACCGACGGTTTCGGCTTTGCCAACGAGGGCGGCGTCTACATCAAGATTCCGCAGACGGGCAGGGTGGTGATCGGCGACGATGTCGATATCGGCGCCAATACCACCATCGACCGCGGCGCGCTGGCCGACACCATCATCGAAGACGGCGTCAAGCTGGACAACCAGATCCAGATCGGCCACAACTGCCATATCGGCGCGCACACGGCCATGGCCGGCTGCGTCGGCGTGGCCGGCAGCGCCGTGATCGGCAAATACTGCACCTTCGGCGGCGCCGCCATGGTGCTGGGCCACCTGACGATCGCCGACCGGGTCCACGTGGGCTCGGGCAGCATGGTGTCGCGCTCGATTGCCGAACCGGGCCAATACACCGGCTTTTACCCGCTGGCGAAAAACGCCGACTGGGAAAAAAGCGCCGCCATCGTGCGCAATCTCACCAGCATGCGCGAGAAGATCCGCGCGCTGGAAAAAACCATTAAAACACTGACCAAGCAAGACGAAAAATGACGACTACCGAAAACAAGACCCTCGACATCCTGGCCATCAAATCGCTGCTGCCGCACCGCTATCCGCTGCTGCTGGTGGACCGCGTGCTGACCTGGGAAGCGAACAAATCCATCACCGCCATCAAGAACGTGACGGTCAACGAAGAGTTCTTCCAGGGCCACTTCCCGCACAAGCCGGTGATGCCGGGCGTGTTGATGATCGAAGCGCTGGCGCAAACTGCCGCGCTGCTGTCGTTCCTGACCATGGGCGTCAAGCCCGACGAAAATTCGGTGGTGTATTTCGTCGGCATCGACAACGCGCGCTTCAAGCGTCCGGTCGAGCCGGGCGACCAGCTGAAGATGGATGTGGAAATCCTGCGCGTATCGCGCGGCATCTGGAAATACAAGGCGGTCGGCAGCGTCGACGGCAAGGTCGCGCTGGAAGCCGAACTGATGTGCACCATCCGCAGCGCGCAGGATGCCAGCCAGTCGGCGAGCAAGCCAGCGGGGCAGTAAGATGTCGGCCATCCACTCCACCGCGGTGATCGACCCCAAGGCCGAGCTCGACAGCTCGGTCGAAGTGGGACCGTACACCATCATCGGCCCGCATGTCCGCATCGCCGCCGGCACCAAAGTCGGTCCGCATGTGGTGATCGACGGCCATACCACCATCGGCACCGACAATCAGCTGTTCCAGTTTTCCTCGATCGGCGCGCAGCCGCAGGACAAAAAATGGGCGGGCGAGGCGACCCGCCTGGAAATCGGCGACCGCAACACCATCCGCGAGTTCTGCACTTTCAACACGGGCACGGTACAGGGCGGCGGCGTGACGCGGCTGGGCCATGACAACTGGATTTCGGCCTATGTGCACCTGGCGCACGACTGCCAGGTCGGCAGTCACACGATTTTCTCGAACAACGCACAGCTGGCCGGCCACGTGGAGATCGGCGACTGGGTCATCATGAGCGGTTTTGCCAACGTCCACCAGTTCTGCAAGATCGGCGCGCACGCCTTTGTCGGCATGAGCACCAGCCTGACCCAGGACGTACCGCCGTTCGTGCTGTTGAACGGCAATCCGGCGGCCGCGCACGGCGTCAATATCGAAGGCCTGAAACGGCGCGGCTTTACGCGCGAGCAGATCAATGGCATCCGTACCGCCTACAAACTGATCTACCGTTCCGGCCTGACCCTCGACGAGGCCAAGGCGGCGCTGTTCGAAGAAGAGCAGGGCTCCTCGCCTGACGTGGCCGAACATATCCGCGCCATGCGCGAATTTCTGGGTGTGGCCTCGCGTGGCATCGTCCGATAATCGCTCTGTCGCCATCGTCGCCGGCGAGGTGTCGGGCGACCTGCTGGCCAGCCGCTTGTTGTCGGGCCTGGCGCCGCGGCTGCCCGGCGTGCGCTTTCACGGCATCGGCGGCGAGCACATGGCCGCCCAGGGTTTTGTGTCGGACTGGCCGCTCGACAAGCTCACCGTGCGCGGCCTGTTCGAGATCATTCCGCGCTACCGCGAAATCAAGGGCATCCAGAACGCGCTGCGCGACCAGCTGATCGCCGAGCGTCCGGCCGTCTTTATCGGCGCCGACTATCCCGGTTTCAACCTCGGCCTGGAGCAGCAGCTGAAAAGCGCCGGCATCCCCACCGTGCATTATATCGGGCCGCAGATATGGGCCTGGCGCGGCGGGCGCATCAAGAAAATCATCAAGGCGGTGTCGCACATGCTGGTGATCTTCCCGTTCGAGGAGGAAATCTACCGCAAGGCCGGCGTGCCGGTGACCTATGTCGGCCATCCGCTGGCCGAGATGATTCCGTTGCAGCCGGACGAAGCGGCCGCGCGCCGCGCGCTCGGCCTGCCGGAGGACGCCAATGTGGTGACCCTGATGCCGGGCAGCCGCACGGGCGAACTCAAATACAATACCGTGGCCTTCGTGTCGGCCTGCAAGCTGCTGCTGGCGCGCGACCGCTCCTTGCGCTTTGTCGCGCCGATGGCCGGCGAAAAGCAGCGCCAGTATTTTCTGCAGCTGGTGCAAGAGGCCGGGCTGCAGGACGTCGAGATTCTGTTGACCGACGGCGGCTCGCATACGGCCATTTGCGCCGCCGACGCGGTGCTGGTGGCCTCCGGCACGGCCTCGCTGGAAGTGGCGCTGTATAAAAAGCCGATGGTGATCGCCTACAAGATGATGCGCGCCTCGTGGGAAATCATGCGCCACATGGGCTACCAGCCGTGGATCGGCCTGCCCAATATCCTGGCGCGCGACTACCTGGTGCCGGAACTGCTGCAAAACGCCGCCAGCCCCGAAGCGCTGGCCGAGGCGGTGTGGCAGCAATTGAGCGATATCCCTGGCCGCCTGCGCCTGGTGCAGCGCTTTACCGACATGCACCAAAGCCTGCTGCGCGACAGTGCGCGCGAAAGCGCCAACGCAGTGATGCAGGTAATCGCCGCCAACAAGAAGTAACTGACAGTAACTGAAAAAGATTCAACGTGAAAAATAGCTATCCCGGCCTGTTTGACGACTTGCCATTCTCGCTCGATGAAATCATTTGCGGCGTCGACGAGGCAGGGCGCGGTCCGCTGGCCGGCCCCGTGTTTGCCGCCGCCGTCATCCTCGACCCGAAGCGGCCCATCGACGGCCTGCGCGACTCGAAAAAGCTGACCGAGGCCAGGCGCGACCTGCTGGCGCCGCAGATACGCGCCAGCGCGCTGGCCTGGGCGATCGCCGAGGCCTCCGAAGAAGAGATCGACCGCCTGAACATCTTGCAGGCGTCGATGCTGGCCATGCGCCGCGCCGTCGAGGCGCTGGCCACGATACCCACGCTGGCCCTGATCGACGGCAACCGCTGCCCCGTCATGCCGATACGTGGCATGGCCATCATCGGCGGCGACGACAAGGTCGATGCGATTTCTGCCGCCTCCATCCTGGCCAAGACGGCGCGCGACGCCGCCCTGGTGCGCTTGCACGCGCAGTATCCCGAATACTGCTTCGACCAGCACAAGGGCTATGGCACCAAGCTGCATCTGGAACGCCTGCATCTGCATGGCGCCTCGCCGGTGCACCGGCGCTCGTTTGCGCCCGTGCGCAATGTGATCGCGCTGTTCGGCGCGCAGGAGGTGGCGGCATGAAGACGATTACCTCGCGCGACAACGCGCAGTACAAGGACTTGCTGAAATTGGCCGGCAGCTCGCAGGCGCGCCGCAAGTCGGGCCGCACCCTGCTCGATGGCGTCCATCTGTGCCAGTCGTATCTGCAGTTGCGCGGCCTGCCCGAGCAGTGCATCGTCAGCGAAAGCGCCTTGCGCAAGCCGGAAGTGATGGAGATCGTCGGCCAGCTGGAAAGCCGGCGCGCCCACGTGCTGGGCCTGCCGGACGCGCTGTACAACGCGGTCAGCCAGGTCGAGCACGGCGTCGGCGTGATGTTCCTGATCGACACGCCCGAGCGCAGCGTGACGGCGCCGGTGACGGTGTCGGCGGTGCTGTTGGACAACCTGCAGGACCCGGGCAATGTCGGCTCGATCCTGCGCAGCGCGGCTGCGGCCGGCATCACGCAAGTCTATTGCAGCGCCGGCACCGCGTTCTGCTGGTCGCCGAAAGTGCTGCGCGCGGCGATGGGCGCGCACTTCGTGCTCGATATCTTTGAAAACGTCGACCTGGCCGCGCTGGTGTCGAACGCGCAGGTGGCGACCCTGGCCACCAGCGGCTACGCCACAAGCGAGCTGTACGACGTCGACCTGCGCCAGCCGGTGGCCTGGCTGTTCGGCCATGAAGGGCAGGGCGTGGCCGGCGACCTGCTGTCCATGGCCACGCACCAGGTGGTGATACCGCACCTGGGCCAGATCGAGTCGCTGAACGTGGCGGCGTGCGCCGCGGTGTGCTTTTTCGAGCAGCTGCGGCAAACCCGGTAAGCACAGGAAAAACGGGCCGTCATGGCCCGTTTTGATGTCAGTATTCCCGCCGGTTCGGCTTGATCTCCTGCAGGATCGTCGTCGAGATCTCCTCGATCGACTTGGTGGTCGACGACAGCCACCGTATCCCCTCGCGCTTCATCATTTTTTCCGCCTCGTTGACCTCGTAGCGGCAGTTTTCAATCGCCGCATACTTGCTGCCAGCCCTTCTTTCGTTGCGTATTTCCGACAAACGTTCGGGCGTAATGCTTAATCCAAAAATTTTATTCTTAAATTCATACAAGGCCGAAGGCAGCTTGTCGCGCTCGAAATCGTCCGGGATCAAGGGATAGTTGGCGGCCTTGATGCCGTATTGCATCGCCAGATACAGGCTGGTCGGGGTCTTGCCCGAACGCGATACGCCGACCAGGATGACGTCCGCCGAGGACAGGTTTTTATGCGACTGGCCATCGTCGTGCGCCAGCGAATAGTTGATCGCCTCGATGCGGTTTTTGTACTCTTCGCTGTCGACGATGTTGTGCGAGCGGCCGATGGTATGGGTCGACATCACGCCCAGCTCCTGCTCCAGCGGCGCCACGAACGTCTGGATCAGGTCCATGTGCATGCCGCTGGACTTGCGGATCACGGCCGACAGGTCGGCTTTCACCAGGGTCGAGAAAATGATCGGACGCTGGCCATCATTGGCGAACGCTTCGTTGATCTTGCGTGCCGCCTCGTAGGCCTTGTCCATGGTGTCGATGAAGGGCAGGCGCACCTGGCGAAAGCGCAATTCGAACTGCGACAGCACGGAGTGGCCGAAGGTCTCGGCGGTAATGCCGGTGCCGTCCGAGACGAAGAAGACGGTGCGGGCCGCCGAAGGCAAGGGGGGACGTGGTTCGGTTGTCATGGTTTTCGGATCAAGATTGTGCGTCGTCAATTCGCGCCGCACAAGGTAAAATGGCTGGAATGGTATTGATTGTGCTGCACGACGCCAAGAATAACAAGAAGACTGTCTGTGCGCCGCGCCTAAAGGTTTCTAATCAGTAAGGGTGTCATTATGACCAACGCAGCATTGCAGGAGCAGCAACAGCAGGTTCAGGGCGCAGATCAGGACGCGGTGTACGTCGCCTCGTTCGAACATTTGCGCATGACCGATGTGGAATCGGTTGGCGGCAAGAACGCCTCGCTCGGCGAGATGATCAGCCAGCTGGCCGAAGCCGGCGTACGCGTGCCAGGTGGCTTCGCCACCACCGCCCAAGCGTTCCGCGACTTCCTGTCGTACAGCGCCAACGGCGGCTTGCCGCTGGCGCAGCGCATCGCCAACCGCCTCGAAGGCCTCGATATCGACGATGTGCGCTCGCTGGCGCAAGCCGGCGCCGAGATCCGACAATGGATCGTCGAAACCCCGTTCCAGCCGCGCCTGGCCGCCGAGATCGACGCCTTCTACGCCAGACTGGTGGCCGACTCCGATACCGAAATGTCGTTTGCCGTGCGCTCGTCCGCCACCGCGGAAGACTTGCCGGACGCGTCGTTTGCGGGCCAGCAGGAAACCTTCCTCAACGTGGTCGGCATCGACAATGTCCTGGATGCCATGAAGCAGGTGTTCGCGTCGCTGTACAACGACCGCGCCATCTCCTACCGCGTGCACAAGGGCTTTACCCACGCCGAAGTGGCCCTGTCGGCCGGCGTGCAGCGCATGGTGCGCTCGGACCTGGGCGCCGCTGGCGTGATGTTTACCATCGATACCGAGTCCGGCTTCAAGGACGTGGTGTTCGTCACTTCCAGCTACGGCCTGGGCGAGACCGTGGTGCAGGGCGCCGTCAACCCGGACGAATTCTATGTGCACAAGCCGATGCTGGAGAAAGGCAAGTCGCCTGTGATCCGCCGCAATATCGGCTCCAAGCTGCTGAAAATGGAATTTACCAATGAGGCGAAAGCCGGCCGCTCGGTGAAGACCGTTGATGTGCCGGTCGAAATGCGCAACCGCTATTCGCTGAACGACAGCGAAGTGGTGGAACTGGCGAAATACGCTGTCATCATCGAAAACCATTACGGCCGTCCGATGGACATCGAATGGGGCAAGGATGGCCGCGACGGCAAGCTCTACATCCTGCAGGCGCGTCCTGAAACCGTCAAGTCGCAGCAAAAGGCGACCGACGTGCAGGAACGCTTCAAGCTGAAAAGCACCGGTACCGTGTTGACTTCGGGCCGCGCCATCGGCCAGAAGATCGGCGCCGGTCCGGTGCGCGTGATTCACGACCCGGCCGACATGGAGCGCGTGCAGCCGGGCGACGTGCTGGTGGCCGACATGACCGACCCGAACTGGGAGCCGGTGATGAAGCGCGCCTCGGCCATCGTCACCAACCGTGGCGGGCGTACCTGCCACGCGGCGATTATCGCGCGCGAGCTGGGCGTGCCGGCCGTGGTCGGCTGCGGCGACGCCACCGAGGTATTGAAAGACGGCACTTTTGTGACCGTGGTGTGCTCGGAAGGCGACGAAGGCAAGATCTACGACGGCCTGCTGGAAACGGAAGTGTCGGCAGTGTCGCGCGGCGAACTGCCGAAACTCGACACCAAGATCATGCTCAACGTCGGCAATCCGCAACTGGCGTTCGACTTCCAGTCCGTGCCGAACGCCGGCGTGGGCCTGGCGCGCCTGGAATTCATCATCAATAACAATATTGGCGTACACCCGCGCGCCATCCTGGAATACCCGAACATCGACGCCGACCTGAAAAAGGCGGTCGAATCGGTGGCCCGTGGCCATGCGTCGCCAAAAGCGTTTTACATCGACAAGCTGGCCGAAGGCATCGCCACCATCGCCGCCGCGTTCTGGCCGAAAAAAGTCATCGTGCGCCTGTCCGACTTCAAGTCGAACGAGTACAAGAAGCTGATCGGCGGTTCGCGCTACGAGCCGGACGAAGAAAACCCGATGCTAGGTTTCCGCGGCGCGGCGCGCTACCTGTCGGCCGACTTCTCCGAAGCGTTCAACATGGAGTGCGAAGCGATGAAGCGCGTGCGCAATGACATGGGCCTGACCAACGTGGAAATCATGGTGCCGTTCGTGCGCACCCTGGGCCAGGCCGAGAAAGTGATCGACCTGCTGGCGAAAAATGGCCTGAAGCGCGGTGAAAACGAGCTGCGCGTGATCATGATGTGCGAAGTGCCGTCGAACGCCATCCTGGCCGACCAGTTCCTCGACCATTTCGACGGCTTCTCGATCGGTTCGAACGACCTGACCCAGCTGACCCTGGGCCTGGACCGCGATTCCGGCATGGAATTGCTGGCCGCCGACTTCGACGAGCGCGACCCTGCCGTGAAAGCGCTGCTGTCGCTGGCCATCAAGGCCTGCCTGGCGCGCGGCAAGTACATCGGCATTTGCGGCCAGGGCCCGTCGGACCACCCTGACTTCGCCGTCTGGCTGATGGAGCAGGGCATCGAATCGATGTCGCTGAACCCGGATTCGGTGATCGATACCTGGCAAAAACTGGCGGCGCTGAAAGCGTAAGCTGATTCTTGCTCTCCTATGAAAAACCCGTTGCCAGCGATGGCGGCGGGTTTTTTTTCGGCCGCACGGCATACGGCGATGAGGTGGAGCAAGATCGGCTAAAATGGTTGCACTTACACACAGACAGGAGTTGATATGGCAAGCAAGAAACCAACTGTAAATCCAAAATCTGGCTCGGCAAAAATCGATATCGGCATTTCCGAATCGGACCGCGCGAAGATCGCGGCAGGCCTGTCGGGCCTGCTGGCCGACAGCTACACCCTGTACCTGATGACGCATAATTTTCATTGGAACGTCAAGGGACCGATGTTCAACACGCTGCACCTGATGTTCATGACGCAGTACACCGAACAGTGGGGCGCGCTGGACCTGATCGCCGAACGCATCCGCGCGCTCGGCTATCCTGCGCCAGGGACCTACAAGCAGTTCGTCGAGCTGGCCTCGATCAAGGAAATCGAAGGCGTGCCGCCAGCGCTGGAAATGGTGCGCCACCTGGTGTCCGCCCAGGAAGCGACCGCTCGCACGGCGCGCGCCCTGTTCCCGCTGCTGGAAAAGGCGAACGATCAGCCAACCGCCGACCTGATCACCCAGCGGCTGGACCTGCATGAAAAGACGGCGTGGATGCTGCGCAGCCTGCTGGAAGAGTAATGGCCGCGTGAGATGAATGTTGGCCAGCTATTGACGCAAGCGCAAATTGCTTTAGACTGTAATGATAGGTATACAGGCAAGAATAAATATCTGGCAATTTTTCATTGTGAACACCCCCGTCGCCTGTATCGGTCACGGGGGTTTTTATTTTCTGCAACGGCTGACATAAAGGAAAACATCATGGCCGATTGGATAGGCTGGTTTATTGCCGCCGGCGTCGTATTGATCCTTGAATTATTCAGCGGCACTTTTTATTTGTTGATGATTGCCATCGGCATGAGTGCGGGTGCGCTGGCCGCCATGGCGGGTGCAAATGGTCCCATGCAGGGCCTGTGCGCCGCGATTGTCGGCGTGGTGGCCACCCTGTTATTGCGCCGCAGCCGTTTTGGCAAGGCGTCGCGCCGTGATGCGGCCCAGGATCCGAATGTGAATCTCGATATCGGCCAAAGCGTGGCGGTCGCGCATTGGGTTGATGGCGTGGCGCGCGTGATGTATCGCGGCGCCTTGTGGGATGTTGAATTAATGCCCGGCAGCGATACGCAAGCCGGGCACTACACCATACGTGCCGTGCGCGGCAGCCGTTTGATTGTTGGATAACACAGGAGAGTAAACTATGGAAATTAACATTGGCAGCGTGTCGCTGATCTTGTTATTGCTGGCGCTGGTATTTGTCTTCAAGACCGTCAATGTGGTACCGCAGCAGCATGCGTGGGTGGTGGAGCGGCTGGGGAAATTCCATGCGGTGCTGGGCCCCGGCCTCAATATCGTGGTGCCGTTTGTTGATCGTATCGCCTACAAGCACGTGCTCAAGGAAATTCCGCTCGATGTGCCGCCGCAAGTGTGCATCACGCGTGACAATACGCAGTTGCAGGTCGACGGCATCCTGTATTTCCAGATTACCGACGCCATGCGCGCTTCCTATGGTTCATCCAATTACATTGCCGCCATTACGCAACTGGCGCAAACGACCTTGCGTTCGGTGATCGGCAAGATGGAACTCGATAAAACCTTTGAGGAGCGCGATCATATCAATACTGCCATCGTCAATGCCATCGATGAATCGGCGGCCAATTGGGGCGTCAAGGTATTGCGTTACGAAATCAAGGATCTGACGCCACCGAAAGAAATACTGCACGCGATGCAGGCGCAGATTACGGCCGAACGTGAAAAGCGCGCGCTCATCGCGGCCTCGGAAGGACGCAAGCAGGAGCAGATCAATATCGCCAGCGGCGAGCGCGAAGCGGCGATTGCCCGCTCGGAAGGCGAAAAGCAGGCCTCGATCAACCGCGCCGAAGGGCAGGCAACGGCCATCGTGGCGCTGGCGCAGGCCAGCGCCGAGGCGCTGCGCCAGGTCGGCGCCGCCATTCGCGAACCGGGTGGCGAAGATGCGGTCAATCTGAAAGTGGCGGAACAATATGTCGGCGCCTTTGCGCAACTGGCAAAAACCAATAACTCGATTATCGTGCCGGCCAATCTGGGCGACATGAGCAGCTTGATTGCCACCGCCATGCAAGTGGTGAAAACGCAAAAGCCTAAAGGCGGCGTGGCACTGCCATAGTCATAGTTATAGACTAGTTATTGCGTAGTGAGAAACGCCCGCTGTTGCGGGCGTTTCTGCATCCACTTCATGTAGCGTGTCTGCTGTTTGCCCGAGCATTTGCCCGGTTTTGGAGGAATGTTTTCTCTATTTGAATCAGTGACGGTAGCCGCCTGGTTTGAGGTATTATGCGCGTAGCGTGCAGCACCGATTATTTTTTTCGATTAAAGTATGCTTCTTCGTGATGATAGCCTTCTGCCATGATTGAGCCACAATTGAGCCATGAAGTTGCTGTTTGTGGCCGCGCGCTAAATCCCACATGCTTTTTTATAAATTATCTTTTATGATAGCTATAAATTGCAATGGATCAAAAGTTACTTCGGGATTAATGGCACGATAGGGGCGTGCGCTGGATGGCGCGCTCTCCGGTGCTGGTGCCTTTGCCAGCGAATATGGTGGCCAATGCCGCTTGTAGTGTTTTTCGTGCGCCACAAATATTCTCTTAATGGCGCGGCGCCATGAAAATAAATGTAAAAATCATTCGATTTCGAAAAAAAATCTCCTCAAGCGCGTTACAATTGGATAGAATTTGCGTGTTCAGCATTGTTTTTTTAACTCATACAAAGGAAATATCATGGATCTGTCCAGTTTATCCCTGTCGGAACTGCGTACCCTGCAAGACGACATCAAGAAGCAGATGAAGAAACGCGAGCACGACGATCTGTCGAAAGCGCGCGAGCAAATCCTGGCCATCGCGCAAAGCGTGGGCGTGTCGGTCAAAGACCTGGTGGGCACCGGTATTCGCGCCAAGACCGGGACGGTGGCAGTGCGTTATCGCAATCCGGACGATGCGTCGCAACAATGGACTGGCCGTGGCCGTCAACCGAAATGGGTCAAGGAATGGACCGATTCGGGTAAATCGCGCGACCTGCTGAAGGTGTAATCACCGTTCATTCGGATGCTTGTCCTGTGCCAGTTTGGTATTGTGGCAAATCAGTATGCAAGCATCCGGAACTTTCTGTTGGCGTACCCGGTCAATTCCCGTGGCCATTCGTCTCCAGGTTTTATCTTTATTGTCTTGCTGTTATCTCGCTATAATTTCTCTTCATTATCACGCCACCTTCGGCTGTTTTTTTCTCGCTGCCTGTGAGTCGTGCCAGGCAAAATAAAGGCTATGTCAGCGAAAACGGTGGGAACGCGCCGCAGTTGCTGAGGTCTAACTGATCAGGTATTGCCTTTCAAGGAGCCGATCATGGACACCGCCCAGTGGCAGGCCTTCGCCAGGCAATTTGCGCAACTGTCGCATCGCCAGCGCCTTGCCAGCGGCGATCTGTTGCGCACCAGCGCGCCACAGGCTGCGGCCATCACCCTGATCGAGCAGACAGCGCAGGCGCAACTGCATTGTCCGGCATGTCTATC
>NZ_LOCQ01000032.1 GCF_001677885.1 Janthinobacterium psychrotolerans | reverse complement strand
ATCTATAACCACAACATCCCGCAGCGTGCTCTCAACAACGAAACGCCGATTCAGGCAATGAAGAAATGGCAGGCAAAAAAGCCAGAATTATTCGTTAAACGTGTTTATAACCAGGCGGGTCTTGACACCTAACCGGCCAGCGGCCGGCGGACGTGCTCAAGATGCGCGACAGTGATTTGAAAGACGGCGCCCTGCAGGTACGCCAGAACAAGGGCAACAAGCTGCTGCGCATCGTCCTTGAACATGATGGCGTCCCGTCCGAGCTGGCCAAGGTCATCGAGCGTATCCACGCGCGCCCTGACCGGCCGCGTACAACCTTCATCGTTTCGCTGCCGAATGGTTCCCAGGTCAAGAAGTGGCATTTGCGGCTGCGCTTCGATAACGCCCGGAAGTCTGCGGCAGAACTGGCGCTAAAGGCGGGTAACGAAGAGCTGGCCGGCCGCATCAAGGCGTTTCAATTCCGCGATATCCGGGCGCGCTCGGCAAGCGACATTGTTGACTTGAGCGCTGCAAGTTCTTTGTTGGGACATAGCGAAAAAGTAATTACAGAAAAGGTCTATCGACGCATAGGACAAGCTGTTAGGCCAACCCGGTAAATTATCTAAATATATTAAACCGCTGGCGGATACGCATGGAAAAATCCATCCTCAAATAAATTTATTAATTGAGCAGAACTATTAAATAGAGAGTTTAACTGCAAATCATTTGAATCAAGAGCGACCCGGCTCTTTGATTCAAATGAACCGCCAGTAGCTGATTTACTTATATTTTTCAATATATCATTCAACTTTTTTCTCTCTAATTTTTTAAGAAAGTTATTTGATAAAATATAAGATTGCCTTCGAATATCTTCAAATATAAATTTTATTTGGGTGGATAACTCAAAACCTTTTTTTTCATCAGTATAATAGTCTATACATAAGTCGCGAAGAGACTTCAAATCTTCGTCCAACTTATCGAGGCGAGTTCGAAGATCTTTTCTTGCATCCTGTTTTGCAGCTGATGACCGCTGAATTCTATAGACAACTATCCAACCCAATACAACCATCACAGATGGCAAAATTATTTTTATTAACTCAAGATTGTTTGGGCCACACTCAATGGGCACGAGCTTGCTCCTCCGAAATATAATCCCATATCATAGATTGATATATCTCTCTTGAGTCAACAAAAATAAATCTTTCTTTTAATTCCTTTTCAGTTTTTCTATTATTTCGCAAGAGGCCTGCAAAAGCCTCATCTAGGAAAGAAGAACCATATCCTAATGTGTCGTCTAGATTAATTTCAATGGCGTCTCTTGAACCTTCAAGAAGCGGCACCAAAAATTCCTCTCTAAATCTTTCACCAGAATTCGGCCCATCTTCCGGGACACGCCCGGCGGGAAACTCTGAAAACTGACTTGCAACTGATAATTTTCTCATAATCAAAAACCCTTCATTCGGATTTCAATTTTAATGTCCATTGAACTAACGTGCCTTTTATCGATTGCCGGTGTGTAACTGCTTTATCTTTTTTTGAAAACGCGTTATATGTATAACTACCCGCGCCACTTTGCGCTCGAAAACCGCCTTCATCTTGATTTTTAATAAAATCCAACATCTGTGGCAAGCCTTTTCCACGGTATTCCAATCCTGTGCTAGATCGACTAGTGCTACTCGCTAGTTTAATTAGGGTCTTATCGTGACTAGACTGCCGACCGATCATAAACAGCTTCCTAAGATAGTCTTCCATTTTCGGCTTATCTAGCAATGATTTAGGAATTCCAATTCCAAGATCACAAATGGCAACCTGCAAAATATCATCACGAGCTTGAGAAAACATCCACCAATTATTAAGAAATTCGCTTTCTTTTGGATAGGCATGCTTTTTTGTATTCGTAACAGCTTCGCTCATACAATCATAAAGATTTGATCGGACAAGAACACCTCCCATTGCCTCACTATGCTGAAATAACAACGCCTTAAAAGCACTAGTTGTTGCATCGGAACCTGTTGCATAATGCCAATTAACAACATTATCAGCAGTAACGGCCAAACCAGAGCTTCTACCCAGCTTTGAAAGCAATCCGAGATGCTTAAATAATTGCTCCACTATATTATCTTTAGGTAGTTTACAGCTTATCACTCCAGGAAACCGAACTAAAAGATTATCTAAATTAGCCATCATGTAAAGAGTGCCGCATGGATGGAGTTTAATCGTATCCGTAAAGTCAATTTTTACCTTCAAGCCGGCATCGAGATTGCGTTCCAATTCTCGTAAAAAGAAAATTATGCTATCTCGATGACGATCATCATTTAAAATAAAAACTTTTGGAGCTGGCACTAATATTGGCTTATTAAGACGAACTATTTCAAGCCGCCGAAGGTGTTCCACATTACGCTTCAGGCCTGATGCTCTCAACTGATGTCGCCTAATACGAATTTGTTCACTATTTCGATGAAGCCGGGCTTTAGTAGAAATTATTTTCATTGTTTTAGTGCCAAGGCGATTGACGCATGTCAAGTAAAAAATTCAAGCCTACGACACAAGATGTGGGCGTCGGCTGACAAAGCAAGTGGCTTGAGAGCTCAGTACTTGCATTAATCGTACACTATTGAGGTAAGTTTGAGCATGAGTGTGAGGAGGCGAACATGACATTGATCACATACGCGAAAATTGACACCGTGCAATATTTGACAGGCATGCGCATGATACCCAAGGAGAGTTGCGGAAGTCGCTTCCGCAACAACAGGCAGGAATGTTGACACAACTTCTATGAAATCACTCATTAAAAATCATGAAAAAATTAAAAATTCATAATAATCAATGAGTTACAACATTATTTGGCGGAAGCGGTGAGATTCGAACTCACGAACAGTGTAACCCGTCGCTAGTTTTCAAGACTAGTGCCTTCAACCACTCGGCCACGCTTCCAGAGCCTGCATTATACATAAAGCTTGCGGGCTTACCAATGGCTGCGCTGAAGATGGGGCAATTGTTGATGGGATGTTTACAAGTTCCAGTTCAGCCGCAGCACGCACTCGAACTCTTCGGCTGCCAGCGGGCGCGAGAACAGGTAGCCTTGCACTTCGTCGCAGCCCGCACTGTTCAGGAAGGCCATCTGTTCGGCCGTTTCCACGCCTTCCGCGATCACCTTGTGGTGCAGCTGCTGGGCGATGCTGATGATGGTGGTGGCAATCGCACAGTCGCTGGCGTCGGACGGGATGCCGGTGGTAAAAGACCGGTCGATCTTTAACGTGTCGATCGGAAAGCGCTTCAGGTACGACAGGCTCGAATATCCGGTGCCGAAGTCGTCGAGCGACAGCGCCACGCCCAGGGCCGTGATACGGTCCATGATGCCGATCACGCGCTCGATGTTGTGCATCAGGGTGCTTTCGGTGATTTCCAGTTCCAGCCAGGCCGCTTCCAGGCCATAGCGTTCCAGCATGGCGGCCACCCGGCCTGGCAGGGCCGAGGTGAATTCGCGGGCCGAGACGTTCACCGCGATGCGGATCGGCGGCAGGCCGGCCTGTTTCCATGCTTGCGCCTGGGCGCAGGCCGCTTCCAGCACCCATTCGCCCACTTGCACCACCAGGCCGGTCGATTCGGCCAGCGGGATGAATTCGGCCGGCGGGATCATGCCGTGCACGGGGTGGCGCCAGCGCACCAGCGCTTCGGCGCCGATCATGCGGCCGCTGCCCAGCGCGTATTTCGGCTGGTAGTGCAACAGTAGCTGGTTTTCCGCCAGGGCGTGGCGCAGGCCGGTTTCCAGGCGCATGCGCGCTTGCATGCCCAGGTTCATGTCCTGGCTGTAGAAAGCCACGCTTTCGGCGTCGCCGCCGCCGTCCTGCTTGGCCCGGTACATGGCGATGTCGGCCAGGCGCAGCAGGGTTTCGGCGTCGTGGCCGTCTTGCGGGTAGACGCTGATGCCGATGCTGGCGCCCACGCGCAGGTCGTGGCCTTCGATCAGGAAAGGTTGCACCAGGGAGGCCAGCAGCTTTTGCGCCACCGTGCTCGCTTCGAAATGCTGGCTGATGTCGAACAGGCCGACGGCGAATTCATCGCCGCCCAGGCGCGCCACCAGGTCCTGGTCGCGCAGCACCTGGCGGAAACGCACGGAAACCTGGCGCAGCAGTTCGTCGCCGATGCGCCGGCCCAGGGTGTCGTTGATCAGCTTGAAACGGTTCAGGTCGATGAACAGCATGCAGCCGAGCATCTTGCTGCGCTGGGCCACGGAGAGGGCCTGGTCCACCAGCTTGGTCAGCAAGGTGCGGTTCGGCAGGCTGGTCAGCGCGTCGTAATAGGCCAGATGATGCAGCCGCTCTTCGGCGATCTTGCGTTCGGTAATGTCGGTCAGGTAGGCGATCAGGCCAACCGGGCGCTCGTCGAGGTCGCGCAGCGGCGACAGCGACAGGCTGGCCCAGAAGATCTCGCCCGACTTCTTCCTGCGCCGCACTTCCATCAAACGTCCGCCCTGCTCCAGGAAAGCGTCGTGGAAACCGGTGTCTTCGTCGTCGTACAGGAACAGGATGTTGCGGCCCACCGCTTCCACCGACGAGTAGCCGAACAGGCGTTCGGCGCCCTTGTTCCAGCTGGTGATGTAGCCGGTCAGGTCCATCGTCAGCACCGATTCGTGCAGCTGGTCGAGGATCTGCGTCTGCTGCGCCAGCAGGGCTTCGACTTGCGCGAACGCATGCGTGGAACGCTGCGCCAGCGAGTGTACTTGCAGCACGCCGGCCGTCAGCGAGGCCAGGCTGGACAGGTCGCGTCGGTCGGTGTCGTCATAGCTGGGCTTGCCGGCGACGCGGTAGTGGCCAAAGCAATGGCCGTCGAAACTGATTTCCTGCAGCAGCGCCGCCTCGTTTTCGGCCAGCAGCGCGACGGGGACCTCGCCGCTGGCGGACGGCAGGAATTCGCCGTGCGCGCTGGCCATCACGCTGCCGGCGATGCGGCCCAGTTCGGTAACCAGCGCCGCACCGCGCAGGCGCACCACCGCGTCGCACAGGGCGGCGCTGTCGCTGAGGGTAGTCGACACCGGCAGCATGGTCATGCTAGATGTTCCGGCTGACGGTGATGGCCCACTGGTAGGCCTGCAGCAGGCTGCGCCAGTAGGTTTTGCCATCGACGCCGGCGCGCGCCAGGCTGGCGGACGCTGGCGTGGCGCCGCTTTCGGCCAGCGCCAGCATGGCGCCCAGTTCGCCGCTGCGCCCGAGCAAGGCGGCACTGACGGCCGGGTCCAGGTTCAGGGTGGCGATAATGTCGGCCATGTCCATGCCCAGCAAAATGTCGAGCAGGGAAAATACGCCGGTCATGAAGGCCAGGTCCTGCGCCGCGCGGTCGCCGCCGCGCAGCTGGCACAGCGACTCCATCTGCGCCGCGCGCACGGCCGCCAGCGGCAGCAGGGCATTGAGCTTGCCATCGTCCTGCTGGCGCGCATACAGCAGCAGTTGCAGCCAGCGCTGCAGCTGGCGCCGGCCCAGCAGGGTGATGGCCTGGTTGAAACTGGTGATGGTCGCCGTGAAACCGAAGGCGGCCGAGTTGACGAGTTTGAGCAAATGATAGGCCAGCGCGGGATCCTGCTTCAGCGGCACTTCAAGCTCCTGCACGTCGGCGTCGCGCGCCAGCAGGCCCAGCAGCGCCAGCAGGCGGCGGCGCGAGGTGCCCTGTTCCGCTTCGCTGTCGCGCCGTGCGCCGTGCAGCGCATAGTCGCCGGCAAACCAGCTGGCGCCCAGCGCGCAGACCGCCGCCAGGCTGGCGGAATCGGCAATATTGTAGGCCAGGTGGGGACCAGGCAAGCTCATCAGGTGCTGCAGGCCCGGCAGCTCAGCGGACGCATCGATGCCGAGCGCGCGCGCGTCGACCTGGGCCGCCGTCACCGGGCCGGCGCCAGGGCCGTCCAGCACGATGCGGTAGCCGGCATCGCGCCATTGCAGGCAGCGTTGTTGCATGTGTTGGTTGCTTGCCGCGGTGGTGCTCAGGCGGAAAATGGTGCGCTGTGGCACGAGTTGCGGCAACAGCTGCGCCAGCGTGGCCTCGTCGAGATGCGGCTCGCCAACGGGAATGATGCAGTCGAGCGGCGCCAGGTGCGCATAGACATCGGCGGCGCACAGCGCGGCCAGCAAGGCTCCCTGTGCCTGCTGCGGCACATGGAAGCTGACGGCGACCCACTCGTTATGTGCATTGGCAACTGCCTGCAATCCCACCAAAGGAAACAGGTTTGATTCAGACGTTGACATCGATCATCTCGCGTGGATAAGGCAAAAAGTGTTCATGAACTGGCGGTCGACAGGCAACTGCCATAAGACATGACAGTTCGACAGCAAGAATCATTCTATCTGAATCTCACAGATGAAACAGTTTTATATTAGCAATAAGTGTTCAAAAAAAACATTCCATCAAGAAAGTGCAATCGACGGTTGCCGGCGCCCGTCAGGCGGCGCCGCCGTCGAATTGCGCGTGCTCGACCGCATATTTGATCAGTTCGGCCTGTCCTTCGATGCCCAGCTTGCGCTTGATGTTCAGGCGGTGGGTTTCCACCGTGCGCACGCTCAGGTCCAGGTCGCGCGCGATCTGCTTGTTGGACTGGCCGGCGGCGATATGCTGCAGCACCTGCTGCTCGCGCAACGTCAGAAACGTATCCTGCACTTGCGGCCGCGACAGTTG
The DNA here is from genome assembly GCF_001677885.1 of Janthinobacterium psychrotolerans. Lineage (GTDB taxonomy): Bacteria > Pseudomonadota > Gammaproteobacteria > Burkholderiales > Burkholderiaceae_D > Janthinobacterium > Janthinobacterium psychrotolerans. Next base: position 40,639 of record NZ_LOCQ01000032.1, on the reverse strand, counting down.
CCGCGCCAGCGCCGCGCTGTAATAAATGCCGCCGGACACCACGGTCTCGATGGCGAAGACGATATCCTTGCCCGGTGCATCCTTGAGCACATAGCCGCGCGCGCCGGCGGCGATCGCCTGCGACACATATTCGAGCTTGTCGTGCATGGACAGGATCAGCACGGCGATCTGCGGAAACGCCTGCTTGAACAGGCCGGTCGCCTCGATGCCATTGATGCCGCGCATATTGATGTCCATCAGCACCAGGTCGACCTGGTGCGCGCGCGCCTGTTGCAGCGCTTCGTCGGCGCCGCCGGCCTCGGCCACCACGTCGAAATGCGGCACCGCTTCCAGGCGCGCGCGCAAGCCGTCGCGTACCAGCGGGTGGTCGTCGACCAGCAGGATGCGTATTGTGTCGGTCATGATTTTTTGTTGTCCCCAGGGGTAAATGGCAGGCGCGCCAGCACCACCGTGCCGCTGGCGGACGAGGCAATCTGCAGGCTGCCGCCGATGGCTTCCATGCGCTCGGTCATGTTGCGCAGGCCGATGCCGCGCTGCGGATGCAGGGCGATGCCGTCGGCGTCGAAACCGCCGCCATTATCGGCGATGCGCAGCTCGACCGCACCGTCCGCGCCAGTCGCCTCCTGCAGGCTGACCAGCACCTCGCTGGCATCGGCATGGCGCTCGCTGTTGGTCAGCGCTTCCTGGGCGATACGGAACAGCACGGTGTTGACCATGTCGGGCAGGCCTTCGCCGGCGCCCGCCGGGCTGGCCGTGAAGCTGGCCTGGGCGCTGCTGCTGTCATTGTATTCGTGCACCAGGTGGTCCAGCGCCGCCGCCAGGCCCAGGTCGTCCAGAATGGCCGGGCGCAGGTTGTGCGAAATGCGCCGCACTTCGCCGAGCACCTTGTTCAGCTGCTCGGCGGCCCGCTCAAACGTGGCCGGCGCACGGGCCTGCTGGTCGGCATTGCCCGCCAGGCGCGCGATGCCGGCCTCGATCTGCAGCTTGATCGACACCAGCCACTGGCTGATGCCGTCATGCAAATCGCGTGACAGCCGCGCCCGCTCCTCCTCCTGCGACTCGACTACTCTTTGCGCCAGCACTTTCAGTTTCGCATCGGCCACGCGCAGTTCGCGGATATTCAACACCAGGCCGCAGCCGGCCACCACCAGCGCACCGAGGATGGCAATGGCCGCGATCCACAGCATGGTCGAGCGGATATTGGCAAACTGCTGGGCGCCCACCTTGGCCAGCGCCTGGTCCACATCATCCATATAGATGCCGGTGCCCATCATCCAGCCCCATTCCGGCATCAGGATCACATAGCCGAGCTTGGGCGCCGATTTGTTGCTCGACGGCTTGACCCAGTTGTAGCGCTCGAAGCCGCCGCCACTGTTGGCACGCTGCATCAGGCGCTGGATGGTGAGATTGCCATCCGCGTCGCGCAGCTCCCAGAGGTTCTGCCCCACCAGTTCGGGCTGGCGCGGGTGCATCAGTGAGTTGCCCTGCAGATCGTAGATAAAGAAATAGCCGTCGTCGCCATAGCTGAGCGCGGCCAGGATGCGCTTGGCTTCCTCCTGCGTGGCGGCGTCCTTGCGTCCCGACTTGACCAGCTTGGCAATCGAATGGCTGGCCAGGGTCACGTAGTGCTTGAGTTCCGATTCCTTGCTGGCCAAATACGCCTGCTCGATGGTGGCGCGCTGCTGCTCGGCCAGGATCAGCGCCTGATGGCGTACGGCAAAGGCGATCGCGCACATGGCCAGGATCAGCGGCGTGATGGCCAGGAAGATGACTTTCTGTCGTAGTTTCATGACCTGGCGCAATGGTAGTGGAAGTAAACAGTCGAAACTGCGATTTTACGCGCTGCCTGCGCCTGGCCCTGCGTAGTAATACTGAGTGACACTGCGTAGTGCTGCGCTTGTCAGCATTATACGATTGGTGAATACTCGGCATAAGCTGCGCTGACTGAGCAAACTGGCAACGACCAGTGCAATACAGGGTAAGGACACAGGGTGCAGCGCCCGTCAATTTCTGGAGGAAGCATGAACCGCATTTTCAAACAGCTCGGCTGGGCAGCGCTTGCGCTGGCCGGCGCGGCGTCACTGGGCGTGGTCGCCCTGCAACGCGGCGAACCGATCAGCGCCATCTGGATCGTCATCGCCGCCGTCTGCGTCTATCTGATCGCCTACCGTTTCTACAGCCTGTTTATCGCCGACAAAGTGCTGGGCCTCGACGCCCGCCGCATGACGCCGGCCTACAAGCACAACGATGGCCTCGACCACGTACCGACCAATAAATATGTGCTGTTCGGCCACCATTTCGCCGCGATCGCCGGCGCCGGCCCGCTGGTCGGCCCGGTGCTGGCCGCGCAGATGGGCTACCTGCCCGGCATGCTGTGGATCCTTGCCGGCGTGGTGTTTGCCGGCGCGGTGCAGGACTTTATCGTGCTGTTCATTTCCATGCGCCGCGACGGCCGCTCGCTGGGCGACCTGATCAAGGCCGAACTGGGCGAGATTCCCGGCATGATCGCCCTCCTGGGTTGCTTCATGATCATGGTCATCATTTTGGCCGTGCTGGCCCTGATCGTCGTCAAGGCGCTGACCGGCTCGCCATGGGGCAGCTTTACCGTGATGGCCACCATTCCCATCGCCCTGTTCATGGGCGTGTATTCGCGCTTTATCCGCGTCGGGCGCATCGGCGAAGTGTCGGTCATCGGTTTCATCTTGCTGATGCTGGCCATTATCGGCGGCCAATATGTGCAGGAACACGCGGTGCTGGGCGCCATGTTCACCTTTACCGGCACCGAACTGACCTGGATGCTGATCGGCTACGGCTTTGTCGCTTCCGTGCTGCCAGTGTGGCTGCTGCTGGCGCCGCGCGATTACCTGTCGACTTTTCTTAAAATCGGCACCATCCTCGGCCTGGCGATCGGCATCATTGTCGTCGCGCCTTACCTGAAAATGCCGGCCATGACCAAGTTCATCGACGGCTCCGGCCCGGTCTGGTCAGGCAATCTGTTCCCCTTCCTGTTCATCACGATTGCCTGCGGCGCCGTGTCCGGCTTCCATGCCTTGATCTCGTCGGGCACCACGCCGAAGATGATCGAAAACGAAAGCCATGCCCGCTTTATCGGCTATGGCGCCATGCTGATGGAGTCCTTCGTTGCCATCATGGCCCTGGTGGCCGCCTCGACCATCGAGCCGGGCATTTATTTCGCCATGAACAGCCCGGCCGCGCTGATCGGCACCACGGCCGAGTCCGCCGCGCAGGCGATCTCGCAGTGGGGTTTCTATGTGACGCCCGAGATGCTGACGCAAACGGCCAAGGACGTCGGCGAGCACACCATCATCTCGCGCGCCGGCGGCGCGCCGACCCTGGCGGTGGGCATGGCGCAAATCTTGTCCGGCGCCATCGGCGGCAAGGCCATGATGGCCTTCTGGTACCACTTCGCGATTCTGTTCGAAGCGCTGTTCATCCTGACCGCCGTCGATGCGGGCACGCGCGCCGGCCGCTTCATGCTGCAGGACTTGCTGGGCAGCTTTGTGCCAGCGCTGAAACAGACGGAAAACGTGATCGCCAACCTGCTGGCTACCGGCCTGTGCGTGGCGGCCTGGGGTTATTTCCTGTACCAGGGCGTGGTCGATCCGCTGGGCGGTATCAACACCTTGTGGCCGCTGTTCGGCATCGCCAACCAGATGCTGGCGGCCATTGCGCTGATCCTCGGCACCTGCGTGCTGTTCAAGATGAAGCGCGGCCAGTATGCATGGGTGACGATCACGCCGACCATCTGGCTGCTGCTGTGCACCCTGACGGCCGGCTGGCAAAAGATTTTCGACGCCAATCCGCGCGTCGGCTTCCTGGCCCATGCCGACAAGTACTCGACCGCGCTCGACGCCGGCCAGTTGCTGGCGCCAGCCAAGTCGGTAGCGCAGATGCAGCAGATTATCTTCAACGATTACCTCGACGCAGGCCTGGCCGGCTTCTTCGTGATCGTGGTGGTCAGCGTGCTGTTCTTCGGCATCCGCACCATCATGAAGGCGCGCGCCGACAGCCGTCCGAGCACCCGGGAAACGCCTTACCAGGCCATGCCGACGGTGCCATAATGATCGACGAGCTCCTCAAGGCAGGCCGCTATCTCGGGCAAAGCATGCGGCTGATGTGCGGCCTGCCCGAGTACGATACCTACGTGGCGCACCGGGAAGTGACCCATCCCGGCGAGCCGATGATGACGTACGAGGAATTCTTCCGCGAACGCCAGGAGGCCCGTTATGGCGGCGCCGGCAAGCGCGGCGGTTGTTGCTGATCTATTCCCCCGCGCCGACAACCTTGTTGGCGTCGGTGGTGGTGTCGGATTGCGCGAGGTGGAGCCTCGCCAATCCGACCTGCCGCCCTTCCTTCCGGTTCCCCCCTCTCCCCCCTTCCCCATCCTTAGACCCACATCAACATCCGGGTCCATCATCACGCTTATATTTTTCCCATGGGAATTAATTAAAAAATAGCAATAATTGCCCCGGAGGATGTCCGTCCCCATGTTCAATTTTCAACGCGCCAGCATCAGCCAGAAACTGACCATGATTGCGGTGTTGTCCTCCGGCAGCGCCTTGCTGCTGGTGTTCCTGGCGTTTGCCGCCACGGCCGTGGTGAGCCACAAGGAAGACGAAAGCCGCCAGTTGCTGTCGCTGGCTGGCGTGATCGGCGCGGCCGGTGCGGGACCCATGCTGGCCGGTAAAACTACTCAGGCGCAGCAGTTGCTGGCGGCCCTGCAGGCGCGCGACGAGATCGTGCAGGCGGCCTTGTATGACCGTCACGGCAAGGTGTTTGCCCTTTACCGCGCCGGGCACCCGCGCCTGGACAGCGCGCCGGCCGAGGCGATGGCGCCGGCGCTGTTGTCCGAACTGCTCGACGCGCCCGTGATGCCGGGCGCGCGCGCGGCGCTGGCGCGCTCGATGCGGCTGTACCGACCTGTGCTGTACCACGACGAGGTGGTCGGCGCGATCATGATCGAAACCGACCTGTACCAGATGTGGCGCGAGATCGCGCGCCATTTGGGCGCCATCAGCGGCGCCACCTTGCTGTCTTTCCTGGTGGCGCTGGTACTGGCCGGGCGCTTCAAGAGCCTGATCGCCGAGCCGATTACCAAGCTGATCGAGACGGCAAAAAAAGTCTCGAGCAGCCAGACCTACGGCCACCGCATCGCCCACCAGCGCAGCGACGAACTGGGCCTGCTGATCGACAGCTTCAACGACATGCTGGCGCAGATCGACAGCCGCGACACCACGCTGGCCAACTACCGCGACCAGCTCGAACGGCAAGTGGGCGTGCGTACCGAGCAGCTGGAAAAGGCCAAGGATGCGGCCGAGGCCGCCAGCCAGGCGAAAAGCGCGTTTCTCGCCACCATGAGCCATGAAATCCGCACCCCCATGAATGGCGTGCTGGGCATGACGGAGTTGCTGCTGGCCAGCCCTTTGAGCCCGCAGCAGCGCCACTACACCAGCATGGTGCAGCGCTCGGGGCAGAACTTGCTGGTGATCATCAACGACATCCTCGACTTTTCCAAGATCGAGGCGGGCAAGCTCAGCGTCGAATATATCCGCTTCAATTTCCGCGAGCTGCTCGACGACATCGAACATGTGTTCGCGCCGCAGGCGCAAGCAAAGGATATCCACCTGGAATTTGATATCGCCAACGATATTCCGATCGCCGTTTGCGGCGACCCGAACCGCCTGCGCCAGATTATCGTCAATCTGCTGGGCAACGCCATCAAGTTTACCGAAACCGGCAAGGTGACGGTCAAAGTGGAAGTATGCCGCGAAGACACCCCCAGCGTGGGCTTGCGCTTCGAAGTGCACGATACCGGCATTGGCGTGTCGAGCGAGGCGCGCATGCGCATCTTCGATTCTTTTTCGCAGGCCGATGGTACGACCACGCGCAAGCACGGCGGCACCGGCCTGGGCCTGGCCATTTCCAAGCAGCTGGTCGAACTGATGGGCGGCACTATCGGGGTCGATAATGCTTTAACGCAAGGCTCCATCTTCTGGTTCGACGTAAATTTCGATAAGCGGCGCGTCGACAGCGACGACCCGTCTTTCAATCTGAACACTACGCGAGGGATACGCGCCTTGATCGTCGACCATACACCGGCCACCCGCGCCGTACTCGAACGCCAGCTGGCCAGCTGGCATATCGCCAGCGACAGCGCCAGCTCGGCCGGCGACTGCCTGGCCAGGCTGCGCGCCGCGGTGGACGCCGGCCAGCCCTATGCGGTCGCCCTGCTCGACATGGAATTGCCGCGCACCAGCGGCCTGGCGCTGGCCGCCACCATCAAGAGCGACCCGCAACTGGCCGAGCTGAAACTGCTGCTGCTCAGTACCGAACGGGGCGCGGCCGATCCGGTGCAGCGGCGCGAAGCGGGAGTCGCCTTCCAGCTGATCAAGCCGGCCCGTGAATGCGACCTGTTCGACTGCATCGTCACGCCGCCACGCGCCAGCGAGGGCCTGCGCATCCATCCGCCGCATGCCGCCAGGCACACGACGCGCCGACAACGGCGCCGCGTGCTGCTGGCCGAGGACAACCCTGTCAACGTGGAAGTGGCGCTGGCCATGCTCGACAGCCTGGGGCTGGACGTTGTGTGCGCCCACAACGGCGAGCAAGCGCTGTATGCGGCCCAGGCCGAGGATTTCGACCTGGTGCTGATGGATTGCCAGATGCCGCTCATGGACGGCTTTGCGGCGACGGCGGAAATTCGCCGCCAGGCACTGCACGATGGCCACGCGCGCATGCTGCCCATCGTGGCGATCACCGCCAACGCGCTGCAGGGCGACCGCGAAGCGTGCCTGGCGGCCGGCATGGACGACTACCTGAGCAAGCCGTTTACCCAGCAGGAACTGGCCAGCACGCTGGCGCGCTGGATCGCCCTGCCGCGCGCGGCCACCGTGCACCATGCGGACGAGCTTGTCGCCAAGCCTGCATCCAGGCCGCAGGCGGTGAGCATCCCCCCGGCAGTTTTGAATCTGCAGGCGCTGGACAATATCCGCGCCCTGTCCGGTGTCGGCGGCGAGGTGCTGCTGGAAAAAGTCATCCACGCTTTTACCATTGACACGCCGCGCCAGCTGGCCTGCTTGCGCACGGCCATCGCCGCGCAGGATACCGAAGCAATGCGCAAGGCTGCGCACAGCCTGAAGTCCGGCAGCGCCAACATCGGCGCCGACGCGCTGGCGCTGCAGTGCAGGGACATGGAAAAGCTGGGCCGCACCGGCAGCACCGGCGGCGCGGCCAGCTTGCTGCAGGCGATGGAACAGCAATTCCTGGCCGTCGGCGACGCCCTGGGCCGGCTGCTCGTGAAGGAACACTGACATGACAGCGCCTCTTTCCGACAAACGCGGCCTGGTGCTGGTGGCTGACGACGACCCCGTGATGCGCATGCTGATGCGGCAAATGCTCACGCAAGTGGGCCTGGATGTGATCGAAGCCGAAGACGGCGTGCAGGCGCTGGCCAGCTACAAACTGAGCGGCCCCGACCTGGTCATGCTCGATGTCGACATGCCGGCCATGGACGGCTTCGGCGTGTGCCGCGAAATCCGCCGCCAGGAAGGCAATGTCACCGTGCCCATCATCATGGTCACCGGTGGCGACGAAATCGAGGCCGTCACCCACGCCTATGAAGTGGGCGCCACCGATTTCATTTCCAAGCCGATCAACTGGCCGATCCTGGGCCACCGCGTGCTGTACGTGCTGCGCGCCAGCGACGCCATCGCCCGCCTGCGCATTGCCGACGCGCACAATCGCGCCGTGCTGGCGGCGATACCCGACACCTTCTTTCGCCTGAACCGCGACGGCTATTATCTCGATTACGAACAGGGCCACGACGCCAGCGCCGGCTTTTCCATAGAGAACTGCGTCGGCGGCCATATCAGCGAAGTCTTGCCAGCGGAAATCGCCGCGCGCCTGGTCGAGCAGATGCACAAGGTGCTGGCCACCCAGCATATCGGCTCGGTCGATTACACGCTCACGCATGGCGACAGCACGCGCCATTTCGAGGCGCGGCTGGTGTCGACCGGGCCCGATGAAGTGCTGGGCCTGGTGCGCGATATCAGCGAACGCAAGCGCACCGAGGAACAGATACGGCGCCTGGCCTATTGCGACAGCCTGACCGGCATTCCGAACCGGCAAGCCTTCCTGGAAACGCTGGAACGCGAGCTGATGCGTTCGAAAGAACACGGCAAGAAATTCGCCGTGCTGTTCATGGACCTGGATGCTTTCAAGCGCGTCAACGATACCCTGGGCCACGATGTGGGCGACCATCTGCTGAAGATCGTCTCGGAACGGCTGCGCGAAACCATCCGCCCCAGCGACCTGGTGCTGCGCGCCGAACACGAGCTCGACGGCCAGTCGGGCGGCAGCAACCTGGCGCGCCTCGGCGGCGACGAATTCACCATTTTGATCCCCGACCTGGAACGGGTGGAAGACGCGCTCAACGTGGCGCACCGGGTCAAGGAAGCCATGCGCCGGCCATTCATGATTGCCACCCATGAAATTTTCGTTACCGCCAGCATCGGTATTTCCCTGTATCCCGAAGACGGCGAGGACTGCAATTCGCTGCTCAAATATGCCGACACGGCCATGTACCACGCCAAGAACTGCGGCAAGAACAACGCCAAGCTCTACAGCTCTTCATTGACCATGGAAATCATGAGCCACGTCAAGATGGAAGTGGGCCTGCGCAAAGCGCTGCAGAACAACGAACTGTATTTGCTGTACCAGCCGCAGATCGACGTGCCCAGCACCCGGATCGTCGGCGTGGAAGCGCTGGTGCGCTGGCGCCACCCGGAACGCGGCATCATTTCACCGACCGAATTCATTCCGCTGGCCGAGGAAACCGGGCTCATCGTGCCGATCGGCGAATGGGTGCTGCGCACGGCCTGCAGCCAGGCGAAGGCCTGGCAGCGCGGCGGCCTGCAGGCCATCCGCATGGCGGTCAACCTGTCGGCCAAGCAGTTCAAGGATGAAAACCTGATGCAGATCGTGCTCTCGGCACTGGCCGACACCGGCCTGGACGCGCGCTTGCTGGAACTGGAACTGACGGAAGGCACTTTAATGGACGACGCGCGCGCCACCATGGTAACGCTGGAACAACTGCGCGGCATCGGCGTCTACCTGTCGATCGACGACTTCGGCACCGGCTACTCGTCGATGAATTATTTAAAGCGCTTCGACGTGCGCTCCCTGAAGATCGACCGCAGCTTTATCGCCGGCCTGCCGCAGGACGCGGAAAACGCGGCCATCACGCGCGCCATTATCGCCATGGCGCATGGCCTGAAAATGGTGGTGGTGGCCGAAGGCGTGGAGACGGACGAGCAATTGCTGATGCTGGAAGAATACGGCTGCGACATGGCCCAGGGCTATTTTCTGGGCCACCCGTCGCCGCACGACGCGATCACCGCCATGCTGGCGCGCCAGGCCCGGCCGCCAGGCAACAAGCTCGACCTTACTGCACTTCGAAGACGAGGAGTTGCGTGACCTGCTGGGGGTTGAAGTTGTCGTCCGACACCAGCACCAGGCTGCGCCGGCCATTGGCCAGGCGCGGACCCCAGGCGATGCCTTCCAGGTTATCCACGCGCCCCAAGCCGATCTTTTGCAGGTCCAGTACCAGCCGCTTGCGCGCCGGCGCATAGCTGGCCCCCTTCAATGCCGGCAGGTCCTTGATATCGGTGGCGCCTTCCACATCCATCTCGTAGAGACGCACGTGATTCAGATACAGGCCCTCGGCATTTTCCACGCCGGCGCGTTCGAGCACCAGCAGGCGGCGGGCGTCGATGGCCAGGATTTCCGACACGCCATTGTCCGCATTGCGCCCCGGCGCCGGCCTGGATGCGATCGCTTCGATATCATAGGCATATTGCGCCAGCACCTGGCCGGCGCGACTGAGCTGCGTGATGCGCACCACCGAACCGTGCTCGGCCGTGGCCAGCGGTCCATCCTGGTACAGCGCGCCTTCCATGCCCAGCCACAAACTCTTGCCGTCGGCTGAAAACGACAGCCCTTCGAACGCCATGTTGTTGCGCGAACCGAGTTCCTGCTTGCTGACCCTGAACATGGGCGGCGTCGGCAAGGTGGCGATAAAACGGCCGTCGCGGCTGGCATGCGTCACGAACGGATCGAGTCCCACCTTGCGGTTGCCTTCGCTGCCATACCAGAGGCTGCCATCGACCGGATCGACGCGGATGGTTTCGATATCGGGCACCTGCTCGCCACGCTCCAGCTTGGCATGCGCCAGATTCGGATAATTGCCACCCGAGGCCTGCTGGAAGAAATGCACGCTGTTCAGGGTCACGCCGGAAAAGCCGTTGCTGTCGTAGTGCAGGCTGGCGCGATAAAAACGCGCCGGATTGAATTCCGAGCGGTCATCGCTTTCCAGCACCCAGTCGCCGCTGGCCGCATCGTAGGCAATGCCGGACAGGCCGCCGACCAGCGTGCCCTGGAATGGCTGCTTCAAGGCGATGCGCTGTTCGCCGATCAGGCGCAGGCTGGTAATGGGGGCGTCGGCGGGGATGCTGGCGCAGGCCGAGAGCAGTACGATGGCCGATGCCAAAACGGAGATGGCGCGAGCGCCGATAAAAAATCGAGACATTTCAAGTTCCAGTGCGTAGGTCGCGTTAGGCCCATCGGGCCGTAATCCGACAACATTGTTGGCGGTGAATGTCGGATTACGCGCTACGCGCCAATCCGACCTACCATCCCTGGGGTCTGAATGATTACACCACCCCGTCGGCCTTGAGCCTGGCAATGGCCGCCGCATCAAACCCCAGCGACGCCAGCACCTCGTCATTATGCTGGCCCAGGGTCGGTCCCAGCCACTGTGTCTTGCCCGGCGTGGCCGACAATTTCGGTGTAATGGCCGGCAGCTTGACGGGCGTGCCGTCGGCAAACTGGTGCTGCTCGAACATGTCGCGCGCGAGAAATTGCGGGTCGCTCATCATGTCGCGCACGGAATAGATTTTGCCGGCCGGTACATCGGCCGCCTGCAGCACGGCCATGGCGCTATCGATGGTGTGGGTGGCGCACCAGGCGCCGATGGCCTCGTCGATTTCCTGCGTGCGCGCGACGCGCCCGTCGTTGCGCGCCAGTTGCGGGTCGCCCGCCATGTCGATGCGGCCCATGGCCAGCATCAAGCGCTTGAAGATGGCGTCGCCATTGCCGGCGATGACGATATTTTCGCCGTCGCCGGTGGTATAGGTATTCGACGGCACGATGCCGGGCAAGGCGCCGCCCGTACGTTCGCGCACCACGCCGGCCTGGTCGTATTCGGGCACCAGCGACTCCATCATGTTGAACACGGCTTCATACAGCGCCACGTCGACCATCTGGCCTTCGCCGGCGTCACGCCCGCCCGTCACATCGCGGTGGCGCAGCGCCATCATGGCGCCGATCACGCCGTGCAGGGCCGCCACCGAGTCGCCGATGGAAACCCCTACGCGCACGGGCGGACGGTCGGCAAAGCCGGACACATAGCGCAGGCCGCCCATCGATTCGCCGATGGCGCCAAAGCCGGGCAAGTCTTTCATCGGTCCCGTCTGGCCGAAGCCGGACAGGCGCACCATGATCAGGGAAGGCTTGTCTTTTTTGAGCTGCTCGTAGCCGAGCTCCCACTTTTCCAGCACGCCGGGGCGGTAGTTCTCGATGATGATGTCCGCCTCCAGCGCCAGCTGGCGGGCGATCGCGCGCCCTTCGGGCGCCTTCAGGTTCAGGGTCAGGCTTTTCTTGTTGCGCGCCTGCACCGACCACCACAGCGAAGTGCCGTCTTTCAGCACGCGCCAGGAACGGATCGGGTCGCCGCCATCGGGCGACTCGATCTTGATCACGTCGGCACCGAATTCGGCCAGCATGCGGGCACAGAAAGGGCCGGCGATCAGGGTGCCCAGTTCCAGCACCTTGATGCCGGCCAGCGGTCCGGTGGAAGTCGTCTTGTCCATGGGTTTCAGGTTGCCCTGCGGTCGAGCATCGCGCGCGCAATCGTGCCCGCGTCGACGTATTCCAGTTCGCCGCCCACCGGCACGCCGCGCGCCAGGCGGCTCACGCGCAGGCCGCGCGCTTTGAGCATCTCGCTGATGTAGTGGGCGGTCGCTTCGCCTTCATTGGTGAAGTTGGTGGCCAGCACCACTTCGGTGACCACGCCATCGTTGGCGCGGCCCAGCAATTTTTCGAGATGGATATCTTTCGGACCGATGCCGTCCAATGGCGACAAGCGTCCCATCAAGACAAAATACAGGCCCTTGTAGGTCAGCGTCTGCTCGATCATCAGCTGGTCGGCCGGGGTTTCCACCACGCACAGCAGGCGCTTGTCGCGCGCCTCGTCGAGACAGTTCTCGCAGATCTCGTGTTCGGTAAAAGTGTTGCACAGGGCGCAGTGATGCACGGCATCGACGGCCTGGAACAGGGCGCGCGACAGCATGGACGCGCCTTCCCTATCGTGCTGCAACAGATGAAACGCCATGCGCTGCGCCGACTTGGGGCCGACGCCGGGCAGGCGCCGCAGCGCCTCGGTCAGAAATTCCAGCGACTTGGACATGGATCAGTCCACTCCCGCCACCACGATCGGGCGCATGCGGCTGCTCATCAGAATGGCATTTTGAAGCCAGCTGGCAAGTTCATGCCGCCGGTCAGGCCTGCCATTTTTTCGGCGGAGGTCGCTTCAGCCTTGCGCACGGCGTCGTTGAAGGCGGCGGCCACCAGGTCTTCCAGCATGTCCTTGTCGTCGGCCAGCAGCGACGGGTCGATCGACACGCGCTTGACGTCGTTCTTGCAGGTCATGACGATTTTCACCAGGCCGGCGCCGGACTGGCCTTCCACTTCCACCAGCGCCAGTTGTTCCTGGGCTTTTTTCATATTGTCTTGCATCGCTTGCGCCTGCTTCATCAGGCCAGCCAGTTGGTTTTTCATCATGAGAAATGCTCCGTATTATTTATCAAGTTAATCAATGCAAGGTCGGCGCAGTGCCGGCCGGTGCAGGTGTAATCGTCCCCGGCACCACGAAGGCGTCGAATGCACGCTTCATATCGAGTACAAAAGGGTCGGTTGCGATGGTTTCTTCCGCTTGCAGCTGGCACGCTTCGCGGTGCGCCTGCGCTTCGGCGCTGGCCGTGTACCAGACGGCGCCCAGCTCGGTGTCGACCTGGACCTTGCGGCCAAAGCGCTCGGCCAGGGCCGCCGCCAGTTTTTCCACGTTGGCCGGGCTGCGCCAGGTATCGATCGGCACGCGCAGGCGGAAGGTGGTGCTGTGACCATCGTGCAGGCACTCGATCAGCTCGGCTTGCACGGCCAACTGCTGGGCCACGCCGCGCAGCGGCAGCACGGCCGCCACGGCCGGCCAGTTGCCGTCCCAGTCCAGCCCCGGCACAGGGGTAATCACATACGGTGCGCTGGGCGCGGCCTGCCTGGGCGCGCGCTGCGGCATCACCACGGCCGGCTGCTCGCCGCTGGCCTGGGCCGGCACGCCTTGCACGGCGGCCGAGGCGCTGTCGTCGGAAAATTCGGTGACCCAGGGTGGCAGCTCGTCGTCAGGTTCGGATTGTGGCGGCGGCAGCGCCTGGCGCGCTGGCGCTGGCGTGTCCATGACGGCCACGGCTGGCGCTGGCGCTGGCGCCGGGTCAGCTGCATCGTCCCACGGCGCGGGCGACCTGGCGGCGGCAGGCGCCGCAGTCACCGGGGCAGCGGCAGGCGAAGGTGACGGTGCGGGCGCAGGGGCAGGCGCTTTCGGCGCCGAAGCCGGCGCCGACGGTGCGCTGCCGGGACGGCCTTTCGAGGCGGCGCGAGCCGCTTCGAGCGCCGCATTGATGGCGGCGCGCGCCGAGCTGACCGGTGCCGCAGGGGCAACCGGCGGCGCAGCAGCAGCAGCAGGCGCCGGTGTTTCATGGCGCACCATCGTTGCGGCGGCGGCAGCCACTACGGCTGGCGGCGTCACGGCCGCATGGCTGGCCACGCTGTGGGCGGCGGCCCGTGCCGGCGGCGCTGGCTGGGCGGCGGCGCGCGCGGCGGCAACAAAGGCCGGACGATTTACTGGTGCTGCGGCCGGCGCGGCGGCCGGCAAGCCTTCGGCGCCGCCCATGCCGGGACGAAACGCCAGCATGCGCAGCAAGGTCATGGAAAAGCCCGCATATTCGTCGGGCGCCAGGCCCAGCTCATTGCGGCCATGTACGGCGATCTGGTAGAACAGCTGCACTTCCTGCGCGTCAAAGGCCTGAGCCAGGCGCACAATATCGGCGTATTCGGGCAAATCCTGCGGCACGGCCGTGGGCACGCTTTGCGCCAGCGCGATACGGTGCAGCAAGGTGCCGAGGTCTTGCAACGCATTGTTATAGGACAAGCTGCGCGAAGCCATCTCATCGGCCACGGCCAGGAGGTCCGCGCCGTCCTGCTGCGCCAGCGCGTCGAGCAAACGCACCAGGTAAGACTGGTCGAGCGCGCCCAGCATGCCTTGCACGGCGTCGAGCGTCACTTCGCCTGCCGCATAGGCGATCGCCTGGTCGGTCAGCGACAGCGCATCGCGCATGGAACCGTGGGCGCCCTGGGCCAGCAGGCGCAAGGCCGGCTGTTCGAAGGCGATGCCCTCCTGCCCCAAGATATTGTCCAGGTGGCTGATGATATGACCGGGCGGCATCTGCTTGAGGTTGAACTGCAGGCAGCGCGACAGCACGGTAACGGGAATTTTTTGCGGGTCGGTGGTGGCCAGGATGAATTTCACGTGTTCAGGCGGCTCTTCCAGCGTTTTCAGCATGGAATTGAACGCGTGATTGGTGAGCATGTGCACCTCATCGATCATATAGACCTTGAAGCGCGCATTGCTCGGCGCATACACCGCCTGTTCCAGCAGCTGCGCCATTTCATCGACGCCGCGGTTCGACGCCGCATCCATCTCTATATAGTCAACGAAGCGTCCCGCATCGATCGCCGTGCACGCTTCGCACTGGCCGCAGGGCTGGGCCGTGATGCCGCCCGTGCCATCGGGGCCGATGCAATTGAGCGACTTGGCCAGGATGCGCGACAAGGTGGTCTTGCCGACCCCGCGCGTGCCCGTAAACAGATAGGCGTGATGCAAGCGGCCGCTGTGCAGCGCATGCGTGAGCGCGCGCACGACGTGCTCCTGGCCGACGAGCGTCTCGAAATTCTTGGGGCGGTATTTACGGGCGAGGACTTGATAAGACATGCTGAGATTTTACCATGCGATGTTGCGGTGACCCTGCGCGGCGGGCGCAAGCCTCATGGCCGGGCCAGCCAAGGCGGCAATTGTATCGCATGCGCATAATCCATCGCCAAAACAAAAAAGCTGCCCTGGGGCAGCTTTGCGATTGTTTCCCGAAGGAGGCGAGCCTGATCTGCGGCACTCATGGTTAATAGCCGTGGCTGCTTCGTTCCCGACCTGACCAGGTTAGCCATGCCACGATGCGCAGGGGCCCGCCGGGGGTAATTATAACCGGTCTGCGAGCAATTGGGGAAGCAAGCTGAAATCCGGGGTCAGGCCCTCAATGCCGCTGACACCAGCCGGTCTACAGTCCCAGTTCTTGCCAGATACGATCCACCTTCGCCTTCACTTCCGGCGTCATGGCAATCGTCGTGCCCCACTCGCGCGTGGTTTCGCCGGGCCATTTATTGGTGGCGTCGATCCCCATCTTGCTGCCCAGGCCGCTGATTGGCGAAGCAAAATCGAGATAGTCGATCGGCGTGTTGTCGACCAGGGTGGTGTCGCGGATCGGATCGACGCGGGTGGTAATGGCCCAGATGACTTCTTTCCAGTCGCGGATATTGACGTCCTCGTCGACCACCACGATGAACTTGGTATACATGAACTGGCGCAGGAAGCTCCACACGCCGAACATCACGCGCTTGGCGTGGCCCGCGTATTGTTTCTTGATCTGCACCACCGCCATGCGATAGCTGCAGCCTTCGGGCGGTAAATAGAAATCGGTGATTTCGCTGAACTGCTTTTGCAGCAGCGGCACGAACACTTCGTTCAGCGCCAGGCCCAGCACGGCCGGCTCGTCGGGCGGTTTGCCGGTATAAGTGGAGTGGTAGATCGGGTCGCGCCGCATGGTGATGCGGTCAATGGTAAACACCGGGAAACTGTCCTGCTCATTATAGTAGCCGGTATGGTCCCCATATGGGCCTTCGAGCGCATGCTCGTAGCCGCTCGGATGGTTGGCGTCCGGATAGATATGGCCTTCGAGCACGATTTCGGCCGAGGCCGGCACGCGCAGTTCGCTGCCGATGGCTTTGACCAGCTCGGTGCGGCTGCCGCGCAGCAAGCCGGCGAACTGATACTCGGACAGGCTGTCGGGCACCGGCGTGACGGCCCCTAATATAGTAGCGGGATCGGCGCCGAGCGCGACGGCGATCGGATACGGTTTCCCCTTGGTCTGCAGCGCATGCTCGCGGAAGTCCAGCGCCCCGCCCCGATGGGCCAGCCAGCGCATGATGACCTTGTTACGGCCCAGCACCTGCTGGCGGTAAATGCCCAGGTTCTGGCGCTTTTTATTGGGTCCCTTGGTAATCACCAGGCCCCAGGTAATCAAGGGGGCGATATCGCCGGGCCAGCAGTGCTGGATCGGCAGGCGCGCCAGGTCGACATCGTTGCCTTCCCAGACGATTTCCTGGCATTTTGCGCCGCGCAACTCTTTCGGCGACATGTCCCAGACGGATTTCACCAGCGAACCCAGGCCCAGCAGATCCTTGAAATCCTTCGGCGGCTCGGGCTCCTTCAGGCGCGCCAGCACATGGCCGATCTTGCGCAGTTCGCTGACATCCTCGGCGCCCATGCCCAATGCCACCCTGCGTGGCGTACCGAACAGATTGGCCAGTACCGGCATGTTATGGTCGGTGGGTTGATTGAACAGCAAGGCCGGTCCGCCCGCGCGCAAGGTGCGGTCACAGACTTCCGTCATCTCCAAATACGGGGAAACAGGCGTCGAAATGGTCTTAAGTTCGCCCATTTGTTGCAGTTGAGAAATAAAATCTCGCAAATCTGAATATTTCATGTGTTTTTAAATTTTTTTGACGTCGGACGCCGTTGCTGAAGGAACTATGCCAAGTAATTGATTTTATTGGCTTTTGGCACAATGCAAGACAAAAAGTAAGACATAAAAGTAATAAAGAATGAATTCGTTAGTATTGACTTGATATAAAACGGCTCTTACAATTCGCCCAACTTGAACGAGGACGCCGGCCCAGAGCTTGATTTTAGCGTCTCTCTTTCATTCACGGAGTCGGGGCTCCACATGACATTTTAAGGAGTGTTTTCAAAAGGCGTCTGCCTTACCCCCGGTAAAAGTTGTATTGCAACTGATCCAATACCACAGGGACCGATCAGCTCAAGCAAGCAATGACGGCGTCTCTCGCGCGCATCCATACGCGGCGACAGACGATGATATTTCTGATGCACGGCATTGGCAGTACCCACGACCGCGAGACCGCGGAGGGACTGTCTGTTGACGCGACATTTCGGGGAAACTCTATGACTCATCGTAGCACTGAAGCAGCAATGCCTGTTTCAACCGTGGCTGGCCAGCCAGCGTTAGCGCGTTTGCGCGCGCGCGCAACGGCAATCTCGGCACGTGGCGTGCTGACCACCGCCCAGCACACGTTCACCGTGTTCGGCATTTCAGCGCTGGCACTGATCGCCTTGCTGATGTTCCGCCCTGACCTGGGCAAGCAACTGACGCACAGCCTGTTCCCGCTGCAAATGACGGAAGCGCAAGCCGTCGAAGCGCCAGCCCTGTCGGCCCTGATGCAAGCGCCCGCTTCCGTGCAGACCGTGGCAGCGACCGCGGCACCGCTGAGCAAGGAAGAAAAAGCCTTGCTGGGCACGCAAAAGCAGCAGCAATGGGTGACCAACTGGCTGTCCAAACGCTACCGCGTGGCCAATGACGCGACCAATATGCTGGTCTCGACGGCCTACCTGACGGCGCGTGAAATCAAACTTGATCCGCTGCTGATCCTGGCCGTGATGGCGATCGAATCGGGCCTGAACCCGTTTGCCGAAAGCCCGGTTGGCGCGCAAGGCCTGATGCAGGTCATGTCGAAAGTCCACCATGAACGCTTCCAGGAAATGGGCGGCGTGCAAGCGGCCCTGAATCCGGTCGCCAATATCCGCGTCGGCTCCTTGATCCTGAAAGACTACGTCACCCGTGGCGGCTCGGTCGAAGCCGGCCTGAAAACCTATGTCGGCGCCGCCAACTTCGCCACCGATTCGGGCTATGGCTCGCGCGTGCTGGCCGAGTACCGCCGCCTGAAACAAGTGTCGGCCGGCCAGCGCGTGCCGACCAGCAATGCCGTGATGGCGTCCAATACACCGGCCCCATCAAAAGCGCCTGCAGCGGCGCCAGCGGTGGAAACCGGCAGCCTGACCATCAAGGTCGTACCGCACAACGAAATCGCCGGCCTGTAAGCGCTTGAGGGCGCCGCCGGCGCCTCACCATGAAAAAAGCCACCGAGACTTGCAACCCGGTGGCTTTTTTACTGCCCTGCGCTTTCACGCAGGACACACACTATATAGAGCATTACTTGCGCTTGCTGGCGACTTCGTCCTCGCGGTACTTCGCTGCCAGTTTGTCCAGCACGCCGTTGACATACTTGTGGCCGTCGATACCGCCAAACGACTTGGCCAGCTCCACCGCTTCGTTGATGACGACGCGGTAAGGAATTTCCATATTGTTCTTCAGTTCGAATGCGCCGATCAGCAGGATGCCGTGTTCGATCGGCGACAGTTCGGCGATATTGCGGTCGATCAGCGGCGCCATGCTGTCGCGCAGCGCTTGCGAATCCTTGATGGCGCCGTACAGCAGCACCGTGAAATGATCGCCGTCCGCCTTGTCGAAGCCGTGCGCCGCGCGAATATTGTTCACGACGGTGGTCGCATCTTCATTGTTCAGCAGCCACTGGTACAGCCCCTGCAAGGCAAACTCGCGCGCGCGGTGACGCGGCGTGCGGTTTTTGCTGGGATTGGCGAGCAAATTTTTCTCAGTCATGATTGTTACCTGTTCTAAATACTTGTTCACTACACGTACTGACGAGACGGCCGCAGGGAGCTCTTTGTAAAAGCACACCAGCGGCATAATCGAGATTAATCTTCGTCAGTGTCTTGCAACTCTTCTAGCGCTTGGGCTAAATTGGCCATTTCTACCGCTACCCGTGCCGCTTCCGCACCCTTGACCAGCATGCGCACTTCCGCCTGCTCGTCGTTTTCGGTCGTCAACACGGCGTTGGCGATCGGGATGCCGTAATCGAGACCGACGCGCGTGATGCCTGCGCCCGATTCATTCGATACCAGCTCGAAGTGATAGGTTTCACCGCGAATTACGGCGCCAAGAGCGATCAGGGCGTCGAATTGATCGGTTTCCGCCATCTTCTGCAGAATCAACGGGATTTCCAGGGCGCCCGGCACGGTCACGTGCAGGATATCTTCATCGGCCACGCCCAGCTTGCTCAACTCTTCCAGGCATGCCGACAGCAAGCCACCACCGACGATTTCATTGAATCGTGCCTGGACAATACCGACGCGCAAACCTTCGCCGGCAAAATTGGTTTCATACGTTCCTACGGTCATCTTGTGCCTCTTTAATCTGGTGGTTCAAGGCGACACTCACATGCCGCCAGCGTTTACTCTCACATCGACGCCTGACAAAATCGTAGCGAGCGGCAGTGATTTGTGGCCGAGAAGCGCAACTGTACGAAGGTACAGTGAGCATCGCAGGCCGCAAATCGCGACGCGCAGTAGATTTAGTCAGGCGTCTGGCCGGGATGGCACTGAAAACCGGTTACTTCCAGGTCGAAGCCGACCATCGACGGCATCTTGCGCGGGCTGGCCAGCAATTGCATCTTGCTCACGCCCAGGTCGCGCAGGATTTGCGCGCCAATACCGTAGCTGCGCAGGTCCATGCTGGCGGCGCGGCCCTTCGGCTTGGCTTGCGGCGTGTCGAGCGCGGCAAACTGGGCGAACAGTTCGCCCGAGGTTTCACCGCAGTTCAGCAAGACCATCACACCGCGTTCGGACTGCTTGATGGCGGCCATCGAGGCGGCCACGGTCCAGGAGTGGGTGGTCGCTTCGCTTTCCAGCACGTCCAGCAGGGACACCGGCTGGTGCACGCGCACCAGGGTTTCGAGCCCTTCGGCCAGTTCGCCATGCACCAAGGCGAGATGGGCCGAGGAGCTCGGCTTGTCGCGGAAGGCAATCATGCGGAACTCGCCATGGGCAGTGCGCAAGGTGCGTTCGGCAACGCGCTCGACCAGGGACTCGGTCTGGCTGCGGTAATGGATCAGGTCGGCGATCGTGCCGATTTTCAGATTATGCTGTTCCGCAAATACCATCAGGTCCGGCAGGCGCGCCATGGTGCCGTCGTCCTTCATGATTTCGCAGATCACCGACGCCGGCGTCAGGCCGGCCATGGCGGTCAGGTCGCAACCGGCCTCGGTATGGCCTGCGCGCATCAGCACGCCGCCCTTTTGCGCTTTCAGCGGGAAGATATGGCCGGGCTGGACGATGTCCGCTGGCTGCGTGCCCTTGGCCACGGCCACCTCGATGGTCTTGGCGCGGTCGGCGGCGGAAATGCCGGTGGTCACGCCTTCGGCCGCTTCGATCGATACCGTGAAATTGGTGCCGTAGGCGGTGCCGTTGCGCGAGGTCATCATCGACAGGTTCAGCTCGTCGCAGCGCTCTTCGGTCAGAGTCAGGCACACCAGGCCGCGCGCATGGGTGATCATGAAATTGATTGCTTCAGGCGTCACGAAATCGGCGGCCAGCACCAGATCGCCTTCATTTTCCCGGTCTTCTTCATCGACCAGTATCACCATGCGGCCGGCGCGCAGTTCAGCGACGATCTCTTCGGTGCTTGAAATAGACATCTTCATCCTCTTGATAAACTGAAAACTGGTACAGGGAGCGCGAATATTCCGCGAGTTTCCGGAAATTTTCTTATAACCTGCTATTTTAAAGGATTTACGTGTTTCAGACCTGAAATAAGAACAATCGGCAGCGATCTGCGCCCGCACAACACCTGGCCGCCTGGCAGGCGACAGCCGGCTTGCAAATCACATAAGATCAAGGGCGGCCCACCCCAGGGCCGCAAGCTGCGCCGGGCCCTGCCCCGCGCATCCTCATTTTGTGCACACTCACAGGAGTTACCATGAAAACAAGCGGTTCAGCCGTCTGGTCTGGCGGCATCAAGGATGGCAAGGGCGCCATCAGCACCAAAAGTGGCGCGTTGCAAGCCTATCCGTATGGCTTTGCCAGCCGCTTCGAAGGCAAGCCCGGCACCAATCCGGAAGAGCTGATTGGCGCCGCCCACGCGGGCTGCTTCACCATGGCGCTGTCGCTGATCCTCGGCGAAGCGGGCCTGACGGCCGAGCAGATGGACACCACCGCCGAAGTGACGCTGGACAAACAGGACGACGGCTTTGCCATTACCGCCGTGCACCTGGTGCTGAAAGCCAAAATCCCGGGCGCCGACCAGGCAAAATTCGAGGAACTGACCGCCAAGGCCAAGGCCGGCTGCCCGGTATCGAAGCTGCTGAAAGCCGACATCACGCTCGACGCTACACTCCTGGCTTGAGTTCCTTCAGTGGCGTCGCGGCCGTCACCTGGCCCACCGGCGCCACCGAAGGCCGTTGCGAGTCGCTGGCCGGCAACGGCCGGTTCATCAGGCCCGGATTCAAGGCGGCGTTGTTGATGTTATAGGCGGCAATCGCCGCCGCCACCGCCGGGTCTTGCGAGGACGGCTGCTGCACCGCCAGGGCGGCGTTCTGCGCCGCTTGCTGCTGGGCCAGCGCATTTTGCTGCGCCTGCTGGGCCTGGACTGTGGTGACCAAGCCCGCATCGAGCTGCACCTGGGCTTCGCGCGCCACGCTCTGCGCGCGCTCGGTGGCCGCGCGGGCCGTCCGCTGGGCCTCGCTGGCCGCCAGTTGCGCCCTGGCCGCGTCATCCGCCGCTTCTTGCACCTGCTGCTGCAATTGTGCCTGGCGCGTTTGTCCGGCCTGCAACTCTTGCACGCGCTCGTCCTCCACCCGAGCCGCATCCTGCTGTTCCAGTGCAGTTTCCTGCGCCACGCGTTGCGTTTCCACATCGTCGCGCGCGATGCGCTCGGTTTGCAGGCGATCCTGCTCGTCGTCAAGCCCCTCTGCCTGCACTGAGGGGTTGTTACGCTGCGTTTGTTGATTCTGTTGCAATTGCTGGGCCGCCTGCAAGGTGCCGGCCTGGTCCAGCTGGGACTGGCTGGCCTCGGGAGCCTGCAAAGTGGCATTTTGTTGCAATTGTTGCTGGCGCAATTCCTGCAAACCCTGGGTCAGGTCTTCCGTTCCCAGCTGCTGCCGCACTTCCAGCTGACGCTGGGCCAGTGCCTGCTGCTGGGCGAGCTCTTGCTGCCCGGGCTGTATTTGTGTCTGCTCAGGCGGCACGGCCGGGTTCGGCTGTCCGGCTTGCGCCACGGTCGCGGCGGTGAGGTCAGTGGCAGCGATATCGGCCGGCACGACTTGCTCGGCCTGGGTTGGCGGCGCCGCGGCCAGGTCGTCCAATGCCTGCGCGGCGGCCGGCAGGCCCTGCTGCAAGGTCAAGGCGGCGCCGACTTCGGCCAGCACATCGGTACCCTGCTGCAAAATGTTCAAGGTGGCGCCACGGTCGGCCTCGAAGGCCGCCTGCAGCGCGGCCACGTCGACGGGGCGATTGTTTTGCAGGTCGATGCCGATGCGCGCCAGATCGGCTTGCGTCAGGGCATCGGCATTTTGCGCCAGCGCCTCGGACGCGCCCGGCGTGACCGGCCCACTCAACAAGGCGAAGCGCTGCGCCAGGTCGTCCTGCGAGCCGGCCGTCATCGCCAGCCGGCCCGCATCGACCCCGCTGGCGCGCAGCTGGGCAAACGAATCGCTCAGCTGCTGGGCCAGCGCCACCAGTACGTCATTGGCCACCACCGCCGGATTGGCGGGAGTGCCCACCTCATCGTCTATCCCTTGCAACGCCAGCAATTGCCGGCGCGACAAGGCCACGCCCGACAGATATTGCCCGAGCGGCGAAATATCGACCTGGGTCGATGAAGCAAGGGGCTTGACGAGCGCCGCATTGGCCAGGATGGCGGCCGACGCAGGCGTGACGGGCGCGCTGCTGCCGACCCGGGCAGAGGCTGGCACCACATTGGCCAGCGTCGCAGACGAAACGGGATCCATGGCATTCCTTCACAGCGCAAAGCGCCATTATGCGCGCTTGGCGAAAAAGGATCACACGGTTGAGGGCCGCTGCTGGCCCTCCCTGCCGCAGGCTAAGCGGCGACCTTGGCGACAGCCTGGTCCAGCGACAGCATGCGCTCGACATAGCGCGCGATCAGGTCGATCTCCAGGTTCACTTTGGCGCCCACCGTCAGGTGTTTCAGGGTGGTCATGGCGATGGTGTGCGGGATCAGGTTGATCGAGAAGCGGCAGCCATTGACGGCGCCGGCGCCCAGGTCTTCCACGCGGTTGACCGTCAGCGATACGCCGTTGACCACCACCGAGCCCTTGAAGGCCAGGTATTTCGCCAGGTCCTGCTGGGCTTCGATCACCAGTTCCCACGATTCGCCGACGGCTTCGAACTTGCGCACCACGCCCAGGCCATCCACGTGGCCCGACACCAGGTGGCCGCCCAGGCGCTCGGCCATGGTCAGCGCTTTTTCCAGGTTCACTTCGGTGGTGGTGTCCAGGCCGACGGTGCAATTGAGGCTTTCGCGCGAGACGTCGACGACAAAGCTGGTGTCGGACTTTGCCACCACTGTCATGCAGGCACCGTTGATGGCGATCGAGTCGCCCAGCGCCACGTCTGCCAGCGGCAGGCCGCCCGCGTTGATGGACAGGCGCACGCCTGCGTCGAGGCCGCCTTCGAGTGCTTGCACGGTGTCGATTTTGCCGATGGCGGCAACAATTCCTGTAAACATGATGGACCTGTCAATAAGTGGGAGTAAGGTGATTGAAACGGGCGAGGATGCGCAGATCGTCGCCTGTTTTTGTGATGTCATGGAAACGCAAACGGTATTGATGATCGAGGTCGGCCAGCGCCGGCAAGCCGAACATGCCTTGCGCGTCGCCGATCAGGGCCGGCGCCAGGTACAGCAGCAATTCGTCGACGCAGCCTTCGCGTATCAGCGAACCGTTCAGTTTTGAGCCGGCCTCGACATGCAGTTCATTGATCTGGCGCCGGCCCAGTTCCAGCATCAGCGCCGGCAGGTCGACCTTGCCTTGCGCGTTCGGCAGCAGAATGACCTCGGCGCCCAAGGCGCGCAGCTGCGCTTCCTTGGCAGGATTGGCGACAGCGGCCACGATCCAGGTGTCGCCGCCTTGCAGGACGCGCGCGTCCAGGCTGATCTCGAGCCGGCTGTCGACCACGATGCGGAGCGGCTGGCGCGGCGTGGCGACGGCGCGCACGTTCAGTTGCGGATCGTCCGTTTTTACGGTGCCGATGCCGGTCAGGATGGCGCAGGCGCGCGCGCGCCAGGCGTGGCCGTCGTCGCGCGCCGCCTGGCCGGTGATCCACTGGCTGCGGCCATTGTGCAAGGCCGTCATGCCGTCGAGGCTGGCGGCGCACTTCATGCGCACCCAGGGCTTGCCGCGCTCCATGCGCGAGAAAAAGCCGATATTGAGTTCACGCGCTTCGTCGGCCAGCACGCCGCTGGCAACCTCGATGCCGGCCCCCTGCAGCTTGGCCAGGCCCTGCCCCGCCACCAGCGGATTGGGGTCGGTCATGGCCGCCACCACACGGCCCAGGCCCGCGCGCACCAGCGCGTCGGAGCACGGCGGCGTGCGGCCGTGGTGATTGCACGGCTCCAGGGTCACATAGGCCGTGGCGCCGCGCACATCATTGCCGCGCGCAGCGGCGTCGGCCAGCGCCTGCACTTCCGCATGATTCTGGCCGGCCGGCTGGGTCACGCCGGCGCCGATCACCTTGCCAGCGGCGACGATCACGCAGCCGATGCGGGGATTGGGCGAGGTCGTATACAGGCCCTTGCGCGCCCATTCCAGGGCCAGGCGCATGCCGTCCACATCATTGAGTATTTCCACAGGCTTCTACAATTCGATCAGGGTTGACGGGTACATCAGCGCTGCAGACATCAGCCTTCGCCAACGCCGCTGCAATTGGCCGTATCGCGTTGCGGATCGCATACGCGCACGCGGCCCAGCATATTGATTTTAATATGTCGTGCCTGATTTCCCAAAATCAAGGACATCGTGCCCCAGCGCGCCGCCAGGCTATTGCTGGCGCTGCAACTGCGCCCCGCGCCATTGTAGGCGATATACAGCGGCTTGGCGCCCGAGGTAAAACCAAACCGCACCTCGATGCCGCTGGCCAGCGGCCCCTGGCGGAACAGCAGTTCGTCGCCGGCGTCATAGGCCAGATTGCCGTTGCGGTCGACAAACACCAGCCAGCCCAGGCGCCAGTCGAGGCCGCCGCTGCCGGCCGGCATCAGCAGCACTCTGCGCCCGCGCGCCATCGCCAGCGCGCGCGTCAGTTCGATCGCCGAATACAGGTCGTTCGAGGCGGCCCGCAAGCGCTGGCGCGCCAGCATCTCTTGCAGGCTGGGCAAGGCGGCGCCCGCCAGCAAGATGGTGATCGCCAGCACGGCCAGCAGTTCGAGCAGGGTATGGCCATGCTGGTCACTGTGACGCGGGCCGGTCACGACGTGCGCCCTCAAGGCCAGCATTGCGCGGCCGGGCCAGTGCTGCCGCGCTCGCCCGTGCTGCTCAAGGTCAGGGTGCCGCAGTCGGCATCCTTGAATTGCTGGTCCACCCTGTCCGTGCCGGGCGTCGCGCGCAGCAGCACGCATTGCGCAAGCGTTGAATCGGGGCAAGCGATGGCGTCGATTTCATAGGCGCTGCGCACGGCGCCTGCTTGCGGCTCGTCGCCGGACCACCATTGAAACTGCTTGCCCTGCACGTCTTGCGCATCCGCCGAGAACGCCAGATAGCGGTTGTTTTGCGAGTAATAGCGTTCCTGCTGCTGCATCAGTTTCAGCAGGCTGGCCTGCCCCTGCACCCGCCTGGCGCGCACCACCTGGCCATGGTAGACGGGCAAGGCCAGCGCCAGCAGCAAGGCGACAATTACCAGCGCGGCCATCAGCTCGATCAGGCTGAAGCCGCCGCTACGCCGACAAGTCCAACGGGCCAATGGCATGCGTGAGTTCCCCTTCATCTGACACTGCTATTTTTTCGCCGCCTCATGCAACTCGCGCCAGTTCGCCACTTCGCGCCAGCCCAGGCGTTTGGCCGGCAGCGCTCCGCTGGCCGCTTTCACCGCTGCCACACCGGGCATGCCCGGCTGCACCACGGCAAACTGCTTGCGCCCCTCGGCGCGCCCGGTGGCGCCGGCCGCGCCAAGCTGGCGCCCCAGTTCCAGCAACTGCGGCGGCGCGCGCGCCAGGCCATCGAGCAGCTTGCCCGTCTGCTCGCCCGCCCGCACGGTGCCAACAGCGTCGGCGGCAAAACCGCTCAGCACATCGAGCACATACAGGCGCGTTGCCGGCCGGGCACAAGCGTCGCGCCCCGGCAGCACCGTATTGAACGCCACCCTGCCCGCCGCCAGCACGGCGCCGTGCACGCTGCGCTCGCCGGTTTTTTCCGTAGCGACAAAGTCGAGGTACCAGCCATGCCTGGCGCCAGCACCCGTATGGCGGACTTCGCCGCCATCGATGGCCAGGCTGTCCGCGCCTGCCGCCACGCCCACCGTGCGCGCGGCAAGGTCGTCGCGGCCGCGCGTCGGCGCCTGCTCGTTCAGGTCGTCATGCACGGCGTAGAACGATTGCGGCAGCAGGGCCGCCGGCCAGGTGTCAGCAGCTTCGACCAGCTTGCCGGTGCCAAACAACAGCAGATAGCCGCCGCCGGGGGCGTAGGCCACCTTCAATTGCTGCGTCACGCTCTGGCGCCGGCCCTGCGCATCGCGCGCGACAAACACCAGCTTGCGCCCGACGTCATCCTTCCACGGTGGCCCGGTGGCCATGTCGATGCGCCA
The DNA here is from genome assembly GCF_001677885.1 of Janthinobacterium psychrotolerans. Classification (GTDB taxonomy): domain Bacteria; phylum Pseudomonadota; class Gammaproteobacteria; order Burkholderiales; family Burkholderiaceae_D; genus Janthinobacterium; species Janthinobacterium psychrotolerans. The sequence continues at coordinate 13,659 of NZ_LOCQ01000032.1, read as the reverse complement.
GATATTGCCTTGCAGATCAGCGGCATACAGATAGGCCAGCGCGCCGTCATTGCCCACCACCAGGGCCGGCGGCGCCAGCGCATGGGCGTTGCTGGCGCCTTCGTCATCACGCAGCGGCAGTTTCAGGCGGAAGTAATTACTGCCCAGCAGCCAGGGCGTGCCGCGTGGCTTGTCCAGCGCCAGCAGGAAGATGGCGGCCGCAGGACTGGTAGGCGACCTGTCCTTGCCGTCGTCCTGGGTATTGTTGTAACCGCTGGCCACCACCAGCATGTCGCGGTAGACCGGCTTGCCCTGCTTGCCGCCCATGTTCAGCCGCGCAAAACCGGGCGGCGCCCTGATATTGCCCATCATCGCATCGTCGCGGTCGGTAAATTCCCACAGCGCGCCCTCCTCGGCAAAGCGCGCCGGATCGGAGATATCGAGCGCAAACACGCCTTGCGCTGCGGCGCCCATGCCGGCGGCAAGCACGGTTTTCCAGCGCCCCGCCACCAATACTTCCGCGCTGGCCGCCGCGCCATCGAGCAAGCTTCCCGCATCGACCGCGGTGCCACCGGCCAGCGCCGCCTTGGCCAGCAAGGCTTGCGGCAAGTACGCAAACTGTTCGCTGCCGCTGCCCGCGTCAACACCGCGCAGCAGGCCGTCGCCGGTGGCCAGGTACAGCATCTTGCGCCGCTGCTGGGCGCGTTGCCGGTGCTGCAGATAGTCCAGGCCGGGCAAGCCCAGTCCCGGCGTGCCGACATACACCAGATTGCCATGCGGCGCCGCCGCCAGGCCAGCGGCGCGGCGGCGCAAGAAGCCGCCCGGCTGGCCCACCTCGTGCGCGCGATCGCCGAGCAGATAGGCCAGCCGCGCTGGCCCCTGGCCATCGCCATCGGGATCAAACGCGCTGCGCTGTTGCGTATCGAGGCGATCCCAGGCCAGCGGCATCAGGGCGCCCTGTGCGTCGAGGGTATGGACAGCAGGCTTAGGCACGGCCTCGCCATCGAGCCGCCATACGGCTTTGCCGGCCAGCACGCCGCCGTCAGCGCCCAATTGAAAAGCGTCACGCGCCACGCGCATCACGCCATCGGCCAGATTGATCTGCGAACGAAACCAGTACGCCTGCTCGGCGCCGCTGGCCAGCGCCATCAATGACGGCCCGGCGATGCTGGCAGCGACCGTGGCGCGGCCCGCTTGCCTGACGGCGGCGCGCAGCAGCGCAATCAGGGCCGGTGGATCGTTGCCGGGCAAATAATGGCCGGGCCAGCGGCCATCGACGCTCCATTCAAGATAGGCATCGCCAGTGCTGGCGCGAAACGGATTGCCGTCGCCGTTTTCGTCGGCAAAACCGCCATACTTGGCCGCCAGCAGCAGCGGCGTGGGCAAGGCCGGCACATCGGGCCTGGACGCCATGGCACTCAGGTTGCCCGCGTAATGCTCGACCGGCAAGCCGCCGGCACGCAGCGCCTGGCGATGCGACCAGTAGGCCAGGCCGGCCGCATAATAGCTGGCGCCGTGCTGGCCGTAATTGAGGCGGTCAAGCGCCGCCAGCGCCGGCAGCGGCTGTGGATTGCCTTGCGCGCCATCGCTTTCCAGTGCGCCCACGGCGCGCGTCCAGGCCGTCACATCGAACGGCGGCGTGGCGTAGGCATCGGCGCCACGCGCACGCTCGCCCGAATCGGGCGCCGGAACATGGCCGGGTACATAGCGGTCCGGCGCGGCGCCGGCGTCACCCAGGGTCAGCACGACTTGCCGCTGGCAACTGGCCTGCCGCGGGTCGCTCCATGATGCCGAGCCGGCCACGGTGCTGGCCTGGCGCCCCTGCAGATAGCGCAGCGATTCATACAGCAATTCGGCTTGCGGCGCGGCCGCCGCATACGCGCCCTGGCTGGCCTCGTCACTGCGTCCCGGCGCATTGATCGCGGCGATCACGCCCTTGCTGCCGGCATAGACGCCCGTTGCAAGGTTCCACTCGGCATCGAGGTTGTCTTGTGGCAGGAAGTCGGGCGCGCTCCAGCGCTGCGCACCGGCATACGCCAGCGGCGCCCACAGCACGCCGCCATACGCCGCCACCCCGCTCGCATGACCAAAAACGCCGACACGCACACGCTGGCCTTCGCGCTGCAGCGCACCCACCGGCTTGTAGTGCTTGCCGTAGGCCATGCAAAGCTCGGCACGCACCGGCCCGTCGGTGCCATCGCATACCTGCACCCGCGCCAGGAAAACACCAAGCGCACCGGCCTTGCCGGGGTCTTCGCAGCTGCCACCCGGCGGCTGCGCGCCATCGCCGAACAGCAGCCGGTTGCGGCAGGAGATGATGGACAATTGTTCGACCAAGAATGGCGTGGCCTCGCGCACGCCGGCGCGCAGCAGCTTGCGGGGAAAATAATCGGGATGGGCATAAAAATCGACGCCGTTGTGACCGTCAGGCAAGTAAGCGCGCTGCAACACCGTCTTGCGCACCTCATCGATCACGCGGTCGCCGCCCGTCAGGGCATAACGCACGATATCGAGCAGGCTGGCGCCGGCCCAGTTCAGGAAATTGCCGCTGAAACTGTCGCCTCCGCAACCATGGCGCGCATCGGCCACCTTGCTGGCGGAAAAGTAGGCTGTCGACACGCGCCAGTCCGGCAGATTCACCCCACCACTGCTGCGGTAGGGATAGCTGTAGCACATGCGCGCATCGAAGTAGCCGGCATAGACATGCGTGGCAACGTAATCGCCCTCGTAAGCGGCGCCGGCTGCGGCGTGGCTCAAAGACAGATTGAGCAGCACATTGGCTGGCACCCGCGCGCCATGCAAACCCGTGTCCGCCCGCGACAAGTCCACCAGCGGCGAGGCGGCAAGCGCATGCGCGCCAGCCATCAGCCAGATCAGCAAGCCAGGCAGCCGGTGCGCCGTCACGGTGTTTCCCCCTGCTTTCTGTAAAAGGTTTGCAGCACCACCTGCGTGTCTTCCTGCGCGCCGAAACCGATGGCGGTCACGCGGTACAGATAACCGGCGCCGGACGGTACTCCAACGGCTGCGCCCGCCTCCTCGCCGGGCGGATGAAACGGCAGCAATTCGATCATGTAGCGCGGCTTTTTAAATGGCAGAAAGCCCTGCCCCGTCTGCATCGCCGCGCCCGTGAACTGGCCGTAGGCAACCGTACCCGAGTCCGCCACGCCCAGATCGGTGCCGAGCCAGACCGGCGGCGCGCCGCTGGCGGCCGGCAGGCACAAGCCTGGCTCGCCTTTGCAGGCAGCGGCAAAACCGGCCGCGCTGTCGGGTGCGAACACGGTGCTGCGGCCAGGCAGCCCGGGCAGGCCTTCGATATCGTGCTGCGCATCCATCAGTGCCTCCTCGGCCGCCTGGAAAGCGATATGCCGGTCGCGCTCGCCGCGCGCCGCCTTTTCTCCTTGCAAGGCCATCTGCGCGGCCGACACACCCAGCAACAAGATGGCCACCAGCAGGCACAGCGCAAACACCAGGGTCGCGCCACGCTCCCGCCTTTGATACTGTTCAGGCCGGCCCATTGCGCAGCAGGATGGTCGCTTGCACCAGCTGGCGCAGCCGCGCGCGCTGGCCTGGGGGCAGGCTGGACGGCACGATGCGCACGCCCGTGTCCGTCGCGCCATGCGCCTCTGCATAGGCCGCGCCGAACAGGTCGAATTGCGCCGGGCCGGACTCGGCGCTGGCCTGGCCGCCACCATGCAGCAGCAAGGCCACGCGCACGCTGGCGACGCGCTTCCAGTGCGTGCGCCGCTGCAAATCGCGCGCCTTTTCGGCCTCATCGGCGCCGACCAGCACCAGCGCGGCGTCACGCGCGTCGAGGCTGCTCGCGTTCACATACTGGTTGGCGACGCCATCGGGCGGGTTATCGGTGTCGAGCCCGTACAGCACCTGGAAACTGTCGACGCCACGGATCAGGGCGTCAGCGCCCCAGCCGGCGCCAATGCTGCTGCGATATTTGCAGCGCAATTCTGCCTCGCCATCGCCGCCCTCGTCCTGCGCCACATAGAAAATGCTCCAGCCGCGCTGTGCTTCCTTGCTTGCGCTGCCTATGCCAAAGCCGGCGCAATTGAGCACGGCGCCATCGCCGCCCTCGCCTTCGCCGGTGCCGTAGAAACGCAGGGCCAGCACGTCGCTGCCATTGACGCTGCTGGCGACGGGCGCGCTGATGCCCTCGCTGTTCTTGCTCACGCTGCGCGCATCGAGGCCGGCGATATTGGCGCTGTCGTGCGCTGCATGCGTCAACGGCGCGGCGCTGGCGTCCCAGTCCACCCACGCCGTCTGGCGCAGCGCCCGCGCGATGGCATCAACCGCGTAGCGGCCGTTGTCGGCCAGGCGCGCCGACTCCAGCTGTTCCATATAACTGCGGCTGGCGGACAGCAATACCGAACTCGACGCCAGCATCAGCATGGCGCCCAGGCCCAGCGCCACCAGCAGCTCGACCAGGGTCATGCCACGCTGGCGCCGCCCACGGCACAGGTCCATCATGGCGCACCCGCCGCCAGCTGCATGGCGATTTTCGGCATGGCCCCCGCCTCTTGCGCGACGCGCTCGCGGCCCTGCCGGCCACGCCAGCCCAGCTTGATGACGAACGGCGCGCCACTGCCGCCGCTGCAACTCCATTGCAGGCCCTGCGCGGCCGCATCCCAGGCCAGCGCGTCGCGGCAGATGCGCAGGCGCGCGCCGGGCAGGTCCTTGCGCAATTGCTGTTTCCATTCGGCGATATCGAATTGCGCCAGCTGCGCGGCGCTGCAGCCAGTGTCGCCAAGGCAGGCGGGCGCGCCGCCGGCCTCTTCAAGCGGCCCGGCCTGGTAATCGAGGCCCAGGTAGGGATTGTCGGCATCAAGCGCCTGCATCTGGGCAGGGTTGGCGCGCATGCGCTCGGCCATGCTGGCCGCCAGTTGCGTGGCGGTCGACAGCAGGGCCGATTCATGGCGCGCGCGCAAGGAGGACAATTGCATCGCGCTGCCACCCAGCAGACCCACGGCCAGCAGCAACAGCGCGACCAGCACTTCGACCAGGCTGGTGCCCTGGGCAGTAACAGGAAGAGGACGAGGATGGCGCATGCGTGCCTCCGCTTTCAGGGAAAGAGAAGAGTCGTGGCCCGTATCGGCCGGCCCAGCTACAGGGTAGGCGCGCCGGCGGGGTCAGGGATGCGGCAGCGCAAAGGGCGCGCGAATAAACGGAAGAGGCAGAAAAAAAGCGGCCACTGGATTGACCAGGCCGCTTGCTTGAAGAAAACAACCATGCTGATTAACTCTTGCGCGGCTGGCCCACTTCGGCAATCGCATCCTGGAATTCGGCCAGGTCCTCGAAATTCTTGTACACGGAGGCGAAACGGATATAGGCGATCTTGTCGAGCCGCTTCAACTCTTGCATCACCAGTTCGCCGATATAGCCGGAATCGACTTCGCGCTTGCCGCTGGTGAGCAGTTTTTCTTCGATGGTGGCGATCGCCATGTCCAGCGAGGCGGCCGCGACGGGGCGCTTGCGCAAGGCCAGCATCAGGCTGCCGCGCAACTTATCCGCAGCGAACTCCGTCCGGCTGCCATTCTTTTTGACCACGGCCGGCATGATCAGTTCAATCCGCTCGTAGGTGGTAAAACGCTTGTCGCATTTGCCGCAACGGCGACGGCGGCGGATCGCATCGCCTTCCTCGGATACGCGCGTATCGAGGACCTGGGTCTCGTCATGGTGGCAGAATGGACATCTCATGGGCAGCGGCACAGCCTTTTAGTTCGACAAATGGAGCGCGGGCGCGCCGAAACACTCGGCGCGCCCGCGGGCAGGACAGGAATGTGTCAACCAGAATCTTACTCTGGAAGACACATACTGGACAAATAATTATGCAGCGTAGACCGGGTTGGCGTCCGCCAGCACTTTCACGGCCGCTTTCACGCGCTCGATGGTGGCGGCGTCATGCGGGTTGTCCAGCACGTCGGCGATCAGGTTACCCACTTGCACCGCTTCGGCTTCCTTGAAACCGCGCGTCGTCATCGCCGGGCTGCCCAGGCGGATACCCGAGGTGACGAAGGGCTTTTGCGGGTCGTTCGGGATGCCGTTCTTGTTGCAGGTGATATGCGCGGAACCGAGGATGGCTTCGGCTTCCTTGCCCGTCAGGTTCTTGGCGCGCAGGTCGACCAGCATCACGTGCGACTCGGTGCCACCGGACACGATGCGCAGCCCGCGCGCGATCAGCGTCTTGGCCAGCGCGTCGGCGTTTTTCACGACCTGCTTCTGGTATTCGACAAATTCAGGGCTCAGCGCTTCCTTGAAGGCAACGGCTTTGCCGGCGATCACGTGCATCAGCGGGCCGCCCTGGATACCGGGGAAGATGGCCGAGTTGATGGCTTTTTCGTGCTCGGCCTTCATCAGGATGATGCCGCCGCGCGGGCCGCGCAAGGACTTGTGCGTGGTCGAGGTGACGAAGTCGGCGAACGGCACCGGGTTCGGGTACAGGCCGGCGGCGATCAGGCCGGCGTAGTGGGCCATGTCGACCATGAACCAGGCGCCAACTTCCTTGGCGACTTTCGAGAAGCGTTCGAAGTCGATCTTTTTCGAAAACGCCGAAGCGCCGGCGATGATCAGCTTGGGCTTGCGCTCACGGGCCAGGCGTTCCATGGCTTCGTAGTCGATGTCTTCTTCGGCGGTCAGGCCGTAGGAGACGACGTCAAACCATTTGCCGGACATGTTCAGCGGCATGCCGTGGGTCAGGTGACCGCCTTCGGCCAGCGACATGCCCATGATCAGGTCGCCTGGTTTCAACATGGCGAAGAACACGCCCTGGTTCGCCTGCGAGCCCGAGTTTGGCTGCACGTTGGCCGCCTCGGCGCCGAACAGTTGCTTGACACGGTCGATGGCCAGCTGCTCGGCCACGTCGACGTATTCGCAGCCGCCGTAGTAGCGCTTGCCCGGATAGCCTTCGGCATATTTGTTGGTCAGCTGCGAGCCTTGCGCTTCCATTACGGCTGGCGAGGTGTAGTTCTCGGACGCGATCAGTTCGATATGGTCGTGCTGGCGCGTGTTTTCTTTTTGAATAACGGCGAACAGTTCAGGATCGACGTTGGCGAGGTTGTGATCTTTTGCAAACATGTAAAAACTCCAAGGATGTGGGTGCTTTGTACTGGCAGGTTGGATCGAATGAGGGGAGCCGGCGTTAAATGAATAACAACAACGGACAGGCAGCCTCTTCGCGCAATTCCATCGGTGGGCTGCCCAGGCGAACGGCTGATGAAATCTCACGTTTCCCGGTGGATGCCCACCTTTCGCCGGCAATCATCGCACCAAAATGGGGACAGTTGCAGCTTTTCGCCAGTCACGTGAGACGTAATGGAAGCCAAATTGTAAGTTAAGTACCCAAATTGAGCAAGGAAAGGCAGCGCACCGCCCGTGCTGCGGCTATAATCCCCGCGCACCATGCCGCGACAGCACGATGACAAGCCGCCTGGCACGAAAAGTTGCTCTTGCTTAAGCTGCGCTTAAACCTGGCACCTGCTTGTAAGCGTATGTTACGGGGCTTGTCATTCTACTCAGCTAGCTGGGAACATGCTGCATTGCAATGTTTGGTGCAATGCACATGGCATTTCGGCAAGCGCTTTCAGTCATGATAAGAAAAATCGCGTAAAATGTTGCTTAATCACACTACCGGCACCAACAACATGCCTTCAGTCTTTCACTGGGACGTACGGGTCTATTATGAAGACACCGACGCCGGTGGCATCGTCTATTACGCCAACTACCTGAAGTTTTTCGAACGCGCACGTACCGAATGGCTGCGCGCGATCGGTGTTGGCCAACAGGAGTTGCTGGAGCGTCACGATGCGCTGTTCGTCGTCAAAAGCGTCAGCGCCGACTATCATGCGCCGGCCAAGCTCGATGACACGGTAAGATTGACTTTAAGCATAGCCAAAATGGGACGCGCTTCCATCGTTTTCCTGCAACAAGCCTGGCGTGGCGAAACCCTGCTCAATACCGCCCAGGTCAAGGTCGGCTGCGTCGACTCCGGCATGCGCCCGCGCGCCGTGCCCGAGCCGGTCGCCGAACGCATGCGCGCCGCCTGAACCGCCCCGCCACTCCCGGATAATTCACCACAGACTGCCTGCCAATGAACGTTACACAAGATCTTTCTTTCCTCGCGCTCATCACCAATGCCCACCTGATCGTGCAGTTGATCATGGCCCTGCTGCTGCTGATCTCCCTGACCAGCTGGACCTATATCTTCCGCAAGATGTTTGCCGTGCGCGCCGCGCGCAAGCAGACCATCGAATTCGAACGCAGCTTCTGGGCCGGCGGCAACCTGCATGCGCTGCACCAGAACGCCAGCGGCAACCGCGACCAGAGCGGCGCGCTGGCCCGCATCTTTGATGCCGGCATGGGCGAATTCATCAAGGGCAAGGCATCGTACGGTTCGCGCGAAGCGCTCGACGTCGGCGCCGTGCTCGACGGCGCGCGCCGCGCCATGCGCGCCGCTTTCCAGCGTGAAATGGACGTACTCGAATCGCACCTGGCCTTTCTGGCGTCGGTCGGCTCCGTCTCGCCGTATATCGGCCTGCTCGGCACCGTATGGGGCATCATGAACGCCTTCCGCGGCCTGGCCAACGTGCAGCAAGCCACCCTGGCGGCAGTGGCGCCCGGCATTGCCGAAGCGCTGATCGCCACCGCCATCGGCCTGTTCGCGGCGATTCCCGCGGTGGTCGCCTACAACCGTTTTTCGCACGATATCGACCGCCTGGCGATCCGCTTCGAAAGCTTCGTCGAAGAATTCTCCAACATCTTGCAGCGCCAGTCGCGCTAACCGGGAGGACTGCTGATGGGTTCCTCATTCAATAGCGGCGGCATGCGCGGCGGCCGCGGCCGCAAGTTCAAGTCGGAAATCAACGTCGTGCCGTATATCGACGTGATGCTGGTGCTGCTGATTATCTTCATGGTCATGCCGTCGTCGAACAATCCGAGCGTGGTGGACTTGCCAAACGCGGAAAAAACGACCAAACCGCCCGATGACTATATCCAGATTGTGCTCAAGCCCAACGGCTCTCTGTCGATCGGCGTGATCGGCAAGCAGCAGCTGGCGCCGGAAACCGAACCGAACCGCGACGCCCTGCTGCGTAATCTGCGTGGCCTGCATGAAAGCAATCCGGACTATCCGGTGCTGATCGCCGGCGACAAGGAAAGCAAGTACGACGATGTGATCCAGCTGATTTCGGAAGCGAAAAAAATGGGCATCAACCGCGTCGGCCTGGCCACCAAGTAAGCGCAAGCGCAACTACGAACCTGACGTTTTAAAGACTGAACTTTGCAGACGAAACCTACCGACCATGTACTCGGCGTGCCTTACCGGGTGCCGCGCGAAAGCAGCCGCTGGCCCTCGCTGGGCCTGGCGCTGGCGATGCATCTTGGCCTGCTTTTTTTCCTGTGGATCGGCATACACTGGCAAAATACGGAACCGGTGGCCGTGGAAGCGGAAGTGTGGGACCTGAAAGTGCAGACGGCCGCGCCGCCGCCGGAAGTGACGACCGATCCTGAACCGGTACCGGCGCCAACGCCGCCGCCCGAGCCGGAAGTGGAACAGCCCGCGCCACCGCCACCACCACCGGTGGCCGCGCCCGAGCCGAAGGTCGACCTGCGCGAAGCGGAAATTGCGCTCGAACGCAAGAAGGCCAAGCTGAAGGAAGAGAAAGCCAAAGCCGCCGCCGAAGAGCGCCGCAAAGAGGAAGCGAAAGAGCGCGAGGAAGAGAAACGCGAACTGGAAAAGCAGAAGCAAAAAGACAAGGCCGAGAAGCTGGAAAAAGAGAAAGAAAAAGAGAAAGCCGACAAGCTGGAAAAGGCGAAAAAGGACAAGGCCGACAAGGAAAAAGCCGAGAAGGCGGAAAAAGCGGCGGAAGAAAAAGCCGAGAAGGAAGCTGCCCAGAAAAAAGAGGCAGCCGAGAAAGCGGCCAAGGCGAAAAAAGCGGCGGCTGACAAAGCGGCAGCCGACAAGGCACGTGCCGATAACCTGAAACGCATGATGGATCAGGCAGGCAACGGCACGGCAGGCACGGCCGCGAAAGCGACCGCGCCACGCAAGGACAGCGGCTATGTCGCTGCCCTGACGAGCAAGATCAAGGGCAATATCGCGTACAGCGGTAGCACCGACGTGCCGGGCAACCCGCGCGCCGTGTTCAGGATCGAGCAACTGCCAACTGGGGAAATTATTTCTGTCCGAAAGATCAAGAGCAGCGGACTGCCGGCGTATGACAGCTCGGTGGAAAACGCCATTAATAAATCGTCACCCCTGCCGAAGAAAAAAGACGGCAGCGTGGAACGTGAAATTGAACTCATATTCGAGATGAAGGAATAGCCAATGATGATCATGAAAAAAATGAGTTACGTGGTGCTGTGCGCCGGCCTGCTGCTGGGCGCCTCGGGCGCCCAGGCCCAGTTGCGCGTGGAAATTACCGGTATCGGCAGCAACCAGATTCCGGTGGCCATTGCCAATTTCGCCAACGAATCGGTGGCGCCGCAATCGCTGTCGGGCATCATCAAGGCCGACCTGGCGCGCAGCGGCGTGTTCAAGATTATCGATGGCGCGGAAATGTCGGAAACGGCGCCCGTCAGCTACGATCAATGGAAGTCGCGCGGCGCCGACGCGCTGGCGGCCGGCAGCGTGCAGGCCATGGCCGATGGCCGCCTGGACGTGCGCTACAAGCTGTACGACACCGTCAAGAGCGCCCAGCTGTCGAGCATGAACAACGCGGCCGCGCCGCAGTTCAACCGCTTGCTGGCGCACAAGATCGCCGACGATATCTATGAAAAACTGACCGGCACCAAGGGCGCGTTCGCCACCCGCATCGCCTACGTGACGCAATCGGGCCGCGAATACCGCCTGGAAGTGGCCGACGCCGACGGCGAAGGCATCCAGGTCGCGCTGCGTTCGAACGAGCCGATCATCTCGCCATCGTGGTCGCCCGACGGCACCAAGGTTGCCTATGTATCGTTTGAAAAGAAAAAGCCGATCGTCTACGTGCAGAACCTGGTAACGCGCCAGCGCACCATCGTCTCGAATGAAAAAGGCAGCAACTCGGCGCCAAGCTGGAGCCCGGACGGCACCCGCCTGGCCGTGGCCCTGTCGCGCGACGGCCATACCCAGGTCTATACTGTCAATGCCGACGGCAGCGGCTTGCGCCGCGTCAGCAACAGCAGCGGCATCGATACCGAACCCCAATTTTCGGCCGATGGCCAAAGCATTTACTTCACCAGCGATCGCAGCGGCGGACCACAGATCTACCGCATGTCGACCAGCGGCGGCGATGCCAAGCGCGTGACGTTTGGCGGCTCCTACAACATCAGCCCGCGGATCTCGTCCGACGGGAAGACACTCGCTTATATTTCCCGTCGCGACGGCAATTTCCAGCTCTATGCGCTCGACCTGGCTAGTGGCCAGGAACTGCGCCTGTCGGACACCGCCAACGACGAATCACCGAGCTTTTCGCCCAACGGGAAATATATCATGTACGCGACCGAATCCGGACGACGCAAGTCGCTGGCAGTGGTATCGGTGGATGGCCGCGTCAAACAGCGTTTGACTACGCAAGCTGGCAATATCAAGGAACCCACCTGGGGTCCTTTCATGAAGTAAATGCTGTACAGTTGCACCTTTAACCATTGACCCGGAGAATATAAAAATGAGTAATTTCAAAAGCTTGGCATTCATCGCCGCCGCAGCGACCCTGCTGTCCGCTTGCAGCACCCCAGTGAAACTGGCGGAAACCCCAGTCGTCGAGCGCGCGCCTCAAGCCGCTGCCCCGGCAGCTGCCGACCCACGCCAGGTTCAGCCAGTGACGACCGGTTCGGTCGATCCGCTGGACGATCCAAAAGGCGTGCTGGCCAACCGTAGCGTCTACTTCGACTTCGACAAATACGTCGTGCGCGAAGCCGACACCGCCGTGGTACAAAACCACGCTGGCTACCTGGTCAAAACCCCATCGCGCAAGATCCTGATCCAGGGTAACACCGATGAACGCGGCGGCGCCGAGTACAACCTGGCCCTGGGCCAGAAACGTGCTGAAGCCGTGCGCAAATCGATGGCAGCCCTGGGTGTGCCGGAAGGCCAGATGGAAGCCGTATCGCTGGGCAAAGAAAAGCCTAAAGCACAAGGCAGCAACGAAGCAGCATGGGCTGAAAACCGCCGCGCTGACATCGTTTATTGATATCTTGCACGATGACCGGCCCGGCGCGATAAGCATATCGCTTGCCCGCGGCCAGTCACAGGCATAATAATGGGGCGCTGCGCGGATATACCGCCCGGCGCCCTGTTTGCATGTATGCGTAACTTTTGAAAGCCCGACCCATGATGACATTCTCAAAAGCCGGCCTCGCCGCCGCCTTGATGGCAGCCTTCGCCTGTCTGCCCCTGCACGCCAACGCCGCCCTGTTCGACGACGACGAAGCCCGCAAAGCCATCCTGGAGCTGCGCAGCAAGGTCGATGCCCTGGCGCGCGACCTGAACGAGCGCGTCGAAGCCAAGGCCGACAAGACCAGCACCCTGTCCCTGATCAACCAGCATGACCAGACCATGCAAGAGATCGCCCGCCTGCGCGGCCAGATCGAAGTCGTGGCCAATGACCTGGCTACCACGCAAAAGCGCCAGAAAGATTTTTATACCGACCTCGACGCCCGCCTGCGCAAGCTCGAGCCGCGCCAGGTCACCATCGACGGCCAGGAAGCGGCCGTCGGCGTGTCCGAACAGACCGCCTACGACACCGCCTTTGGCGTGTTCAAGTCGGGCGACTACAAGGCCGCCGCCACCGCCCTCGACGCCTTCGTCAAACGCTATCCGGAATCGGCCTACGCAGCCAATGCGCAATACTGGCTGGGCAACGCCTATTACGCCCAGCGCGACTGCAAGAGCGCCATCAGCGCCCAGCAAGTGGTGCTGAAGAACTACCCGGACAGCCCGAAAGCGCCGGACGCCATGCTCAATATCGCCAGCTGCTACACCGAGCTGAAAGACAAGGCCAACGCCACCAAGACCCTGAACGCCCTGATCGCGCGCTACCCCGACTCCAGCGCCGCCCAGACGGCCAAGGAACGCGGCGGCAAGAAGTAAGTTGAGATGCAACCCGGGGAAAAAGTTGCCGGCAGCGTTTGACAGAATCCTGGCCACCCCCTATAATCTTTCTTCTTCGGGTCGTTAGCTCAGCTGGTAGAGCAGCGGACTTTTAATCCGTTGGTCGCAGGTTCGAATCCCGCACGGCCTACCACGAATACGCAGTCCTGATCTGCTTGCAGAAGTTATCGCAAGCATTTTTTTACTGCACAGTGTTACCGAAGTTGTTGTAAAAGTTTTTGGGTCGTTAGCTCAGCTGGTAGAGCAGCGGACTTTTAATCCGTTGGTCGCAGGTTCGAATCCCGCACGGCCTACCAAATACTTGAAAAAGCCCACGAATTTCGGTTCGTGGGCTTTTTTGTTTTTGGTCGCGCTGAAAAACTTGCTCTTTCCTTTGCAATGCTGAGTATCACTTCCATGCAGTTTATAGCTTGAGAATATCCCCCCAAAAAAAATTACACAATACAAAGAAGCTAGCTGTCAAGACCCGCCTGGTTATAAACACGTTTAACGAATAATTCTGGCTTTTTTGCCTGCCATTTCTTCATTGCCTGAATCGGCGTTTCGTTGTTGAGAGCACGCTGCGGGATGTTGTGGTTATAGAT
>NZ_LOCQ01000033.1 GCF_001677885.1 Janthinobacterium psychrotolerans | reverse complement strand
GATAGACATGCCGGACAATGCAGTTGCGCCTGCGCTGTCTGCTCGATCAGGGTGATGGCCGCAGCCTGTGGCGCGCTGGTGCGCAACAGATCGCCGCTGGCAAGGCGCTGGCGATGCGACAGTTGCGGGAATTGCCTGGCGAAGGCCTGCCACTGGGCTCTATCCATGATCGGCTCCTTGAAAGGAAATACCTGATCAGTTAGACCTCAGCAACTGCGGCGCGTTCCCACCGTTTTCGCTGACATAGCCTTTTTTTATCGCTCGTGCGCTTTGCTCCGCATGGACCAGACTCTCACGTTGATAGCCACTTCCCGGTGTTTCACGCGGGACGCACAGGCATGGCACCTTGCACGCGACGTTGTAAAACCACCCATGACAAAAAATAGTTTTATTGCATGGGTGCATGATCACTGGCATCGCGCTACTATGAAACATCGGCTTTCCGATAGGCGCCACCTTATCGCACCGGCCTGCGCCGGCTTTCCAATACGCACCATGAAGGAGACTGCAATGTCCAAGTTAGCCCCTGCTTTTTGCCTGTCGCTCATCCTTGCCGCGAGCGCGCTGCCGCCAGTGGGCAACGCCGCCGAAGGAGGCGCCACGCGCGCCGATGCCGAGACCATGGTCAGGAAGGGTGCGGCCTACATCAAGAGCGCTGGCGATGCCAAGGCTTATGCTGACATCACCGGCAAGACGCCGCAATTCATCCTGCATGACTTGTACCTGGTCGTCTACAAGCTCGACGGCACCGTCGTCGCGCATGGCGCCAACCCCAAGATGGTGGGCAAAAACTTGATCGAACTGAAGGATATCGATGGCAAGGCCTTCGTCAAGGAACGCGTTGACCTGGCCAGGAGCAAGGGTAGCTTCTGGCAGGAATACAAGTTCACGAATCCCGAGAACAAGAAGATCGAGCCGAAGGCGATGTACTGCGAAAAGCTGAACGAAACCGTCGTCTGCGGCGGCATCTACCTGTAGCCGGCCACCGCGCCGCCCGTGCCGGGATCACGCACAGCTCTTTTAACAATATGGGTTTCCTGTGAAAATCGCACACAAGATGTTGATCGTCCCGGTGGTGGCGCTGGCTTGCCTGCTCGCCATGGGAACGATGTCTTATTTCGCCATGCAGCAGGGCGAGCGGCGCATGCATGAATTGAAAGATGTCACCCTGACGGCGGAACGGCTGGCCAGCCGGCAAGCCATCGCCCTGGGCCAGGTGCATGCCGGGGTATATGCCAAGATCGCCATCGCCGCCAGTCTTTCTGAAGCGCAATTCAAGGAGTTCGGCACGCAAACAGAAAGCCAGCTCGACACCATCAGGCAAAGTTTGACCGAGCTGAAAAGCTATGCCGGCGCCACCACCGAAGCAGCCCAGGCGCTGCCGGCCGTCGAACGTTACCGGGCCAGCATCGCGCAGGCGCTGGATCTGGCGTCGATGGACCCCAACACCGGCGTGGCGGCCATGCAGGGCGCGACCACGCACTATCAGGTGGTGCGCAAGCAGCTCGATCAGGTGTTGCTCAATCTCGACCAGCGCACCGGCAATGCGCTGCAAGAAACCAGGCATGCGGGCCAGCGCGCCGCCTGGTTCTCGCTGGGCACGATGGCCATCGGCTTTGCCGTACTGGCGACAATCGCCATCTGGGTGGCGCGCGCCGTGGTGCGGCCCATCGACGAGGCCTGCCGCGCGGCCGAGTCGCTGGCCGCCGGCGACCTGACCATGCGCATCCATGCGGGGGGCGACGACGAGGTGGGCAAGCTGTCGCGCGCGCTGGCGACGGTAGTGCAAAACTGGAATACCCTGCTGAGCGAGATCAGGCAGGCCGGTTCCACCATCACGGTGGAGGCGAGCGAAATCGCGCTGGGCAATGCCGATCTGTCGGCGCGCACGGAATCGCAAGCCCACTCGCTGCAGGAAACGGCGTCATCGATGCATCAGCTGACCGATACCGTGCGTGAAAATGCCAGCCATGCGCACCAGGCCAACCAGATGGTGCTGTCTACCTCGGGCGTGGCACTGGAAGGCGGCCGCGTGGTCGGCCAGGTGGTCGAGACCATGGGCTCGATCAAGGCCAGCTCAGGGCGCATCGTCGACATCATCGCCGTCATCGACGGCATCGCGTTCCAGACCAATATCCTGGCCTTGAACGCGGCAGTGGAAGCGGCGCGCGCCGGCGAGCAAGGACGCGGCTTCGCCGTCGTCGCCACCGAGGTGCGCGGCCTGGCCCAGCGCTCGGCCACGGCGGCGCGGGAAATCAAGCAGCTGATCGAGGATTCCGTGGCCAGGATAGAAGCGGGCAGCGAGCTGGCAGACAGCGCCGGGCGCACCATGGGCGATATCGTCGCCTCGGTCGGGCAGGTGACGGAGATCATGAACGACATCACGGCGGCCAGCCAGCGCCAGAGCAAGGGCATCGAGGAAGTCAACAATGCCATCACTGAAATGGATGAGCTGACGCAGCGCAACGCCGCCCTCGTCGAGCAATCGGCCGCCGCCGCGCAAAGCATGCAGGACCAGGCGCACGAACTGCTCAGGGTGGTAGGCACCTTCCGCCTGAGTAACGCGGCGCCGCAGTTGCCGCAGCACTGAAGCAAATACGCTGAATTCGGCAACGGCGCCTTTTTATCGGCCTTCCGGATTGTCGAAGATCACCTCCAGCGCCTCGCCAAAGCGTGGCGTATCGACCGGGTCGACCAGGTACACCGCGTTGACCCGGTCATGCCTGGTATGGATGCGCACGCAGCGCCGGGCGCTGCGCCACTGATAGACCACGCGGCCAAGATCCCAGTCATCGTAGTCGACCGGCATGCCCAGCAACTGGAAGATATCATCCAGCGGCCGCTCGGCCAGATTCTTGACGCCACGAAAATAAATCTCCGCCACCTCGCCGCTCGCCACTTCCGGGTAGTTGTTTTGCATTTGCCGCCTCCTGGTGCGGATGATAGCCGAAATCATCCGGCCTGCAGGCCGGCGCCGCTTCGATAGGAATGTCACAGCACCAATATCGCCGCAGCCGGCACGGCCAGCACGCCAGCGGCCACGCCGAGCAATACCACGTCGCGCCGTTCGCCGCGCGCACGATTGGTGCTCCACGCCGCGAACAGGAGCGCTACCGCTACCCCAACGAGCAAATTACCTAAATGCATCATGTCGATTCCCCTTGCTGATCCGCTTGATTAAAAAATACGCTACCTACCGGTAGGCAGCAAGTGTACAATAAAAAGCGGCGGCAGTGTAGCCTCCGCGTTTTTTATTGAAAGGTAGTCCATGCAACAGCACACTCTTCCCCGCGCCGGCAGCCTCGGCCTGGCGGCGTCCCTGGCCCTGGTGGCCGTCCTTGGCCCGGCGGGCATCGACATGTATCTGGCCTCGATGCCGGCCATGGCGCGCGAACTGCAGACCTCGTATGCGAATGTGCAGCTGAGCCTGACGGTATTCCTGCTGGCGATGGGCATGGGCCAGTTGCCGTGCGGGCCGCTGACCGACATGCTGGGCCGGCGCCGGCCACTGCTGGCCGGCATCGCCGTGTATATCGCCGCGGCCCTGTGGGCGGCGCAGGCCGATCAGCTGCCCATGCTGCTGCTGGCGCGGCTGCTGCAGGGCCTGGGGGCGGCATTGACACTGGTGGTGGTGATGAGCATGGTGCGCGACGTGGCCGATGGCGTGCGGGCGGCGCAACTGTTCGCGCTGTTGATGACCATCGTTGGCCTGGCGCCGGTACTGGCGCCGGCCGTGGGCGGCATGGTCGATGCGCACTACGGCTGGCGCGCCGTGATGCTGGCGCTGGCCGGCCTGGGTGCGCTGACCCTGCTCAACAGTGCGCTGTTCCTGCCTGAAACCTTGCCAGTATCGAAACGCGTGTCGCCCAAAGGCGCGCTACGCACCTACGCCCGCATCGCGCTGAACCGCGCTTTCCTGCTGCCCGCACTGGCGCTGGCGGCCAGCTTTTTCTTCCTGTTCGCCTATATCGGCGGTGCCTCGCTGGTGTACCAGCACGATTTCGGCTTGCCGGCCGATACTTTCGGCCTGGTGTTCGGCGCCACCGGCGTGGCGGTGCTGCTGGGCGCCATGGCCAGCGGCAGCCTGGTCGGTCGCCATGGCGTGCTGCGCCTGTCGATGGGGGGCGCCTGCGCCATGCTGGGCGGCGCCGTGCTGGCGCTGGCGGCGGCCGCGCTGGGACTGGGCTTGCCGGGCGTGCTGCCGGGCCTGTTCCTGGCGCTCGGCGGGCTGGGCGTGGCCGAAGCGACCCTGATGGCGATCGCCATGGGTTCGCAGCAGCGCGCGCTGGGCTCGACGGCGGCCCTGCTGGGCGCGATACAGCTGACGATTGCGGGCATGGCCACGCCGGTGGCGGCCAGCCTGGCGCAGCTGGGGCCGCTGCCGTGGCTGTTGTTCTTGACCGCGGCGGGCCTGCTGGTATCATGGCTGACGCTGGTCAGCGCCCGCTCCAGTCCTGCGCACTCGGCCAGCCTGCCCCTACACTAATGCTACTTGCCTCACCTTATGAAGAAACGCTCGGCCTCGGCCGATAATATCTGCGCCGTCGCCGTCGCGCATTTTTCCGAACACGGCTACGACGCTTCGTCCCTCAACGATATCGCCGCACTGGCCGGCATGCGCAAGGCATCGCTGTATTCCCACTTCAGCGGCAAGGACGCGCTGTTCCTGGCCGTGTTCGACGATGCGCTGCAGCAGGAACAGGCCTTCATGGACAGCTGCTTTGCCGATGAAGCGAGCCGCTTTGCCAGCGGCGGCCAGCAGGCCGGCGCGCTGTACTGCGACCGCATGGCCGGGCGCTATGCCGATTCGGCCCACCTGCGCTTCCTGCTGCGCACCGCCTACCTGCCGCCATCGACCTTGCGGTTGCAGGTCGGCGCCGGCTTCGAAGCGCTGCTGGCGCAGTTGCTGCAGCACTATGTGGCCAGCCTCACCCGCCTGGCCCCTGCCCTGCCGCCACAGCGCACCGACCTGTATGCGCAGGCCTACCTGGGTATCGTCGACAGCCTGCACGTGGAACTGATCTACGCCGGCGGCGCCGCCTTGCAGCAGCGCCACGCGGCGCTGTGGCAGATCCTGTCCGATTCGCTGTCGATTCAATCTGTTTAACCTCCTGAAAGACCCCATGAAACACAGCCTGCCTGCCCTTCTGCTTTTCAGCGCTTTCAACGTCCAGGCGGCACCCTCGCAGACCGACCGCCAGCAACTGGAACAGGTGGTGGAAACTTTCCGCTTGTCCCTGATCAACAAGGACAAGGCCAGCTTCATGAAGCTGCTGTACAGCGAGACCATCCCCTGGATCGGCGTGGTCAAGGACAAGAGCATGAACATGATCGAAGACCGCGGCGACAAGGTCAGCAAGATCACGCCGGGCGCCAGCGCCGTCAGGTTCATCGATTCCATCGTCAGCGACACGGAAGCGATCGAAGAGAAATTCGACAATGTGCGCATCGATAGCGACGGCGATATCGCCCAGGTGTATTTCGACTACAACTTCAACCGTGGCGACTATCGCTCCAACTGGGGCCAGGAAGCATGGCAACTGGTGCGCACCACGCAAGGCTGGAAGATCAATTCGGTGATCTGGTCGATGGAATTCAACCCGCAAAAGCCGCCGAAAAAATCGCCCTGATCAAGCGCTAATGCCGTTCAGTTAGTGTCCCTGCGCTCCCGGTAAACCTGTAGAACAAATTAAAAACCCAGTCGCCCGCACAGGCCAACCGGGCCAAGCGAGCCTGAAAAATGTCGAGGGCAAGGCGCGGCGACGAAGACAGTACGCATGTACGGCGAGGAGCTGCAACGCAGCCATCGGCATTTTCTCAGGCTCGCGTCTCCGGCCCGCCGTTTTTACGTTTGTCAGCCTTACGCGTTTACATGCGTTGGACAGATTAACTGAACGGCATTACTGATCAAGCGCTGACTTTTTGCAGCATCGCCAGCGGCGCCGGCACGCCCTCGTCCTCTTCCGGATGCTGGTACAGGGCCTGCATTTCCGCCGCCGTCGATTCGGCATTGAGAACGCGCTCCATGCGTTCGCAAACCGGCGCACCCATCCACGGCGCGTGATCTCCAGACGCCTGGCGCCAAACCGCCACCTGCTATGCGCCGCGCCCGCCTACCTGGCGAAACACGGCAAGCCGAAGTCGCCGGCGGACCTGCGCCGGCATGCCTGGCTTGCCGGTTTTACGATGGCCGCAGGCCAAACGCCATGTCCCCCTCCATGCTCAGCACCATGCACCACGCATCATCGGCGGCCATGAAATAGTGGTGCTGCGGAATCGGCAACAGCGCTTCCAGGTGCAGGGCAAACACGCTGACAGGCGCCAGCAAGGCAAAATCGATGGCGCTGTCGCCCAGATACACGGCCTGGCCGTGCAGGCCATGCAGCGCCACCATCGCCCGGAAAAAATCGCCGCTGGCGGCCAGCTGGCGGTCAGGGCAATTTCCGCGGCGCTCGATTGCACCGGGTACGTCGCTCCAGCGTATTTTGGAGCCGGTAACGGGATAGCGTTGCGCCAGCCTGGCAAAATAGCCGGCGCTGTCGGCATCGGCCACCATGGTTCCAGCCAGCAGCGGGCCGTGCAGATCGTTCAATAATGCTGTTTCAAAATAGTTTTCCATCGTCCCCCTCTCGGTCATTCCCTGCGCCACATTACGCTTCGGTAATGTAGCCGATATTTGCTTGACGTTGCCAGGCTGCACTTTTATCATCGGTGCATTATTCATTTTACGGAGTCCCACGTGGGTACTTGTTCCAGTGACAGTAGTCGATCTTGTATCGACAATTAATTCCGGCAAGCACGCGTCCTCTCCCCCGCCGCGCCTTGCCGAGCAAGGTGTGGTCTGCGCCAGCGTACACTGGCGCGCACTTCCTCCCTGACCATTGATTGTCCTGACGGACGGCTACTGAGCCCGACCGCGGCAACGGCATCTCGCCTGCGCCCGGCGACAAGTCTCGCCTGACCTCCCTGCCTCGACAGGAGAACGGTGATGATCTGCCATCAAACGCCACAACGCACTACCCCGCCCGCCGCGTCCGCCCGGCCCGCATGCCGGTTCCTGCCGCAACCATACTTCGCCTGAAAGGAAGAGCCATGACCCTCTTCACCCGCCTGTTCGAATCGTTCCTGCGCAAGCGCCACACGGCTGGCCACTTCCGCCGCCAGGCCATGCCTTTGGAAAACAGCAGCGCCCGGGCCGTCCCTGTGCCCGACCACCTGGCGCGCCAGCTGCTGGCCGCCGCCACCGAAGCCTTGCCCGACGCCATGGCAAGGCTGGCCACGCGCGAAGCGGGCCTGTCCGAAGACGAAGCGCAAGCCGTGCTGGCGCAGACCGGCCCGAACGAAGTCGAGCACGAAAAGCCGCTGGCCTGGTACCAGCATCTGTGGCTGTGCTACAAGAACCCGTTCAACTTGCTGCTGACGGTGCTGGCGATCGTTTCCTACCTGACCGAAGACGCCAAGGCGACGATCGTCATCGGCAGCATGGTGATTTTGTCGACCCTGCTGCGCTTCGTGCAGGAAGGCCGCTCGAACCGCGCCGCCGAACGCCTCAAAGCCATGGTCGGCAATACCGCCACCGTGCTGCGCGGCGGCAAGCAAATCGAACTGGCCATCCGCGCGCTGGTGCAGGGCGACATCATTGTGCTGTCGGCCGGCGACATGATCCCCGCCGACTGCCGCCTGCTGAGCGCAAAGGACCTGTTTGTCAGCCAGTCGGCGATGACCGGCGAATCGCTGCCGGTGGAAAAGATGGCCGAGCTGGCCGGCATGGCCGACACCCACGGCAAGAACCCGATGGATCTGGCCAATTTGCTGTTCATGGGCACCAATGTGATTTCGGGCGCCGCCACGGCGCTGGTGCTGGCCACCGGCAACCGCAGCTATTTTGGCGCCATCGCCACGCGCGTCACCGCCACCGAGCGCACGCCGACGGCGTTCGAAGCGGGCGTCAACAGCGTCAGCTGGCTCTTGATCCGCTTTGCCCTCGTGATGGCGCCGCTGGTGTTCCTGATCAACGGCTGGACCAAGGGCGACTGGATGGAAGCGTTCCTGTTCGCGCTGTCGGTGGCGGTTGGCCTGACGCCGGAAATGCTGCCGATGATCGTCACCAGCACCCTGGCCAAGGGCGCCGTCAAACTGGCGAAAAAGAAAGTGGTGGTCAAACGCCTGGACGCGATCCAGAACTTCGGCGCCATGGATGTGCTGTGCACCGACAAGACCGGCACCCTGACGCAGGACAAGATCGTGCTCGAGCGCCATACCGATGTGTTTGGCCGCCCTTCGGACGAGGTGCTGCAGTTCGCCTACCTGAACAGCCACTACCAGACCGGCCTGAAAAACCTGCTCGACCGCGCCGTGCTCGACCATGTGCAGCTGCAGACGGAAATGCAGCTGGCGCGCGACTATGTGAAAGTCGATGAGATTCCGTTTGATTTCGTGCGCCGCCGCATGTCGGTGGTGGTCTCCGAACGCAATGATCACCACGAGCTGATCTGCAAGGGCGCGGTCGAGGAAATGCTGGCCGCCTGCAGCCACCTGCGCCTCGACGGCGTCGACGTGCCGCTGGACACATCCCTGCTTGACAAGGTGCTGGCCACCACCCACGGCCTGAACGCCGAAGGCCTGCGCGTGGTCGCCGTGGCGGTCAAGGAAGTGCCGCCGCATAAAACCGTGTACGGCGTGGCCGATGAAACGGCGCTGACCCTGATCGGCTATGTGGCTTTTCTCGACCCGCCGAAGGAATCGACGGCGCCGGCCCTGCGCGCGCTCAAGCAGCATGGCGTGACGGTCAAGGTGCTGACCGGCGACAACCACCTGGTGACGGCCAAGATCTGCCGCGAAGTGGGCCTGGCCGTCCATGGCGTGCTGCAGGGACCCGAGCTGGACGACATGGACGACGCGCAAGTGGCGCAGGCGGCCGAAAGCCACACGGTATTTGCCAAGCTCAGCCCGCTGCACAAGGAACGCCTGGTGCGCGCCCTGCGCGGCAACGGCCATATCGTCGGTTTCATGGGCGACGGCATCAACGACGCGCCGGCCCTGCGCGCGGCCGATATCGGCATCTCGGTCGATTCGGCGGTCGATATCGCCAAGGAGGCGGCCGACATCATCCTGCTGGAAAAAAGCCTGATGGTGCTGGAAGAAGGCGTGCTCGAAGGGCGCCGCACCTTCAGCAATATGCTCAAATATATCCGCATGACGGCCAGCTCGAACTTCGGCAATGTGTTTTCCGTGCTGGTGGCCAGCGCCTTTTTGCCGTTTTTGCCGATGCTGCCGCTGCATCTGCTGGTGCAGAACCTGCTGTACGATGTGTCGCAGATCGCGATTCCGTTTGATAACGTCGACGCCGAACTGATACAGCAGCCACTGAGCTGGAACCCGCGCGACATCGGCCGCTTCATGGTGTTTTTTGGCCCTTTGAGCTCGATTTTCGACATCAGCACCTTTGTGTTGATGTGGCATGTGTTCGGCGCCAATACGCCGGCCCAGCAGACCCTGTTCCAGTCGGGCTGGTTCGTCGTCGGCCTGTTGACGCAGACCCTGATCGTGCACCTGATCCGCACGCCCAAGCTGCCCTTTATCGACAGCATCGCCTCGGTGCCGCTGCTGGTGGCCACCACGGCCATCATGGCGGTCGGCGTATTCTTGCCGATGGGCCCGCTGGCCAGCTACTTCAAGCTGCAGGCCTTGCCGCTCAGCTACTTCCCATGGCTGCTGGCCATCCTGGTCGCCTACACGGTGTTGACGACCCTGATGAAACGCGTTTATCTGCGCAAATTCGGCTGGCAATAGTATGATGTGCCGCTTGTAACCACCGTGAAGGCGCGCATGAGCGGCACACTCTCTTCCAAACGGCCCAAAGCCATTTTGCTGTCGGCCCTGGTATTTCCCGGCACCGGACATCTGCTGCTGGGCCGCAAGGCGCGCGGCGCGCTGTTCCTGCTGCCGTCGCTGGTGGCATTGCTGCTGGTGATCCGCAATATCATGGAACGCACCGGCCAGATCATGGACCAGATCAACAGCGGCGCCCTGCCGCTCGATGTGCAGCTGATCACGGAAAAAGTGGCGGCCCTGTCAGCCAACGACGGGCCTGGCATGCAGCTGGCCGTCGGCGTGCTGGTCGCCTGCTGGATCGCAGCGCTGGTCGACCTGCTGTTCATCAAATAATGGTGTCGGAAGCTGCCGCGCGCAAGGCGCGGCTGCGGCGCGAGCGGCATGCGGCGCGCAAGCGCGACGAAGGCGGGCCGCATGCCTGGCGCGGCTGGTTCGACGGCTCGGCCCACCCGAACCCGGGCCGCCTCGGCATCGGCGCGCTATTGCTGGGGCCAAATGGCGAGCGCATCGAAATCAGCGAGCCGGCCGGCGATGGCGACAGCAGCGACGCCGAATATGCGGCCCTGACGGCCCTGCTGCGTGCCGCCGTCAAGGTCAAGCCGGCACAGCTGCTGCTGTGCGGCGACAGCCAGGTGGTGATCAATGATGTGCTGGGCACCGCCATTGTCAAAGGATTGGCAATGGAACGCGCCAGGGTGCTGGCGCTGATGGAACAATTGCCGCAGGTAAGCCTGCGCTGGGTGCCGCGTCACCGCAATGGCGAAGCCGACCGATTGTCGCAAATGGCGATTACCGCCGGATTGCGTAGGTCGGATTAGCGCTTCGCGCGTAATCCGACAACGGTGTTAACGCTGACCGTGGTGTTGTCGGATTACGCGCTTGCGCGCTAATCCGACCTACCCGACCTACCCTATCCGACCTACCTCAACGCCAGCGCGCTGCGCTCGTGCAGCTTGAATACGCTAACCACCTCGGCCAGCTTCTGCGCCTGGTGCTGCATCGATTCGGCCGCTGCGGCCGCCTCTTCGACCAGCGCCGCATTTTGCTGCGTGACGGCGTCCATCTGGCCGATGGCCCGGTTGATCTCGTCGATACCCACGCTCTGCTCGCTGCTGGCGGCCGTGATTTCGGTAATGATGTCGCCCACGCGCTGCACGCTGGAAACGATATCGTTCATGGTCGAACCGGCCTGGGCCACCAGCAAGCTGCCCGCATTGACCTGCTCGACGGAGGCGCCGATCAGGGTCTTGATTTCTTTGGCCGCCTGGCTGGAGCGCTGCGCCAGGTTGCGCACTTCGGACGCCACCACCGCAAAGCCGCGCCCCTGCTCGCCGGCGCGCGCCGCTTCCACCGCCGCGTTCAGCGCCAGGATATTGGTCTGGAAAGCAATCCCGTCGATCACCGCGATAATGTCGACGATCTTGTTCGACGAGGCATTGATCGACTCCATGGTGCCGACCACCTGCGCCACCACTTCGCCGCCCCTGACCGCCACTTGCGAGGCCGAGGCCGCCAATTGATTGGCCTGGCGCGCATTGTCGGCATTCTGTTTCACGGTCGAGGTCAGCTCTTCCATCGACGAGGCGGTTTCTTCGAGCGAGCCGGCCTGCTGCTCGGTACGGCTCGACAAATCCTGGTTGCCGGCCGCAATCTGCGTCGACGAGGTGGCGATGCTGTCGGTGCCGCTGCGTACTTCGCCGACGATGCGCAGCAAACTGGCGTTCATGTCTTTCAGGGCCCGCAGCAACTGCCCGGTTTCATCGTGGGCGCTGGCGTCGATCAGCGCCGTCAGGTCGCCATCGGCCACGCGGCGCGCCACGGCGACGGCCGTGCGCAGCGGATGGACAATGCTGGTCGTCAGCAGCCAGGCGCAGACGGTGCCGAAGGCCAGCGCCAGCACGGCCAGTCCCAGCAGCAGGTTGCGGCTGGTGATGGCCATCGTATCGATATCGTGCGCGGTGGCGTCGATGCTGGCGCGCTGGTGCAGCAGCAGATCCTGCACGAATTTCTGGAACTTGGCCGAGCCGGGAACGAAGGTATTTTCAAACACGACTTTTGCCTCGTCAAGCTGGCCGTCCGTCTTCATCTTGTAGATCTGGTCACGCGAACTCAGGTAGACCTTGCGCATCTCGCTGACATTGCGAAAGATTTCCTTTTCTTCCGTGGTCACCAGCAGCGCTTCGATTTTCTTTTGCAGTTCACCCGAGATCACCGACGAAGCCTTGGACTCGTCCGCAAAATAAGCGCCCAGCGTGGTGTCGCTGCTGCGCGCGATCGCCGTGGTGCGGCGGATGCCACTGTCGATCTTGCTGTACCAGTCGGAAATATAGCGCTCCTTGGCCAGCGGCTGCTCCATCATCACGCGCGTATCGGCGGCCACGCTGTGCAAGCGCCAGACACTGATGCCGGTAATGAGCATGGAAAACAACAAGATGCCTGCAAAACCCAGGCCCAGGCGTACACCGATGCTGACGTTTCTTAACAAATTCATATGATTATCCTGACAGACGACGCAGATTGCGCCATAGCAATACGGTAAAAGAAAAACAAGAAGAGAGCAAGCCGGGAATACGGCGCTGTTGCAGGCGGCACGCATGGACGCGCGCCGCCGGGGAAAGAGAACAACTAGCGCGTGCCGCCCAGGCGCAGGGCCGCCGCTGCTGCAGGGCGTGGCGTGGCCGCCACGGCGCGCGCCGCCGTATTGTGGTCAAGCTTGAAGACACTGACGATCTGCGCCAGCTTGTGCGCCTGGTCCTGCATCGATTCGGCAGCCGCCGCCGCTTCTTCGACCAGCGCCGCATTTTGCTGCGTGACGGCGTCCATCTGGCCGATGGCCCGGTTGATCTCGTCGATACCCACGCTCTGCTCGCTGCTGGCGGCCGTGATTTCGGTAATGATGTCACCCACGCGCTGCACGCTGGAGACGATATCGTTCATGGTCGAACCGGCCTGGGCCACCAGCATGCTGCCCGCATTGACCTGCTCGACGGAGGCGCCGATCAGGCTCTTGATTTCTTTGGCCGCCTGGCTGGAGCGTTGCGCCAGGTTGCGCACTTCGGACGCCACCACCGCAAAGCCGCGCCCCTGCTCGCCGGCGCGCGCCGCCTCCACCGCCGCGTTCAGCGCCAGGATATTGGTCTGGAAAGCAATCCCGTCGATCACCGCGATAATGTCGACGATCTTGTTCGACGAGGCATTGATCGACTCCATGGTGCCGACCACCTGCGCCACCACTTCGCCGCCCCTGACCGCCACTTGCGAGGCCGAGGCCGCCAATTGATTGGCCTGGCGCGCATTGTCGGCATTCTGTTTCACAGTCGAGGTCAGCTCTTCCATCGACGAGGCGGTTTCTTCGAGCGAGCCGGCCTGCTGCTCGGTACGGCTCGACAAATCCTGGTTGCCGGCCGCAATCTGCGTCGACGAGGTGGCGATGCTGTCGGTGCCGCTGCGCACTTCGGCCACGATATTGAGCAAGCTGCCGTTCATGTCTTTCAGGGCCCGCAGCAACTGCCCGGTTTCATCGTGGGCGCTGGCGTCGATCCGCGCCGTCAGGTCGCCGTCGGCCACGCGGCGCGCCACGGCGACGGCCGTGCGCAGCGGATGGACGATGCCGATCGTCAGCAGCCAGGCGCACACCACGCCAAACACCAGCGCCAGCGCCGCCAGGCCCAGCAGCAGGTTGCGGCTGGTAACGGCGACCGCGTCGATATCGCGCGCGGTGGCGTCGATGGCGGCGCGCTGGTGTTCCAGCAGGTCGAACACCATTTTCTGGTATCTGGCGGCGGCCGGCACAAAGGTTTTTTCAAACACCTCATTGGCGGCGTCGGCCTGCGCTTCGCCCTTGAGCTTGTAGACCTGGTCGCGCGAGCTCAGGTACACCTTGCGCTGCTCCAGCAAGGCGGCGAACATGGCTTGTTCCTGCGGCTGGTCGATCAGCGCCTCGATCTTCTTCTGCAGTTCGGCCGAGCTGGCCGACGAGGTTTTCGATTCCTCGGAAAAATACGCGCTCAGCGAGGTGTCCGAGCTGCGCGCAATCGCGATGGTGCGGCGCACGGCGCTGTCGATGCGGCTGTACCAGTCCGAGATATGGCGTTCCTTGGCCAGCGGCTGCTCCATCATGGCGCGCGTGTCGGCCGCCACGTCGTGCAGGCGCCAGACGCTGATGCCGGTGATCAGCATGGAAAAGAGCAAGATAATGGCAAAGCCGGCGCCCAGGCGCACACCGATGCCGACGTTTCTGAATAAGTTCATGTGAAATCCCGAGAAGCACTGGCCGACTGCGCGAGCAGTATCGCGGCGACGCTATGCGTACCGGATGGCTGCTGGAGGAAGCGGGCAATGATGAAAAGAAGCGCACGGTTTGCGGGCAAACCATGCGCCTTGGCTACCCCGGAAATGCGGGGTAAAAACGCGGAAGAAGCTGGTGGATCAGGCCGCCAGTTTTTCGATCAGGCCCATGTCGGCGCTCGACATCAGCTGGTCGATATCGACCAGGATCAGCATGCGCTCGTCGATGGTGCCCAGGCCTATCACGTACTCGGTATTGATCGAGCGGCCCATGTCGGGCGCCGGTTTGATCTGTTCCGGCAGCAAGGTTGTCACGTCCGAGACGCGGTCGACCACCATGCCGACCACGCGGTTGCCGATATTGAGGATGATGACAACGGTAAACTGGTCGTAGCTGGGCGTACCCAGGTTGAACTTGATGCGCATGTCGACGATCGGCACGATGATGCCGCGCAGATTGACCACGCCCTTGACGAATTCGGGGGCGTTGGCAATGCGGGTCGGGGTTTCATAGCTGCGAATTTCGCTGACTTTTTGAATATCGATGCCATATTCTTCCTGGCCCAGGGTAAAGGCCAGGTATTCGGCGGCCTTGGCAACGATGGCGCCTGGCTCGCTGGAAATGGTGTTCATGGTGTTCCTTTGGAATGGACAACGTGCGCGCATGAAAGCGGTGCTGCGCACACGGCGTGAAAATTATTAAATAATGCACGGGAATTGCAATGAAGCAATATTACAGCATATAAATATTCATTGCACCAAAAAAGAACATCGTGCATGCCGCAATAGCCATTTCATGCCACACTAACGGCTTTCATTTCGATATCCGACACCATGCAAGCTTTGCTTTCACACTGGCAGCCGCGCCTGCTGGCATTGGCCGGCGCCGGCCTGGGCAACGACAGCGCCCACGACATCAACCATCTGCAGCGCGTATGGCGCAATGCCGGCGCCCTGCTGGAGCAGCACCCGGTAGCGGACGCGCTGGTGGTGATGGCGGCCTGCTATCTGCACGACCTGGTCAACCTGCCGAAAAACCATGCCGAGCGCCACCTGGCCTCGCGCCAGGCGGCCGCGCTGGCTTGCCGCCAGCTGGCCGAACTCGGTTTTCCGGAAGACAAATTGCCGGCCGTCGCACACGCCATCGAGAGCCACAGCTTTTCGGCCAACCTGGCGCCGACCACCATCGAAGCGCAAATCGTGCAGGACGCCGACCGGATCGACGCGCTCGGCGCCGTCGGCCTGGCGCGCATGTTTTATACGGCGGCCCGCATGGACAGCGCGCTGGCCCATGGCAGCGACCCGCTGGCGCTGCACCGTACGCTCGACGACAAGGCCTATTCGCTCGACCATATCGTCACCAAACTCGACAAGCTGCCCGGCAAGATGCAAACGCCGGCCGGGCGCGCGCTGGCCGAACGGCGCTTGCAGATCCTGCTCGATTTCCGCGCCACCTTTGCCGAGGAATGGGCGCCGGCACCGCCAGCATCTGATGTAAAAGGGCAATGAGCGAGCAATAGCCAGCGCGGCGCGTGCTGTCTATAATACAAAGTCTGACCATTCCAGCCCTGCGCCCCTCATGGCCGCAAGGCGCGCGACGAAAGCTTGCATGCCCGACCACGCCACGCCCGACTCTTCCCCGCCCAGGGCACCGCCTGTGCGCGCCGGCAATCTCAATTTCATCCTGGTCTGCGTGTTTATCGACATGCTGGGCATCGGCCTGGTGGTGCCGGTGCTGCCCATCCTGATCGGCGACTTTGTCGATGGCAAGGACCAGCAAGCCATGTGGTACGGCATCATGGCCGCCGTCTTCGGTTTGTTGCAGTTCATTTTCATGCCGATGCTGGGCGCCATCAGCGACCGCGTCGGGCGCCGGCCGGTGCTGCTCTATTCCATGGCAGGCATGTGCGTGAACTTCCTGGCCACCGGCTGGGCACCGAACCTGGCGTGCCTGTTTATCGGCCGCATTATCGGCGGCGTATCGTCGGCCAGCATGTCGGTCGCTTCCGCCTACGCCTCCGATATCTCCACCCCGGACAACCGCGCCAAAAGCTTCGGCAAGATCGGCGCCGCCTTCGGCCTGGGGTTTATCTGCGGCCCGATGCTCGGCGGCTTGCTCGGCGATATCAACCTGCACCTGCCGTTCTTTGTCGCCGCCGGCCTGTCGGCGGCCAATTTCGTGTACGGCTATTTTTTCGTGCCCGAGTCGCTGGCGCAGGGCTCCCGCGCGCCATTCACGCTGGCCCGCATCAATCCGTTCGCGGCCCTGGTCAAGCTGGCGCGCCGCGTGGAGATCCGTGGCCTGGTGCTGGCCTTCGGCCTGATGACGTTCGCGCAGATGATGCTCAACACCACCTGGGTGCTGTACACCCACTTCCGTTTCGACTGGACGCCGCGCCAGAACGGCATCGCGCTGTTCTGCGTCGGCCTGTGCGCGGCGGTGGTGCAGGCCGGTTTGCTCGGCATCCTGATCAAGCGCCTGGGCGAGGTGCGCCTGTCGCTGCTGGGCATGGCCTCGGGCGCCCTCACCTATCTGCTGTATGGCCTGGCCACGCAGGGCTGGATGATGTATGCGCTGATCCTGTGCAACCTGCTGGCGTTCGCCGCCGGCCCCGCGCTGCAAGGCATCATCTCGAAAAGCTCGGCAGCCAGCGAACAGGGCGAACTGATGGGTTCCTTGCAGTCGATCAGCAGCCTGGGCATCATTATCATGCCGCTGCTGGGCAGCCTGATCCTCGGCGAAGTGAGCCACCTGCCGGCTGATGACTGGCGCATCGGCAGCACCTTTTTTGTCTGCGCCCTGATGCAGACGCTGGGCATGATCGTCGCCTGGCGCTACTTCAAGGCGCGGCGCGGCCTGCGCCTGGTGGTTTCCACCATCAAATAGACGGCGGCGCAATATTTCCATAGGGAAATGAACAGGCGAAGTGGGCTACAATAAGAGACGACATCGCAGATAACCGCAATATCGGCCGCGCCTTACAAAAGCGCATGCCGATGGCAAGCAAGGATGGTATGACTGATCTTTATCGCAGCGCCTGGCGCCGCACCACGGCCGCATTGTCGCTGGCATTGCCAGCACTGGCACTGCCCATGCTGGCCTGGGCCGAGTGCTCGCGCGACATCCATGTGCCCGTCTCGCAGATCGGCGCCAGCGTCGTCGGCGCCGGCACCACTGTCAGTGGCATCTATCCCGACATGCTGCGCACGCTGGGCGCCAAAATGGGCTGCAACTTCGTCTTCACCGTGGTGCCGCGCGCGCGCCTGGAAGCGCTGTTTGAAACCGGCAAGGCCGATCTGCTGATACCGGCCAGCAGCACGCCAAGGCGCGACCAGCACGGCCTGTTCATCCCGCTGCTGGGCAACCGCCCGCTGCTCATCTCCCTGCAGGGCGGACGCGAACCGGTCACCAGCATGCAGGAACTGATCGAGCGGCGCGAACTGCGCGTGGCGCTGGTGCGCGGCTACGACTACGGCCCTTCCTACCAGGCCGTGGCGAGGGAACTGGGCAGCCAGGGCCGCCTGTTCTATGAAGTCGACGCGCTGTCGATCGCGCGCCTGATGCAAAGCGGCTTTATCGACGCCACCATCATGAACCCGACCATCTTGTCGGGCGCGGTGCAAAACGACGCGCGCGTCCATGGCCTGGCCGAGCGCCTGCGCCTCGAAGCGCTGCCCGAGCTGCCGTGGGGCCTCTCCGGCGCCTATATCTCGCGCAAGTCGCTCAGTGCGAACGACCAGGCGGTGCTGCGCGAACTGCTGGAAAAAGCCGGCCGCTCGGGCACCTTGATGGAAAGCTTCCAGCGCAACCACCGCCCCGAACTGCTGTCCATGAGCATACGGCCGCGCTGAACACGCCAGCCTAGCGCGCCACCTGCGCCGCCTCCTGCGCCGAGATGATCGGCAACTCGACCGCACTGGCGCTGCCTGGCGCGTGATACACGCGCTGGGTCGCCTTTTTGTAGTCCCCGGGCTGGGCCAAAAAGATATTCGGCACAAAGGTTTGCGGATTGCGGTCGTACAGCGGGAACCAGCTTGACTGGATCTGCACGGCGATGCGGTGGCCGGGCAGGAACACGTGATTGGCGTTCGGCAGCGCAAAGCGGTAGCGCTCGACTTTGCCCGATGGTATCGCCGTCGGATGCGCCAGGCTGTCGCGGTAGCGGCCGCGGAAGATATCCATCGCCACGCCTAGCTGGTAGCCGCCCATGGCCGGCTGCGACGGCACTTCATCGGGGTATACGTCGATCAGTTTCACCACCCAGTCGGCATCGCTGCCGCTGGTGCTGGCAAACAGGTTGACCATGGGTGCGCCGGCGATGCGCACGGCCTCTTTCAGCGGCGCCGACACATAGCTGAGCACGTCGGTGCGGTCGGCATAGCCGCGCTGGTCGCTGACCAGCCATGGCTTCCACACATCGCCATCGTTCAGGCGCACCGGGCGCGGCACGAACGGCACCGGCTTGGCCGGATCGGCCACGTATTCGTCGAACGCGCCACCGGCCTCGGGTGCGCCGGGCGGCGCGTCAAAGCCCAGCTTGTTTCCGTCCTGCAGATAAATCGCGGTCAGTTGGGTGTCGCAGGTGTCGCAGGCCAGCGGCCAGCGCTGCAACCGCTGCCATCGGTTGGTGCCGCTCTGGTAGGACACCACAGGCGCCGTGTTCGCCTGCGGCGCGTCGTCCTTCAGGTATTGATTCAGGAACGGCTGCATCACCTTTTCGCGGAACTGGCGCGCCGTGTCGCCATCGAATTTCAAGGCGCCCAGACTGCTGCCTTCATAGTTGACGCCGCTATGGCGCCATGGGCCGACGGCCAGGTAGTTCAGGTTGTTGAGCTTGTCTTTTCCTTCCATCGCCGCATAGGCGGCGTAGGCGCCGTAGATATCCTCCTGGTCCCACTGGCCCACCACATGCATGGTCGGCACAATCAATGGCCGCCCGGCGAGGATCTTGTCGAGCGCCTGCTCCTGCCAGTAGCTGTCGTAGGCCGGGTGTTCGAACAGTTTTTTGGTGTAGGTCAGCTTGTCGATGCCGAACTTTCTGGCGAAATCGCCGGCCGAGCCGATGCGCAGATAGGCCTCGTAATCGTCGTACACGCCCAGCACCGGAGACTCGGCGCTGCCGCGCACGCTGGTCTGCCAGGCCAGGTAGGACAAGCTGGGCATGCGGAAGGCGCCATTGTGAAACCAGTCGTCGCCGCGCCAGCCGTCGACCATGGCGCTCATGGGGATCGCCACTTTCAGCGCCGGGTGCGGGTCGACCAGCGCCATCAGCACGGTATGGCCCTCGTAGGAAGAACCGAGCATGCCGACCTTGCCGTTCGACTCGGGTATGTTTTTCGACAACCAATCGATGGTGTCCCAGGCGTCGGTCACATTGTCGACTTTGGTATTGTTGAGCGGACCGCGCACCGGGCGCGTCATCACATACTCGCCCTCGGAACCATGCTTGCCGCGCACGTCCTGGAACACGCGGATATAGCCGTTCTCGACCAGGGTGTCGTCGCCTTGCGGCAAGGTCGCCAGCATGCTGGCGCTGGTGGCGCGCTGGGCGCGGCGCGCCGCGTTATACGGCGTGCGCGTGAGCATGATCGGTGCGCGCTTCGCATCCTTCGGCACCACGATCACCGTGTACAGCTTGACGCCGTCGCGCATGGGGATCATCACCACGCGCCTGACGTAGTCGTTCAGGTCGGGCATGACCAGCCTGGCGCCGATATCGGGCGTCATCGGCGGCGTTTGCGCCAGCGCGAAGGCCGGCATGGCGAGGAGGGTCATCAGGGCAAGACCGGCAAGCCGGACGGGTGGCGCGACACGCATGTGAACTCCATTGATCAGGACAGGCCAAAATAGCCAACGAGCAATAATACCTGTTATACAAAACCATCACGGCAGATAAATCTGCCGGGCGGCTTGACAGACCGCTGTCAAACTGCAACCATACCGCCATGAATTTTATCCAGTCACAACACGCTTGCTCGAATTGGTGGTCCCGCTCACTCCGCGCGGCCACTGCATAGTGATGTGATTTTGATCAACGCCGCCTCGATCGGTGGCGTAACAGGGAAAATCCTGGATCATCCCGACAAGGCGGCTCGAAAGGAAACTTGATGAGCTTGCCAAATACTCCCGATACCAATGACACCGCAGAAGCCGCCGCGCCGCTGTCGGCCGCCGCCATCGCCTCGCAATCGGTGATCCTGACGGGCGACCGTCCGACCGGACCACTGCACCTGGGCCACTACGTCGGCAGCCTGCGCAACCGCGTGGCCTACCAGCACGACTACAAGCAGTTCATCATGCTGGCCGACGCCCAGGCGCTGACCGACAATATGGACGATATCGACAAGGTCCACCGCAACGTGGTGGAAGTGGCGCTCGACTACCTGGCCGTCGGCATCGATCCGAGCAAGACCACCGTCTTTATCCAGTCGCAGATACCCGAACTGGCCGAACTGACGTTTTACTACCTGAACATCGTCACCGTGGCGCGCCTCGAGCGCAACCCGACCGTCAAGGAAGAGATCCGCCTGCGCGGCTTCGAGCGCGATATTCCGGCCGGCTTCCTCACCTACCCGGCCAGCCAGGCGGCCGACATCACGGCCTTCAAGGCCGGCGTGGTGCCGGTCGGCGAAGACCAGATCCCGATGATCGAACAGACCAATGAAATCGTGCGCCGCTTCAACCGCATGTACCACCGCGAAGTGCTGATGGAATGCAAGGCGCTGGTGCCGGAAATCGGCCGCCTGCCCGGCATCGACGGCAAGGCCAAGATGAGCAAGTCGCTGGGCAACACCATCAACCTGGGTGCGACGCCCGAAGAAATCACGGCCGCCGTGAAAAAAGTCTATACCGACCCGCTGCACCTGCGCGTGGCCGACCCTGGCCACCTGGAAGGCAATGTGGCCTTCATCTACCTGGACGCGTTCGACCAGGAAAAAGCGGCGCTGGAAGAAATGAAAGCCCATTATGTGCGTGGCGGCCTGGGCGACAGCATCGTCAAGAAACGCCTGGAAGTGGTGCTGCAGGAAATGCTGGCGCCGATCCGGGCCCGCCGCGAAGAGTTCGCCAAGGACAAGGGCCAGGTCATCCAGATGCTGAAAGAAGGCACGTTACGCGCGCGTGAAGTGGCGGCCCGCACGGCCGACGAAGTCAAATCGGCGCTGGGCCTGAACTATTTCTGATGCAATGAGCGACACCCCTATCGAACAGCTGCTGCGGCGGCATTTTTCCATCGATGCGCTGCAGGAGGCGCCGGCACCGTTGCAGCAGGCGCTGGCCATGCTGGGCGGCTGGCTGGCCGGCGCGCGCGAGGCGCCCTACCCGCACGTGCCGTTCGAGCAGTTGCTGGCGCAGTTGCCCGACACGCGGCTACCGGCCGAGGGCATGCCGGTGACGGATTTCCTGCGCGAACTCGACAGCACGGTGCTGGCCAATACGGCGCAGCTGAACCACCCGCGCTATATCGGCCACATGACGCAGGCCCTGCCCTGGGTCAGCGTGCTGGCGGAAGCGTTTACGGCTGCGCTGAACCAGAACCAGGTCAAGATCGAAACGGCGTATGTATCGACCCTGATCGAAAAGCAGCTGCTGGGCTGGCTGCATCGCCAGGTATACCGGCACGATGACGCCGTCTATGCGCAGGCAATGGCGGCCACCAGCGGCGCGCTGGGCAATGTCGTCAATGGCGGCACCATGGGCAATCTGACGGCGCTGGCCGTGGCGCTGGAACACCAGCTGCCCGGCACCAGGAAGCGCGGCCTGTATGCCACTTTGCACGAGTCGGGCCACGCCGGCCTGGCCGTGATCGGCTCGGCGCGCAGCCATTATTCCGTGAAAAAAGCCTTGGCCACCCTGGGCCTCGGCGAAGCGGCGCTGCACCTGGTGCCGGTCGACCGCGACAACCGCATCGATGTCGAGCAGCTGGAAGCGACGATTGCGGATCTGACGGCGCGCAGGATCAAAATCGTCGCCATGATCGGCATCGCCGGCACCACGGAGACGGGCGCCATCGACCCGCTGGCCGCCATGGCGGCAATTGCCGCGCGCGAAGCGATCTGGTTCCATGTCGACGCGGCCTGGGGCGGCGCGCTGCTGGTCGCCGAACAGTTCCGCCATCTGTACGACGGCATCGCGCAGGCCGACTCGGTGGTGATCGACGGCCATAAACTGCTGTGGGTGCCGATGGCGCAAAGCATGCTGCTGTTCAAGGACAGCGCCAGCCTGAACCTGCTCAAGCACAACGCCAATTACATCTTGCGCGACAACTCGGGCGACCTGGGCCAGACCTCGCTGGAAGGCTCGCGCCGCTTCGACGCCCTGAAACTGTGGACCTCGTTCAAGGTGCTGGGCGTGTCCGGCTACACCACCTTGCTGGAGCAGGCAGCCACCCTGAGCGGCCAATTTCAGGACCTGCTGGCGGACCAGCAGGATTTCGAGCTGGTCACGCGCTCCGACACCTTTATTCTGACCTACCGCTATGTACCAAAGCCGCTGCGCCAGCGCATGGAGCATCTGCTGGCCGGTGGCGAGCTGGACGCGGCACTGGCGCTGAACCAGCGGCTCAACACGCTCAACGCCAGACTGCAGAACCGCCAGAAAGCCGAGGGCCGCAGCTTTGTGTCGCGCACCGTGCTCGAATCGACGCGCTACCCTGGCCCGACCAATGTGCTGCGCGTGGTGATGACCAACGTCAGGACCCGGCCGCAGCACCTGCGCGCCATCCTGGCCGAACAGCGCCAGATCGGCCAGGCGCTGGCAAATGAGCTAGACCTGCGTGGCTAAGCTGCGCCTGCAGGCCAGATGGCTGCTGCTGGCCACCCTGGTCGCCGTATTGGCCGGCACGGCCTCGGCCTGGTTTCTGTTCGCACTGGACTGGGCCACCGGCACCCGCCAGGCGCATGCCTGGCTGATCTGGCTGCTGCCAGTTGCCGGCTTTGCCACGGGCTGGCTCTATCTGCGCTACGGCAGCAAGGTCGAAGGCGGCGTCAACCTGGTGATCACGGAAATCAACACCCCCGACCAACCGATACCGCTGCGCATGGCGCCGCTGGTGCTGGGCGCCACGGTGGTGTCGCACCTGTTCGGCGCCTCGGTCGGGCGCGAAGGCACGGCCGTGCAGATGGGCGGCGCGCTGGCCGATCAGTTGACGCGGTGCTTCCACCTCGATGCGGCGGACCGGCGCATGGTGCTGATGGCCGGCATCAGCGCCGGCTTTGCGGCGGTGTTCGGCACGCCGCTGGCCGGCGCCGTGTTCGGCCTGGAAGTGCTGGCGGTGGGCCGTTCGCGCCACGCCGGCCTCTTGCCCTGCCTGGTGGCCGCCCTGCTGGCCGACCAGGTGGTGCTGCTGTGGGCCATGCTGTTGCACGTGCATCACACCCATTACGCCATCGCCGCCTTGCCTGTTATTTCTGCCATGACCGCCTGGAGCCTGGGCGCGATGGCGATCGCCGGCGTGCTGTTCGGTCTGGCCGCCCGGCTGTTTGCCGGCGCCACCCATGCGCTGGCGCTGGCCATAAAGCGCACCATCGCCTACGCACCGCTGCGCCCATTCGTCGGCGGCGTGGTAGTCGCGCTGGCGGTCTGGCTGCTGGGCAGCGACAAATATATCGGCCTGGGCATTCCCACCATCGTCGATGCCTTGCATCTGCCCTTGCCCGCGCATGATTTCCTGGCCAAGATGGCGTTTACCATCGTCTCGCTGGGCAGCGGCTTCAAGGGCGGCGAAGTGACGCCGCTGTTCTTTATCGGCGCCACGTTGGGCAATGCGCTGGCGCCGCTGCTGCACCAGCCGGTGGGCTTGCTGGCGGCGGTCGGCTTTGTCGCGGTGTTTGCCGGCGCGGCCAATACGCCACTGGCCTCGACCGTGATGGCAATGGAATTGTTCGGACCAGAAATCGGCGCCTATGCGGCGCTGGCCTGCGTGATCGCGTATTTGTGTTCTGGAAAAACCGGAATTTACCGGGCGCAAACCACCGCCAGCGCGGCGACTCGGTGACATGGCACAAGGCAGGCGGCGCTTGCGCGGCTATGATTTGCTTTCATGTCCGTGCCGCATCAGGGTTTTTTGTTAGCCAGCACACCCTGATTCGAGCGAGAACCATCATGTTTTCCAGAACTCCGATACACTCCTGGAAGGACAGTCCGGCTTGTTCCAGCCACGCTAACGGGAGACCAGTGCATGACCACAGAAAGACGACGCTTCGGTGTCGCCATCAACGAGCTCCACGCGGTAGCGGCGGAGGACCACGAGGCCATGAAGCGCCGCTTCGAAGAGCGGATGCGGCAGTTGCTCGCCGATGGTGGCAATGGCGCCGACGGCGGCGACCTGCTGACCCTGTCCATGCGTGCGGCTGCGCTCGGTGCTGGCAAGCGCCTGCGTCCCCTGCTGCTGATGACCATCGCGCGCGACCTCGGCTGTGCCTCGCCGGCGCTGATCGACGTGGCCTGCGCGGTGGAGCTGGTGCATGCCTCTTCGCTGGTGCTCGACGACATGCCTTGCATGGATGACGCCAGGCTGCGCCGGGGCGCACCGGCGATCCATGTCGCATATGGCGAGGATGTCGCCATCCTCGCCTCGATCGCCCTGCTCAGCCGCGCGTTTCGCATCATCGCCTCGGCCACCGACCTCGAACCGCTGGTACGCACCAGCCTGGTGACGGCGCTGGCCGAAGCGGTCGGCGCGCAAGGTCTGGCCAAGGGACAATTCCAGGACCTGCACGGCGGCGCCGCGCGCTCGCCCGCCGATATCGCCATGACCAACCAGCTGAAAACCGGCGTACTGCTGGGCGCCACGGTCGACATGGCCACCATCATCGCGCAAAGCGACGCGCGCGTGACGCAGTCGCTGCGCGCCTTTGCGCTGGCCGCCGGCCAGGCATTCCAGATCCGCGACGACCTGAAAGACCTGCCTGGCAACGACAGCGCCATCACCGGCAAGGACGTCGGCCTCGATGCGGGCAAGGCCACCTTGCTGGCCACCCTGGGCGTGGACGAGGCGCAGCGCCTCCTGTCGCACCACCTGCAGGAAGCGGACCGCCACCTGTCCGACGCGGTCGGCACACGGCAGGGCACGCGCAGCTTTTTGGGCAGTTTTTTTGCCGCGCCGGCGCCCGCCTCCAGCCCCGCGACGCCCATGCTGGCCGCCGCACATGGCGGCTGAAACGGTGCGCATGCGCCATTTCGGCGTGGTGGCGCCGGCCTTTCCCAGCCACTTCAGCGCGATGGAGGCATTGTCGGTGGCGCTGATCGAACGCGGCCACCAGGTCACGTTTTTGCACCGCGCCGAAGCGGCCAGGTGGCTCGGCGACGCCCGCATCGGCTTTCATGCGCTGGGGCGGTCCAGCCACCCGGCCGGCACCCTGGCCGCCGCGCTGCGCCGCGCCGCCAATCCTGGCAGCCCATGGGGCCTGCGCCGCGTGATCGGCGACATGGCCGACACCACCGGCATGTTCTGCCGCGAGCTGCCGCAAGCCGTAAAAAGCCTGGGCATCGACGTGATACTGGGCGACCAGATGGAAGCGGCCGCCGGCATGGTGGCGCAAGCGCTGTCGCTGCCCTTCATTTCCGTGGCCTGCGCGCTGCCGATCAACCGCGAAGCGGGCGTGCCGCTGCCCGTGATGCCGTTTGCGGCCGGCCGCGACGAGCGCGCCGTGCGCATGTGCCAGGGCAGCAGCGACGTCTACGACTGGCTGATGGCGCCGCACCGGCGCAGCATCGCGGCCAACGCGCAAGCGCTGGGATTGCCAGTACGCGACGGCATGCACGACTGGCTGTCGCCATGGCTGCAACTGAGCCAGACCGTGGCCGGTTTCGATTTTCCACGCTTGCAAGCGCCTGCCCACTTGCACCATGTCGGGCCGCTGCGCGGCGCGCCGGGCGGCAGCCGCACGATCGACACCAGCGGTGCGCCCGACCTGGCCGAGGTGGGCGCCGATCGCCCGTTTATCTTCGCCTCGCTCGGCACCCTGCAAGGCCACCGCCACGCGCTGCTGCTGCGCATTGCAAAAGGGTGCCGTCTGGCAGGTGCGCAATTGCTGGTGGCCCACTGCGGCGGCCTCGATGCGCTCCAGTGCGAACAACTGAAACAGGCAGGCGCCACCTGGGTCTGCGCCTTTGCCGACCAGCAAGCCGTGCTGGCGCGCGCCGACGCCGTGGTCTCGCATGCCGGGCTGAACACGGTGATGGACGCGATCGCCGCCGGCACGCCGGTGCTGGCCGTGCCGATCGCATTTGACCAGCCCGGCGTTGCGGCGCGCATCGCGCATGCCGGCATCGGCTTGCGCGCCTCGGCGCGCTGGGCCAGCCCGGCACGCATCGCCGCGCAGCTGCGCCGCCTGCTCGACGAACCGGCATTCGCCCGGCGCTGCACCGCACTGGCCAACGCCGTGCGCACGGCCGGCGGCACGGCGCGCGCGGCGGACCTGGTCGAAGCGGCGCTGCAGACATCCGGCCACGACGCGGGAGCGGCACTTGCATAAGTCCGCACCGGCAGTCCCTTACGACGTGATCCTGGTCGGCGGCGGCCTGGCCAATGGCCTGATCGCCTGGCGCCTGCGCACCCAGCGCCCCGGCCTGCGCATCCTGCTGATCGAGCGCGATGGGCAACTGGGCGGCAACCATACCTGGTCCTTTCACGACAGCGACGTCACCCAGGCCCAGCTCGAATGGCTGTCGCCCTTGCTGTCGCACCGCTGGCCCGGCTACGAGGTGCTGTTTCCCGGCCATGCGCGCACCCTGGCCGGCGGCTACGCCAGCATTGCGTCCGGCGACTTCGCGCGCGTGATCGAAGCGGCGCTGGGCGACTGCCTGCGCCTGGGCACGGCGATCGCCAGCCTGACGCCCACCTCGGTGCACCTGGCCGATGGCGAGGTGCTGCAGGCGCGCGCCGTGATCGACGGGCGCGGCATGCGAGCCAGCCGCCGCCTGGCGCTTGGCTACCAGACGTTCCTGGGCCAGGAAGTGCGCCTGGCCGCGCCGCATGGCCTGGAAGCGCCCATCATCATGGACGCCAGCGTGGCGCAGCAAGGCGGCTACCGCTTTGTCTACGTGCTGCCGTTCGCACCGGACCGCGTGCTGATCGAAGACACGCATTATGTCGACACCAGCGCCTGGGAACCGGAGCGCCTGCGCGCCAATATCGCCGCCTATGCCGCCGCGCGCGGCTGGCGCATCGCCGAGCTGCTGCGCGAAGAACATGGCTCCTTGCCGATCGTGCTGGCCGGCGACATCGACGGCTTCTGGGACGACCTGCAGGGCCAGCCCTGCGCCGGGCTGCGCGCCGGCCTGTTCCACCCGACCACCGGCTACTCGCTGCCGCATGCGGCGCGCCTGGCCGAGCGCATCGCGGCGCTCGATACCTTCGACGCGGAGCCGTTGTTTGGCGTGATCCGCGCCTGCGCCCTGCACGCCTGGCGCGGCCAGCGATTTTTCCGCCTGCTCAACCGCATGCTGTTTCTGGCCGGCGAAGCGGATCACCGCTGGCAGGTGATGCGCCGCTTCTATCATCTGCCGGCGCCGCTGATTTCACGTTTTTATGCGGGCAGGCTGACCCTGGCCGACCAGCTGCGGCTGGTCTCGGGCAAGCCGCCCGTGCCGGTCGGCCAAGCCATGTCCGCCGCACTCAAATTCCACCCTCACCAGATCAGGAAACCTGAATGAACAATGCAAAACAAGCGGTGGTTGTCGGCGCCGGCTTTGGCGGCCTGGCGCTGGCCATCCGGCTGCAGGCGGCCGGCATGCAAACGACCTTGCTGGAAAAACGCGACAAGCCGGGCGGGCGCGCCTATGTGTATGAAGACCAGGGTTTCGTGTTCGACGCCGGCCCCACCGTGATCACCGATCCGACCGCGATCGAGGAATTGTTCACGGTCGCCGGCAAGAAGATGTCGGACTATATCGAGATGCTGCCGGTGGCGCCGTTCTACCGCCTGTGCTGGGAAGACGGCCACCATTTTGATTACGTCAACGACCAGGAATCGCTGGACCGCCAGATCCACGCGCGCAACCCGAAAGACGTGGCCGGCTACCAGCAATTCCTCGCGTATTCGAAAGCCGTGTTCGAGGAAGGCTACCTGAAGCTGGGCGCCGTGCCCTTCCTGTCGTTTCGCGACATGATCGCGGCCGGCCCGCAACTGGCGCGCCTGCAGGCCTGGCGCAGCGTCTACAGCATGGTCTCGCGCTTTATCGAAGACGACCATCTGCGCCAGGCGTTCTCCTTCCATTCGCTGCTGGTGGGCGGCAACCCGTTCGCCACCTCCTCGATCTACACGCTGATCCACGCGCTGGAACGGCGCTGGGGCGTGTGGTTTCCGCGCGGCGGCACCGGCGCACTGATCCTGGCGCTGGTGCGCCTGTTCGAAGACCTGGGCGGGCGCATCGAACTGAACGCCTCGGTGGCGCGCATCGACACCAGCGGCAACTGCGCCACCGGCGTACGCCTGGAAGACGGGCGCGTGTTTCCGGCGCAGATGGTGGCCTCGAACGCCGATGTGGTGCACACCTACGGCTCGCTGCTGGGCCACCATCCGCGCGGCGTGTCCGAAGCGGCCTCCTTGAGCAAGAAACGCTTTTCCAATTCGCTGTTCGTGCTGTATTTCGGCCTCGACCATCACCATGAGCAGCTGCGCCACCACACGGTGTGCTTCGGCCCGCGCTACGAAGGCCTGATCAAGGATATCTTCAAGGGCCAGCAGCTGGCCGACGATTTTTCGCTGTACCTGCACGCGCCCTGCGTGACCGATCCGTCGCTGGCGCCGCCGGGCTGCGGCAGCCACTACGTGCTGGCGCCCGTGCCGCACCTGGGCAACGCCGATATCGACTGGGACGTGGAAGGGCCGCGCTACCGCGACCGCATTTTCGACTATCTGGAAGAGCGCTACATGCCGGGCCTGCGCAGCCAGCTCGTCACCAGCCGCATCTTCACGCCGCATGACTTCCGCGATGAACTCAACGCCCATGTGGGTTCGGCCTTTTCGCTCGAACCGATCCTCACGCAAAGCGCCTGGTTCCGCCCGCACAACCGCGACCGCGATGTATCGAACCTGTACCTGGTCGGCGCCGGCACCCATCCCGGCGCCGGCGTGCCGGGCGTGATC
The DNA here is from genome assembly GCF_001677885.1 of Janthinobacterium psychrotolerans. GTDB lineage: Bacteria > Pseudomonadota > Gammaproteobacteria > Burkholderiales > Burkholderiaceae_D > Janthinobacterium > Janthinobacterium psychrotolerans. The sequence continues at coordinate 18,926 of NZ_LOCQ01000033.1, read as the reverse complement.
GGTTCGGCCAAGGCCACGGCCGGCCTGATGCTCGAGGACGCCGCACAATGAGCGAGGCGCTGCTGGAACACGCCACCGTGACGATTGCGGTGGGCTCGAAAAGCTTTGCCGCCGCCGCGCGCCTGTTTGCGCCCGAGGTGCGGCGCAGCGTGCTGATGCTGTACGCCTGGTGCCGCCATTGCGACGACGTCGTCGATGGCCAGGAACTGGGCTTTGCCGCCGTCCCGCTCGATGCGCTCGCCGCCGCCGAAGCGCTGGCGCGGCTCGAAGCGCAAACCCGCCGCGCCTATGCGGGCGAGGCCATGGCCGAGCCGGCGTTTGCCGCCTTCCAGGAAGTGGCGCTGCGCTGCAAGATCGCGCCGCAATACGCGTTCGACCATCTGGCCGGCTTTGCGATGGACGTGCAGGAAGCGCGCTATGAAACGCTGGACGACACCTTGCGCTACTGCTATCACGTGGCCGGCGTGGTGGGCCTGATGATGGCCACCATCATGGGCGCGAGCGGCCCTGCGGTGCTGGACCGCGCCTGCGACCTGGGCATCGCTTTCCAGCTGACCAATATCGCGCGCGACATCGTCGACGACGCGCACATCGAGCGCTGCTACCTGCCCGCGCAATGGCTGCGCGAGGCCGGTATTGCCCAGGCCGAGCTGGCGTTGCCCAAGCAACGCGCCGCGCTGGCCACGGTGGCGGCGCGCCTGGTCGATGAGGCCGAACCGTATTACGCGTCGGCCACGCAAGGCCTGGCCGCGCTGCCCCTGCGTTCGGCATGGGCGATCGCCACCGCGCACCGCGTGTATCGCCAGATCGGCATCGAGGTCAAGGCGCGTGGCGCGAGCGCCTGGGATGAACGGGTGGGCACCTCGCGCACCACCAAATTATGGCTGCTGCTGCGCGGCGGCGCCGACGCGCTGGCGTCGCGCTTCAGGAAGCCGGGGTCTGCGCGTCCTGCGGCGCTGTGGCAGCGGCCGACTCGCGCAGCGGACCGCCATGCAGGGCCTGCAGCTGCCGTTTGAGCTGCGTGACCGGTGGCGCATACAGAAAGCCAAAGGAGACGGCGCCGTCCTTGCCATGCACGGCGTGGTGCATGCGGTGCGCCTGGTACAGGCGCTTGAGGTAGCCGCGTCTGGGCACATATTGAAACGGCCAGCGCTGGTGCACCAGGCCGTCATGGGCAATGAAATACAGCATGCCGTAGGCGGTCATGCCGGCGCCTATCCATTCGAGCGGATGGCGCCCTTCGGTGCCCAGCCAGATCAGCACGATGGCGATGCCGGCAAAGACGACCGCATATAAATCGTTTTTTTCGAACCAGCCGCTGCGTGGTTCATGGTGGGAGCGGTGCCAGCCCCAGCCGAAACCGTGCATCACATATTTGTGCGCGACCACCGAGAACAGCTCCATGAACACCACGGTGGCCAGCACGATCAATGCATTGATTAACATTTGTTTTTAACAGGAGTGACAAGAAGATGAGCAAGCCTACCATAGCAGCGCCCGCACACCGCACAATCGCCGCCATCGTGGCCACCACCGCCCTGCTGTACGGCGGTTTGCTGGCCTCCGGCGCGGCGCTGGCCGCCAGTATCGAAGTGCACGTGACCAATATCAGCAACGCCAAGGGACAGATCCGCGTGGCCGTCTGCGATCAGGAACGATTCCTGAAACAGTGCGTGCATACGGCCTCGGCGCCGGCGCAGGCCGGGGAAACCGTGCTCAAGGTGGCCAACGTGCCGGCCGGCACCTGGGCCGTGCTGGCCTATCACGATGAAAACGGCAATGCCGAACTGGACCGCAACATGATCGGCATCCCCAAGGAAGACTACGGCTTCAGCCGCGATGCGGCCAGCCGCTTCGGCCCGCCCAAGTTTGCCGACGCCGCCATCGCGGTGGAAGACGGCGACATGGCGGTGAAGATCAAGCTGCACTAAAACGCGCACAAGTCAGGCCAGCAGCACCCGCTTCAACAGCTCGGCCTGCTCCCTGGCCTGGCGCGCCTTTTGCGTGTATTCGCTGGCCGCGCCCGGATGCAGCCAGGCGGTGGCCTTGGCGGCCAGGCTGGCAAACAGCTGCTCCTTTTCCTGCAGCGCGCGCACGGCGGCCCAGATGGCGTCCTCGGCTTTTTCGTGCTGCAGTTCGCCGAGGATGCGGGCCATGAAACTGTGGCCCGTGTGGCAGCGGAAGCGCTGTGGCTGCGGCTCGCGCAGTTCCCACAAGGTGCCCTGGCATTCGGGGCAGGTGAAGGTCGACGGCGTGGCGATTTTCTGTAATTGCTCCATATTGCCCACTCACCTCGCAAAACGGTTTTCCACGGCGATCCAGGCCGGCGCCTCTGTCCTGTCCGCAACTGACGCGGCCATGTCCTTGACCAGCGCCAGCAGCGCCGGGGCGATCCCGGCTGCCGGCAAGCGCCGGTCGACCGCCACGTTGCGTAGCGCGCTGTCCGGCATCGACGGCGCCACCGCGTCTTCCGGCTCCTGTACCAGCGCCATGCCGCCACAGGCCTTGATGGCCTGCAGGCCGGCCGTGCCGTCATCGAGATAGCCGCTGAGGATCACGCCCACCACCTGCGGTCCCAGCGCGGCGGCGGCCGAGCGGAACAGCGGATCGATGGCCGGGCGCGTATGGTTTTCGCGCGGCCCCCGGGTCAGCTCGACCATGGGCTGGCCGGCCGTGATGGATACCAGCATGTGCAGGTCGGGCGGCGCCAGCAGGATGCGGCCAGGGCGTATCGGTTCGCGGTCCTGCGCATGGCGCACCGGCAGGGCCGAGGTTTTCGCCAGCAGCGCGGGCAGCAGGCTCTTGCGCGCACCGACGTGGGTGACGACCAGGATGGCGGCGGGAAAATCAGCCGGCAAGGCGGCAAAAATGGTGGACAAGGCTTCCATGCCGCCGGCGGAAGCACCGATTGCTATCAAGGGCTGCACGACCGTCTTCCTTCCCCAGTGTTCATGCAGCCATTGTGAAAGCGCGCGCGCGCGTCCTCCGTGCGCTTGCTAACACAGGTGCGTAGCCGGGACTACCGTTACAATGCGGCTCACTTCGCTTCCAGGTCCGCCATGTCCTATTTTGTCCTTGCCGTGTTCGCCTTGCTGTATCTTGCCGCCACCGTGCTGGTTCAGCTGCCGCCGCTGGTGGCGGGCGTGTATGGCGTGATGAGCATCACCTGTTTTGCCGCCTATGCCATCGACAAGCGCGCCGCGCGCGCCAAGGCCTGGCGCACGCCGGAAAAAACCCTGTGGCTGCTGGGCCTGTTGTGCGGCTGGCCAGGCGCCCTGCTGGCCCGGCAATGGCTGCGCCACAAGACGGCCAAGCGTTCGTTCCAGGTGGTGTTCTGGATGACCGTGGTGCTCAATATGGCGGGGTTTGCGTGGATGACGCTACAGTACGCTCAGATAAATGGATAACAACTTGCGTCTCGACACCTGACAAAACCGTAGCGAGCGGAAGGATAGACGGCTAAGAAGCGCAACCGTGCCAAGGCACGGTGAGCATCGCAGGCTGCCTGTACCGATGCGCAGCAGGTTTGGTCAGGTGTCCTTCAGACAGGGGTCTTGAAGATGGGATCGACGATGAATTGCTGCGCCTTGATGCGCAAGGTGCGCTCTTCATCGAGTTCGGCGCGCGTCTCTCCCAGTTCTTCGCGTTCGGCTTCCAGTTCCAGGCGCGCCGTGGCCAGTTCGGTTTCCACGCGAGTCAGGGTTTCCAGTTTCAGCTGGGCTGCGATCAGCTCGGCGCGCGCCGTTTCCGCCGCCGCTTCCAGGCGCGGAATGCCTTCGAGCTTGAACTGCGCCTTGGCCAGGTCCATGCGCGCCTGCTCGGCCGCTTCTTCCAGGCGCGGCAGGCCTTCCAGGCGCAGCTGGGCCTTGGCCAGGTCGGTGCGGGCCTGGTTGGCCACCTGGCGCTCGCGCTCGAGTTCGGCGCGCAAGGTCTCCAGTTCGCCGGCCTGCAGCTCGAGCAATTCCTGCTGGCGCTCGTTCTCGCTGGCCAGGTCCATCAGTTCCTGTTGATTGTCGTTCATCTCGGCGTCATGCGCAGTCTGGCTGGCGGTCAATTCCTGTCCTACAAAATCGAGTATGGCCTGGCGCAGCACGGGCGACAGTTCGGCCGCGGCGGCGATCTGGCGCTGGGCGCCGGCCTTGCGCCTTTGCAGCAACTTGCTGATGGTACCCAGGCAGGCGACGCCGCCGAGTTTTTCGCGCAGCGCGCGCACCGTGATGGCCTGGCCTTCGGCCGCCATCGCATCCATCGCCGCATTGATCTGTTCCACGCCTGCTTTTGCCATGATCGTTCTCGTCTACGTTGCCTGTGGCCGGGAAGCCGCATTGCTCTGGGGCATCATCTTATGCCAGCGGCGGCATAGCGTAAAGTATTTCTCAACAGAAATTGCAATTGCACAACAGAAGCTTGATCCAGGTGATGCCGGCCGCCTTTACTCCTCCAGCAAGCCATTGTCGGACAGCGTGTCCTGGATCAATTCCAGCCGCAGCACGGGATTTTCCTGGCTCAGCAGCAACTGCTTCTGCACCGGCGTCAGCGACAGCAGCTCGCACCAGCGATTCGCTACCCAGCCGCATTCATCGAGCCGGTACGGCGGCTGGATCGGCATCTGGTCCATGGGAATTTTTTGTTCCTGCAAGGTACGGATCAGGGCGCCCAGGGCGTCGGCCACGTTCTGCTGTTCGCGCGGAACCGGCACCGCCCTATCGCCGGGCAATAACTCGACCTGCGCCATCCACAAGCCGGTTTTCATCTGCTCACTGGAAACAATCTGGAAGCGCTGCGTGCCCATGCATTTGATCTGCAGCAGGCCGGACAAGGGCGCGGCCCAGTCGATCACGCGCGCCAGGGTGCCGACCTGGGCCAGCGTCTCGTGCTGGCCAGGCTTGCGCACCTCGGCGCCGTCTAGCAGCTGCACCACGCCGAAGGGCTGCTCGCCCGTGATGCATTTGCGTATCATGTCCAGGTAGCGCACCTCGAAGATCTGCAAGGGCAGATAACCATCGGGATACAGCACGGTATTGAGCGGGAACAAGGGTATCGAGGTCATGCCCTCATGATGGCATGAATGCGCGCGGCGTGCAGCACGACTCGACCGCCGAGTCTACTTGTAAAAGCGGCGCTTGGCCGCGCGTTCGGCCGCCTTGGGCGCCAGCACCTTGACCGGCTTTTTCTGGATCGCCCCGCCGGCCGCCGTGCCCGGCACGCGGTGCTCGGCCTCGAAGCCCGGCTCTTCGCTGCGTTTCAGGGTCTGGCGCGTCAGCGCTTCGACCGCCGACAGCAGCTCCACCTCATCGGCGCAGACCAGCGAAATCGCTTCGCCGGTGGCGCCGGCGCGGCCGGTGCGGCCGATGCGGTGGATATAGTCCTCGGCCACGGTCGGCAAGTCGAAATTGACCACCTGTGGCAGTTGCTCGATATCGAGGCCGCGCGCGGCCACGTCGGTGGCCACCAGCACCTGCACTTCCCTGGCCTTGAAGCGGGCCAGCGCGCGCAATCGGTTCGGCTGGGTCTTGTCGCCGTGAATCGAATCGGCGCGCACGCCCTGCTCCAGCAAGGTTTTCACCAGCACCTCGACGCCTTTGCGGGTTTTCACGAACACCAGTACCTGGCCCCAGCGTTTTTTCTTCAGCAGATGCAGGAACAGTTCCGGCTTGCGCTTCTTGTCGCACACGATCACCGACTGTTTCACGGCTTTCACCGTGCTGTTGCGCGGGCTGACCTCGACCGACAGCGGGTCTTTCAGCATGGTCTTGGCCATGGCGCGGATGGCGTCCGAGAACGTGGCCGAAAACAGCAGGGTCTGGCGCTGCTTGGGCATGGTCATCAGCAGCAGATCGAGTTCGCGCTCGAAACCGAGATCGAGCATGCGGTCGGCTTCGTCGAGCACCAGGGTCTGCAGCTGCTCGAACTTGATGGCGCCCTGTGACTGCAGGTCGAGCAGGCGGCCCGGCGTGGCCACCAGCACGTCGAGCCCCTTGCGCAGTTTGGCTGTTTGCGGTTCGATCGGCACGCCACCGTAGGCGACGAAACTGCGCAGCGGCAAGTTGCCGCCATAGCTGAGAAAGCTCGCATAGACCTGCTCGGCCAGTTCGCGCGTGGGCACCAGCACCAGCACGCGCACGCACTGCGGCGCCACCATGCCTTCCAGTGTCAGGCGCTGCAGCAGCGGCACGGCAAAGCCCGCCGTCTTGCCGGTGCCGGTCTGGGCGGCGGCCATCAGGTCGCGCCCGGCCAGCACCGCGGGGATCGCCTGCGCCTGCACGGGGGTCGGCTTGGCATAGCCGAGCTCGTCAAGTTTGCGGACCAGGGGATCGATCAGGCCGAGGGAGGAAAACGTCATGGGGAACCTTGCAGCAGTATAAGGACAGCGTATCGGAAGCCGCGATTATAGGACAAGGCGGGCCAGCAAGGTCCACCGCAACAGCGTTGCCCTGCAAGATTGTTTCTTTAAAACTTCATTTCCATGGTCGCGCGCGCCTGTGGCGCCGTGCCCGAGACGCCGGCGCGTATCATGCTGCCGTGAGCATCGGCATAGGCACTGTTGCTTTCATAATCTTGCGCCAGCAGGTTCGATACGGCCAGGCGCAGCTGGTGCTTCGGATTGAATTTCCATAGCGCATACAGGTCGAGATCGCGCCGTGGCGAACTGTAGGCGTATTGCTGCGGCGTGATGCGCACCGGGCCGCCGCCGGTAAAGCTCAGGCTGCCGCCGGTGGTCAGCATGCCGCCCGGCGTCTTGTAGTCGATGCCGACGGTGCCGCTGACCGGCGTTTGCTGGTCGAGCCGGTTGTTCGGCCCTGGCACCTGCGCCACTTGCGACCAGTTGCGGTTGATGCTGGCGCGCAAGTCGATCGCCGGCGCCGTCGCCCCCTGCACTGCGCGCAAGGGAAATTTCGCTTCAAGGCCCAGCGTCCGCGTGTTGGCGCGGCCGTCGTTGACGGGCGTGGAGACCCAGCGTCCGTCCTGCCACAGCAGGCCCTGGCGCGTATAGCCGTCGATGCGGCGCGCCGAGGCGCGCGCACTGAGCAAGGCGCCTTCGGCCCAGTAATGGTCGTACGAAGCGTCGACGCCCAGCGCCAGTTCCGGTTTCAGTTGCGGGTTGCCCTGGCGGTCGGGTTCGAACTGGCTATTGTTGGTCGAGATGCTGCGGCGCGGCACCAGGCTGGACGTCGACGGCGCCTTGTAAGTGCGCGTCAGGGCCAGGCGCAGCTGGTCACCCTTGGTATCGGGCAATTTCCACAGGGTCTGCAGCAGCGGGCTCCAGACACTGCTGCGCTGCCCGACATCCTCGAAACGGTTGCCCGAGGTACGGGTGGCAATGCCTTCCCAGCGCAGTCCCGCATACATCGACCAGCGCGGCGTGATATCCCATTCGTCCTGCGCGTACAGGGCCAGCAAGTTGACATGGGCCGCGAAGTTGTCATCGCTGGCAAGCGGAACGTCTCCGCCCGCCACAGCGCGCTGTCGTTCGTGGCGCTCTTCCTCGCGCCGGCTGACAGTACCATCCCAGCCAGTCGACAGCGCATGGCCCGGCATCCAGGGCGAGTAAAACTTGCCGCTCGATGACAAGGTTTTGTACGTCGCCCCGACCTCCACCTTGCGGTCCAGCGCCAGCCCCAGGCCGTCGATATCGCCCAGGGTGGCGCTCCCGGTCGAACTGTTGCTGACCATGCCGCGCAAGCCCAGTTCCAGTTTGGCGCCACCGTCCAGCTTGTGTACCCAGCCGAGGTCGGCACGGCCGAACCGCTGGCGAGTTCGATTGCGGCTGTCGTCGTTATCGACGTCGGGCCGCGCGCCCAGCAAGGTTTCCGTGTGGTAGTTGCTGTGGCTGTTGCTACGGCCGGCATTGAGAAAAAACTGCGCTGTGAAACTGTCGCCACCGGCGCTATTCCAGTTCAGCCGTGGCGCCAGGTTGACGCCTTCGGAGCGTCCGCCGCCACCGCCACTGATCAGGCGCAACAGGTTTTGCTGGCCATCGGGCAAATAAGCGAGATCCAGCGCGGGACTGTCGTGAAGGCCGCCAGCATCGTAGTCGTAGCGGTACACCGAGGCGGACAGCGAATACGACAACCGGCCATCCTTGTCCGACCATTGCAAGCTGCCATTGCGCGAAAATGCATCGCGTCCGCCGCCCATGCCCAGCTTGATCTCGCGCTGCGCTGTTTTCACGGTGTTTTTCAGCACCACATTGATGGTGCCGGCGATCGACTGCGTGCTGTACTCGGCGCTGGCCGCGTGCAGGATCTCGATGCGCTCGATCAGTTCGGGCGCCAGGCTGTCGAGCGAAAAACCGGCCGGCGCCCGTTCGCCGTTGAGCAGTATCTGCGTGTAGCCGCTGCCCAGGCCCCGCATGCGGATCTCGCCACCCTGCCGTCCGGCCGCGCCGGTCACGGTAATGCCGGGCAGGCGCTTGAGCACATCGGTGACGGTGGTGTCGCCGTATTTCAACATTTCGTCGCTGCCCACCACCATCTTGCTGGCCGTATCGTCGCGGCGCGGATCGTAGGCGCCGCCCTTCACTTCCACTTGCTGCACCGGCTCGGCCTGCGGCGTGTTCTCGGCAGGCCTGGGGCCGTCCTGGGGTGCTTGCTGCGCCCAGGTATTGCAGACAAACAGAATGGCAGCACCGCACACGGCAACACGAAAGAAGGGCAAACAGACTGGCATAGGGATAAGTTGAAGTGGCGCGATACCGGAAGCGGGCAGCGGCATTTTGCGGCATTTTTCGCATGGCGAGACAGTTTCCAAAAAATATATCCTGCAACCTGGAAAATGGCTTGCCGGCCAGCGAACGCAATTGCCGGATTCGCCCTCGCCACCCGACACCGCTATAATGCGTTTACATCATTGTTTCCCTCCCCTCAAAGGCCCCCTATCGTGTCCGACCGTCTTGCCGTCCTGCCCCAATATCTGCTGCCCAAGAGCGCGTTGACCAATTTCGCCGGCCGCGTCGCCGGCGCCAGGGGCGGCGCCATGACCACCCGGCTGATCCGCTGGTTCGTCGGCCGCTATAACGTCAACATGGACGAGGCGCTCGATTCGGACGTCACGCACTACACCAGCTTCAACGACTTTTTTACGCGCGCGCTGCGTCCCGGCGTGCGTCCGATCGCGCAAGCCGATTATGTCTGCCCGGTTGACGGGCGCATCAGCCAGTTCGGCGCCATCGACAAGGACCAGATCTTCCAGGCCAAGGGCCATCAGTTCACCACCACCGCGCTGGTCGGCGGCGACGCTGCGCTGGCGGCGCAATTCGAGCATGGCAGCTTTGCCAACCTGTACCTGAGCCCGCGCGACTACCACCGCATTCACATGCCATGCGACGGCCGCCTGACGCGCATGATCTATGTGCCGGGCGAATTGTTTTCCGTGAACCCGACCACCGCGCGCGGCATTCCGGGCCTGTTCGCCCGCAACGAACGCGTGGTGTGCGTGTTCGACACCGCCAACGGCCCTTTCGTGATGACCCTGGTCGGCGCCACCATCGTCGGCAGCATGGCCACCGTCTGGCACGGCGTGGTCAACCCGCCGCGCTCGGGGCAAGTGCGCGACTGGAGCTATGCCAACGACCATATCGTGCTGAAAAAAGGCGAGGAACTGGGCCGCTTCCTGCTGGGCTCGACCGTCGTCATGCTGTTCCCGAAAGACAGCTTGCGATTCAACCCGGCGTGGCAACCGGCCGGGCCGGTGCAGCTCGGTGAAGTGATGGGTAATTTACCGAAGTAAAGCATTCAGACAGGCATGCTCGCCTCGTACATTTCCGCCATCATATCGAGGAATGCACGCGTCTTGGCCGGCATCAGCCGCCGGCCAGGAAACACGGCCCAGCCCGTGACCAGCGGAAAATTCCACTCCGGCAACACCCGCACCAGTTCCCCCGTCTGCAGATAAGCCTTGGCGAAGCGGTCGGTGCTGGCCGCAATCCCCACACCCGTGCAGGCCATGCGCACCAGCAATTCCGGCGAATTGGCCAGCAGGCGCACCGGCAGTTCGCGCTCCCAACTCGTCTTGCCACGTATCAAGGTCCAGCGCACCAGGCCGTGCGCCGTGGGCGGCAAGCTGAGCAAATCGTGCCGGAACAGATCATCCGGGTGCTCGGGCAGGCCATGCACGCTGGTGTATTGCGGCGAGGCATACAGCGCCAGCGTGCTGAAGGCCACGCGGCGCGCCGCCAGGCTGGCGTCGTCGGGCAGCTTGCCCATGCGGATGGCCAGGTCAAAGTGTTCTTCCAATAAATCCACGCGGCGCGCCGACAAATCGAGTTCCAGCGAAATCGCCGGATAGCGGCGCACGAATTCGGCCAGCACCTGGCGCATCAGGGTATCGGCAAAATCGGCCGGCATCGAGATGCGCAGCAAGCCGCTGGGCCCGGCCTGGCGGTGCTGGGCCAGCGCGCCGGCCGCCTCGGTTTCTTCCACCACCTTGCGCGCGTGTTCGAGCAGGCTGGCGCCAAATTCGGTCAGCACCAGCTTGCGCGTGGTCCGCTGCAACAGGCGTTCGCCCAGCTTGCCTTCGAGTAGTGAAATACGGCGTGACAGGGTGGACTTGGGCAAGTCCACGCGCTCGGCGGCGCGCGAAAAACTGCCGCATTCCACCACGCGGGCAAACAGCAGCAAATCGCCGGGATCGATGTCCATGGTGTCCTTATTGTTCCATCAATGGATTAATGTTATCCATTTTAACGGCTTCCGCATCGATTTTGGAATTGCTATAGTTCATTCATCGCAAGACACCTCACTCACACGGAGAAACAAGATGAACATCCTGCAAATCAATTCCAGCGCCCGCAGCACCGGTTCCGCCTCCACCCGCCTGGCCGACGCCCTGGTTGCCAGGGTTGTCGCCGCCAACCCCGGCGCCGCCGTGGTGCGCCGCGACCTGGCCGCCCAGCCGCATCCGATGCTCGATGAAGCAACCCTGCAGGCGCTGTTCACGCCGGCGGAGCAGCGTAGCGCCGAACAGGCTGCCCGCATCGCGCTTGACGACGCCCTGATCGCCCAGGTGCAGGCGGCCGACGTGATCGTGGTCGGCGCGCCGATGTACAACTTCGGCATCACCGTGCAACTGAAAAGCTGGTTCGACGCGATTGCCCGCGCCAACGTCACCTTCAAGTACACGGAAAAAGGCCCGGTCGGCCTGCTGACCGGCAAGAAAGTCCTGGTAGGCCTGTCGCGTGGCGGCCTGCACCGTGGCGGCGCCACCGACAGCCAGGTGCCTTACCTGAACACCATGTTCGGTTTCCTGGGCCTCACCGACGTGCAGTATGTGTATTCGGAAGGCATGGGCATGGGTCCGGAAGCCGTCGCCAAGGCGCAAGCCCAGGCGGACGCCGAGATCAACGCCATCCTCGTGTAATCGTTTCATACTGAGAACTGGAGAGCATCATGAACGATATCACTACCGCCACCACAGTCACCACCGCGCGCACCGTCGAGCGCGTCATTGCCGGCCAGGCCGTCATGGATGGCGCCGGCGTGAAGATCAACCGCGTGTTGACGCAGCAATTGCAGCGCCGCCTCGATCCGTTCCTGATGCTCGACAATTTTGCCAGCGACCAGCCGAACGACTATATCGCCGGCTTCCCCGAGCACCCGCACCGCGGCTTTGAAACCGTGTCCTACATGATCACGGGCCGCATGCGCCACCGCGACAGCGCCGGCCACGAAGGCCTGCTGACCTCGGGCGGCGTGCAATGGATGACGGCTGGCAGCGGCGTGATCCACTCGGAAATGCCGGAACAGGAAGCAGGCGTGATGGAAGGCTTTCAACTGTGGCTGAACCTGCCCGCCAGCGACAAGATGCGCACGCCCTGGTACCGCGATTTCGACAGCGGCGAGATCCCGCGCTACACCACCGATGCAGGCGTGGCGGTGCAGGTGATTGCCGGCAGCAGCCATGGCGTGGCCGGCGCGGTGCAGCGTGAACGCACCGAACCGCTGTACCTCGATATCGACCTGCCGGCGGGCAGCAGCTTCGAGCAGCCCTTGCCGCCCGGCCATAACGCCTTTCTGTACACTTTCCGGGGTGCGGTCGAGGTTGACGGCAAGGCGGTGCCGGCCCTGCGCATGGCGATTTTCGCCAACACACCGGGCAGCGACGGCGTGCGCATCACGGCGTCCGAAGGCGGCCGCGTGATCCTGCTGGCCGGCCAGCCATTGAACGAGCCGATCGCGCAATATGGCCCCTTCGTGATGAATACCCAGGCCGAAGTATTCCAGGCGGTGCAGGACTTCCGTGAGGGCAAGTTCGGCGAAACTGCCGCCACTGCGTAAATGTCGGCGGCTTGAAGAAACCTGCATCGCTCACGCCATGCAGGTTTTTTTACGCCTGCCGTTCTCGCGGCGCGCCGGCCTTTCCTTTACACTGGCGGCAAGATCATTCCACGAAGCACGCCATGCACGACAAGCACGACCATGACCACACCCATCTGCACGCCCACCTGAAAGGCGACGCCAAGCACACGCACTCGTTCACGGGGCGCAAGCAAAGCGTGCTGGCGTGGGCGCTGGGCTTGACCTTGTCGTTTGCCGGCGTCGAAGTGGCGTTCGGCTTCCTGTCCCATTCGCTGGCATTGATTTCCGACGCCGGCCATATGGTGACGGACGCGGCCGCGCTGGGCCTGGCGCTGCTGGCCCAGGTCATCGCGCGCCGCCCGCCCTCGCCGCGCCACTCGTTCGGCTTTGGCCGCGCCGAAGCCCTCGCCGCCTTTGTCAACGGCCTGGCCATGCTGTGCGTGGTGGGCTGGATCTGCTATGAAGCGGTGCTGCGCTTTTCCTCGCCCGAAGCCGTGCATGGTGACACGGTGGTGGTGGTGGCGGTGATCGGCCTGGCGATCAACGTGGTGGTGGCGTGGGTGCTGTCGAAAGACAAGGAAAGCGTCAATACGCGCGCCGCGCTGGTGCACGTGATGGGCGACCTGCTCGGCTCAGTGGCCGCCATCGCCGCCGGCGCCGTGATCTATTTCACGGGCTGGATGCGGATCGACCCGCTGCTGTCGGTGCTGGTGTCACTGCTGATTTTGAAATCGACCTTTGGCGTGTTGAAGGACTCGTACCACTTCCTGATGGAAGGCGTACCGCAGCAGATCGACTACCTGCAGGTGGGCGCCGACGTCGAGAGAATCCCGGGCGTGCTGTCAGTGCATGACCTGCACGTGTGGGACATGTCGCCGGGCCAGCCGGCGCTGATCGGCCACGTGCAGATCGAACACCTGGACCAGTGGCCGTCCGTGCTGCGCGCCATCAAGAAAATGCTGCTGGCCAGCCATGGCATCGACCATATCACCCTGCAGCCGGAGACAACGGCGATGGCGGGCTTGCATCAGGGCGACAAGACGCACTGATGCGGCAGGCTTAGCTGCGCCTTGCCTCGAGCACGCCACTGACATCCTTGATCACATTCAAGGCTTTCAGCAACTGCGCCGTCGCGCTGATTTCGGCCGTGAAGGTCATGCGGGCCTGGCCCTTGGCGCTTTGGGTGTTGACGCCGATAACGTTGATTTTCTCGCGCGAGAAAATCTCGGAGATATCGCGCAGCAGGCCCTGGCGGTCACCGGCGAGAATGAAGATGTCGACCGGGTACACCGTATCGTGGCCGCCGGTGCTGCCCCATTCGGTGAAGATCACGCGCTCGGGCGCCTTGGCGCGCATTTCCTCGAAATTCTTGCAGGTGGCGCGGTGGATCGAGACGCCCTTGCCGCGCGTGACAAAACCGACGATGCTGTCCGGCGGCGCCGGCTTGCAGCACTTGGCCAGCACCGTCATCAGGCCTTCGGTGCCCACCACCAGCACGCCGGACTTGGCGCCCTGCTCCACGCTGGAGGCGCGGCTTTTGCCGACCAGCACCGCGTCTTCCGGCTCGACCACTTCGCCATTGTCGTGCAGCGCCTGCTCCACATGGCGCAGGCTGAATTCGTCCTTGCCGACCGACAGGAACAGTTCATCGACCTTGCCAAAGCCCAGTTTGTGCGCCAGCGCTTCGAGGTTGACGGCCGTCTTGCCTTCGCGCTGCAGCGATTTTTCCACCAGCGCGCGGCCGTGGCCCAGGGTTTCCTGGATATCGATGGCATGGAACCAGGCGCGGATTTTCGAGCGCGTGCGGGTGCTGACGGCGTAGCCGGCGCCGAGCCAGTCGCGCGACGGCCCGGCCGTGCCAGGCGCGCCCTTGGCGGTAATGATTTCGCAGGTCTGGCCGTTTTTCAGCTGGGTGTTCAGGGGCACCATCACGCCGTCGACCTTGGCGCCGCGGCAGCGGTGGCCGACATCGCTGTGCAGGTGGTAGGCAAAGTCGACCGGCGTGGCGCCGACCGGCAACTCGAGCACGCGCGCCTGCGGCGTCATGACGAAAATGCGGTCGTCCAGCGTGGCCGACTTGAGCTTTTCCACCCATTCGCGCTGGATTTCTTCCTGGCCGACGACGGCGTCGGCCACATCGCTTTTCCAGGCCAGCAGCTGGCGCAGCCAGGCGATTTTTTCGTCGTATTTTTGGCCGGCAAAGTTCGAGCCGCCCTCTTCCTTGTAGCGCCAGTGCGCGGCCACGCCGTATTCAGCAAAGCTGTGCATTTCATTGGTGCGGATTTGTACTTCCAGCGGCCGGCCGTCGTCGGCCGTCACCACCGTGTGCAGCGACTGGTAACCATTCGGTTTCGGTCGCGAGATATAGTCGTCGAATTCCTTGGGGATCGGGGTCCAGATATTGTGCACCACGCCCAGCACGGTGTAGCAGGTTTTCACGTCGGCGACGATCACGCGAAACGCGCGCACGTCATACAGGGCCGTGAAATCGAGTTCCTTGCCGCGCATCTTGTTCCAGATGCTGTAGATATGTTTCGGGCGGCCAAATACTTCGGCGGCGATACCGGCCGCAGCCAGCTCGGTTTGCAGACGCAGAATCGCCGAGGACACAAAGCCCTCGCGCATCATGCGCTTTTCTTCCAGCATCTTGGCGATGCGCTTGTACGCTTCCGGTTCGATGAAACGGAACGACAGGTCTTCCAGCTCCCACTTCAGCTGCCAGATGCCGAGCCGGTTGGCCAGCGGCGCGTACAGGTCCAGGGTTTCCCGGCCATACTCGCGCGTCATGTCGTTGAACAGCTTCAGTTCGGCGAAATAGCGCAGGGTGGTCACGCACGACGCCAGGCGCACCAGCACCACGCGCATGTCCGAGGCCATCGCCAGCAGCATCTTGCGCAGGGTTTCCACTTGCGCCACGGCTTGCTGGGCCGCATTCTTGCCGCGCCCACCGGCACCGCCCGCATGCGAGGTCTGGGTCAGCGCGCGCAGCCGTATCAGCTGGCGCACGCCGGTGGCCAGGTCGCACACCTGCTTGCCGAAGCGCGGCTCGATATCGGCCGCCGTATCGGGTTCGAGCATGGTCAGCTCGAACATCAGGCCGGCAATCCGGGTTTCCGCATCGCTGCGCAGGAACGCCAGGGTGGTGGCCACGCCGATGGCGAAGTCGAGCGCCGGGCGGCCGGCAAAGGTCAGCTTGTCGCCATACGCCTCGGTGGCATAGGCGAGCGCATCGAGCACGCGCGCGCTGTCCGGCGCACTCAGGCCCTCGACCAGTTGTTCCGTGGTGGCGCTATTGGGGGCCGAAGTGGAAACCATGGTGGCCTTAGCGTTCTGCGGCGATGATGACGATTTCAACCAGGCATGCCGGATTGGCCAGTTTGGCTTCGACGGTGGCGCGCGGCGGCGTGTGGCTTGATGCCACCCAGTCGTCCCACACCTCATTCATGCCGGCGAAGTGCTGCATGTCGGCGAGATAGATCTGGCACGACAGGATGCAGGTCTTGTCGCTGCCCGCTTCCATCAGCAGGCGGTCGACATGGCCCAGCACTTCGCGGGTCTGGCCATTGATATCCTGGGTGGTGTCTTCGGCGATCTGGCCGGCCAGGTAAATGGTGCCGTTATGGATGGCGACTTCGGACAGGCGTTTGCCTACGTGCAAGCGGGTAATTTCCATGCTGTTTCTTTCGTTTGTTTCAAAATCGGTAAAACTTTATTTGTTCAACAAAAACTGGCGCACGATGGCGATCTGCTCGTCGTGGATAAAGGTGGGCGCATGGCCGACGCCGGCAATTTCCACCAACTGCGCTTTCGGGCCACGCTGCAGCATGGCTTGCGCCGTGGCGTGCGTCAGCAGGTCCGATTCGGCGCCGCGCACCAGCAGGGTCGGGCAGCGCACGGCGTCATAGGCGGCCCACAGCATGGCTTCGTCGCGGGCGGCGGACTCCGGCGTGGCCGAGCGGAACGGCAGCGCCAGGCCCATGTCGTAATGGCGGCGCCAGTAGCCGTCCTGGTCCTGGCGCAGCACGTCCTGCGCCAGCTTGTGCCATTCCGCATCCGTATGCGGACCGAAACTGGCCGATACGGTGCGCACAAAATCGGCGCCCTGTTCAAAGGTGTCGAAACGCAGATCCTGGCCGATATAGTCGCCGATGCGCTGCAAGGCTTCCGGCGCCAGGGTCGGGCCGATATCGTTGAGGATCAGCTTGCTGACCGGACTGTGCGGCAAGGACGCCAGGCCCAGCCCGATCAGGCCACCCATCGAGGTGCCGAACCAGTCCACCGTCTGGCGCTCGCCCTTGGCCAGCACGCGCGCCAGCAAGGTCACCATGTCGCTCACATATTGCGGCACGCGGTAGAACTCGGGATTGGCCAGCCAGCCGGAACGTCCGCGGCCGACCACGTCGGGGCAGATCACGCGGTAGTCGCTGGCCATGGCCTGCGCCAGGCTGTCGAAATCATCGCCCACGCGCGTGACGCCGTGGGCGCACACCAGCACGTTGGGATTGTCGGGCGCGCCCCATTCTTTGTAGGACATGCTGTGCAGGCCGGCCGGGGAAATGCACTGGACGGACTGGATACGCTCTTCGATCATGCTCATTCCGGGTAGGTACAACGATGGAAAAACAGCGGCGCGCCGCCAGCCATGAAGGGGGCCGCGCGCAAGCCTCTGGCGAAGTGTAGCGCAGCGCGGGCAATGCTCCAAGCGCACGCCTGATTTAGGCCGGCTTTGCTGCGGCGCAGCATGTGCCGCACTGCATTGCCATCCTTAAATACCCGATATACAAAATGTGCATATCTGCGGTTATCCACAATTGAGCGGCCGAACCAATGCGCGGATGATCGCATCCATCAACCCGCAAGAGGAGACTTCCGTGAAAAAACCATTCTACAAAATCCTGTATGTACAGGTGCTGTTCGCCATCGTGGCGGGCGTGCTGCTGGGGGTGTTCTATCCATCGAACGCCGTCGACATGAAGCCGCTCGGCGATGGCTTCATCAAACTGATCAAGATGATCATCGCACCGGTGATTTTCTGTACCGTGGTGTCCGGCATCGCCGGCATGCAGGACGTCAAGAAAATCGGCCGCGTCGGCGGCAAGGCCCTGATCTACTTCGAAGTCGTCTCCACCTTCGCCCTGGCCATCGGCCTGCTGGTTGCTAACATCCTGAAACCGGGCGCCGGCTTCAATGCCGATCCGGCCCACCTCGATGCCAAGTCGATCGAGCAATACACGCATGCCCAGGGCATGACGACCACCGACTTCGTGATGAACATCATCCCGAAAACCTTCGTCGATGCGTTCGCCAAGGGCGACATCCTGCAAGTGCTGTTGATCGCCATCCTGTTCGGCTTTTCGCTGTCGCTGCTCGGTGAGCGTGGCCGTCCGGTCACCAAGCTGATCGACGAACTGTCGCACGCCATCTTCGGCATGGTCAACATCATCATGAAAGTCGCTCCGATCGGCGCCTTCGGTGCGATGGCCTTTACCATCGGCAAATACGGCCTGGCGTCGCTGATCCCGCTGGCCAAGCTGATGGGTTCGTTCTACCTGACCTGCTTCCTGTTCGTGTTCGTGGTGCTGGGCCTGATCGCCCGCTACACCGGCTTCTCGATTACCCGCTTCCTGGCCTATATCAAGGAAGAGCTGCTGATCGTCCTGGGCACCAGTTCGTCGGAATCGGCACTGCCGGCCCTGATGAAAAAACTCGAACGCCTGGGCTGCTCCAAGCCGGTCGTCGGCCTGGTGGTCCCTACCGGCTACTCGTTCAACCTGGACGGCACCAATATCTACATGACCATGGCCGCCCTGTTCGTGGCGCAAGCCACCAACACCGAACTGACCATCTGGCAGGAACTGACCATTCTGGGCGTGGCGATGCTGACCTCGAAAGGCGCCTCCGGCATCACCGGCGCCGGCTTCATCACCCTGGCCGCCACCCTGGCCGTGGTGCCGACGATCCCGGTGGCCGGCATGGCGCTGATCCTGGGCATCGACCGCTTCATGAGCGAATGCCGCGCGCTGACCAACTTCGTCGGCAACGGCGTGGCCACCATCGTGGTCTCGAAATGGGAAAAAGAACTGGATATGGACAAGCTGCACAGCGAACTGGCCAATCCGAGCAACCCGGCCGAAGACGACTACCTGGCGCCGGCACCCGCAGTCAATATCGTGAAGTAAGCTTTTACCTTGCTTGACGAAAAGCCCCGCAGAGCGATCTGCGGGGCTTTTTTCATGGGCGTCATCAATGCAGGGGCAATGTTGCATCAACACCGCCGCGAATGATCAACTGTCAAAAAAGAAGGCTATGTCACCATCAAATGTGGGAACGTCCCCAAAGTGGCCCTGAGCAAGCTTTCGGGGGACAATATTCTCCTGGCGTCGAGTATCCAGCGCCAGCCCAGGTAGTTGGGCAGGTAGCGCGTGGCCACGCCATGAAACGCACGCAGCCAGCCACGCAACCGGCTGTGATAGGCGTTGACATTCTGCACATGCACCGTGCCACGCACGCGGATGCCAGCGCGCAAGTTGACCGCCGCATGCTCGATGCCAATCTCCCTGGCAAAAGCGGGATAGGCAGGATGGCCATCGCTGACCAATAAAATGTCACGGTCGATCACCGGCGGCAGGC
>NZ_LOCQ01000034.1 GCF_001677885.1 Janthinobacterium psychrotolerans | reverse complement strand
CCAGAGCAAGCTCCGTGCTGCCGTTCGACTTGCATGTGTAAGGCATGCCGCCAGCGTTCAATCTGAGCCAGGATCAAACTCTTCAGTTTAATCTCTGTTACTTTGCCATTTTATTGGCACCGTCATTGCTGACGGGTCGCTCACTCAAAAAACTGACAGGCCACTACTTTCGTAGCGTCCTATTTCATTATTTCTTGTGAACATTTGATATTTTAAGTTTTACGTCAATCCGAAGATCGACGCTGCACTTCATCAAATGCCCACACTTATCGACTGTTAATTGTTAAAGAACGGTATTCGGTGCTACGTTTCGCGCTATCGACAAAGCGTTGTGTTTGTCAGCTGCGAAGAAGGAAGATTATGAAGCGTTTCGGCTAATTCGTCAACCTTCTTTTTTACCCCGCTAACTCTGCAACACCTTGTTTTGTGTGCGTCGTTTTGCGAGGAGGCGAACTATAGCAAAGGCCAGGCCGGTCCGCAAGCGCCTTTTTATGGCAAGACGAACGATTTCACCAGGGTCAACTCGCCGGCGGCGCGCATCGGCACCTGGAAGCTCTGCAGTTTTTCACGCGGCGTGCCCTCGTTGGTAATGATCGACAATCTGGCCACCGTCAGCACCGAGGTATTCTCGCCGCTGCCGTAGTAGTTCACATAGACGTGGTAGTTGCCCTTCAGGGGAGCCGCGCTGGAGAAGATTTCCGGGCCATAGCCGGTGGTGACGTCCACGTCCAGCGCGCCGCCATCTTTCAGCACGCGGTTGCCATACCAGGCGTGGCCGCCGTCGGGCGTGACCACGTGCAGATCGAGGTCGGTGCCGGCGCTGTCCCAGGACAGCACGACGCGCAGGCGCGCCTGGGTCTTGCCCTGGTAGCTGTCGACAAACTGGGTGCGCGCGCGGCTCTTGCCGTCGGGCGAGCGCACTTCCACGCTATTGGAACCGCTACCGAAACCATAGGGGCGGCCGTAGCTGCCGTCCTCGCCCACTTCCATCGGCATGGCCACGCCGTTGACCACCAGGGTGGCGGGTTTACCCTTGACGGCGCCGGCGATGCGCCCGCGTATCTGCGCCGTCTCGGCCTGGCCCGGCTGCAGGTTGACCGACGCGGCCGGGTAATTGACCGCTTGCGTATATTGCTCTTGCGCACCGGCCGAATTGCGCCAGCCGCTTTTGGGGGCATCGATGGTGACCTGGGCCTGCGCCCACAGCGGCAGCAGCAATAAAGGAATCAACAGTGTTTTCATCATCTCAATACTTGAAAGTCTTGACCAGCGTCAGCTCGCCGATACCGCGCAAGGGCACGACAAACTCCTCGCGCCGCTCGCGCGCCGTGTTTTCGTTGAATACCAAAGTGATGCGGCTGGTAATGACGGGCCGCTGGCGCGTCTTCTCGTCGAAGTGATAGCCGTCGCCGCTGAAATTGCCCCAGTAATTGATCCACACCTGGTACAGCCCACGCATGGGCGAGGTCATCATGAAATTTTCCGGCCCCGGCCCGTCGACAGTGTCAACGTCAAGCCCACCGCCGTTGGTGAGAGTCGGATGCGACCAGAACGCATGCTGGCCATCGGGCGTGACCACATGCAGGTCGACCTCGGCCTGGCTGTCGTCCCATGCGGCGATAATGCGTATCATGGGCTGCGGCCGGCTGCGATCGGCCTCGTAGAACTGCACCCGCCTGACCGGCTTGCCGTCGGGCGAGCGGATCTCGATGCTGTTCGAGCCGGAACCGAAGGAATAGGCGCGCGCATAGCGGCCGTCATCGTCCGTGTACAGCGGGGTCGGATTGCCATTGACCACCAGCTTGTGCACAGGCCGGTTTTTGCCCGCCTTTTCCAGCTCGCCGCGTATCATGCGCCGGCCACTTTGCGCGCCACGATCGATCAGCGAGTAAGGATAGTTGACCGCCAGTTCATCGGATTTGTCGGTGAACCCTGCGCGGTTCCAGCCGCCGATGGGCGTGCTCATGCTCTTGTCGGCGGCCTGCACGCCAGGACCGGCCAGCGCCATCGCCATCAACATGCAGCGCTTCATATCGCCTCCAGGTTCAGGTCGACCAGCCGGCGCGCCAGCTGTTCCACATACTCTTCATCCTGGCCGCGCGGATGATTGCGCAGGCCCAGATGCAGGTATTCATGGGCCAGCGTGATGCGGTCCTCACGCGTGGCCAGGGGCCGCATGTAGATGCGGTTGCGCGACTGCTCGGAATACGGCGCGCCGCTTTGCAGGGCGCACACCAGCGGCGCCTGCGCCGGCGCCTCGTAGCCGGCCTCGCGCTGCAGCACGCGCCGCCAGCGCGGCATGGAACGCGCCAGCCAGTCCTCGTTTTGCGAAAGGCGCTGGCAGCGCGCGCCGGTATTGCCAAAGGTGCTCAGCGCGCCGCCGGGATAGGCCGCCGCCAGCAGTTCGTCATAGTGCTTGCCCTTTCTGGCCTGGCGCACCGCCTCGCTCCACGCCATCGTGCCCTCGGACGGCGTGGTGCTGTGATAGCGCACGGTGACGCCATCGACAATCAACTGGTCGGTCCAGCGCGCGATCGCCAGCGCCGCCGGCGTGGCCGGGCTGGGGCTGACGCGCTGGGTGGCGCTGCTGTCGGCGATCTGCTGGCAACCGGCCACCGTCACAGCGTTCTGCTGCAGATAGGTGCGCGCGGCAATCGCCAGCGCCTTGGCCGCCTCGGGCTCATTGGCATTGGCTTCGCGGTCCAGCACGCGCGCCACATATTCATTGACGCCGAAACGGCCGCGCAACTGCGGGCGCCCGCCCTTGTCCTGTACCAGCATCAGTTCGCCGTTGCTGCGCAAGGCCAGGTTCTGGCCATTTTCAAAGCGCACGTGGTAGCGGCCATTCAAAGGGCCAGGTGCGGCAATACCGCGCTCGCCGCGCACTGCGCGAATCGGATAGCGCTGGAAGTAATCGACCACCACACAGCCGCCATCGTCGGCCGCGCCGACCGGCGGCAGGCTGGCGGCCAATTTTGGCGCCCACTGTTCGAACACATTGCTGCTGCCGCCGGCGCCGCCAAACCAGACCGGCGTGCCGTCGGCCAGCCAGCCGGCCGCGCCGCCGATGCGCCCGCCAGCCTCGTGCCAGGAATACGTCTTGACGCGCAGCTGGCTGCCGAACCAGCGCGCCGTGTCGGCACCGCGCCCGGCGCGCCCGTCGAGCACCACCCGCAGCAGCGCCGCTTCGGCGTCCTGGCGGCTGGCGGCCGGAATGCTGGCCAGCGCGCGCAGCAGGCTGTCCAGCCGCACCCTGCGCGCTGGCGTCAGCAGCGCGGGATCGGCCAGCCAGGCAAAGTCGCCCGCCGGCGCGCCACCCAGGCGGCCGGTCCAGTATGTGCGCCACGGCGCGTTTGTAATCATCAGGCGTTTGGGCGAGAAAAACAGGCCACAGGACTGCGCCAGCGCCACGTCGTGGGTGATGCTCTGGCCGGCATCGCAGCAATACACTTCTTCCGGGTCGCGCCCGCCGCAGCGGTAATCGGGCATCGCCACCTTGTTGTCGCTGGCGTAGACATACACGAACAGCTTCCACAGGCTGGCCAGCGGCACCTGCCGCGCGCCGTCAAACGGTGGTGGCGGCGCGCCGCCCTGGCGCAGCTGGCGCACTTCCACCTTGCCGTCGCGCCACCAGGCCACGTCCAGAGAGGCCGCCCACGCAGGCGCGGCCAGCAAGGCGGCAAGCATCAAGGCTGGACGTGCGCAGGCCATCACTCGACCTTCAGCGCGCGCGTGCTCTTGCCGCCGCCCTCGAAGGCCTTTTGCTCCGGCTGGTACATGCGATAAAAACGCGCCGGCGGCAGCACATAACTGCCCTTCTGTGCGAAGCGGATCAGATGGCGCACGCTCACCTCGCCTTCCAAAGGCTCGACCGGCACCGCGTAGCCGTCGCGGCGCTCGGTATGGCGCGCGCGTTCCAGCGCGGCCGGCTTGTCGCCGGCCATGACCATGCCCCAGGTCGTCGATTCGACCATGGCACCCGGCGGCAGCGCCACTTCCAGCAAGCCAAAGCGGTTTTTCGTGCCCGCCGCCGCTTTCAGGGTGATTTCATCAAGGTACAGCGCATCGGTGCTGATGGTCTCGCCCGGCTTGACCAGCTCCGTCGTGTAGCCACCCTTGCCCGCGATCATGCGCAGGATGCGGCGTTCCACCGTGACTGGCAGCGTCTGCGCTTCGGCGGCATGGCTGTCGTACTGCACCATGGCCACCGTGCCGGCCGGCGCGGGAGTCGATGCCGCGAGGCGCAATGTATCAGGCACGGCCCTGGCATCCGTCCAGCGCCACAACGGCTGGCCGCTGCGGCTGTCGCGTTTTTGCCAGGCGCCTTCGAGCGCCACGGCCGGCGCCTTGCCGAATGCCGGACCGCCCAGTTTCTTCTGCACCCACAGCAAGGTCATCGCCCGGTCCAGGGTCGGCATCTCGGCGCGCACGCTGGCCAGCACCGCCTCGGCCTGGGTAGGCGGCACTTCGCCGGCCAGCATCAGCAGTGCCTGCGCCAGCGGCGCTTTCGATTCACGCAGCACCTGCCACGCACTGGCCACTTGCAGCTGCAGCGAGTGCGGCAAGGCCATGCCGTTCTGGGCGGCGACCAGCGCCACCAAGCCAAACGACATCGCCTGCGCCTCACGGTCAGTGCTGCCGCCCAGCAGCAGGCTGCCGCTGTCGCCAGGCACGCGCGGCTTGCCGCCCAAGGTGGCAATCGCGCTGTCGTCGACCAGGCCAGAAGCGAGCGTCTGCGTCGGCAGGCCCATCTCGCGCGCCATCCACAGCACCAGCGCGCGCTCGCCCATCGGGTCCTTCAAACCGCTTTCGCTGTAGACGGCCAGCAGCTTGTTCCAGTGCTCGGCCGGCAGTTCGATGCGCAGCGCGCGCGAAGCATACCAGTCGGCGTAATAGGCGTAGGCCGTCATCAGGGCGTTGCCGGCGGTGGCGTTGCCCCACCAGCCGAAGACGGCTTTCGGGCCGGCCATCGACACCAGGCGCAGACGCTGCGCGGTCAATGTGGCCTGCAAGCGTTCGTACGGCGCGCCGGCGTCCGGACCCAGGCTTTGGGTGGCCAGCGCCAGCGGAATCAGGCGGCTGGCCGTCTGCTCGACGCAGCCATACGGATAGTCGATCAGGTCGTCGGCGATGCGGGCAAACTGGCTGGCCGCCCCTTGCGCAAATGAGACACGGATATTGCGCGCGTCCGCCGGCAGCTTGAGCGCCAGCTCGCCGCTGGATCCATCGAGCGGCAGCACCAGCGAACGCGGGCTGCTCCAGGCGGCGGGCAAGGTGGTCATGGCGGTGTCCAGGGCATCAACTACCTTGCCGTTCTGTTTCACTTCCAGGCGCAGCGGTCCTGCAACGCCCGCAGCGAGCGGGAATTCGACATAGTTCACACCCGGCTTGGCCGACAGTTTTTCGGTTTTCGGCTGCGCTCCACCGGACAGCGTAACGTCCAGCGCCTGTTCCTTGCCGGTCTGGTTGAACACGGCCACCGAAGCGCGCGGCGCGTCGCCGGCGCGCATCCAGTCGGGCGCGGTCCACTTGGCATAGAAGTTTTTATCGGAACGCAGATAGCCGGTGCGCTGGCCCACGCGGCCCTGATCGTCCATCGCGCGGCCGGTGATGCGCCAGCGGGTCAGCGCGTCGGGCATGGTAAAGCTCACGCGCGCCATGCCATTGGCGTCGGTTTTCAGCGACGGCGCCCAGTAGGCGGTATCGATATTGTCGCGGCGCGGCCGTTCCAGCACTTTCACGCCACGCTCGTTGTAATTGTGGCGCGCCGGCGCACCGGCGGTGCGGCCCTGCGCCATGTCGTAGCTGATGAACGACAGGCTGGCCGTGGTGCGCACGTTGTTGCGGCGCGGGTGGTAGAAGAAGTCGCCGATATCGGGCGCGATTTCCGGCTGCAGCACATAGATCATTTCATCGACCACGCCCAGCGCCACCATGGTGCTCAGGGGCTTGCCGTCCAGCGTCGCCTTCACATCCAGCGTGACTTTGTCGCCGGGCTGGTAGACCTCCTTGTCGGCCTTGAACTGCAGCGCGATGCGCGGCTCGATCACCTGCAGGCCGGCGTTCTCGAACACGAAGTCGCCATTGCGCGTGTAGGCCACCGAGAAGGTCATGTTCGGGCCATGCTCTTCTTTTACGGGGATGCGCACTTTCCACTGGCGCGGCGACACGCGCTGCGCCTGGTACCAGTCGGCGCGGCCTGCCATCAACCCATATTGCTCCACCTTGTCGCGCTCGAGGGTGAACAGCGCCTGGTCGACCTTGTCGGAAAACGTGATCAGGGCTTCGGCGGTGTCGCCGGAGCGATAGCGGGCGCGGTCGAGCACGATCTCGATGCTGCCCGGCGTGGCCTGCACGCCGTCGCCCGAGACCCAGTGGCTGGCTGCCGCCAGCAGGTTGCCACGCTCGTCGCGCAGCGCCAGCTGGTACGAACCCGATGCCGGAAATGTCACGTCCCAGCCCTTGGCGTTCGGATCGAAAGCGCCGTCGGTCTTGCTCTGTTTTTCCAGCAGCACCATCTCCCAGCGCACCGGCCTGGCCGCGCCCTGGCCATCAGCCAGCAAATCAAAATGCACGGCCTGGCCCGGATCGGAAAACTGGCGCGCCGCCTTCAACTGGTAGCTGCTGGTCGAACGCTCGATCATCAGTTCGCGCGTCGCCTTGACGCGGTAGGCCGCGCCATCGGTCGCCAGCACGGTCAAAATATAACGCGACGGATCGGTGGCCGGCGGCAAGGTGAAATCCACATTGCCGCTGCCGTCGCTGCTCACCTCCTCGGTCTTCAGGGCCACCGGGAACAGGCCGCTGTAACGCAGCTCGCCTTCGACCATGGTGTTTTGCTGGCTGCGCAGCGACAGGGTCATCTTCGCATTTTTCACCGGTTTGCCGTCCGGGTAGCGCAGCGCGATGCTGCCCTTGACCGCTTCACCCGTCTTGAATTCCGGTTTCGCCGGCTGGACATTGATTTCAAAGTGCGGCTTGACATATTCGGCCACGCGGAAGGCCGCGCCATACACGCCGTCCTTGTAGTTGAAGCGCAGCTCATAGCCGCCGGCCGTCGCTTCGGCTGGCAAACGAAAGCGCGTGTCGGCGCCGGTGTCGCTCGATAACTGCAGCGTTTGCGTCAGCAGCGGCGTGCCGTTGGGATTGAGCACGGTGAGGCTGAGCGGTGCGGCAGCGGCGGCCTGGGAATTGCGCGCGGAGGTAAATTCGCGGCCCAGAAACTTCACGTTGACCTCGTCGCCGGGGCGGTACAAGGGCCGGTCGGTGACGGCATAGATCTTGGTATTGTAGATTTCGCTGTCATAGTAAAAATTTTCGGACACGAACACGCCGCCGGCGCGGTCCTGGCCCAGCACATACGTGTGTTCGGGGCTGCCGCGCTCGAGCGAAGCGACGCCGTCGGCACCGGTGGTGGCCGACTGCAGCACGCCGGTGCCGTCGGTCCACACCAGGCTGGCGCCGGCCACGGCGGCGCTGTTGTCGCGCCGCGCGGTCCAGACCAGCATCTGGCCTGACGAGACCTTGGTCACCGCCACCGTGTCAGACACAAACACCAAGGTGGTGGCGCGGTGCTCGCCGATGATCGCTTCGATCAGGTACAAGCCAGGCTTGCGCTTGCCCAGCGGGATCATCACATTGCCGGCGCCGGCGACGATAAATTCGCTGCTCGAGCCGTCCAGTTTCACGCCTTTGGGCGGTTCGATCGCTTTCGCCTGCCACAGCGGATAGCGGAAGCTGTCGACCAGTTCCATGCCCTTGATCGGCTTGTACTGCGGATGATTGGCGAACACGGTGCGCCGGCGGATCGCGTCACTGGTCGCCAGCTGCGGCTGTTCTTTCGTGACCGCCAGGCGCGCGTCGCCCGAAAACAGCTTGCGCCACGCCAGGCGCGACTGCTTCCACCAGCTGTCCCACAAAAAGCTCAGGGTATTGGCAATCCCCTCGCCCTGGTAATTGCCTTCGACCTGGATGCGGTGCAGATTGCGCTGCTTCTTCAAAAAATCCATCGGTTCGGGCACGCGGTAGACGACGATGTCGGCGCCCGAATACGCTTCCAGGTTCATGCGCCCCATGTCGCGGCCCGGCACTTCCAGGCGCACGCGCGCTTCGTCGACGCTGCCGTAGCTGGCGTCCGACAGCAGGAAGAACGGTTCGCCCTTGAAGCTAGCGTAGTTGCTCGGTTCGCGTTCCTGCGCCAAGGCGGCGCCTGCCACCAATAGCATCAGCGCCAGCATGCTGGTCAGGAATCGCTTCATGATAAAAACGCCAGCCGGAATACCCCGGCAAAATTCGGATTGTTGGGCACAGGTTGCCACCGGGTGTCCTTCCAGGTCGTGAGTTGTTGGATATCGACGGTCCGCAGACCATTGTCGTCGGGACTGACGGTGCCGGTGTGGTAGGCGATGCGCGCCCCCATCCAGACCATCAGATGCTGTTCGTCGCCCTGGTCGAAAAACAGCAGGTCGCCGGGCAGGGCCTGGCTGATTTCGCGCGCGACAAAGCGGCTGTTGTGCTGCACCAGCGCCAGCGCCGTGACAAAGTGGCCGACGGTGCCGCCCGTCTGCACCCAGCGGTTGCGCAAGGCCGCTTGCGCCGGCGTCAGTTCCAGCTCGGGCGGCAATCGCCGGTCGCTGGCGATGCCGTTCGCATGCAGCCATTTCGCGTCGTGCACGGTGAGCGCTTCGTTGACGGCAAAGCGCACCAGGCCGGCGCAGTCGCGGTGGGTCCAGCGCGGCGACGGCCCCCGTTCGATCTGGGCATTCACGATGCGCAGCATCCAGGCCTGGAAGGCGCGGCTTTGCGCCTGCGACAGCTGCACTTGCGTCTCGGCGACCGCGCGCAGGGCCCAGACCCGGGGTGCGGCAACGGAGGCGGCGCAGGCCGCCATCAACCGCAGGCAGGCACGCCGGCCAGGTAACTGCGTCATCGCGCCGCCTCCTGCCATTCCAGCGTTTGCCACGATGTGCCGCCGGCTGGCGGCTGCTTGAGCACCATGCGCAGCGGCGGGTATTTTTTCAGCGCGTCCAGGCGCGGCACCAGGTGTTCGTTGGCGGCCGCGCGCAGGACCGGCTCGTTATTGGCGGGCAGCGTGTCAAACGCTTCGAACTGGATCAATTTGGCCAGCGAGGCCGGCGCAATCAGGCCGACCGTGCGGGCGCCATCGGGCAGCAGGTCGCTGGCGGCCGGCGCCTGCTTGCGGCGCACCGCCAGCACCTGGTCGACCAGCTTGCCATCGGCGGAAAACACGACCGTATTGCCGGCCACCGCCAGCGCCGCGTTAGTCTTCCCCAGCGCCGTGGTGATGGTGCGTTCCCAGCGCAGGAACTCACCCCCGCCGTCCTTGCCGGTGCTCTTGCGCACCGCATCCTTGCCGCCGATGGCGGCCTCGAACAGGCTGCCATACAGCGCATCGTCGCCCGCCTGGGGCTTGCGCGTGGCGACAAACACCGGCGTATGCAGCCGCGAATTGCCATACCAGCAGGCGGCGGCCGGGCCTTGCAAGTGCTCGGCCAGCGGCGCCACCGGCTCGGAGGTCTTGCTGCCCAGGCGCTTGAGCACGGGGGCCAATGCACTCCAGTCCACCGGCACGCTGAAGCAGGCACTCGGGCTGTGCGGCAGCACCGGCCACAGGGCGCTGCTGTCGTAGGCATTGTTTTTCAGCTTGTCGCCATCGAGCAGCACCTTGGACTGCCAGGCGCCTTGTTGAAAATCAAAGCGCAGCGCCTGCAACGCGCCAAAAAAGGGCTGGTAGCCGAACGATAAAAAGTCCGCCTTGACGGCGATGCTGTGGCCATCCGGCGCGGCGTTATCGAGATGGAATTGCGGATGAAACACATTCTGCTTGTCCGCCTCCTTGCCCAGCAGGCTGATGACGGTTTTCTCGGCCGTGCCATCGCCCTTTTTACCCTCGGCGCCGCCATACAGCATGCCGGGATGGGACAGGATCACCAGCCGCTGGCCGTGGGCGGCGAACAGCAAGGTGCGCTGCCAGGCGTAATTGAGCGCATACACGGGCACGCTGTCGCCGTCGACGCGCAGGCTGCCGGCCACGCTCATCTGGGTATCCTTGAGCGCCACCTTGCCCGCTTCTTCCAGGATGCGCGTCAACTGGCTGCGCGACACGGCAATCGCAAAGTGCTTGAGCGAGCCGTCGGCGTCGCGCCACAGCGCCACTTCGGCCGGCTGGTCCAGCACCATGCGCAGCAGCTGGTCGCCCCAGTTCAACTGGTGTTCATAGGCGATGCGGCGCAGGCTACCCTTGAGGCCGAGCCGGTCTTCGCCTTGTTCGTAATAGAACAGGAATTCCTCGCGCAGCACGTCGCGCGCCAGCGGCACCGTCAGCAGGTCGCGCGGCAGGGTCGACAGGCTTTTGGTGCGCACCAGCGCATCGGGCCGCGACAGATCGAGCTTGAGGCTGTTGACCGGCCCCATCGCGCCCCAGCCAAACGCCCGGTAAGCGACCAGCGCGGCCGCCACCACCGCCACGCCGGCAAGCACGCCGAACAGGACTTTTTTATTGATACTTTTTTTCGCCAGCACCGTGTATCCCCTTGTTACCTTGCCGCAGCATTGCCAAGTTGGTAATTATTGACAAATGGTAACATGGCATTTATCCGCGCAGCGCACTGCTGACACGACAGCGTAAAATAGCGGTTTCGCCGTTTTTATCGCCGCCATGACCATCCTGCTTTCCACCCTGAACGCCCGCTATACCCACGCCTCGCTGGGCCTGCGCTACCTGCTGGCCAACATGGGGCCGCTGCAGGCGCAGACGCGGCTGCAGGAATTCGTGATCGGCGCGAAAACCACGGAACTGGTCGAGCGCATCCTCGTCAACAAGCCGCGCATCATCGGTTTTGGCGTGTATATCTGGAACGTCGAGGAAACCACCAAGCTGGTCGCCATGCTGAAAAAAGTGGCGCCCGAGGTCATCATCGTGCTCGGCGGCCCCGAGGTGTCGCACGAGGCGGGCGAGCAGGAAATCGTCAGGCTGGCCGACTATCTGATCACGGGCTGGGGCGACGTCACCTTCCCCAAGCTGTGTGGCGAGATCCTCAACGGCCCGAAACCGATCATGAAGATCCACGCCGGCGTGCAGGCGCCGCTGGCGGAACTGCAAACGCCCTACTCTCTATATACAGACGACGACATCCGCCACCGCACCCTGTACGTGGAAGCGTCGCGCGGCTGCCCGTTCAAGTGCGAGTTCTGCCTGTCCGCGCTGGACAAGACGGCCTGGCCGTTCGCGCTCGAGAATTTTCTGGCCGAGATGGAGGCCCTGCATGCGCGCGGCGCGCGGCTGTTCAAGTTCGTCGACCGCACCTTCAACCTGAACATCAAGACCAGCCTGAAGATCATGCAGTTTTTCCTCGACAAAATCGAGGCCAACCCGGACGACCCGATCTACGCCCACTTCGAGCTGGTGCCCGACCACCTGCCCGATGCGCTGAAAGAGGGCATCAGCAAATTCCCGCCCGGCGCGCTGCAGTTCGAAATCGGCATCCAGAGCTTCAACCCCGAGGTGCAAGCCCTGGTCAGCCGCCGGCAAGATAATCAAAAGGCGGCCGACAATATCCGCTGGCTGTGCGAGGAATCGAACGCCCATTTGCACGTCGACCTGATCGCCGGCCTGCCGGGCGAGGACGAGGCCAGTTTTGCGGCCGGCTTCAACAAACTGGTGGCGTTAAAACCGCACGAGATCCAGTTCGGCATTCTGAAGCGCCTGCGCGGCACGCCGATCATTCGCCACACCGAAGAATACGGCATGGTGTTCGATCCGCACCCGCCCTACACCATCCTGGCCAACAAGCACCTCGACTTCATGAGCATGCAGCGCCTGGTGCGCTTTGCCCGCTACTGGGACCTGGTGGCCAACTCGGGCCGCTTTGCCAACACGGTGCAATGGATGCTGGGCGAGGCGCCGTTCGAGAACTTCATGGATTTTTCCAACTGGCTGTATGCCAATACCGACGCCACCCACCGCATCGCCATGGAAAAGCTGGCCAAGCTGGTGGCGCAGTGGCTGCAGACGCGCGGCCTGAACGCCCAGCAGGCCAACGCCCTGGTGGCCAGCGACTATGCGGGCGGCGCCAAAGCGGCACAGCATGGCCACCCCGCCGAGCAGCCAAAGGCGCCTTTGGCGGCAGCCGCCCTGCCGCAGCGCCAGGCCCGCCATTTGGCTTCTTGACAGCCTGCCAGAGCGCGCCAGCCCACATAGCGGCGCCGCGAGAATGGAACATCTGTGGCGGTCAGGGCCATTCTCCCTTAAACTGGCGTGATGCCCACTCTACAATCGCCCCAACTGAAGCTGGACCAGGCCAACTCCCGGCAAGGGAGCGTGGTGAGCGCCAGCGGCACCTGGCAGGTGCACGCGCTGGCGCAGGACAATGCGATCAAGGCCATCAACGCCCAGCTCAAGCCGCTCAAGGATGACGCCAATGTCAGCTGGGATTTGTCGAACATCGACAGCATGGACCATATCGGCGCCCAGCTGTTCTGGAATGCCTGGGGCAAGCAGCGGCCGGCAAAACTGACCCTGGCGCCAAGCCAGGAAGAATTTTTCAAGCGCATCGAAGAGACCGGGCCGTTGAAAACAGCGCAGTCGCGCACCCATCGCCTGACCATGGTGATGAAGCTGGGCATGGCCATTCTGGTGTTTTTCGAGCATCTGAAGGGCTTTATCGCGCTGGTCGGCCAGGTCACGCAGGACGTGGGCCGCTTTGCCCGTCATCCGCTGCGCGGGCCGTGGCGCGAAATTTCCGCCAATATCTTCCATGCCGGCTTCCAGGCGCTGGGCATCACGGCGCTGGTGGGCTTTCTGATCGGCGTGGTGCTGTCCTACCTGTCGGCGCAGCAGCTGCGCGCCTTTGGCGGCGACATCTACCTGGTCAACCTCTTGGGCATGAGCGTGATCCGCGAACTGGGCCCGCTGCTGGCGGCGATCCTGGTGGCCGGCCGCTCCGGTTCGTCGATCACGGCGCAATTGGGCGTGATGCGCGTGACCGAAGAACTCGACGCCATGCTGGTGATGGGCATTTCGCACGGTTTCCGTTTGATCATGCCGAAAGTGCTGGCGCTCGCCATTTCCATGCCGCTGCTGGTGATCTGGACCGATACTGCCGCGCTGCTTGGCGGCATGGCGGCGGCCAAGGTCGAACTGAACTTGTCGGCCCGTTACTTTATCCAGAAGCTGCCGGACGCCGTACCGCTGGCCAACTACATGATAGGCCTGGGCAAGGGCGTGGTGTTCGGCATGCTGATCGCGCTGGTATCGTGCCACTTCGGCCTGCGCATCAAGGCCAATACCGAAAGCCTGGGGCGCGGCACCACCACCGCCGTGGTCACCGCCATTACGGTGGTGATCCTGGCCGACGCCGTGTTTGCCATCGTCTTTAATGGAGTGGGCTACTGATGAGCGAAGAAAACGCCAGCTGCGCCCTGAAGGAAAACAACGGCGACGGCGACAGCAAGCTGGACTTCCACGGTGACACGCCGGTGGTCGAGATCAGCAATCTGTGGACCAAGTTCGGCCGCACCGTGGTGCACCAGGACCTGAACCTGGAAATCGAACGCGGCGAAATCCTGTCCATCGTCGGCGGTTCCGGCACCGGCAAGACGGTGCTGCTGCGCCAGATGCTGGGCCTGGAACACCCGTCGCGCGGCTGCGTCAAGGTGTTTGGCGAAGACATCAACAAGGCCGACCGCGACCACCTGCAGCAGCTGCGCAACCACTGGGGCATGCTGTTCCAGCAAGGCGCGCTGTATTCGGCGCTGACCGTGTTCGACAACGTGGCCCAGCCGATGCGCGAACTGCGCGTGCTGCCCGAAGAGCTGATCCACGATGCGGTGCTGCTGAAAATGAATATGGTGGGGCTGGGGCCGGAACACGCCTTGAAAATGCCGTCGGACCTGTCGGGCGGCATGATCAAGCGCGTGGCCTTGGCGCGCGCCCTGGCGCTGGAACCGAAGCTATTATTTCTCGACGAGCCCACGGCCGGCCTGGACCCGGATCTGTCGGAAAGTTTCGTCACCCTGATCCAGTCGCTGCACCGCGAGCTGGGCCTGACGGTGGTGATGGTCACGCACGACCTCGACACCCTGTTCGCGCTGTCCACGCGCATCGCCGTGCTGGCGGAAAAACACGTGATCGCGCTTGGCACCACGCGCGAAGTCATCGCCGTCGATCACCCGTTCATCAAACAATTTTTCCTGGGCGACCGCGGCAAGCGCGCGCTGGCCGTCCTCGATGAAAAACAGGCTGCCGAGGCGCCGCCGGAGTCCACCCCCGGCACTGACAAGAAAGCGGAGAATTAATGGAAAACAGATCACACGCCCTGCTGACGGGCTTTTTCACGCTCACCCTGCTGATTGCCGCGATTTTGTTCGGCGTCTGGTTCAACCGCGACCGCGTCGAACGCGTGCCTTATCTGCTGGCCACCACCCTGTCGGTGCCGGGCCTGAACCCGCAGGCGGCCGTGCGCTACCGGGGCCTGGAAGTGGGCAAGGTCGACGCGATCGACTTCGATACACAAAAAGCCGGGCAAATCCTGGTGCATATCAGCGTCGCGCCCGATACCCCGGTCACCAACACCACCTTTGCCACCCTGGGCTACCAGGGCGTGACCGGTATCGCCTATATCCAGCTCGACGACGAACAGGTGGGCTCGAAACTGCTGGGCACCACCAAGGAAAAACCGTCCTTGATCCCGCTGCGCGCGGGTCTGCTGGACCAATTGGAAAAACGCGGCAAGCGCATCCTCGACCAGGCCGAACAGATCACGAACAAGGTCAACAACCTGCTCAGCACCGACAACCAGGCCGCCATGCTGGCCGCCTTTACGGAAGTGGGCAAGACGGCCAAGGCCTTTGGCGAGATTCCGAAGCAGCTGCAGCCGACCTTGCAGCAACTGCCGCAACTGACGGACGAAACGCGCAAGAGCATCGCCGCCATCAAGGATGCGGGGCAGAACGTGACGGAACTGTCGCAGACCTGGAAAAAACTCGGCACCGACCTGCAGGCGCCTGGCGGCATGCTCGACAACGTCAACGGCACGGTGGCGCGCGTGGGCCGCTCGGTGGAGACGGTGGCCAGTGGCGTGTCGCTGGAAGTGCTGCCGCAAGTGATCGAACTGAGCGGTGAGGCGCGCTCGTCGATGCGCGCGCTCAAGTCAACCATGAGCACCCTGAACGAACAACCGCAAAGCATCCTGTTCGGCGCCCCCGATATTGCGCCCGGCCCGGGCGAGCCAGGCTTCTCGGCGCCAGCAAAATAAGGAGAGTATCCATGCATTTTTCCCGTCCTTCGCGCCCAGGCGCCGGCGTCTTGACCCTGGCGGCGGCGCTGCTGCTGGGCGGCTGCGCCAGCCGCGGCCCCCTGCCCACCTTTTATGATTTCGGCCCGCCGGCAGCGCCCGTGGCGCAAACGGCCTCCGCGCCGCTGCCGGTGCTGGTGATTGCCGACGCCAACGGCCCGTCCTGGCTCGACAGCCAGCGCATGTATTACCGCCTGCTGTACGCCGACGCCCAGCAGTCGCGCCCTTACGCCTACAACCGCTGGAACACGCCGCCGCTGCAACTGCTGAGCCAGCGCCTGAAAAGCCGCGTCGCCCAGGGTGGCGTGAAAGTGCTGTCGACCACCGATGCGGCGGCCGGCATTCCGCTCTTGCGCGTCGATGTCGACGATTTCTCGCAAAACTTCGATACCGAGAAGAAAAGCAGCGGCCAGGTCACCGTGCGCGCCTCGCTGTTCCGTGGCCACCAGCTGCTGGACCAGAAAACCTTCAGCCGCAACAGCCCGGCCGCCAGCGCCGACGCACAGGGCGGCGCCCAGGCGCTGGCCCTGGCTTCGGACGCCGTCGCCGCCGACCTGCTGGCGTGGCTCGGCACGCTGAACATACCGAAAGAATGACGGCAGACGCCAATCACGCCAGTCAGGCGCCTAGCTCTCCGCGCGCTTCGCCCGTGTCACGCGCGGCGCTGCTGGCCTATGTGTTCCTGATCGTCTATGCCAGCTGGTTTCCGTTCACGGGCTGGCACAGCAATGGCCTGTCGCCGCTGCTGTTTCTTGAAAACACCAAGATGCCGCGCTACTGGACGGGCTTTGACGTCGGCGTCAATATTGTCGGCTACATGCCGCTGGGCGCCCTGCTCGTCTATTCGCTGTTTCCGCGCATCACCTGCTTTTTCGCCGTGGTGATCGCCACCCTGTGCGGCATGTTTATTTCTGGCAGCATGGAGGCGGTGCAAACGTATCTGCCCAGCCGCGTCTCGTCGAACCTCGATTTTTACACCAACTCGGCCGGCTGTTGCCTGGGCGCCATCGTTGGCGCCGTGTCGGCGCGCAAGCTGCTCGACCATAGCCGTCTGATGCGCGTGCGCCAGCGCTGGTTCGTGCAGCACGCCAGCCAGGGCCTGGTGCTGGTCGCGCTGTGGCCGCTGGCGCAGATCTATCCGCAAGGCTATCTGTTCGGCCTGGGCCAGCTGCTGCCTATCCTGTCGGACTGGCTGTCGACCCTGATGGGCATGGAAATCGACCTGGCGTCCTATCTGCGGCCCGACGCGGTGCTGACGGTCGAGCAATACTGGCTGTCCGAGACCATTATCACGGCCTGCGGCATGACCGGCGCCGTGCTGGCCCTGCTGTGTTTGATGCGGCGTTCCGCGCCGCGCGTGGTGATGGTGGTGATCCTGCTCGGCGCCGCGCTGGTGGTGCGCTCGATGGCCAGCGCGCTGCT
Source organism: Janthinobacterium psychrotolerans (assembly GCF_001677885.1). Classification (GTDB taxonomy): domain Bacteria; phylum Pseudomonadota; class Gammaproteobacteria; order Burkholderiales; family Burkholderiaceae_D; genus Janthinobacterium; species Janthinobacterium psychrotolerans. The sequence continues at coordinate 32,325 of NZ_LOCQ01000034.1, read as the reverse complement.
GTTCTCGCCGCAAAACGCTTTCGTGTGGATCACGCCGGGTGCCCAGGGCGGCTTTTTGATCGCCCTGATCATGCTCGGCGGCCTGGCGTTTGCGCCCCACGTGGCGCAGCGCCGCATTGCGGTCGCCACCTTGCTGCTGAGCCTGGTGATGGTGAATACCACGCCGATCAACCCGTATTTCATGTCCACCCTGCAAGGCTGGGTGCAAGGCAAGTTCCTCAACTTCAACGGCGCGGCCCAGTTCCTGGCCCTGCTGTGGCCATTCATGGCGCTGTGGTTCCTGTGGCTGCCGTCGCACAAGCTGAACCGCCAGGAAGAACTGCAGCGACACCGGCGCGAAGACCCTCCATAAGCGCTATCATGGCGCATAGCACAACCGCAGGAGCACACAATGAGCGACGCCCCCTATTTTGAACGCCACGTTTTTTTCTGCATGAACAAACGTGAAGACGGCCGCAACAGCTGCGGCGACCATGGCGCCGAAAAAGCGCAAAAGCACTGCAAGCGCCGCATCAAGGACCTGAACATGAGTGGCGCGGGCAAGATCCGCATCAACCAGGCCGGCTGCCTGGACCGCTGCGAAGAAGGACCGGTGCTGGTCATTTACCCGGAAGGCACCTGGTACACCTATGTCGACAACAGCGATATCGATGACATCATCGACACCCATCTGGTGGGCGGCAAGGTCGTCGATCGCCTGAAGATTTAATCTCAATTTAAGAGACAAGCACCAACATGAGCCTGATGAACCGAAACTCCGAAAAATTCACCCTGGCCGGCCATGCGGGCAGCATGGAAGGCCTGCTGGACTTCCCGGCCGACACGCCGCGCGGCATCGCGCTGGTGGCCCATCCGCACCCGCTGTACGGCGGCACGATGGACAACAAGGTCACGCAAACGCTGGCGCGCGCCTTTGTCGCGCTCGGCTACGTGGTGGCGCGCATCAACTTTCGCGGCGTGGGCGCCTCGGAAGGCGTGCATGACCATGGCGCCGGCGAAACCGACGACATGCAATTGTTGTACGAACACATGCTTGGCCTGTATCCGGGCCTGCCGGTGGCCTTGTCGGGCTTTTCCTTCGGCACTTTCGTGCAGTCGAAACTCAATGAACGTTTGAGCGCCGCCGGCACGCCGGCCGAGCGCCTGGCGCTGATCGGCAGCGCGGCCGGCAAATGGGCGATGGCCGATATTCCGGCCGACACCATTCTGATCCACGGCGAACTGGACGACACGATACCGCTGTCGGCCGTGTTCGACTGGGCACGGCCGCAGGATATCCCCGTGATCGTGATCCCCGGCGCCGACCACTTTTTCCACCGCAAGCTCAATCACATCAAGCAACTCGTGATTGCGCTATGGCATGGTGACAAACCGGCAAGTACGCCCGACGATGCTTGAAAGTGTGGGCTTACTGTCTTATCCGCAGCTATAATTGATCCGTTTTTTCCACGCGGCCATGTCAGCATCAGCAACATGGCCCTCAGCCTTCACTTTTTTTCGCAGACCAGCCTCCATGAAAAAACTCCTAGCGGCACTGGCCTCCAGTGTACTTTTCCTATCCGCCGCCATGGCGCAGACCGTTCCGGCGCCGACCATCGCCGCCAAGTCCTGGCTTTTGCTCGACGCCACCAGTGGCCAGATCATTGCTTCGCAAGATCCGGACGCGCGCATCGAACCGGCGTCGCTGACCAAGATCATGACGGCTTACCTGACGTTTGCGGCCATACGCGAAAAGAAACTGGCGCTCGATCAAAAAGTGAATGTCTCCGTGCGCGCCTGGAAAGTGGACGCCAGCAGCTCGAAAATGTTTATCGACCCGGCCACTCCCGTATCGATCGACGACCTGCTGCATGGCCTGATGATTCAATCAGGTAACGACGCCGCCGTCGCGCTGGCCGAAGCCGTTGCCGGCGACGAAGGCACTTTCGTCGTGCTGATGAACCGCGAAGCGCAGCGCATGGGCATGAAAAACACCCGTTTTGCCAACCCGCATGGCCTGCCCAGCCCGGACAATTATTCCACCGCACAGGATCTGTCGGTGCTGGCCAAGCGCGTGATCGCCGACTACCCGGAATTTTACAAAATCGATTCCGTGAAGAGCTTTACCTACAACAAGATTACCCAGCCTAACCGCAACCGCCTGCTGTGGCTGGACCCGACCGTCGACGGCATGAAAACCGGCCACACGGAAGCGGCCGGCTATTGCATGATCGCCTCGGCGCGCCGCCCGGGCGGCTCCGGCGAGCGCCGCCTGATTTCCGTGGTGCTGGGCACGACCTCGGACCAGGCCCGTACGCAGGAAAGCCAGAAGCTCTTGAACTGGGGCTTCCAGAACTTCGACACCGTCAAGCTGTACTCGAAAGGCCAGGCCGTGGCCACGCCGGAAGTCTGGAAAGGCTCGAAGAGCACCGTGAAAATCGGCTTTGCCAACGACGTGCTGGTAACGGTACCGAAAGGCACGGCCGCCAAGATGAAACCGGTGCTGGAACGCAAGGACCCGCTGGTCGCGCCACTGCCGCAGAACGCGCCGGTCGGCAAGCTGAAAATGGTGGTCGACGGCAAGACCCTGCTGGAACTGCCGGTGGTGGCCCTGGAGCCGATCACCGAAGCGTCGATCTTTGGCCGCGCCTGGGATTCGATGCGCTTGTGGATGAAATAAGCGCGCCAGCATGACAACAGAGCCCGCAGCGATGCGGGCTTTTTTTTGCTTTCGGCAGGGCTATAATCCGTCAGATCAGCCCGCCGTCCATTCCAGAAAGCACGCCATGCATCATGTGTTCCCCGCCAGCCTGCAAGCCCCGCGCAGCCGCCTCTCGCCGCAGGGCCCCGAACTGTCGCGCATCGTCGCCGGCATGTGGCGTATCGGCGAATGGAACATGACGGCACAGCAGCGGCTGGCCTTTATCGAGCAGTGCATGGCCCTGGGCGTGACCAGCTTCGACCATGCCGATATCTATGGCGACTACAGCGCCGAAGGCCTGTTCGGCGAAGCGCTGGCCCTGCAGCCGGGCCTGCGCGACCAGATGGAACTGGTCAGCAAATGCGGCATCAAGCTGCTCTCGCCGCACCGCCCCGGCCATGCCATCCAGCACTATGACACCAGCGCCGCGCATATCGCCAGCTCGGTGGAACAATCACTGCGCCAGCTGCGCACCGACCGGCTCGACCTGCTGCTGATCCACCGCCCCGATCCGCTGATGGACTTCGACGAGATCGCCGGCGCGTTCACCGCGTTGAAAAACGCGGGCAAAGTGCTGCACTTTGGCGTCTCGAATTTCAGCCGCCACCAGTTCGAGTCCCTGAACCGGCGCTTTCCTCTGGCCACCAACCAGGTCGAATGCTCGCCGCTGCATACAAAGCCGATGTTCGACGAAACCTTTGATGGGCTGCAGGACCTGGGCGTGGCGCCGATGGCCTGGTCGCCGCTGGCGGGCGGCCGCCTGTTCCAGGGCGGCGACGCGAATGTGGAAAATTTGCGCAATGTGATCAAGGACATCGCCGACGAACTGCAGCGCCCGTTTGCCAGCGTAGTGTTCGCCTGGATCATGCAAGTGCCGTGCCAGCCGCTGCCGCTGACCGGCACCGGCCGCATCGAAGCGGTGGCCGTGGCGGTGGAAGGCACGCAATTTGCGCTCAGCCGCAGCGACTGGTTTGCCATCCTGCGCGCCGCCCGCGGGCACGAGGTGGCATAAGGTTCAATCGATCTCGTCGATGTCCGTAAATACTTGAGGCAGGGCAATCCCGCGCCAGCCCAGGTACCAGGCCAGGTTCAGCGCCAGGGTGGCGGCGATATATACGGCAAAGAAGAAGGCAAAGAAACTGGTTTCCAGCCACACCAGCAGGCCGACCGCGATGGCCACCACCAGCAGCAGGGCCAGGCTTTTCTTTTGCTTGGAGCTGGGAAAACGCAGGGTCGACACCATCAGGCTGCCCACGCCGACCAGCAGCAGCATCAGCAGATAGCTGTGCAGCTGGCTGTCGATGGGCGCCGGCCAGGCCACCACCACCGCCGCCACGCAGGCGGCGCCGGCGGTGATCGGCATGCCGACAAAATACATGGGGTCGGTCTTGCCCACGTTCACATTGAAGCGCGCCAGGCGCATGGCGCCGCAGGCCACGAAAAAGAAGCTGGCCATGCCGCCAAAGCGCAGCAGCAGCGGATCGTGCACGCCCATCTGCACGAAACCATAGCAATACAGCAGCACCGCCGGCGCGCAGCCGAAATTCATCACATCGGCGATCGAATCGAGCTGCATGCCGAAGTCCGAGCCGGTATTGGTCAGCCGCGCCACATAGCCGTCGAGCGCATCGAATACCCCCGCCAGCACCAGCAGCGCCGCCGCCAGCCGGTAGTCGGCCGGGTCGCCAGCACCCGCGTTATCAACCGAAATGACGATACTGGCAAAGCCGCATGCTATCGAAAGCAAAGTCACCATACTGGGCAAGGCGTACTTGGCGCGCTGCAAGCGCGACTTGGGCAAGGTGTTCAAATTATGGGCAATCCAAAAAATCCGGTGAAAAAACAGTGGCATAGCAAACAGGCATGGCGTCCATTCTACCCTGCTGGCGGCTGCGCACCCTAGCGGCTGCCAAGCGCACACGGCCATCACTTCCGTGTGCTACAAGCGCCTGAAATACCTTAGAATCGGTTCACAGGCGCCGCCTCGACAAAACAGCCGTTCTTTTTTTGACAGGAGTCAGCTTGATCGCCTCGTTCCAGCATAGCAAATCCTTGATTCCCGCCCTGTTGCTCGCGGCGCTGCTGGCCGCTTGCGGCGGTGGCGGCGGCGGCGGCGGCAACGGCAATACGACACCGGCATCGACCGCGACACCGGAGCCTCAGCTGGTGCAGGAGGCGGGCGCGCCGGCCATGAGCGGCAATATCGCCACCGACGGCTACAACTGGATCAATTACCGGCGCGGCCAGGTCGGCCTGGCCGCGCTGGGGCGCAACAGCCTGATCGACCTTGCCGCGCAAGGCCATTCCGACTACCTGAAAGCCAACAGCACCGTGTCACATGAGCAGGTGGCCGGCAAACCCGGCTTTACGGGCGCGACCCTGGCTGACCGTTTCCTCAAGGCAGGCTACATTCTGAACCGCGCCAACTCCTATGCCTATGGCGAAGTGATCGCGGGCGCGGCCAACAATTCCGGTTTTTACCTGGCCGAAGAATTGATCACCGCCATCTATCACCGCTTTGCCATCTTTGAACCGGTCTTCAAGGAAGCGGGCACCGGCGCGGCCACCGGCAATGGCGGCTATGCCTATTTCACCGCCGACTTTGCCGCCAACAATGGCTATGGCCCGGGCCTGGCCGCCGGGCAAGTGGTTACCTATCCCGTCAGCAACCAGACCAAAGTGGCCACCAGTTTTTCCAGCAATAACGAGGAACCCGATCCGGTGCCGAACCAGGACGTCGTCGGCTACCCCATCAGCGTGCACGCCAATATCAATGACGTGCTGGCCATCACCAGCTTTACGGTGCGCCAGCGCGGCGCGGCCAGCGACCTGACGGCCTTGCTGCTGCAGCGCGCCACCGATGCGCAAACACCGTTGTCCGCCGCCGCCATCATTCCACTGGCGCCGCTGGCGGCCAACACCACCTATGACGTCAGCTTCAATGGCCGCGTGAACGGCACGGCTGTCACGCGCAGCTGGTCGTTTACCACGCGCTGAAGGCAGCCACATGAGCACACACGCTACCGACGATGAGGTTGCCACTACAGCGGCAAAGCCCCAGGTGCTCGATGTCGACAGCGGGCTGGGCCGCATCATGGGCGACCGCCCGCTGTACCTGAAAATCCTGCGCCGCTTCCTGCACGACCACGGCACCACGCCGCGCCAGGTACGCATGGCCTTTGCCGCCGGCGACTATGCCGGCGCGCGCCTGCGCGTGCATACCTTGAAGGGGGCGGCCGGCATGATAGGCGCGGCCCAGGTGCATGGCTTGTCGAGCACGCTGGAAATGGCGCTACGCGCCCATGCGCCGGGCCTGGCGCAGCAGATCGAACAGCTGGAACTGGCGCAGGATCAATTGCTGGGCGCCGTCAGCGCCACCCTGGGCACCGTGGACGAACGCCGCACGGCGGCGCAGGACATGGCGCCCGACCCGTCCGCGCCCGCCATCCAGCTGCTGCTGGCACGCCTGGCCAGCCATCTGCGCGAAGGCGACGGCGCCGCCATCGACATCCTGGAAAATTCGGCCAGCCTGCTCGCCGCCAGCCTGGGCGTGCATGTGTACCAGGAAGTGGCGGCCGCCGCCCATGAATTCGATTTCGACAGCGCCCTGGAAGCGCTGCTGCGACGAAGATAAGTTCTATCAGCGATGGTATTGCGCCTCTTCCGCATAGGCCTCGCCACAACGCTTGCAGCAAAAGCGCCGCACCGCATCGAGCGGCTTGTCGCAATACCAGCAGGCGCCCTTGGGCGGCAGGCTTGCCGGCTGCAAAGGCGCGGCCACCACCGGCACACGCTGCCCCTTCGCGTGCACGCTTTCCCGTTGTTTGCTGTCCATGCCGGCATCCTTTCTTAACGGAAATAAAAGTCCGTTAAGCAAGATTACGTCAGCGCGGTATGGACCGCATGACAATTCTCAATCAGCCACGTTTGCCCTGGATCCGAAAACTCATGACCGCATCATTGGCATGCGCGGCTATCACTTTCTTGATCGCCGGCTGCCTGGCATATTTGACATGCAGACGTTTCAATTGCCGCTGCGCCGCACCGCACGATTGATCGATGGCCTGGATGATTTCACGCTGGCGCGCCTTGTCGTTATCATCCCACTCGCCGGCAAAGTGCTCGCACATCTCGGCGTTCTCGACATACTTTGCCACGTCGGCCGGCAATTTTTCCTGCGCGCCGGCCAGCAGCGGCAGGCCCAGCAACAAAGCGAGCACCAGTTTCATCACATCTCCTTATTTGCCGATACAGAATCGGCTGAAAATCACACCCAGCAGATCGTCGGGCGAGAATTCCCCGGTGATGCTCGACAGTTGCACCTGCGCCAGGCGCAGCTCTTCGGCGAACAGGTCCAGCGACTGGTCGTCCTGCGCCGCATGCTCGGCGGCGATATCGAGGTGCTTGCCGGCGGACTTCAGCGCGATCAGATGGCGTTCGCGCGCCAGGTACAGCGATTCGCCCGTCTGTTGCCAGCCGGCGATGCGCAGCAGCTCGGTGCGCAGCAGGTCGATGCCGATATGCTCGTGCGCCGACAGGTAGACGTGGGTGGCGTCAAGCAACATGTCGACGCCGGGTTTGTGGCCGGACAGGTCAATCTTGTTCCACACGCGCACCACCGGCACGCCTTCGGGGAAGGCGGCGACGATGGTTTCGTCGGCCAGGGTCGGGCCATGGTCGGCATCGAGCAAATGCAAAATTACGTCGGCCTTGCCGATTTCGCCCCAGGTGCGCTCGATGCCGATGCGCTCGACGGCGTCGATGGTGTCGCCGGCGCTGCGGATGCCGGCCGTATCGATGATATTGAGCGGAATGCCTTCGATCTGGATGGTTTCGCTGACCTTGTCGCGCGTGGTGCCGGCGATCGGCGTGACGATCGCCACGTCGGCGCCCGCCAGCGCGTTCAACAGCGACGACTTGCCGACGTTGGGCTGGCCGGCCAGCACCACATTCAAGCCTTCGCGCAGCAGCGCGCCCTGCGCCGCCTGGGCAAACACTTTATTGAGCGCGTCGATCACGGCCTTCAGCTGGCCGCGCGCGTTCGATTTTTCCAGGAAATCAATCTCTTCCTCCGGGAAATCCAGCGTCGCTTCGACCAGCATGCGAAGGCCCGTCACCTGCTCCACCAGCGCGTGGATGGTGTTGGAAAACGCGCCCGACAGCGACTGCGAAGCCGACTTGGCGGCCGCTTCCGTCGAGGCGTCGATCAGATCGGCCACGGCCTCGGCCTGCGCCAGGTCGAGCTTGTCGTTCAAAAAGGCGCGGCGCGTGAATTCGCCGGGCTCGGCCAGGCGCAAGCCGCTGTCGCGGCCCGCTTCCAATACGCGCGCGAGCAACAATTGCAGCACCACCGGGCCGCCATGGCCCTGCAGTTCCAGCACGTCTTCGCCGGTGTACGAATGCGGACCCTTGAAATGGATGGCGATGCCCTGGTCGATGATGGCGCCGTCGGCTTCGGTAAACGGCACATAGGTAGCGTGGCGCGGTTTCAGTGCCTGGCCGCCGAACAGCGCGGCCATCAAAGGCGCCAGGTTCTTGCCGGAGGCACGCACCACGCCGATGCCGCCGCGTCCGGGAGCGGTGGCGATGGCGGCGATAGGGGAGGAGTCGAGTTTCATGGAGATATTGTAATAGGTACGGCAAGGGAAGTGCAGCAACGTAGGTCGGCTTGGCGCGCAGCGCGTAAGCCGACGCAGCACACGCTGGCGATAGTGTCGGATTACGCGTGGCCTTGCCACGCTAATCCGACCTACAAAAATTAAAAAGCCCGCGCGAGGCGGGCTTTTACTTCGCTAACCCTGCTTACACAGTGGACGGCGCGTATTTCTTGGTGATCACCCATTGCTGGCCGATCGACAGGACGTTGTTGACGACCCAGTACAGTACCAGGCCCGACGGGAAGAAGAAGAACATCACCGAAAACGCCAGTGGCATGAACAGCATCATCTTCGCTTGCATCGGATCGGCAGGCGCCGGGTTCAGCTTGGTCGTGATGTACATCGAGATCGCGTACAGCACCGGCAGGATGCACCATGGGTCATGCTGGGCCAGGTCGGTGATCCAGCCTATCCATGGCGCGCCGCGAATTTCCACCGACGCGTTCAGCACCCAGTACAGGGCGATAAACACCGGCATCTGGATCAGAATCGGCAGGCAGCCGCCCAGCGGATTGATCTTCTCGGTCTTGTACAGCTCCATCGTGGCCTGGTTCATCTTTTGCGGATCGCCTTTGTAGCGCTCGCGGATGGCCTGCATCTTCGGCGTGACCAGTTTCATCTTGGCCATGCTGCGGTAGCCGGCGGCCGACAGCGGGAAGAAGGCCAGCTTGATCAGGATGGTGAAGGCGATAATCGTCCAGCCCCAGTTGCCCAGTACGCTATGGATCTGTTCCATGACCCAGAAGATCGGCTTGGCGATAATCGTCAGCCAGCCATAGTCCTTGACCAGTTCCAGGCCAGGCGACACCGGTTCGAGCAGATGCGCGATCTGCGGACCCGAGTACAGCTTGGCGTCGATCGCGGCCGAGGCGCCTGGCGCCAGCGCCGGCAGGGTCACCAGGTTGCCGATGGCGTAGGTGTTGGTGGCCAGTTTCTTGGTGAAGATATCGCGGGCGATATTGGCTGGCGGCACGAAAGCCGACACAAAGAAGTGTTGCGAGATGGCAAACCAGCCGCCATCGGCGCGCACCGGATGCAGGCTCTTCATGGCCGTATCCTTGCCGGTACGCTCATCTTCGGCAGCCGCTTTTTCGATCTTCTCGAACGTCATCTTCTGGTACTTGTCTTGCGGCGTGTACAGGGTCGGACCGGTGTAGCTGCTGTTGAAGAACGAGTCGCCGACCGGCTTGTTGCCGTCATGAACCAGTTGCATGTACAGCTGAGGCGTAACCGGCGCGGTGCCGACGTTCGATACGTCATGGCGCACATCGATCACATAGTCGCCGCGCTTGAAGGTAAACGTCTTGGTCAGCTTGACGCCGCCTTGCACCGCTTCCATCACCAGCTGGATCTGCTTGCCGTCGTTCAAAGTACGTACGCCAGGCTGGACCGTGAAACCGGTGTTGTGCGTCGGGAAAGGACCGCCGACCAGGCCGGTTTGCGCCAGGTAGGTATGGTTTGCGCCTTCGTCGAACAGCACTTCGTTTTGCTTGCCTGCATCAGGCTGGCACCACTGGAACAGGCCGAAGCAACCGCCAAACCAGCCCGGATTGCCCGCGCCCTTAAATTTCAGCAATTCCAGACGCTTGACCTGGCCACCCAATGTGTCGATATCGACCTTGATGACATCGGTGGTGATGGTGATGCGCTCGCTCTTGAAAGCGCCAGGATCGGCATTCACGCCAGGCAAGGATGCCGCGCCGGCGGCCGGCAGGGCGGTCGGTGCGGGAGTGGTCGGCGCCTTGGCGGTCTGGGCGGTATTGGCGGAAAACATCGACGGGCGGCCCGTCGAAATCATCCATTCGTTCCAGAGAATTACCAGCGAGACGGAGAACACGATCCACAGGATGGTACGTTTATTGATATCCATTAGGGTATTGGTCAGGAGTGGTTGCAACCGCAAGCGGTCGTTGAAGATTGTTTGCCGTCGGCCGGTGGCACCGGGTCAAAACCCCCGTCATTCCAGGGGTGGCAGCGGCACACGCGTCTGGCCGCCAGCAGGCTGCCTTTGGCGGCGCCGTGCACGCGCAACGCTTCCATCGCGTAATGCGAACAACTTGGATAGAAGCGGCAATTCTGTCCCAGCATGGGGCTGATCACCAGTTGATAAGCTCGCAACAGGAACAGCAGCAGGGTTTTCATGGCGCGCAAGGTGGTGACGCAGCAACAGAGCGCGCTTGCGCGGCCACTTGCGCCGCAAACAGCCGGCCGAGTTCATCGCGCAGCTCGGCTTTCAGCCTGGCCGTGGTGGCCGGGCCGTCCTTGCTGTTGACTGGGCGCGACAGGCGCACCACACAGTCGACCGGCGGCAGCGCGCTGTTGCGAAACAGCTCGCGCGTAACGCGCTTGATCGTGTTGCGGGTCGCCGCGCGGGGCGCGAAACGCTTGGCCACAACGACGCCCAGCCGCGCGTGCGGCAAGAGATTGTGTCGGGTATACAGCACAAAATGCGCTGTTTTTTGCGAAGGGCGCAAACGAAAAACGGATGAAAATTCATCCGTTTTAACGATACGCCGAAAGCGCGCGAAGTCGTGTGAACCTTCGCGTTGATTGCCGACTGGAGTACAGCTAGCCACGCGATCAGCTGTCAACGACAAGCCTAGACGGCCAGGCGTTTGCGGCCTTTTGCGCGACGTGCGTTGAGCACATCACGGCCACCACGGGTAGCCATACGAGCGCGGAAGCCGTGCGTACGCTTGCGGCGAACGACGGAAGGTTGGTAAGTACGTTTCATGTTGGTCTCGCTAAAAACAAAAAAAATGCAAAATCGGGTCTGACGTCCCGTCAGTTTTTGGTGCCAATGACAATCGCGCACTTATGCCAAGGCACAAGCTGGCCAATCTCATCGCCCGCTTAATCCACGCTTAGTCCATATTGTCGTTCCAAATGAATAAACACGGAATACGGGCGGGGAACCCTGAATTATTCAGCATATACCCCCCCGCTGTCAAGGATTGCCGTGATCGGGTGGAAATTTTCGCAGCCGTCCCCATCTGTCCTGAATGCCGCATTGCCGCTGCGTGGCAGAGGATAACTCCCGACTTGTGCACATGCCCGGCCAGCCCCCGGTCGCAAAAATAACAGTCGTGCCTGTGGATAACTTTGGCGGTCGGGAGTAGAATAGCGCGTTACGTGTGGCGAGCCCTCGCGCGACGCCGGCCTTGCAACACGGTGCACGCAGGGCTGATCGATACGCCCTCCCACACCTTTTCACATAGACGATTCATGGACAATTTCTGGCAGGCCTGTTCCGCGCAGTTGGAACTGGAGCTGACACCGCAACAATTCAGTGCGTGGATAAAACCGCTTATCCCTCTCGACTACGAAGAGGGCAAGTTGCGCATTGCTGCGCCCAATCGATTCAAGCTCGATTGGGTCAAGACCCAGTTCGCCAGCCGCATCACCGCTCTCGCAATCCAGTACTTCGAAGCGCCGACCGAGGTGCAGTTCGTGCTCGACCCGCGCCTGGCCCTGCCGAAAAAGCCGGCCGCCGCCGCCAGCACCCCGGCCAGCGATCCGAACGGCGGCGCGCCCAGCGCCCGCCCGGCCGAACCGCAGCCCAGCGTGCCGGAACTGAGCATCGGCGCGGCGCCGCGGCGCGAGCAGAGCCGCATCAATACCGACCTGACCTTCGACAGCTTCGTGACCGGCAAGGCCAACCAGCTGGCGCGCGCCGCCGCGATCCAGGTGGCGAACAACCCGGGCGTGTCGTACAACCCGCTGTTTTTCTACGGCGGCGTGGGCCTCGGTAAAACCCACTTGATCCATGCGATCGGCAACCAGGTGATGGCCGACAATCCGGGCGCGAAGATCCGCTACATTCACGCCGAACAGTATGTGCGCGACGTAGTGACCGCTTACCAGCGCAAGGGTTTCGACGACTTCAAGCACTACTATCACTCGCTCGACATGCTGCTGATCGATGATATTCAGTTCTTTGGCGGCAAGAGCCGGACGCAAGAGGAATTTTTCTATGCGTTCGAAGCCCTGATCGCGGCCAAGAAACAGATCATCATCACCTCGGATACCTATCCGAAGGAAATCACCGGCATGGACGACCGCCTGATTTCGCGCTTCGATTCCGGCCTGACGGTGGCGATCGAGCCGCCGGAGCTGGAAATGCGCGTGGCAATTCTGCTGAAAAAAGCCAAGCAGGAAGGCGTGACGTTTTCGGACGACGTGGCCTTCTTTGTCGCCAAGCACCTGCGCTCGAACGTGCGCGAGCTCGAAGGCGCGCTGCGCAAAATTTTGGCCTACTCGCGTTTCCACGGCAAGGACATCACGATCGATATCGTCAAGGAAGCCCTGAAGGACTTGCTGTCGGTACAGAATCGCCAGATTTCCGTGGAAAACATCCAGAAGACCGTGGCCGACTTCTTCAATATCAAGGTCGCCGACATGTACTCGAAGCGCCGTCCCGCCAATATCGCGCGGCCACGCCAGATCGCCATGTACCTGGCCAAGGAATTGACGCAGAAGAGCTTGCCGGAAATCGGCGAACTGTTCGGCGGGCGCGACCACACGACCGTGCTGCACGCCGTGCGCAAGATCGCCCTGGACCGCACCAAAAACCCGGAATGCAACCATGAGTTGCATGTACTGGAGCAAACATTGAAGGGCTAAACACGGCATCTTGGCAAAGCTGGCTCAAAACGTGCTTTGGCCTTATGATCTGATAGGGCGCCCGCGGCAGCGATCAGCGGGCCTTGCCGGTGCCCCCTTGCAATGATTGTGAATTATTACCTTCTTCAACTTCATACCCAACCTGAGGATAACTATGCAATTGGTCAAAACCACCCGAGATACGCTTCTCCGGCCACTGCAGATCGTGAGCGGTATTGTCGAGCGTCGGCACACTATGCCGATTCTGGCCAATATCCTCATCCGCAAAGACGGTGAAAATGTCTCTTTCCTGTCGACCGACACCGAAGTGCAGATCACCACGCACGCCCAGATCGGTTCCGGCGCAGACGTGACCGGCACCACCGTGGCCGCGCGCAAGCTGCTGGACATCCTGCGCGCGCTGCCCGAATCGGGCGACGTCACCATGACCCTGCTCAACAAGCGCCTGACGGTACAAACCGGCAAGTCGCGCTTCGCCCTGCAGACCCTGGCCGCCGAAGAATTTCCGACCGTGCAACAGGCCGAAAGCTACAACGCGTCCGTCACCCTGCCCCAGAAAACCCTGAAACACCTGTTCAACATGGTGCATTTCTCGATGGCGCAGCAAGACATCCGCTACTACCTGAACGGCCTGCTGCTGGTGTTGGATGGCAATAACGTCATCGCCGTGGCCACCGACGGCCACCGCCTGGCCTTCTGCCAGGTCGCCACCGAGCAGACCTTCGCGCGCCAGGAAGTGATTATTCCGCGCAAGACGATTATTGAACTGCAGCGCCTGCTGGAAGAAAACGACGAGCCGGTGCAACTGGACATCGCCGCCAACCAGGTGAAACTGACCTTTGCCGACATCGAGCTGATCTCGAAGCTGGTGGAAGGCAAGTTCCCCGACTATACGCGCGTGATTCCGAAGGGCTACAAAAACGACTTCACGATCGGCCGCGATGAGCTGCTGCGCTCGCTGCAACGCGCCGCCATCATGACCAGCGACAAGTTCAAGGGCGTGCGCTGCATCATCACCCCGGGCAGCATGAAGATCAGCTCGACCAACGCCGACCAGGAAGAAGCGGTCGAAGAGCTGGAAATCGACTACGGCGGCGACTCGGTCGACATCGGCTTCAACGTCACCTACCTGCTCGACGTGCTGAACAACCTGAAGTGCGAACACGTCAACATCGCGCTGGGCGACTCGAACTCGTCCGCGCTGATCTCCATCCCGGACAACGCCGACTTCAAGTACGTTGTCATGCCGATGCGGATCTAGAGACAACAGCAGTGACGTAGGTCGGATTAGCGCAGCGTAATCCGACGCACCCGGCGGCCATGTCGGGTTACGCCGTTCCGGCTAACCCGACCTACCCGACCTGCGTTCATCCGCCAGCAGCCCCGAATCAATCAGTAATCGCTATTTGAGAAAGCAGTCCATGTCCGAGAATCCACAAGACACCCCGATCCAGGCCAAAACGGAAGAATACGGCGCCTCCTCCATCCAGATCCTGGAAGGCCTGGAAGCCGTACGCAAACGCCCGGGCATGTATATTGGCGACACCTCGGACGGCACCGGCTTGCACCACCTGGTGTTCGAAGTGCTGGACAACTCCATCGATGAATCGCTGGCCGGCCATTGCACCGAGATCCACGTCACCATCCACAGCGACAACTCGATTTCGATCACCGACAACGGCCGCGGCGTGCCGACCGGCCTGAAAATGGACGACAAGCACGACCCGAAACGCTCGGCCGCCGAAATCGTCATGACCGAACTGCATGCCGGCGGCAAGTTCGACCAGAACTCGTACAAAGTCTCGGGCGGCCTGCACGGCGTGGGCGTATCGTGCGTCAACGGCCTGTCGAAACTGCTGAAACTGACCATCCGCCGCAACGGCAAAGTCCATTACATGGAATTCGTGCGCGGCGTGCCGCAAAACCGCATCATCGAAATGGTCGATGGCGTGGCCACCTCGCCTATCGCCGTGATCGGCGACACCGACAAGCGCGGCACCGACGTGCACTTCTGGGCCGACGAAGAGATTTTCACGCACGTGGAATTCCACTACGAAATCCTGGCCAAGCGCATCCGCGAACTGTCGTTCCTGAACAATGGCGTGAACATCAAATTGTCCGACCAGCGCACCGGCAAGGAAGAAGTGTTCGCCTTTGAAGGCGGCACGCGCGGCTTCGTCGAATACATCAACAAGGCCAAGTCGGTGTTGCACCCGACCATTTTCCAGGCCACCGGCGAGCGCATGTCGGACCAGAACACGAATATCTCGGTCGACGTGTCGATGCAGTGGAACGACGCCTACAACGAGCAGGTGCTGTGCTTTACCAACAACATCCCGCAACGCGACGGCGGCACCCACCTGACGGGCCTGCGCGCGGCGATGACGCGCGTGATCAACAAATACATCGATGAACACGAGTTCGCCAAGAAGGCGAAAGTGGAAATCAACGGCGACGACATGCGCGAAGGCCTGACCTGCGTGCTGTCGGTCAAAGTGCCGGAACCGAAATTCTCGTCGCAGACCAAAGACAAGCTGGTATCGAGTGAGGTGCGCGGCCCGGTCGAAGAGATCGTCGCCAAGACCCTGGCCGACTACCTGCAGGAAAAACCGAACGACGCCAAGATTATTTGCGGCAAGATCGTCGAAGCGGCGCGCGCGCGCGAAGCGGCCCGCAAGGCCCGCGACCTGACCCGCCGCAAAGGCATCATGGACGGCCTGGGCCTGTCGGCCAAGCTGGCCGACTGCCAGGAAAAAGACCCCGCCCTGTGCGAACTGTACATCGTCGAGGGTGACTCGGCAGGTGGCTCGGCCAAGCAAGGCCGCGACCGCAAGTTCCAGGCCATTTTGCCGCTGCGCGGCAAGGTGCTGAACGTGGAAAAAGCACGCTTCGAAAAAATGCTGTCCTCGGAGCAGATCACCACCCTGATCGCCACCCTGGGCACCTCGATCGGCCCGGACGAATTCAACGCCGACAAGCTGCGCTACCACCGCATCATCATCATGACCGATGCGGACGTCGACGGCGCCCACATCCGCACCCTGCTGCTGACCCTGTTCTACCGCCAGATGCCGCAACTGGTCGAACGCGGCCACATCTACATCGCGCAACCGCCGCTGTACAAGGTGAAAGCCGGCCGCGACGAGCGCTACCTGAAAGATGACGCCGAAGAAGCCACCTATATGATGACGGTGGCCCTGAACACGGCCGTGCTGGTGCCGCGCGAAGGCGCCGACGGCATCTCGGGCGACACCCTGGCCGAACTGGTGCGCAAGTTCAACCTGTCGAACACCATCATGACCCGTCTGACCCGCGTGATCGACCGCGCCGCCCTGACCGCCATCATGACCGGCGTGCAGCTCGACCTGTCGACCCTGGAGCTGGCCGACACCTCGGCCCTGGCCCTGCAAGCGGCCATCAACGACACGGCTGTCAAAGTGGTGGTGCGCTCGGACGATTTGTCCGAAAAACACATGCTGCGCATCGAACGCATGCACCACGGTAACGTGAAAGTGAGCTCCATCGACGCCGACTTCGTGCAAGGCCCCGACTACGCCGTGCTGAGCACCGGCGCCGCCACCTTCGAAGGCCTGATGGGCGAAGGCGCGTTTGTCCGCCGTGGCGAAGGCGAGCGCATGAAGGAAATTGCCGTCACCGACTTCCACCAGGCCATGCAATGGCTGCGCGACGAAGCCGAACGCACAGTCTCCAAGCAGCGCTACAAAGGACTGGGCGAGATGAACCCGGACCAGCTGTGGGAAACCACCATGGACCCAACCGTGCGCCGCTTGCTGAAAGTGCAGATCGAGGACGCGATTGCCGCGGACCAGATCTTTACCACGCTGATGGGCGATGATGTGGAGCCGCGCAGGGCGTTTATTGAGAATAATGCGTTGAGGGCAGGAAATATTGACGTATAAACATCTTGCACTTTAGAATCCGAAAGTACATGAACTAAATCCCATTATTTAAAGTATCGGCGGCCATGCAAAATGGCTGCCTTTTTTTATCCAAATCCAAAAATTCAAGATAACCCTCAAATAAATTCCAAGGCTGGCCAAAGATACGCCGTATATCTCCAAGATTAAATCATCACCCTTCACTATTTCATGCTTTACTGAAGGCAATTACTGTAGAATTGATAAAATATGATTATTATTTATAATATATTTTAGCCTACATGAATGCAGGGAATCAGGACGCTGGCAAGTCACGCTCACCACGATATGGGCGCAGATAGCATGCCTCCTCTCAATCAATTTTTTAAGATGGCCGTCATGGCTGGCGTGGAAAGTTCCATCCAGCTCCATATCGATCGCGGCGATGATATCAATGCCAGCGACTCAAACGGGTTAACTTTACTCATGCTGGCGGCAGCAAAGAATAAAGCTGCGATGTGCCGATTATTACTGAACGCCGGAGCTGACAGTGCTTTGCTTGACCCGACAGGTCGAACCGCTCATGCGATCGCGATTGCGGCGGGTGCTCAACAAGCAGTCGAGGTACTGGAGTCCCCCACTGTGGCTCCTGACCTGTTTACGATACCGGCACAGGCACCGGCGATAGATGACGCCCTCGTTCTCCTCACTGACGACGCAAGCGTCGCGGAGCAAGCTTTAGATGTGGCCTCGGCCGAAGAAAGCCCGCAAACGACCATTGCTGCACCTATGCCTCACCTCATTTTAGAAAATGATGAGGAAGGATTTTGTCTGTTCGACTGGGAGCCCGAAGAGGAGCATCGTCCGCCTGAGCTGGACCCATTATTGGTGGCCGAAGCCAGTGCAGCTCAAGCCGCCATCTCGGCACACGAACCGATCGACTCCTCGGCAGACTGGGATGATGTCGATGCATTCCTGCCTGACCAATCCGTTCCGTTCATACGCAAAGACGACGTTGAAGCCAGGGAATATCTACGACTACTGCTTTTGAGAGCGTATCGAGAAGGCAGCGTGCCGAGCATGGACATCGAATCCTTGTCGAGGAATGCGGACGGCAGTGCCAACCCAGAATTTGAGGCTTTGCTGACTTTGGTTGTGAACGATTTGGGGGCAGAGGTCGATGAGCGATTTGAGTATGCGGCACCCGACGAAGATTTCACTATTTTCGTCTCACCTCAAGAGAGTGAGGACGAAGAAGAACGCATCGACAACGCCATGCACTTTATCGACAGTGCAGCATCCCGGCGAGCCGAACCTTTACGCATCTATCTCAGGGACTTCCAAAAGATCAAGTTGATCTCTGGCACCGAAGAGGTTGCGCTCGCTCAGCGAATGGAACAACAACACAAGCGGGCCTTGGATGCCTTGGCTCTCTGGCCCTATGGAATCGAGGAAGTATTGGCTGCCGGTCGATTGGTTCAGGCCAAAAAGCGAACGCTGTTCTCTATGTCGATGGGACCGCTTGAGGCACAACCTGAATTAGACGATACAGGCGACGAACCTATCATTGTCGCCTCAGCGGAGAGCAGTAGTGATGAGAGCGATGAGGAAGCCGAAGAGTCTGCTGTTACCTCGGACAACGCAGCCAGTCTTTTCTTCGATGCCCTGCTTCGATTAAGCAAGTCGGTGACAAATCCGCAATCACCCAGTAGCACTGACGAAATCAGAGAGCACCTTGATTCGCTGAGACTTAATACGTCATTCCTGTTCGGACTAGCCAAGGCTACAGCTACGGACACTCATGAATCGGCTAACTCATTTGTAGCCGCAATGACCGGCTACCTGCAAGCTCGTGAGCAGATGGCTACCGCTAACTTGAAACTGGCGTTCCATATCGCCAAAAAATATTTGTATAGCGGCGAGCCTCTTGACGACTTGGCCCAAGAAGCAAATATCGGTCTGATGAAAGCGGTCGAACGTTTTGATTGGCGACGCGGTTACAAGTTCTCGACTTATGCAACCTGGTGGATACGCCAGCAGGTAGGCCGTGCTGTTGCAGACACTGTCCGTACAATACGAATACCTGTTCATGTTCACGAAAAGCTTCAAAAACTCTCAAAAGAAACGCGAGCCTTTGAATCGGAAACTAGGCGCCCGCCGGAACCAGCAGAAATCGCAGAGCGTCTGGGTATCAGCTTACGGATTCTCGGAGCGCTTGAGCGCATTCCGCAAGAGCCGACATCCATTGATGATGAATTTGATGACGAGCTGATAGATGCGAGTGCTTATGACAGCCTGGTGTCGCCAGATCCGTTCGAGTCCTGTGCAGAATCACAGTTCTGCCGGATAGTGGACTCTGTAATTTTGACGCTCAAACGGAAAGAAGAAAAGGTGACTCGCCTCCGCTTTGGTATCGGAGTGAATAACTCGTTCACTCTCGAAGAGGTTGGTGTGGCTTACGGTGTTACAAGGGAACGCATCCGTCAGATCGAAGCCAAATCTCTTCAAAAGCTACGCAATCCTATTCATTCAGATCGCCTGTTATTAGCGTTCTCTGGAAGTCTGCCTGTAAGAGGAAAAAAAGCGCCAAGTGTCGACGTATCAGCAGATGAAGCTGATGAGGCAGACGGTGCCATCGTGGAGGAGATCATCACGGACGCCGACCAAACGTCCAAGATAGATCCTTCCAGCGAAATCAATGAAAGCCCAATCACCTGTGTGGAAACGTCTTCACCCAATGAAGCTCATGAATCTAGTGCGTTCATCCAATTGACAGCGACATCAAAGTCTTTAGATCGGCTGTTGTCTCAAATGGAGGAAGCAGGTGTTCGTGTGTTAGATGATCGCCAAGGGACGTCAGGAAAAATTTGGGCATACGTGGCGCACACCAGCGACGGACAGCATCGCAAACTCGTTCGCAAGCTATTGGCCGTCGGTTTTGAATTTTCGCCAGGAAAAGGCTACTGGAAATGACTTTGAAAACACGTAATGCACCACCTCACGCAATGGCGATGCTTGAGGCTCTCAGGGGTTTAGGCTATTCAACGTCTGCGGCACTGGCTGACATCATCGACAACAGCATCTCCGCCGGAGCAAAGGAAGTCCGCGTTGATTTCATTTGGGATGGCACTGCGAGTCGGATTTCCATTTTGGATAACGGCCGAGGCATGGCCGATGCCGAGCTGGAAAGTGCGATGCGACTGGGTGACAAAAATCCACTTGATGTTCGTGCTTCGCATGATCTTGGCCGCTTTGGGATGGGGCTAAAAACAGCGTCGTTTTCGCAATGCCGTCGCCTAACTGTAAAAACCGTAAAAAACGAAACCGAAAGCTGCTTGCGTTGGGACTTGGACGAGTTGGCGGCAAACCCGGAGCGTGGATGGCTTTTATTTGAGGGCCCGGCTTCTGGTTCGGCCGTCTATCTCAACGCACTCGCTGCCGAGAAATCTGGCACTCTGGTACTCTGGGAACTAATGGATCGAATCGTTACGGATAGCTATACAGCCGATAACTTTAATGACCTGATCGATACAGTTGAATCGCATTTGGCAATGATTTTTCATCGCCTGCTTCAAGGTCCGCGTGCCAAGCTCAAAATACAACTCAACGGCAGAGCTGTCGCTCCTTGGGACCCATTTATGTCGGGGCATGCGGCCAAGCCATGGACCTCGCCAGTGACGAACCACTCGACCAGTTACGGGAATGTCGCAATTCAATGCCATGTGCTACCGCACCGTGACAAGCTAACGTCTGCTGAATTTGATGAGAATGCAGGTCCTGAAGGCTGGACTGCACAGCAAGGCTTTTACGTGTATCGAAATGAGCGTCTTCTCGTTGCGGGGGGATGGCTAGGACTGGGTAACGCTCGTGCCTGGAACCGCGAGGAAGCTCATCGCCTTGCCCGAATTCGACTCGACATCCCCAACACCGCAGACGCCGATTGGAAAATTGACGTTCGAAAATCCACTGCACGCCCTCCCGTATCACTGCGTCCCTGGTTGATGTCGCTCGCAGAAAATACTCGCGAACGAGCACGGCGGGTATTTGCATATCGAGGGACACCCGCTCCGGCACAGGGCAACGTGCCCGTCGAACAAGCTTGGCGTGTGGACCGCCTCAAAGCAGGCATCCGCTATCGAATCGATCAAAATCACCCATCCATTGCGGCAGTTCTAGCGAATGCAGGAGAGCTCCAACCACTCATTCAGTCCATGCTGCGGGTCATTGAAGAAACAGTGCCGGTGCAACGTATCTGGCTGGATACCGCAGAGAATAAAGAGACTCCTCGAACCAACTTTGATGGAGAGCCAAACGCAGCCATCGTCGAAGTTGCGGCTGTTCTTTTTGACGACCTCATTGAACGCAAAGGTCTCAGTGTGGGGGAGGCACGCAAGTCCATGCTACGCACTGAACCATTCCAAAAATATCCAACACTTGTTGCAAAACTGGGAGCTAAAACATGACTGTAGCTGAAGAGATCGCAGCACAGAACGAGTTAGTCGAAAACGTCATCGCTACTGCACAGCGACTGATTCGAGCCGAGAAAGATAAATCCAAAATTACACCGGCATACATCGCGGCCAAAGTGCAGAAGGCCGTGGACATGTTCACAGACGATGAGCCGATTGTCATCGACCAGCAGGAAATCATCTCGACGCTGATCCAGCGTTTTAGTCACTGGATGGGCAAGTCCACCACCATGAAGGACAACACCAATCATAAAGATTGGTTGAACGCCGCACGCAAGAACGACTGGCAATACTGGCGTCGTTATCGCGACTTCCAAGAATCAAAGTTGTCCGACACCGTTGTGGATGGTCTGGATGAAGCTACAGACAGCATTCTTGAATTGCTTGAAGATCCGCAAAGGACTGATCCGTGGGATCGTCGTGGCCTGGTTGTTGGGCATGTTCAGTCTGGCAAAACCAGCAACTATTCCGGTTTGATCTGTAAAGCAGCAGATGCAGGCTACAAAATTATCATTGTGCTTGCAGGGCTTCACAACAATCTTCGCTCACAAACTCAGGTTCGGCTGGAAGAAAGCTTCTTAGGCTATGAGACCACCTTGGATCGAGATCCAGGATTGCCTATTGGAGTTGCTGAATTTGGTGAGGATCTGAAAACAAATTCCGCAACTACACGTGCGGATAACGGTGACTTTAGCAAAGCGATTGCTAAGCACTTCCACGGCATCTCTCCAGAAGAGCGTCCTTGGCTGTTCGTGGTCAAAAAACAGAAGACGGTGCTGACAGCACTGCTTAACTGGATTCAAACTCGTGTGGCCGATGCTACCGATTCGGAAGATGGTCGAAAGCTTGTGACCAAGCTTCCACTACTCGTTATCGATGACGAAGCTGACAACGCATCCGTAGATACCGGAGAACAGGCATTCGACGAAAATGACGAGCCTGATGAAGAGCATCGTCCGAAAGCAATCAACAGCCTTATTCGTCAGGTGTTACACGCTTTCACTCGCAAAGCCTACGTGGGTTACACCGCTACGCCGTTCGCCAACATCTTTATCCATCAGAAAGGTACAACGACTAAAGAGGGGCCGGACCTTTTCCCGAAGGCATTCATCATCAACCTGTCGGCCCCTTCAAACTATGTTGGTCCCGCTCGCATGTTTGGGAAAGTCACCAAGGATGGTCGTCAAGGCGTGCTGCCGCTGTCGCGAGATATCGAGGATACCTACGACGAGGAGACGAAGTCAGGATGGATGCCGCCTAAGCATAAGAAGACTCATGAGCCGCTTTACGAAGGACAGGAGACTGTCCCGCCATCATTATATGAAGCGATCCATGCGTTTGTTCTAGCCTGTGCTGTGCGTGAACTTCGCGGACAGGGAAAACAACATAGCTCCATGCTGGTTCACGTCACTCGATATGTCGATGTGCAGAACCATGTGAAAGCTCAGGTTGAAGAAGTTATTCGTCGCATGAGACAGCGGATTTTTAGAGGCACGGACAGCGATGCCCTGCTAGTTCAACTGTATGATCTTTGGGAAAACGACTTCATTCCAACCCGCGATGAAGTTACAGCTCTATCGACCAAAGAGGAGCAGCCGCCTGTTTTACCACTGTGGGATGAGGTGGTAGCAGCACTCTCCAACGTTTTGGCCGATATTCAGGTTCGCTCTATCAACGGCACTGCCAAGGACGCTCTTGACTATGCTACCCCAGGAGCGGCGTTGAAAGTCATCGCTGTGGGTGGTGACAAGCTTGCACGAGGCCTGACTCTCGAAGGCTTATGCGTTAGTTACTTTGTGCGAACCACAAAAATGTATGACACGCTCATGCAGATGGGCCGCTGGTTTGGATACCGTCCTGGCTATCTGGATTTGTGTCGCCTCTACACATCACCCGATCTCATTAAGTGGTTTGAACACATCGCTGATGCTTCCGAAGAGTTACGTGAAGAATTTGATTTCATGGCACAGACCGGCCTGACGCCGGAACAGTATGGTTTGAGGGTCAAGTCGCATGAAGTCTTGACGGTGACATCGCCGATGAAGATGCGGAATTCTCAGACGCTATCTCTGAGCTACAGTGGCACCCGGCCTCAGACGATTCTTTTCCATCGAGACAAAAAGATTCAAGAAGCGAATCTGTCGGCCGCCGAATTGCTTATGAGCAGCTTGGGCTCCTACGCAAACTTCAACTTTAAATACGAACGCAATGGAGAGGCACATAGTTGGTCGAACGGTGGCCTCTGGAAGGATGTCGATGCGAGCAAGATCCTTAAGTTCCTTGAAGATTACACGACACATCCAAATGCGACGAGTGCCAAGGCTAGTGTACTTGCGGACTTCATTAGCAAGATGCTCCAGATCGGTCAGCTAAAAAAATGGAACGTTGGCCTGATTGGGAGCGGCAGCATCGAGGGAACTCCTCATAAATTTGGGGGGATTGAAGTTAAAACCTTCCCGATGCGTAAATTCGATGCGTCTGAAAACAAGTTTTCCATCAAAGTTCTGACTGATCCGAAGGACGAAGGGATGGACCTTGAAGACAACCACTGGCTTAAAGCACTGGATCTGACCTTGGCGGCCTGGAAGCCAGATCCAGCGCGTTCTCCGCCACGGACTGAGCCTCCAACTGAGCCAAGCGGAAAAGGCATCCGGGAAGCACGCAAACTAATCGGAGGGGACGCTGATAGAGGTCTGCTTTTGCTATATCCATTGGCACCTTATCTCATTGACGAGAACAAGAGTAAAAGTCTTGTCATTCAGGATTGGGAAAAACCTATCGTGGCATTTTCCATTGCCTTCCCATCGAGTGACAACACGATTACCGTATCTTACGAAGTCAATCTTTTATATTGGATGCAGGAATATGGCCCGGCAGAGTGACGAGTTTTTGATGGCGTGGTCATCACTATCTGGTCTCGGTGAGAAGGCAGGCTGGCAAGCCATTCCTATTGCTTCGACACTGCCGCTTGAGCTCCAGGCGGGCCGTCGCTCGCCAGATAACGCAGAAGCTGTGTTGGTCGGGTTTCCGTCCATACGCCTGTCCGCATCCGACAAGCTGCCGGAAGGCCAAGGCTTCGCGATTGAACGCGTGAATCCACAAGACGATACTAAGCTATGGCTTGCGTTGACAAGAAAGTCCACCGGTAGTGAAGATCTCTTTGCCAGTATGGCGTCCGATGTAGTTGGAGCACTCGATGACGCCGTGGCTGCTGGAGCGAATGAGCAAAAACTATTGCGTGGGTTTCTGAGCCGCGTTGGAGCTTGGCAAGAGTTTATGAGGAAAGGGTTTCAGGCCCTCAGTGCTGAAGCAGAAATTGGATTGGTAGGTGAGCTCTCCGTGCTTCGGTTAATCATCGACGCGGGCGTGCCAGCATCACTTGCCGTCGAATCGTGGCTTGGTCCACTGGACGCACTCCAAGATTTTGAGCTGGGAACAGGAGCATTGGAAGTGAAGTCTACGCTGTCGGCCATTGGATTCTTGGCGAAGATAGGCTCTTTAGAACAGCTTGAAGACTCCGTTCGGCAACCGTTGTTTGTGGTTAGTGTTCGTCTCAAACAAACCACCACGGGAAAGACTTTACCAGAGATAGTCGATGAGATGCAGTGCATCGTCAAAGGGGATACAGAAGCTGAACGCCTTCTCGCGGAACGACTGCTCGCCGCAGGGTTTATCGAGCAACATGCTGACCGCTATGTCAGGCGTTTCACAGAAGCTGGTACTCGCATCACCGAGGTAGACAAAAATTTCCCACGCCTCACTCTCGGAAGTGTTCCCTTGGGAATTACGAAGGCGAGCTATGAGATCGATCTGGACAAGGCCGCCGGTATGGTCGTTGAGATCGATGAAGTACTGAAAAAATTAGGGGCAATGAAAATATGAATTTAACTGATTTTCTGCGTGAAACGCAGGCTAGTGTCCGCTCGCAAATGCGAGAAGGTGCACTTTATGAGGAGCTGGTTTTTTCAGGTATTGTGATGGATCACATGGCGGAAATCGGCATGACATTCGAACCGGTTGAATGCCACTTTGAAGGTAAGTTTGGCTCAGCAAATTTGCGTCTTAGCGGCTACGCGATTTCGGAGGACTTGGATCAATTAGATTTATTCGTCAGCCTCTATGCCGGCGTTGATGATCCCACACCGATCCCGGACTCCGAAACCAAAACCGCAGTCGAACAATGCCTACGCTTTCTGACGCTTTGTGCCGAAGGAAAGATGGCCCCTAAGCTAGATCCATCGACCGACGTTCGTTCTCTCGCAGAGACTCTACAAGCGATCTATAACGACTTGGAGCAGATCCGAGTCTATGTGATCACAGACAAGGTAGCGAAATCCAAGAGCTTCAAGACTCGAGAAGTCGGCGGCAAGTCCGTTCGCCTCGAAGTCATGGACATCGAAAGACTGCATCGCCACTGGTCCGAAGGGAAGCCACGGGATGAACTGGTCGTAGACTTTAACGAGGTATCGGGTGCACCTCTACCCTGTGTGTTTGTGCCCGGTGAAAATGATGACTACGATTATGCTCTCACTGCCGTGCCTGGTGAAGCCTTGCGTCTTCTCTATGAACGGTTTGGTGCACGGCTGCTCGAAGCAAACGTGCGTTCCTTCCTGAGTGTAAAAGGCAAAGGGGTGAACGCGGGGATACAAAGCACACTGCGATCAGCACCTGAGCGATTTATGGCCTATAACAACGGTATTGTTGTTGTAGCCGACGAGATGATACTTGGCAAAGCGAATGACGGTTCCTCCGGCATCGCATGGCTCAAAGGCCTGCAAATCGTCAACGGCGGCCAGACTACGGCCTCCCTCTACTTCACCAAAAAGAAATATCCTTCGACGGACTTGAGCCATGTGCGGGTTCCAGCCAAGATTATTGTCATGAAGACGACGGATGCCTCGAAGGAGGAGGCTCTCGTCTCGGACATCTCTCGATTTGCCAACAGCCAAAATGCGGTGAAACAATCGGACTTATCCGCGAACAAGCCGTTCCATGTCGAGATTGAAAAACTGTCTCGTTCAATCTATTGCCCAGATGGCGTTGGCCAGTGGTTCTATGAGCGAGCGTCGGGTAGCTACAACACCCTGCTCACCCGCGAGGGCGCCACTCCAGCAAAACTCAAAGCACTTAAAGATGCAATCCCTACTGCTCGTCGTATTACGAAAACCGATTTGGCGAAATATTTGACCGCGTGGGACCGTCAGCCAGATATCGTAAGCCTGGGATCACAAAAGAATTTCGATCGCTTTATGGCGAGTCTAACGCCTGCTGAAGGCCAAGAAATGCCACTGCCAAATGTTCAGGACTTCAAAGCGATGATCGCCAAGGCAAAGATCTACCGCGATGCCCAAAAGCACCTGCGGCCTATGTTCCCGGCGTTCCAAGCCAATGTCACGGCTTACACCGTAGCGCTCATGTCCGAGAAACTTGGAAGCCGCATCGACTTGGAACGTATCTGGACCAAGCAAGCCGTATCGCCTGAGTTTCTCGCTCAACTAGCTGTGTGGGCCAAGGAGGTGAATGAAGTGCTACATAATTCTGCCGGTGGGCGTATGGTATCGGAATGGGCCAAGAAGCCCGAGTGCAAAGACGAGGTCATGAGTGCCAGTTATTCGGCACCAGCTGCTGACATACCAGAACTCAAGGTAGTGTAGAAATCAATTCGGCGGGAATAAGGAGCTTAGTAACAGACATCGTTAAACCACATGTTTGAAGCTGGATGATGTCTGGCATTAAAAGAAACAACTCCAAACCGGAAGTTTTGGTAAGACGCTTACTATTTGCGGCGGGCTTACCTTTCCGATTTCACCGCCGTGATCTATCGGGCCGCTCCTGACATTATTCTATTGGCAGGAAGATCGCTATTTTTGTCCATGGTGGCTGTTTCCGGCACGCTCACATCGAATGCCATTACTTAAATGTTCCATCAAACAGACCAGTCTGAAAGCAATTTGATGAATTAGAGCTGATCGATGGTTTATTGCGTGATCTCGCGAGCGAGCCGCTGAAGTCTGTCCAAGGGTTCCCCCTTGAGTTCACACTCCCAAACCACTAACACGCGCCATCCTGTTGCCTGCAACGCAGCTACATTCTTGGTATCCCGTTCCACGTTGCTCTGGAACTTCGTTTCCCATCGCTCGATATTGGAGGCAGGCTGAGTCGCAAAACGACAGCTCGCGTGTCGATGCCAGAAACAGCCGTGTACGAAAATCACTACGCGGTATTTTGGCAATACAAGATCGGGCGACCCGGGTAGCTCACGCGTGTGCAGCCGATAACGAAAGCCCTGCGCATGAAGGTATCTGCGTACGAGCATCTCGGGTTTTGTATTTTTCGACTGAATCCCTGACATCATTCTCGACCGGGTGGCTGAATCGACTATGTCCATTTTTCCTGGTATCCTACGGACCTACACGAGTTTTTATCTAAGGCAAAGTTGCTCATCAAACAGAAATCAAGTTTTACGGGAAATATTCCTATCGTTGACCTCTTTGCTGGCCCGGGAGGCCTTGGTGAAGGATTTTCGTCGTTAGAAAGTGACCCTTTCAGAATAATTGTATCGGCAGAAATGAGTTCCTCTGCGCACAGTACACTTCGTCTGAGGGCTTTCTACCGTCTACTCAAACGTCGAGGTGGAGATTCCACTGATTCCTATTATCGTTTTTGCAACGGCGAGTCAGAATGCCCGTACGACGAAACCAACCATGATGCATGGGTGGAGGCAGGTGAAGAAGCGCTACAACTGGAACTGGGGAAGCCTCGTGATAACGATGAGCTTGATCGGAGAATTTCCGCTCACAAACTTGGTTCGGATACGCCATGGGTGCTGATCGGCGGCCCCCCATGTCAGGCGTACTCAGTCGTGGGACGGGCTCGCAACCGAAGCAACGTAGAATACCGTCCTGAAGAGGATCATCGTCATTTCCTCTATAAGGAATACCTGCGAATTATTCAGAAATACCGTCCCGCAGTGTTCGTAATGGAAAACGTAAAGGGTATCCTCACAGCAACTGTTGGTGGGAAAAAGATCTTCGAGACAATCCTTGAAGATCTTTCGGATCCTGACAAGGCAATGAAAATGCCGGCTTCCGGAACTGGGTATCGCATCCATTCGCTTACGTGCGCAACCAACTATTCCGCGAAGGACTCCCCACGCAACATCGATGTGCACGATTTCGTCATCAAGGCAGAACAGCATGGAATACCACAGGCACGGCATCGTGTGATTCTCATCGGCGTGCGCGAAGGCATCGGTTTGGGTACTCCCGGGCAGATCGAAAAATTGCGGCAGGTTACAGTCGAGCAGGTTATTGGTTCTCTTCCCAAACTGCGCAGCCGGCTCAGCAAAGAGCCTGATTCGGATGAAGGCTGGGGCGACGTGGTTGCAAACCATTTCAGCGAGATGGCACGTGAGGTGAGGGACGGCCATGGCGATGCTGGATTGCAGGAAGTGCTCAAGGAGGCATCTTTTTCGATCAAACGAGGCCTCGGCACAGGCAACAAGCAGCTTGGTATCCTGACGCAGGATGTGGAGAGCCCAAGATTACTCGATGGCTGGTATCACGATCCAAAGCTTACGGTCTGGCTGAACCATGACGCACGAGGACATATGCGCACAGATCTGCGGCGCTATGCGTACGCGGCGGCGTTCGCCGAGGCGTTTGGCTGGTCGCCGAAAGGACATGGCGAATTCTCACTGCAGGGATTGAGACCCAATCATGATAATTGGGAAACGGGCAAGTTCTCTGATCGCTTCCGTGTCCAGTTGCGCGGGCGGCCAGCGACGACGATTACCAGTCACATATCCAAGGATGGTCACTATTTCATCCATTACGATCCAAAGCAGTGCAGAAGTCTGACCGTCCGGGAAGCAGCAAGACTGCAAACCTTCCCGGACAACTATTTTTTCCAAGGGAATAGAACCGAACAGTTCCACCAGGTAGGAAATGCTGTTCCACCTCTTCTCGCAAAAAAAATTGGTGACATTGTGTACGCATTGTTATGCGGCGCAGATGCCGGCATCTCAACTCCTGCGCAACAAGATATGTGGATGCAAAGCACTCAACAAGCCGCCGAAGTTTGATCTCAATGAGCGACGTCAATTCCACAGATTGATCAGGGTAAATTAGAGAGTCAGATGCGCGGCAATACCAGCGCGGAATTATAAAACTGCTGCATATGCTTGCTGATGATCAGCTTCAAACTGGACCAGCAGCGATGTTGAGGTTGGTGACGTTTACAGAAAAAGTGGCGTTCCACAGCATCTCGCGCACTGATTGCAATGATGAAATATGTAGCCAATGATCGAAACGTCGACGCTTACATTTGAAGAGAAATAATGACCAATACCAAAGAAGAACGCGCTCTTCATGCCTCTCAAATGCGAGCCCACCTTGCCCAAGAAGGCGGTGTTATCGACCCCGAAAAGGAAACACTGCTGCAGCGTTATGTCGAAGGCTCGGCCTCCCTGGCCGACCTCTTCGATCATGCTCGCGAGTACGTCACCACCGCGCAGGAGCGCGAAGACCTGCACCTGGCCAAGCAAAGCGACGCCGCCGCCTTCCAGCGCATGCGTGAACAATATGATGCCAGCCTCCCCGCTTACGAGGAAAAGAAGCAGCAGCGCAACCTCGAACGGGCAGGCATGAGC
Organism: Janthinobacterium psychrotolerans; assembly: GCF_001677885.1. Classification (GTDB taxonomy): domain Bacteria; phylum Pseudomonadota; class Gammaproteobacteria; order Burkholderiales; family Burkholderiaceae_D; genus Janthinobacterium; species Janthinobacterium psychrotolerans. Next base: position 2,368 of record NZ_LOCQ01000034.1, on the reverse strand, counting down.
GAAGAGCAACGCAAGCGCCATGAGGCGTTGGATTTCGCGAGGGCCAATGTTGAGCTGTCAGGTGGCAAGATCAGCGAAGAAGCTGCACAGCGCGGCCTGCGCTGGGCAAATGGCGAGATCACCATGGATGAATACCTGGACGTTTCGCCGCCGCCATGAAGCCGTGACGGTCCGGGCCGGCATAGCTTCCCGGTGATTCAATAGCCAAGCTTGGCAAAAGAAAATTGTTCCTGAAATGATAAGATGCTCCCCCGCGCATGCCGGCATAGGGTCCGGCATGGCCTCACGAACAGGAGCATCATTGAACTTTCACGCAAAAACCACTGTCCTCATGCTGTCGCTGTGCGCGGCCCTGTCCGCACCCATGTTGGCGGTGGCGCAAGATGCGCCGTTGGATGATGCCGCTTTCGTGGCCGCGACCAAGACGCTGGAGTCGCCGCCGGGGCGCCTGAGCGAGCATCCGGTGTTGCGCGCCGAGATGATCAGGATGGTGGGCTATGCGCGCGGCAATTACACGGCGGGCGGCACGCTGATCGCGCGCCAGGTGTTCGACAGCCTGCGCTCGCAGTTCGATATCACGCGCACCATGTTGCCGGACGGGCGCATGGTGCTCGCTTCCATCAATCCGGACCAGCGCGGTGCGCAGCGCGCCGCCGTGCTGTTCGATGCGCAGCGCAAGATCCAGGCGGTGGGCCTGGTCAACGGGCATTGCCAGCCGGCCGTGGGCGATGCGGCGCCGGTGTGCCTGCCCGATACCCAAGCGGTGCTGACGGTGTTCCTGCCTGCCGGCGTGCAGCAGGGCGTGGCCGCGCCGCTGCTGGTGTGGGCGCGGCAGCTGCCGTCGCCGCTGGACCTGGCAGAACCCGAAGAGCGGCAAAAGATTGCAACGGTGGAATACTTCGTGGGCGAACCAGGCAAGCCGGGCTGGCAAGTGCGGGATGTGCCGCCGCGTTTTCCTGCCATCCTGAAGCCATTCCTGTTGCCGGAAAGCGAATTTAACGGCAGTTCCAGCGGCGGCAAGATCATCGCGCCGGCGGGCCTGGCGGGCATGCCGGTGCGCACGGCCTCGGAAACGGCCGCGGCTGGCGGCGCGCCCGTGCCGGACGCCGACATGACGCTGCGCAGCTACGCCACCTTGGCGTCCCTGGTGGCGACCTATACCGAACTGGCCAAGGGCGCGCAGGTCGAGGAACAAGGCAACAAGGTGATCTTCAGCGGCAACTATGCCGGCGGGCGCTACAAGGTGACCCTGCGCGAACAGGGCAAGGAAGACGGCGTGTTTATCAATATCGCCAGCTGGCGCGCCAAATAAGCGCTCAAGCCGGCGGCCGGCGACGCCATCGCGCGGCCCATACGGCTGCCGCGATGGCCAGGCCCTGCCACCCCGCACGGAAAACCTCGGCGGCATGGGGCGGCCGGTCCCGTTGTGGCGCGCTTCGCACAACGCGCCCTGTTTCCTTCCTTTCGCACCCCATTTTCCTTTATAAGCCAGTACACTCATTTCAGAACGCAACTTCCTGATGCGCATGCCATGCTGCCGGGGTACACGGGCAGCACCTTGCCGCAAGGCCTGTAATCTGTGTGGATGTCTGCCATGCCCAGCTCGCGCGACATGTCGACCGCGTTTTACTATTTGTTCTCTTTCGGCGAGGCGGAACAGCAGCGGCGCTTTTTCAAGGAACTGCACTTTATTTCAATCGCCATCCTGGTGGGTATTTCGGTCCATCGTGCCCACTGATTCCGGTCCATCGTGCCCAGCGATTCCGGTCCATCGCGCCCACCCATTCCGGTCCATCGTGCCCAGTTTGATGGGGTGACCGGAATCACTGGTCACGATACCGGAATCAGTGGGCACGATACCGGAATGGCCGGTCACGATACCGGAACGGTGTCGTAGCACGCCGAGATGATGTTACGCATATAGCAACCGAGAGGGTACGCTTCCAGCTTTTTTCTGGAGATAGCGTGCCCGCACCGAGGATCAATATGCGTAAGATAAAAGATGTCCTGCGTCTGAAGCTCGACGCCCAGTTGTCTCACCGGCAGATCGCCGCTGCACTGGGCATGTCGAAGGCTGCCGTGACCAAGTACCTTGGCCTGGCCGCAGCGGCGGGCCTGGATTGGGCGACGGTCCAGGGGATTGATGAGGCGGCGCTGGAGAGGCGCCTGCTCGTTGCGCCGGAACGCCCGCGAGAGCACGTGCAGCCCGACTACGGCTACCTGCACCAGGAACTGCGCCGCAAGGGCATGACGTTGATGCTGCTGTGGGAGGAGCACCGCGCCGACTATGCCGATCGCCAGACCTACGGCTACACGCAGTTCTGCGAAAACTACCGCCGCTTCGCCAGGCAGCTCAAGCGCTCGATGC
>NZ_LOCQ01000035.1 GCF_001677885.1 Janthinobacterium psychrotolerans | reverse complement strand
CCAGCCAGCGTTCCTTGTGGTGCAGGTGCGCCAGCGGCGTGCCGCTCAAGGCGTTGAAGGTTTTGCGGCAGGGCACGCAGCGATAGCGCTGCAGGCCATGGACCTGGCCATGCCGGTGGAAATGTGTTGATAGACATGCCGGACAATGCAGTTGCGCCTGCGCTGTCTGCTCGATCAGGGTGACGGCCGCAACCTGTGGCGCGCTGCTGCGCAACAGATCGCCGCTGGCAAGGCGCTGGCGGTGCGACAGTTGCGCAAATTGCCTGGCGAAGGCCTGCCACTGGGCTCTATCCATGATCGGCTCCTGGAAGGAAATACCTGATCAGTTAGACCTCAGTAACTGCGGCGCGTTCCCACCGTTTTCGCTGACATAGCCAATTTTTTCAATGAAAAGAATGGATGATTTTCTGGCGCGGAAATGGGAAAAGCCCTTCGGTTCAGAGAACCAAAGGGCTTTTCTTTTATTGGCGGAGCGGACGGGACTCGAACCCGCGACCCCCGACGTGACAGGCCGGTATTCTAACCAACTGAACTACCACTCCAAGCTCGTATGATCTGTGTTACTGATCCATGAAGCACTGGACAGTTTTCTGATTTGGTGGGTGCTGAGAGGCTCGAACTCCCGACCTACGCCTTGTAAGGGCGCCGCTCTACCAACTGAGCTAAGCACCCGATGCCTGCTTGTCTCAGAAAACCATCCCGACGTTTGTCACCACGTCTGGAAGAGGCGCTATTATAGGATGGCAAAAATCCTGTTGCAAGCGCTTTTTTCAAATTATTCCGTGATTCCCCACTGGGACAGCATCCATGCGGTATTGAAGGCGTTTTCCTTGATCGCGTCATAGCGGCCCGAGGCGCCGCCATGGCCGGCGCCCATGTTTGTTTTCAGCAACAGCGGATTGCTGTCCGTTTTATACGCGCGCAGCTTGGCCACATACTTGGCCGGTTCCCAGTACATCACCTGGCTGTCGTTCAGGCCGGTGGTCACCAGCATCGCCGGATAGGCCTTGCGGGCGATATTGTCGTATGGCGAATAGCTGAGCATGTAGTCGTAGGCCGCCTTCTGGTTCGGGTCGCCCCATTCCAGGTATTCGCCGGTGGTCAACGGCAGGCTGGCGTCCATCATGGTGTTCATCACGTCGACAAACGGCACCGCCGCGTGCACCGCGTGGAACAGTTCGGGGCGCATATTGACCACGGCGCCCATCAGCAGGCCGCCGGCGCTGCCGCCCTGGATGATCAGGCGCTGTGGGCTGGTCCATTTTTCGCGCACCAGGTAGTCGGCGCTGTCGATGAAGTCATTGAAGGTGTTTTTCTTCTTCATCAGCATGCCGTCTTCATGCCAGGCTTCGCCCATGTCGGTGCCGCCACGGATATGCGCCTGGGCATACACCACGCCCCGTTCCAGCAGGCTGATGCGGCTGATGGCAAAGCCCGCTTCCGTCGAGATGCCGTAGGAACCATACGAATACAGCAGCAACGGCGCCGAGCCGTCGCGCTTGACGCCTTTCTTGTAGACGATCCACAGCGGCACCTGCACGCCGTCGCGCGCTTTCACCCACAAACGCTCGGTGGCATAGCGGCTGGCGTCATAGCCGCCAACGATTTCCTGCTGTTTCAGTACCGTGCGCTGGCCGTCCTTCATGTTGACGTCTATCACCGTTGGCGGCGTGACCGGTGACTGGTACGACATGCGATAGTGGGTGGCATTGAATTCCGGCGTGCCGGCCGCGCCCGCCAGGTAGACCGGGTCGTCGAATTTCACGGTCTTCCACTGCTTGCTGTTGAAGTCATAAATACGGGCGCGGTTCAGGGCGCGCGCCTTTTCGATAACGACCAGGTAATCCTGGAACACGTCGAGCGACTTGATGACGGCGTCCTTGTCGTGCGGCACCAGGGGACGCCAGTTCTTCGGCTGCGGCGCGCTCAACGGCGCGCTGACGATGCGAAAGTTTTTCGCCTCCTTGTTAGTCAGGATATACAACTGGCCATCGCGGTGCTCGACGCTGTAGCGGTGGCCTTTTTCGCGTGGCAATACCAGCTTGAATTCGCCATCCGGCGTGGCGGTCGACAGCAACCGCACATCGCTGGTATCGGTGCTGCCGGCGCGCAGGGCAAAAAACCGCTTGTCCTGCGTGCGGTTGATGCTGATGGAAAATTGCTCGACCGCCTCGTGATACACCTGCTGCGGCGCGCCGCCCAGCTGCAAGCGGAACAATCGGTCCGAGCGCTTGGTGGTGGCGTCTTCCTGCACCAGCATCAGGGTGGCATTGTTGGCGGCCCAGGCCAGGGACGTCACGCGCGGCATGGTATCGCCCAGCAGCTTGCCGGTTTTCAGATCCTTGATGTGCAATTCGTACTGGCGAAAGCCGGTGGTGTCGGTGGTGTAGGCCAGCAACTGCTCGTTCGGGCTGACGGCAAACGCGCGTACGGAAAAGAAGGTGTGGCCTTCGGCCAGCTGGTTCTGGTCCAGCAGGATTTCTTCTGTTACTTGCGCGTCATAGGCGCCGTTGGCGCCGACCGGGCGGCGGCAATTGATCGGGTATTGCTTGCCCGCTTCGGTGCGCGTGTAATAGTAAAAATTGCCCATGCGTACAGGTACGGATAAATCGACTTCCTGCATCCGCCCCTTGATCTCGCCGAACAGCTTGTCGGCCAGCGGCTGTATCGGGGCCGTGACTGCGGCCGTGTAGGCATTTTCCGCATTCAGGTAGTCGATCACGGCGGGATCGGTCTTCTTTTGCAGCCAGCGGTAGTCGTCGGTGACGACGGTGCCGTGGCGTGTTTCTTGCCAGGCAGACTTGGCGGCGATGGGCGGGGAAGCAAGGGTGTCGGCCGCCGTCGCGAGTGGCGCCAGGGTGGACAGCAGCAGGGCCGGCAGGCTCATGGCCAGGCGGACGGTGTGTGAATAGCGGGATAGGCGAGACAAGGCAACTCCTTTGTAGTGTTGTGACAAGATTCTATTCTTGCTACTCAGAAATGCAACCGCTGATCTTGCCGGCCGGTTTCAACTTGCGAGAATTGCCGTTTCGGGTAATACTGTATGCATGACCAGTATCTTGCCGCCACCATTGCGTCACCACGCGGCGGCAAGCCCAACCGCCGCGAGGTGTCCTTGACCGCATCCGTTTCCTCATCGCCTGAATCGCTCGCACCGCGCCGCTGGATTGCGCACTTGGACATGGACGCCTTTTTTGCGTCGGTTGAACTGCTGAAATATCCGGAATTGCGCGGCGAAGCGGTCGTCATTGGCGGCGGGCGCCTGCAGCAGCCCGTGTTGCAGCCGGACGGCACGCGCCAGTTCGCCCGCATGCGCGACTACGTGGGGCGCGGCGTGGTCACCACCTCGACCTATGCGGCGCGCGCTTTTGGCGTGTTTTCGGCGATGGGCATCATGAAGGCGGCCAGGCTGGCGCCCGACAGCATCCTGCTGCCGGCCGACTTCGAAGCCTACCGCGAATATTCCACCCGCTTCAAGCAGGCGGTGGCGAATCTGGCGCCGGTGATCCAGAACGTCGGCATCGATGAAATCTATATCGACCTGAGCGAACACGGCGACGGCGCGCCCGCGTTTGCGGCCAGGCTGAAGGCGGCCGTGTTCGACGCCACCGGCCTGTCGTGCTCGATTGGCCTGGCGCCGAACAAATTGCTGGCGAAAATCTGTTCCGACCTGGAAAAGCCCGATGGCCTGACGATCTTGCACCCGGAAGATATCGCCACGCGCGTGTGGCCCTTGCCGGCAAAAAAAATCAACGGCATCGGCCCGAAAGCCACCGCCAAGCTGGCAGCGATGGGCATAGTGACCATCGGCGAGCTGGCGCAGGCCGACTTGGGCATGCTGCGCACCCAGTTTGGCGACCTGTATACGGGCTGGCTGCACCAGGCGGCGCTGGGCATCGACGACCGCCCGGTGCAGACCAGCCGCGAAACCAAGTCGGTCAGCCGCGAAACCACCTTCGAGCGCGACCTGCAGGTGGTGCGCGACCGCGCCGTGCTGTCGGAAAAACTGGAAAGCCTGTGCACGCGGGTGGCGGGCGACCTCGACAAGCACGCGCTGGCCGGGCGCACGGTGGGCATCAAATTGCGCTTCGAAGATTTCAGCACCGTCACGCGCGACATCACCTTGCCCAGCGCGACGGCGGACGCGGCGGCGATACTGCGCGCCACCCGCGACTGCCTGCGGCGGGTACCGTTCGAAAAGAAAATCCGCCTGCTGGGGGTGCGCATTTCCACCCTGTGCGACCCGTCCCAAAGTACAAGGCAGGCGCCGGCGCAGGCCGAGCTGTTCCCCGCCCTGTAGCTGTTTTACTCCCTATTTCAAGCATCGCGCCAGCGCGCGCTTTTGACGGCAGGAACGTGTCGAAAGTGTAGAATGGCGTCCTGTTAGCTCCAACGAAACAACCGGAAGACAAAAACTATGTGGTTCAAGAATCTTCAGATTTACCGCCTGCCCGCACCGTGGGCTTACACGCCAGAACAGCTGGAAGAGGCGCTGTCCTCGAACAAATTCACGCCGGCCACCAGCATGGACCTGATGCGCCAGGGCTGGGATACGCCACGCCCGAACGGCGGCCTGGTGCATGTGGTCAACAAGCAGATGCTGCTCCTGCTGGGCACGGAAAAGAAACTGCTGCCGGCCACCGTGATCAACCAGGTGGCCAAGGCCCGCGCGGCTGAAATGGAAGAAGCGCAAGGCTTTGCACCGGGCAAGAAAGCCATGAAGGAGCTCAAGGAGCGCGTGGCCGACGAACTGCTGCCGCGCGCCTTCAGCATCCGCAGCAATGTCTGGACCTGGATCGACCCGGTCAATGGCTGGCTGGTGGTCGATGCGGCCAGCCCGGCCAAGGCCGACGAAGTGATCAAGCTGCTGCTGAAAGCCGTCGACAAGCTGCCGCTGGAAAGCCTGCGCGTGCAGCGCTCGCCGGTGGCGGTGATGACGGAATGGCTGCAGGCCGACGACGCGCCGGCCGGCTTCACGGTCGACATGGACACGGAATTGCGCGCCACCGGCGAAAGCAAGGCCACCGTGCGCTATGTGCGCCACACGCTGGAAGCGGACGACGTGCGCCGCCATATCGCGGCCGGCAAGCAGTGCACGCGCCTGGCCATGACCTGGAACGACAAGATATCGTTCGTGCTGACCGAATCGCTGGCGATCAAGAGCATCAAGCCGCTCGACGTGATCAAGGAAACCGAATCGAGCACCAGGAACGACGAAGAACGTTTCGACGGCGACATGATGCTGATGACGGGCGAACTGTCCAAGCTGATGGCCGACGTGGTCGAAGCACTCGGTGGCGAAGCGACGGCGTAAGCTGCCTGCCTTGGCACGGGAAGAAGAGCCGCATGCGGCTCTTTTTTTACGTCCGCGTTTTATATGGGCATAAAAAAAAGCTATGTCACCGTCAAATGTGGGAACGTACCCAAGGTGGCCCTGAGCAAGCTTTCGGGGGACAATATTCGCCGCGCGTCGAGTATCCAGCGCCAGCCCAGGTAGTTCGGCAGGTAGCGCGTCGCCACGCCGTGAAAGGCGCGCAGCCAGCCACGCAGCCGGCTGTGATAGGCGTTGACATTCTGTACGTGCACCGTGCCGCGCACGCGGATGCCGGCCCGCAAGTTGACGGACGCATGCTGGATACCGATCTCCCTGGCAAACACGGGATAGGCCGGATGGCCATCGCTGACCAACAAAATGTCACGGTCGATCACCGGCGGCAGGCAGGCGTGCAGCTTGGCTTTGGTCAGCTGGCCCAGGCCGGTCACGAAATCGACGGTTTGGCCGGTGCGGTCGCGCGCCACCAGCACGCACACTTGCTCATTGGAGATGCCACGCTGGCTGGCGCGGCCACCGCGCTTGCGCGCCGGCCGCGTCATGTGTCTTGAACCTTTCTGCGATTCCAGCACATACATTTCGTCGACTTCAGTGATGCCGTGCAGGCAGCGTGGCCGGTCGGTCTTGGCCAGCGCGAGGAAACGATGGCGCCAGCGAAAGCTGGTGTTGCGATGGACATTTACTTGCGTGGCCGCCTTGCGCCCCGAAAAGGAGTTGAGCAGACAGTCGGCATAGGCCAGCCAGCGTTCCTTGTGGTGCAGATGCGCCAGCGGTGTGCCGCTCAAGGCGTTGAAGGTTTTGCTGCAGGGTACGCAGCGATAGCGCTGCAAGCCGTGGGCCTGGCCGTGGCGGTGGAAACGTGTCGCGCCGCAAGCAGGACAATGCAGCTGCGTCTGCGCTGTTTGTTCGATCAGCACAACCGCCGCCTCCTGTGGCGCGCTACTGCGCAACAAGCTGCTGCTGACAATGCGCTGGCGATGCGACAGTTGCGGGATTTGCCTGGCGAATGCCCGCCACTGGGTTGTGTCCATGATCGGCTCCTGGAAGGAAATACCTGATCAGTTAGACGGCAGCAACGGCAGAGTGTTCCCACCGTTTTCGGTGACAGAGCCTAAAAAAAACGCCTTGCACGGTGATGTGCAAGGCGTTTTGAGCAAGCTAATTCAATACGTCAAATTAGAACTTGTAGTTGCCGGTGATGTAGAACGAACGCATCATTGGATCGGCGTAGCGTGGATCGAAACCGATCTGGTGGCCCGACGACGCGCGCAGCGACAGTGGTGGTGCACGGTCGAACAGGTTTTTGATGCCGGCACGGATCGTCGTCGATTTGTTGACGGCGAAACGGCCTTGCCAGTCGATCGTCGTGTACGAAGGCACTTCCAGGCGGATGGCTTCGTTTTTGCCCGTACCGACGTTGCGCACCGTTGCTTCAGCATCGGTGTAGCCGTTGCGGTAGCTGGCGATCAGGGTGTTGGTCATGCGGCCGCTTTCGAAGCTGACATTCAACTTGATCAGGTTACGGAACGTCACTTTATCGGTGATGCCGTAGAAGTTCATGTTGTTGGTCCACTGATCAGCCGTACCTGGTACGGTGTAGTCGGCTTTCAACATGTGGGTGCCGCTCAGGTTGGCGGTCAGCTTGCCGAAGTCAAACTTGTGGTTCGCCGACATATCCCAGTCGATACCGCGGTTATGCGTCTTGCCGATGTTCATCGACAGCGACTTGAACGCATAGTAGGTGTTGCCGGTCGATGGCTCGGTGTACAGGCCAAACAGCGAGTTGTACAGGGCCGGGTTGCCAAACGCCTGGGCTTCGCTCACGGCCGACACGGCGTCGGTGATCTTCACGTCCCACAGGTCGGCGCCAACCGAGAAAGCCGCGCTCGGTTCGATACGGAAGCCGAGGGTGAACTGTTTCGATTTTTCCGATTTCAGGTTTTCATTACCGCCAGACAATTCGTTGTACTGGGTCGACGACGAACGGCAGTATTGCGTGCCTGGGAACGGGCAATCATAGGACTTGGCGGTAAAGCCGGCATTGACCAGTGGCTGGCCGATGTCGAGCATGTCAGGCGCCTTGAAGCCGGTGCCGTAGGAACCGCGGATCAGGACGGTCTGCACTGGCTGCCAGCGGGCCGACACTTTATAGGTGTTGGCGCTGTCGCTCTTGCCGACGGTCTTGTTGCTGATGCCGTTGTCGATCGACGATACATTGTCGTAGCGGGCGCCGGCAGTCACTTCCAGCGTCTTGGTCAGCGGTGCCAGCAACTCGACGAAGACGCCATAGGTGTCACGGCTCAGGTCGTAAGCTGGCTTGGCGTTGTAGTTGTAGAGGGTGCTGTCGTTGGCGTTGCCGTCTGGCGATTGCTCGTAGCGGTAGCTGCGGTAGTCGCCACCGACGCCGATGTTGGCCTTGCCGCCTGGCAGGTCGAACAACTCGCGCGAACCGTGGGTATCGAAGCCACGCATGGTGGTCGATGCGGTGCGAACCGAACCGTTGAATTGCGAGGCATCGATCTGCGATTGCAGGGCGGCCGATTGCGTACCGGCGAACGGGTTGAACAGCGGATTGGCGACAATGGCGCGGAATTCCGCGTTCTTGGCGTAGCCACCGGTGTAGCGCTCGTCGATCGCGTTTTGCGACCAGGTCAGGCCGCTTTCGAAGTTCCACGCGCCCAATTCACCTTCCACGCCCAGCACCAGGTGCTTGGTTTCGGTGATGCTGTTGCTGGCGCGCAGGCCCCAGTCGACCGAGCGGTAGTTGGCCGTGACCGACTTGATGTCGTTCTGTTGGGCCGTCGTCAGGTAAGGCTTGACGTAGGTGTTGTACAGCGCACTGTCCTTGGCGATCGAGATCGGTACCGGATTGGCGGCGATACGGGCGGTCAGGTCAAAACGCGACAAGGCCATTTCGGCAAACGCGTTCATGTTGTCGTTGAGCTTGTAGGTGCCCTTGACGAACAGGCTGTCGCGTTTCGATTGCGGCACGATTTCCACGGTCGAACCGGTATCGAAGCCGCAAGCGCGCGAGTTGGCCAGGGTGACGTAGTTGTCCGGTGCACAGTTGCCGTTTTGCAGCAAATAAGGGCTGAAAGCGGTCGACGGCGTATTGACGTTCTTGTAGGCGACAGTCGCGCCGGCAGGCGATGCCGAGGTGCTGGTGCGGTCCCAGATGTAGTTCTTGCCATTGCGCGAGAACGGCACGAAGGAGCTGCGGGCAAACGAACGGTCGGTGGCGCGCACTTTTTCCTGTTCGTCGTGGCGATACGAGAACAGCACGTTGTAGCGGTCTTCGTCCAGGTCCCCGAAACCGGCAGTGACGCTGGTATTCCAGGCGCTGCCGCCGCGGTCTTCAGGACCGCCGTAGGTTGCTTCCAGGGTTACGCCCTGGACATTTTTTTTCAGGATGAAGTTGATGACGCCGGCAATCGCGTCCGAACCGTACAGGGCCGAAGCACCGTCGGTCAGGATTTCTACGCGCTCGATGGCGCTCATCGGAATGGCGTTCAGATTGACGGAGGTACCCGAACCTTGTGGCGCAATGCGGCGGCCGTTCAGCAGGACCAAGGTGTAGGACTCGCCGATATCATGGATCGACGCGCTGGTGCGGCCGCCCGAGTCGGAACCGGCGGCGACGGCGCCAATGGTGAAACCTTGCATCGCTGGCAGCGCTTGCATCAGGTCGGCGACGGTGGTGGCGCCCGTCTTGGCGATCGCTTCTTGCGTCAGGCGCTGCACTGGCAGTGCGCCTTCGACGGCGATACGTTTGATACTCGAACCGGTGATCTCCACCTTCTGGATGGCTTCCTGTTCCTGCGCCATTGCCTGGCCGGTCAACAAGACACTACCTGCCAGTACGGTCAGGGCCAGGCGTACGCTGCGTACGCCAATTTTTTCTTTGAATGCCATTGTAACAATTACTCCGTAGTAGTTTTAATAACGACAAGCGGTGCACGAGCATCGTCACGGCCTGCGGGTAGCGGCCGCCAATGCTGTGCACAGCAGGGTATCCACATCGGGAGGACAGGAAAGAGCACCTGATGCAATATTGTTATAAATGCACTTTTTGCTTGTCGTGACAAACATTATGTCGTCTCAGCAATAAAAAATGGAACTCAACCATGTAGTATTTGGCAATAAATTGAAGATACTGAAGAAAATTTCATGAAGTGTTAAATGTTAAGATTTATATTCATAAAAATTAATGATATAAGAAATTATGAATGGCGTTTTTTTACAACAAAAAACTGATTCTATTGATAGTTACGCATTTCACCATCAATAATTTGATGGTCCATGGTTTATTGCAGAATTTTCAATAGTCGAAAAAAAGCCCGCTAAAAGCGGGCTGATCGCATTGCAGGACAATAATTTACAAAGGCTGGAACACGCCGGCGGCGCGGTTCTTCTGCACATTGTCCCAGGCGAAGATCTGCCCGTTCATCGCCACATACACGCCGGGCGGCAGGGCTTGCGCCACGCCGCAGGCAAAGCCCAGGTTGAACAGGGCGTCGGAGTTGGCGATTTCATACGGAATCATGGCGCCCGTCAGGATGATGGTCTGCTGCAATTGCGCCGCGCCCAGCACTTGCGCCGTTTCGCGCATGGTGTCGGTGCCGTGGATGATGACGATGGCTTTTTCATGCGCCGCGCGGCACGAGGCCAGCACGCGCTGGCGGTCGGCATCCTGCATGTCGAGCGAGTCGAGCAGGGGCAGCTGCTCCAGCGCCACCGGCGCCGTCATGCGCGCGCGCGCGATGGCGGCAGGCAGATGGCTGTCGGAAAAACCCAGGGTGCCGTTCAATTCGTTGTAATGCTTGTCGAAAGTGCCGCCGGTGGCGAGGATGCGCAAGGTCATGATGTGGTCACGATGTCAGTGGAGAATGACGCGCATGATATCTTGGATTGCCACGCTTGCGGGAATGATGGCGCCTGCTTGAGCGGGGCTTGTTGGCATCGCTGGAAAATTCGCCCATCTGTGAGTACACTGGATTCCTTGTTCCTGCTCCGGCCTGATGATTCCCCATGAAAGCGCTTGCTCCCGGCACCGTCATTTTTCACCGCCATCGCGGCTATGGCGTGATCACGTCCGTCAACTTGCTGACCGGCTGGATCGCCGCGCGCTTCGGCAGTGAATCGCGCACCCTGGACCTGAATCTGTCCACCGACGATGTCGAATTTGCCGATGGCGAAGCGATCCGCTTTCGCCGCGCGCCGCCCGACCGCATGCCGCATGCGCGGCTGATGGCCATGGTGCGCGAACTGCACCGCGCCGGCTATCAAAAGCTGTATCTGTATTCGTGGCCGAAACCGTCGGGCCTGCACTGGCGCTGGCATCTGTTTACGGGCCCGCGCGACTGGATGCAGCGGCCGTGGCGCGAAGGCTGGTATGGCTCGGGCGCCGACTACAACGTCAATCCGGTGATGGGCTGGGGCGATACGCCGGGCGCCACCACGAGCGAACTGGTCGACGCGCTGGCGCGCTTCGATCCGCAAGGGCTGGCCCAGGCGCTGGGCCGCGACGAAGACCACGCGGCCTGGTTCGCGCAGGTCTGCGACGCCTTGTTGCCCAGCTATATGTACAGCCTGGACATGCCGCGCGAACCTGGCGCGCCGCTGCCCGAGATGCCGCCGGTGCCGGTGATTGCCGTGCGCGCCGGCTTGCCCGCGTATGCCGGCCCGGTGATCGCCTGGCCACCGGGCTGGACCGGCCTGTGGTCGCGCCCGCACGTGCTGCCGGCCCCTGCCATGACCATTACCGGCGAACCGGATCTGGTCAAGGGTTTCCAGCGTTCCTGAAGGCAAGCTGGCGTGCATGCGCCAGCACCTCGGGGTTCAGCAGGCGCGTGCATTGCCCCTGGGCGTAGTCGGCGATATTTTGCAGCGCGTAGCTGAAATACAGTTCATAGCCGTCACGCTCGACGTAGCCCAGGTGCGGCGTGGCCAGCACATTGGGCATCCGCAACAGCGCTGAGGTGGGCGGCAGGGGCTCATCGGTAAACACGTCGAGCGCGGCCGCGCCGGGATGTCCTTGCGGCAGGGCCGCTTCCAGTGCACCGTCAGCCACCAGTTCGGCGCGGCTGGTATTGACGAACAGCGAAGTCGGTTTCATGCGCGCCAGGTCCTGCGCCGTGACCAGGCCACGGGTCTTGTCGGACAGGCGCAGATGCAGGCTGAGCACATCGGCCTGCGCAAAAAAATCCTCGCGTGATGCCGCCGCCGTGTCGCCGGCCGCCACCGCCGCCGTACGGCTCGCCTCGCTGCCCCATACCAGCACCCGCATGCCGAACGCGCGCCCATAGCCGGCCACCAGCTGGCCGATCTTGCCATAACCCCAGATGCCGAGGGTGCGGCCCTTGAGCGCCGTACCGAGGGTGTTGTGCGCCGGTTCCAGCGAAGCCATTTGCCACAGGCCTTCCTTCAGGTGCTGCCCGTAGGGCACGATCTTGCGCTGCGCCGCCATGATCAGGGCCCACGTCAGTTCGGCCGGCGCCGTCGGCGAACCGACCCCTTCGGCAATCGCGATGCCCAGTTCGGTGGCGGCCGCCACGTCGACATGGCCGCTGACCTTGCCCGTCTGCGACAGCAGCTTCAGATTGGGCAGCTTGGCCAGCAGCGCCCGGTTGAAACTGCTGCGCTCGCGTATCAATACCAGGGCGTCAAACGGCGCCAGCCGGATCGCCAGCTGGCCCAGGCCGCGCGTGGTGTTGGAAAATACCTTCACGTCGTGGCCTGCGGTTAATTTGAAACAATCCAGGCCGCGCACGGCATCCTGATAATCATCGAGTATGGCAATTTTCATGGCAGTTGACCGATTTTAAAGTGAATTTGGTAGGGAAATAACAGGATACGGATAATGCTGAATAGCCTACTACATTAGTCGGGCTATTCTCCTACATTTTTGCGAGAATAGCGGTTTGACGGGTGTACAATCGCCGACACTTTGCGCTTCCTGATGCATGCACCGCGCACCCACCAGGCGCAACTACCCGCCGCCGGCGCCTTGCGCTGCGGCCGGCACGACAGCTTGATCTGCCAGCGTGTACGCGCCGCGGCACGGTTGTCTGCCTGAATGACCAGAATTCTTAATTGGTATTGGAGGTAATATGAATCAGCCCGTCATGGGTGGCGTTGCTACACTCAACGTCCCAGCTTATATTAAACAACAGAAACTGATCAATTGGGTGGCGGAGATCGCCGCGCTGACCAAGCCCGATCGCATCTACTGGTGCGATGGCTCGCAGGAGGAGTACGAGCGCCTGTGTGCCGAGATGGTGGCCAGCGGCACCATGAAAAAACTCAATGCCGACAAGCGCCCGAATTCCTACCTGGCCTGCTCCGACCCGAGCGACGTGGCCCGCGTCGAAGACCGCACGTATATCTGCTCGGCAACCAAGGAAGCGGCCGGCCCGACCAATAACTGGACCGAGCCGGGCGAGATGCGCCATACCCTGAACGGCCTGTTCGACGGCTGCATGCAGGGCCGCACCATGTATGTCGTGCCGTTCTCGATGGGTCCTCTGGGCTCGCCAATCGCACATATCGGCGTCGAACTGTCCGACTCGCCCTATGTCGCCGTCAACATGAAAATCATGACCCGCATGGGCCGCGCCGTCTACGACGTGCTCGGCACCGACGGCGACTTCGTGCCCTGCGTGCACAGCGTGGGCGCACCGCTGGCCGCCGGCCAGGCCGACGTCAAGTGGCCCTGCAACAGCACCAAATACATCGTGCATTTCCCGGAAACGCGCGAAATCTGGTCCTTTGGCTCCGGCTACGGCGGCAACGCCCTGCTGGGCAAGAAATGTTTTGCCCTGCGCATCGCCTCGAACATGGGCTACCAGGAAGCGCAAGCCTCGGTCGAGGCACCGGGCTGGCTGGCCGAACACATGCTGATCCTCGGTGTCGAGTCGCCGGAAGGCAAGAAGCACTATGTGGCGGCGGCTTTCCCTTCGGCCTGCGGCAAGACCAACTTCGCCATGCTGATTCCACCGGCCAGTTTCAAAGGCTGGAAAGTGACTACCATCGGCGACGATATCGCCTGGATCAAGCCCGGTGCCGATGGCCGCCTGTACGCCATCAACCCGGAAGCGGGCTACTTTGGCGTGGCGCCCGGCACCAACGAAAAAACCAATTTCAACTGCATGGCCTCGATGCGTGACAACACCATCTTCACCAACGTCGCGCTGACCGACGACGGCGACGTCTGGTGGGAAGGCCTGAGCAAGGAAGCGCCGAGCCACCTGATCGACTGGCAGGGCAAGGACTGGACGCCGGCTTCCGGCACCAAGGCCGCCCACCCGAATGCACGGTTTACTGTTGCGGCGACGCAAAACCCGGTGATCGACGCCGCCTGGGACGACCCGGCCGGCGTGCCGATCTCGGCCTTCATCTTCGGTGGCCGCCGCTCGACCACCGTGCCACTGGTCACCGAAGCGCGCAACTGGGTCGAAGGCGTCTACATGGCCGCCACCATGGGTTCCGAAACCACCGCCGCCGCCGTCGGCCAGATGGGCGTGGTACGACGCGATCCATTTGCCATGTTGCCATTTATCGGCTATAACATGAGCGACTATTTCCAGCACTGGCTGGACATGGGCGTCAAAGTGGGCAAGGTCAATCCGGCCGCGCTGCCGAAGATCTATTGCGTCAACTGGTTCCGTACCGACGAGGCCGGCAAATTCGTCTGGCCTGGTTTCGGCGACAATATGCGCGTGCTGAAATGGATGCTCGAACGGATCGACGGCAAGACGGGCGGCGTGGAAAACCTGTTTGGCACCACGCCAGAATATGGCGACCTGAACTGGGATGGCCTGCCGTTCACGCAAGCACAATTCGACACCATCACCTCGATCGACAAGGCGGCGTGGGTGGAAGAATTGAAATTGCATACGGAGTTGTTTGAAAAGCTGGCCTATCATCTGCCGCAGGAACTGGCAGACAACAAGGCGGCGCTCGAGCAGCGCCTGGCAGGGCAAGAGTTGTAGCAGGGGGAGACGCACGCTGGCAAAGACCGGCGTGTGATAAAAGACACGCCGGCAATGACTGGCGTGCTAGCAGAGAGAAACGGCGCGGATTGCATGAGCAATACGCGCCGTTTTTTATGGTGCTGGCTGATTACTGCTTCAGCAGCGGCCCCAGGTATTTCCCCGTCACGCTGGCCGGATTCAAGGCCACGTCTTCCGGCGTGCCGGTGGCGATGATCTGCCCGCCGCCCGCGCCGCCTTCGGGGCCCAGGTCGACGATCCAGTCGGCCGTCTTGATCACGTCCAGGTTGTGTTCGATGATCACCAGGGTATTGCCCTGGTCGCGCAGGCGGTGGATCACTTTCATCAGCAGGTCGATATCGTGGAAGTGCAGGCCGGTGGTCGGCTCGTCCAGGATATACAGGGTGCGGCCGGTGTCGCGCTTCGACAATTCGAGCGACAACTTGACGCGCTGCGCCTCGCCGCCCGACAGGGTGGTGGCGCTCTGGCCCAGCTTGATGTAGCCCAGGCCCACGTCGAGCAAGGTCTGCAGCTTGCGCGCGATCAGCGGCACCGGCTTGAAGAATTCATGCGCCTCTTCCACCGTCATGCCCAGCACTTCCGTGATGTTCTTGCCCTTGTACTGCACTTCCAGCGTTTCGCGGTTGTAGCGCTTGCCGTGGCAGACATCGCACGGCACATACACGTCCGGCAAAAAGTGCATCTCGACCTTGATCACGCCATCGCCCTGGCATGCTTCGCAGCGCCCACCCTTGACGTTGAACGAGAAGCGGCCCGCGCTGTAGCCGCGTTCCTTGGCCGTCGGCACGGTCGAGAACAAGTCGCGGATCGGTGTAAACAAGCCGGTATAGGTGGCCGGGTTCGAGCGCGGTGTGCGGCCGATCGGCGCCTGGTCGACGGAAATGACCTTGTCGAAATGCTCCAGGCCGCTGATCGAATCGTGCGGCGCCGGTTCCGTTTGCGAACCGTACAAATGGCGCGACAGGGCCGGATACAGCGTATCGTTCACCAGCGAGGACTTGCCCGAACCGGACACGCCCGTCACGCACGTCATCAGGCCCACCGGCAGGCTCAGCGAGACTTTTTTCAGGTTGTTGCCGGTCGCGCCAGTAATGACGAGCTGCTTTTCAGGATTGCTGGCATGGCGTTTCTTCGGCACCGCGATTTTCAGCTTGCCATTCAGGTATTGCGCCGTCAGCGACTTCTTGTTTTTCAGGATGTCCTTCAAGGTGCCTTCGGCGATGATCTCGCCGCCGTGCACGCCGGCGCCCACGCCCATGTCGACGATGTAATCGGCGGTGCGGATCGCGTCTTCGTCATGCTCGACCACCAGCACGCTGTTGCCGATATCGCGCAGGTGTTTCAGCGTTTCGATCAGGCGGTCGTTGTCGCGCTGGTGCAGGCCGATCGACGGTTCGTCGAGCACATACATCACGCCCGTCAGGCCCGAGCCGATCTGCGAGGCGAGGCGAATGCGCTGCGCTTCGCCGCCCGACAAGGTATCGGCGCTGCGGTCGAGCGACAGGTAGTCGAGGCCCACGTTGTTGAGGAATTTCAGGCGCGAAATGATCTCTTTCACCACCCGGTCGGCGATCTCTTTCTTGGCACCCGTCAATTTCAGTTTTTCAAAGAAATCGAGCGTGTCGCGCAGCGGCTTTTCCGCCACTTCATAGATCGCACGCTGCTGCTTGCCGGTACCGACTTTCACATGGCGCGCTTCCACGCGCAGGCGCGCGCCGTCACAGGATGGGCAGCATTTTTCATTGATGAACTTGGCCAGCTCTTCCTTCACGGCCATCGAATCGGTTTCACGGTAGCGGCGCTGCAGATTGTTGACCACGCCTTCGAAGGTATGTTCCTTCACCACAGTGCGGCCGCGTTCGTTCACATAGCTGAACGGCACCACCTGCTTGCCCGAGCCGTACAGCACGGCTTGCTGGGCGTTCAGCTCCAGCTGCTCGAACGGCAGGTCGAGGTCGAACTCGTAAAAGTCGGCCAGGTTCGACAGCATCTGGAAGTAAAACTGGTTGCGGCGATCCCAGCCCTTGACCGCGCCCGAGGCCAGCGACAGGTTGGGGAACGCAACGATGCGTTTCGGGTCAAAGAATTCAATGTGGCCAAGACCGTCGCACTCCGGGCAGGCGCCCATCGGATTGTTGAACGAGAACAGCCGCGGTTCCAGCTCCTGCAGCGAGTAGCCGCACTCGTTGCAGGCGAACTTGTTCGAGAACACCTGTTCCTGCGCGCTATCCATTTCGTAGGCGATGGCGCGGCCATCGGCCAGGCGCAGGGCCGTTTCAAAACTTTCCGCCAGGCGCTGCTTGATGTCCTGGTTGACCTTGACCCGGTCGATCACCACGTCGATCGTGTGCTTTTCGGTTTTCTTCAGTTTCGGCAGGTCGTCGACTTCATAGATCTTCGCCTCGTGCGTGCCGCTCTGCACGCGAAAGCGCACGAAGCCCTGCGCCTGCATCTGCTCGAACAGGTCGACGTGTTCACCCTTGCGGTTGGCCACCACGGGCGCGAGGATCATCAGCTTGGTGTCTTCCGGCATGGCCAGCACGGCGTCGACCATTTGCGACACGGTCTGCGCGGCCAGCGCGTGTTCCGGATGGTTGATGCAATACGGCGTGCCGACGCGCGCATACAGCAAGCGCAGGTAATCGTGGATTTCCGTCACCGTGCCCACGGTGGAGCGCGGGTTGTGCGAAGTGGCTTTCTGTTCGATGGAAATGGCTGGCGACAGGCCTTCGATCAGGTCGACGTCGGGTTTTTCCATCAGTTGCAAAAACTGGCGCGCGTAGGCCGACAGCGACTCGACATAGCGGCGCTGTCCTTCCGCGTACAGGGTGTCGAAGGCCAGCGAGGACTTGCCGGAGCCGGACAGGCCGGTAATCACGATCAGCTTGTTGCGCGGCAAATCGAGACTGATATTCTTGAGGTTATGCGTGCGAGCACCGCGAATGCGGATCTGTTCCATGTGATGAGCCTTGCTTTCAGTAGGGTGCGGTGTGCCCGTACCGCCCGAAAAACGGGCATGCAGCGGGTCAACTTGTAACTATAGCCGGGTTTTGGTGCGCACGCGCGGGGACGTCGCAAGCGAATATTGCCGCCTGCCCGGCGTGCGCGGACAAAGGTTGATGCAGATGCGTACAGCTGATTTGATACTGTATATAATACCAGTATTCAATATTCTTGTTCGTGCGTACCAAGAAAAAAGCGTTGCGCCGCACAGTTGCGGGGCCGTCCAGAAAGCGGGTGCTTTGCATCGCCTACTCGCTTATAATTCCCGTTTACAGACAATCCAACGTGCGGCAATTCCGACTGTCGCAGCCGTTCATCAGGAGTTATTCATGGCATCAGTCAACAAAGTCATTATCGTCGGCAATCTGGGCCGCGACCCGGAAATCCGCTACATGCCTAGCGGCGACGCGATCGCCAACATCGCCGTGGCCACTTCGTACAAATCGAAGGACCGCAACACGGGCGAACAAAAAGAGTTGACCGAATGGCACCGCATCTCGTTCTTCGGCCGCCTGGCTGAAATCGTCGGCCAATACCTGAAAAAAGGTTCCTCGGTCTACGTCGAAGGCCGCCTGCAAACCCGTAAATACACGGACAAGGACGGCGTCGAGAAATACGCAACCGACATCATCGCGGAAAACATGCAAATGCTGGGCGGCCGTTCCGGCATGGGCGGCGACGCCGGCGGCGACGACAGCTACGGTGGCAACAGCGGCGGCTACGACGCCCCGGCCCCGCGCCAGGCCCCAGCCCCGCGTCCGGCCCCGGCGCCAGCCCCGCGCCCGGCACCGAAGCCAGCCCCGAATTTCTCGGATATGGATGACGATATTCCGTTCTGAGGTGGAACACATTTAAAAGTGTAAACAACGCAAAGCCTCGCCCTGATTGGTGAGGCTTTTTTATTGTTCTGACCCGTCCTGTAACAGGTTGACACTTTTTCGAGCAAGCGATGATGATGTTGGGATAAATATAGGTGAGGGCCGCTTGGGTGGCACGTGGGATTTCGTGCCGCTCCACCGCCAGATACGGTCGTCAGGAACAGGCGGAAGGCTGCTTTTGACCGGCTTGTTTTCGTTGTTGCCTTGGACAACACATGCAAGTTGCTCACTCTTCTATTTTTCTGTACGCTGCAGCAGACAATTTCGGGGTAGTTCAGTGGAAGAACGCTCGGCTCTTAACCGAGATGGCGCTGGTTCGATTCCAGCCCCCGAACCCAGGCAAAGGATCAGGAACCAGTGCGGAAATCAAACGACGATGTTGCTGGTGTTGACGTCCCGGCATGCACGGCTTATGCAGCTGGACAATTAGCCAAGGCGTTGTTGGCGACTGAACAAACAGAAGATGCCGAACTGGCGGAACGGTCCGCGCGCCGCGTGACACAGTGGCAGGAAATTGTCTCCAACGTTCTCAGTGGCGCAGCGCGTTACGGCTCACGTACACCCTTGCCGGATACCCCGGCATGGGCGACGCTGGAAGTCGCCACGGGCGGATTTGCAACCGGCCGTGTGCTTGCCGGCGGCCCGTTGGAGGTCTACGAAACGCAACTGATCAAGCGTCTGTCCATCCCGGAAAACGAGGATGCCAGGCTGCGTCTGAACGCATATTTCGTGACGGATCAAGGGATGGGTGAGCTATTGTCGTGGCTCGATGACAGACGCTACGCGATCCGTTACCCGGAAGAAGGCGCGTTGCTGGCAATTGCCTGGATGTGCCGGGAGGGACATGCGGAGATGGCCCGGGATATCCTCAGCACAATCTCGCCGCTGTTCCCGGTGCTACGTTTTTATCCAGTCCCGGGTTTCCGCCCACACCGTTACGATGCCGGTGTCCAGGTTCAAGACGTTGCGACGACACGCGAACGGCTGCGCCGTATCGCGCCGAATCCTGCCATTCTGGCGCAGCGTCATGCTGTAGCGGCATATGCACCCTTGCACGACCGCCTGCTGGCATTGTTCGCACAAACCATGACGCACGATGACTGGCCGTGCCAGGTCTGTCCAGCGGATTGGCTTGGCCAAGCGCGCGAGCTGTTGTTGGCGTTCGAAGAGGTCGATCAAGCGAGCAGGCTGCCGTCCAAGTATCGTAAAGCCGGTAGCCATCATCTCCAGCTTCGCGGCTATCTGCAGGCCTGTGTCATCGGTTTCGGTGCGCTGCCAGCGAAAGATCTGGGACGCATTCGTCATATATTCCGTTGCAGCGTGGCCAAAAGGGGGCATCCGCTTTCAGCGCAAAATGCACAAGTCCGGCAGCTTCATCGCGCGGAAGTTTCAGCGCCGCTGCATGCCGAGATCGCTCATCTGATAGAACAGCGGTTGACATCATTCGAACAGCTTGACGGACTGGACGACACAGAGCTATGCAAGATCGCAGTCACGGAGGCCGAAGCGACCCCGAGGGTGCCGGCGGGAACCGCCATTCCGCGGTCGGTACGGCGCAAGATTGATCGATGCCTTAAAGACTCTATTGAGGAACTGACGCGCCGCGGCTTGATCTCGTCGGGAGAGGTAATGGCG
This sequence comes from Janthinobacterium psychrotolerans, assembly GCF_001677885.1. Lineage (GTDB taxonomy): Bacteria > Pseudomonadota > Gammaproteobacteria > Burkholderiales > Burkholderiaceae_D > Janthinobacterium > Janthinobacterium psychrotolerans. The sequence goes on along the minus strand of NZ_LOCQ01000035.1, from coordinate 31,091 downwards.
CAAGTGCTCCCGCAAGTGACATCTGGAATGCATGGCCTGGGGCTTGAGAATGAAAGTCTGCAGCAGTTGTACGCGGCCATCCATCGCGCGTTCAGGCAGCGCCGTTCCTTGTTGCTCCTGAACCTGGAGAGCCAGGTACGCCTGGCCGAGTTGCCTTGGGTGAATGCGATTGAAAGCTTCCGCCGCAAGGATCTTTCGGCAGCTACCGCATCGCGCCAGGCGTTGCAGCAGATCGTCATCCTCACATTGGAGCATTTCCCACACGCGATTCTGCCGAACAAGCTTGTGCGCGAAATCGCGGACCTCGCGTCGCGCGCCGGCTTGGCGATCCCGCTTGTGGAGGAACTCGCAAGCGATATCTTCATGGGCGAGTTCGGATCGAAGTTCGCGCGAGCGGCAAAGCTCGCCTGCGGGATGCTGCAAGGCTCGCTCTACGCCGACTACTACGAAATCGATGCGGCCCAAATCGAAAGCCTTCAGGACAGCCATGCTCGCGAACCGGCGCCGAAGCGGCAGGTAAAAGCGGGATTCGCGCAGCTTTGCGCGCAACGTGCCGGGGTACAACTGGGCCAATGGCGCCCGGCGTCAAACGGCATGATCATTGAGCAGCAACAGATTCTGACAACCCATAACCTGGCGGCATTGATCTCCGGCTTGCAACTAAAAAACTCTTTGCAGAACAGGTTCCGCGACATGGCGCAATCGTGCTTCCGATGGATATGTGCCCGCAATCAGTTGCAGCTGGTCGACTGGCATGCGAAGCTCATCCGAGTCAAGAACTCTGCCTATGCGTGGCGCCAGATGGTTTTTTTCCTGTCCATGCTCCCACCTGCAGAACTGAAATTGACGCTCGACTGGATGGAAGAGCATTACAAACAGCAGTCGGAACAATTCCAGTTGCGCTACCGGCCGGTGCTGGATGGACTCACATCATGCGCATCGGCCCGCATGTCTTCTGCGCCGTTGTCAATGGAAAAACAAGGCCGCCAATTTCTTGGCTGGTCTGAAACCGGTCATTGGCTATTGCGCCAAGCAGAGGACGAAGGCGTTTGACCCGAGGTGCCAAGCCAGGCAGTTCAATGTCATGCCAACGTCACATCTGCATGGCCTCCAGGTAACGCTGCGCATCGAGCGCCGCCATGCAGCCGGTGCCGGCGCTGGTGATGGCCTGGCGGTAGATATGGTCCTGCACGTCGCCGGCGGCAAAGACGCCCGCGATGGAGGTGGCGGTCGCCATGCCCTCGGTGCCGCTGCGGGTACGCAGATAGCCGTTGTGCATGGCCAGTTGGCCTTCGAAGATGGCGGTGTTCGGTTTGTGGCCGATGGCGACAAACACGCCGTGCACGGGCAGCTGTTCCAGCTCGCCATCCTGGCGCCGCAGGGCCACGCCCGTCACGCCGCTGTCGTCGCCGCATACTTCATGCAAGCTGGCGTTCAGTTTGAGCACAATCGCGCCTTGCCGCACTTTCGCCATCAGGCGGTCGACCAGGATCGGCTCGGCGCGGAATTGATCGCGCCGGTGTATCAGCGTCACGCGCGAGGCGATGGTCGACAGATACAGCGCTTCCTCGACCGCCGTATTGCCGCCGCCGATGACGGCAACTTCACGGCCGCGATAGAAAAAACCGTCGCAGGTGGCGCAGGCCGACACGCCGCGTCCCATGTACGCTTGCTCGGACGGCAGTCCCAGGTACTGGGCCGAGGCGCCGGTGGCGATGATCAGCGCATCGCAGGTGTACTGGCCGCCATCACCGACCAGGCGGAGCGGCTTTTCTAACAGATGGGCGGTGTGGATATGGTCGAACACCATGCGCGTGCCGAAGCGTTCGGCGTGCTGGCGGAAGCGTTCCATCAGTTCCGGGCCCTGCACGCCGAGCGGATCGGCGGGCCAGTTTTCGACGTCGGTGGTGGTCATCAGCTGGCCGCCCTGGGCGATGCCGGTGATCAGCGTCGGCTGCAGGTTGGCGCGCGCCGCGTACACGGCGGCCGAGTAGCCGGCCGGGCCGGAACCGAGGATAAGCAGACGGTGGTGGCTCATGCAAGCTCCTGTCATGTGGCGGTGCGCTGCAACTGGCGCACAAAGGTTTCGGGCGGCATGAAGCCGATCACGCGCGCTTGCGGCACTTCCTTGCCACTGGCGTCGAACAGGATGATGCCGGGTGGGCCGAACAGCTCGAAGCGCTTCATCAGCGCGCGGTCGTCGGCATTGTTGGCGGTGACATCGACCTGGAGCAGCCGCATGCCGCCCATGGCCGTGGCGACGCGGCCGTCGGAGAAGGTCATGCGCTCCATCTCCTTGCAGGCCACGCACCAGTCGGCGTAGAAGTCGAGCATGACCGGCTTGCCGGCGCTGGCCAGCACCTGATCGAGTTCGGCGACCGTGCGGATACGGGTGAAGCGCGGGCCCTCATGCGCGCCGGTCGTGGCGCCGGCCACCGCGCCGCCGCCGCGCAGATGCGCCAGCGGCTGCAGCACGTCGGTGCCCGAGCTGGCGGCGCCGACCAGTTCAAACAGACCGGCCAGCAGCATCACCACGCCCAGCGTCCTGGCGGCATAGGCGCCGATGCCCGCGCCTTTCGGCAGCGCTGCGCCGGCAAGCAGGAAGGTCGCGCACAGGATGGCGAATACGCCCCACAGCGCCATGCTGGCCGTGACCGACAGTACCGGGCCGATCATCCAGATGGCCACCGCGATCAGCAGCAGGCCGAAGACTTTCTTGACGTTGTTCATCCAGGCCCCGGCGCGCGGCAGCAGGCTGCCAGCCGACAGGCCCGTCAGCAGCAGCGGTACGCTCATGCCGGCGGCCATGGCGAACAGCGCCCAGCCGCCGGTGGCGGCATTGCCGGTCTTGCTGATGTAGAGCAGTGCGCCGGCCAGCGGTCCCGCCACGCAGGGGCCGACGATCAGCGCCGATAACGCTCCCATGATGAAGACGCCGGCCAGCTTGCCGCCGCTCTGGCGTCCGCTCGATTCGCTCAGGCGGCTTTGCAGGGAACCGGGCAGCTGCAACTGGTAGACGTCGAACATCGACAGGGCCAGGGCGAACAGCAGCGCGCCAAAGGTCAGCAGTACCCAGGGCTTTTGCAGGGCGCCCGCCAGGCCTTCGCCGGCCAGGCCCGCCGCCACGCCGAGCGCGGTGTAGACCAGGGCCATGCCCAGGCTGTAGGCGGCGGCCAGCAGCAGGCCGCGCCTGCGTGTCACCCCGCCTTCGCCGACGATGATGGAGGACAGGATGGGCACCATCGGCAGCACGCAGGGCGTGAAGGACAGCAGCAGGCCGAATACCAGGAAAGCGCCGCCGATGCGCCACAGGCTGCCGCTTTGCAGGGTGCGCTGGGCGAGCGAGGTGTCATCCTCGGCGTGGGCGGCCGCGGCAGCCGCCGGGGCAGCCGCCGGGGTGGCAGGCGTAGCCGCAACTGCGGCGGCAGGTGCGCCGGCATCATCGGCAGTCTTCGCGGTCAAGACGCCGGGCGCTGCCGGATTGACGGTGTAGGTCAGCACCACGGGCGGATAGCATAGCCCGGCGTCGGCACAGCCCTGGTAGCCGAGCGTCAGATCAAACGGCGCCGTGCCGCTGACAGGTACATCCAGAGCAAGCGAGGTGTAATACGTCTCCATCTCCTTGCCGAAGTTCTCGTCGAACTTGCGCTTGCCCGCAGGTAGTTGCGGCTGTCCCACGCCGGGGCCGGTGAAGGACAGCCGCTCGCGGTACAGGTGATAGCCCGGCGGGATGGTCCAGCGCAATGCGACGGTATGCGCATCGCGCAGTTCCGCCTTCAATACAAACGCCTGCTCGGGCGGCAGAAAGTCCGCCGCCGCAGCAAACGGCAGCCAGGCCGCCAGCAGCAGCGCGCACAAGCACTTAAAAATCGACTTCATGGGGTTCTCCTGAAAATGTGTCCTTGCTGATCAATGGCCAGATAGCCCATGCCGCAACGGTCGAGAAAATCGAGTCCGTCTTGCTCCATCAGCATGGCGATGGTGGTGCAACTGCCAGCGGTGAGCGCCAGCGGCGCCACCACGCTGACCGAGCGCCAGTACGACACCGGCATGCCGGTGCGCGGATCGAGCACATGGCAATAGCGCCGGCCTTTGACTTCAATAAAACGTTCGTAATCGCCGCTGGTGGCCAGCGCGCCGCGGCTGATCGGCAGGCTCGCGACCGTGTTCGCCATGGCGCGCGGGTCCTGGATGCCGATGCTCCACGCGGCGCCATCGGCACGCGGCCCGAGAAAGCGCATGTCGCCGCCCAGGTTCACGTAGCCGTGCTCCACGCCCATCTCCGCCAGCACCGCAGCCGCCTGGTCGACGGCGTACTCCTTGCCGAAGCCGCCGAAATCGAGTTCCATGCCCCGCATGGGCAGGAACACCCTGGCATTGCCGCGCACGACCTTGTTCCAGCCGACCAGGGGCAGCAACTCGTTCAAGGCGCCGGACCTGGGCAGGCGGCTGTTGCGAAAATCCCAGACCTTGCGCAGCACGCCGGAAGTGATGTCGAACAGCCCCCTGCTGGCGGCATGCAGCCGGTCGGCATAGGCCAGCAGCGCAGCCGTCTCATCGTCGCACTCCACCACTGACAGCCCTGCGGCGGCATTGATGCGGCTGATGATGCTGTCGCTGCGGTAGCGTGTATATTTGTTTTCAATCCGGCGTACTTCGGCGATGGCCGGTGCGGCGATCAGGCGCGCCGCCTCGCCATCGTCAGCCACCACACGAATGTCGCAGCGGCTGCCCATGGCCGTGAAGGCGACGCTGTGGATGCCGGCTACCACAGTCGCGTGAAACCGATTTGCATGCTGGTGGCGCGCAGCGGCGCCAGGCCCGCACTGCCATCGCCGAACGCGCGCCAGGCGCCGCGCTGCTCATAGCGCTCCAGCTTCAGGTCCACGCTCCAGTCCTGGTCGATCTGCCTGGCGACCTTGATGCCGGCCGTGACGGCGCCAAACCCGGACAGGCGCTGGTCGGCCGAGGTAAAGGCCGCGCCGCCGAACACATAGCCTGGCGGGAAGGGCGCGCCGGTGCCGGCGCCGTACACCGGGTCGAAATAAAAGTGCGCCGCGCGCTGCGAATACAGGCGCAGCGATGGCGTGAGCGTCCAGCCGCCGGCCAGCGATTGCACCCACTCCGTCGACAGCGTATGCGCGCTGACGCCGAAGCTGTCGCGGTAATAGCGGTAGCTCAGGCGGCTGGTGGCATCAAGGCCCACGAAACGGTGGTTCCACTGTGCCAGCAGGGTATCCTGATCGCGCTTGCGCGGACGGTTGTCGACCAGCTTGTACGGATCGGAGTAATAACCATGGCCGCTGGTGTGGGTGTAGGTGAGCTGGCCGATATCGACCGGCGTGAACACATGCGTCACGCCGGCCAGCAGGTTCACGGTCTGGCGGCCTTCATTGGCGACGATGCGGTTGACCGGATTGATGGCGTCGTCCGAACCGCCCACGCCGAAGGCCCAGGTGGTGTTCTTGTCTTCGCTGTTGACCGTGCCTTGCAGCGACAGCGCGCGCGAGCGGTAGTCATGCTCGGTGGAGAAGGCCGCGCCCAGGCTGATGGTGCCGCCGGGCAGATAGCGCGTGACGGCGACATCGCCCGCCTTGCGCAGATCGTGCATGCGCGAGGCGCCCGACACCGCCGTATGGTAGCGCGGCGAAGCGCCGGAGACATCGTCGGTGGTCGCGCTGGCGGCGATCGCCCAATCGCCTGCCACCGGCGCCAGCACCGAGATCGACGGGGCGTGCACCCGAATCCGGTCCAGGCCCGGCTGGCTTTCCCTGTAGTCCAGGTATTTGACGCTGATGGCGCCGCGCTCGGGCGGCGTTTCGGCGTGCACCACTGCCGGCAGCAGCATGGCCGCCGCCAGCAGTGCTTGTCCTACCGAAGGCTGTTTGTTGTGATCCATGGTCGTCCTTGTCAATTGCAGCCGCAGCCGCCGCCGCCAACCGCGCTGCCGCCGGAGGCGGCTTCCTTGCTGGCGTAGATGTGTTCATTGAAGCGGGCCGCCAGTCCATCGCCCTGGATCAGCATGTCCGGACGCGCCAGCTGGCCTTTTTCCCACGGCTGCACCGGTGGCAGCGCGCAGCCGGACAAGCCGGCCACGGTGGCGCACAGCGCCAGCACGGTTCGTATTGAAGTGCGTGTCTTCATTTCAGCGCTCCCAGTGCGGTCTTGATGCGGCTTTCCAGCGCTTCGCGGTCGGCGGCACGAAAGCCGCTGTGCTCAAACAGCACCTTGCCGTCCGGGCCGATCAGCACGCTGCTGGGCATGCCCTTGACGCCGTAGGCGCGCGGCGTGGCGCCGCTGGGATCGAAGGCGACGGCGAAGCGGGCCGGCGTGGTGCCGAGGAAGCTGCGCGCATCATCGGCCTTGGCATCGACATTGATGCCGACGATTTGCAAACCCTGGCTGCCGTAGCGCGCCTGCATCTCGTTCATCCACGGGAATGACTGGCGGCAGGGGCCGCACCACGAGGCCCAGAAATCGAGGTACACCAGCTTTCCGCGGTACTGCTCCAGCTTGACGGCGCCATCCGGGCCGCTCAGCGTGAAGGCTGGCGCTGGCGTGCCCGTTTCCAGCGCGGACGCCGGTGCTGGCAGCGCGAACAGGGCGCAGGCGGCGACGCCGGCCAGCGTGCCGGCCACGGCGGCCGCGTGCGGCTTGCGGCGGCGCCATGCCAGCACACCGGCTGCCAGCAGCACCAGTAGCGCCAGCATCGGATCATTGCCATCCTGGGCGGCGGAGCAGCCGCCGCCGCCATGGTTTTGCGGCTGGCCGCTGACAACGACCGATGCCGCGCCCTGGCCGCTCAGGGCGATGGTCCAGCTGGCGCCAGCCGCTTGCAGCGTCAGGTTGCCGCTCGCGCTGCCGGCGGTGGTCGGGGTGAAGCGCACCGGCAGTTCGCACGAGGCGCCGGCGGCCAGCGTCAGCGGGAACGCGCCGCAGGCCTTGGCATCGTTGGCGGTGGCGTAGGGTCCGCTGAAGGTGGCGCTGTTGATGGTCAGCGCCACGCTGCCGCTATTGGTCAGCGTGAAGCGCTTGAGCGGACCGGTATCGCCGACCGTGGCGCTGCCGAAGTCGAACGCCTGCGGACTGGCGCTCAGGGACGGCGTGCTGGTGGGCACGGCCAGGCCATTGCCATTGAGGCGCAGGCTCAGCTGCGCGCCGCCATCGGTCATCAGCACCAGGTCGGCGCTGCGGGCGCCAGCGGCGGCAGGCTTGAAGATCGAGTCGATGGTGCAGCTGGCGCCGGGGCTGACGCTGCCGCCAATGGCGCAGGTGCCGGCCAGTGCGAAGTCGCCCGGATTGCCGCCGCCTGCTGCCAGGGTGGTGATTTTCAGCGCGGCGCTGCCATTGTTGCTTAGCGTGGTGCGGTGCGCAGCGGCCTGCTGGCCCACCTGCGTATCGGCAAAAGCGACTGGTCCGGTTTCAGACAGCGCAGGGCGCGCCACGGCGGCCGTGGTGCCGGAACCGGTGACGGCCACCGAGACGTCGGCCGCGTTCGAGCGCAGCAGCAAGATGGCGTTCACGCTGCCTTCGGCGGTGGGCGCGAAGGCCAGCGGCACGTTGCAGCTGGCCGCCACCGCCAGCGTGCCGGCGCAGCCGCCGCTGCCAATGGTCACCGACGGTGCGCCGCTGACGGCGACGCTGGTAAAGGTCACCGGCACGTTGCCACGGTTGGTGATGGCCACGCTTTGCGTGGTGGCGCCGGCGCCGATGGTCTGCGCGCCGAACGAGAGCGCGGTCGGATTGGCCGCCAGCGCAGGCGCCGCTGCGCTGGCGCTGCCCGCCAGGCTGACCGCGATGCCGCCATTGCTGGCGTTCGAGGCCAGATTCAGGTTTGCCGCAAACGGGCCGGCCGCGGTGGGCGTGGCGACCACCGTCACGGTGCAGCTGCCGCCCGCCGGTACGGCGGTGGCGGTGGCGCAGCTGCCACCGAGCGTGAAGATGGCGGCATTGGCGCCCGACAGGCTGATGCCGCTCAAGCTCAGTGCCGCCTGGCCGGCGTTGTTGACGGTGATGCTTTGTGCGGGCGAAGCGCTGCCGGTCAGCAGTGCGCCGAAGTTCAGTGCGTTCGCCGACAGCGCAACGGTGGCGCTGGCGACCGCATTGCCGGTGCCGCTCAGCGCCACGCTGCTGCTGGCGCCCGTGGCGTTGTGGCTGATAGCGAGCGCCGCGCCGCGCGCGCCAGCGCCGCTCGGACGGAACACCAGCTGCACATTGCAGCTGGCGCCTGCCGCCACGCTGGCGCCGGCGGCGCAGCTGCCGCCGCTGATGGCGAAGTCGCCCGGGTTGGCGCCGCCGACGGCCAGCGCGCTGATATTGAGCGCCGCGTTGCCGCTGTTGCTCAGTGTCGTGCTCATGGCCGTGCTGGCCTGGCCGACGGTGGTGCCGCCGAAGGCCAGCGTGGCCGGCGCCAGGGTTGCCGCCGGCGCGGAGCTCACGTCAGGATTGCCGATGAATGCCGCCAGGTCGGCGATTTCCGCCGCACTGAACTTGCCGTTGAAAAGAGAGCCCATGCCGCCACGGTTGGCGGCGAAGGCGTTGCTGATCACGCCAGGATTGTTGGCCGCCGCGCGGATGCCGTTCACGTTGGCCGCCGGTGATGCGCCGTGGCAGGCGGCGCAGGAGGTGCCGCCGGACGCCGGGCCGTTCAGATACAGGCTCTTGCCGTTCAGCGCATCGGCGGCTTGCGCCGAGACGCCGAGCGCCAGCAAGGCCCAGATGCCGGCCGTGCATAACGCACGGCGGTGGGGCGGTCGAATTCTTTTCATCGGTTCTCCAGTGAGCTCAAGGTACAAATCAGGGTGCAAAATGCGGTACAAAACCAGATCCAAAAACAGACCCACAAACAGTGATCGCGAAGCCGTTGCACAAGGCATGCGCCAGCACGCACAGGCGCCAGTCCCGCCAGCGCTGGTACACTGCGCCAAGCAGCAGCCCGGGCCAGAACACCAGCGCCGCCGCCGCCAGGCCCGAGCCGAGATGCAGGGCGCTGAAGACGGCGGCGCTGGCCAGCAGCGCCGGCATGGGCGAGGTCCGGCGCAACAGCCACTCCTGCAAGCCGGCGCGCATGATCCACTCTTCGAGCACGGGCGCGAGCAACAGCAGGCGCGCCACGGCGGCGAGGTCCGGCGACAGCAGGGCCGGGCCGCAAAACAGGGAGGGGGGCGAGGCAAGCACGCTGGCTGAGCAATCCGTTAATGTTGTCGCGGTCTATACCGGCCCGTGCCAACATGGTTCAATTTCAAGTGAGAAATATATTTTTGCGTTGGCGTAGAACCTTTTTTCCTCGGCCGGGTATCTACCGGGTCAGAGGAGAATTTGCATGCGGATTGGGGTGGCTGTGCCGGACGAGCTCGATGAAATGGCCTTGCTGGGGCGAATCAGGAACGGCGACAGGCTCGCCTTCCAGGCCCTGTATCGCGCCTATTTTTCCCGCCTGGCGCGGTTTCTGGACCGCCTGACCCGCAATGTGCCGCTGATCGAAGAGATCATCAACGACACCATGCTGGTGGTGTGGCAGAAGGCCGATACCTTTGACGGCAGCTGCAAGCTGTCCACCTGGGTGTTTGGCATCGCCTATCGGCAGGGTCTGAAGGCGCTGCGCGGACTCGATGAACCGCTCGAGCAGCAGGAGGACCAATTGGGTGCGGCCGCGGCCCAGCCCGAGCATGCGCTGGCGGCGCGCCAGTTGCAGCGCGGCGTGAGCCGGGCGCTCGATACGCTGCCGGTGGAACAGCGGGTGGTGGTCAGCCTGACCTATTACCACGGCATGGCGTATCAGGAAATCGCCGAGACCATGGGCTGCCCGGTCAACACGGTAAAAACGCGCATGTTCCATGCGCGGCAAAAGCTGAAGGACATGCTGTCCGATCATAGGGAAGAGATGAGATGAGTACCCCAAGCACAATGAGCGATACCGAGCACCAGGCGCTGCAGGATTTGCTGCCCTGGTATGCGTCCGGTGCGCTGGGCGAGGCCGAAGCCGAGCGCATGCAGCAACACCTGCGCGGCTGCGCCGTCTGCCGCGACGATCTGGCCTGGCAGCGCAAGCTGCTGGAAACGGAAGGCCCGCTGCCCGCAGGGCTGGACCCGGAGCGCGCGCTGGCGCGCCTGATGCCGCAACTGGCGTCGCCGCCTGCCTCGATCGGGCCGGGCCAGCGCCTGCGCGCCTGGCTGGCAGGCGCAGGCTGGCAAGGCTGGGCCGTGGGCGCGCAGTTCGCCGCGATCGCCGTGCTGGTGACGGTGCAGCTGCTGCCGCGCGACGAAGCGCCGGCTTATCAGGCGCTGGGGCGCGGTCCGGCCTCGACGCCGGACCTGCTGGTCGTCTTCAGGCTTGAAGCGCGCCTGCAGGACGTGCAGCGCATCCTGCAGGCCAACGGCGCCCAGATCATCGGCGGCCCCACCGTCACCGGCGCCTACATGCTTGAGGTGGAGCCGGGCCGCCAGGCGCCATTGCTGGCGGCATTGCGCGCCGATCCGTCGGTGGAAACGGCCGAATCGCTGACAGCGGGCAGAGCGCCATGATGCGCGCCCTGGCGCTGGCGCTGTGCCTGCTGGCCGGCGCTGCGATGGCGCAGCCGGAGCCAGACCTGGACTTGCCACGCATCGTGCCGGTGGCCGATGCGCCGGATGACGCGTCCCGGGCATCCCAGGCACCGCCAGCTGCCGCCAGCGCCGAAATCCTGGTCATGTTCCACCTGCCGGCGCCGCATTACCGCGCCGACAACTACGGCAGCGCCAACTACCGCGACGACGCGGGCCGCGCCGCGCGCCAGCGCATCGCCGCCGCCGTGGCCCAGGACCATCAGCTCGAATTGATGGAGGACTGGGCCATGCCCGCGCTGAGCATCGACTGCTACCGCATGCGCCTGCCCGCAGGCGTGGCTGCCGCGCCCGTGCTGGAGGCCTTGTCGCGCGACGGCCGCATCGAGTGGGCGCAGCTGATCCAGGACTTCGCCGCGCAAGGCGGCAGTGACCCCCTGTACCGCATGCAGCCGGCCGCCGCGCCCTGGCAGCTGGACCAGGTGCGCAAGGCCGCCACCGGACGCAAGGTGATGGTGGCGGTGGTCGACAGCGGCATCGAGAGCGGCCATCCGGACCTGGCGGGCCAGGTGATGGTCGAGGAGAACTTCGTCGACAACCAGAAATACGTGGCCGAATTGCACGGCACGGCGGTGGCCGGAGTGATCGCCGCGCGGGCCGGCAACGGCGTCGGCATCGAAGGCGTGGCGCCGGACGCGCGGCTGATGGCGCTGCGCGCCTGCTGGCAAAGCGCCAGCGCCACCCGCTGCAACAGCTTCACGCTGGCCAAGGCGCTGAACTTTGCGCTGTCGAACGGCGCGCACATCATCAATCTCAGCCTGTCCGGCCCGCAGGACAGGCTGCTGCAGCAACTGGTGGAGGTGGCGCAGGCGCGCGGCATCCGCGTGGTCGGCGCGGTCGATCCGGCGCGGCCCGATGGCGGCTTCCCGGCCAATATGCCGGGCGTGTTTGCGGTGGCGTCCGACGGCGCCGCGCCGCGCGCCGGCGTGCACGCGCTGCTGGCGCCGGGCCGCGACATCCCCACCACCATGCCGGGCGGGCGCTGGGGCGTGGTGGCCGGATCGTCGTATGCCGCAGCCCATGTCTCGGGCATGCTGGCGCTGCTGGAAGAACTCAAGCCGCAACTGGCGGCAGGGCGGCTGCGCGAGGCCATCGTCCTGAACCAGGGCAGTGCGCCGTTGACCGGCATCGATCTGTGTGCCACCATCCTCCGCATTTCAGGAAAATGCTCATGCGCGTGTCAACCCGGTACCGGCAGCCACTACGCACGCTCGCCCTGAGCGTGCTGCCCTGGCTGTTGTCGCCTGCCGCTCAGGCGCAGTTAAGCGGCAGCGCGGGCCTGCTCTCGAACTATCTGTATCGCGGCATCTCGCTCAGTGACGCCAAACCGGCGGCGCGCCTCGCGCTCAATTATGACGGTACGGCCGGCTGGTACGCCGGCGGGCAGGTGGTAACGGGACAACTGGTGGGGGAACCACACCGCAGCGCGCAATGGACCGGCTACGCCGGCTATGCCCAGCGCCTGCCGTCCGGGCTGTCGTGGGAAACCGGCGTGAGCGCCTATGCATTCCCGCATAATTCCAACTGGAGCTTTCGCGAGGTCTACGTCGGCCTGGCCGGCAGCAAGCTCAGTGGACGGCTGCATTATTCGCCCGATTACCTGGGCTTTGGCGAACGCACCCTGTATGGCGAGCTCAATGGCGGCTCGATGCTGGCGCCGCGCGTGCAGGCGTTCTGGCACGGCGGCTATCTCTACTCGCGCGATAATGCGCTGAGCCGCCGCGCCGAAGCGCGTATCGGCCTGGCCACCGCCCACCAGGGCTGGCAGGCGCAAGTGTCGCTGGAAGTGACGCGCCTGCGCAGCGGGACCACCAGCGGCCGCTACGGCGCCGCCACGACCGCGGCCGATGGCGGCTGGCCCCACCAATTTGTGGTCACGGTGGCGCGCGCATTCTGACGCCGGGTGTGGATGGATACCTCTGCAGCGTTGTATATTGAACGCACCGTCTTGTCGCACGAGCAAGGCACCTGTTCACCTTACGCAAGGAACCTCGCATGGCACATCCCTCATTCGACATTATTTCCCAGCTTCTGGAGGCCGATCCTGGCGCCCTCACCTCGGCGCTGCCCCGCTTCCGCGAGGAAGTCTGGTCCATGCCGGTCTGGGCGCGGGGCGAGCAGGTGGCGGTGGCGAACAATCAGACGGCCACCACGCTGCAGCTGGCCGAGCGCGAAGGCGACGAGCTGCCGCTGCTGCCGGCCTACCTCAACGAAGCCGAGGCTGCTGCCGGGCTGGCTAGCGGCAGCTACGTCTGCGTGCCGTTCCGCTTCCTGCTCCTGTTTGCCGAGTCGACCCGGCTGGACGTCGCCCTGATGGACGGTGAGCAATTGCTGGCCATTTCGCATGACGGCCTGATGCACCTGCGCGACAGCGCAGTGCTCGGTAACGAGGGCGTGCCGGTGACGGCGGAGGAGGTGGGGCAGCTGGCGCAGGCCGTCGAGCGCTTTGCGGCGCAGGCGCGCGCGTACTGCGCCAGCCATGCGGACATCGCCAGCCTGCATCTGTCGCTGGTCAGCATGACCGGCGTCAAGCCCATGCTGATGGGCTGGCTCAGTGGCGGCAGGGACGAGCATGGGCTGGCCCTGGAACTGCTGAGCCGCCAGTTCCTGCAGCCCAGCTGGCGTTGCCGCGTGTTTGACAGCCTGCCCGGCGAGGGGCGGCTGGGCGAGGCACTGACGGCGCTGCCGGCCGTGTACGAGCGCCAGGCCAGCCAGGGCTGGTTCGGCAAGATGAAGCAGAAACTGCGTGCGCCGGCGGTGCAGATCATCCAGCTGGACGTCTGCTAAGCGCTACAGCGGATGCGGCGGCGCCGGCTTATCGGGCGCCTCGGAAGCATGGAGGTGCGGCCGATGCTACAAGCCTTGCACATGGGCTGTCGCCGCCCTGTCTTATGGCCAGTTGGCGCCTGCCAGGCCTTGAGCTGAACCAATGGCAGGGCAAGGCCGGGCAAGTTTTCCGTACAGTGCGGTGATGCGGTCAACCAGGCCGCCATCCCTTTCCAGGAGCTTTCCATGGCACTTCCTTCCTTGCTGAACCGCCTTGCCGCCGGCGCGCTGGTCGCCGCGCTGTCCCTGCCGCTGGCCGCTTTCGCCGCGCCCGACGTGTCGGTCGCGCCGCAATACGACACCACCCACGTGTATGTGCAGAACGCCGACATCGACGCTTTCGTCAACAGTTTTGTCGGCACCTTTGGCGGCCAGGCCTCGCCGCGCGCCGTCTTTACCGTCACGCCCACGCCCAGCAAGACGGCCTCGCAATATATCCAGACGCCGGTCGGCATGCTGTCGGTATTCGCCTTCCAGACGCCGATTCCCTACGGCTTCGGCCCGGAGCGCAATGGCTACCTGGTCACCGATATTGATAAAGCGACCGACGCGGCCGTGGCGGCGGGCGCCGACGTGACCGTCGCGCCGTTTGACGATCCGATCGGCAAGGATGTGCTGATCCAGTGGGCCGGCGGCATCAACATGCAGCTGTACTGGCATACCAAGGCGCCGTCGTATGCGCCGCTGCACTCGGTGCCCGACAACCGCGTCTATATTTCGCCGATTTCGGCCGACAGGTTCCTGGCCCAGTTCAAGCAGTTCGCGCATGCGAAAGTGGTGGCGGACGAGAAGATCGACGGCGCTGAAATCGGCCGCGGCGGCGACGCGATTCGCCGCGTGCAATTGACTTCGGGCTTCGGCAAGATGACGGTGTTTGTCAGCGATGGCAAGCTGCCGTTCCCGTATGGCCGTGAAAGCACCGGCTACCAGGTCGACGACATGGCGGCCACCCTGGCGAAGGCGGCCGCCAATGGCGTGACGGTGCTGGTGCCGCCATTGAAGACCAGCAAGGGCAATGTCAGCGCCATGCTGCAGTTCCCTGGCGGCTATATCAGCGAGATCCACGATGCCGTGCACTAAGGCCGTGATGCGCCTCGGCGGCGCCTTGCTGGCGCTGCTGGGTGCCGGCGGTGCCGGCGCCGGGGAGCTTGCCTGCGATGCGCAGCGTCCCGCGCTCAACTTCAACCGCTGGAATGAAAACTGGCGCGCGCTGGCCGATCCCTGCCTGCCGCGCCAGCCGCTGGACCATCTGAAATACCTGCCGCTCAGCGAGGGCGGCTCCTACCTGTCGCTGGGCGCCGGCCTGCGCGAGCGTTACGAGCACATCGCCACGCCGCTGTTCGGCGCCGGCAGCGCGCGCCCGGACGGCTACCTGATCGAGCGCGCCAATGTGCACGCCGACCTGCGCTTAGGGCCATACGTGCAGCTGTTCGGCCAGCTGGTCGACGCGCGTGCTTTTCACAAGCACACGCTGGCGCCGCCGGACCAGGACAAGCTGGACGTGGAGCAGCTGTTCGCCACCGTGGCCGTGCCGACCGACAACGGCGCCGTCAAGCTGCGCGTGGGCCGCCAGGAAATGGCCTTCGACCTGCAGCGCTTTATCGCCGCGCGCGACGGCCCCAATGTGCGCCAGTCCTTCGACGGCGTCTGGGCCGACTGGGAGCACGGTCCCTGGCGCCTGATCGGCTACGCCACGCAGCCGGTGCAAAACCGCAGCGGCACCACCTTTGACGATTACTCCAACAGTCACCTGCGCCTCGACGGCCTGCGCGCCGAATACCAGGGCCTGGGGCCGGGCGATATTTCCGGCTACTACTCGCGCTACCGCCGCGACGAGGCGCGTTTTCTCGATGCGTCCGGAAATGAGCGGCGCGACGTCTATGACCTGCGCTACAACGGCAAGCGCGGCGCCATCGACTGGGATATCGAAGCCATGCTGCAGCGCGGCCAGGTGGGCAGCAAGCGCGCGCAGGCGTGGGCGCTCGGTTCGGTTGCCGGCTATACCTTTGCCAGCGCACCGTGGACGCCGCGCGCGGGCCTGCAGTTCGACATGGCCTCGGGCGACCGGCACGCGGGCGATGGCAGGCTGGGCACCTTCAATCCGCTGTTTGCCAACGGCTATTATTTTTCGCTGGCCGGCCTGACCGGTTACAGCAACCTGATCCATCTGAAACCGTCGCTGAACTTCAAGCCGCTCAAGGCCCTCAGCGTCACCACCTCGCTGGGCCTGCAGTGGCGCCAGAGCACCGGCGACGCGGTCTATGTGCAGAATATGTCGGGCGTGCCGCGCACGGCCGGGCAGGGCAGCCGCTGGACCGGCGCCTACGCGCAATTGCGCAGCGACTGGAGCATCAATCCGAACGTGACGGCCTCGCTCGAAGCGGTGCACTTCCAGGCCGGCGACAGCTTGCGCGCGGCGGGCGGCGACCATGCCAACTACCTGGGCATGGAATTGAAATTCGGCTGGTAGGCGATGGTGTTAAGCTCGCTGTTCCCACCATGACAGGAGCCCGGCTTGCAATCCGAATCGACCCACCGCCAGATCGCCCTCGTCAGCTATGGCACGCAATGCTTGCGCGGCCAGCTGGCGCTGGACGACTGCTACCGGCATGGCATTTTTTTCGGCGCCCGCCTGCAGTTCCGCGCACTCGACGGCAACACCCTGCTGGCCGACGATTTCACCTGGTGGCTGGGCATCCTGAAAGAATCGGGCGCGGTGCGCCTGTCGCTGCACCTGCTGGCCGAATTCGGCATCGCCAGCCCGGCCGTCATCGATTATGGCGACTACGCGGTGGTGGCGCATTTCCGTGATCGCCACCAGATCTGGGCCGTCGGCGTCGAGCGCCCCGCCTGGCGCGACCATCCGCTGGTGCCGGACGTGCCGGGCATACCCATCTTTCCCGACGCCACACATTGGGGCGGGCAGATCGACAGCTACTGGTGCGTCGACGAGCGCGGCGGCACGCTGGAGGTGCCGGAGACCAACTGGAAGGCCTTCGCGCACAGCATCGCCGCCGATCTCGAGATCACGATGCCGTCCAGCCTGGCGCAGCCCGGGCCGGTCATCCTGCCATCGACGCCACCCGCAGCGTGGGCCAGGTTTGCGCTGTTTCCCAGCGGCAGCGCGACGGTGCTGGCGCATGGCGTGCTGGGCTCGCTGTACCGGGAACAGGCCAAGTTCGGGAACGACACGCATTTTAAAAATGACAGCAGTTACTACCAGGGCCTCGACGCGGCAGCGGCGGCGAAAGTGGACGACTGGGGCCGCCGTCTCGATGGCTGGGTGGTCGAAGCGGAGCTGCGCTGCGCCAACGAATGCCGGCAGAGCCACGACGGCATCCCCTTGCCACTGCCGCCCGGCGCCGCCACGCCTGCGGCGCGCGGCAAGGAAGTCAAGCCGCCGCAGGAGGGTCGCACGCCCCAGGCGCCAGAATATGCCGATCCGGTGACGCCACCGGGGCGCAAGTGGTTGCGCCGCATCGTCTTCGTGGTGGTGCTGGCGGTGGTGTGCCTGCTGCTGCTGGCCTTTGCCCATATCGTGGCCACCTGGCCGTGGCTGTCGATGATCATCGGCCTGCCGTTCGCCGTGTATGCCGTGTATGTCAAAGGCGGGAGCTGACAATTGCCGTTTCCTTGACCTGCCTCGCGCTTTGACACATTGCTGTCGCGTGCGCACTTTCGCTCGCCGTCAAAAAGGTTTGTGATGGAGCTGGAAGCGAACCTGCCTGTTGCGGGGGCGCTGATTTCGAAAGGAAAGCACATGAGTATCACAGGAAAAGTGGCCCTGGTCACGGGCGCGGCGCAAGGCATCGGCAAGGCGATCGCCTTGCGGCTGGCAAAAGATGGCGCCGATATCATGCTGGTCGATCTGCACCAGGAAAAACTCGATGCGGCCGCAGCGGAAGTACGTGCGCTGGGACGCCGCGCCTTCACTTATATCGCCGATGTGTCGCGGCTGGAGCAGGTCACCGCAGCGGTGGCGTTTGCCGAAAAGGAACTCAGTGGCCTCGACATCATGGTCAACAATGCCGGCATCGCGCAAGTGGCGCCGCTGCTCGATGTGACGCCCGAAGAGGTCGATCGCATCATGCGCATCAATGTGCAGGGCACCTTGTGGGGCATCCAGGCGGCGGCGAAAAGTTTCAAGAAACGCGGCCAGAAGGGCAAGATCATCAATGCCTGCTCGATCGCCGGCCATGACGGCTTCGCCTTGCTGGGCGTGTACTGCGCCACCAAGTTCGCCGTGCGCGCGCTGACGCAGTCGGCGGCGCGCGAACTGGCGGTCGATGGCATTACCGTCAATGCCTATTGCCCCGGCGTGGTCGGCACCGACATGTGGGTCGAGATCGACAAGCGCATGGCCGAAGTGACGGGCGCCGAACTGGGCGCAACGTACAAGAAATTTGTCGACGGCATCGCATTGGGGCGCGCCGAAACGCCGGACGACGTGGCCGGCCTGGTGTCGTTCCTGGCCGGGCCCGATTCGGACTACATGACGGGGCAGGCGCCGCTGATCGATGGCGGGATGGTGTACCGTTAAGCGATGACGTGAATTTGCATCGTTCGTGTAGGTCGGGTTAGCGCTTGCGCGTAACCCGACACCACCGTTGACGTCAACAATGTTGTCGGATTACGGCTTCGCCTAATCCGACCTACTTACCTCCTTGCGGTTATCGCTCGACACGCGGTCGATCATCTTGTTGTACGGGTCGACCCCCACTTCGAACGGCTTTTCCCTGACCGTGATGGTCACCACCGGATCGCTGCCAATCAACACGCGCTTGTCGATGAACAGCACTTTCTCGTCCTTTTCCTTGGCGCCCGGGGCGCGCGCGAAGATGGCGATCTCCACCGGCTCGTCATAGACGCGGGCGCTTTCCTTGCCCTTGCCGTCGGACTCCAGCTTGGCCAGGTGCAGCTTCATGGTGACATCCCACTGGCCATCGGGCCGCTTGACGGCGGAAGCTTCCTTGACGCGGTTGTCATAGAAAACGATTTTCTCGAACAGGTCGGTGATCAAGGCCTGCTTGTCCTGCGGCGCTTCGGCGCGGATATACGCCAGCAGTTCATTGGTGGTGGTAAATGGCGCCTGCTGGTAGCCCTTGTCTTGCAGGAAGCGTTTCAACGCGCGGTTGACGGCCGCTTCGCCGATCTCGTCGCGCAGGCGATAGAAGATCAGGCTGCCCTTGCGGTAGTGGATATATTGCTGGTTTTCCACGCGCGCCAGCGGCAGTTCCTCGATCAATTCGCCGCCGCGTCCGCTGAGGTAACGGTCCAGCTCATAGCGCAGGAAGCGGCGCAGCTTGTCGCGGCCGTATTCCTTTTCCATCACCATCAGCGCCGAGTATTGCGCCAGCGACTCGATCAGCATCGAGGCGCCCTGCACATTGGCGCCCGTCACCTGATGGCCCCACCACTGGTGCGCCATTTCATGGGCCGTGACGTAATACACATAGTCGATATCGTCCTTGTCGCGCAGGTCGGCGATAAAGCCGATGCCCTCCGAATACGGAATGGTATTGGCAAACGACTGCGCAAAGCTGGCGTAGCCGGGAAACTCCAGGATGCGCACCTGCTGGTGCTGGTAGGGCGTGAACTGGGCGCTGAAATAGTCGAGTGACTTCTGCACCGAAGTGATCATGCGGTCAAGGTTGTAGCCGTGCTTCTTGTCGGCATAGACCTCGATCGGCACGCCGTGCCAGTCGCCTTTTTTCACCTCCCAGCGCGCCGACAGATAGGCAAAGAACGGCATCATCGGCTGGTCCATCTTGTAGTGGTAGTAGCGGCGGCCATCCTTTTCCCAGCTTTTCTGCAGGTAGCCCGGCGCCAGCGCGATCTGATCCAGGCTGGTCGACACCGTGGTGTCAAAGCTGATCCAGTCCGCTTCGCTGCCGAACACGGTATTGCCGTAGGCCGCCTTGTCCTCCAGCTTGGCCATGCGCTGCGGTTCGCCCAGGCCGCGCTTGCGGCGCTCGTTGCGGTCCTTCAGTTCCATGTCGCTCTGGTAGCCGAAGTGCGGAAAGAAGGCCGCGTTGTTGAAGAAAGTGCCGTTCAGGTTGACCGGGTCCGGTGCGCCGCTGTTGGTAAAGCCTTCATGCGTGACGGCCACCGTGAAGTCCAGCGGCAGTTGCGCGCCGGGCGCCAGCGGCGTGGCCAGCTTGAGGATGCTGAAACCGAGATCCTTGTCATCGAGCTCGCTGCCGTGCGCGGGCAGGTTCAACCATTTGGTCTCCAGGTCGGGATTGCGCTGGATGCGCAGGGTATCGATCGCTTGCGCGCTCTTGTTCTGCAGCAGATAGTGGCCCTTGATCAGCACCTTGCGCTGCTCCGGGTAGATGTCGACATCGGCCTGCACGTCGGTAATTTTCAGCTGCGGCAAGTCCTTGTACTGGCGATACAATTTTTCGTAGCGGGCCTGCTTGTCCATGGCCTTGTCCGCCGGCTCATAGTCGTTGAGCACATTGGTGTTGTAGAAGATCCAGCCACCGGTGCCGATCCAGCACAGCAGCACCGCCGCCAGCGCCGCGCCGGTGCTGCTCTTCAGGCGGCGGCCAGCCAGGCTGACGCGCGCGCGCCAGCCGGCCGACAGGCCGCGCACCCAGAACGCCTGCGCCAGCATCACCAGCGCCACCGTGAACAGGCTCCAGTACAGCGCATACCAGCGCCAGCCCGCCAGGAAGTGGCCATAGCCGTTCATGTCGGAATACTTGATGTCGGGCATGGCGCCGAAGTTGTACAGATTGTGCTCGAAGTGCATGATGCCCAGCACCGCCTGCGACACCATCAGCAGGATCACCAGCAAATAGCCGATGAATTTATTGTTCGACAGCACCTGCAGCACGATGGCGCACAAGCCCATCAGTACGAAGAACAGCGTGCCGAGCAAGGTGCCTTCCAGGTACAGGCCCAGTTCGACCGGTGCACCGCCCCTGACCAGCTGGAAGATGATGGCGGTGACCACGCCGACCAGCATGTAGCCGGCCACCACGCCCACCAGCGCGGTGCATTTGGCCAGCAGCGGGGTCCAGTCGGCCACCGGCATGGCGTCGCTGACGTCGGCGATTTTCACTTGCCGCTCCTTGAAGATCAGCTCGCCCGCATAGAAGGTCACGATAATGATCAGCATGAAGCTGAAGCTCTGGCTGATCTGTTGCAACATCAGGTAAGTCATCGGATAGACGGCCGTGCCGTACATCTTGGCATTCATGCTCACGCCCGCCACCAGGTTGATCACGCCGAACAGCAGCATCACCAGGAAGGGCACGCTCTTGAATACGCCGGCCGCGTCGAAGCGCAGGATCTGCCACCACTGGCGCCAGGCGGTGGCGGCGCCAAACGCCGGCGCAATGCGCGGCAGTAGCAAAGGCGCGGCCACGGTGGGCACTGCCGCTGGCGCCTTGTGCTTGCCGAACAGCCGCTTGCCGGTGCCGGTGCGCTGCGGCTTGAACAGGATCACGGTGGCGGCAAACAGCACGGCGGTAATGGCCAGCCACAGCAAGCGGTTGGCCAGCAGGAAGTGTTCGAACGGCGGCAGGCTGGTGTTCGCTTCGGACGAGGTAAAATAGCGCGTCATGCGGCCAAAGGCGGTCACGCCGAAGGGGTCGATCAGCACCGCCAGCCATTCGTTGTTGATGTCGCGCGTAAATACGCTGGCGATGGTGCGCAGCACGAAAAACGCCAGCACGCCCACATACACCAGCAGCATCGAGCGCGTGGTGGCGGCCAGCAGCATCAACAGCGCGCCGACGAACAGCAGATTGGGAATCACCAGCACGCCAAAGGTCCAGGCATAGGTGTGCAGCGAAAACGGACCCACGCGCGCCGTATCGACCCACGGCATCAGCGGGCCGATCATGGTGCCGAGCGCGATGCACACGAAAATCACCAGGCAGGCGACAAAGCCGGCGGCAAAGCGGCCGAACAGGTAGTCCCATTTGCGCATCGGCGTGGCGAACAGCATGTCGGCCATGCCCACTTCGCTGTCGCGCAGCACGGCGCCGGCGATAAACACGGTAATCAGAAACATCGACAGCAGGGTGAACATGCCCAGCAGCTGCGCCACCACCGTGGGCGCATTGCGGTTGACGTTGCCGATCGCGCCGCCCATCTGCACCGAGTCGCTGGTGGTCACGCCAAAGGCCATCAGCGCCAGGATGGCGGCAAACACCCACAGCAGCGGTTGCTTCAACTGGTAGCAGAGGTCAAACTTGAAAAATTCCTTCCACATGGCGCGCCCCTTATGCCTGTGCGCTTGCGGCGCGGGCCGCATGGCGCACATGCAGGAAGTACACGTCTTCCAGGTCCGGCGCGATCTGCACGAAGCCGCTGTCGGGCTGGCTGTCGGCATAGACATTGATCTGCGGGCGGCCGCCGACCAGGCGTGTCGACAGCACGTTCAGGCTTTGCTGGTACCGCGCCAGCTCGTCGGTGGAAACACTGCGGCGCCATACCTTGTGGTTCAAGGTCTCGATGGCCGCCTGCGGCTCGCCCTGCACCAGCACCTGGCCCTTGACGATCATCGCCATGCGCGGGCACAGGTCGGTCACGTCGGCCACGATATGGGTCGACAGAATCACCACCACCTGTTCGCCGATCTTCGCCAGCAGATTCAGGAAACGGTTGCGTTCGTCCGGGTCCAGGCCGGCCGTCGGTTCGTCGACGATCACCAGGCGCGGCGCGCCCAGCAAGGCCTGGGCGATGCCGAAGCGCTGGCGCATGCCGCCCGAATAGGTGCCCAGCTTGCGCTTGCGCGCTTCCCACAGATTGGTTTGCTGCAGCAAGGCTTCAACCGCCTCCTTGCGCGGGCCTTTTTCCGTCAGGCCTTTGAGTACCGCGAAGTGATTGAGCAAGGTTTCCGCGCTGACTTTCGGATACACGCCGAAGTCCTGCGGCAGGTAGCCGAGCTGGCGCCGCAGGCCTTCCTTGTCCTTGAGCACATCGACACCGTTGAAGGTGATGCTGCCGCTGTCGGGGTCCTGCAAGGTTGCGATCGTGCGCATCAGCGAGGACTTGCCGGCGCCATTCGGTCCCAGCAGGCCGAACATGCCATTCGGAATATCGAGACTGACGTCATGGATGGCCCTGACGCCATTGGAATAGGTTTTGTTCAGTTGTTTGATCGATAGCATTACGGCACTCTCCTGGGCTTGACGGTAAAGGTGCCGGCCGATTCGTGTCGGCCGGTCTGTCTGGTCGTCCGCGATAGCGGATGTTACTTACAGACAATACTGTATCGTCAATTGAAAAGTAAATAATATTTTTGCGACCAATAACCAAAACACGGGGCTGGAATGCGGCAGGGAGGGATGAGCGACGGTGCGAAAAGGCGCTCTGTAAACGACAACGTCCCCGCAGGCGGCGGGGACGCAGTCGGAAAAAGACGATCAGAAGCGCATCTTGACGTAGGCCGACGGGCCCGTCAGGCGGATATTGAGGTCGGCGTCGCGGGTGCTGTCACGGCGCAGGGCAATTTTCGAGATGCCGTAGTCGGCCACGAAACCGACATTTTTGAACGGAAACCACTCCACGCCAATATTGCCGCTGTAGATATGGCCGTTGATGGTGCCGCCGTTTTTCTTGATGCCCGACGCTTCCATGTACATGCGCACGTCCGGCGTGAAGGCGTGGCGCCATGCCACTTCCACCAGCGGCGCGAACGCGTGTTCGCTGACGGAGTCGCGCGCGGTGGCGCTGACACCATTGACCAGGCCGGTTGCCGTGCCGTCGAGCTTGGCGCTGTAGTAGGCCGCGCCCAGGCCGATGCCAAAGGTATCCTGGTTTTCGCCGAGCCACCATTTGTAGGCCAGCTTGGCCAGGTCCAGCTGCAGGTCGGCGTCGGCGCTGGCGCGGCCGGTGACGGGCTGGCCATTGATGATGGTCTGGCCGGACAGGGTAGGCGTATAGTTCTTGTCGTAGCGGTAGTAGTCGAAATTGAGGCCATGGCGGTCGCCGATCAGCAGGTCGGCCTTGATGCGCGGAATCGTCGTGTGCTTGGGATTGGAGTCCGGCGCATCGAGGCGGCCGAACTGGGTGTCGGCGCCGATGTCGATGCGCGGGTCGGCGTAAAAGGCGCCGAGCGAGATGCTGGCGCGGTCCAGCGCCACCGACGGTTCGGCATGCGCCGACGAGCCGGCGGCGGTCACGCCCACGATGCCCAGCAGCATGGCGCTGCGCATGGCAAGATGGCGCAAACGGGGTGGCGACAGGCGGGTGGGCGCGGACAGGGCAAACATGGACAACTCCTCTTGAAAAAAAATGGCGCAGTGGCGCCGCAGCGGATGCGGCAGTGCAATACGGAAATAGTAACAATTACGCCATATTGCCGATGTAGCCGCACTTCGCAGATTTGCGTCAGAATTGTCCTACCAATGTAAACCAGGGAGTACAGCATGCGTATTGCCGCCATTTCCGATATCCACGGCAATCTTGCCGCGCTGGACGCCGTGCTGGCCGATATCGCGCGCCGCGGTGTCGACGTCACCGTCAACCTCGGCGATATCGTCTCGGGCCCTTTGCAGCCGCGCGAGACGGCGGCGCGCCTGATGGCGCTGGCGCTGCCCACCATTCGCGGCAACCATGAGCGCCAGTTGCTGGCCGACCCGGCGCGCATGGGCGTATCGGATGCCTATGCGCGCGCGCAATTGTTGCCGGAGCAGCTAGACTGGATCGCGGCGCTCCCTGGCACCCTGCGTCTGCGTCACGACGTGCTGCTGGTGCATGGCACGCCGGCCAGCGACCTCGTATATTTCCTCGACACCGTCACGCCGCAGGGCAGCCGCGCGGCCACCATGGACGAAGTGGCGCAGCGCGCCGGCGACGCCAGCGCGGGCCTGATTTTATGCGGCCATACGCATCTGCCGCGCAGCATGGCGCTGCCCGATGGCCGATTGATCGTCAACCCCGGCAGCGCCGGTTTGCCAGCCTATGACGACGAGCATCCTTATGCGCATGTGATGGAAAACGGCACGCCGCATGCGCGCTACGCCATCGTCGAAGACGACGCGCAGGGGCGCTGGCAGGCGCGGTTTCACCAGGTGGACTACGACTGGGAAACGGCGGCGCAACTGGCGCTGGACCGTGGCCGGCCGGACTGGGTGGCGCCCTTGCGCAGCGGCCGGGTGGCAGCGGCTATCTGAACTCTTCGGCCACCAGGTTGTATTTCTGCATCTTGTGATACAGGGTCTGTTTCGGCAGGCCCAATACGGTGCTCACTTCGCTGACGTTGCCCGCATAGGCGCGCAGTTCCTGCTCGATCAGCGCGCGCTCGAAGCCGTTGACCTGCTCGGCCAGCGACAGCGCTTCGGCCTGCGCGCCGGTGGCCAGCAGGTTCGAGCTGCCGCCGGCGATGCCCAGCACGAAGCGGTCGGCGATATTGCGCAGCTCGCGCACATTGCCGGGCCAGCCATGGGCCATCAGCTTGCGCATCTGCGCGCTCGACACCATCGGCGCGGCGCGGTTGTAGCGCGCGGCGGCGGCCAGCACGAAATGCTCGAACAGCATCGGGATATCGTCGCGCCGCTCGCGCAGCGGCGGCAGGTGCAGCACGATCAGGTTCAGGCGGTAATACAGGTCGCTGCGAAATTTTTGTTGCTGCGACAGTTCTTCCAGGTCCAGCTTGGCGGCGGCCACCACGCGCACGTCGACCGGCGTCGCCATGTTCGAGCCCAGCCGTTCGATATAGCGCTCCTGCAGCACGCGCAGCAATTTCACCTGCAGCGACAGCGGCAGGCTCTCGATTTCATCGAGAAAAAACGTGCCGTGATCGGCATGCTCGATCTTGCCCACCTGGCGCTTGGCCGCACCCGTAAACGCGCCCGTTTCGTGGCCGAACACTTCGCTTTCAAAGATGCTTTCGGGGATGGCGCCGCAGTTGACGGCGACAAAATTGTGCTTGCGCCGGTGGCTGTAGTCATGCAGGCAGCGCGCCACCATTTCCTTGCCGGTGCCCGTATCGCCATAGATCAGCACGTCGGCCGGTTCGTCCGCCACGTCGAGGATCAGACGGCGGATATCGCGCATCGATTGCGAATTGCCCAGCAAACGCGACTCGATGCCGCCGCCGTCTTCGAGCTGGCGGCGCAGGCTGTGCACTTCCAGCATCAGGCGGCGCGTTTCCAGCGCGCGCAGGATCACGTCGACCAGCTGCTCCGACGAATACGGCTTTTCGATAAAGTCATAGGCGCCGGTGCGCATGGCGTGCACCGCCATCGTGATGTCGCCGTGGCCGGTCACCAGGATCACCGGCAGGTTGGCGTCGAGCTGCTTGATCGCCTGCAGCAAGTCCAGGCCGCTCATGCCGGGCAGGCGCACGTCGCTCACCACGATGCCGGCAAAGTCGGGCGTGAGCAGTTTATAGGCCTGCTCGGCCGAGTCGAACGCCAGCACGTCCAGGCCGGCCAGCTGCAGCGCCTGCTCGCTGCCTTCGCGCACGGTCGGATCGTCCTCGACCAGCAACACTTTCAAACCATCAAACATGCTTATCCTCCTGCGTTGCCATCTGTAACTCGATGGTGAATATGGCGCCGCCGCCGGGCGCGTTGTCGGCGCGCAGCAGGCCGCCGAACTGGCGCGTGATCTGTTCGGAAATGGCCAGCCCCAGGCCCAGGCCCAGGCCCTGCGGCTTGGTGGTGAAAAACGGCTCGAACAGATGTTCGTACACTTCCGTCGACAGGCCCGGCCCGGTGTCGGCCACATGGATCAGCACCAGCGGCGCCTGGCATTCGACCGTCACGCGCAGGCTGCGCACCTCGCTGCCGTTCATGGCGTCGAGCGCGTTCGCATACAGGTTCACCAGCACCTGCTCCAGGCGGTTGCTTTCGCAGACGGCAAAGATATCGTCGGGCGGCAGCTGCAAGGTAAAGCGCACGTTTTCCACCTGCAGGCGGCGCTCGACCAGGAACAGCGCGTTGCTGATCGCCGTCGGGATCGAGACCGACGTCAGGCTGGTGGTCGACTTGCGCGCGAACACCTTCAGCTGGCCCGTGATGGTGCCCATGCGCGCGGCGATCTGCGATATCTTGGCCAGGTTGCGGCGCGCATCGTCGAGCCGGCCCCGTTCCAGCAAGATCACGGCGTTGTCGGACATGGTGCGCAGGGCCGTCAAAGGCTGGTTCAGCTCGTGCGTGATGCTGGCCGACATCTGCCCCAGCACCGCCATCTTGCCAGCCTGGAACAGTTCGTTTTGCGTGATGTGCAGCTTTTGTTCGGCCTTGCTGCGCACCTCGATTTCCTGGCTCAGGCTTTGCGTCATGGCGTTCAGTTCCGAAGTGCGTTCCTCGACCATGGTTTCCAGGTTGTCATACGCGTGCTGCAAGTCTTCGCGGGCGCGCAGTTTTTGCGCCACCGCCGCGCGCCGCTGGCGCACATAAAAAAACAGCAGCACGAAAAAGCCCAGCAGCACGCCCGAAAACGCGGCCGCCGAGCGGGCGCTGGCCTTCGCTTGCGCCAGGTCCGACAGGTAAATGAAGGTCCAGCCGTTGGGCGACTTCAATTTCATCTGCGTCATCACGCTGGAAGTAATTTTCTGTGGCGCATCGGCGCGCTCCTGCTCGCGCACGCTGATCACGCGCGCGCCATTGCCCAGCTGGCGGTCCGACACAAAGGGGATGGTGTCGAGCTGCTTCGAATAATACTGGCGCGTGCGGTTGATTTCTTCGATCACCGCCGGCGACAGCGGCGCCAGGGTCTTGTATTTCCAGTCCGCCACGGAACTCAAAAAGATCACGCCGTGCTCGTCGGCCAGCATCACTTTGTCGGCGCCCTGCACCCAGCGTTTTTCCAGGTTTTCCAGGTTCAGCTTGACGGTGGCCAGGCCCAGCATGCGGCCGTTTTGATAGATGCCGTGGGCAAAGAAATAGCCGGGTTCCAGGCGCGTCGTGCCGACGCCGTAAAAACGCCCCGGCGTGCCGCGCAGCGCATCCTGGGCATACGGGCGAAAGGCGATATTGTCACCGATAAAACTGTCGGGCCGCTGCCAGTTGCTGGCCGCGCGCGTGTTGCCGTCGAGGTTGCTGATAAAAATGGTCGACGACTTGGCCTGGGCATTCATCTGCTCCAGGTAGTTGTTGACGGTGTCGACCAGCACCGGGTCTTCCGGGTGCTGCAGCAGGCGGATCACGTCGCGGTTCAGTTCCAGCGTCTTGGGCAGGAAATCGTATTTTTCCAGCGCGTTTTCCAGGCTGCTGACATACACCTCCAGGCGCTGCGCGCCGCTGGCCTGCAGCTTGCCGATGGCGATGCGTTCGGTCCAGAAATACACCAGCCAGACGATGGCCAGGCAGGCGGCCAGCACCACGCCCCAGGCCATTGCCTTGTGGGCCGAACGTTGCGCCAGGCGCTGGCGCCAGGAAAGAGGGGAGGTGTTATTGCTATCCATAAAATCAGCTGCCAATTGCAAGAACTTACAGTATCGCATTGAAGTATTCGCGAAAATAAAAAAGCCGCCGGATCTGCATCCGGCGGCCTGCGCTGCAATCAGCCGCGATTAGAACGTGTGACGCATGCCCAGATTGAAGCCGGTATTGCCGGTGCCGTCGTCGGTGGCGTTACCGACCACGAACGCGGCGCCATTCTTGTTGCTGATATGGCCGTAAGCGGTGTACAGGTCGGTGCGCTTGGACAGGGCATAGTAGCCGCCGATGGCCCATTGCTGGGCGTCGCGGTTCAGGTTGCTCTTGTCGTTGTGGCGGATGTACGAGGCGATCAGCTTGGTCGCGCCGAACGGCACGGTCACGCCCAGCAGCATATCGTTGCTCTTGCTGTTGTTCTCGGCGCGGTTGTCGGCGTAGCCGAGGTTCGCTTGTGCCACGCCGAAGTCATAGCGCATGGCCAGCAGGCTGTTGCGCGTATCGGCCGTGGCCAGCTGATTTTCCTTGCGGTGGTGGGTCAGGGTCAGGTTCAGCGGACCGTCGACATAGTGCACGGCGCCGCCCAGGCTGCGGTTTTTCTTGTTGTCGTCAGCGACTTCGCCGAAGCCGTAGGCCAGCTCGCCCGACAGCTTGTTCCAGCTCGGGGTTGCGTACTGCACCATGTTGTCGACGCGGTAACCGGTCGTCGCCATGACGTTCGAGGCCGTGCCGGCCAGGCCGATGGCGAACGGATCGGCCACGTCGCGCAGGGCCAGGTAGTACGGCGAGTACTGGCGGCCCAGGGTGATGGCGCCGGCGTTGCCGGTCAGGCCGACATAGGCCTGGCGGCCGAACAGCCGGCCGCCCTGGCCGGAAGTACCCGTATCGATATTGAAACCGCTTTCCAGCACGAAGGTTGCGGCCAGGCCGCCACCCAGGTCTTCCTTGCCCTTGAAGCCCAGGCGCGAGCCGGAGGCGACGCCCGAAGCGACGCGGGTCAGGCGGTCGCCGGCGGCGTTCTTGTCGACCACCAGGCCGGCATCGGCCACGCCGTAGACGGTGACGCTCGATTGCGCCAGGGCGGTGCAGGAAGCACCGAGAGCCAATACGGTAAACAGGACTTTTTTCATGAAAATCTCTCTATTAGGGTTAACTACTGATTGCACTGCCCGACTGCTTGTTACTCAACATTGAGATTAAATAAATGGCCCGCTTGTGGCGGGCCATCGTTTTAAGCCTTGCTAGCGTGGTCTGCTTCGCCCCAATGGCTTTCGGTATTCATGTTGGCGGCATTGGCTGCCGCCGCTTCTTCTTCGGTGGCCAGGCCGCCTTCCCACTTGGCGACAACCGCCGTGGCGACGGCATTGCCGACCGCGTTGGTGGCCGAACGGCCCATGTCGAGGAACTGGTCCACGCCCATCAGCAACAGCAGGCCGGCTTCCGGAATATTGAATTGATTCAAGGTGGCGGCAATCACCACCAGCGAGGCGCGCGGCACGCCGGCGATACCCTTCGAGGTCAGCATCAGCAGCAGCAGCATGGTGATCTGGGTGCCGACCGACAGGTCGATGCCGTAGGCCTGGGCAATGAACAGCACGGCAAAGGTGCAGTACATCATCGAGCCGTCCAGGTTGAACGAGTAGCCCAAAGGCATCACGAAGCTGGAAATCTTGCGGTCCACGCCGAACTGGTCGAGCGCGGTCAGCAGTTTCGGATAGGCCGCTTCCGAGCTGGCGGTCGAAAAAGCCAGCAGGAACGGTTCGCGGATCAGGCTGACGAGCTTGAAGATGCGCGGGCCGATAACGACGAAGCCGGCGGCGATCAGGATTGCCCACAGGCACATCAGGCCGACATAGAAGCCGCCCATGAATTTGGCGAACGTGACCAGCACGCCCAGGCCGTGGGTGGTGACGACCGAGGCCATGGCGGCAAACACGGCCAGCGGGGCCAGGTTCATGATGGTGCCGGTGATGCGCAGCATGACTTGCGCCAGCTGGTCGATCACATTGGTGAGGGCCTTGCCCGACTCGCCCAGGCCGGCCAGTGCGCCGCCAAAGAAGATCGAAAACACCAGCACTTGCAGGATTTCGTTGTTGGCCATCGCCTCGATCGGCGACTTCGGCACCAAGTGGGTGAAGAAGTCTTTCATCGTGAAAGCGGCGGTCTTCAGGTTGGTCGACGCATGCACGTCCGGCAGCGGCAAGCCCAAATTGGTGCCCAGCTGCATGATATTGGACAGCACCATGCCCAGCGCCAGGGAGACCAGCGAGGCGACCAGGAACCAGCACATGGCTTTCAGGCCGATGCGGCCGGCCGTCTTGCCGTCACCCATGTGGGCGATGCCGACGGTCAGGGTGGAGAACACGAGCAGCGCAATGATCATCTTGATCAGGCGCAGGAAAATATCGGTGACGATGGAAATATTGCTGGCGATCTTGGCGCTGACGGCCGTATCGGGGTAAGCGGTGTGACAGGCGTAGCCCACCAGAATGCCCAGGATCATGGCAATCAGGATGTATAGGGTTAATGGCCGTTTCTTTTTCATTGGTGACTCCTCCAGTAAATCGCCGCTGTGAGCGGATTATAAATAGCGAGCAACTTAAGCTTGGAAGGAATACTGCCGAAAAAACAAGCTCTTGCATGCCAGCGTTTATTTGCTGCAAGGTCACTACATAGCAAAGGATATGCCTGAAAACGACTTTTGGTACAGAACTTATTAAGTTATTGATTACAAGGTGATTTTTTGTTGTCAGGAAGCCGCATGCCGGGCCCGGTTGCGCGAAATATTGGACGCCGGGCAGCCTGCATGTATGAGTTTTCATACAGCTGGCGTGCTGATTGAAATGACAGGATTGCCGAAAATAAAAGGCTATGTCACCCAATACGGTGGGAACGCGCCGCAGTTGCTGAGGTCTAACTGATCAGGTATTTCCTTCCAGGAGCCGATCATGGACACCGCCCAGTGGCAGGCCTTCGCCAGGCAATTCCCGCAACTGTCGCATCGCCAGCGCCTTGCCAGCGGCGAATTGTTGCGCACCAGCGCGCCACAGGCTGCGGCCGTCACCCTGATCGAGCAGACAGCGCAGGCGCAACTGCATTGTCCGGCATGTCTATCCACACACTTCCACCGGCATGGCCAGGCCCACGGCTTGCAGCGCTATCGCTGCGTGCCCTGCCGCAAAACCTTCAACGCCTTGAGCGGCACGCCGCTGGCGCATCTGCACCACAAGGAACGCTGGCTGGCCTATGCCGATTGCCTGCTCAACTCGTTTTCGGTGCGCAAGGCCGCCAGCCAGGTAAGCATCCATCGCAACACCA
>NZ_LOCQ01000036.1 GCF_001677885.1 Janthinobacterium psychrotolerans | reverse complement strand
TCAAGGACTACGAGCCCGGCTTTTTACATATGGATATCAAGTACTTGCCGCAGATGCCTGACGAAACAGAACGCCGTTACCTGTTCGTCGCCATCGACCGCGCCACGCGCTGGGTCTTCATGGAGATCTATGCCGACCAGTCCGACAGCAGCAGCACCGACTTCCTGATCAAGCTCAACAAAGCCTGTCCGATCGCCATCGTCAAGCTGCTCACCGACAATGGCAGCCAGTTCACTGACCGCTTTAGCAGCAAGAAAAAAGACCCGGAAACGGGCGACCGGATTCCCAGCGGCAAGCACGCGTTTGACGTGCTATGCAAACAGCTGGCGATCGAACATCGCCTGATCCCGCCACGTCATCCGCAGACAAACGGCATGGTGGAACGCTTCAACGGCCGCATCAGCGAGGTCGTCAATCAGACCCGTTTCGCGTCCAGGGCCGAGCTCGAATCAACATTGCGCAATTACCTGAAAATCTATAACCATAACATCCCGCAGCGCGCTCTCAACAACGAAACGCCGATTCAGGCAATGAAGAAATGGCAGGCAAAAAAGCCAGAATTATTCGTTAAACGTGTTTATAACCAGGCGGGTCTTGACACTTATTTGCCTTGAATACGATGCTGGCTAATGGTGTCGTGGCACTTTCATCATATGCTGGGCCGGATTGCACCGCTGTACCATAAGCATAGCCAATATCCTTGATTTGCTGCCGGCGCACGCCAGCCGTCAGCAACAGCGTGTCGTCCAAAAATGCCATGGTATCGGCCAAGGCATAGCTGTTGAGGATGGTTTTTTGCGTGACGCGCGGGTCGCTCATCACACCGCCAAGATAAGGCGTCCCTGGGATAGCTGTATTGACTGGTGCGTAAATATTAGTGTTTAAGGCATCGCCAATGGCATAAGCATTCTTGGCTTCATTCCAGTGCCCAGACCAACTCGCGACCAAGGTATGCTTGACACCTGCCAGACGGACCTTGCCACGCACACCCAACTCTCCGGTTCGAATTCCCTGCTTTCTGGCATTGTCAAAACGGGAGAAAGCAGCATTGCCATTGACATCGCTCAGCGCCGGATTGGCCAGGCTGTTCGATTCGTGCGTCTTGCGCCCGCCAAACGCGGCCCAGGCCACCACATCTTTCGCCACGTCATATTCAGCGCGCGCCGTGCCGAACACGTCGCGTTCCTTGGAAAAACTCCAGGGCTGGGCAAAGTTGCGCGAGGCGTCGGGCGCCGATGGCAGGGCCGCCACGCTTGATGTCGCCACCGACGGGCGTGGCGCGTCGAGGTCGAAATTCTGGTAGCCGGCGTCGGCCGACAGGCGAAAACCGCGGCCGCGATAGTCGAGGCCGACGGCGAACATGCCGACGTCGTGGTCTTCATGCTCGATGCCGGTCTCGCCCTGGCGCTTGGCGGCGTTCACGCGCACGCCCAATTCCTGCTGTTCGCCGTAGCGGCGCGCCACGTCGATGGCGGCGTAGCTATGGCCGCCGGTTTCCACGCCGACCGTCACTTCCGTCAGCGGCGTATTGCCGGCGCGCTTGGGCATCAGGTTGATGGCGCCGCCGACGCCGCTGCCGCCAGGGGCCGCGCCATTGAGGAAAGCGCTGGCGCCACGGAAGACTTCGATCCGTTCCAGCAGTTCCGGCGATACGTACTGGCGCGGCAGCACGCCGTACAGGCCGTTATAAGCCACGTCGTCCGAGTCCAGCGCGAAGCCGCGGATCATATAGACTTCCTGGAAGTTGCCGAAACCGCGCGACATGCGCACGGCCGGATCGCTTTGCAGCAGGTCGCCCACGCTGCGCGCCTGCTGGTCGGAAATGAATTGCTGGGTATAGCTGGTGGCGCCGAACGGCGAGTCCATCATGTCGACCGAACCGAGGATGCCGATCCGCCCGCCGCGCGCCACCTGGCCACCCGCATAGGCGCGCGACAGCCCTTCGGCCGAGGCGTCGGCCGAGGCGCTGATCACCACGCTGGGCATGGTTTGCGCATCGCCGGCGGCAGGCGTTTGTGCCTGGGCAGCGGCACTGGCCAACAGGAATACGGCCAGGGCGACAGGAGTGGGAGCAAGGCGAAAGGTAGGCATGGCGGCGATTGTTTAAATGATAATGAGAATGATTATCATTATAGGATAGTCCGTGACATTGTGTGAGAGATGGTCGAAAATGTTTGATCTTTGTACAAAAAGTACAGACATGCACGCAACAGTGCCGCCGGCAGGGCGCAATATCGGCAATGAAAAGGTGCGCCAGACGATACCTTGTCGAATTTCTAATTCCCAATGGAAAGTATGCCTAGAATGGCGAACCGCGCTCTCGCGTTCCAAGGACTTCGCATGCCGCCATCCACTGTTCTTGCTCGCAGTATCAGCCTGAAAGGCGCCGCCGTGGCGCTGATCCTGGCCATGCACGGCCTGGGCCTGTATTTCCTGCTGTTGCCGGCCAGGCAGTTCCAGCACTATACGGAGGTGGCCTTCATGACCCTGATGCCGCCGCGGCCCATGCCGCGCGCGCTGCCGATGATCGTTCCCCAGCCCGTGACGGCGCCGGTACGCAGGGGCAGATCATTGCCGCCAGCTACGGTTGCCAAGCCCGGGACCCCGGGCGAGGCGATCACGGCCGTGCCGGAGGCCACCGTTCCGGAGAGCGCGCCGCCAGCACCGGCCGGCGACCTGCGCACCCGCGCCTTGCTGGCCGCCGGCGGCGTTGACAAGAGCTTGCGCGGCGAACTGAAGCAAGACAAACCCTGGCTGGCGGCGCCTGCACTGTCCGGCGACAGCAAATTCGCGGCCTTGGTCGCCAGCGCCTGGCGCGGCGGTCCTGCGGTCAAACTGGAAGACTACCTGACGGCCGACGGCCGGCCAGGCACGCGCGTGGTCACCGCCACCGGCGCCGCCTGCTACGCCATGCAGGCCAATCCGCTGGCCGGCGCCGACCCATTCAATACGGCTGGCAAGGTCAAACAAGTGCCGTGCCCATAGGGTCCGCCAGACCTTGGTGGCGGCAGGGTTTTAGGGCCGGCCAGCCCCGGGCGGGCGTCAAATATGCTAAGTTGCGTCTGGCTATGACACCGACCCATTCAGGACACCCATGCTTCCCGACATATTGATACTTGCCACCAGCCCTACGGCCGCCGTCAACGAGCAGCTGGAACGCAGTTACACCTGCCACCACGCCTGGCAGGTGGCGCCCGAACAGCGCGCCGGCTGGCTGCGCGAGCGCGCCGGCCGTATCCGCGCCGTCGTCACCACCGGCGCGCTGGGCTTGAAAAGCGAGGAGATGGCGGCCTTGCCGGCGCTGGAAATCATTGCCGTCACTGGCGTCGGCCTCGATGGCGTCGACCTCGATGCGGCCCGCGCGCGCGGCATCGCGGTCACCACCACGCCCAATGTGCTGACCGACGACGTGGCCGACGTGGCGCTGGGCCTGCTGCTGGCGACGACGCGCCATATCGCCTTGCTCGACCGCTTCGTGCGCGATGGCGGCTGGGAGCGGCGCGAGCCGGTCAAGCCGGCGTCCAGCCTGCGCGGCAAGACGGCCGGCATTTTCGGCTTTGGCCAGATCGGCCAGGCCATCGCGCTGCGCCTGGCCGCCTTTGGCGTGCAGGTGCGCTACTACCAGCCGCGCGCCAAGCCCGGCGTGCAGGCGCCGCGCGCCGCGTCCCTGCTGGCTCTGGCGCAGGAAAGCGATTACCTGATCGTCTGCGCGCCCGGCACGCCGGCCACCCGCCACGCCGTCAATGCGCAAGTGCTCGATGCGCTGGGCCCGCAAGGCACCCTGGTCAATATCGCCCGTGGCGCGCTGGTCGATGAGGCGGCGATGATCTCGGCTCTGGCCGAAGGGCGCCTCGGCGCGGCGGGCCTGGACGTGTTTGCCGACGAACCGCGCGTGCCGGCCGCCTTGCGCGCCTTGCCCAACGTGGTGCTCACGCCCCATGTCGGCAGCCTGACGGTGGAAACGCGCCATGCCATGGGCCAGCTGGTGCTCGACAATCTGCAGGCGCATTTCGCGGGCCGGCCACTGCCGACGCCCGTACCATTTAAATAAAAGAAAGAAACTGATGGAATTGAAAACATCGCTGCTGCGCACGCGGGGCAGGGCCGATAGCGGCAAGGTCAGCATGATCGAATTGTTTTTCGACCTGGTGTTCGTGTTTGCCGTCACCCAGCTGTCGCATGCGCTGCTGGAACACCTGAGCGCCCTGGGCTGGCTGCAGACGAGCTTGCTGCTGATGGCGGTCTGGTGGGTCTGGATCTATACCTCGTGGATTACCAACTGGCTCGACCCCGAACGCATGCCCGTGCGCCTGTGCCTGTTCGTGCTGATGCTGGGCGGCTTGCTGATGTCGGCCTCGATCCCCGAGGCGTTCGGCACACGCGGACTCGGCTTTGCCGGCGCCTATGTGGCGATGCAGGTGGGCCGGCCGCTGTTCGCGCTGTGGGCGGTGCGGGGCGAAGACGTGGCGCGGCGCCGCAATTTCCAGCGCATCGCCCTGTGGGCGGCATTTGCCGGCGTGTTCTGGCTGCTCGGCGGCGCGGCCGATCCTGCCGTGCGCATCTACTGGTGGGCGGCGGCGCTGCTGGTCGACCTGGCCGGACCATGGCTGCTGTTCAAGGTGCCTGGCCTGGGCAGTTCGAGCACCGGCGACTGGGATATCGATGGCAGCCATATGTCCGAGCGCTGCGGCCTGTTCGTCATTATCGCGCTGGGCGAATCCTTGCTGGTCACGGGCGCCAATTTCGCGGGCCTGGAGTGGACCGCAGCCAACTGGACCGGCTTTATCTCGGCCTTGCTGGGCAGCGTCGCCATGTGGTGGTTGTATTTTGACAAGGGCGCCGAACTGGGCCATGCCCTGATCGCCGGCTCGAAAGATCCGGGCCGCATCGCGCGCCGCGCCTACACCTACATCCATATGCTGATCATCGGCGGCATCATCGTCAGCGCCGTGGCCGACGAACTGTCGCTGCTGTATCCCGACGAAACCAGCTTTGCCGGCATCTGTGCCATGCTCGGCGGGCCGATCCTGTATTTGCTGGGCAACGCACTGTTCAAATGGGTCAGCAGCGAGCGCAGCACGCCGCCGCTGTCGCATGTGCTGGGCATCCTGATGATCATGGCGCTGATACCGATGGCTTTCGGCCGCCTGTACACGCCGCTGATCCTGGCCTGCATCACCACCGGCGTGCTGGTCCTGGTGGCGATCTGGGAATATATGGCGCTGCGCCGTCCGCCGCCGGAACTGGACCCGTGAACGATTTCCCTTATCTCTTGCAGCCGCTGCGCGTACCGGGCGGCTGGACCATCTCGGTCAACACCCTGTTCGAGGTCGAGCCCGGCCCGGACACCATGCAGTGGTTCAGCAGCGCGCTGCTGCTGTGGGGCCATTGCCGCGACAGCGGCTACTGCTTCAATTCGCATTTCGAGCCCGAGGACGATCCCGACGGCGAGTTCGTGCTCGAGTTGGGCAAGGTGAGCTACGACCGGCACGGCAAGGCCGTCAAGGGCGGCGAGGTCTTCCTCGGCGACTACCGCACGCGCAGCAAGGCTGATTTCGTGGCGCGCGTGGAGCAATTCATGGCGCGGCCGGCGCGCGGGCTGGCGGCATGACCAGGGTCAGCCTCAATTATCTGCTGCTGTCGCTGTTCATTTTGCTGTTCGGCACGACAGGCGGCGCCGCCATGACGCGCAAGCTGGCCAACCGCAATGACGAACTGGGCTGGCGCTTTTTCTGGTGGTGGCTGCCGTTCTGCCTGGCGCTTTTCCTGTGCCAGTGCCTGCTGTTTCCCAAGGCCCGCACGCGGCTGCTGTATCAGCTGCTGTTCATGGGCTCGATAGCCTGGACGCTGACGTTTTTCATGCTGTCCATCATCCTGCCCGTGTTCTGGCTCAGCCCCATGGCTGTGCAGGCCAAGGGCCTCCTGGCGGCCATCTTTGCCGCCATCTTTCTGTATAACATGGTGTTTGGCTGGCGGCTCGTCAACCGGCGCTGGGCGGACCTGGCCGCTCCCGCTTTCGAGCAGGAATTCAAGCCCAGGGAGGGCAGCGTCAACTGGGACAAGGTGGTGCGTAAAATGCGAATCGAGCCGGCGATCCTGATTCCCGGCGTGCCGGCCAGCTGGGCCGCCATCGTGTGGATCGTTTTTATTATCGGCATGATCGCCGGCCTGTTCATGAGGTCGTGCTGGCCGGCGTTCAGCGCCTTTTCGTGGTCGATTCCCCTGGTGCTGATCACCGCCTGCCTCAGCCAGGTCAGCGGCGCCGCTTTCGCGCAAGCGGTGAAAGTGCGCGCCATCGAACGAGACAGGCACATCCTGCTGCCTTCCTGCGGCTGAGCGCCGCTTATTTGGGGTGTTCCGGCGCCGCTGGCAGCGGCGCCAGGCTGCCCGGTATCAGGCTGGCCACACCCAATTGATCGACATTGGCCGAGGTATTGCTCAGCACCACCACGCCGTGTTTGCCGTCCTGCGTAAAACCGGCAAAGCTGGCGTAGCCGCCGGTCTGGCCGTTGTGCCAGACGATGGCATGGCCATTGGCCTCGTCGCGCATCCAGGCCAGGCCGACGGCCCTGCCGTCGCCCAGGCCATGCTGCGGCTGCACGGCCAGCTGGTGGGCGGCGTCCGGCTGGAGCATGAACGATTGCAGGTAGGCCACCATGTCGCGCGGGGTCGACAGCACGGCGCCGGCGCCGGCGATCGCCTGGAAATTCCAGTTCCGGGCGGGCTTGCCGTCGGCCAGGTGGCCGGGCGCCAGGCGTGCGCGCAGGCCCGGCGTCATCACGGCCGAGGTCGAGCGCATGCCCAGCGGGCCGGCGATCCGCTGTTGCAGCAAGCCGGCATAGGACAGTCCGGCCTTGGCCGCCAGCGCCGTGCCCAGCAGGCCAAAGCCCAGGTTCGAGTAGTCGAACGTGGCGCCCGGCGCGTGCGCCGGCACATGGCCGGCCAGAAAGGCGCGCAACTGCTTGTCGCCATAGTCGGCGTACGGGTCGTTCATGTCGGCCGGTGCGCCGTTATCGGGCAGGCGCGGCAGGCCCGAGTAATGGGTGGCCAGGTCCTGCAAGGTGATGGCGCGGCCATTTACGGCAGGCATCTGGTAGCCGGGCAGCAGATCGGCCACCGGCTGCGACAGCTTGACCTGCTTGGCCGCCACCGCCTGCGCCAGCAGCAGGCCGGTAAACGTCTTGGTGACGGAACCGATTTCGTAGACGGTATCGGCGTTGGGCAGGGCGTCGTTATTGCCGCGCCCAAAACCGTAGACCGCGCTGTCCTTGCCCTCGATCACGGCAATCACGATGCTGGCGTGCCGGCCATCGCGCGTGAGCAGTTCGGCGCGTTCGCGCACGGCGGGATCGAGCGTGGGGGCGGCGCCAGCCAGCGCCGAGTACAGCGGCAGTACGGCAGCGGCCACGGCACGCAGGGGCAAGCATAAAGCTGACTTCATGGACGATTCCCTCAGGGTGAAAACAAGGCATGGTAAAGCAAAATGTTTTTTATGGTAATGTTATTTCGCTTATAAGTATTGTGGGCGGGCAGGCGAATCGAGCAGCGTAGCCAGGGTGCCGCGCATGGCGGTGGTGATCATTGCCAGCAATTCACCGCGGCGGCGCGCATCGGCGCGTTTTCTGGACGCCACGGCGGCCAGGTCTGGTGGCCGGTAAGACTGGCAGGGCAGGTGGTAGTTACCATCCGCCATCGCCATCGCCTGCAGCTCACGCCAGGCCTGGTCATAGTCGGCGCCGATCTGGCGCCGACGGCGTGGATTGAGGGCGATGCGGTTGGCATTGCTGATCAGGAACAGATAATTACAGCAAAAGAAATCACCGAGGTCGCGCAGCACGGCCACCAGCAGGTTCTTGGGCCGGCAGCCATGCAGGGCGCGCGTGGCGTCGCGCACCAGTTGCGCGCCCGACTGCGCGCGTATTCCCTGCAAGGCGCCCAATTGCAGCGACACGCCATCGGCACGCGGCACAAAAAGAAAGCTGGCCAGGTACAGCGGCACCCCATCGCGCACCAGGCGCAAGCACAGTTCGCCTTCGCGGTAGCTGTCGTGAATCGCACTGAGCTGCACTTGATAGCCGCCGCCATCCTTGCCTTCCACGCTGGCCAGCACCAGCGCTTGCCGCGCCGCCTGTTCCACCAGGGGGCGTGCGCCGGCTTGCCACAGGAAGCGATAATGCCCCTCGAGCAGCGCCAGGCGGCCGTTACAGTCGAGCTGGCAGCTGGCGTAGGGACGATACAGCTTGTAGCGCAGGCAGGGATGCAGGTACGCCAGCGCCGCCATGCCCGGTGTCTGCTTCAGAAACGCCTGCCAGCGCCTGTGCTGGCGTGGATAGACCAGCGCGCCGAGGGCGGCTTTCAGGCGATGGCCGTCGGCGCTGCGGCGCAAGGCGACCTGGGTGGCGTGGATCATCGGGCAACACTCCGGTAAGCAGGCGCAGCACCATGCGCGCCAGGTTGCCAGCATGCTAGCCCGGCACGGTGAATTTCGCGTGAAGAAAGCCGCAGTTGGTGGCAGAATGCAGTGGCGCAACGCTTGCCTGCCCACATCCCGCCTTCTTTTCAGGACCTTGCACCATGTCGAACCGTGTTTATCTGTGTAGCACGAATTTCTCCACGCCGCCGCAGGAAAGTGATTGGCCGGCTTTTAGTGATGAGTCCGGCATGGAGTACGAGGCGGCCTACTGCGTCCCCTTTTTCTGGCTGTGCCTGTTCGGACCGCAGGACGTGCGCCTGGCGCCTGGCGAGGAGGGCGTGTTCGATGTGGCGCGCGACTATGCCTACCTGGCCTGTCCGCGCGACGAGGGCCTGGCGCGGCTGAAAACGCGCTCGGCCATGATGCGGCGCGCGCTGGGCGAGGAACGCCATGCGCTGTACCAGGAATGGGAGGCGCGCATCGCCCGCGAGCACTACAGCCATGTACTGGTGCGCACCCAGGAACTGGACATGATGGACGAAGAAGGGCGCTTGCAGCACGATATGCTGGCGGCGCTGGCCGACCTCGACGCGGCCTGCGCCAGCGGCACCCTGGCGATCACCGAGGCACTGGCCAACCTGGCCGGCATGCCGTATCCGGCCGAACCGCAGCGCTACAATGGCTTTGTGCTGGTCGGCTCGGCCGCCAGCGCCGAAGGCTGGCCGCCGGCCATGCCGGAACCGGCACCCAGGCTTGAGGTCAATGGCGCCGACGTCGTCGTCGAAGCGCGGCCTTGGTGGAAGTTCTGGTAGCGCCTGCTCGTCTATTTACGCGCTGCCTGGCGCTCTTCCAGCAGCGCCAGCCGCGCCGCCATGCCCGCGTGTTCGCGCAGCAAGGTGTCGCGTTCCTGTTCCAGCTGGCGCGTGCGCTGTATCCCCATCTCCGTCTTGTCTGCCAGCATCGTCAATTGCCGGTCCTGCGTGGCCAGCGCCACTTTTGATTCATTGAGCGACTGCATGGCCGCTTCCAGCCTGGCCAGCAGCGCGTCGGCCGACGCGGCCGCCTGCCCATACTGATATTCGAACTGGTCGCGCTCGGGACGCAAGGTCGCCAGTGCTTCGCGGTCCGCCGCCGCGCTGTGCTCCAGGCGCTGCTGCGCTTCCCGCAGCTGGGCCAGGCGCATGTCCTGCTGCACCAGGGTGGCCTGCTGGCCTTGCAGGCGCTGCTGCAGCTGGGCGTTGTCCTGCTCCAGCCGGCTCAGCTGCTGTTGCTGGCTTTGCCGTTCTTCGCTGCGCTGGGCCGCCGACGCTTCCTGGTAATGGTCGAACTGCGAGCGCACCTGCGCCAGCTGCCGGTTCAGCGCGGCGATTTCCTCGCCCCGGTCGGCCAGGCGCTGCGTCAGGCCCGCATTGTCGCTGTGCAGGCTGGCCAGGGTCACGGCGCGAAAATGGTGTTCCTCCTTCAGCTGGGCCAGCGCCTGCTGGGTCGCGCGCAACTCCTGCGTCAGCGCCGTCCTCACTTCCGCCAGTTTGAGCCGTTCGGCCTCGGTTTTTTTCAGCTTTTCCAATGCCGCATCAAGCTCGACACGGTTTTCCCGCATCGAGTGCTCCAGCTGCTGCGCCACGTCGCGCTGCTGCTTGTGATACACGCCGCGCATCGCTTCCATCAATTCGGCCGGCAAGCCAGCCTCGGTTTTCACGGCGCCCGCGGCTTGAAACTCTTCCTTCCAGCGCTTGAGCAGGGGCGCGATGGTGCTCTTGCTGCCAGTGCTGCCCAGCGCCTCGCGCACATTGTCGACCGTGGGATTGCGCCCATCGGCGGCCACGATTTGGGCTGCTTTCATAACATCGGAGTACAAAATGCCGGCGCGAGCCATAAAACCACCTGTGAGCGAAATTTGGTAACGTATTACATGATACGTAATACGGCATTATATTACGATATAAATTTTGAAAAAAATGCAGAAAAATAAGTCGTGATAAGATCGATTATCGTGGGTTATGCGGTGGTTTTGCATGGTATCCTGCGTATTGCCCGGTACAAATCCTCGTTTTCCCGCATTCCATGGCTCACTCCCTCCTGAAAAAATCGCCCGCCGCCGGTCCGCTCGCCGTGGCGCCAGTACACGGCGCCCTGGTTGACGCCGAACTGGCCGCGCGCCACCAGGCGTTCCTGGCCGCCGCCACCGCCGACAATACGCGCCGCGCCTACCGGTCGGCCATCCGCCACTTTCAAGCCTGGGGCGGAGCGCTGCCCGCCGACGAGTCCGCCGTGATCCGCTATTTGCTGGCCCATGCCGATACCCTGAACGCGCGCACCCTGGCCCTGCGCCTGACGGCGCTGTCGCAATGGCATGTGTACCAGGGCTTTTTTGACGCCGCGTCCACCCCTACCGTGCGCAAGACGCTGGCCGGTATCGCCCGCCTGCACGGCAAGCCGAAAAAGAAGGCCAAGGCCTTGCCTATGGCCGATCTGGAGTTGATCGTCGCGCGCCTGCACGAACTGGGCACCATCAAGGCACTGCGTGACAGCGCCTTGCTGCAGCTGGGATTTTTCGGCGGTTTCCGGCGCAGCGAGCTGGTCGCCTTGCGCGTGGAGGATGTGGCGTGGGAGCCGCAAGGCATGGTGATCACCTTGCCGCGCTCGAAAACCGACCAGTCGGGCGAGGGCGTCGTCAAGGCGGTGCCTTACGGTGACGCGGTGTGCTGTCCGGCCACGGCGCTGAAAAACTGGCTGGCGGCGGCCGCCATCGGCGCCGGTCCGCTGCTGCGCACCGTCAATCAATGGGGCCATGTGGCCGCCAGGCCGCTGCATGCGGGCAGCATCAATACGATATTGGAGGCCTGTGCCAAACTGGCGGGTCTCGACTATGTGCCCGAACTGTCGAGCCACAGCCTGCGGCGCGGCATGGCCACCAGCGCGCACCGCGCCGGCGCCGACTTCCAGGCCATCAAGCGCCAGGGCGGCTGGCGCCATGACGGAACCGTGCACGGCTATATAGAAGAGGCGGGGCGCTTCGACAGCAATGCGGCTGGCAGCCTGCTGCGAAAAAAATCATCCGCAGCGTGGCAGTCTGGTGATTGACAGTTATGCGACAAGTGTCACATACTGCGTGCACACCAATCACTCCCAAGGCGCGTACCGCATGAATGATGACTATCCAGGCAAGCGCAGCGCGCGCATTGATTTTTTGCGCGGCGTGGCCATCGCCTGCGTGCTGCTCCTGCACTTTACCCTGGCCTTTGGCCTGTTCAACAGTCCGCTCGGGGACCTGCTGGGCCGCGATGCCATCAAGGCGATCGCCTTCAACGGCAATTATGGCGTGACGATCTTCTTTGTCATCTCCGGCTACCTGATTACCGGCGGCATCCTCAGGCGCTGGGGCAGCTTGCGCAATATCGATGCGCGCAGCTTTTATGTGATGCGCGCCGCCCGTATCCTGCCCAGCCTGCTGCTTGCGCTCACCATCATCGTGGTGCTGGGCGTGCTGGACGTGCCCTTTTTCAACAATGGCGACGCCAGGCCGCCGTTGCCGGCCAGCTATTTCGGCATCGCTATTTTGTCCATCCTGACGTTCTGGCATAACCTGCTGATGCAGTCGGCCGGCTACTTTAACTATTGCCTCAACGTCTATTGGTCGCTATCGGTCGAGGAAATGTTTTATCTGTGCCTGCCACCGCTGTGCCTGTTGCTGCGCAAAACCTGGCTGCTGGCCCTGGTCTGCCTGGCGGCGGTCGTGATCGGCCCCGTCTATCGCGGCGCGCACGCCGACAACGAGCTGTATTTCATGTATGGCTACCTTGCCTGTTTCGACGCGATCGCCATCGGCTGCCTGACCGCCTTGCTGGCGCCGCGGCTTTGCTTGTCGCCGCAAGCGCGGCGCGTGTTGCGCGTGGCCTGCGCCCTGGCGCTGCCGGTGATTTATTTGCGCGGCATCGCCGGCCACGAGCTGTTCGGCTTTACGGCCATTGCCCTGGCGGCCGCCGGCATCGTGCTGGGCGCCCACGGCGAAGGGCGGCCGGGCTGGACCACGGGCAAACTGGGTGCGCCGCTGCGCTGGGCCGGGCGCCACAGTTACGAGCTGTATCTGTTCCACGTGATCGTGCTGGCGGTAATGCGCAATCTCGTCACCAGGGAGGAACTGAGCTACGCCCTGCGGCTGCCATGGCTGGCACTGTTCGTGGCGGTGTCGGCGCTGGTTGCCATGCTGGTCAGCCGCCATCTGTCCGAGCCGGCCAATCGCGCCCTGCGCGCCTGGTACGGCCGGCGCGCAGGAGTG
This sequence comes from Janthinobacterium psychrotolerans, assembly GCF_001677885.1. GTDB lineage: Bacteria > Pseudomonadota > Gammaproteobacteria > Burkholderiales > Burkholderiaceae_D > Janthinobacterium > Janthinobacterium psychrotolerans. Next base: position 39,627 of record NZ_LOCQ01000036.1, on the reverse strand, counting down.
ACAGCGGCACTCAGGACGGGCGGATAATCATGCAGGTGGCGGTGGCGTGCGCATAGATCTTGCCGGCCTCGTCGCGGATGGTGCCTTCCGAAATGACCAGGTTGCGCCCCGCATTGATGACCTTGCCTTCCGCATACAGGGCCTGGTCGAACGGCAGCGGCCGGCACATCTTGATATTCAGGTCGGTCGTGCCATAGCTCTCGCCGGCCGGCAGCACCGTATGCGTGGCGCAACCGGTGACCGTGTCGAGCACGGTGGCGGCAAAACCGCCATGCACGCCGCCCATGGGGTTGGTATGCGTCTGGTTGGCGGTGGCCGTAAACACCACGCGGCCGTGCTCGATGGTGTCGACTTCCATCGGCATCACATTGGAAATACCGGGGCGCGGAAACAGGCCTTTGGCGAACGCCTGCATCAGTTCCAGGCCGGTCATCTCATTTACTTGCATGGTCTTGCTCCTTTGGGGTGGTCGATGGTGGATGGTCTTGCTCGAAGCGCAGGCCGGCCGCATGGATCAGGAAGCGCGCGACAACGGCCAGTTCCTCTTCGGTGAAGCCCTGTTTCAGCTGCGCATTCAAACTGTCGAGCACGGGCAGGGCGGCGGCCAGCACTTCGTGCCCCTTGGGCGACAAATGCAATGACCCGGCGCGCGCATCGAGCGCCGACTGGCGGCGCACGATCAGCCCGTTCTCTTCCATGCGCGACACCAGGCCCGTGACGGCCGAATTTTTCAGCTGCAGCAGCCGTCCCAGGTCCTTGAGCTGGCAGCCTTCCTCGCTTTTCAGCACAAACAGGGCCACCACCTGCGTCCCGGAATAGCCCAGTTCGCTGGCAAACACGGCATCGGCCGAGCGAAACAGGTTCTGGCGCGCCTGGCTCAGCAGGTTGAACAGGCGAGGGGGGCGCTTGCCGCCGGGGCGGGTGGGAGCAGGATCGGGAGCAGGATCGGGATCAGGGGAGGAATTATTACGCATGCGAAGTATACTACTACGTATGCGTCATAAATCAAGCGTAGCAGTGGCCGCCTGTTTCGCCAGGCGTCTTCGCGCTCAGACGGGGTAATGCGTGTCGAATGCGTGGCCGCGCAGGCGCAGCGCTTTTGCGACCGTATCGACCACCGTGTCGTTCGCACCATGCGAGACAAAATACCTGCCGTTGCGCAATGCGTCCATCGCCTGTGGCAGCGCGTACAAGTTGTCGCCGCTGTTCTGAAGGCCACCTTCCAGATAGTAACTCCACTCTGGTGCCACCTCGTCCTTGCGCGAAAAAACCAGGTCGAATTGCTTGAGCCATGTTGCAAACGCCAAGGCAATGCGATGCAGTTGCGGGAACTGCGATTTCAGCGGCGTGGCGGTAAAGCACACTTCCGCATCGGTCCACAACAGGTCTTGACGCTTGCGGGGCGTTGATACCCAAACCAGCGGCGTTGTTTTTTGATCGATCTGCTGCGCATCAGGCAGCGCCTGGGTCGCCATCGCGCGAAAATAAAACCAGATGCCGTCCGGATGTGCCTGCACGGTCATCTCGTGACCAAGCGCGCTGAACCAATCGATGACCAGGTGATGGTCCTGTTCAGATGCCAAAAAACGATAGCGTACAGCCATGGTTCGGCGCTCCCCAAAAAAATCCAACCATACTCTATAACTGATGCGCCGCTCAGCCCTGTGCGTCGCGCTCGCGGCAGGTCAGGGTGACATATTGGCCCGGCGCCAGCTTGCGCCGGCTTCCCAGGCTGGCCAGCTCGGCTTGCAGTTCGTCGCTGGTGTCGAGCAGCCTGCAGCGGTGCGCCCTGGCAAACCCTTCCAGTGGCTTGAGACTGCCATTGACCTTCACGCTCAGGCCGGCGCCGGGGCTGACGCAGCAGCCGATATGTTCCAGCATATATTCTTCTTCGATCAAAACCAGCTCATGGCCCATGAAAGGCGTGGGCTTTTTGAGCACATAGTAATCGGTGTAGTCCATCCTGGCGTCCGGTTTTTTCTCGATATAGCCTGCCTGCACATACGCCTGTATCGCCTTGCCGGCGGTGCCGACGCGTTCATTGGTGCCCTTTTTCACATGCATGGCCTGTGCCAGGCCGTTTTCCAGTGCGTCGGCGGCCGAAGCGAGGGGGACAGTACACGACAGGGTGACGGCGATGAGGCCAGTCAAAAAGCTGGTGGCGCGGGGGTGTTTCATGGTTGTATCTCCAGTTGAATGTTCGGATCAGGCGCGCGGACCGTCGCGCAGCAATTCGGCCAGCCTGGTGGTGAGCCACTGGCAGGTGGCGCTCAGTTTCTTGCCGTGCAAGGCCAGCCGCCGTACGGGCAGACGCGACAGGGCCAGGGTGGGGCAGGGCACTTCCTGCAGAAAACCCTTGTAGTTGTCGTAGTGGGCGATATTGAGCGGCAGGATCGCCCAGCCCAATTCATCGGCGACCATTTCCGCGATGCTGTAAAAACTGTCGGAATACCAGACAGCCGGACTATAAGCCTGTTCACGGTTCAGTTCGGAATCCATGATCAGCTGGCGGTGGCGCGTCAGCTCGTTGCGGCTGACCTCCTGCCCGTGCGCCATGGCATGGTTCCTGGCCACAAACACGCCTTGCGCCACGCTGCCGATATGCTGCTGTTCCAGAATCGACGCGACCGGGCCGCGGTCGAAGTGGAAAGCCACGTCGGCCTGCTGCTGCTCCACGTAATGCGCCACCTCGGACGCCGTGGCGTTGAGCATCACCAGTTCCAGCGCCGGATAGCGCGCCGCCAGCTCTTTCACCAGGGTGCCGATCGCCAGATAGGGCAGGGCTTCGTCGAGCGCCAGGGTCAGCCGCGCTTCCGGCGCCACGCTCAGCAACTGGGCGCGCAGTTGCAGCCGTTCGGCCTGGCGCAGCAGTTCGCACGCTTCCAGGTGCATCACCTTGCCCGCTTCGGTCAGCACGGCGTTGCGCCGCGAACGGTCGAACAGCTCCACGCCCAGCTCCGCTTCCAGCAGGCCAATGGCCGTGCTGACCACCGATTGCGCGCGGCCCAGCCGGCGCGCCGCGCCCGAAAACGAGCCGGCGGCGACGGCTGCCTCCAGGTAGCGCATTTGTTCCAGGGTCCATTGCATGGCATCCATCCATCTGATTTACAGATGGATTTTAACTTGAATGCCATTCCATGACGACATAAACTCGTTGCCATCACTCCACTCGACCAGCTATTCCTGAGTTACCACCATGCATACCGTACAAAAATGGCTGACCCTGGCCATCGTCTCCAGCGCCCTGTTCCTGATCGTGGTCGACATGACCGTGCTCTATACCGCCTTGCCCGCGCTGACGCACGAACTGCAGGCCTCGTCCTCGCAAAAACTGTGGATCATCAATATCTATTCCCTGGTCGTGTGCGCCTTGCTGCCCGGCCTGGGCACCCTCGGTGACCGCCTCGGCCACAAACCCGTGTTCCTCGCTGGCCTGCTGGTCTTCGGCGTCGCCTCGCTGTGCGCCGCGTTTTCGCCGGCGCCGGCCTGGCTGATCGCCTCGCGCATCCTGCTGGCCCTGGGCGCGGCCATGATGATGCCGGCCACCTTGTCCCTGATACGGCTGACCTTTGCCGACGCGCGCGAACGCTCGTTCGCCATCGGCGTGTGGGCCGCCATCGCCTCGGGCGGCGCCGCTTTCGGCCCCGTGCTGGGCGGCTTCCTGCTGGAACACTACTGGTGGGGTTCCGTGTTCCTGATCAATGTGCCGGTGGTACTGCTGACCCTGGTCATGGCCGTTGTTATCCTGCCCAAGCGGGCGGGCAATACCGACAAGCCCTGGGATATACTCGGCTCGCTGCAAGTCATGCTGGGCCTGTTGGGCGGCGTGTATGCGATCAAGGAAGCGGGCAAGGCCGCGCCGTCGTATGCCGTGGCGCTGCTGGCCCTGCTCATCGGCGCCTTCTTCATGACCATCTTTGTGCGCCGCCAGAACCGGCAAGCGCAGCCGATGATCGATTTTGCGCTGTTTCGCGCCTTGCCGTTTTCCAGCGCGGTGGCCGCCGCGATGGTGGCGTCGGCCGCACTGATCGGCATGGAACTGGCGCTCAGCCAGCATTTGCAGCTGGTACGCGCGCTGTCGCCGCTGGACGCCGGCCTGTTGCTGCTGCCTTTGCCGCTGGCCTCTGTGGTTGCCGGCCCCTTGACGGGCCTGATGCTGCCGCGCGCCGACAAGGCGCAAGTGCTGTGGGGATCGTTACTGGTGTCCGGCCTCGGCATGGCCGGCTATCTGCTGCTGCATGACGCGGCGGTGTTCTGGCAGGTGGCCAGCCTGGTGCTGCTGGGCCTGGGTCTGGGCGCCGTGATGACGGCCGCCTCGAGCGCCGTGATGCTGAATGTAGCGCCGCAGCAGGCCGGCATGGCCGCCTCGATCGAGGAAGTGTCGTTCGAGCTCGGCGGCGTGCTGGGCGTAACGATTCTGGGCACCATCATGACGGCTGTCTACAGCGCCACCCTGGTGCTGCCAGCCAGCGCCGGCGACTTGCCCAACGCCCACGACACGCTGGACGCCGCGCTGCAGGCGGCCGGGCAACTGCCGGTAGCGTTGGGGCTGCAGGTAGCGCAGCTGGCGCGCGCCGCTTTCGACCAGGCCTTTGTCGCCGTGCTGGCCACCGCCGCCGCCATCCTGCTGCTGGCCGCGGCGACGCTGCGCCAGTTGCATCTGCGCCAGCACCGGGCCGACCTGGCTGCCAGGTCGGCTATTTGATCAGCGGCACCACTTTGTCGCGCAGCAAAGTCAGTTGCGCGTCAAGCACGGCCTGGTTCGGGTCGTGTCCGGCGCGCTGGACCAGCACGAAATCCTTGTGCGGCGCGCGGATGCTGTCAAAGTACCGGCGCGCGATTGCTGGCGACGTCAGCAGGTCTTGCGTGCCCATCACGAAGTAGACCGGCAGCTTGAAGTCCGCGCCCATGGCCGGCAAATTCACCTTGGAAAACATGCCGTCGCCCTGCATGCCCATGAACTGGATATACGAGTAATCATCGGCGGCCTCGGCATCGGCCAGGGCCTCGGCGGTGGCGTACAGGGGCGCCGGCAGCCACCAGTTTTTCGGTGGCGCATCCGTTGTCAAAGCCTCATATTTGCGGTCGAAACGGCGCAGGATGCCGAAATTGCGCGGATCGGTCCATGGCGGGCTGCCCAGCGCCGTCAGTTTGTCCACCGTGGCGGTATCGCCGGCAGCCCTGGCCAGCGCCATTACCTCGCGGTACATGCCGGTGACATTGGCGCGCGCGTCGACCACCTGCGCCGTGCCGATATAGGCATGGAACAGCTCGGGCCTGGCCTTGGCCATGTAGGCGCCAAGGATGGAACCCCAGGAACTGCCCATCAGGATCATTTTCTGCTGGCCCAGGCGCTGGCGCACGTACTTTGCCACGGCGATGCCGTCGTCGCGCATCAGCTCCAGGGTCAAAGTATCGTTGTCAAGCGGACGATTCTTGCTGTAGGTCATGCCAGCGCCGCGCTGGTCCCACTGCACCAGCGTATAGTGCTGCTCCCAGCCCTGGAACATGGCGTCGGCAAACGGCGACAAGGGATTGCCGGGGCCGCCATGGATGACCAGGATTACCGGATTGCCGCAGCGCGCACCGGTGATAGTGATCCATTGCTCGATGCCATTGATGGGAACATAGCCCTGTTCGCGGACACTTTGGACCGGCGAAGCGCAGGCGGGGGCCGGTATGGCGGCTTCCGCCGCCACGGCAGCGACCTGACAAGACAGCAACATTGCAACGGCAGCGATTTTTCGCATATGTTTACCACTCTTTATAAAGTTAACGCGCAGTCCTGGACAGGCTTGCCGGCAATAAAGCGCTGCACCGACTGCTCGAAGCAGGCCGGCGCCGCCCACAGGATGAAATGGGGCGCCTGCCCGATGGTCGCCAGCGTCACCTTTCCGGCACCCGCTTGCCCGGCACCGGCTTGCCGCAAGGCAGCCACCTGCGCCTGCGCGCCCGCATACGGCGTTTTCGGGTCGAGCGTGCCCTGCAGTACCAGCACCGGCGGCAGGCTGGCCGGCAACTGGCTGAAATAGCGATCCTGAAAATAAGTGGGCAGGCCGCCGCCGAGCAGGATGCGGGGCAGGGGGCTCGTCATCAGCAACGTTGCTTCCTCGCCGTCGACATCGGCCCTTGTCAGGCCCGGGCGCAGATTGTTTTCCGCATTGCTGATCATGCTGACCAGCGGTATCGAGATTGACGACTGGGGGTAGCTGCCCAGGCTGCTTGCGGCCTGGTTCAGCAGGCCACGCACGGCGGCCAGTTCGGTGCCGCCGCCGTGGTCGAGGTCCTGCAACAACGCAGGAATGCGGGCCCGCGCAGCCGGCACGTCGAGCATGCCGCCAATAAAATGCTTCAGGTTCTTGCCGGGGATGGTGGCCAGCAGGGCAGGCTCCTGGCGCAGCTTGTCCAGCACACGCCGGTACAGCGTTTGCGCCGGTTCCCCCAGCATCGCGTGGCAGGCGGCGTCCGCATCGCACTGCGCCAGCACCTGCAGGCCGACCTCATTGACCACCTGCGAACGCTGGCTCAGGTCCCAGCGCGGGTCGTTTTGCGGCGGCACCAGCGAATCGAGGATCACGCCCCGCACCGGCAAGGCGCCCAGTTGCAGGCTGCGCAGCACCAGTTGGGTGCCGTAGGAAACGCCGTAGACATACACGGGGCGGTTGCCCTGCGTCGTGCCGACCAGGGAGCGCAAGTCCTGGGCGGCATTGCTGATGGAAAACTGGCGCGCGCGGGCGGGCGCCGTGTTCAAGTCCTTGAAACAGCTGGCCCATTCGGCGCCAGCCAGCGCCATGCCGCCGGGGCTGTCCGCCGCTTCCTCGGCCGGGCACAGCCGCGAGGAGTAACCGGTGCCGCGATGGTCGGGTATCAGCAGATCAAAACCGGCGAAGCTGCGCCGCAAGGTAGGCAGCAGGCTGTAGAACGAGGCGCCCGATTCGCCCGGGCCGCCCGCCACTAGCCAGACGCTGCCTTTGGAAATGCCCTTGGCCGGAATCTTGCGCACGAACAATTGCAGTGTTTCCTTGCCCTGGCCCTGCGCCTCGTCGCTGGCGGGCACGGCATGCATGGCGCACAAGCTGCCTGGAAGAATGTTATCGGTGCAGGCGGTGTAGTCCAGCGGCGCGGCATGCAGTCCGGCGCTGGCCAGCAGCGCAAACGGCAAGGTATACAGCAGGGTCCAGCGGTAGGGTACGGGCATCGGCGACGCTTGCAATTAAAAGTAGCCTCTAATATAACGTTTTTGTACGGCAACTGTCCATCGTGAATGAAACGCTGGACGCTCACACCACGGCGGCGCCGAACGATTCGGGGCGCCGCGCCAGCAGGTCGGACAGCCGTTGCAGGCCCGCCTGCAAGCGTCCACGGTCCTTGATGCTGCCCAGCGAGATACGGATGGCATTGAGCGATGCGCTGCCGGTGGCGAATGCGTGCGCCGGCGTGACCGCGATGCCGCAGGTGCTGGCCGCGTGCGCAAGCTGCGACGAGTTCCAGTATGCCGGCAAGTCGAGCCACACATGCAGGCCGTCGCCCGCGCCGCTGTAGCGCCCCGCCAGGATATCGCGCGCCAGCCGGTGGCGCAGGCGCGCTTCCTTGCGTACGCCTTGCATCAATCGATCAGCCGAACCGTCGGCTATCCATTGCGTGGCCAGTGCGGCCGTCAGGGGCGCGGCCATCAGCGCAAACGATCTGAGGGCAGCCAGGAAACGCTCGCGCTCGACCGGGTCGCGTATCAGCACGAAGGCGACACGCAGGCCCGGTGTCAGGCATTTCGACAGGGTCGAAAGGTAGAGAACCTGTTGCGGCGCAAACGTGGCGATCGGCGGCGGCGGGGCGGCGGCCAGCAACCAGTAGGGATCGTCCTCGACGATGCGTACATCGCAGCGCTGGGCGATACTGGCCAGCTCTTTGCGCCGGTGTGCCGGCATGGTGATGGCGGTCGGGTTCTGCAATGTGGGATTGAGGTAGACCAGGCGGGGCTTGTGCTGGCGGCATGCCTGCTCCAGCATCGCTGGCAGCATGCCGTGCTGGTCGGCCGCCACCGCCATGAGCCGGCGGCCGAATTGGGTCGCGGCGGCACGCAGGCCGGGATAACTGGCTGGCTCGGCCAGGATCACATCGCCAGGCTCGGTCAGCGCCAGGACCAGGGCGGCGATCGCCGCCTGCGCGCCGGGACAGACCACAATCTGCCGCGCATCGAGCTGGCCAAACATCGGCGCCAGCCAGGTGGCGCCAGCCTGGCGGTCGGCGTCGCTGCCGCCGCCCAGGTGGTAAGTCATCAGCAAACCATTATCTGCCCGCATCAATACCTGGGACAAACCCTGTTTCAGCATGTCGTCAAAGTCCACGCCGTCTGGCGGTGGCGGCGTATTCATCGACAGATCGAGGATGGCGTTCAGCTCGGCTTTGGGCGCCGCGACATACGTGCCCCTGGCGCCGCGGCCCTCCAGCAGGTGGCGGCGCCTGGCCTCGTCGTAGGCGCGCGTGACCGTCGTCAGGTCGACGCCCAGCCGTGCCGCCAACTGGCGCTGCGTTGGCAGGCGCTCACCGGGCGTCAGCGATCCGTCCGCCACGCCCGCCTGCAAGGCATCGGCAATCTGCAGGAAACGTGGGCCCTTGTTCGGTGCCAGGCGGGGCTGCCAGTTGGGTAAATGATCATCTTGCATGGATTTCAACTGGGACATTTTGACTCAATGTATGGAAATTGTTTTAAGGTAGTATGCCTGAGCACCTGTAGCAATACCAACAGCCGATTAAATAGTGTCAAGTGAGTCTGGAAATACGCAAAATGATGGATTGGATCCCTATCGTCCTGGTGACATTCAAGGCGCTCGTGCTGGGCACGGGCATGTTTTACGCCATCAAATGGCATTACGATCAAGGCAAGAAGAACAAGGACAAGCGCAAGGAGCAGCGCGCCGTGCTGCGCTCGGGCGGCAAGGCAGTCGCCATCTTCGCGCTGTTGCTGCTGGGCCTGGGGCTCGTCACCTACGTGGTTGTCACGCAACTCGGCCTGGAAATGACTTACTGATGATGGTAAACAAGGGGCGGCCGATATGGCCTGGCGCGCCAGCGGCAGGGTGACAGCTCAGCCCTGCCTCAGGCTTGCATCAGGCCATCGATGGCATAGGCGATGTCGTCGATGTCGATCTCGGCCATGGCCGGCAGGCTGGCTACTTGCCGCAGCAGGAATTCATAGCCGCAGGCGCGATGTTCCACATCGCGGTCCTGCCGGTCGATGAATTTGGCCACCCTGACCGCGTAATTGCCCGGCGCCAGCCTGACGTCGGCATCCATGCCCAGGCGCTCCTGCGCCGGCGGGAAGTGCAGGTAGTAATCGAGGTCGAAGGCCATCAGGCCCGACAAATCGGCCGCGATCAGCGTGCCGCTGGTGATTTTCAAGGGCAGCACCACGTCGAGCACCGTAGCGAGCAGCGGCGGCTGCGTGCTGAAGGCGCCGCCGTCGTTGAACACCAGCTGGTAGTCCCACGCCGGGATGGTGTAAATGGGCAGCAAGCAGCCCTGGGCGATGGCGGCGTCGCCCGCCTCTGGATAATCATTAAAATATTGCAGCAGATCCATGGTCTTGATCTGCCGCCGGTCGATCAGCGCGGCCAGGGTGAGCGGGTCGAACAGCACCATGCCCGGCATTTCCAGCGTGATGTTTTGATGTTGCAGCATGATTAGTCCTTTGCTGTGCGCAGCAGCCGCAAGCCGTTGGCCACCACCAGCAGGCTGGCGCCCACGTCGGCGAACACGGCCATCCACAGAGTGGCCAGGCCGCTCAGCGCCAGACCGAAGAAAACCAGCTTGATGCCGATGGCAAAACTGATATTTTGCACCAGGATGCGGCGCGTACGGCGGGAAAGGCTGATAAATTCCGGCAGCTTGCCCAGTTCATCGTCCATCAAGGCCACGTCGGCCGTTTCTATCGCCGTATCGCTGCCGGCGGCGCCCATGGCAAAACCGACCTGGGCCTGCGCCAGCGCCGGCGCATCGTTGACGCCGTCACCGAGCATGGCGACCACGCCGAACTGGCGCTGCAGTGCGACGATTTCATCGAGCTTGTTTTCCGGCAGCAGTTCGGCCTTGACCATGGTCACGCCCACCTCGCCGGCAATGCGCTGCGCCGTCAGGGCGTTGTCGCCGGTCAGCATCACGGTGGTGACACCCATCGCGCTCAAGCGGGCGATGGCGGCCGCCGCTGTTGGCCGCAGCACGTCGGCCACGGCAATGACACCCAGCGCTTCGGTGCTGCTGGCCAGCACCATGGCCGTATAGGCTTGCTGTTCCAGCCGCGCAAGCACGGCTTGCAGTGCCGGCGTCAGCAAGGTCAACTCCTGCATCAGGCGTGCATTGCCCAGGTAATAGAGCTGGCCGTCCAGCGTGCCTTGCACGCCACGGCCGTGCAGCGCGGAAAATTGCGTTACAGGCTGCAACTGACTGCCTGGCGGTCCCGCCTTGACGATGGCGGCGGCCAGCGGGTGGGCGGAGTTCGCTTCCAGGCTGGCCGCCAGCAACACAATCTCGTCGCGGCTGCGGCCATCGAAGGCCACCACGTCCGTCACGGCAGGTTTGCCGATGGTGAGAGTGCCGGTCTTGTCGACCGCGATCGCCTTGATTTGATGGCCGGTTTCCAGGAATTGCCCGCCTTTCACGAGGATGCCGCGCCGCGCCGCCGCCGTCAGGCCGCTGACCACCGTCACCGGCGTGGAAATGACCAGCGCGCACGGGCAGGCGATCACCAGCATCACCAGCGCCTTATAAACCCAGTCCATCAGCGGCTGGCCCAGCAGCAAGGTCGGCAGCAGCGCCACCAGGATGGCGCAGAGCACCACCACCGGCGTGTAATAACGGGCGAACTGGTCGACAAAGCGCTGCGTCGGCGCCTGCTTGCCCTGGGTTTCCTCGATCACCCTGACGATTTTTGCCAGGGTGCTGTTGCCGCTGTTGGCCGTGACGGTAATGTCGAGCACGCCCAGTTCGTTGATGGTGCCGGCGTAGACCAGGTCGCCGGCGACCTTGTCCACCGGCATGCTTTCACCGGTGATCGGCGCCTGGTTGACGGACGACTCGCCGTTGTTGACCACGCCATCGAGGGCGATACGTTCACCGGGTTTGACGCGCACCAGGCTGCCGACGGCCACTTGCGCCACCGGCTTGCTCAGCCAGTCATTGCCCGACTGCACCAGGGCCACATCGGGCGCCAGCTGCATCAGGCTGTGCACGGCGTTGCGCGCGCGGTTCAGCGACATGCCTTCGATCAGCTCGGCAATCGCAAACAGAAAGATTACCATGGCCGCTTCCGGCCACTGGCCGATGACCACCGCGCCGGTCACCGCCAGGCTCATCAGGAAATTGATATTCAGTGTAAAGCTTTTCAGCGCGATCCAGCCCTTTTTCAGGGTCGGCCAGCCGCCGGTGGCGATCGACAGCAACGCCACCGCGATCACCGGCGGGGAATTGTCCTGGTGCGTCGTCCATGCCAGCACTTCGGCCGCCGCGGCCGCCACGCCGGACACCAGCAGCAGGCCCTTCCGCATGCCGGACAGCTTGCCTTCGTCGGGATCGCGTACAGCGGCTGCGCCAGCTTCGACCGGCACGGCCTGCATGCCGATGCCGTGCAGCGCCGCCTCCACCGTTGCCAGCGAGGGCAGGGTATGGTGCACATCGAGCACCCGGTTCATCAGTTTGAAGTCAAGGCCAACCACGCCGTCCATGCCGGACAGCTTGTTGCGGATCAGCCGCTCCTCCACCGGGCAATCCATATTGGCGATGCGGTACCTGGCCGTGTGCGCGCCCGCCAGTGGCGTGCTGGGCAGCTCGAACGGCGCCGCTGGCGCGGCGACCTCGGCATGGCTGTGGGAACAGCAGCCGCCATGGGAGTGACCGGGTGATGGTTGCTCGCCATGATCGTGGCCATGATCGTGGCCATGATCGTGCGCGTGATCGTTCGATGGCGCGGGCGTGGGGGCGTGGTGGTGATCGTGCGGCATCGCATCATCCTTCAGGGATTCGTGTATGCTTGCATTAGAAACCCTGTAGTCGCTACAGGGTCAAGCAGAATTTACACGATACAAGAAAAGGACTGCCATGCGTATCGGAGAACTGGCCAGGCGCACCCATTGCGACGTTGAAACGGTGCGTTATTATGAAAAAGCGGGGCTGCTGCAGGAGCCCGGCCGCAACGGCGCCGGCTACCGCGAGTACAAGGCCGAGCACCAGGAACGGCTGCAGTTCATTCGCCACTGCCGTTCCCTGCAGATCGGCCTGGCCGATATCCGTGCCTTGCTGGAATTTAAGAACAACCCGGCCGAAGGCTGCCAGAGCGTCAATCAGCTGCTGGATCATCATATCGAGCGCATTGCCGAGCAGATGGCCAACCTGCAGACCTTGCAGCAGCAACTGGTCAGCCTGCGCCACCAGTGCGACCAGCCCACGCCGTCACAGGACTGTGCGATTCTGCAAAACCTGTCGGAGGCGGCCAGCGGCAACGATTGCGCCTGTCACACGGAACTGCATTGATCGTGCAACTCAGGCGCATTGCGGCAAGGTCCAGCCTTCGTAGCCCATGTCGGTGGGGTAGATCGCGCGCTCATTGCCCCAGCGCGCAAAATCCTGCAAGCCGTCCTCATGCAGGTCGAGCACCCATTCGGTGCTTTCGAGCATGTCTCCCTGTTTGTCGTACACACGGAAAAACGATTGCGTGCTCAGCGAGCGCACGATATTCGATACCGTACCGCTGCCGTAAGCGGGCGCATAGGTGTTGATCACGCATTTGCCGCTGGGACTCCAGGCTTGGGCATACAGCTTGGCGTGTTCGGCGGCGTTAATCTTGACGGACAGCCAGACGGCCATCAGCATGGCCAGCAGCAGGCCAGCGACGATCAGCAGGCTTTTCTTGAGGATGGGAGACATGAAAGACATTGAAAACGGGATGCCCGCATTGTAAGCCATGCGGACACTGGCTGCTCGCTCGCCAGCGCAGTGCCACGCATCTTTTTACCTTGTTTTTCACTTGCCGACGCTGGAATGCAGCGCGTTGGCCATGTCCAGGTGATGTTGCAGCGCTGGCAAGGTCTTGGCGGCAAACGCCTTGATATCGGGGTCGGTGGCTTTCTGGCTGGCGTCGGTAAACAGCTTGACGGCCTCCTTGTGCGCCGCCACGCCGATCTTGGCTGCGTATTCCTGATCGAACTGCTTGCCTTCCAGGCGGTTGAGCTTGGCGATATCGGCCTTGTGGCGGGCGCTGGGCTCGTCGCTGACCGTGATCTGCTTGCTTGCCGCCAATTGTTTGAGCTCATCGGCCACCTTGGTGTGGTCCGTCACCATGGAGTCGGCGAATTGCTTTACTTCCGCATTGCTGCTTTTGGTTTGCGCCACTTTGCTGGCGGCAATTTCAGTGCTGCCCGAATCGGCCGCCTTGATCATGAAAGTTTTGTCGTAGGCGCCCGGCGCGTTGGCAGCGATACTGTTGATGGCCATGCCGCTCATCACGGCAATGGCCGCGCCGATGGCGATGCTTTTCATGGTAGGCGTGCGGGAACTGGTGGTGGTCAGGCGCATGGGGACTCCTTTCGATATGGGTTGTGCAATATTGTCAAAAGCGCTGGCTAAAATATTAAGCCAGTCGCACAGCCATACCCATAGGACGCACGCGATAGTCGAGGTAGGACTAGTCCTGTACGCTGGCGCACAATTCAATCTCCAGGCGCCGGAACAGCGGACCGATGTCCGCATCGTCGCGCCAGCCGGGCAAACCGATATCGAGATATTCCGCAGTGGCCTCCAGATGCGAGGGGAGACTCGCGTATTGTTCGAGGTTGCTGATCACTTCGTTCTTGTCCGGATACAGGCTGGCGATATAGGCGTCAAACGACGGCGCCAGGACCATCAGCCCGGCCGGCGCGCGTGGGCCGGTCCAGGCCGGCAGCTCGCGGATATGCGCCAGGACCCGGCCCTGGCCTTCATCGCTGAGGTCCAGAAACAGCATGGAGTCGCCGCCATCGCGGGCGAACGGCAGGATTTTGTCCGGCATGTCCATGTGCTTGCGCGCGGCGCGGATCTCGCCAACCAGGGTTTCATCGCAAAAATCGCCTTCGTCGGCGTTGAAGATGCCAGGAAACGACATCTGTTCGACGCCGCCGCGGCCATCGGGCACGTCGCAGTAATAATCGATCTCGCCGCCATTGGCCACCTGCAAAAATGCCAGGAAGCTGGCCGGCAGCGTGGCCTTCAATTCGGTTTCGATGGCGGCGATCTGGGCCGGTGTGGGCGCCGGCATGGCTTGGTCGATGGCGATATGGCGATAGCGGGTGTAGTAGCTCATGGTTAATCTGGCGGCAAGTCAAAACCGCCAGTGTAAGCAAATACGCCGCCAGGCGGCGTTCCTTTACACGGCAGGCAATCTTGCAGGCTACCAAACAGAGTCCTGGCCATAGCCGTGCAGGGCAGCCATGACCTGCCCGCGCAGCCAGCGGTGTCCGGGGTCCAGGTGCATGCGCTCATGCCAGACCATGGCCATCTCGTAATCGGGCAGCGGCAGGGGCGCTTCCCAGGTGCGCAATGCGGTCAAGGCATTTTTCAGCAGCCGTGACGGCAGCAGCGCCACCATCTCGGACTGCGCCAGCAAGGGCGGCACGAACAGGAAATGCGGCACCGACAGCACCACCTTGCGCTGCCGGCCCTGCAGGGCCAGCGCCGTATCGACGGCCGTGCGGTAGCCGCCGCCATTGGGCGAGACCACCACGAACTCCAGGGCGCAGAAACGGTCGAGATCGGGCGTCGTCTGCAACAGCGGATGGTCGCGCCGGCCTGCGAGCACATAGTGCTCGGTAAATAACACGCGGTGGCGCAATCCCGGGGGCGCTTCTTCCTGCGCCAGGAAGCCCAGGTCGACCTGGGCATTTTCCAGTTGGCTGGCCATGCGCGCCGGCACCGCTTCCAGCACGGCCATGCGCGAACGCGGCGCCGCCGCGCGCAGCCCGGGCAGCAAGGGAAGAAGGATGGCGTATTCGGTGGCGTCGGCGGCCGCCAGCTTCCATTCCACGTCGGCCGTCAACGGTTCGAACGCGCTTGCCGGCTGCAGCAGCTGTTCGAGCTGGGCCAGTGCCGCCTGCAACGGCGCCAGCAAGTCCAGCGCGCGCGCCGTCGGCAACATGCCACGCGGGCCGGGCAGCAGCAGCGGGTCGTCAAATGCGGCGCGCAGCTTGCCCAGCTGCACACTGACGGACGGCTGGCTCAGATGCAGGCGCGCGGCGGCGCGCGTCACATTGCGTTCGACCAGCAAGGCGTCCAGGGTCAGCAGCAGATTCAAATCGAGCTTGCGCAAATTGTGCATGACTATACCTGCTATCTTTGTTATTCATTTCCACTATCATACTGCAAGCTCTACAGTTGCTGCTGTGCATGCAAGCACTTCATCGACTACAGGAGCAATCTGATGCAACTCCATGAATATGTTCAATATGATGGCCTGGGGCTGGCCGAACTGCTACGCCAGGGCCAGGTCAGTGCCGCACAACTGCAGGCTTGCGCGCTGCAGGCACTGGAGGCCGTCAATCCGCGTATCAACGCGGTGATCGAACACTGGCCGGCCGATTCCTTGCCGATTAACGCCGACGCGCCATTTGCCGGCGTGCCCTTTTTGATCAAGGATATCGCCGTCGCCATGGCCGGCAAGAAAATGGAAATGGGCAGCCGCCTGGCGGCCGGCCATGTCTCCAGCGAAGATTCTTTCCTGATGACTCAGTTTCGCCACGCCGGCCTGGTCACCATCGGCCGCACCACCACGCCCGAAATGGCGTTCGCCACCACCACCGAAGCGGTGCTGTACGGCGCCACGCGCAATCCGTGGGATGTGTCGCTGAGCGCGGGCGGCTCCAGCGGTGGCGCCGCAGCGGCCGTGGCGGCCGGCGTCGTGCCGCTGGCCCATGCCACCGATGCGGCCGGCTCCATCCGCGTGCCGGCGGCCTCCACCGGCCTGTTCGGCCTGAAACCGAGCCGTGGCCGCGTCTCGAACGGCCCTGCCATGGATGAAATTTTCAGCGGCCTGGGCGTGCAACTGGGCGTCAGCCGCAGCGTGCGCGACAGCGCCGCCTTGCTCGATGCGGTGCAGGCCGTGATGCCGAGCGAACCGTACAACACGGCGGCACCCGGCCACAATTGGCTGTCGCAGGTCGGCATGGCGCCCGGCCGCTTGCGCATCGGCGTGATGCGCGACGCGCTCGATGGCCAGCGCCCAGATGTGGAAACCGGCAAGGCGCTGGACGACAGCGTGCGGC
Organism: Janthinobacterium psychrotolerans; assembly: GCF_001677885.1. Lineage (GTDB taxonomy): Bacteria > Pseudomonadota > Gammaproteobacteria > Burkholderiales > Burkholderiaceae_D > Janthinobacterium > Janthinobacterium psychrotolerans. The sequence continues at coordinate 23,347 of NZ_LOCQ01000036.1, read as the reverse complement.
TGCTGGAATCGCTGGGCCACCACGTGGAAGAGGCCGCGCCAGGCCTGGGCGTATCGTGGGAAACGTTTGTGCTGGCCAATGCGCGCATCTGGTGTGCCAACCTGGTGGGCTGGATCGATGGCCTGTCGCAGGAATCAGGCCGCGCCATCTCGCTGGCCACGCTGGAGCCGGCAACCCTGGCTTGCTACCACTATGGCCAGGCGGTCTCGGCGGTTGAGTTCGTTGCCGCGCTCGACGTGCGCAATACCGTCACGCGCCAGGCCGGCGCGTTCTTCGCGCAATGCGATGTGCTGCTGTCGCCGACCTTGCCATCGCTGCCGTGGCCGCTGGGGCGCTATGCGGAAAACGAAACGTCGGTGGACGGCCTGGCCTGGACGGCGCGCCTGTTCCAGCACTCGCCCTACACGCCGCTGGCCAATGTGGCGGGGCTGCCGGCCATGTCGGTACCGCTGGCCATGTCCGGCGATGGTTTGCCGATCGGCATGCAGTTCATGGCTGGACTTGGCCGGGAAGGGTGCTTGTTGCGATTGGCAGCACAGCTGGAACGGGCCGCACCGTGGGCGCATCGGCGTCCGGCCGTGTGGGCAGGGGCTTAACACGATTGGCTTAATGTCAAGCCTGTTTCCATCGACGCAGATCAAGCGCGTCATGCGGGTCACCTTCTTATAATGATCTGGTCGACAATCTGCCGCCCGCGTCCCGATAATGACTGAGCAGAAATTCAGCTACCTGGTCGAGCGCCTCTACCGCGCGGGACTGCGCATGAGCGCGGCCACCAGCGCGCAGGAAAAGCTGCTGGCCAGGCGCTGGCTGGCGCGCTGGAATACGGCGCTCCGGCGCGAACACGCCAGGCGGCAACAGCGCGCCGAACCGTGAAAGGACATGCCATGGCAGCAAACTCGACATCCGCATCAACTTCGATCTGGCAGGCCAGCACGCAGGTGATGCCAACCGGTCCGCTGCCAGCCGACGCCAGCGCCGACGTCTGCGTGATCGGGGCCGGCATCGCCGGCCTCAGTACCGCCTATCTGCTGTCGCGCCAGGGCCTGAAGGTCATCGTCATCGACGCCACCGGCATCGGCGCCGGCGAAACCGGCCGCACCACGGCGCATTTTTTCCCGCCCGATGAATGGTATGCCAATATCGAGGACGATTTCGGCCCCGACCAGGCGGCGCTGGTGGCCAGCAGTTTTGCCAGCGCCATCGATATGGTCGAGGACATCGTGCGCAAGGAAGCCATCGATTGCGAGTTCGAGCGCCTGGACGGCTACCTGTACGCCTTGCCCGGCAACGGCTTTCGCGACTTCGACAAGGAATTGGCGGCCGCCCTGCGCGCTGGCGTGCCGGCCCAATGGTGCGACCGCGTGCCGGGCCTGCCGTTCGATACCGGGCCCGGCATCCGCTATCGCGGCCAGGCGCAATTTCATCCATTGAAGTATCTCAATGGCCTGGCGCAGGCCATTGTCAAGTACGGTGGCAAGGTCCATGGTGCCACCCGGGCGCTCAAGCTGGCCGGCGACAACAATATGCAGATGGTGTCGACCGAGCACGGCGAGATTGGCGCCAGGTCGGTGGTGGTGGCCAGCAATACCCCGTTCAACAACCGCCTGGTGATGCATACCAAGCAGGCGGGCTACATGACGTATGTGATCGGCATGGCCGTGCCGCAAGGCAGCCTGCCGCGCATCCTGCTGTGGGATACCGGCGACCCCTATTATTATGTGCGTCTGTCCGGCAGCGGCGCCCCCGCAGGCCATGAAGTACTGATCGTCGGCGGCGCTGACCATAAAGTGGGCCAAGAGGCGCAACCAGCCAGCCACCATGCCGGTATCGAGCGCTGGGCGCGCGAACATTTTCCGATGGCCGGTAGCGTGCTGTACCGCTGGTCCGGCGAGGTCATGGAGCCGGCCGACGGCCCGGCATTTCTCGGCCGCAATCCCATGGACAATGACAATGTCTACATCATTACCGGCGACTCCGGCAACGGCATGACGCACGCCACCATCGGCGCCATGCTGGTGCGCGATCTGATACTGGGCCGCGCCAATCCCTGGAGCAAGCTGTATGCGCCATCCCGCAAGGTAATACACGGCGTGTCGGACTTTATCGGCGAGCAGGTCAATACCCTGGCGCAATACCGCGACTGGGCCAGGGGCAGCGAACTGCGCTCACTGGCACAGTTGCAGCCAGGCCAGGGCGCCATCGTGCGCCAGGGCTTGCGCAAGCTGGCCGTGTATCGCAACGAACTGGGCGGGCTGCACGTCTTGTCGGCCGCGTGTGCCCACCTGGGCTGCGTGGTGCATTTCAACCAGCTCGAACGTTCCTGGGATTGTCCTTGCCACGGTTCACGCTTCGATATCGATGGCAAGGTCCTGCACGGACCGGCCGCCACGCCACTTGAACCGTCCAGCCTGACGCCACCAGCCTGATCACAGCGGCGCCAGGCGCAGTGCATCGCGCTGCACCAGGCGGCTGCGCAGCCGTTCCCACAGGCCGTCATGGAAAGGCAGCGCGATGACATTACAGATTGGCTCGACCACCGCCAGCAGACCGCCGAAGGCCGCCGAACCCGTGGCACCGTACATCACGGAAAACGCCACGCCCATGTGCATCATGGTCTGGCTCAGCTTTTCGCCGGCCAGCGCCGCCACCCCCATGTGCCTGTGCGCCTGGCGCTGGCGTATCGCATGCCACAGCTTTTCGTGCAGCGGCAGCAGTGCCACATTGATCACCGGCTCGATAATCGCCGCCAGTCCGCCGAGAGCGAGCGAACCGGTCAGCAAGTAAGCGAGGCCGAATGCGATCGACATATGGGTGATGACCTGGCTGAATGTTTTGATGGCGGTAAACAAGGGAGGCTCCTTTCTGAACTGGCTGATCCTTGACTTGCATAGTAATGATTCTCATTTGCAAATGGAAGTAAATTCTTTCAATTGGAGCGGTAGAGTTTGGCTATGGCTGTTTTTGCTCAATGGGGAGGGGCAGGGAAGCACGGCCGAGACTTCCCTGCCATGGGGGGAATCACAAGCGATGGCGGCTGGCTGTTACGTCATTTGAGCAAGGGGATGCAGGTCACCGATGTTGCGGCCGCGTTTGCGCACACCGACGGTTCAAGCCAGGCGCATAACCGGTCACCGGCGATGTCGGCAAAACCATCATGCCGTGGCCGCTGGCCATCATCGCTTGTAACGGATGACCGATGATCAATCGCTGCCCGCAGCACGGCCGCACTTGGAAACGCCGGCATGCGCGTACCGCGGATTGCGGCCCGTATCGCCGCCACGGCGTAGTTCACCCCAGAGGCAAGTTCCGGTGCGGATTCTGCAGGGGCGGTGTGCGCCCCATGGGGCGCACTACGATCGCGAAACGACCGACCCCAGCATTTTCGCTGTTCGGGGTGAGCGCGAAATGCCTTGATCGGCTTAATTTAACGGCATTGGGCGCGGACGCCGACATCATCACCATCGAGGACGCGCGATGCGAACAGGATTCGTATTCCCGACGTCAGAGCGTCCCGGCCCAGCGGCTGTGCATCAACCCTGACACCACCACGCTAGAGCGTGCTGTCGGCGCAGACCAACAGGTGGCAGCGGCGCACACTTTATGGCGCACTGGGCAGCATGGATAGTGCGTAGTTCAAAGCAGGGCCAGCCACGCACGTCAAAAAGTGTGCGTAGTCAGCGAGTGGCAAAATCGCATTTGCGATTGGGAAATTGAAGAACTGAGAATTTTTCAGTGCTGGCATAACTCTTCGCATAATTTATATTATGTAAAATTAGATACAGAGCAGAACACCGTTTTCTACATCATCATCACAACGTAAAATCACCCAGTACGCCGACATCATTCTGAGGTGTTTTGCGACATCATCATGGGGTTTTTACGAAATCGACTGAAAAGTTACTACTAGATGTCGCGCGGTTTCTCCGCTCTGGTATGTTATCAATATCTGGTATTTGCCGACGGTGCAGCTCCCTAAGCAAAATCAATCCTCAGGCTTTGAAGCGGTGACATTTACTAACGACCGAGGCCAGGGGCGCTATCGTCGCCTCCCGCCGCTAGCGCAAGGTTAGGAAACATGTACTGTGTCGTAAACTCGACCGAATCCGCTAACTTAATACGATGATTCACATAGTCGACGAACATGAAGATGGGCAACGTCGGCAATGGCGTAGGAAGGTCTTGCGCCAGTCTGAGCATGGTCACGATTCCACCGTAAAGCTGAATACAGAAAATAAGTTCGATACTGCCTTCTGGTATCTGCACGGCGGTCAACGCGCAGAAATGATTGTGCTTGGGGGTAGTAGCAAACATCTTGACCAGAAATTCATCCGGTGCCATTTCATCGAGTCTATGCAAAGTGCTGAAGACCTCTGGCTCTCCGGTCAGTATGCTGGCCTTGATTTTGTCGAAGCACACATGTCGTACATAATCTTCGCCAAAAACACGTGCGCTCAAATTGACGCCAATTTTCGCCATGACGCGCTCGCGCAGCCCGACCTGCATCTGTAACCTCACGCCGACTGCGGCGCCGAAGATAGGCGTACCCTTCCTTGCCTGACTTGCTGACGCCTGCATTTCACCCAGGTGTTTGCGCAGCAGGGTCAGGAATTCGGCTTCAGGCATCTGGGCTTCTAGACGAATGACGATTTGCCCTTCCGGCCGGCGAAAGATACGCGATCGGGGATCTGCAGGCTCGGTGTTGGATTCAACGTCCCGCCAAATACACGGTTCCGGCACATTCAGTTTGATTTCGTGGCCATCTGCCTCGTACCGCTCTCCTGTCCATCGGGAGGTCATGATGGCATATTGTGGCCGATCCAACGTAGCGGTTTTCGTGACCACGTACACTACATCAAGTGCGAGCAACGAGGACAACTGTTCCACGAATGCAGTCATGTCCGCCATATAGCCGCATTGACCCTGCAACTGGTTGTCTACCAACGCATACTGGGGAAGAATAACAATTTCTCCGCGCGGCCTCATCGCTGCTTCGGCGAGGGTGCCGTTGGGCAGGAAAACCCGTATCGATGACGGCCTGAACTTCGGCGTGTCGTCCCCTTTCCTTTTTCTGCCGCGTGGCTGAACGAGGATTCGAGTAAATGATTCAGCAGAGTTACGCATGAACTCCGCCTCCATCGGTGAGAACCTCTCCGTATTGCACTGCTTGCAAACAAGATCGTGGAGAATAAATTGACCGTCATCACCACCCAGCCCGGCACAGAAAATGTGTTCTTTGGAAAATGGTCCGGTACCACCGCAATAGATGCACGAATTGGCTTTATCTAGAGGCGAGGTGGTGTTGATCATCGAAAGCATCAGGCATCCTTCTGGTCGATTTAAGAAACGTTGTGGGTTCCAGATTAAAGCAAGCGATTGTCAGGCGCCGCAAGGCCGAACAGTCTTCCGCCCTGCTGTATTCTTGCGAACTGATCGGTGGCCTCCACATAGCGCAGATTTTAGAACATCTTAACGTAGGCCAAGTTATCGTTGCTTTTCTGACTGAGATACAAGGGAGCCAGCAAGGGCTTTGGTTGTGGCTGCAGAATTTGGATTCTTGAGAGCAGCTGATGCCTTCGCTTCCATGTCTTTGCCAGTGACCTTTTGTGTACCTGATTGCGCTAAGGCGCTTCCCGCCAAGCTTCGTTGCAGCGCCGACGTTCCCGAATTTCCGAGGATGCGACCTGCCGCCGATGAAATCTTACCGCCAGTAACTTTGCTTGCCATGATTTTCTCCTCGTTAAGTTTAAAAACTTCATATAGAAATAAAAAATCAAACTCAAGTATAGGTGGTGTTAGTTTTTTCAAGCATTTTCTTCTCGATGGCCAATTTACCCCAAACTTTCTCAAAAACGCCAAAAAAAATTTCTCTCAAAATTAACCTAACCTTTGTCGATTTTACTTACCTTAATCCATTTAAGGTAAATAACGTGTTTTGACAGGTATAAATATACCTGTTAATGTACTCATATCGATTTCAGGACACCGCATGCCACGCCCACCCTTTTCCCTCACGGATGACCAGGCCCGCGCGATTTCCTCCGGCGTCGCCCAGCTGGAGCTGGACTATCCGATCGATCCCCAAAATCACCGCCCTTTCGTACGTGCTTTTATCCGGCTGGCGCACTCGGCAACTGGCCGCTTCTACAGCCCCTCCGTTTACCGGCGGTTGCTGGGGGCCTACGCGGAACACCGGCGGCCGTCGACGTCCACGCTCGCCGCCGAAAAGGCCGCGCTGGCCGCTGAAACCACACCGGTTGAATCGGTCTCCGAGACAGCCGCACCGCTTGCGATGTCATCTACCCTGCCCACTCTGATCGCCGACGCGATCGCCGAGGCGATGGCCCAAAATCGCCGCGTGGACGGGGCCGCCACGGCCCAGGCGGCCTTTACGCTGACCGTCTCCGCGAAACCGAGGTGGAACTGCGTACCGAGCGGGCCAACGCCGCGCAGCTACAGGCGGCACTGAGCCAGTCCTGGCAAAGGGCTGTCAAACAGGAAGAGGAAGTTGAGAAATTACGTGGCATTGTGGCCGCGCAAAGCGAAGCGATCACCGAGCTGACTGCCAAGGTGAGCGACCTCAGGAAGTTCGCGCTGGTGGCCATCGACGACGCTCGTGGCGAGATACGGACTTGGAAGGATCGGGCAGCCTATCTGGAAGGACAGCGTCAGCTCGACAGCCGGCTGCTGGAGACGTTCCGCCAGAAGGCTTATCGCAGCGGCACCGATATTCCCGATGTCCTCAAAAAGACATGACAGGCCGTGTGTGTGACGAATGGAGAGAATTGAAGCATCACTTTCCCTCAATACTCTCTATCTGACACGCAACCCGACAAAAACAACTCCTCCAATCTAGCGAGCCTTCCAGCCATGAACCTGCACCACATTCGCCTGTCGAATTTCCAATCCTTCGGCCCAGACCCCGTCAGCTTCACTGTCCCCGAGTTGTGCTACCTCATTGGCCCCAATGGCTCGGGAAAAACCGCCGCGCTGCAAGCGCTCTGCCGGCTCTTTGCGTTCGATCCGGCCCTGCGCCGTATCAAGAAATCCGATTTTCATGTCCCGCACGACGAAGCCGAAGTACCTGCCGAGCGCAAACTCTGGATTGAGGTCGATTTCGTGTTCCCGGAATTGGAAGACGGTGACGAGAGCAACGGCGTCGCGCCCAATTTCGGGCACATGCGTCTTGATGAGGCCGATGGTCTGGTGCGCGTGCGCTTCCGGCTGGAAGCGACTCTCTCTGACGCAGGTGAAATCGATGAGTCGCTGGTGTACGTCCTCGACGTGAAGGAGGATGGCACCATCGCAAGTACCGCCCAGGTACCCAAGGCCGAGCGTAACGAAATTCACGTCCACTATCTGCCGGCTCGCCGTGATCCGGCGGACCATATCGCTTACGGTGCAAACGCGCTGCTGGGCAGGATGCTGCGGGCGGTCACCTGGGACGACGAGCGGGCCAACATCAAGGAACTGACAGACCAAATCACCGAGCGCCTGTCGAGCAACCCGTCCATCAGCGCTTTTAGCGAGTGTCTTTCCGACACGTGGACGTCGCTGCACAAGGGGAGTTATTTTGCCGACCCGAAGATCACTTTCGCCGCGTCCGAAGTGGAAGCCTTACTTCGCCATCTTTCGATCTCCTTCTCCCCTGCGCACGACGATCGCGTCGCTGATTTCTCGCGGCTAAGCGACGGCCAGAAGTCCATGCTGTACCTGTCCCTGGTGGTGTCATCCCACGCCATCGGTCGCAAGGTGCTGAAAGGAGAAGACACCAGTTTCGATGTCGAGAAACTGCGTCCCCCGGTCTTCACCATCATCGCTATCGAAGAGCCTGAGAACAGCTTGTCACCTCATTTTCTCGGCCGTATCGTCAACACCTTGGCCCAGATCACCAGTGACGGTGATGCCCAGGCGCTGATCGCGACCCATGCGCCCTCGATGTTGCGGCGCGTACCGCCGGAAAACATCCGGTACCTTCGCTTAAACGCCGTGCGCACGACCCAAGTGCGCTCTATACGTTTGCCAGAGGCGCAGGACGAAGCGCACAAATTCGTCCGGGAGGCGGTACAGGCATTCCCTGAGATCTATTTTTCGCGGCTGGTCGTACTTGGTGAAGGCGACAGCGAGGAAATCGTCCTGCCGAAGTTGCTGCGCGCAAAAGGGGCGCCCGTCGATGAATCGGGCGTAACGGTGGCGCCGCTCGGCGGGCGCCATGTCAACCACTTCTGGCGTCTGCTGTCCGAGCTCCAGATCCCCTACCTCACGTTGCTGGATCTGGATCTAGCCAGGTTCCGCGGTGGCTGGGGCCGGATCAAGTATGTGAACGATCAATTCGGAAAGTACGAGCCGGCCAAGCAATTGCCCGCTGATTTCTTCATACCCGAGTGGAACGATGACGCGGAAAAAGTGCTCACCTTTTTCAATTATTTCGAGCAGTTGGAACAACGTGGCGTTTTCTTCTCCTCGCCGATGGACCTTGACTTTGCGCTGCTTGCAGCCTTCCCCGTTCCATACGGCGCAACGCTGGAAGACCCTGACGCCGATACCCTCAAGGCCGTGCTGGGCAAGAGTCACCACGGTGCACAGCAGTATGCGCAAGTGCAGTTACAGCTATTTGGCACTTACCACAGCTTGTTCAAAGTCGGTAGCAAACCTGCCGCGCACATCGAGGCAATGGCACATATCACCGATGCAGCGATGCTGGCGGCAATGCCGCCTTCGTTGGCGCGGCTTGCCGACGCAGTGATTGCACGCCTGGCGGAGCTGCCGGAATGATTGCGCCCGATGCATGGGCGCCGGCCGACGGACTGACACTGGAACCGAACGCCTTGCGCGCGGCAAGGGAGCGCCAGGCGAACCTGGCGCTGACCGCGGGGCCCGGTGCAGGCAAAACGGAAATGCTAGCGCAACGGGCAGACTTCCTGCTGCGCACTGGCACGTGCCGTTATCCCAAGCGCATCCTGGCCATATCGTTCAAGGTGGACGCCAGCACCAACCTCAAAGAGCGCGTCAAGCGACGCTGCGGCGCCGCATTAGGGCGCCGGTTTGACAGTCATACCTTCCACGCCTTTGCCAAGCGCATTATCGACCGGTTTCGTCCGGTGCTCACCGGCGCCGACGCCCTCGATCCTGGATATCATATCGGGAACAATCGCGTCGCGCGTTCGCAAATCACGTTCCAAGACCTCCTCCCCCTCGCCATTAAGATATTGCGGCAGTCCCAAAGTGCCCGCAATGCCATCCGCCAGACCTATACGGACGTGTTTCTCGATGAGTTCCAGGATTGCACGGGTGATCAGTACGAGCTGATCAAAGTGGCGTTCAAAGGGACGGCGATCCGCATGACTGCGGTCGGTGACGTCAAGCAGAAAATCATGGGCTGGGCGGGTGCGTTGGAGGGGATTTTTCAACTCTACGCGCGTGACTTTGCGGCGGTGCCGCTGAACATGTACCGCAACTTCCGCTCGCAGCCCAAGCTCCTGCGCATGCAGAACGACATCATTCGGGTCTTGGATCCGGCATCCGTAATGCCTCCAGAGCAGCTGACCGGTGAAGGGGGTGAAGTATTTGCCTGGCGTTTTCCCGATAGCCGCCAAGAGGCCGAGTATCTGGCCAACCTGATCGCGGGCTGGACCCAAGGTGGCAAGCTCCCCTATTCCGAGGTGGCGGTACTGGTTTCCAAACTGCCAGATCAATATGCCTTCGACTTGATGGAGGCGCTCACGCGTTTGGGCATCCCGTATCGCAACGAAACGCAGCTGCAGGACTTGTCGGCGGAACCGGTAGCCCGGTTGATTGTCGATTTCCTCGCTTGCTTGTACGGGCAGCGCGAGCCGAAGGCCTGGACACGGCTGTCAGAGCAGTTGCTGCCATATGACGATGACGACCTGCAGTCCGCCAAGCGACGCGCCTTTCATCAATTTGTGAAGAAGCAGAGGAAAGAAGTCGCGGTGGCGCAGTTGCTAGGTGCCCCTTACGATGGTTGGTGGGAGCACGCGAAGCAATTTCTTAGTGCGGTTGGGCTGGAGACGTTGGTGGCCCTGTCTCCGGACTATGAAACACACGCTCGGCTGAGAGAGATCATCCAGCAGATCAAGACTAAGATTGAGGAGTTGCTCCAACTGGAACCGTTGTTACCATCGGCACTGAATCGTTTTGCTGACGATCAGGCGGTGCGTTTGTTGACGATCCACAAAAGCAAGGGCCTGGAATTTGATTCGGTGATCATGCTCGGGATCGAGGAGCAAGCGTTCTTTGGCAATCTGGCCGACGAACGTTGTGTGTTCTTCGTCGGCGTCTCGCGGGCAAAGCGTCGGCTGGTGCTGACCTACGCCGATCAACGGTCCAAACCGCCGAACTACCAGAAGCGGTGGGATGTCGTCCGTCGCCCGCATAATGAGTTCCTGGGGTACGCGCTCCCCTTCCTGGCACCTATATAGTGCAGCAGAGCCGGCGTGGGCGCCAAGCCGGGAGACTGGCGAACTGGCGCGGTGAACCGGCACACGCGCGGCGCTGAGGCGGCCGTTGGAACGGCCCATCGCAAGAAATCGTGTAAACTGCGGCCTCACAAGGAATTCATTATGAGTATTTTTACAATCGGCTACGAAGGGTTGGATATCGACCAGTTCATCAAGCTGCTGAAACTGGGCAAGGTCGATATGGTGATCGATATTCGCGAACTGCCGTTGTCGCGTAAGCGCGGTTTTTCAAAGAACGGGCTGCGGGAAATCTTGCAGGCCAATGGCCTGGGCTATTGTCATATCGCCGCGCTGGGGTGCCCCAAACCGATCCGTAACCAGTATCGGGAAGACGGCGACTGGTCGCGCTACAAACGAGACTTCAAGCGCTACCTCACCAGTCAACGCGCCGTGGTGGCGGAATTATCCGAAATCGCACAGGAAAGTCATTGCGCGCTGCTTTGCTTTGAGGCCGACTACCAGATGTGCCATCGATCCATGGTGGCCGACGCAGTCCACCAGGACTGCGGCCTGCAGATCAACCATCTGCAAGCGGCAGCCCTTAAAACAAACAACCCTGCGCAGCGTCACCTGGCGCTGGCTTATGCGGATAAATCAGGCTGATAATGAGCCACTGGTGCTGAAACCGATGGATATTTCCCATCATGAACATCAAATCGCGTGCAGCGAAATCCTGTTCCAGCTTTGCCCGGAAAGGCGTTTCCCAGGAGTCCCCATGCGACTTGCGGCAGTTTCGGAACAGCATGGCCACTTCCCAGTCTACGATCTTGTGACGGTAACCGCGTTCGCCGTCCGGCGTGTCACATAGATAGTGGTAGTGAAAATCGAACGGCATCTTTTCCAGCTGCTTGAGTTGCTTGCGCTGTTCGTCTTCTGAAAACAAGTTGCCCTGACTCTGCTCCTGCGACAGCTTGGTCAATTCCTCATCGGTCCACTCTGGATTGTCGACCGCCGTGATCTCCAGTCTTTCAATGCGCTTTGGACGCAGTAATGCCAGACTGACGTGCTGCGTTTGCCTGGCCTGTTCCAGTGCGTCAAAGCTGCCGAACGTGGGGATCTTCTCCCACCAAGGACGGCGAAACGCCCACCCCTTATCCGGTGGTATCGTTTCGCCGATCTGGATCGTATCAACAAATACCTTGTGGCTTTCAGGACGATGATCGGCCGGCGATTTTTCAACGCGTAGCGTCACCCATTGCCACTTCTGAAACTGCTGATTTTCAGCGATCATGCGAAACGGCACGGGGTAAAGGCGGCGCATCTGGCCATGCTCGTTGATGCCGGCGACGCACGAAGTCTCGGTATGTTTGACGCTGGGCGACGGATAGGTTTTAGCCAAGATCAGGATACGCTCCAGTTTGCTCGCCATGCGCCCGCCTTCCCCGAATAGATATTTGGAAATTAGTGTTATTTTTCTTTTATCATATATCTTTTTTAACACCTTGTGCAGGGGGGGTAGACCAGCCGCAGCGCTGTATTCCATTCTGGACGATCTTAGGCGACTAGCGTTTACCACTATGACGTCCGGCGACCACTGCGGTAAAAAAGTACAGAGCGTCGCCGTGGCACGCGGTAGGATTGTCAGATGGGTACCGCCGCTACGAACATCGGCAATTTGGGTAGATCGAGTGCGCTCTCGGCCAGCAGCGCTACCCGGCCACTCGCGTCGGGGTGCAATGCCAATAGTCAGACGAACACTATCAAACTCAACGCCGCCGGCAGCGCAAGCCACGCTGAGCCTCGGCCGGTCATATGCATCGACTTGGCCAACGCTTTCAAGCTACCAGCACGTGCTGCGGGCAACCGTCCGCCGGCAGTTATGCGCCACCAGATGCGGTACAGAAGCACTCCCCCCAGCAAAGCTCCGATGCTGATGTGCGCGCTACGTGCAAACACACGTGCTTTACCCTTCGGGAACAAGTTTATTGTTTGACCTAGGCACCATAATGTGAAATGAGTCCTGCACGATATCTAATTACATTTATGCAAAGAATTGACTGCAGTGTATCCTGAAACACCAGCAAGTAAATTTACCGATGCGAAGGAAAATGAGGTGCGTTTGTTGTTGATAGAGGATGATTCACTGATTGGCGAAATTATTGAGGATCACTTGCACGATGAATGTTATGCCGTTGACTGGTTGCGCGATGGACAAGGTGCGGCACTGGCTCTCCGTACCTGCACCTATGATCTCGTCCTGCTAGACCTTAATCTACCCGGAAAAGCGGGAATTGACCTCTTGCTCGCGACGCGCTTAAGTGGGCAGGATTTGCCGGTCATGATCATATCCGGAGATCATTCGAAGTCGGCCTGTATCGAAGCCCTAAACGCAGGAGCGGACGATTATTTGGTCAAACCGTTTGATCTGGGCGAACTTAATGCTCGGATACGTGCATTACTACGCCGAGGGCGAAGCCGAAAAAGTTCAACAGTCTCCCACGGCTCATTGACCCTAAACTTGACTAGCCATGAGGCAACCTTCAGTGGCCATCTTGTTAAATTACCACCTCGTCAATTTTCAGTGCTGCGAGCATTGCTAGACGAACCTGGGTCCGTAGTGACCAAACGACAAATTGAGGAAAAGTTGTACTGCTGGGGTACTGAAGTACAAAGCAATACGGTTGATGCGCATATTTATCAGCTACGTAAAAAATTTGGGGCCGGATTTATACAGACTCTGCGCGGAGTTGGCTACAAGGTTAGATTACCTTCATAGTCTCGTCCGTAGTTGGTGCCGGCGTATTCGATGCTCCGCAAACCGCCCATACCGTGGCATCGAGCATTCTTCGTGGCGCGCACTGGAACTATTTCTACTATCTCGCGCCATAAATTTGGCAACTTGACCCAGAAAATGGGCCCGACATGACCAGGAGGCAAGCGCCGTAGCACATATTGCCGCATGTTTACACAAAAAATTGATCTCACGATGGTTGACCCGCAAATACCCGGATTTTTCATCGCGCGATGCCGTTCGGGTAAGTATGATGTCAGCATGAACTGCCATGCTCAGGTGGTTATCAAGGAGAGCAAGCGATGTTCTTAGCGCGTACATGCATGGCGCTGTCTGCCCTGGTTTTCAGCAATGCGGTCCATGCGGATGTCCACTGCACGGATCCGATTGCCGACTGGAAACCTCGCGAGCAATTGCAGCGGGAAGCCGAACAGCGCGGCTGGACTGTCCAGCGCATCAAGATCGATGATGGCTGCTACGAGCTCAGAGCCATTGATCGCAACGGCAACAAAGTCAAGGCCAAATACTCCCCGGCGTCGCTGCGCATGCGCAGCCTGGCGGTGGACTTCGGCAACAACGGCGACGCCTCCGACTACCTCGGTCCTGTACCACAGGCTCCCGTCAGGCGGCCTGTAGGTCCGACATTCCAAGGGGAAAAGAAATGAAATACATCACAGCCTGCGCCTGCCTTGCAGGTGCATTGGCGCTGCCCGGTCTCGTCCAGGCACGCCCGGTCACACTCACCGCGCAACTGAAGAACTACGCCGGCAACGGCGCGTACCTGGCGGTATATGTCACGGATGCCGCCGGCAAGTACAAGAAAACGTTATGGGTCGCTGGAAAGAAAACCAAGTATTACAAGCACCTGAGCGACTGGGCCCGCGGTAGCGGCCTGAACGCGCGCGAATTTGACGGGATCAGCGGAGCAAGCGTCGGCAGCGGCAAAACCCTCAAGGTGACGGTCGAACTGGCCGATACCCTGATTGATGCAGGCTACGAGATCCGGGTTGACAGCGCGGCAGAGGACGGGCGCGACAATCCGGCCGACGTGCGCACGCCACTGAGCAAACAGGGTGCAGGCAAACCCGTCGGTGGACGCGGCTACGTCAAGTCCTTCATTTACGACATGTAGCCACCGACGCATGTTACGACAGATCCATTCGCTCGCTGGCCTGATCAGCGCACTGCTGGTCATGCTCATCGGTTTGACGGGCGCCGTGCTGTCGATCAACCCCGCGCTCGAGCGGCTGGCGACCAGCGTGCCGGCGGGCGTCAGCGTTGCCGAACTCGCGGGCCGGGTGGCGCGCCACTATCCGGGAGCCGAGCAGATCCAGCGCACGGCCTCCGGAACCATCATCGTCTACTACAGCGCCGGCGACGTCTCGGGCGTCGACCGGGTCGACCCGACCAGCGGCATGGCGATCGCGCCCTATGCGCCGCCGGCATACGCGCGCTGGTTCAAGGAGTTACACAGGTCACTCTTCCTCGACACGCCAGGCAGCGCCGCGGTCGGCATCACCGCCCTGCTGATGCTGATGCTGTCGGTCTCCGGGATTTTCCTGCTGCTCAAGCGGGTGGGCGGTTGGCGCCAGCTGGCACGTCCACTGCATGGCAACCGCAGCCAGCGCTGGCACGCTGCGGTGGCCCGTTTTGCTGTCGCCGGCCTGCTGTTGTCCGCAGTGACCGGCAGCTACATGTCGGCGGCGACCTTCACCCTCATTGCCGATGGCAGCCAGGACGAACCCGATATCCCCGCCACCACCTCCGGCGGCACCCCGCTGCCCGCTGCCCGCTTGCCAGCCTTGCTGGCAACCAGTCTGGCCGATCTGCGCGAACTGTCCTTTCCGCTTGCCGGTGACAGCAGCGCCGTCTACACCTTGCGCACCCGGCAAGGCGACGCCTATGTCGACCAGTCCAGCGGCGCGCTGCTGGCCTTCCGCGCCCACAGCAATGTCCGGGAAGCCTTTGAACTGATCTACCAGTTGCATACAGGCGAAGGCCTGTGGTGGCTGGGTCTGGCGCTCGGCCTGAGTGCGCTCGGCGCGCCCTGGCTGGCGGTGACGGGCATCGCCGTATGGTGGCAGCGGCAGCGGGCCAAACCGCGCATCGCCAACAACGCGGCTCCGGCTTCGGCCGACAGCGTGATCCTGGTGGGGAGCGAAAATAACAGCACCTGGGGCTTTGCTCGCGCGCTGCACGATGCCTTGCGACAGGCCGGACAACGCGTGCACACGGCGCCGATGAACCAGTTCTCGTCCCGCCACGGCGCCGCGCGCCAGGTGTTCATCCTGACGGCGACGTATGGCGATGGCGACGCTCCCGCCTCCGCCCGGCACTTTCTGGCCAATTTGGCCGGTATTTCCCCCAACCAGGCGGCAAGTTACGCCGTGCTCGGTTTCGGCGACCGCCAGTTCCCAACGTTCTGCCAGTTCGCACAGGACGTCGACGCGGCGATGGCGGCACGCGGATGGCGCCGGTCGCTTGAGCTGGCCCTGATCGACCGCCAGTCGCCCCAGGAATTCGCGCGCTGGGGGAGCCAGGTCGGCGCGCTGATGGGCCACGAGCTCGTACTCGACTATGCGCCGGCACATCCGCACACGCATGCGCTGCAATTGCGCGAGCGCATCGCCTACGGCGAGGAGGAGCACGATCCCACCGTGGTGCTGCGCTTTATAGCCGCCCCGCCGCCGGCCAGCGCCGGTTGGCTGAAAAGCCGGCTTGCCTCCCACCGACTGCCCCGCTTTGAGGCCGGCGACCTCGCTGGTGTCATGGCGCCCGGCAGTTCCATGCCGCGCTTTTATTCGCTGGCGAGCGGATCGGGTGACGGCGTGCTGGAAATTTGCGTGCGCAAGCAGCCTGGGGGCGTGTGTTCAAGCTACCTGCACAACTTGCTTCCGGGGGACCGCATCGAGGCCTTTATCCAGCCCAACCCCCAATTTCGTCCGGCCCTGGGCAAGGCGCCCGTCATCCTGATCGGTGCCGGTACCGGGATCGGGCCACTGGCCGGTTTCATCCGCAACAATACGGGCCAACATCCGATGTACCTGTACTGGGGCGGGCGCCATCCCGACTCCGATTTTCTGTATGAGCCTGAACTGCGCAACTATCTGGCCGACCGCCGGCTGACGCAGCTGCACACGGCCTTCTCAAGAGTCACGAACGGCGCCCACGTGCAGACCCGGCTGATGGAGGATGCCGACAATATGCGCCGCCTGATCGCCGACGATGGCCAGGTGCTCGTCTGCGGCAGCCGCGCCATGGCCGCCAGCGTGAGGCAGGCCATGGACCAGATACTCGCACCACTCAAGCTCGATGTAGCGGCGCTGAGGGAAAAAGGAAGGTATCGTGAAGACGTCTTCTGAACCCGCGCTGCGGCGCTACAGCCTGCATGGCGAAACCATGGGCAGCCGCTATACGGCCGTATTCTATGCGGCCGGACAAGCGGACCTGGCCGCCATCGGCGCCAGCCTGTACGCCGCAGTCGACAGGGTCGACCGGCAGATGTCGACCTGGAATTTCGCCTCGGACCTGTGCCGCCTGAACGCGGCGCCGGAAAACACCTGGATTCCTGTGCCGCAGGAGCTGGCGCAGGTGCTCGCTGCGGGGCTGCAGGTCAGCGGCGAATCGGGCGGCGCCTTCGACATGGCGGTTGGCCAGCTGGTGGAGGACTGGGGATTCGGTCCGTCGCAATGCGCGCCATCGCCGCAGATCGCGGCCCGGCATGGCAAAACGTACTGTCCGGCCGCCGAGGCATTGGAGGTGGACCTGGCGGCTCTGCAGGTGCGCAAGCGCGCGCCGCTGACGCTCGACCTGTCGGGCATCGCCAAGGGTTTTGGCGTCGACCAGCTGGCGCATTGCCTCGATGGCTGGTCCATCGCCAGCTACCTGGTCGGCATCGACGGCGAAATGCGCGCGCGCTCGACCAGACCCGATGGCCAGGCCTGGAGCGTGGCGATAGAAAAGCCGACACATGGCATCCGTGAAATCGGTGGCGTGATGGAATTGCACGACGTGGCCATCGCCACCTCGGGCGACTATCGCCGCTGGGTCGAGATCGACGGCACGCGCCATGCGCACACCATGCATCCGGCCTTGCACCAACCGGTAGCGAACCGTCTCGCCGCCGTGAGCGTGCTGTCCCCCAGCTGTATGCTGGCCGACGCCTGGGCCACGGCGCTCATGGTCCTGGGCGAGATCGACGGTGTCGCGCTGGCCATGAAACGCGGCATGGATGTACTGTTCGTCCTGCGTCACGGCACCTTGCTCGAAGAAATTCTGCTCATCGACGGCAAGATGGTCTGATCTACATTGCCGTGCATCACTGCGCCAGCGCCGCGCGGCGCGGCCATCGCCATGCCGATAGCCCCCACTTGACGCACTCGAACCAGGCGACGCCGAGCACGGCGACGAAGGCGCACTGCATCAGCAGCGCCATGTCCGGCAGCGCGAAGGCAAACAACTCGCGGATGGGCGCCACGCCCAGCACCAACAACAGCAACAGCGAGGCCGCCATGCTGATCCAGGCGAACGCCCGGTTCGACTTGATCCCCCTCCTCCATGACGGCTGGCTCCATTGGCGGTTGACATAGATCAGTCCCAGGTTCGACAGCACCAGGCTGAGGAAGGTCGTCGTGCGTGCCACTTCGTCGGAATGGCCGGCCCAGCGCACCAGCACGTGGAAGCCGACCAGCATGGCCAACAGCCCTGCCCCCTGCAGCAAGCCGCGCAGCAGTATTTCACGGTCGAACAGATGCATGTCCGGCCTTCTGGGTTTGCTCGTCATGGCATCGGCTTCGATCGGCTCGGCCTCGAACACGATCGAGCAGGCGGGGTCGATCACCATTTGCAAAAACAGTATGTGCACGGGCATCAGGAGCATGGGCCAGCCCAGCAGCACGGGCAGGATGGACAGGCCAACGATGGGCACATGCACCGCGACGATGAAGACGATGGCCTTGCGCAGATTGGCAAACAGGCGGCGGCCATGTTGCACCGCCAGCAATAACGAAGAAAAATCATCCTTGAGCAAGACCAGCGCTGCCGCCTCGCGCGCGACGTCGGTGCCACGGGCGCCCATGGCCACGCCGATGTTGGCCGCCTTTAATGCGGGCGCGTCGTTGACGCCGTCGCCGGTCATGGCGACGATATCGCCACGGCTGCGGAAAGCTTGCACCAGGCGCAACTTTTGTTCCGGCGCGATGCGGCAAAAGACGTCGGTATCGGCCAGGCGCGCCTGCAGTGCCGTGTCGTCCAGCGCGGCCAGGTCCATGCCGGACATCACACCGCTGGCCATGCCGGCGATACCGGCCTGCCGCGCGATCGCCAGTGCCGTGGCGGGATGGTCGCCCGTGATCATCACCACGCGGATGCCCGCCGCGTGACATTGCGTCACCGCATCGGGCACTTCCGGGCGTACCGGGTCATGCAATCCAATCAATCCCAGGAATTCAAAATCAAAGACGTGCTGGTTGTCAGGCAGGGGCGGCGCGGCAAACGTGGCGCGGGCGACGCCGATCACGCGCAAACCGTCGTTCGCCATGGCCTGCACCTGGGCCACGATGGCGGCGGCGCGCGCCGGCGCCAGATGGCACAGATCGATGATGGCCTCGGGCGCACCCTTCGCCGCCACCAGGAACTCGGAACGGTCCGGCGATTGCCACACCCGCGACATGGCCAGCATCTGCCGCGACAGCGGATAATCGTCGATCAGCTGCCAGTCGGCATGCAGGTGCTCCGTATTGGCCAGCAAGCGGGCGCCGGTCTGGCCGATGGCCGACTCCATCGGATCAAACGCCCGACGATGGCTTGCCAGGACGGCATATTCGAGCAAGCCGTGCAGCTCTTCCTGCAAGGCGGCGGCAGGATTGCCCTGACAATCATGGGAGGAGGTCTCCGAGCAGAGCCGGGCCACGTCCATGCGGTTGGCCGTCAGCGTACCCGTCTTGTCGACGCACAGCACCGTCGTCGCACCGAGCAATTCGATCGCAGGTATGCTGCGCGCCAGGATGCTTTCGCGCCCCAGGCGCCAGGCGCCCAAACCCAGGAAAAGCGTCAGTATCACCGGCAATTCTTCAGGCAGGATCGCCATGGCCAGCGTGAGACCTGCCAGCAGTCCTTGCAAGGCGTCGCCGCGCAGCCACCAATACGCCAATGCCAGGCCGGCGGCGAGACACAAGCCGCCGATGGCGACATGCCTGACGACGCGCCGCGTTTCCCGTTGAATCGGCGTCAGCTCGCTCCCCATGGTGGCCAGCGAGGCGCCGATGCGGCCAAGCGCGCTGTGCGGGCCGGTGGCGACCACCAGGCCGCTGGCCGTGCCTTGCGTGATCAGGGTGCCGGAATACACCAGACTGTCCGGACTGCCGCCGGCATCGGAGGCGCCATGCTTGATGACCGGCACGGACTCGCCCGTGAGCATGGACTCGTCGGCCGTCAAATTCGATGCGCTGAGCAGTTCCATATCGGCGGGCACGCGGTCGCCCTCGGCCAGCAGCACCAGGTCGCCCAGCACCAGGTCCCTGCCAGCGATGCGCTGCTGTTTCCCGTCGCGTATCACCAGGGCGCGCGGACAGGAGAGGTCGCTTAGGGCGTTCAGCGAGCGTTCCGTGCGCCTGCGCTGAAAAAAAGTGATGCCCATGACGATGCAGACAAAGCCCAGCAGCATCAGCGCTTCATTGCGGTCGCCCAGCAGCATGTAGATGACGCCGCAGGCGACCAGCAGCAAGAACATCGGTTCGGAAACGACATCGAGCAGCAGGCGCCCGGCGCTCAAGGGACGCGAGGCGGGCAAGGCATTCGGCCCGTTTTCCAGCAAGCGCTGCGCAGCCTGCGCGGCTGTCAGCCCTTCACTACCCTGCGGCTCCGACATGGCATTCATCCTTTTCCTGAGAGGCAGCGTGTAGTGGCTAGTCGTGATTGCGGCATTAGGGTTTGGGCGCGGGCGACCATACAGGCCGCACTTCCGTCAGCGAATCGACGATGACCATATACTGCCCCGGCCATTCAATGATATCGCGATCCGCTTGGAGCACCCACAAATGGCGGCCGTCCTTGACGGCTTGTTCATAGACTACATCGAGCAAACCGTGTGAATCGAGAAAAACATTCAATGTGGCTGGAATGCGAATGCAGCCCTCGGAAGCAACATTTCCCAAGCGAGCTTCCAGCACATCCGGATCGGTAGCGTGCATTTGCAAGCGCATCTGGCTGATGGCGCCCGTGCCCCAGCCGCGCTGTGCCTGTTGCCAACCGAAATCGAAGACGCGCATGCCGCGCTGTCCATAGCCACGAATGTGATTGTCGTTGAGCGTGCCTTCGGAGCGAAAGTCGGGATTTTCCAAGGTATGTGGAAACACCCCCAACGGCGTCAAGAAATGATTATAGCTTCCCACCTTGCCAGTCGAGACGGCCGTGGCGCCGATGAACGACCATGCATCTTGCTCTGTATGCAAGATCACAAAGGCGGCCTGTACTTGCGGGCTGCGGTCCACCAGCAGCAAAGTCTGTGCTAACGTATCGGTGAGATTGGCATCGGCCAGCGCTTGTTTCAACAGCGCCACATAGCGCGCCTGGTCGGCCGTTGGCACCTCCAGCCGATGATCGACTTCGCGCGCGAATTGCGCGCGCCACTCGTCGGCGCTCATCAGATCGAGTGTTGCCGCGACCACCGCTAGCGGCCAGAGCGGCACGCCCAGGAACAACATCGTAGACCACAAGAATGCTATGCGACCGGCATGCCATCCTGACGTCATATCGCCAGCGTAATGTTATCGATCACCATGCTCACGCCGTGTGTTCCCCAAGCCGCGTGCTGGGCCAGTTCCCTTTCGGACCAATTGCGCACCGTACCCGAAAGTGTTACCTTATTACCAGATACCTCAACGAAGATATGCCGCGCATCCGCCAAGGCGCCACGTTTGAGGGCCGCCTCAATGGCATCCTGTACGGCGCTGGCCGACACCTGTTGCAAGATGCCGATGGAGTCACTCACCCCTGTCACCCCCATCAGATAACGTACCGCCGCCGTAGCCGCCTTGCGCTGGTAATCCCATTCGACACTACCGCTCAGTGTCACCCAACCGCCCTCCACCATCACTTTAATGCTCCCGTCCGTGACATTGCTCATCCACGACAGCACATTCTCGACTGTTCGTGCAATATCGGCGTCACTGCGTACGCTGGCGCCTGGCAGACGCACTGACAGTTCGACTGCCAGCGCCCTCACGCCGCTGACGCGCTGCACGGCCCGTTCTGCTTCCCACTTTTCGGCAAAGCTGCCCACCGTACCAGCCAAGGTGACTACACCATCGCGCACCTCGACGCCGATTTGCGCCGCATCCACCGACGGATCCCAAGTCAGCTCTTCAAGAACATCCAATTGCAGTTGTGTATCGGTTTTCATTTTGTTCTTTCATTTGTTTAGAGGATATGTCAGATTACTCTGCTTTTCGAAGGCCGATTCCGGCCCAAATCCAGCGCTTACCTTGTTTCGGTGAAGTCTGCATCGACGACGTCGTCGCTTTGCTTGCTGGTCGCTGATGCAGGCCCGCCGTCGTGCGGTGCCTGATGCTGGGAACGAGTAAATTCCTCCAGCTTGCTCGCTGCCGTCGACAGTGCCGCGATCTTTGCTTCCAACTCCGCTTGCGTGCCATGTTGAAGTATGGTTTCGAGCGCTGTGAGCGCCGCTTCAACGCTACCGCGCTCACCCGCCGACATCTTGTCGCCATGCGCGAGCAAGGACTTGCGGGTCGTGTGGATTAGCGCATCGGCCGCATTGCGCGTCTCGGCAAGTGCCTTGAGCTTCTTGTCATCCTCGGCGTTGATTTCTGCGTCGTTGACCATCTTCTGGATCTCCGCCTCCGTCAGGCCAGAGTTCGCCTTGATCGTGATCTTGTTTTCCTTGCCGGAGGCCTTGTCCCTGGCACCCACGTGCAAGATGCCGTTGGCATCAATGTCGAACGACACATCGATCTGTGGCGTGCCGCGTGCTGCCGGCGGGATTCCTTCCAGATTGAATTCCCCTAGCGCCTTATTGCCGGCTGCGATCTCTCGTTCGCCCTGGTAGACCTTGATGGTCACCGCAGGCTGGTTATCGTCAGCGGTCGAGAACACCTGGCTGAACTTGGTCGGAATTGTGGTGTTTTTGTGGATCATCTTAGTCATTACACCACCCATGGTCTCGATGCCCAGCGACAAGGGCGTGACGTCAAGCAGCAGCAAATCCTTGCGCTCGCCCGACAACACCGAGCCTTGCAAGGCCGCGCCGACGGCAACGGCTTCGTCAGGGTTGACGTCCTTGCGCGGCTCCTTGCCGAAGAATTCCTTGACCTTTTCCTGTACCTTGGGCATGCGCGTCATACCACCGACGAGGATGATGTCGTCGATATCGGCGACCTTCACACCAGCATCCTTGATGGCGACGCGGCACGGTTCGATGGTCGCAGCGATCAACTCCTCGACCAGTGACTCAAGCTTGGCGCGAGTGATCTTCAGGTTCAAGTGCACTGGAGCACCGTTTGCCATCGCGATGTATGGCTCATTGATTTCGGTCTGCTGCGCTGAAGACAATTCGATCTTCGCGCGCTCGGCCGATGCCTTAATACGCTGCAGAGCGATCGGATCCTTTTTTAAGTCCAGCCCGTTGATCTTCTGAAATTCGCCAATGATATAGTCAATGATGCGCTGGTCGAAATCCTCACCACCGAGGAAGGTATCACCGTTGGTTGACAAAACTTCGAATTGCTTTTCCCCCTCGACATTGGCGATTTCGATAATCGACACATCGAAGGTGCCGCCGCCCAGGTCATAGACGGCGATCTTGCGGTCGCCTTTGTTGCTCTTGTCCAGGCCGAACGCAAGCGCCGCCGCAGTCGGTTCATTGATGATGCGTTTGACGTCCAGGCCGGCGATGCGTCCTGCGTCCTGCGTCCTTGGTCGCCTGGCGTTGCGCATCGTTAAAATAGGCCGGTATCTGAGCCAGATCGAGTATCGTGAAAGCTTGGGTTTAACGAGTGCGTATTTCGGTGAACGCGCCCACCCATTCCGGTCTATCGTGCCCACTTGCGCATGAGATGGTGTTACGCGGTTAAATTGTAGTCGGTGCGGTCACGATGGGTCGATATTTCTCTCCTTTTTGGCT
>NZ_LOCQ01000037.1 GCF_001677885.1 Janthinobacterium psychrotolerans | reverse complement strand
GGCACGGTGCATGTGCAGAACGTCAACGCCTATCACAGCCGGCTGCGTGGCTGGCTGCGCGCGTTTCATGGCGTGGCCACGCGCTACCTGCCCAACTACCTGGGCTGGCGCTGGATACTCGACGCCAGGAGAATATTGTCCCCCGAAAGCTTGCTCAGGGCCACTTTGGGGACGTTCCCACATTTGATGGTGACATAGCCTTTCAGTCGCGCTCGCCGGCCGATGGTTTTGATGCAGCTTCCGGCGTCGTATCGTCGTCCTGCAGCACGCGCAGGCCAGGTCCGACCAGGTCGTCGAACTGGCCGCCGTCCGAGGCCGTGAAGAACACCCACAGCGCGATGAAGACCACCACGATGCTCAGCGGTATGAGCAGGTACAAGGACTCCATCAGCTTTTCCTCAGGCGCAAGGCGTTGGCGATCACGACCGCCGAGCTGGCGGCCATGCCGACGCCGGACAGCCACGGGTTCAGAAAGCCCAGCGCGGCGGCCGGGATGGCGGTGAGGTTGTACAAGGTGGCCCAGCCGAGGTTTTCGCGGATGATGCGCATGCTGCGCGCGGCGGTGCGGGCCGTGTCGAGCACCGGGCGCAGCTGGTTTGACAGCAGCACCGTGTCGGCGTGCGCCTGCGCCAGCGCGGCGCCCGAGCCCATGGCGAACGAGACGTCGGCGGCACTGAGCACGGCGGCGTCGTTGATGCCGTCGCCGACCATGGCCACTACCGCGCCGGTGGCCTGCAACTGCTGCACGAAATCGAGTTTTTCATCGGGCAGGCATTCGCCGCAGGCGGTGGCGATGCCGAGTTCTCGCGCCACGCTTTGCGTCAGCGCTTCCTGGTCGCCGCTCAAGAGCACCACCTGCTTGCCACGGCGGTGGAAATAATCGACCACTTCGTGCGCTTCCGGGCGCAGCGTGTCGCTCAGCAGGAAGCGCGCCAGCCACTGGCCGTCGATGCCCAGGTACAGCGGCGTCATGCCGGCCACGCCGACGGCCGTGTCACCCGAGGGCGGGCCGGCCATGGCGGCCACGAAAGCGGCATTGCCTAGGCGGTAGCGCACGCCTTTGAGCATGCCTTCGAGGCCCTGGCCCTGTACCTCGCGCAACTGCGTCG
The DNA here is from genome assembly GCF_001677885.1 of Janthinobacterium psychrotolerans. Taxonomy (GTDB): domain Bacteria; phylum Pseudomonadota; class Gammaproteobacteria; order Burkholderiales; family Burkholderiaceae_D; genus Janthinobacterium; species Janthinobacterium psychrotolerans. Next base: position 52,471 of record NZ_LOCQ01000037.1, on the reverse strand, counting down.
CATGATCGAGGTCGATGGCGCCGGCCGCGTCCAGGATGGCTTGCGCCAGCGGATGGGCGCTGCCCGTTTCCAGCGCGGCGGCGATCCGCAGGCAGGCGTGCTGGTCCAGCGGCCCCAGGCTGTCGGTCTGCCGCAGCACCGGCCGGCCCAGGGTCAAGGTGCCCGTCTTGTCGAACACGATATGGGTGGCGCGGTGCAGGGTTTCGAGCACATGCGGCTGGACGATCAGCACGCCGCGCCGCAGCAGGCTGTCGGTGGCGGCGGCCAGCGCCGTCGGCGTGGCCAGCGACAGTGCGCACGGACACGACACCACCAGCACGGCGATGGCCACCGGCCACGCTTGCGCCGGATCGTGCCAGTGCCAGAAGGCGAACACGGCAACGGCAAACAGCAGCAGGCCCAGCACGAACCAGGCGGCGACCTTGTCGGCCCACTGCGCGATCTGCGGCTTGCCGCTGCCGGCACGCTCGATCAGTTTCAAAAGATCGGACAAGGTGCTGTCACGCGCCGGTTTCAAGACGCGCAGCAGCAGCGCGGCGCTGGCGTTGATCGCCCCGCCCGGCACCTGCTCGCCGGTGTTCCTGCGCTGCGCCGCGCTCTCGCCCGTCAGCAGTGACAAATCGAGCGCGCTGCTGCCTTCGATAATGACACTGTCGGCGGCGATCGCCTCGCCGGGTTTGACCAGGATCACGTCGCCTGTGCGCAAGCTGCCGGCCGGCACCAGGGCGGTGGTGCGGCTGTCCGGGAAGCCGGCCAGCAAGGTGGCCGAAGCGGGCAAGGCGTGCTGCAGGCGTTCGAGCGCCGAGGCGGCCTTGCGGCGCGCCTGCAGCTCGAAATAGCGGCTGCACAGCAACAGGAAGATGAACATGGTGGCCGAGTCGAAATACACCTCGCCCTGGCCGGTAAAAGTCGCTGCCAGGCTGCCGAAAAACGCCGCCAGGATGCCCAGCGTGACGGGCACGTCCATGCCCAGGGTGCGCGCACGCAGGCTGGACCAGGCACCCTGGAAAAACGGCAGCGCCGAATAGCAGATGGCCGGCAGTGTCAGGATCAGGCTGGCCCAGCGCATCAGCGAGGCCATGTCCGGGTCCAGGGTGCCGTCTTCGGCCGCCAGGTAGGACGGCGCCACGTACATCATCACCTGCATCATCGACAGGCCGGCCACGAACAGTTGCCGGCCCAACGTTTTGCTGGCTTTTTGCAGCTGCTCGCCGTGGCGCACGGCGTCGTACGGGTAGGCCGTGTAGCCAACTTGCCGTATCGCCTGCAGGATGTCGCCCGGCTCGCACTGCGCGCGGTTCCAGCGTACGTACAGGCGTTCGGTGGCGACGTTCAGGCTGGCCGCCTGCACGCCGGGCAGGCGGGTCAGCTGGCGCTCGATCAGCCACACGCAGGCGGCGCAGCGGATGCCTTCGACCGACAAGGTCGCTTCGCAGCTGCTGGCGTCGCGCGCGAACTGCGCATCGTCGTTGCTGTACAGGCGCAGTTCGGGCGGCACCATGGTGGCGCCTGCGGCGTTGGCGGCGTAGTCGTCGCGCTCGCTGTAGTACTTGCTCTGGCCGATGTCGACGATGGTTTGCGCCACCGCCGCGCAGCCGGGGCAGCACATGGCGCGAGGAAGTTCGTCAATGGTGACGTTCCAGTGCGCGCCGGCCGGCACGGGCAGGCCGCAATGGAAACAGTCGGTCAATTTCAATACGGCATTCATGGCTTCGTTTTCATGCGTCTCTTCATGGATGGGGCGTCACGCACAGGGCGTCGAGCCAGCCCAGCGAGACGCCGTTGGCCGCGCGCAGCAAACCGAGCAGGCCAAAGCCCAGCACCAGCAGGCCGCTGGCGATGCGCACGCGGCGGCGCTGCAGGTGCTGGCGCAGTCGCGCGCCCAGCAGCCCCATGCCGAGCAGGGTCGGCAAGGTGCCCAGGCCAAACGCGGCCATGGCGGCCGCGCCGTGGAGGGCGGAGCCGGCCATCATGGCTGTCAGCAAGGCGCTGTAGACCATGCCGCACGGCACCCAGCCCCACAGCGCGCCGACGGCCAGCGCTTTGAGCGGCGTGTCCATCGGCAGCAGCGGTTGCAACAGGGGGCGCACGCGGCGCCACAGCACATTGCCGGCCGCTTCCAGCTGCGCCAGGCCGCGCCAGGCGTCCATCAGGTACAGGCCCAGCGCGACCAGCATCAGGTTGGCCAGCCAGTAGCCAGCGATCTGCAGCGAGGCCATGCGCACCATGCCGGCGCCGGCCAGGCTGCCGGCCGCCGCGCCGGCCAGCATATAGCTGGCGATGCGTCCGCCGTTATAGGCCAGCACGCGCAGCGCGCCACTGTCCTGCACCGCGTGGATGGCGATCACCGCGCGTGGCCGGGGCGCGGACACGCCCACCGACAGCGCGCCGACGATGCCGCCGCACATGCCGATGCAGTGCACGCTGCCGGCCAGGCCGACCAGGAACAGCGGCAAGAGGCTGAACGCATTCATGGGCTGGCGCTACACCGTTTTCGAATAGCGCAGCGGTTGCGGCGCGTCGGCGGGCGCCAGCGCGGCCCTGGCGCGCGCCTCGGCCAGGTGGCGGTCGAACACCATGCAGATATTGCGGATCAGCAAACGCCCTTTCGGCGTGACGGTCAGCCAGTCCTCTTCGATCACGAGCAGGCCGTCGCGCGCCAGTTCGCGCAGTTTTTCCAGTTCAGGCGCAAAGTAGCTGCGGAACACCACCGGGTGCGCCTGTTCGATGGTGGCGATCGACAGTTCGAAATTGCACATCAGCATCTGGATAATGATACGGCGCAGCATGTCGTCCGTTTCCAGCTTGATGCCGCGCGCGATCGGCAGCACGCCTTCGTCGAGTTTTTCGTAGTAGGCGTCGAGCGTCTTTTCATTCTGGCTGTAGGCGGCGCCCACCGAGCTGATGGCCGACACGCCACAGGCGATCAGGTCCGCTTCGGCGCGCGTCGAGTAGCCCTGGAAGTTGCGGTGCAAGCGGCCCTGGCGCTGTGCCACGGCCAGGTCGTCGGTGGGCTTGGCGAAATGGTCCATGCCGATATACACATAGCCGGCCGCCGTCAGGCGCGCGATGCACAGGCCCAGCATGGCCAGCTTGGTGCCGCTGTCGGGCATGTCGGCGTCGAGGATGCGGCGCTGCGGCTTGAACAGGTGCGGCATGTGCGCGTAGTGGTACAGGGCGATGCGGTCGGGGCTGGCGTTGATCACCTTGCGCAGGGTTTCCGTCATGGTTTCCATGTTTTGCTTGGGCAAGCCATAGATCAGGTCGATGCTGACCGAGCGGAAACCGGCGTCGCGCGCCGCCTGCATCACGGCCACCGTTTCGGCTTCGGGCTGGATGCGGTTGACGGCTTTTTGCACCTCGGCATCGAAGTCCTGCACGCCGAGGCTGATGCGGTTGAAGCCTTGCGCGCGCAGCGAAAACACGCGTTCGCGCGAAACCGTGCGCGGGTCGATCTCGATCGAATATTCGCCATCGGCGTCGGGCGCGAACTCAAAATGCTGGCGCAGGTGCGCCATCAGCTCGTCCATCTGTTTTTCGCTCAGGTAGGTCGGCGTGCCGCCGCCGAAATGCAGCTGCTCGATCTGGTTCATGCCGGCAAACAGCTTGGCCTGCATGGCGATTTCCTGCTTCAGGTAGCTGAGGTAGGTGGCGGCCTTGCTGCGGTCCTTGGTGATGATCTTGTTGCAGGCGCAGTAGTAGCACAGGGTGTCGCAGAACGGCACGTGCACGTACAGCGACAGCGGCCGGCGCCCGCCGCGCATGCGCAGCGCCGCCACGGCTTCGAGAAAATTGCCATAGCCAAAGTTGGCATGGAAGCGGTCGGCGGTCGGATACGAGGTGTAGCGTGGCCCGGACTGGCTCATCTTGCCGATGATGACAGGGTCGAATTCGACGACGGCGTCGAGTTCGCCGGAGGTGTTGTTCAGTAATGTGGACATGGTGGTTCGATTCTTGAAATGATCAGGCTGCCAGGCGTTTCAGGCTGGCGTTGCCGGCATTGGCTGCGCCGCGTCCACTTTTCAGTGTGACCTGGCGCGTGGGCGGCATCTTGCCGAAGTTGAACAGGCTGACCGCTTGCGACAGGCTGGCCGCTTCTTCCGACAGGCGCGTGGCCGCGGCCGCCGCTTCCTCGACCAGCGCCGCGTTCTGCTGTGTTACCTGGTCCATGTGGGCGATGGCGTTGTTGACCTGGTCGACGCCGATGCTCTGTTCGCGCGAAGCGATCGAGATTTCCTGCATGATGGCGGTGACCTGCTGCACCGAGCTGACCACTTGTTCCATGGTGGTGCCGGCGCGGTTGACCTGCACCATGCCGGCGCCGACCTTGCTGACGGAAATGTCGATCAGCTGCTTGATGTCCTTGGCCGCCAGCGAGGAGCGCTGCGCCAGGTTGCGCACTTCGCCGGCCACCACCGCAAAGCCGCGGCCCTGCTCGCCGGCGCGCGCCGCTTCCACTGCCGCGTTCAGGGCCAGGATATTGGTCTGGAAGGCGATGCCTTCGATCAGGCCGATGATGTCGACGATCTTCTTCGACGAGGTATTGATTTCATCCATGGTGGTGATCACGTCGGCAACGATGGCGCCGCCCTGCACCGCCACTTTGGAGGCGGCCACCGCCAGGTCGTTGGCCTGCACCGAGTTGTCGGCGTTCTGCTTGACGGTCGACGAGAATTCCTCGATGCTCGACGCCGTCTCTTCCAGGCTGGCCGCCTGCGATTCGGTGCGGCCCGACAGATCCATATTGCCCACCGCGATCTGCTTGGTGGCCACGGCCATGGTTTCGACATTGATGCGCACGTCGCGGATGGTGGCGATCAGGTTGCTGTTCATCTGCTGCAGCGCGCGCAGCAGCTGGCCCACTTCGTCGGTGCTGTCGGTTTCAAAGCTGCCCGACAAGTCGCCGGCGGCGATCGCCCGCGCGCCGTTCAGGGCCTTGTTCAAGGGCTGCAGCACCGAGGTGCGCAAGGTGTACCACAGAAAAACGTTGATCAGGAAGCCGACCAGGGTGGCGCCGAAGATGCTGTAGTTGGTGGTGGCGCCGCCGGCGGCAAACAGGGTGATGGCGCATACCAGCAGCTGCAGGCAGTTGACGGCGCTGGTCGCCATCCAGATGCGCAGGTTGAGCGACATATGGGTCAGCTTGTGCAGCACATGGGCCAGGCCGGGGCGCACGATCTGGCCGTGCTTGATGACGATGCGCCCGCCCTCCTGGTTGCGGATGGCGTGATAGGCCTCTTCGGCCACTTTCACCTGGTCCTTGTCGGCTTTTACGCGCACCGACATGTAGCCGATGGTCTGGCCCGCTTCTCGGATCGGCGTGACGTTGGCGCGCACCCAGTAGAAGTCGCCGTTCTTGCAGCGGTTTTTCACCAGGCCGGTCCAGGGCGTGCCGGCTTTGAGCGAGGCCCACATGTCGGCAAACGCTTCGGCCGGCATGTCGGGATGGCGCACGATGTTCTGTGGCGAGCCGATCAGTTCGGCCTCGGTAAAGCCGCTGACCTGGCTGAAATACGGATTCACGTAGACGATGTTGCCGTTCATGTCCGTTTTCGAGACGATGGCCTGATCTTCGAGAACCAGGGTTTCACGGTTGGTAACTGGCAAATTCTGGCGCATGGCGGCTTCCCGGACAGGTGCGCCGAACGGCATCGGACGCGTTTATTGAATAAAGCTTGCAGGATTGCAAGAACGTGGATCAGTGTAAGGAGTCGCCAGCGCAAATTTATTGATATAGATCAAAATCCATAAAATTGAAGTGGCTAATTTGATGGCGCGCAAACACGGCTAGTCATTTCTGCAGAGGAGATGGTTTGTTGCCTGTGGCCATAGTGACTATGGCGCGGCAAGGTTGACATGCCGGTCTGGCTGGCGCTTCAGTCCAGGCCGGCCACCAGCGGCCGCAGATTGCCCACGGCATGGCCTTGCGCATAATCGACGCCCAGTTCGCGGATGATGGCCAGGGTCGCCTCGTCTTCGACGTATTCGGCCACGGTTTTCAGGCCCATCACGTGGCCTACCTCATTGATGGCCTTGACCATGGCGCGGTTGATCGCATTGGTGGCGATATCGCGCACGAACACGCCGTCGATCTTCAGGTAGTCGACTGGCAAGGCCTTCAGGTAGCCGAACGAGGAAAAGCCGGCGCCGAAGTCGTCGAGTGAAAAGCGGCAACCAAGGGCCTTGAGGTGGTGCATGAAGACCTGCGCCTTGGGCAGGTTGGCGATCACCGCCGTTTCGGTGATTTCAAAGCAGACCTGTTCCGGCGCGATGGCGTACTGCACGAATTGCTCGGTGATGTAATCCTGCAAGCCCGAGTCGGCCAGCGACATGCCCGACAGGTTGATCGAATACAGGGCCGGCGCGCGGCGGCGCTGTTCCACCAGCGCCTCGACCGGCGCCAGGCTGTCGCGCACGCTCTGGATATGGGCGCATACGGCGCGGATGACCCAGCGGTCGATCGAGATCATCATGTCGTAGCGCTCGGCGGCCGGAATAAAGGCGCCAGGCAGGATCAGGTCGCCCTTGCTGTTGCGGATGCGCAGCAGTACCTCGTCGTGGCTTTCCAGGCCTTCGCGCAGGTGCACGATGGGCATCGCGTACAGGCGGAAATATTGCTGCTCGAACGCCTCTTTCAGGCGCGCGATCCACAGCATTTCGCCGCGCCGCTGGGCCAGCATCACATCGGCTTCCTGGTACACGTGGATGCGGTTGCGGCCCTGTTCCTTGGCCAGGTAGCAGGCCTGGTCGGCGGCGATCAGCAGTTCGCTCAGCGACTTGCTGTCCTGGTTGATTTCCACCATGCCGATGCTCACGCCCAGCTCGTAGCTGCGGCTATCCCAGGCGAAATGAAAGTCGCGGATCGACTGGCGCAGCTGTTCGCCGACCTGGCGCGCATGTTCCATCGGGCAGTGCGGCAGCAGCACGCCCAGCTCGTCGCCGCCCAGACGCGCCAGGATGTCGCTGTCGCGCATCTGCGATTGCAGCAGCTTGGCCAGCAGTTGCAGCAGCAGGTCGCCGGCGCTGTGGCCGCAGGTATCGTTGATGATCTTGAACTGGTCCAGGTCCAGGTACAGCAGCGCGTGCACATGGCCCTGCTCCTTGGCCGTGTGCAGGGCGCCGGCCACCAGCTGTTCGAAATGGCGCCGGTTGATCAGTCCGGTGAGGTGGTCGTGGGTGGCCTGCCACGACAATTGCTGGCTCAGCTTGCGCTCATGGCTGACGTCGCGAAACACCACCACCGCGCCGAGGATCTCGCCATCGCGCGACCAGATCGGCGCGGCGCTGTCCTCGATGGCGACCTGGCGACCGTCGCGTGTGACCAGGTTGGTGTGCGCCGAAGTGCCGATGGTCTGGCGCTGGTGCAGGCATTTGACGGCCACGTGCTCGAGCGTGGCGCCCGTCTGTTCGTCGGCCAGCGGCATGGTGTCCCAGATATCGAGGCCCTGCGCCAGTTGGCTGGTCCAGCCCGTCAGTTGCTCGGCCATGCGGTTCAGGTAGCGCGTCTTGCCATGCGGATCGGTGGTGATCACCGCGTCGCCGATGGAGCTGAGCGTCACTTCGGCCAGTTCCTTGCGTTCGGCGATCATGATTTCCTGCCGCGTGCGCTCGGTGATGTCCCAGATGATGCCCAGGGTGCGCTCGGGCTGGCCGCTGGCGCCCGTAAAGACCTGCGCCCTGGCGGCCAGCCAGTGTTCGCTGCCATCGGGCCAGATTACGCGGTACTGGATGTCATAGCCGCCGTGGCGCTGCACGCCGTCCTGCAGCACGTCGAGCACGCGCGCGCGGTCGTCGGCATGCACGCAGGCGAGAAAGTCGCGGAAGGCCTGCGTCAGCGCCTTCTCTTCCAGTCCCAGCAAGGCCGCGCCCCTGGCCGACCAGCTGACCGTGCCGTCGATCACCTGGCCGTCGACGATGCGCGAATCCCAGATCGACATATGGGCCGCATCGAGTGCCATTTGCAAACGTTTTTGCTGGTCGCTCATCGCGCTCTCCTGTGCTGGTAACAGGTAGATGCGCTGGCGGCGGTTTGGTTCCCCGGCAGATCAGGCCGGCGGTGCGCCGGCAGGCTCGTCAAGCTTGGGACCGGCCGTTTGCGCGACATCGCGCACGTTTTTTTGCACCGCCACCGCCGCAAACAGACTCAGCAGGAATGACATGGCATAAAAACCTTTTTCGCTGTTCTGCATGGTGGCGTTGAACAGGCCCACCGTCAGCAGCAGCAAGGCCAGCAGCACCGAGATCCAGCACAGGCCGAAATAGATGCCGGTGACGGCGATCCCTTCGCTGCGGTCGCGCACGGATTTTTGCAGTGAAATGGCGGCGAACAGGCCGTACATGAGCAGGGTAAAATAATAGCCTTTTTCGTTGAGCGCCATGCCGGCGTTCCACAAGCCGCTCAGATAGGTGATGGCGCCGATCAGTAGCGCGGCCCACGAGGCGCCAATAAAAGCGCTGCTGGGGCGTTGGAGGGGGACAGTGTGCATGCATGGCTCCTGGAAAAGGGGCGCCACGGACATGCGCCCGGGGCGGCGGCCACGGTTGCGGCTGCCGTCCCATCAGACCAGAAAGTTTATTTGGCCGGCTTGACCATGCGCAACAAAGCCTGGGCGCCGCTGACGACCGCCAGCACCACGCCGCCGGCGATCACGCCGGCCACGGCGTTGACCACGCTGGGCAGCACGGCCGCCAGCACGCCGCCGACCACCGCCACGCCGGCCACCGCATGCTCCATCTGGTGCAGCAGCGCGCTGGCCCACGGCCAGCCATGCGTCAGGATGCCGCCGCCGACCATGAACATGGCCAGGGTGCCGACGACCGACAGGAACTTCATCAGCTTGGGTGCGGCGGTGACGAGCAGGCGGCCAAACGCGCGCACGCCATCCATCAGCGCGCCGGCGCCTTTGCGCGCGGCCAGGTAAAACCCGGCGTCGTCAAGCTTGACGATGCCCGCCACCAGGCCATATACGCCGACTGTCATGATCAGGGCGATACCGACCACCACCGCGACCTGCTCGGTAAAGGTGGCGGTGGCCACCGTGCCGAGGGCAATCACGATGATTTCGGCCGACAGAATGAAATCGGTGCGCACCGCGCCCTTGATCTTGTCTTTTTCCAGCGCCACCAGGTCGACGTTCGGATCGCGCAGCGCTTCGGCCAGCTCGGCCTTGTGGCTGTCGTCCGGGTGCAGGAACGGATGGGCGATCTTTTCAAAGCCCTCGAAGCACAGGTAGGCGCCGCCCACCATCAGCAGCGGCGTGATGGCCCATGGCGCAAAGGCGCTGATGGCCAGCGCGGACGGCACCAGGATGGCCTTGTTTTTCAATGAACCGACGGCCACTGCCCACACCACCGGCAATTCGCGCTCGGCGCGCACGCCCGACACCTGCTGGGCATTGAGGGCCAGGTCGTCGCCCAGCACGCCGGCGGTTTTCTTGGCCGCGACCTTGGTCATCAGGGAAACGTCATCGAGGATGCTGGCGATATCGTCAAGCAGGGCAAACAGACTGGAGCCGGCCATCTCAGCAGCCCTCCGTGGCGGTGAAGGGGAAGCAAGCAAGGGAAAGCGGTATGGTGTTCATCATGTTCTTATTGGATGGGATGCAAGAAAGGAGTTGGCATGATCTTAACCCAGCCCGGCCGGCAGCGACGCACGCGGCGCGGTAAAATCGTCGTCTTCCTCCCCTTTCTGGATTTCGCATGAGCTTTGCCACCTGGATCGCCTTCGTTCTCGCCGCTTCCATCATCGCCGTCTCGCCCGGTTCCGGCGCCGTGCTGTCGATGTCGCACGGCCTGTCGTATGGCGTGAAAAAGACCAGCGCCACCATCCTCGGCCTGCAGATGGGCTTGCTGGTGGTGCTGTTCATCGCCGGCGCCGGCGTCGGCTCCCTGCTGCTGGCCTCGGAAGTGGCTTTCAATATCGTGAAAACCGTCGGTGCCCTGTATCTGATTTACCTGGGCCTGTCGCAGTGGCGCGCGAAGATCGCGGTGGCCGGCGACCTGCATGCCGCGGCCGTGCTGCCAAGCATGGGCCGGCGCGTGCTGACCGGTTTCCTGACCAATGTGACCAATCCCAAGGGCATCATCTTCATGGTGGCGGTATTGCCGCAATTTATCAGCCCCGCCGCGCCGGTGCTGCCGCAACTGCTGATCCTGGCCGTGACCATGTGCACCATCGACCTGGTCGTCATGCACAGCTATGCCTATCTGGCGTCGTCGATGCAGCGCTTTTTCCGCGACGCCAAAGCCGTCAGGAAGCAGAACCGCTTCTTTGGCGGCCTGCTGATGGCGGTGGGCGCGGCGCTGTTTTTCGTCAAGCGTGGCGCGCACGCCACGTCCTGATGGCGCCACCTGCAATCATTTGTAAGCCCGCTTGTGGCGCCGCGCGCCGCGGGCTGTAATCAAGATCCTTGCCGTACTTTATCGTCCAACTGGAGCGCCATCATGCGTCCGACTTTCCTCCATGCCGTATTTGCCTTCGTGCTGTCCGCAGCCGGCGCACCGGCGCTGGCCGAGCCGCCCGAGCGGGTGGGCCGCATCTCCACGGTGGAAGGGCAAGTGCTGGTGCGCGCCGGCGATGGCGAGCCGCAGGACGCGTTGTCGAACTGGCCCGTCAGCACCGACAGCCGCATCACCACCCGGCGCAATGCGCTGGCCGAGTTTCGCGTCGGCGGCGCCGCCGTGCGCCTTGATGGCGATTCCGAACTGGACGTGACGCAGCTTGACGACGACCATTTCAAACTGCACCTGGCTTATGGCAGCGTCAGCCTGCGGGTACGCAATGCGGACGCCCTGCGCGGCCTGGAACTGGCCACCGCCCAGGCGCGCGTGGTGCTGACGCAGCCGGGCTGGGTGCGCGTCGACGCCGAACGCCTGCCCGGCACCAGCGTCGTCAGCGTGCTCGAAGGCGCGGCCGATGTCGATGGCGGCACGGCCAGCGTGATGCTGCGCGCCGGCAAGCGCGCCGAACTGACGGACGAAGCATTGCGCACCGGCCCGCTGCAGCGCATCGCCTTTGACAGCTGGCCCGAAACGGTGGTGGCGGCCTCGCCGTCCTTGCGCTATGTGACCGAAGACGTGACCGGCTATGAAGAGCTGGACCGCCATGGCGCGTGGCAGGACGATGCCGAATATGGTCCGCTGTGGCTGCCGCGCGCGGTGCCGGCCGGCTGGGCGCCGTACAGCGATGGCCTTTGGCGCTGGATCGCGCCGTGGGGCTGGACCTGGATCGACAATGCGCCCTGGGGCTACGCGCCGTCGCACTATGGCCGCTGGGTGCAGGTCGGCCAGCGCTGGGGCTGGGCGCCGGGCCGCGAGCGTGTCCGCAGCGCCTGGGCGCCGGCGCTGGTGGGCTGGGCCGGCAGCGATCACGGTCCACGGCCGGGTCTGCAATACCGGCCAGGCACCGGCCCTGGCATGGGCTGGTTCCCGCTGTCGCCGCGCGAGCGCCATGTGCCCGGCGACCGGAACCGTGACCGGCCCCGGCGCGATGGCGGAACCAGCATGCCGCCGCCGCAGGTGCGTAACGCTCCCCTGGGCACCGCGCCTTCGCCCTCGCCTGCCCCTGGCGCCGGCTGGCAGCGTCCGCCGCGCGAGGTGAGCCGTCCTGACTTTCCGCGCCGCGACTGGAGCCAGCGTGGCGGCCGTTTGCAGACCGAAGACAACGCCATGCCGGCGCGCGAACCGCGGCGCCCGCCGTCGCCAGCCATGCCTGCAACACCGGCGGCGCCAGCCATGCCCGCCGCACCGGTCCTGCCGCCGGTGCAGGATGCGCTCGTCCAGCCGGGCCGTCCATCCTGGCGCGGCGATCGTTTCGAGCGGCCGGACCGCAGTGAACGCGGCGACGGTTTCGATCGCGGCAACCGGCCGGCGCCGCCACCGGCGATGCCGGCGCCCCGTCCCTCCGCCGAACCGCGTCCCGAGCGCGGCGGTGACCGTGGCGGTCAGGCGCGCGAACGCCCCAGCCAGGGACGCGGCAATGGCCGGCTCCAGGAGGCGGAGCGCTGAGCTTTACCGTCTGGCGCCGATTTCAGCGGCTTCATGCCGTCAAACCGACAGTTCGTCACATGCCGGAAGTAAAACATCGGGTTCTTGTCTACAGTAGCGTCATTGCAGCACGGCGCAACGCCGTACGGCGAGACAGCACCGATTTTTCCGGCTATTTTGTGCAAACGAAATAGTTTTTGCCAGCTTACCCAGCTGGCTTTTTTTTGCCCGGCCGCCGGGCTGGCGCCGCCCGCTTCGTTCGCCGTTGAATTTCGCTACAATATGGCCTTCAGCGGGCTTGCCCCGCCCTGACCGCTACTGACTGGAACCACCATGCAAACCATCCCTCCCAGCGAATCGCTGATCGAATATCCGAGCGACTTTCCCATCAAGATCATGGGTCCGACGCATGTCGATTTCGCACCCACCATCACCGCGCTGGTGATCAGCCACGACCCGACCTTCCATGAAGGCCGCCTGGAAGTGCGCCCATCGGGCAAGGGCAATTACACCGGCCTGACCGTCACCGTGCGCGCCGTCAGCCGCGAACAGCTCGACGCGCTGTACAACGCGCTGTCGGCGCACCCGATGGTCAAGATCGTGATGTAGGCGCGGCGCATGCCGCGTGGCGTCGGGTAGCTGACACCACCACGGCAAACGCGGCGCTGGCGCCGGCCGTGACCCATACCATGGGCCGCGCGCTGCCGTCGGAAATCGCCGCCAGCAGCGCGCCGCAGACGGCCGTGATCAGTATCTGCACGAAAAAGAACAGGCCTGTGGCGCTGCCCGCCTGCGCGCCATACGGCTGCAGCACCGCCAGCTGGCAGGCGGGAATCGCCATGCCGACCGAGACCATCACCAGCAGCATCGGCGCCACCAGTGACGCCAGGTGCTGCGGCGCCAGGCTGCAGGCCACCAGCCGATTGCCAGCGCATAGCGCAGAAAGTAGGCCTCGTCCAGCAGGCGCCGGTACAGCGCCAGCACGTTTTGCTGCGGCGCCACCCTGGCTGGCCGGGTTTCCGGCACATACAGCAAGCTCAAACACAGCGACAGCAAGCCCAGCGCGCACAGCACGCCAAACACGGCGCGCCAGCCGAAGGCCGCATCAACCACGCTGCCGGCCAGCAGCACCGGGCGGCGCCCGTAGCGGTCGGCCAGCGGGCCGCACACCAGCATCGAGGCGGCCGACCCGGCCATGAAAACGCTCAGGGTCAGTTGCAATTGACCATCGCTGGCGTGCAGCGCATCGGCCATCGCCGGCAGCGACGGCAGGTACATATCGATGCTCAGGCGCGGCAAACAGACCAGCAACAGCAGGATGATGCTCCAGGCCCAGGGCGATGGCGGTGTTTTCATGTTGTTTCAAAAATAAAATGGTTCACCAGGGCTGGCGCACCAGAACGGTGAGAGTAGAATTGTTGTGGTGTAATGCGGTTGCCGTTTACACAAAAAATCATTGGACCACTTGGACAGTTACCTATGCCGCGAGGAAAATTACCATTAGCCCTGGACTTGCCGCGCCCCACCAGCTGGCTGGACCAGCCCGGCGTCAGCAAGCAGGACGGCGCCTATGAAGCGCTGCGCGCGGCCATTCTGGGCAAGGTCTTGCCTGCCGGCAGTCGCCTGCCGTCGAGCCGCGCCCTGGCGGCGCGCTGGGAATTGTCGCGTGGCACCATTGAAACCGTGTTCGACCGCCTGCATGCGGAAGCCTATGTGACGCGCGTGCCCGGGTCCGGCACGCGTGTGTGCGCGGTGGTGCCGGAACGTTTTCTGATGGCCGGTTTTGACTTGCCGGCACAGTCGGCCCCCGATGTGGGCAGCGCCCTGCCCCAGCCGGCGCCAGACACGGGCGTGCGCGACGGCCTGCCCTTCGTGGCGCGGCGCGCCGACGCGGCCCTGTTCCCGAGCGCCTCGTGGTCGCGCTGCGCGGCCAGGGCGCTGGCCGCCGCCACGCCGGCCCAGCTGTGCAGCGCCGACCCGGCCGGCGCGCCCGAATTGCGCCGGCAGATCGCCGACTACCTGGCCAAGTACCGCGGCATCCGCTGCGACCCGCAGGATATTGTCATTACCACCGGCATTCGCCATGCGCTCGACCTGGTCGCGCGTGCCACCGTGCGCGCGGGCGACAAGGTCTGCCTGGAAGACCCCGGCTATCCGGCCGCGCGCACCCTGTTCACGCTGGCTGGCGCCGTGCCGGTCGATATCGCGGTCGACGCCGAAGGCATCGATTGCGCCGCGCTGCAGGCGCATGCCGACGCCAGCCTGGTATATGTCACGCCGGCGCACCAGTCGCCGCTGGGCGTGACCATGTCCGTCACGCGCCGCCTGGCTCTGCTCGACTGGGCCAGCGAGAGCGGCGCCTGGGTGGTGGAAGACGATTACGACAGCGAATTCAACTATCAAAGCGCACCGCTGGCGGCCCTGAAATCGCTGGACCAGTACCAGCGCGTGATTTACTGCGGCAGCTTCAACAAGACCCTGTTCGCCGGCCTGCGCCTCGGTTTCATGGTGCTGCCGCCCGGCTTGCGGCCTTTGCTGCTGCGCACCTTGCAGGTGACGGGCCGTTCGGTCGGCATCACGGACCAGCTGGCGCTGGCCGCCTGGATGGAAGACAGCGCCTTCGTGCGCCATCTGCGCCAGGCGCGCCTGGCCTACAAGGAGCGGCGCGACCTGCTGCTGGCCTGCCTGGAGCGGATCGCGCCCGGCCGCTACAGCATTTCCGGCCAGCATGCTGGTTTTCACTGTGTGCTGTGGCTGCCGCCGGGCAGCGACGAAGCGGCCTTTTGCGCGCGCGCCGCGCAGGCCGGCCTGGCGCTGCAGGGCCTGGGCGAATTTTGCCAGCAGGCGCAATTGCCGCCGGCCGTGCTGGTCGGCTACACGGCCCTGAGCGGCGCGCAGATCCGCCTGGCGGCGCCGCAACTGGCGCAGTTGTTGTTGCAGATCTGAGCCATGGCCTGCCCTGGCCCGGCGGTGGCGGTATAATCACGGCTTCGCCGCAGCGTCCAGCGCGCGCCGGCAGCCGATTACAGAATCTGTCATGACCACCACCCGAACCGAAGCGGCCCTGATCCGCGAGCTGGGCCGCGTCGATTACGAGCCGACCTTTGCCGCCATGCGCGCCTTTACCGATGCGCGCACGACCGACACGCGCGACGAACTGTGGATCGTCGAACATCCGCCCGTATTCACGCTGGGCCTGGCGGCCGACCGTGGCCATCTGCTGGCCGGCGCCGAGGCGATTCCGGTCGTACAAACCGACCGCGGCGGCGAAGTGACCTTTCATGGCCCCGGCCAGGTGGTGATTTACCTGCTGATGGACCTGCGCCGCAACAAGCCCGGCGGCAAGCTCTATGCGCGCCAGTTCGTGCATAAAATCGAGCAGGCCATCATCAATGTGCTGGCGGCGTATAATCTTGCCGGCGAGCGCATCGATGGCGCGCCCGGCATTTATATCGCCGGCGGGCCCGACAAAGGCGCCAAGATCGCCGCGCTGGGCTTGAAAGTGCGTGGCAACGGCTGCACTTACCATGGCGTGTCGCTCAATGTGGCGATGGACCTGGCGCCGTTTTCCTGGATTAACCCGTGCGGCTATTCCGGCCTGAAAACGGTCGACATGCGCAGCATGGGCGTGGATGCCCCGCTGGCTGACGTGCAGCACGCGCTGGCCCGTGAACTGACCGAATTACTCGATGTACAGCAGAGCGCCGCAGGCGCGCCTCAGGCAGCGGATGCCTGAGCTAACAAACCAACATGCCCGTCAAGGGCTCGCAGCCATGACTTCTGAGACCATTTCCAGCACCGCCCCCGTCGCCACCGCCGCACCGGCCTACAATCCGAGCGAAAAGCAAAAAGGCGCCAGCAAGACAGCGCGCATCCCGATCAAGATCGTGCCGATCGAGCAGATCGAGCGCCTGAAAAAGCCGGACTGGATCCGCGTCAAGGCGGCGTCTGCCTCGACCCGCTTCTACGAAATCAAGGACATCCTGCGCGAAAACAAGCTGGTGACTGTGTGCGAGGAAGCGAGCTGCCCGAATATCGGCGAATGCTTCGGCAAGGGTACCGCCACCTTCATGATCATGGGCGACAAGTGCACGCGCCGCTGCCCGTTCTGCGACGTCGGCCACGGCCGCCCGGATCCGCTGGACAAGGAAGAGCCGGCCAACCTGTCGAAAACCATCGCCAAGCTGCGCCTGAATTACGTCGTGATCACCTCGGTCGACCGCGACGACCTGCGCGACGGCGGCGCCGGCCATTTCGTCGAGTGCATCCAGCAAACGCGCGCCCTGTCGCCGAACACCCGCATCGAAGTGCTGGTGCCCGACTTCCGCGGCCGCCTGGAAAAAGCCCTGAACCTGTTCAAGGATGGCTTGCCTGACGTCATGAACCACAATCTGGAAACCGCGCCGCGCCTGTACAAGGAAGCGCGCCCCGGCTCCGACTACATGCACTCGCTGAAACTGCTGAAGGACTTCAAGGCCATGTACCCGGATGTCAAGACCAAGTCCGGCATCATGGTCGGCCTGGGCGAAACGGACGAGGAAATCCTGCAAGTGATGCGCGACATGCGCGAGCACGACATCGACATGCTGACCATCGGCCAATACCTGGCGCCATCGAACAGCCATCTGCCGGTGCGCCGCTACGTGCACCCGGACGTGTTCAAGATGTTCGAAGAAGAAGCCTACAAGATGGGCTTCACCCACGCCGCCATCGGCGCCATGGTGCGCAGCTCGTATCACGCGGATGAGCAGGCGCATATGGCTGGGGTGGAGTCGGCGCTGAACGTGTAAGCACCAGCAGTGATCAGATCGAGCCGTCCCGCGCAAGCCGGGCGGCTTTTTCTTTATGGAAATGTAAAGCAGCCGTATTGTCTGACGCACTATACTCGGCTTGCTCAAAGACTATGGAGTTATCATGGAAGTACGTATCGAAGCGTCCTGGAAACAGCGGCTGCACGCCGAATTCGAACAGCCCTGGTGGACCAGCCTGGTGGCGTTCGTGAAAGAAGAATATGCGGCCGGGCCGTGCTTTCCGCCCGGTAAGGCGATTTTTCGCGCGTTTGACCTGGCGCCGTTCGAGCAGGTCAAGGTGGTGATTTTGGGACAGGACCCGTATCACACGCCGGGCGCGGCCATGGGCCTGTGCTTTTCGATACCGGATGGCACGCGCGCCCAGCCCAGCTTGCAAAATATCTTCAAGGAACTGAAAAGCGATGTGGGCGTCGCGCGCACCAGCACCGATCTGAGCGACTGGGCCGAACAAGGCGTTTTCCTGCTCAACAGCGTTTTAACCGTGCGCTCCGGCGCGGCTGGCTCGCATGCGGGCAAGGGCTGGGAAAAGCTGACCGACAGCGCGATCCGCCATCTGTCGCAGGAGCGCGAGGGCGTGGTCTTCATTTTGTGGGGCGCCTATGCGATCGCCAAGCGCGCGCTGATCGACGAGGGCAAGCACCTGGTGCTGACGGCGCCGCATCCGTCACCACTGTCGGCGCACCGGGGTTTTTTCGGCAGCAAGCCATTCAGCCAGGCCAATGCCTATTTGCAGGAAAACGGCAAACAGCCGATCAATTGGGGTTGAATTTACGGCAACCGACAGCGGCAGGCGTTGCTCCCTGCCGCTGTCTTCGCACGTAACTCCTTAGAAGCTGGTCGACAGGCCAGCGTACAGACTGCGGCGTGCGCCATATTGCGGCGCACCGACGCCGACGCCGGAACCATCGCGCAGCAGATACGATTTGTCGAACAGGTTGATCAGCGCCAAACGGCCTTCCACCTTGCCCAACGGCGTGTTTTTCCAGGTGTGCGTCAGCGCCGTATTGACCGTGAAGTAATGCGGCAGGTGGCCGGAATTCGGTGCGCCGCCGTCCGGGGTCATGCGCAGGCCGCTGCCGTACAGGAAGTCAGCGCTTACTTGCGAATCGCCAAAATGATAGTGGCCGCCACCCGACATGGTGTAGGTCTGGTCGTGGTCGAGGAACACGTAGTTGTTCTTGATATACGCCACCTCATCGGCACCGAACAGCGACTGGCCGGAATTGATGTTGCGGCCCTGCGCCTTTTGCGTGCTGGCGTTGAGGAACATGCCCCAGTCCTTCTCGGCGTAGATGGCCGACAGTTCCAGACCCTTGGCATAGCCTTCGGCGTAGTTGAATGGCGTGAGGATCAGCGCCTGGCCGAACTGGCCTTCGTCGAGCAGGTTGGTGATTTTCTTGTAGTACACGTCGGCCGTCAGCGTCAGCTTGGAATTGACCTGGTGACTGATGCCGACATCGTAATAGTGGGTGCGCTCGGCCTTGACGTTGTCCGAGGTGGCGATTGCCGGTGCGTTGGTGGTGTTCGCATACAGGTCGATGCTGCCCTGCGCCGCCAGTTCCTGCGGTGGCGGCGTGAAGTAGCGCGAGTAGCCGGCGTGCACGGCCGTGCCGGGCGCGACCTGGTAGGCCAGGTTCAGGCGCGGACTCCATTGCTGTTCTTCCGTAAAGGCCGAGACCTTGTCGAAACGCACGCCATAGTTCAGGGTCAAGGGCTTGCTGATATGCCATTCGTCTTGCAGGTAGAAGCTGGCCAGGGTGCCGGTCTTGCCGCTGTTGTCGACGATGGTAATCGGCGTGGTGTCGCTCTGGCCGTTGGCGTCCGCCGGGAACACGCCGACGGTATTGTCGCTGCTGGTTTTCTGGCGCGTGTAGGCCAGGCCTGCGCGTACGGTGTGATCCTGGTGCACTTTGTAGCTGGCGTCGAACTGCGCGCCCGAGGCGCTGTTCGAGCGGCGCGAGTCGGAGGCCACGCCGTTGTAGATCAGGTCGCCGATCGAATCGGGCGTGAAATGCAGCTGCGAATACTGGTGGAAGGCGGAGACCTGGTAGTTGAGGTCGCCCAGGCTTTTTTGCAGTGACAGCACCAGGAAGCGGTTTACTTCGCGCTGGTTTTCATCGAGCTGCGACGATGGCAAGGTGGACGTGCCGGCTTGCGCATCGCTGCGGCCGGCCAGGGTAAAGCCGGGCGCCTGGTCCGGGTTGTTCGGGATCTGGAAGCGGCCGTTGTAGGTGCCGAACATGGCGCCGAGGCGAGTATTGTCATCGAGGAAATACGACAGGTTGCCGAACGATTTGTTCTGGCGCGTCTTGTCGTGCAGCGCATTGCGCGTGTCCTGCGGGTTTTCCACGCCCAGCGAATTGCCCAGGTAGCTGCCGGACAAATAGTAATTGAACTTGCCGACGCTGCCGAACAATTCGGCGCTCGGCTCGATATGGTTGTGGCTGCCCACCAGGATGCCGATGCGCCCGCCCGGGGTCATGCCGCCCTCCTTGGTTTCGATATCGACGATGCCGGCCGTGCGCAGGCCGAACTGGGCCGGCAAGGCGCCGGTGATGAAATCGGTCTTGTCGATCAGGCGCGTGTCGATCGACTGGCCAAAGCCGCTGATGCTTTCCGGCAGTTGCACGCCGTTGATGCGGTATTGCACGTTCGCATGGTCATCGCGCACGTGCAGGGCGCCCGAGCCTTTCGAGTCCTGCGACACGCCCGGCAGGCGCAGCAGCACTTCATTGAACGGCGTGTTGTCGCCCTGGCCCAGCATGTCGACCATATGGCTGTCGATGCTGTAGATGGTGGTGCCCACTTTTGGCGACAGTTCGATGCGCGCGCTGCGCAGATGGGCCGAGGTGACTTCGACCGTCTGCATTTCTTGCGGCGCCGCCTCATCGGCATGGGCGGAAACGGCAAACAGGCTGGCGATGGCGAGCGACAGCGCGCTCAGGCGTGGAGTGTGTTGCATGGTGAACCTCAAAATAGTGTACGCCAGGCAGCATGGCGCGAGCCTCGTGGGCGCGGCGATGCAGCCTGAAAAAAGAAAAACAGCGTGGGAACTACAGCGAGGTCGACGGCGGGCCGCGCACGGGCGGCAACAGCAGGGCAATGACGGGCGCCGGCATGGCGGGCAGCACGGCCAGCAGGCGATATGGCAGCAATTGCGCCGGTGGCTCGGCGATTCCTGGCGGCACGGCAATGTCGGCTACCTTGTCGATGACGGTGGCACACAGCGTGCACTCTTCCGCGTCGAGGCTGGTCTTGTGCAGGTGCGACGCCGCCGTCGACAGCAGCAGCACCAGGGCCAGCGCACTGAACAGCGCAACGCACAGCTGCCACGGCGTGCGCGCGGGGGCGGACACCTTGTGGCGTGGCTGACGGGATGGCTGGCGGATCGACATGTGGCGCATGGTAGCAAGAAAACGCTATCGCTGTCAGCGCTTGTTGCAATTGATTTGCTTCAGTAGCGCACTTTACAACGTGGCGCGCAGCGCGCGCGGCGACAGGCCGTGATACTGGCGGAAGCGCGCCGCGAAGCGTGACGGCGAGGCATAGCCGCACAGGGCGGCGATTTCGCTGATCGGCAAGATGCCCGTTTGCAGCTCTTGCAGCGCCCGTCCCAGGCGCACGGCTTCCAGAATATCGCGGAAGTGGCGTTGTTCCAGGGCCAGCTGGCGGCGCAGGGTGGACGCGCCCAGGTGCAGCTGGCCCGCTACCCTGGCAACGCTCCAGTCGGCAGCCGGATCGAGCAGCATCACCTGCTGCACGCGCGCGGCCAGCGGATCGCGGCGGTCCATCAGCAACGGGCCGCAGTGACCGGCCAACGCCAGCGCCAGCAGCAAGCCTTCTACCTGATGGGCCTGCAAGGCGGCCGGCGCGCCGTCCGCCAGGCTGGCCATCACCTGATCCCAGGCCAGGGCCGCATGGACATCGAGCGGCACGCACAGGCTGGCGCCCGGCGCCGCGCGCAGCTGGCTGTCGACCAGGCTGCCATGACGGGTACGGAAACGGGCGATCAGGGCTGGTGAAAAACTGAGCACTTCGGCCAGGTAACCGTGTACTCCCGGCAGGTTGGCCACGCCCAGTTCCTGCCCTGCGGGCATCAGCACCACGTCATTCGCGCCGGCGCGCGCTTCGCGTTCACCCCAGCTCAGCAGCTTTTCACCCTGCCGCACGCGGCACAGCGCCGGCATGAACACGGGCACCCGGCGCAGGGTCTGTGCGCGGCGCGCCTCGACCGTACCGCGCGCGATGCGCAGTTCGCTCAAGGCGACCTGATCTGCCGCGCAGGCCTCATCAACGGCCATACAGTCCTGTCAGCTGCGCCTTGCCCAGCACATTGGCATTGAGCAGATAGCCGACCAGGGCGCCGCTGGCGTGCTGGTCGAGCGGCAATTTGTCCACCTTCAGGGCCCACACGGTGACCTGGTAGCGGTGCGGCTGGTCGCCCGCTGGCGGGCAGGCGCCGCCAAAGGCGCTGTCGCCAAAATCGTTGCGCGCCTGTACTGCGCCGGCCGGCAGGCTGGCAGCGGTGGCGCCGCCAGCCACGCTGTGGATAGTGGCTGGCAGGTTGAAGACGCTCCAGTGCCACCAGCCGCTGCCGGTGGGCGCATCAGGATCGTAGACGGTGATGGCGTAGCTTCGGGTGCCGGCAGGCGCGCCGCTCCATGACAGCTGTGGCGCAAGGTTGGCGCCGGTGCACCCAAAGCCGTGGAACACTTGCGATGCCGTCATCATCTTGCCTTCGGCCATATCGGTGCTGGCCAGCGTGAAAGCGGGTGCGGCATGCAGGCCCCCATGTAAAGCGAGGCCCAGGACGGCGGTCAGGAGGCGGATGGTCAACATGATTTTCCTTTTGATGAAGTATAGGGGAAAGTGTATGTTGAGCAACATCTAACGGTGATGCCATGGCGCTCGGCCATGATGCCGAAACGCTCGCGCAGCGCCAACAATCAGGGTTCGGCAAACGCCGCGTGGCGAGTTTGCTATGATCGACGTGTTTTCAGACCCTACAAGAACGACAGAAAGAGACCATGAGCCATCCTGAAATTACCCTGGACCTATTGAACCAGCGCGGCGTCGGCCGCCTGCCCGGCCACCTGGGCATTGTCATCACCTCCGTCGGCGACGGCCAGGTGACGGCCGAACTGCCGGTGCAGCCGCATTTGCTGGCGCCGAACGGCTATTTGCATGCCGGCAGCGTGGTGACCCTGGCGGACACGGCCTCTGGCTATGGCTGCATTGCCAACCTGCCCGAAGGGGCGAACAACTTCACCACCATCGAACTGAAATCGAACCACCTGGGCACGGCGCGCGACGGCACCATCGTCTGCACCGCCAGGGTCGAGCACAAGGGCCGCAACACGCAAGTGTGGGATGCCGTGGTCAAGAGCAAGGAAACCGGCAAGACGCTGGCGCTGTTTCGCTGCACGCAGATGATTCTGTATCCAAAGTAAGCTTACAGCCTCACCCAATTGCCTTTATATAAAATGGGGCCCGTCGGTCCGTTCGGATCGGGCGAGCCGCCGCGCGGCTCCAGGGTCACGGCCAAGAGGGCCACATCGTTGCCGATGGCGCGGCTGGACAAGGCCAGCGTCACGCTGCCCTTGTCGGCCAGCAAGCCCAGCGAACGCGGCTTGCCGCTTTTCGGCACGGCCCACAGTTCCAGTTCCTTGTCGGTCGGCACTGGCGCATTGCCCACCATGCGCACTTCCAGGGTGTCGTGGCGGCTGTCGGCCGTCAGCAGCAAGGCGGTCTGCGATTTCTCGTCCATCAAGGTCGCCACATGGCTGATCTGCGGCGTGCTCATCAATTGCGTGGACATCACGATCACCAGCAGCGCGGCAATTGCGCTCGAGGCCAGGCCCAGCGAACGCCAGAACGACAGCGAATCGCGCCACAAGCTCCTGCCGCCATGCTGCGCCTGCGTCAGGTACAGGCGCTGCTCGATCTGCTGCCAGATGCGTTTGGGCGGCGCCACCGGGGTGGCGAATTCTGCCATCGGTTCCAGGCGCTGGCGCCATTCGGCCGTGATATTGCGCAGGTCGGCGTCATTGTAGAGCCAGCCTTCGAAACGGCGCCGCGCGCCCCCTTTCAGGGTGCCCAGCACATATTCGGACGCCAGTTTCTGGCGCAGCGCATCGTTGCCGCGGATATTCATGGTGCCTCCCGTTTTGCCAGGCAGGTACGCAGCCGTTCCAGACTGCGCCGTATCCAGGTCTTGACGGTGCCGATCGGCAGCGACATCTGCTGCGCCACTTCGCTGTGCGACAGGTCATGGTAATACGCCAGCGCGACCACCTGGCGGTGCAGCCCTTCCAGGGCCGACATGCAAAATGCCAGCGCCTTGGCGTCGCCGCTCATCTGCAGCGACTCTATCGGCGTGGCCTGGGGGTCGCGTAGTGCGTTCATGACTACACTATCAAACTGTTCGGCATCGATTTCAACTGTGTCGTCGCTACGCCTGAGCACATCGAACGCCTTGTTGCGCACGATGGTGGCCATCCAGGTCATCGGCGCCGCCAGATGGCTTTGATACGTGGCGGCGTTGTTCCAGATGGCGACGAAACCCTCTTGCAGGGCCTCTTCTGCCAGCTCCTGCTTGTGCAATATACGCAGCGCGAAGCCAAACAGTTTCGATGATGTGGCGTGATAGAGGAGACGGAACGCCTTGGCGTCCTTGCTGCCGGCTGCGAGCAGCCAGGTTTTCAGTTGCTGCGGGTCGAGCGTCTGGGCGTCGAGGGACACGGCTGGCCTTCACAAAGTGAACGGGATTCACGAATGAGAAGGTTATATCAACCAGGCAATGATTTGCAACAACGTTATGTGTCGTGCGCGACGACTATCCTGCAATCGCCGATTCCAGCAGCTTGTGCAGCTCGGCAAATTCGGGCTTGCCCACATAGCGCTTGAGAATCTTGCCCTGCTTGTCGAGCACGAAGGTGGTTGGCGTCATCGCCACGTCGCCATAGGCCTTGGCCGCCTCCCCCGTCACGTCGAGCGCCACCTTGAATGGCAGCTGGCGCGTCTGGGCGAAGTTCAGCACGTAGTTGGCCGGATCATACTGCATCGCCACCGCCACAAACTCCAGGCCCTGCGCCTTGTATTTGTTGTAAGTGTCGACCATTTCCGGCATTTCGGCCACGCAGGTGGTGCACGAGGTGGCCCAGAAATTGACCATCACCACCTTGCCGCGCAGGCTGGCGGACGAGATTTTTTCGCCGTCGATGGCGTGGAAGGTCACATCCGGTGCGCTTTGCTTGTTGTTCAACGACAGGTAGGCGGCAGCGCCGAGGCCAGCGACCAGCACGGCGATCAGGACCGGTTTGCGCCAGGATTTGGAAGTCGATGTTGACATAGTTTTCACACCAGATAACGTAACGATGGGGCCATTATAGCCCCATCGTTGTGTTCACGCCCCAGGCCGGAAGGGCTATGGGGGTTTTACTGTCCCACGGGGTTGTTGACGCGCGCCGGTGCCGGATCGGGCTGCAATTGCTTCAGTTCCGCTTCCGAGATGTAGTCGAACAGTTTGACCACTTTCTGCACGCCGCCGACGCCGCGCGCCACGTCGGCCGCCACCGTGCCTTCGCGCTGGGTCACGCGGCCCATCAGGAAGACGGTGGCGTTTTCGGTCACCACCTTGAACGAGGCGGCCGAGATGGTTTTCATGTCGACCAGGCTGGCTTTGACCTTGGTGGTGATCAGCGCGTCGTTCGAGCGCGAGGTGTAGCTGGCCGGGCCGGCGATAATCAGCTCATTGGCCACCGATTCGACGCCCTCGATATTGCGCACTTCGCGCTCGACGGCGTTTTTCATCGCTTCATCGCGCACTTCGCCCGTCAGCAGCACGCGGCGGTTGAAACTGGTGACATTGACATGGCCGACGTCGCCCGTGATGGACGGCATGCGCGCCTCGCCCTTGACGGCGATCGCCTTGTCTTCGGTCTGGGCGCCCAGGGTACGGCGATCCGCCGCGGCCACGCCGCTCATCACCGCGCCACCGACCATCAGTTCGATGCAGCCGGTCAGCGAGGTGAGCATGGCGCCGCACAGCAGGGCGGTCGCCAATGGGCGTTGTACGCGTTTCCAGCCTGGGCCAGTACCGAATTCAGTCATTCACGTCTCCTCCGAATAGGGCGACGTCAATGCCGTCGCAAATGCAGTGTATGGTTGTCAGATGCACTTCCTGGATGCGCGCCGTGCGTTCGGCCGGCACGCAGATATGCACGTCGGCGTCCGTCAGCAGCTTGCCGATCGCGCCGCCGTCCTTGCCGGTCAGCGCCACCACGCGCATTTCGCGTTCCAGCGCCGCTTCCACCGCCGCCATCACGTTGCCGGAATTGCCCGACGTGGAAATGGCCAGCAGGATGTCGCCGGCCTGGCCGAAGGCCTGCACCTGCTTCGAGAAAATTTCGCGGTAGCTGTAGTCGTTGGCCACCGCCGTCATGATCGACGTGTCGGTGGTCAATGCCAGCGCCGGCAGCGGAAAGCGTTCGCGCTCGAAGCGGCCGACCAGTTCGGCGGCAAAATGCTGGCAGTCGGCGGCGGAACCGCCATTGCCGCAGGCCAGGATCTTGTTGCCGTTCGACAGCGCGGCAAACATCAGCTCGATCGCCTGGGCAATCGCGGGCGCCAGCACCGTAGCGGCCTGGATCTTGAGTTCGGCACTTTCGTGGAAGTGCGAGAGGATGCGTTGATTATTCATAGTCTGCCGATTATAGTGCAGGCGCGCGGCCGAGCGGACAAGCGCTGTTAAAAATGCTTACATATCGAGAACGTTCTTCAGCCATTCCATGCGGCCGCCATCGATGGCGACGGCGTCGAAGCGGCATGGCGGCGTGTGTTTTTGACTCAACAGCCAGGTTTGCGCGGCGCGCGTCATGCGCCGCTGCTTGGTGGGCGTGATGCTGGCCAGGGCGCCGCCGAAATCTTTGCTGGCGCGCTGGCGCACCTCGATGAAGACGATGCTCTTGCCGTCGCGCATGATCAAATCGAGCTCGCCGCCCTTGCACAGGAAATTGCGTTCCACCAGTTTGAGTCCCTGCAGCAGCAGGTAAGCCAGCGCATCGTCTTCCGCCAGCCGCCCCTGTTCGCGCTTGTCTGGCGGCGGCATGGCGCGCTGCTTTCTTTACTGCGCCGCCGGCAAGGCGGGAGCTTGCTCGGCGAGCGGCTTGGGCGGCCAGGTGCCGACCACGCCCTGCTGGTAGGTGGCGGCCTGCTCGGTGCGCTCGAAGCGCGTCTGCCCGTTGTCGTAGCCCACGGCCAGGCGGCCCGTCACGCCGTCGAGCGTGAATGGCGCCTCAGGGCGCAGCGCCACTTCGCGCGCCACGCGGAAGGCGTCGATGCCGAGCGCATACAGGCGTTCCATGTCGGCCGTCAGCCGGCCATCGATCGGTTGCGGCGGCTGCGGATAGACCATCACCTGCGGATGATCGCGCTGCACCTGCCATGGCAGGTCGAGCAGGCGCGCGCCGTCCAGCTCCGGGCCGCTGGCGCCGCGGCCGAGGCCGGGGTTCAGCGACGAGGTGCCATACAGCGGCACCTCGGGGCCGATCGCCACGCGCAGCTGGCGCGCCTGGTCGGCGTCCAGCGCGGCGAAGATCAGCGCCGGCGGATTGCTCGACAGGCGAGCGCGCAATTGCACCAGCTCGGCGTCACTGAGATAGCCATTGGTGGGCGTCAGGTCGACCTGGTCGGCGCTGCCGCCCTGGCGCAACCACTCCTGCTTGAAGGCGGTGCTGGTGCGGCGCTGCGAGGCCGAATTGGCCGACAAAATCAGGGCGTTGGCGCGCGGCTGTTCGCTGGCGGCCCAGGCGGCCACCTGGCGTGCTTCGGCTTCGATCGACAGACCCATCACCAGCAGTTTTGCCGGCAGGCGCGCTTCGCCGCGGTTGTCCGGGTGGTTCAGGGCGATGGTCGGTTTTTTCACCAGGTCGCTATTGGCGACCGCCGTGACGGCCGAGCGCGACAGGGGGCCGACCACGATATCCTGTTCCTGCTGCGCTTGTGCAAACTTGTTCAGTACATCGTCGCTGCCGTCGCCCGTATCGATCACGGCCACTTCAAAGCCGCTGCGGTCGCGTTCGTAGGCGGCCATGAAGCCGGCCCGCAGCAGGCTGGCGGCCGGACCCAGGGAAGCCGAGCGCAGCGGCAGCAGCAGGCCGATATGGTGAACCTTGCCGTCGGACGGCGCCGGCGCCGTGGCGGCCGGCATGTCCTGCGGCGTGCCGGTGGCCGGCTTGCCAGTGACGGGCGCCACGTTCGGCTTGCCGCCTTCGTCATACGAGGTGATGTCGGGCACGGCGACGGCAAACGTCACCGGCTCCGGCGCGGGCGGCTTGGGCAGTGGCGCCGGGATCGGTGCCGGCCTTGGCGGTGGCGGCAGCGCCCTTGTGTTAGATTCAATAGGCGCGCACAATTGCCCGGGCGCGTCGCAAGGCGTGCTGCAAGCGCTCAGCATGCCGGTCGCGGCACAAACAAGCAGTAACTTCACACTATTAGCAAGCATTCAACCTCCAAAATGACCGTACAAGAAATCAGTTCCATCGCCAGCCTGCCCATCATGACAGAGGCGGCGCACCAGGTCTATCCTATCGCAACATTGTATGTAGTGGCCACGCCCATCGGCAATGTCACCGATATCAGCCTGCGCGCCCTGCACTTGCTGAGCCTGGCTGACGCCGTTGCCTGTGAAGATACGCGCAACACGGCGCACCTGCTGACGCGTTTTGGCCTGAACAAGCCATTAATTGCCGCTCATCAACATAACGAGCGCGAAGTGGCGCAAACCCTGATCGCCCGCCTGCATGCCGGCGAGCGCATCGCGCTGGTCTCCGACGCCGGCACGCCGGCCGTGTCCGACCCCGGCGCGCGCATCGTCGATGCCGTGCGCGCGGCCGGCCTGCGCGTGCTGCCCCTGCCAGGCGCATCGGCGGCGATCACCGCCATTTCCGCCAGCGGCCTGCTCAACGACCAGTTCTACTTTGTCGGCTTCCTGCCCGCCAAGGCCAAGCAGCGCGAAAACATGCTGCACAGCCTGCGCGGCGTGACCGCCACCATGGTCTTCTATGAAGCGCCGCACCGTATTCTCGACTGCGCCACCGCCCTGGCCGAAGCGTTCGAGCCGACGCGCCAGGTGGTGTTCGCGCGCGAACTGACGAAATTATTCGAAGAAATCCACCGCTGCCCGCTGTCCGAGGCCGAAGCCTGGATCCGTCTTGACGCCCACCGCGAAAAAGGCGAATTCGTCATCCTGCTCGAAGGCGCCACCGAAGCCCGGGACGCCGAAGACGTGGAAGCCGAGCGCATCCTGGGCATCCTGCTGGCCGAATGCAGCGTCAAGCAGGCGGCCAACCTGACGGCGCAAATTACCGGGCGCAAGAAGAATGCCTTGTATGAGCGGGCGTTGCAGTTGAAGGGGCAGGAGTAAGCCCACCCAATCCGGGCATGATCGTACCCGAAATGGGTATGTTGTTATCCCGTCACCATTTGCATCCGCTATCCTTTTTGTCGAGCAGCATGACCAAGGGCGCCAGCAGCCCTGCCCCCGCATAGGCGGTGCGGCAATCGCCACGCTTGCCACTGGCAATATCGCGCGCCAGCTGGGTTTCCGTGCGCAGCGGCTTGTCCGGTATCTGTCCCACCGCCGTGCCGGCCTTGGCCGGGTCCTTTTCGCTGGCCACCTTGCGCGCGGTGCTCAAGGCCGCTGCCATATCGAACTTCGGCGCATCAGTAGTCAGCGGATCGGCTGGCGTGGGCGATGGCGCGACCGTGATGGCGTTTGGCACGGGGGCGGTCGCTGGCGCGGCGGCGGTCGCCCTGGGCGACGCCGCACGGACCGGCTTTTTCTCGCGCTTCGGCGCCACCCTGGCAATGGGCGGCGGCGGTGGCGGCAGCGGCTTGACGATGGGCCTGGGCGGGCGTATCCATACGGTGACCGACTCCACCTTCGGCCCGGCCTCGGGCAGCGGCGGCGGTTTGGCGTAACGCCAGCCATACAGCAAAGCCACATGCAGCAGCAAGACGCCAGCGCCGAGCACAACGTGGCGCCGGCGTGGCGAGCGCGGGTAATCATGAGACGAATAAGCAAAAGGTAATGCCGTCATGTTTTCGCATCCTGTGGGAGAAAACTGGCCCCCAGTGTCGCATACTTTTTTGGCATCAAAACGGCTGGGGCTGGCAGGGGCGTAAATAATTTACGGGAAGTTTGGGCTGACCCTTGACCGAATTGAATATGGTCTGTATTATCTTGGTCTTCGGAGTGTGGCGCAGCCCGGTAGCGCACCTGGTTTGGGACCAGGGGGTCCAAGGTTCGAATCCTTGTACTCCGACCAAATTTGTAGAAAAAAACCCAAGAGTTCATACTCTTGGGTTTTTTTTCGTCTGTACGATTCGTGCTTGCCGGTAGGTCGGGTAGGTCGGGTAGGTCGGGTTAGCGCGCAGCGCGTAACCCGACAATATTGTTGGCCATGACGTGACGTGACGTGACGTGACGTGACGTGACGTGACGTGACGTGACGTGACGTTACGCCGCCGCCCGCTTCGCCGCCAGCGCATTGCCCGCCCGGCTCGACCCCTTGCGGCCCAGCTGCTGCGAGATGAACTGGCCCGCGTCCACCACCAGGTCCAGGTCGATGCCGGTGGCAATGCCCAGGCCGTTCATCATGTACAGCACGTCTTCGGTGGCGACATTGCCGGTGGCGCCCTTGGCGTACGGGCAGCCGCCCAGGCCCGACACCGACGAGTGGTAAATCGCGATGCCCAGCTCCAGGCTGGCGTAGATATTGGCCAGCGCCTGGCCGTAGGTATCGTGGAAGTGGCCGGACAGGCCGTCCACATGGAACGCCTCGATGGCGCGCGCCATCACCGCCTGGGTTTTTCTCGGCGTGGCCACGCCGATGGTGTCGGCGATATCGATCTCGTCGCAGCCCAGGTCGCGCATGCGCCCCACCACGTCGGCGACGGCATCGAGCGGCACCTCGCCCTGGTAGGGGCAGCCGAAGGCGCAGCTGATGCTGCCGCGCAGGCGCAGGCCGTTGTCTTTCGCGGCCTTGGCCACGCCTTCGAAACGGGCGATCGATTCGGCGATCGAACAGTTGATGTTCTTTTGCGAGAACGCCTCCGAGGCCGAGCCGAAGATCACCACCTCATCGGCTTTGGCGGCCAAGGCCGCCTCGAAGCCCTGCATATTGGGCGTGAGCGCGGAGTAAATCGTGCCAGGGCGGCGCGCGATGGCGGCCATCACTTCCGTGCTGGTGGCCATTTGCGGCACCCATTTGGGCGACACGAACGACGCCGCCTCGATATTCGCAAAGCCCGCCTGCGTCAGCCGGTCGACCAGTTCGGTCTTGATGGCGGCGCTGATGGTTTCCTTTTCATTTTGCAGGCCGTCGCGCGGCCCCACTTCGACGATCTTGACCTGTTTCGGCAAATGCGGCTGGATGCTCATTTCAATATCCTTGCAAACGGTTGACGGTGCCGGCGACAAGCTCGCCTGCCTGCAGGCGGCGCATCTTGGCGGCGATCTGCGCCACGCTTTCGCGGCGCAAGGTGGTGGCGGAGACATGGGGCGTGATGGTGATGCGCGGCTCCTGCCAGAACGGATGCTGCTGCGGCAGCGGTTCGTTGCGAAACACGTCCAGGGTGGCGCCGGCGATATGGCCCGCGCGTATCAGGGCCAGCAGGTCCGGTTCGGCCAGGTGCGCACCGCGCGCCACGTTGATCACATAGGCGCCCGGCAGCAGCATCGCCAGCCGCGCGCGGTCGAGCAGGTTGTGCGTCTCTGGCGTCAGCGGCAGCAGGCAGACCAGCACGCGCGTGCCGCGCAAGAATGCTTCCAGTGCGTCTTCGCCCGCAAAGCAGTCGACGCCATCGAGCTGCTTGTCGCTGCGGCTCCAGCCGCGCAGCGGAAACTCGAACTGCGCCAGCGCCTCCAGCACGCGCTTGCCCAGCACCCCCAGGCCCAGTACGCCGACCGGAAAGTCGCGCTTGTCGAACGCCGGCAGCGGCTGCCAGATGCCGGCGCGCGCCTGCGCTGCGTAATCGTCGAAGCGGCGGAAGTGGCGCAGCACGGCGTGGCTCACGTATTCGGCCATCTGCACGCCCATGCCGGCGTCGTCCAGGCGCACCAGCGGCACATGGGCCGGCAGCGCGTCGCCGAATTTGAGCAGGGCGTCGACGCCGGCGCCGGTGTTGAAAATGGCTTTCACCTTGCCCAGCTGGTCCAGCATGGCGGCCGGCGGCTGCCACACGACCGCGTAGTCGCAGTCGGGCGTGGCGACGCCTTCGCGCCAGGCAGTGATCTCGGCCTCGGGCAGCAGCGCGGCGAAGTCGCTGATCCAGTCCGCCTCCCTGCCGTCCGAGCGTTGCAGCAATATGCGCATGATGGCTCCTAGGCCGCCGCCTTGAAGGCCAGCAGCGGCGCGCCATCGGCCACCTGGTCGCCGACCGCATACAGCACGTCTTCGACCAGGCCGTCGTGCGGCGCGGCGATGGTGTGCTCCATCTTCATCGCCTCCATGATTACCAAAGGCTCGCCCTTCTTCACATCCTGGCCTTTGCCCACCAGCACGGCCACCACCTTGCCCGGCATCGGCGCCGTCAGGCGCCCGCCCTCGGCTTCCGCTTCGCCGGCATGGGCCATCGGGTCGTTGTACTGCAGTGTGTAATGCGCGCCGCCCGTAAAGACGTGAAATTGCTCGCCGTCGCGGTGCACGGTGCCATGCACGGTCCGCTCGCCCAGTTTCACATGCAGTTCCTGGCCATCGCGTGCCGACAGGCGCAGGCGCTGGCCGTTGAACCGCCAGCCGTCCGGCTGATAGGCGATGCGTACCGCATACGCCCTGGCGTCAAGGCCCAGCACAAATTCGTCGGCAAACGACAGGCTGCGCCCCAGCGTGCTGTTCAAACGCCAGCCCAGCGCATCGCCCCACGGGCCGCTGCCCTGGCTGGCGGCAGCTTCCTGCGTCAGCAGCGCCACCGCCGCCAGGGCCAGTGCCGTGTCGGGCGCCGCCTGCCGGGCCGGGAACAGCGTGGCGTGATGGCGTTCGATCAGGCCCGTATCGAGGTCGGCGTTGCTGAACGCCGCGCCTTCGACCAGGCGTTTCAAAAAGGCGATATTGCTGGCCAGGCCGACGATCTGGTAGTCGGCCAGCGCCTGCGCCATGCGTGCCAGCGCCTCGCGGCGGTCCGCGCCCCAGACAATCAGCTTGGCGATCATCGGGTCGTAGAACGGCGAAATCGCGTCGCCCTCGCGCACGCCCGAGTCGATGCGCACGCCGGCCGGCAGCGGCGCGCCACCGAGCTCGAACGCGACCGCTGTTGGCGAGCGCAGATGGCGCAGGGTGCCGATCGACGGCAGGAAACCCTTCTCCGGATTTTCCGCGTAAATGCGCGCCTCGATGGCGTGGCCGTGGATGGTCAATTGGCCTTGCGTTTTCGGCAGCGGCTCGCCAAAGGCGACGCGCAGCTGCCACTCCACCAGGTCGGTGCCGGTGATCATTTCCGTCACCGGGTGCTCGACCTGCAGGCGCGTGTTCATCTCCATGAAGTAGAACGAACCGTCCTGGTTGGCGATGAATTCCACCGTGCCGGCGCCCACATAGCCAACCGCCTTGGCGGCGGCGACGGCCGCTTCGCCCATGGCCGCGCGGCGCTCAGGCGGCATGCCCGGCGCTGGCGCTTCTTCCAGCACCTTCTGATGGCGGCGCTGCACCGAGCAGTCGCGCTCGAACAGGTAGATGCAGTTACCCAGGGTGTCCGCAAACACCTGGATCTCGATATGGCGCGGGCGCGACAGGTATTTTTCGGCCAGCACCTTGTCGTCGCCGAAAGAGCTGATCGCTTCGCGCTTGCACGAGGCCAGCGCGGCCTTGAAATCAGTGGAGTTCTCGATCACGCGCATGCCCTTGCCGCCGCCGCCGGCCGAGGCCTTCAGCAGCACCGGGTAGCCGATCTGGTCGGCCTGCGCGTGCAAAAAGTCCGCATCCTGATCCTCGCCGTGGTAGCCCGGCACCAGCGGCACGTTGGCCTTTTCCATCAGCGACTTGGCCGCCGATTTCGAGCCCATGGCGCGCATGGCCGACGCCGGCGGGCCGATAAAGACCAGGCCAGCATTGGCGCAAGCGTCGGCAAAGTCGGCGTTTTCCGACAAAAAGCCGTAGCCCGGATGGATCGCCTGCGCGCCGGTGGCCAAGGCCACGGCGATGATCTTGTCGCCGCACAGATAGCTTTCCTTGGCCGGCGCCGGTCCAATCAATACAGCTTCGTCGCAGACGGCGACATGCTTGGCGTTGGCGTCCGCCTCGGAATACACGGCGACCGTGCGAATGCCCATGCGGCGCGCGGTAGCGGCCACACGGCAAGCGATTTCGCCACGGTTGGCGATCAGGATTTTAGTGAACATGGTCTCTCTCTATTCTCTCAAAGGGGCAGCTGTCTCTTGATGGACCTGGTCTGCTGGCTTGTCGGCTTACGCGCTGCGCGCCAAGCCGACCTACGCACGAAGGCGAGATTCGTAGGTCGGGTTAGCCGGCACGGCGTAACCCGACATGGCCGCTATCAGCAGCCGCACTTCTCTTTCTGCACCGAGTCGAGCATCGCGCCGCGCGTCTGCAAGCCGAGCTTGCCCAGCAAGACACGGTCGTCTTCCGCTTCCGGATTGTCGGTGGTAAGCAGCTTGTCGCCGTAGAAGATCGAATTGGCGCCGGCCAGGAAGCACATCGCTTGCACCGCTTCGCCCATCTGGCGGCGGCCGGCCGACAGGCGCACGCGCGCTTTCGGCATGGTGATGCGGGCCACGGCAATGGTGCGCACGAATTCGAACGGGTCCAGCGCTTCGATGCCATACAAGGGCGTGCCTTCCACCTGCACCAGGTGGTTGACGGGCACCGATTCCGGATACGGATTCAGGTTGGCCAGCTGGGCGATCAGGCCGGCGCGCTGCAAACGCGTCTCGCCCATGCCGACGATGCCGCCGCAGCACACTTTCAGGCCCGCTTCGCGCACGCGGCCCAGGGTGTCGAGGCGGTCCTGGTATTCGCGGGTCGAGATCACGTTGTCGTAGAACTCGGGCGCCGTGTCCAGGTTATGGTTGTAGAAATCGAGGCCGGCGTTTTTCAGGCGGTCGGCTTGTCCCTCTTCCAGCATGCCCAGGGTGGCGCAGGTTTCCAGGCCCAGCGCCTTCACTTTGCTGACCATCTCTTCGACTTTTTCCATGTCGCGCTCTTTCGGGCCGCGCCAGGCGGCGCCCATGCAGAAACGCGTGGCGCCGTTGGCCTTGGCCTGGCGCGCGGCGTCGAGCACAGTGTCGATATCGAGGATTTTTTTCGCTTCCACACCCGTGTCGTAGCGGGCCGCCTGCGGGCAGTAGCCGCAGTCTTCCTCGCAGCCGCCGGTCTTGATCGACAACAGGGTCGCCAGTTCCACGTCGCCGTCCGGGAAGTTGGCGCGGTGGGTTTGCTGGGCCTTGAACATCAGGTCGTTGAACGGCAGGTCGAACAGGGCCAGCACGTCGGCGACGGGCCAGGTGGCCGCTTCGGGCACGGTGATGCGTGCTGCCGGGCGGTGCAGTTCGACGGTCTTTGCTGCTTCTTGGATGAATGACATCGTGATTCCTTGGTTTTCAGTGACTTCAATTGTTGGGTTGCTGCAGCGGCCAGTTCGGCAGGCCGCCAAAATCGAGATACGACGCCGCCTCCGCGGCGCTCGGCTGCGCCATGCGCGGCACCTTGCCCAGCAGCGGCGCGGGGATGCGTTCGATCAGCGCATCGATATTTTCGTCGATAAAGCGCATTTCCACTTCGAGGGTATTGGCGACCCAGCCGATCACGGTGAGTCCGCGTGCTGCTATCGCTTCAAGCGTCAGCAAGGCCTGGTTGATGCAGCCCAGGCGCATGCCGACCACCAAAATCACCGGCAGGTCCAGCTGTTGCGCCAGGTCGGCCGTGTCAAACGTGGCGGACAGCGGCACGCGAAAGCCGCCTACGCCTTCCACCACCACCGCATCCGAGGCGGCCGCCACTTCCAGGTAGGCCGCCAAAATCGGCACCGGGTCGATGGTCACGCCTTCGAGCGCGGCGGCGATATGCGGCGCGGCAGGCTCCCTGAACATATAGGGCGTGGTGAGATTGGGCAGCAGTGTGACGTTGCCTGCGGCTTTCAGGCTGTCGGCGTCCTCGTTATGCAGTTCGCCATCGCGCAACTCGGCGCCGGCGGCCACCGGTTTCATGCCGCAGGCGCGCACGCCGCGCTGTACCAGCGCGTGCAGCAGCGCCGACGAGGTCAGGGTCTTGCCGATTTCCGTGTCGGTGCCGGTGACAAAGCAGGCAAAGCGCGACGGCAGTGCGGCTACCACCGGCACAGGCTCCACGGCCGGCTCCACTTCGTTGACGTCGGCCGTGCCCACGACCACAGGATCATTCAAGCTCATGGCGCGTCCTTTCCAGGTGATTGACTGCGTTGATCAATTGTTCGACCTCTTGCACGGTGTGGCCGGCCGACAGCGTCACGCGCAGGCGCGCGGTGCCCACCGGCACGGTCGGTGGGCGGATCGCGCCGACCCACAGGCCCTGCTGGTACAGGCAGGCCGCGATGTCCATCATGGCGGCGTTCTCGCCGATGATCACCGGCTGGATCGCGGTGGTCGACGCCAGCGGCTGCCAGTGCCGCAGCTGCAGGCCGGCGTTCCATTGTGCCACCAGCGCCTGCAAATGCGCGCGGCGCTGCCGGCCTTCGTCGCCGGCGATGATGTCCAGGCTGGCCAGCAGCGCATGGGCCATCGCCGGCGGCGCGGCGGTGGTAAAGATATATGGCCGCGCCTTCTGGATCAGTGTTTCGATCACGGCGTCGTGCGCGCAAACAAAGGCGCCGCCGACGCCGGCCGACTTGCCCAGGGTACCCACATATACCAGGTTGGGTGAATGCAGGCCGAAATGTTCGAGCGCGCCGCGGCCGTTGTCACCCAGGGCGCCAAAGCCGTGCGCATCGTCGACCACCAGCCAGGCGCCGTGTTGTTCGCACAGGGCCAGCAATTCGGGCAGCGGCGCCATATCGCCATCCATGCTGAAGACGCTGTCGGTGACGACGATTTTTGTCGCCGCACGGCTGGCCGCCAGCAGTGCCGCCAGCGCATCAAGATCGGCGTGCGGATAGACGCGCGTGGTGACGCGCGCCAGGCGGGTGCCGTCGATCAGCGAGGCGTGATTGAGCGCCTCCGAAAAAATCTCGGTGTCCCTGTCGCCCACCGCCAGGCCGGTCAGCACGGCCAGGTTGGCCATATAGCCGGTGCAAAAATACAGCGCGCGCGCCGACTCCAGATTCACGCCGACGAAGGCGGCCAGCCGTTCTTCCAGCAGCGCATGGGCGCGGCTGTGGCCACTGATCAGGTGCGAAGCGCCGCTGCCGGCGCCATACAGGCCGGCGCCTTCCTTGAGCGCCGCGACGATGTGCGGATGCGAGGCCAGGCCCAGGTAGTCATTGCTGCAAAAGGCCAGCATTGTGCGGCCATCGACCGTGATGCGCGGCGCGCACGGTGTATCGACCGTGCGGCGCCGGCGTATCAGGCTGCGCTCTTCCAGTGTCTGCAACTGCTGTTGCAAGCGTGTGATCAGTTCCATCTCAAGTCCCCATTACCTGGTTGAACACGGCCAGCATCTGCTTGCCCAGGCCGTCGATCTGCTCGTCGTCGAGGATATATGGCGGCATCAGGTAGACGGTGGAGCCGATGGGGCGCATCAGGAGTTCATGCTCGAGCGCCGTGCTGAAAAAGCGGCGCGAAAAATCGGGCGCCGCGTCGACCGCGTCAAACGCCCAGATCATGCCCTGCTGCCTGAAGTGCTTTACTTTTGCATGCTGCGCCAGCGGCATGAGTGCCTGCGTGATCTTCGCGGCACGCACGCGGTTGGCGGCCAGCACCTCGTCTTCTTCAAAAATGGCCAGCGTTGCCAGCGCGGCGCGGCAGGCCAGCGGGTTGCCTGTGTACGAATGCGAATGCAGAAAGCCGCGGCGCACGTCGGTGCTGTAGAAGGCCTGGTAGATCTCTTCGCGCGTCATCACCAGGGAGAGCGGCAGGTAGCCGCCGCTGATGCCTTTCGACAGGCACACGAAGTCGGGCCACACGCCGGCCTGCTCGCAGGCGAAAAAGGTGCCGGTACGCCCGCAGCCGACCGCGATTTCATCGAGTATCAAATGGACTTGATAGCGGTCGCACAGGGCGCGCACCAAGGATAGATATAGCGGATCGTGCATGGCCATGCCGGTCGCGCACTGCACCAGAGGCTCGATGATGATGGCGGCGATCTTGTCGGCTTTTTGCTGGAACAGCAGCTCGACTTCGGCCGCCGCGCGGCGCGCAATGTCCTGCGCCGTTTCGCCCTCGCCAGCCTGGCGGAAGTCCGGCGACATCACCGTCTGCGTGGCGCGCAGCAGAGGGCCGTAGGCGTCCTTGAACAGTGCCACGTCGGTCACGGCCAGCGCGCCGATGGTCTCGCCGTGGTAGCTGCCCTTCAAACAGACGAATTCCTGTTTTTCACTTTTGCCGCTGTTGCGCCAGGCATGAAAACTCATTTTCAGGGCGATTTCCACCGCCGAGGCGCCATCGGACGCATAGAAGCTGTGACCGAGCACGCCGCCGGTCAGGGCCGACAGTTGCTCCGACAGCTCGATCACCGGTTCGTGCGTAAAGCCGGCCAGCATGGCGTGCTCCAGCCGGTCCAGCTGATCCTTCAGTGCCGCATTGATGCGCGGGTTGGCATGGCCGAACAGGTTCACCCACCAGGAACTGATGGCGTCCAGGTAGCGCCGGCCGTCGTGGTCGTACAGCCAGGCGCCGCGGCCATGGCTGACCGGGATGAGAGGCACACTTTCATGATGCTGCATCTGCGTGCACGGATGCCACACGCTGCGCAGGCTGCGTTCCACCCATGCCGATTGTTTTTCTGATTTCAAAACTGCTCCATTGATATTCTTAGTCCATGCGCTAACCCATGAGCCAACCCGGCTTGCGCTTGTCCAGGAACGCCTGCACGCCTTCGCGCCCCTGTTCCGAGGCGCGGATCTGCGCGATGCGTTCGGCGGTGTGTTCCAGCAGTGCGTCGTCGACCGGTTGGCCGGCGATTTCGCGCACCAGTATTTTCGCCTGCGCCACCGCGTGCGGGCTGTTGCCCGTCAGTGCTTTCAGCACTTCCGCGGTTTTCGCGTCCAGTGCGCTCGCCTCGACTACCTCGTGGGCAAAGCCGATGCGCAGCGCTTCGCGGGCGGAGAATCGCTCGGCGGAGATAAAGTAGCGGCGCGCCGCCTGTTCGCCCATGGCCTTGATGACATACGGTGAAATGGTGGCCGGGATCAGGCCCAGCCGCACTTCGCTCAGGCAGAATTGCACGTCTTCCGCAGCCAGGATGATATCGCATGCGGCCACCAGGCCCATGCCGCCGGCATAACAGTCGCCCTGGACCTTGGCCACCACGGGCTTGGGACACATATAAATCGTACGCAGCATCTGCGCCAGCTGCAGCGCGTCGGCCTGGTTTTCGGCGTGCGTGTAGCCGGCCATCTTCTTCATCCAGTGCAGGTCCGCGCCGGCGCAAAAGGCCGCGCCATTGGCGGCCAGCACGATGGCGCGCACCATGTCGCTGCGGCCCAGGCCCTCGAAGGCGCGCGCCAGTTCGGCGATCGTCGTCTCGTTGAAGGCGTTGCGCACCTCGGGACGGTTCAGGGTCACGGTGGCGACATTGCCTTCGATGACCAGTTTCAGGGTTTCAAATTCCATGGTCTTTTCCTTCCCTTACATGCGGAATACACCGAACTTCGTCTCGGGGATTTCCGCGTTGAGCGCCGCCGACAGGCCCAGGCCCAGCACCATGCGCGTGTCGGCCGGATCGATCACGCCATCGTCCCACAGGCGCGCGGTGGCGTAATACGGGTGGCCCTGGTGTTCGTACTGATCCTTGATCGGCTGCTTGAAGGCCGCTTCCTCGTCCGCGCTCCAGGCGCCGCCCTTGCCTTCGATGCCGTCGCGCTTGACGGTTGCCAGCACCGACGCGGCCTGGTCGCCGCCCATCACGGAAATGCGCGCGTTGGGCCACATCCACATGAAGCGCGGCGAAAACGCGCGGCCGCACATGCCGTAATTGCCGGCGCCGAAACTGCCGCCGATAATCACGGTGAACTTCGGCACGGCGGCCGTCGCCACGGCGGTGACCATCTTGGCGCCGTTGCGGGCGATGCCCTCGTTTTCGTATTTGCGCCCGACCATGAAGCCGGTGATATTTTGCAAAAACACCAGCGGGATCTTGCGCTGGCAGCACAGTTCGATGAAGTGCGTGCCTTTCAGCGCCGACTCGGAAAACAGAATCCCGTTGTTGGCGATAATGCCGACCTTCATGCCGTGGATATGCGCAAAGCCGCAGATCAGGGTGGTGCCGTAGCGGGCCTTGAACTCGTCAAAATCGCTGGCGTCGACGATGCGGGCGATCACTTCGCGCACGTCGAACGGTTTGCGCGTGTCGACGGGGATCACGCCATACAGTTCCTGCGGCGGATAGTGCGGTTCGATCGACTCGCGCAGCGCCATCTGCTGCGGCTTCGTGCGGTTCAGATTCGAGACGATGGTGCGCGCCAGCGACAGCGCGTGCAGGTCATTCTGCGCCAGATGGTCGACCACGCCCGACAAGCGCGTATGCACATCGCCGCCGCCCAGGTCTTCGGCCGTCACCACTTCGCCGG
Source organism: Janthinobacterium psychrotolerans (assembly GCF_001677885.1). Taxonomy (GTDB): domain Bacteria; phylum Pseudomonadota; class Gammaproteobacteria; order Burkholderiales; family Burkholderiaceae_D; genus Janthinobacterium; species Janthinobacterium psychrotolerans. The sequence goes on along the minus strand of NZ_LOCQ01000037.1, from coordinate 12,959 downwards.
TCGCCGCTTTGACCAGCGGCGGGCCGCCGAGGAAAATCGTGCCCTGCTCCTTGACGATGATCGATTCGTCGCTCATGGCCGGCACATAGGCGCCGCCGGCCGTGCAAGAACCCATCACCACGGCGATCTGCGGGATGCCCTTGGCCGACAGATTGGCCTGGTTATAAAAGATGCGGCCGAAATGGTCGCGGTCCGGGAACACATCGTCCTGGTTGGGCAGGTTGGCGCCGCCCGAGTCGACCAGGTAGATGCAGGGCAGGTTGTTCTGGTCGGCGATTTCCTGGGCGCGCAAGTGTTTTTTCACCGTCATCGGGTAATACGTGCCGCCCTTGACGGTGGCGTCGTTACAGACGATCACGCATTCCTGGCCCGAGACGCGGCCGATGCCGGTGATGATGCCGGCGGCCGGCGCCGCGTCAAAGCCATTGGCGTCCTGGTACATGGCGTAGGCCGCCATCTGCGACAACTCGAGAAACGGCGTGCCGGGATCGAGCAGCATCTGCACCCGGTCGCGCGGCAGCAGCTTGCCGCGCGCCAGGTGCTTGGCGGCGGCCGCCTCGCCGCCACCGGCCGCGATTTTTTCGACCTTGTCGCGCAAATCGTCGACGATGGCCTGCATGGCGGCCACGTTGGCCTTGAAATCGTCGCTGCGCGGATTGAGTTTGCTTTCGATGTGCGGCATTGCTGTTCCTTTTTATTATCGCCCGGTCTCTCGGGTCGCGCTATTCGGGAAAACTGCCGTCGAGATACAACCAGCGCACGGTGCCGCCAGTGTCAGGTTCGCGCACGAAGCGGCTCACTTCATGCAGGCGGTGGGCGCGGCCCTTGACCTTGTAGCGGGCCACGAATTCGACGGTGTCGCGGTTGCTCTCTTCGGCTTGATCGGCAGATTCTGCTTTACGTTGACGTAAACGTAAAGCAGATTTTACCTCAAGTCCCAGCCACTGGACTTTTTCTTCTTCGGCAAACAAGGCGTCGGCCGGGCACGTGCTGGCGTGCCAGGTGGCGCGCAAATACGGCTCGTCGCGCAAGGTGAAAGCCGTGTAGCGCGAGCGCATCAGGGTTTCGGCCGTCGGCGGCAGGGCGCTGCCGGCGATATACGGGCCGCAGCAGCTGGCATAGGCGCCGCCGCCGCAGGGGCAGGCGGTGGGAAGGGACGAGTTGGGCATGCGATGGGTGGCAAGAGCGGAAAGTTCCGCAATTATCCGCCATAAGGGACAGGTGCGTGACGGCTAGCGGCGCGGCTGAAGAAAGTCCAGCGCAAACGGCGGCGCCTTGCCGGCCATCAGGTCGGCCAGGATGCGCGCCGTGCCGGCCGCAAAGGTAAAGCCCAGCGGGCCATGGCCCACGTTCAACCATAGATTGGCAACTTTGCTGGCGCCCACCAGCGGCGCGCTGTTCGGCGTGGCGGGCCGCAAGCCGGCCCAGGCCGTCGCCTGATCGTAGTCCGCCGCCTGCGGCATGGCCTCGCGCGCCAGCCGCTTGAGGCCCGCAATCCGGCCTGGCGTGATGCTGGCATCGGCGCCCACCATGTCGACCATGGCCGCCACGCGCAAGCTACTTTTGATCCGCGCGTACAGCACCTTGCGCTCGAAGTCGGTAATGCTGATCTCGGGCGCCAGGTCGTGTGCGCGTACCGGCGCCGTCAGGCTGTAGCCTTTCAAGGGATACAGCGGCAGATAGATACCGGCCGTGGCGGCCAGGTCGCGGCTCTGGATGCCGGCCGCCAGCACATACTGGTCGGCCCCCAGCAGGCCCAGGCTGGTCTCGACGCCTGCCACCTTGCCATTGCGCACGATCAGCTGATGGGCGTCGCCCTTGAGCAGCAGGGCGCAATTCGGATGCTGGCGCAGCCGTGTTTCCAGCGCCAGGCAGAACGCGTGGCAGTCGGCCACCGCTTCGCCTTCGGTAAAGATGGCGCCGGCCAGCGAGCCTTGCAGCGCAGCCAGCGCCGGTTCGCGCTGCACCGCCTGTGCTGGCGTCAGTACCAGGCGAGCTTCTTCCGATACGGGGCGGGCCACGGCGCGCTGGAACACATCGGGCGAACGGTAGACGATCAGTTTGCCCGCATCGCGCCAGGCATAGGCCTCGGGTGGCACCGTGGGTTCCAGCTGCGCCATGCCGGCGCGGCTCAGTTCGCCCAGTTGCAGCAGCTTGGCGGTGGTGCGGGCATTGCTGGCCGCATTGCAGTTGCGCAAAAAACTGGCCAGCCAGCGCCACTGGCGCCAGTCCGCTTCCGGGCGGAAGCGCAGCGGACCATCTTTCTGCAACAGCCATTGCAGCGCTTTCAGGGGCACACCGGCGTCGGCCAGCGGCGCCACATAGCGATAGCTGAGCTGGCCGCCATTGCGGTAGCTGGCGGCAATGCCGACCTGTTCATTGCGTTCCAGCAAAGTGACCTTGTAGCCAGCCTCGGCCAGCCACCAGGCCGACGTCAGGCCGACGACGCCGCCGCCGATAATGATGACTTGTTGTTGCTGCATGCTGCCTCGCTGCGTAGGTGCTCCCATGGCATGGGCGCATTCGGTGAGAGCTTAGTGGGTGCGTACCGGGCGGGCCAATGAAACATCATGGTGCGGCCATAACTTACAGGAATGCACCAAATTGAAGCATGCTGATCGCCATGGATTCGGCAAAACACTGTTTTAAAAAGCGTATAACCGTTATTTATTCCTGTTTTCCATTTATTCATGGGCGGCGCACCATGCACAAGCGCCATCGCCATTACACTAGGCGCATTAGGAGAACGGTAATGAGCCAGACCAGCATGGAACTCAAGGTCGATTTAAATGACAATTCGCCTTTGTATATGCAGATCGCCCGCAAGCTGAGCGAAGACGTACGCAATGGCCGCTATCAGGTAGACCAGGCTCTGCCGTCCGAACGCACGCTGTCCGAATTGCTCGACGTTTCGCGGGTCACCGCGCGCAAGGCCATCGACCAGTTGGTCGAGCAGGGCCTGGTCGTGCGTCGCCGCGGTTCGGGCAACTATATCGCGCCGCGCATCGAGCAGCCGCTGTCGAACCTGTCGAGCTTTTCGGAACAATTGCAGCAACGCGGCTATCGCGCCGGTTCACGCTGGCTCAAGCGCGAGGTGGTGATCGCCAGCAGCGAAGAACAGCTGAGCCTGGGGCTGGCGCAAAATACCAAGGTGGCGCGTCTGGAGCGCCTGCGCCTGGCCGACGACGTGGTGATGGCCTACGAGGTCAGCGTGTTGCCCTTCAGCGTGGTGCCGGATCCGGCCGCCGTGGGCGATTCGCTGTACGCCTACCTGGCCCAGATCAGGAAGTCGCCCGTGCGCGCGCTGCAGCATATCCGCGCCATGAACGCCACCGGCGTGCTGGCCGGGCAGCTGGGCGTGCCCGATGGCCAGGCCGTGCTGTTCATTACCCGCCTGGCCTACCTGGAATCGGGTGTGGCGGTCGAACTCACGCATTCGTATTGCCGCAGCGACCATTACGATTTCGTCGCCGAGATGCGCCGCGCCCCTTAGCCCATAAGCTCCCGTTATGCTTGTTCGCCATCCTTTCATGGCTGGCTGTGCTCGTTGGTATTAAACTGGTTTTATCGTCAATCATGTCCATGAGTCATGTTAAAAACTGAAACCCCGAGCACGCAGCATGCGCAACTCGATCTGTACCCGACCGACCAATTGGTCGCCGCCCTGGTCGATGACCAGTTCCGGGCCGTCGATGCCGTAAGGCTGGCGTCGCCGCAGATCACGGCGGCCATCAACGCCGCCCTCCCCCGCATCGCCGCCGGTGGCCGGTTGTTGTATGTGGGCGCCGGTACTTCTGGCCGGCTGGGCGTGCTCGACAGCGTGGAACTGAACCCCACCTTTTCCTGGCCGCCAGAACGCGCGCTGGCCATTCTTGCCGGCGGTGCCGGCGCCATGTTCACCGCCGTCGAAGGCGCGGAAGACGATGTGGCGCAGGGGGCGGCCGACCTGCTGGCCTTGCTGCCTCAGGGCCATGACGTGGTGTTCCTGCTGGCCGCGTCCGGCGCCACGCCGTATGTGCTGGGCGCCTTGCGCGCCGCGCGTGGGGCCGGTGCGTTGACGGTCGGCATTGCCAATAACGTCGATGCGCCGGTGGCTACGCAAGCGCAATGCGGCATCGTGCTCGACACGGGCACGGAAGTGATCTCGGGCAGCACACGCTTGAAAGCGGGTACGGCGCAGAAAATCGCCCTCAACACCATTTCCAGTGCGCTGATGGTCGGTTTGCACAAAACCTATGGAAACTTGATGGTAGACTTGAAGCCGACCAACGCCAAGCTGATCTTGCGGGCCGTCAAACTGACCATGCATGCTACCGGCGCCGACGAAGCGCAGGCGAAAAGCGTGCTGGAGCAATGCCAGTTTCATGTCAAGGTGGCGATTGTTGCCTTGTTAAAAAAAATTACCACAGACCAGGCACAAGCATTGTTGGCCGGCGCTGGCGGCAGTGTGCGCTCGGCACTGGCCGCCTGAGCCGATGCGCTGCATTCTTCTGCTTGTTTGCCGATGAAGGATGTATGAAGCTTGTGAAACCAACCGCCACCGCCACTGTGGGTGCGAAAAATCCGTGGCTGTGGATCCCCTCGCTGTATTTCGGCCAGGGCATACCGTATGTAGTGGTCATGACACTGTCGGTGATCATGTACAAGAACTACGGTTTTACCAATACCGATATCGCCCTGTATACCAGCTGGCTGTACCTGCCGTGGGTGATCAAGCCGCTGTGGTCGCCGTTCATCGACATGTACCGCACCAAGCGCTTCTGGATCGTCGGCTTGCAGCTGGTGATCGGCACGTCGCTGGCGCTGGTGGCCCTGACCACCGCCCTGCCGCACTTTTTCCAGATCAGCCTGGCGATCTTCTGGCTGATGGCCTTCAGTTCCGCCACGCATGACATCGCGGCCGACGGCTTTTACATGCTGGGCCTGGAAGAACACCAGCAGGCGGCCTTTGTCGGCGTGCGCAGCACGTTTTACCGCCTGGCGATGATTTCCGGCCAAGGCCTGCTGGTATACCTGGCCGGCTACCTGACGCACTCGACCGGCAGCGTGCAGCTGGCCTGGTCGGTGGTGTTCGCCATCCTGGCAGGCCTGTTCATCAGCCTGTTTTTGTATCACTATTTTATGTTGCCCAAGCCGGTCCTGGACCGGCCCGGCATCACCGATGCCAGTGTTTCTCCACTGCAGGAATTCGTCGCCACCTTCGCGGCGTTTTTCAAAAAGAAAGACATTTTTGTCATCCTCGGCTTTCTGCTGCTGTTTCGCCTCGGCGAAGCGCAACTGCTGAAACTGGCGGCGCCCTTTTTGCTCGACCCGGTCGCCAAGGGCGGCCTGGGCCTGTCGACGGAACAGGTGGGCCTGGTTTACGGCACCATCGGCGTGATCGCCCTGACACTCGGCGGTTTGCTGGGCGGCTACATCATTTCGCGCTTCGGCCTCAAGCGCTGCCTGTGGGTGATGGTGCTGTCGGTACACCTGCCCGACCTGGTCTTTGTCTACCTGGCCACGGCATTACCCAGCAATATCTATCTGATCGCCGGCGGCATCGCGCTGGAACAGTTCGGCTACGGCTTCGGCTTTGCTTGTTATCTGCTGTATATGATCATGGTGTCCGATGGCGCGCACAAAACGGCCCACTATGCGATTTGCACCGGTTTCATGGCGCTGGGCATGATGTTGCCCGGCATGGCCAGCGGCTGGATACAGCAGATGCTGGGCTACCAGCACTTCTTTATCTGGGTCTGTATCGCCACCATCCCTGCCTTTGTGATGGCGGCGCTGGTCAGGATCGACCCCGAATTCGGCAAGAAAGCCGACGCCTGACCTTTTCTACTGTGTGCGCCGAAGCAATGCCGCGCACAGTAGAATGCCCGCACCGATAGACCCTCGCCCTACCCTTGCAAGGAATTGTTTTGTTGTCTACTTTCAAAAAACGGCTGGCCACGGCAGCCGGCATGGTGGCCGCGCTGGCCGCCGCCAGCTTGCTCAGCAGCTGCACCAGTTCCCGCATGCCCGTCGATGCGACTCCCGGCCCGGCCACCCTGCCGGCCGTACCTCCCGTGCAACATATCAAGGGCGAAGTGCCGCCGCCGGCGCCGCGCGAGTTCCGCGCCGCCTGGGTCTCGACGGTCGCCAATATCGACTGGCCCAGCCGCAGCAACCTGCCGGTGGCCAGGCAGCAGGCCGAAGCGATCGCCATTCTCGACCGCGCCAAGTCGCTCAACCTGAACGCCATCGTGCTGCAGGTGCGCCCCAGCGCCGATGCGATCTACCCCTCACAGCTGGAGCCATGGTCGGAATTTTTGACCGGCAAGCAGGGCCAGCCGCCAATGCCGATGTATGACCCGCTGGCCTTCTGGGTGGCGCAGGCCCATGCACGGGGGCTGGAACTGCACGCCTGGTTCAATCCCTACCGCGCCCGCCACGCCACCGCCAAGTCACCGCTGGCGCGCGACAGTTTCGCCGCCACCAATCCCGCGTCCGTAAAACAGTATGGCCGCTACCTGTGGATGGACCCGGGCGACGCCGCCGCGTCGAAACACACGACCGACGTGGTGCTCGACGTGGTGCGCCGCTACGATATTGACGGCGTGCATATCGACGATTATTTCTATCCGTATCCGATCGACGCGCCTGGCGCCGGTGCCGGTGCGGAAACGGCCGCGCTGGACGCGGGCAATGCCGCCAAGCGCGAACTGCCGTTTCCCGACGAACCATCGTGGCAAAAATACCTGCTCGGCGGCGGCCAGCTCGATCGTGCCGGCTGGCGCCGCCAGAACGTCAACCAGCTGATCGAGAGTTTGTATACCGGCATCCACCGCGAGAAAAGCTGGGTGCGCTTCGGCATCAGTCCGTTCGGCATCGGCCGCCCCAACCTGCGTCCGCCCGGCATCGTCGGCTTCAGCCAGTACGATAAATTGTATGCCGATGCCGAACTGTGGCTGGCCAAGGGCTGGCTCGATTACCTGTCGCCGCAGCTGTACTGGCCGGTGGCGCAGGCGCCGCAGGCGTTTGGCGTGCTGCTCGACTACTGGCTGGCGCAAAATCCGTATGGCCGGCATGTCTGGCCGGGCCTGTACACCAGCCGCATCGACAATACGCCCAAGTCGTTCACGCCGCAGGAAATCGTCAAGCAGATCGAGGTGACGCGCACGCGCACGGGCGCCAACGGACAAGTGCATTTCAGCATGGTGCCGCTGATGCAGAACCGCAAGGGCATCAGCGAGCAGCTCAAAGCGGGCGTATATCAAAGCCCGGCGCTGATCCCGGCCACGCCCTGGCTGGGCACGGAAGCGCCCGGTTCGCCGCTGGTGGCGATGCGGCGCGCCGGTGATGGTGTGAACGTGAAACTGACGGCCGGCGGCGGCAAGCCGGTGGCGCAGTACGCAGTGTGGGCGCGTTATGGCGAGGAATGGCGTTTCCTGGTGGTATCGGGCACCCAAGCCGAGCTGAACCTGGTCGATGACGCCATCGGCAGGGTCAATGCGGTGGTGGTCAGCGCCGTCGACCGCCTGGGCAATGAAAGCCCGCGCATCACCCTGCGCCAGCCGACTGTGGTGGCGGCGAAGTAAGCCTTCCTGGTCGACCCGGCAGTCCATAACCTGCAGGCATGTATTGTGCGTAAGCTTTCATGCCTGCCGGTCCAGTCTGGCTTTACACTCACGGCATGACTTCTTTCCAAGCAACTTCTTTGCTCGGCCTGGGCATCGACGCCGGTGGCACCGAAACGCGCTGGGCGCTGGCCACTGTCGATGGCGCCATCGTGGCCAGCGGCGTGGTGGACGGCTTGTCGGCCTTGCAAATGGGCAGCGATGCGGGCCGGGCGGCCGTGCACGCGATTTTTGCCGGCCTGAGCCAGGCGGTGCTGGCCGTCGGCCTACCCGTGCATGTGCATGCGGGGCTGACCGGCTTTGGCGGCGATGGCGCACACCTGGCGCAAGCCTTGGCCACGGCGTTGACTTTAAGCACGTCGGACGTGACTTTGTGCAATGATATTGAAATCGCCTATCTCGACAGTTTTGCGCCCGGTGAGGGCTACCTGGTGTATGCCGGAACGGGCTCGATTGCCGCCTGGATCGATACCGCCGGCGCGTTTCACCGTGCCGGCGGACGTGGCGTACTGTTAGATGATGGCGGTGGCGGCTACTGGATCGCGCGCGAAGCCTTGCGCCAGATCTGGCGCCGCGAAGATGAAGCGCCTGGCAGCTGGCAGCAATCAGCGATGGCGCACGCCGTGTTTGAGCAGATCGGCGGCAGCGACTGGGACAGCTCGCGCCAGTTCATGTATGGCCAGGACCGCGGCGCCATCGGCCGGCTGGCGCTGGCCGTGGCCGCCAGTGCCGAGCTTGACCCGCTGGCGCTGGACATCTTGCAGCGGGCCGGGCAGGAACTGGCGCGCCTGGCCTTGGCGCTGACAGCGCGCCATGGTGCGCGCCCGGTGGTGCTGGCTGGCCGCGCGGCGCAGTTGCACCCGGCAATCGCGGCCGCCATGCGCGCCGCCTTGCCGGACTCGTTGTTGATGGAACAAAAGATGATACGTTCGCATGAGGCGGCCGCCCGGCTTGCCGCCAGGGCGGGCACCAAGCCGTAGATTGATTAACCCTGTTATGGATATCGTATGAAAAAAATCGCTCTTGCCCTGCTGGTTGCCCTGCTGTCGGCCTGTACCACCACCGTTCCCCAGATCGACCGCAGCCTGACGGCGCGCGGCCAGAGTCCGCGCGTGAAATTCATCGTTATCCATTACACGGTCAGCGACCTGCCGCGCTCGATCAAGATCCTGACGGAACAGGTCGTCAGCAGCCATTACCTGCTGACCGACACGGCCCAGCCGAAGTTCTATGCCCTGGTCGATGAATCGCGCCAGGCCAATCATGCCGGTGTGAGCAACTGGAAGAGCTATACGCAGCTGAACGTCAGCTCGATCGGCATCGAGATCGTCAACCCGGGCTTTACCGAATCGCCGCAAGGGCGCATCTGGTATCCGTTCCCGCAGGCACAGATCGATCAGCTGATTCCGCTCTTGAAAGACATTCAGGCCCGCTACAATATTGCGCCGGAAAACATCCTGGGCCACAATGAAATCGCGCCGCAGCGCAAGCAGGACCCGGGTCCGTTGTTCCCATGGAAGCAGCTGGCCGATGCGGGCCTGATCGTCTGGCCGGACGCCACGCGCGTCGCCGCGCAGCGCCTGATGTACGAGCAATCGCTGCCGGACGCCGTCTGGTTCCAGAAGAAACTGGCCGAGCATGGCTACGCCACGCCGCAGACCGGCGTGTTCGATGAAGAGACCAGAAACGTGCTGATCGCCTTCCAGATGAAATACCGCAACACCTTGTTCGATGGCACGGCGGATGCCGAAACGGCGGCCTTGCTGCAAGTGCTGACGACGCCGCTGCCGGTCGTCCCTGCCGCAGCTCCTCTTGCAAGCAGGTAGCATGCCATTCCAGCCCATGACTTTTTCCATTGAGCTGAACCTTTGCGGCCTCAACGGTCAAATATAAAAAGCCTAGGAACAAGTCATGCGGCTGCGCCATATCGAAGTCTTTCACGCCATCATGCAGGTTGGCACCATCAGCGGTGCGGCGCAAGTGCTGCATATTTCGCAGCCGGCCGTCACCAAGGTGCTGCAACATTGTGAGCTGCAACTGGGCATGCCGCTGTTCGAGCGCGTGCGCGGCAAGCTCTACCCCAAGCCCGAAGCGCACCGCCTGTTTGTCGAAACGGAAAAACTCAACCGCGATTTGCTCGGTATCCGCCGCCTGGCGGCCAGCTTGAAAGGCCATGCGGTGGAAACCATCCGCCTGGTGTCGACGCCGACGATTGCCATCAGCGTCCTGCCATTTGCCATGACGGCCTGGCGCCGCGACTTTCCCCATACGCGCTGCCAGCTGGCAACCCACCATACCAGCGAGATCGTCAACACCCTGCGCCTCGGTGAAGCGGACCTGGCGCTGTCGCTGCAGGACCCGCGCCATCCCGGCATCGTGGCCGAACCGATCGCCCAGGGCGTAATGACGGTGATCGCGCCCGCCGGTACCTGGCGCGCCGCCGATTGCGGCACGCCCTTGAGCGCGCATGGACTCACGGGCGAGCTGATCGGCCATGCCGACAATGATCCGCTGGGTGAACTGGTGATCGCCGGCTGCGAAGCGCAGGATATCCACCCCGTGTTTTCCACCGTTGTGCAAACCTACCAGATCGCCCGTTCGCTGGTGGAAGCGGGCGCTGGCATGGCCGTGGTCGATCCTTTCACGGCGGCGTCCGGCTCGCCGGAGCTGCTGCAGCGCCGGCCATGGGCGCCGGTGGTGCCGATTCAACTGTATTTATTGACGGCCAGCCATTCGCCGTTGTCGCATGGCGCGCGCCGCCTGGCCGACAGCATCGGCGTGGCGGCGCGCAACTGCCTGGAAAGAGCAATGTAATGGCTGGTGCAAGCCTGCAACTGGAAGCGGTCGCCAGCGATCCGCAATTTCGCCACTTGAGCAGCATCGCCGGCATTGCCGTCGACTTGCGCTATGCCACGCCCGCCAATTTCGTGGGACGTGATCTCTACAGCCCCATCGATTGCGCCTGGCTGCACCGCGATGCGGCGGCCGCCCTGGAAAGCGCCGTGGCCTGGCTGGCACGGCACAAGCCCGATCATCATCTGCTGGTGCTCGACGCCCTGCGTCCGCAGCGGGTGCAGCAGCAACTGTGGGATGCCTTGCAGGGAACGGAATTGCTGGGCTATATCGCCGAACCGTCGCGCGGCTCGATCCACTCGTTCGGCATGGCCCTCGATATCACCATCGTCGGGCCGGAGGGAGCGGAACTTGACATGGGCACAGGGTTTGACGACCTGAGCGAACGCTCGCACCCGGCGCTGGAATTGATCATGCTGGAAAGGGGAGAGATCACCGAACAGCAGGTGGAGAACCGTCGCCTGTTGCGCGGCGCCATGTTCCAGGCGGGCTTCTTTGGCATCAACAGCGAATGGTGGCATTTCGACTGCGGCGACCGGGTGTTGGTGCGCCAGCACTACACCCGGGTGCTGTGATCAGAAGGCGTTCAAGCCCTTCAGCATGACCAGCAAAATGAGCGCCGGCGTCACATAGCGCAGCAGGAACAGCAGCACATTGGCCAGCGCGGCGTTTTGCAAGCGGCCCTGGTTGCTGACCGCCTGTCTGAAATTGTCCTTGCCCCAGGCCCAGCCGGCAAACAGGGCGATGGCAATACCACCTACTGGCAGGAAAATATTCGACGACACGAAGTCGAACAGTTCGAACATGTTCAGGTCGAACAGCTTGAAGCCGGCCAGAGTACTGTTGCTGAGCGCGCATACGGAGCCGAGCGCGGCCAGCGACAGCATGGTGACCAGGGTCGCCTTGCGCCGGCTCCAGCCCAGCCGCTCATGAAAGATCACCACCGGCACTTCCATCAGCGACAGCATTGCCCCGGTAGCGGCCACGGCCGCCAGAATAAAGAACACCACCATCAGCGCCTGGCCCATTGGAATTTGCGAGAACACGGCCGGGATGGTGATAAAGACCAGCGACGGCCCTGCGCTCGGTGCAAAGCCGAAGGTAAATACGGCCGGGAAGATGGCGATGCCAGCGAGCATGGACACGCCCAGGTCCGCCGCCATCACGCGCAAAGTGGTCAGTGGAATATCCTGGTCATCGCGAAAATAACTGCCGTAGGTCATCATGGTGCCCATGCCGACCGACAATTTGAAGAAGGCCAGGCCCATGGCCGTCAGCACCACGGCGGCGGACAGTTTCGAGAAATCCGGGCGGAACAAAAAGGCCAGGCCCTCGCTGGCCTTGTCCAGCGACAGGCTTACCGCACACAGCAGCAACAGCAGCAGGAACAGCAGCGGCATCAGCTTCTTGGCGATCGCTTCGATGCCCTTGGTCACGCCCAGCATCAATATGCCGCCGATAAACAGCAGCACACCCCATTGCCACAGCAGTGCCTGCAGCGGGTTGCCGATCAGCGAGGCAAATGCGGCTTGCGTCACGCGTTTGTCACTGCTGAGGATGGAGCCGTCGATGGCCTTGACGATATAGGCAAACACCCAGCCCACCACTTCCGAGTAAAACGCCACGATCAGAAAGGCGGCGACCAGGCCGATCACGCCGACCAGCCACCAGGGCCGGCCCTTGGGCGCCAGTTGCGCCATGGTCGAGATGGGATTGACCTTGGCGCGCCGGCCCAGGGTAATTTCCGCAATCATCACGGGCAGGCCGACCAGCAAGGTAGCCAGCAGATAGATCAGCAGGAAGCCGGCGCCGCCATTGGCGCCCGTCATGTAAGGGAACTTCCAGATATTGCCGAGACCGACGGCGGAACCGAGGGTGGCGGCCAGCACGCCGAAGCCGGAGCTGAAACCCGCCCGTTTCGCTTGTTGATTCATGTGATTTTTCTATATGGATAAGCGCGCGTTGCGCGAAAGGGCCGAAATTGTATCAGTTGAGCAAAAATACCCGCCCAAAGCCTTGCGCCGGGCATGCCGCTTTGCTATAGTTCGCCTCCTCGCAAAACGACGCACACAAAACAAGGTGTTGCAGAGTGAAACGAGGGCAGAAAAGAAGGTTGACGAAATGCTGAAAAAGCTTCATACTCTTCCTTCTTCGCAGCTGACAAACACAACGCTTTGTCGATAGCGCGAATCGCAGTACCGAATACCGTTCTTTAACAATTAACAGTCGATAAGTGTGGGCATTTGATGAAGTGCAGCGTTGATCTTCGGATCGACGTAAAACTTAAAATATCAAATGTTCACAAGAAATAATGAAATAGGATACTTCTTCGGAAGTAGCCTGTCAGTTTTTTGAGTGAGCGACCCGTCAGCAATGACGGTGCCAATAAAATGGCAAAGTAACAGAGATTAAACTGAAGAGTTTGATCCTGGCTCAGATTGAACGCTGGCGGCATGCCTTACACATGCAAGTCGAACGGCAGCACGGAGCTTGCTCTGG
>NZ_LOCQ01000038.1 GCF_001677885.1 Janthinobacterium psychrotolerans | reverse complement strand
ATCAGCGTTAATCGGGCATTCTTATGGATGTTCATTCGGTTGGTTTCCTTGAGAACTGGGGGTTTGGCGATTTCCAGTGTCTCAAATCCAATCCGAATGAACCACAACAACCTATTGAAACATCACAGCTAGTACACCAGAACGCTCCCTGATGCGTTGAGTGGTCAGCGAGCAGGTATGGCAGGCCGTCCGAATCATTCGCCATGCCATCCACAGTACTGGAAGCAGAAGCCAGAATCCGATCAGTGAAAAGAATATCCATCTGGCGTTGACAATCTGTCCCTCTGTTGCTTTCCAAATAGGAGCGCTCTCCGGCTGCATCGCTGGGGCGCTAGCGAAGGGTGGTTCGATCACAACAGGTTCGGTCTGGTCGTCCATGTTGGCTCCACGTGAGTTATCAACCTCGGGTTTACATCCTCGACGGAAGATGTATGCTTGAGAACGAGGGAGGTGCATCGTGATGAAAACGAAGAAAATTTCTCGACTACTATTTTGGTTCGCAGGCACTTTGGTGCTCGCGCTGGTTTGGGCCGGCAGGATTCTGATTCAGCTACTGGCGCTCTGTGCGGCGGACAACGCTGAGCGCCCGCAAAGGGAGGCGCGTGAGCGGCGTTATTCGTGGGACAACGATGGCTATAGCTGGGAAGGGCGCCCGGACGAAATGAAGTAGGATTCATTTTGTGAACCTTTTTGCCGCACCTGCCGCGATGTTGGCTCCTGATCGTCCAGAGTCCCGTCCGGCTGTCACGGCATCGCCAAGCATCCGTTGCACCCCATGGCCGACGTTGATGCCTATCCACGCCATCATGCCGCTGAAAAGAATTGGCAGGCCGATGAACATCAGCATCAGTGCCATGTTGAGCACAATGCGCTTGTAGGTGTTTTCGGTCGTGGGATTGTCGAGTGCAAACTCCAGCAACGCGTTGCCGCTCATACCGGGATACATCGAAGCGATGAGATTGTCATCCATCCACCGGGCGACGTACCACATCACTGTCCAGAACTTCACTGAGAAAATGCCAATGGCGCCGATAAACATGACGGCTAGGTTGTACCTGCTGAACACCAGGATGATGGGCAGAAAAATGTACATCGCCATCAGAATAAGCGGCTGCGCAATTGTCATGAAATAGATCAACGGCTTCATCGATGCCGACGCCTGGAACGCCTGCCAGCCGGTACCGGCCGCGCCAGCGATGTTCGCTGGCAGATGCATAAGCCATCCGATTCCCCCCGCCTCGCCGCCGATGCCGTTTGTCATCGATTCGCTGTCGACGTATGTAGGCGCGGTCTTCTGGTACGCCAGCCGAGCCTCCCAGTCCCTGTGATCTTCTTCCGAGATACCAGGCGTCAGGGACCGAACCGCCGCACCCAGCCCCTGAAGTCCGCCAATAGTCGAACTCAACTGGTCCCGCAGTCCGTGAGTACTTGCCTCCCACCATTCCTTGCAACTCGGCCGTCCCAAAGCCGGGCTACCTGCGGATGTATTGACATCCACATCGCGAGAAGGATTAAATGGGAAGCTGGCCACTTCGCTTCTTGCATACAAATCGGCATACAACATGGGATCATCACGAAACGCGTGACTTCCGATCCAGTCAGTATCCGCCTGCCCGTACTTCGCGATCTGCGCAGCTGCGACGGCCGACGGGGTTCCGGCGGTCAGGAATCGGGATCTGGCCGGCACAAAGCACTCACTATAAAAACGTTGCACTGCGGAGCGAAGTTGGGGATCCTGGACAGTGGCGATGTGGGCCAGATCCTGCAGCTGGCGGAAATCCCGAATGCCCCCCTGGATTCCGGCGCGCGTGGCGGCGTTAATACCGCTACTGATACCGAGCACCGTATACCACCACGGAGGAATTGCCGAAATGCCTGGCACAGTGTTGCCGAATACCTCGGGGCGGCTGTAGCTGCTGTCCGATGCAGTGGGCGTGGCCTTTGACGGGGCCGGCTCAAGCGAAGTGGCCGTGGGTGCGTAATACAGTTTCATGCTCGACAGCGATGTAATGGACGAGGGAACGAGACAAAGTGCAAACACGATAATCGCCGAAAACAACTCGACTTCCATCCGTCTGATCATCCAGGCCGTGCCTTGCGCATCGTCGTCCATCTCGTGCCCCTCGCGCCAGACTTGCACAATTGTCACAAGAAACGGGATGTAGATGATCCCGCTTGCCGACAGGACGCTCCAGATTACGCCGCTGAAGAACCAGCCGTAGAGCGTGGTGTACAACTCAAGGTAACTATCGACACCCATATTTCCTCCGCTACGCAATCTGGCCAAACGCAGATGCCAGCAAAATGAGTTGAAGCGTCACCAGCGCGGCAAACCACCTACCCTTGCGTTCGATCAGGACCTGGCGCGCGGATTCCGGCACCAAGCTGCGCTTCACCAACCACGCAACGATCTTCGCCCATGCCAGCCATAGGCATACCGTGACAACCAGATGCATACAGTAGGCAGCTATGCGGTAACGAGCTATGAACTGGAACAACGAGCGGGCCTCGTCTGATACCAGCATGAGAAGCACAGCCAATATAACCAGCACTGCCATGGCCAGCATGGTCACAAGCAACATGCCCGTAGTGCGCAGAAAGCTGCGAAATAGCGATTTTTTCGGCCGGGGCTGTGCAGCTTTAATGGAGTGGATCTTGTCGGACATTTCAGCCTCACCACTTCACCTGCCCGCTACTCATGAGGGCGAAGAGTTTGAAGAGCGTCCAGACTTCGTCTGCTAGCCATACCAGAACCAGGCAAAATCCACCAAACACTACCATGGCCAGCATAGTCAGCAGCAGCATTCCCATCGCACTCGGCACGCTGCGGGACGACGGTATCCTCAACAGTGAGCGGGAATATTTAATAAATTGGGTATCGTCGGACATCTCAGCCTCACTTCACTCGACCGTTGCTCATGATGTTTTTATCCGCCGGTTGCTGGGTCGGTAAAGGCGCCGCTATGGCCCGCCGTCCCTGATACGCCTGCAGCAAGGAGCCGGCAGTGTCCGAGACCATCTCTCGTCGAACACGGCTCTCGAACAACAGGTCCTGGATGAACTGGGTCAACTGATCAACCTTCTCCTTCGCAATCGCCACGGCCGGCTCATGCTTTTGCACCTCTGGCAGGCTCATTCCCGATATCAGCACCGCGCGCACTGCCAGTGCCTTTTCGATAGTACGGGCAAGTGCTATCTCCTTGGCGATGCGTTCGGAACTAATCGCCTGCATATCGGCCGGAAGCTCACGAATCGCGCGCACTACATCCGTTGTGATCGAGACATCAGGCGCGCCAGATGCAGCCAGGGCCGCATACGTTGGGCTACTGCTACTGATTGCAAGCTTCACCTGGTTAAGCGCGGTCGGGATCTCGGCGTCATATTTCGGTTGCAGGCCGATTGCCGTAAAAACACCTTTTTGGGCACAGGACGGTTCGTCGCACGTGGCGATCAAATGGTCACCAAGCACAGAAACGGCGAAATCCGCAGCGTCCTGCGGGCGTGGAAATGCCTTCCCCAGTGGCGTGCCGCCTGTCGAGTAGTTCGCCGTATTGGAGGCGGTGACAGGCTGCATCATCGTCAGGTTGTAGCCAGCGATAACGATATCGTTCACGGGACGAATAGCCGGTTGCGTAAAGCCGCCAGCAACCTTATTGCCGATCCAAGTGACCCCCTTTCGGCCGTTGTCCGCTTCGACTTTGCTTTTCGCAGATACAACATCCCCATTCGTGCCGGCTTCCCCGCTCCAACCCTCGCCCTTGGCCAGGCCTACCCACTTCGCATAGGGATCCTTCCCCTGCTTGATCTGCGCTTCCATCTGTTCGCAGCTGTCTAGCGCCGCATTCACGCTGATCTCGGCCTTTTTGGCATACGTCTGAAAAAGCTCATACAAGCCCGGTTGAGCGCGCTGTAGAAGGTACAGCGGAAGGGCGCTGATCCCAGCTTTGACAGCACCCGTGATTTGGGTACCGAGGCTACTGAATCCGTTCATCAGATTGGCCCAACTAAGTCCGACATCGAACTTGCCGCAGGTGTAGTTGGCGTTGAGCTTGAGGCCAAATCCCATCTTGACGGCTAGGGCGTTCGGATTCGGCGATTTACCGGCAGGCGCACTGCCACCGATGCGGTAATAAAGCTGGGACTGCGATCTTGGTACATCCTGCGTTTGAGCCATCGCAGGTGTTGACCCTGCACATGCAGCAACCACCACGATGAACATGCGATATTGGCAAAATGAGTTCATTGCCTCCCCCTCTTCAAAATGCGATTGATCCGATAAAGGCGCCTTCTACCTTGCAGCACTCCAGGCGCCGCCACAGATTCCAGCTATAGGCCTCTTCGGGCGAACTTTGACCATCGCCCCAAGTGGTCAGCGACATAGTGTCATTGCTGCCGAACACTTCGCACGTCGCGGAAGAATGCGGATACAGGCGCTGCCACTTCGAGTTTTTGGAATCATTGGGAAGCACCGGCCCAAGTCCGAAGTACCGGTAGCCCGAGTCCGGAGAGAGCGCCGCATAAACATGCGGTTGTGCCGATTGCGAAATGATGTTTGCCACCCGTTGAGCAAGTACCGCGGCACCCTTCATTGGTACTTGCTGCGTCACCGAACCCACCCTGGGATACAGGCTCCCCCATGTGTTGAGCCCCGAGATGCCAACTTCTTGCACCCCGGGCAGATATGTCTGCGGATACAACAGCTCGGCCGGCACGATGCCGCGCCAAACCAACGCATCAAGATAGGAATGGAAGTGCACCATCAGACCTTTTGACGTTGACGGGCACATCAAACCGCTTGCGGCGGCAGGTGCAGCAAACCCTGCAGCACGCACAAAGCCGCCGGCAGGAGCGGTGGCAGTCGAAGCGCCAGATGCCAATGTTTGACGTACCTGCGCCACTGCCGCAGCACCGCGTGTGTAAATGTCCGCGCCGTGCCGAAGGGCCGCGATATCCGCCAATGCTGTCGCGGTACCGACATCACCGCGATTGCTTAAGGGAGGTGGACTCCGCAAAAACTTTCTCAACTCGTCCACGCCGGGTATTGCTGGCACTGCACGGCCGGCACTGTCCGGGCTTGCCGATGCGCCCAGGCTGACCAACGATGCAGGATTGCCGATGGCATCGGTATCTCTATAGAGGATATTGCGATCTGTTCGCTCACCCGCAAATCTAGTGCCTGCAGAATCAATTGCCATACCAACGAGGCCGGACGCGGCGCCGCCTACCGTTTTGGTGACGACGCGCCCATAGTCGGCCCAGGGATGGCTAGCCCCATCATGCCAGGTGCTGACAACGACCTCGGGGGAAAAATGGGAGATTCTCACATTGCTGATCACGCGGCAATGCGGTGGAAATGCTTCA
This sequence comes from Janthinobacterium psychrotolerans, assembly GCF_001677885.1. Classification (GTDB taxonomy): domain Bacteria; phylum Pseudomonadota; class Gammaproteobacteria; order Burkholderiales; family Burkholderiaceae_D; genus Janthinobacterium; species Janthinobacterium psychrotolerans. Next base: position 55,534 of record NZ_LOCQ01000038.1, on the reverse strand, counting down.
CACTTTAGCCAAAAGCACGCGCCCGCCACCCTGTAGTTACTGCACGCGGGCACCGCTTTCAGGGTATTAGCCACGATTTCCGCGGTATTGGTTTGCGCCCAGGCCACCGTCCCGGGCAGCGCTAAAGCCGTCAGCAATACCGGTAGTAGAGTATTCACTTGCTCCCCCCATCAAACTATTGCAGATGACTACGCTGAAATATTGATCGCGCCACATCGATATCGGTCACCCCATAGATCACCGCCTCGCCATTGATAACGACCGCGGGAATGCGGTCAACACCGTACCGTGCGGCTTGAACGATCCCCTCTGCCGCCGGCTTGGTTCGGCGGGCAAGCGCCGTGGCACCGAGGGCATGCAGGCGCTGGCGCAAAATGGCCAGCGCCTCGGGCTCGTTCGCTGGCAATCCGGCGGAAAGCTCGCTGTCGAGCACTTCCATCGCGTCCAGAACAAACACGCGCGCGTCGCGGATATTGGTGAGATAGATTGCCGAGTTCGAAAAAACTTCCACGGTTTCTACTGGGCGAACGCTACCCGTGCCAATCGACGGGCCCTCGATCGCCACATTCGCGGGCTGCGTGTTCGTGAGTTGAGTTCCTGGCACCACCAGCGTACTGGTCGCAGCTGCAAATAGAACCGCTATCAGACTATTGGTCATCATCTCTGTCCCCTTTCCGCTTATGGCATAGCCGTATAAGCGCTGCCATCTGGATCTCCGACTCCACTCCACTGCTATTTTGTGACCGGGAAAGGAGTCTCTGATCGGTACTTGCCCCAACAATCATCAGCGTGCCATCGATCCCGGCTTCGACAAGACGCTTTGCACTTTCAGTCAGTACCACTACCGCGTCCGCCCGCTGCGCACAGCAGTTGATGAAGCGTTTAAGCCTCGTCGGCATGGTGACCAACATACTCTCCGGCCCATCGATGGCGATCAGCTCTACCCCGTACAGCGCTCCAAGCGGAACGCTGGCCAGATCGGCTAACGAACTTCGCCTACCACCGCTGACAATGGCGGCTGGGAGATGCGGGTGCCCAAACATGCTCACGTAGGACTGACAGGCGCGCCGGGTATCGTGATCGGCCAGCGCCTTGCCGATGAAATGTGCCGCCAATGCCGCCCTGAACCTCGACTCATCCCGCTCCACGATAACAATCGGGGAGTGTCCCTCGGTTCGCACGATTGCGCTGCCAATGCCGGTCCACAGATCAGACCTGTTCCTGTCCATTTTGTCGTCCTTTACGTATCGCCGCGCGACATGCTCATGTTGCACGTACGGCAAGCTCACGCGCGATGCGTATTGCCGCCTCCATTTCCGTGATCCCAAATTCATTCATAATCCGCTGGCGCCACGCTTTCTCGTGCCCTTCCGTCATCGCCAGTGCTATAGCCAAGGGCGGCGGAACGTTCCGAAACAGCGCCTTATGAGTACTACTGAGCAAGACTCCTTCGGTGTACTTGGGCGGCTCCTTGCGCGTCGACAGCATCAACAGCCGCTCCTCTTCAGTGAGCGACTTGAACCGCGATACTTGCTTCACTTCCTCCGCTTCCATGGTCAAGAGCAACCAGAATTCGCACATGTTCAACACCCGGCTCATCGATTCCGGGAAGTCCTTCATATCTTGCGTGGCGAGCCAAAACCAAAGGTCCAGCTTTCGCCACATCTTGGTACCCTTCACAATTTTCGGCCCCAGCAGCGGATTTGTAGTGATCAGATGGCCTTCGTCTGTCAGGAAAATATGGGGCCGCCCCTCATGCTGATGGGCCTCGCCGTTGGCGTGCACGTGGTCGAGCAGGCCCGTGTAAGCGACAGCCAGTGCGTCTTCGTATCCGTCCTTGACCAGCGTGCCTAGTTCCACCAGGGTAACGTCAGCATCCGGCCATTGTTGGCCGTATCTATTGAAGAGCTTGCCTCTCAGGTCCATCGTGTAGACCATCATCGACTCGCCCATGTGGTAAGCACGCTCGCGGCGCTCGTGCGGCAGCGTCCCATCCTGGTTCATGTCCATGAGCGCCTTGGCCACATCTTGCGTGAGAGGATGCGGTTTACCGCCCTTCTGTGCCTCAATCGAGGCGGTGATGATCGCGCGGCTCACCACGTATCGGTCTGCACGCGTCATGCGCTCGACCTCCTTCTGCTCGCCGCCGGTGATCATCATGATCGCGGCGATGGTCATCTCTCCGAGAAAATCGCGCTTCTCGTCATCCTGGTCCATGGAGTCGCGCCCGGCAGCATCCTCACCCGGGTCCAGCGCGCCTTCCATCAAGCTTTGTTCGATCTTTTCTTCGAGCTGCTTGGCGACATGCGCCGATGTCCTCGCGGCGGCGTACGCCGCGATGGTTTCGGGATCCCTGACCAGTTTGGCGCCCATGGCAAACGGTGGAAGCGAAACATCGTTATTGGGCGTGAGCTCGACGGAGTGCGTGGTCAAGCCCATCGATGCAAAGTAATCCTTGAGCAACTGGAATGATTTTCCCGCATCCGCGATAGTGAGCCGTGGTCGGTGGATAGCCATTTGGAACAGTGCAAGAAAATTCAACGTGGCTGATTTCCCGGCGCCCGTCGGCCCCAGGGTGAGCATGTGAGCATTTTTTTTCCGGTCTCGTGGATTCAGCGGGTCTATCCATAGAGGTTCGCCCCCCCGATTCCAGAAAGGAAAGCCGGGATGGCCGGTCCCCCTTTGCCGTCCATACACCGGCAACATGGCCGCGATCTGCGATGCAAAGAGGTACCGTGTACGCTTCATGTTCTTCGCGTCGAATTGCGGGTCAAAGCACATAGGCAAGCCCCGCACAAAGGCATCGAGTGAAGTCAAGTCATGTGCCGGTTCGATGAAGCGAAAACCCGAGGTCCCCATCCGGGCGTTGACTGCTGCAATATCCTTGCGTAGCGCTTTCTCGCTGGTACCTGATAGGTACAGCACCGTAAAGGTGGGCAAAAGCCAGTCACCCGTTTGCATGTGCCGTAGAATTTGTTTGCATTCATCCGACGTCTTTTCGGCATCGGGACTCTTGGCTTTAGAGCGATCTCGGATCCGTTCCACCTGGTCTCGAACCACGTCCTGTGGAGTCACCACGATCGTCATCGACAACATGGCATTCTCGGGCATCCGGTCAAAGCGGGCGAACAGATGCTTTGCGTGCTTCCTTTCGGCCGTCAGGTGGCCCACCTCGGGATTGGAGGTGATCTGCTGCAGCGTGAGTGCCTTCATCAACACGCCGTCGAACTTGAAGCCCCCCCAAACCGGGTCCGATTCAGGCAAGCTAAGATTGAGAAAGGTTGCGAAGTCGCGTCCGAAGACTGGCGCTTCACCGTCAGCTTGGGATGGCGCGTCGCCGGGATAGGGAAATGCCCTCAATAGTTCGGCAGTCGTGCCATATCTGCCGCTGCGGTTAAAAAACGGAAGCAGCCACTCATACAGATCGATTCCCCCGCATCGACGGATCCGCGCGCCAGCCTCCTCGAGGTTGGCTACGAGACTGTCGGCTGCTCGGTTGAGCACATCGGACGGCGACTCGACGCCAGGAACAGCCATATAGCCCGTCGGGTAGACTCGGTATAGGCAGCACCTCACCCGCCTGATCTGGCCACGCCAGCTATGGCCGGATACCTGGGTGTCCTCGAACAAGCCGCCATCCTGGGAGACGTTGGCAACGTGCAGGGCATACTCATGCAGCACGGCCTGGGTCAGCTTGGAGTTTTTAATAGCCTTCCCACGATCGGGGTTGGCCGCATGAACCTCATCAATATATGCTACCAGGTCGTCCTTGAGTTGCTCAATATTGCGGTCGTCGTTGACGAAGAATTGAACGATCCAGTCTGGCGTCCCGGATTCCGGCAGGGTTTGCAATGCAGCCTGGACCTTGCGGCAATACTCCTTGAGCATCGTCTCAGCTTGCGCCTCGGTCGGTATCGGGGTCAGTTCGAAAAGCGCACCTACGCTTACGCCGTCGTTCAATTCGAACACTTGTGTCGATGGTTCGTAGTCGCGCCATGGCAACAGTTCTGTAAATGAGGGCGATCGGTTTGCCATATGCCTGCGCTTCGCGGTCGTCAGGAGCTGTTCCCCGGCGCCGTCCTGCGCACTCCCGTTCCGCACATCCGTGTGGTCCGCCACCCCACAGGTAGCCTTCGCTTCTCGCCGTCCAAACATAAAGCCTCCCGAAAAAACCGATCAACCTCAGTGTGAGCCTGGAATCTGCCCTTCAGGAGCGGTGCCGCCCAGTGGGCGTGACGCCGCAGGCGCAATGGGCGCTACTTCCCCAGGCAAGGCATACTGGACAGACTCGAACATCGGAAAGACCGTTACATACCCGGGAATAGGGTATTTCCCTTTTGCGAGATGCGGATACACGTACATCTCGAGATCCGGGTTCGGCAGTCGGGCAAAGCGGCTGTTCATTGCACTGCCCAGGACGTCGCTGGAACCAGTTGAGCGCGCAGGTTCGTCATACGGACGGCGTGGCAATTCGGACTGGCCAGATGGGGCATTGCCCCCATTCTCCTCGATGTGCCGCTCATAGATGTCGATCATTCTGGGTCCGTTTTTCTGCAACGGGCTCTCTCGCGGGCCAGATACCGAACAGCCCTGCAGCGACACAAGTCCCGCGATAGCCGGCAAGGCCAGAATAGAAGTGAGCTTCATGGTGGACCCTCCCGGTCAATCTAACAATTGAAGGGCGCCGGCGGGCGCCTCGCTGTTACCGTAATCAAGCTTGCGCCCATCCGGCGCCTTATCGATCGCTATCTCCTGCTCGAAGTGCACCACCAGGCGGCCACCAGCCGGCGTCACCACCGCGTCGAACGAATTGTTCAGCCTCCGCATGATCCAGTTGCTCACTTCATTGATACCGGAACCGGCTGCCTGGCCAAGTACATAAGTGCCTTTGTTTCCCGTCACTGCCGTGCTTGATCCAAACGGATTTTCCGCCGTCGTGGTCTGCGCCAATGCAGTCGCCTGGGCGGCAATGCTCAGCGTCTTCATCGTTACCATGTCGGCAAGATAGGACGGGGCATTGGTAACAAATTTTCCGTTGACACAGGGGTTGCCATATTCATCGGATATCCACGCCAACTTGTTCGATTGCGTGACCGACTGAGTTGCCTGACCGCCACCCGACCCTCCAAGAGTTGGAGTTGCCCCATCTCTTTTCATCGACACAGTTTTAACAGTGCCGTCATCGAACACAAAGGTGAGAGACTGGATCAGCCCTTCCGAGCAGCTCAACGCCATATCGCCAATCGCGATACCCGACATCACGATGCCAGCCACCGCATCCGGCACATGATGACCATTGGCGGCCAAATTATCCCTTCCGATCAGGAGTTTGAATTGCATGGGGTCATGTACCTTTCCGTCGATCGGCACACGTCCCACCAGTGCGGTCATGAGCGTCGCCTTGGTCATGGTGGCATTTTCGGGGATGGTGTAAAAGGGACGCGGCGTATGCTTCTCTTGATTGCTGGAGGCAGCCCGACCTGTGCCTGCACCGGGGTCGACGGCCGCCTGAGTTGATACCGCCTGGCGCACTGGGCGCCCCACCGAATCCATGATAGCGACCGTACCGTCACCCGCCTTCGCTTCCTTATAGCCTACTGGTAGGTGCCTGGTGTAAGTAGTAATGGCTCTACCGTTGGAGGCAGTACTTACGTCCGCCGTGCGGGAATCATCGTAGCCCAGGCCGTTTGGGATGCCCTTGGGATTGGCTGTACCCAGCGAGTTCACCATCGTCGAATAGCCGCCAGTGGCGGCGTCCACAATGCCGCCTAGCGCCGTTGGCGATTGCTTCCCTGCCTTCGATTGTCCTGTTTGCTCGGTATCCCCCGATTCCGGCACCGCATTAGGGTGCAATCGCTGGTCGGCCAAGACCCGCTCTGTCACCTGCGCAACAATAGTAGCCTGGCTGTTCTGTAGCCTTGCGTTTTCCTGCTTCAACAGATCGTTCGCTTCAATGACCTTTTGCACCTTGTCGCGCAGATCGTTGTTGCTTGCTGTAACAGTCTTCAGGGTTTCGCTGGGGCTATCCGCATCCGCACGGCGTGGTGCCGCTGACAGCGCCCCCACGCCAAATAGCCCACCCGAACGCGCGGGCGCCTCATCACCAGGTGCCACGGGCACCACCGGTAGCGGATCCGCTGCTTTGACAGGTGCTGTTTGTCCACCACCATATCGGGCAAACAGGACGTATGCCACGATCAGCACCGCGCATACGCTGAAGATCGGTGTGAGCTTGTTCTGGGTTATCGCTGGCACAGTATCACCTCATCTGCATGAATGGAACGACTGGCCACAGACCAGGTACAGCGTGGTGCTGTCATAATCGGATCCTGATGCCAGGACGTGATGATGCTGCAAGGCCGCAGCGATCCAGCGGCCCCTGATCTGCTCGAGGTCCAACGAGACGGAACGGCCCTCCAAGTTGACTACCTGAACGGCGGTGACATATAGATCACCCGAGCGCCATTGCCCGATCGGGCGACTTCTGGTGCGCACACCCCGAAACAGTCCTTCGATGCTTTTGCTGTCCATCGGTATGCTGCGTACGCCGTCCGACAAGGGTTTGAGACGCCGGGGCGCATACACAGTCTGCGCCGCATACCGCGTCAGTTGAACCATATCGAGTACAGGTGATTGCTCTTCCGCGCGATCCACCTGCTGCTGGTCTGCCGGCAGCTGGTCCTCATAATGGACCTCGACTTCCGAGCTGAGCCCGTCGACAGCACCCACACCCAGCAAATCCATAGGAATTGTTTGTCCGGTGACAAGATCATCCACCAGCACCCGGATGGGCGCGCTGCGTGGTGCCAACATCGTAAAGTACGCAGTCCGCCCGATAATTTGCATATCAACGTCAGCTTCCGCACCGGATGGCAGCGACACCGCCACGGGATTCGGGAACGTGACCAGCCTTTCGGTATTTCCCAACGATATCTTCAACGGATGACGCTTGAATTCGATGCGCTCTGGCTTTGCGTTGACGCTACGCTCTGGCACTTGACGTTGTCGAGCCTCCTTTGCTTTGCGGGGGGCAGGATTGGAGTTTGCACCGGCACGCTTCTCTGGCCCCGGAATACTTGGGCGCGATTCTGACGCCAGGTCGCTGCCGCTGGACCTTACGACCTGGCTAGAAGAGGCATTTATTGCAGCATTAGGTTCCACCGGTTGCGTGCGCACTTCTCCCAACTCCAACGTAGGGGGAATGCCCGTTGCGGACTGCGCATGTACCAAATCGGCCGCGGATAGTTGGGACACCAGCAGCACCCCAATCGTTGAAAAAAGTCGACCGTTCATGCCATTCTCTCCTTCGATTAGCGGGGCACGCGCGGCAATGTCGCCGGCGTCAGATCCTGAGGAGCCGGCTTACGCTGCCCACCGGAAGTGCCGGAGGGTGGCGAAGTCGGGCCTGTCGTCGCCCCCTGCGTTTGCGGCACGCCACCTTCCGCGAAGCTGCGATTCGCATACTCGTCGCTGTTCTGGACCACAGCACGATTACCCTTGATTGCCACAGCCACCGCGTCAGGATCCAGCCGCTCCGGTTTCTTTTGCGCAGAATAGCAATCGATCGCCAGTTGCCATGGATTGAGTTCTCGGTCGACGTCATAGCGCACCACATGGAGCGGATAACGCACATACGCATCCTTTACAGGTACGCCGCGCGAGGATTCGATGATCTGGGTGTCGATTAGCACGTTCCACGAACCGTCGGCATGAGCCAGAACCCGGCCATCGCGATATCCCAGCCCAGGAATCTCCATAACGGACCGCGTGCGCTGATCGAGTTCACCTTGCCCCGCACGAGTGGTCATATCGCTAATCAGCTGTTGCTGGCATGCTGGCGTGAAGAACGCCTGCAGTTTGTAGATTTGGCTGCCGTAATCCTGTTGCCCGTTCAAGCTCCAGCGATTGAGCTGCTGCCATATATAGAAGGCGAACAGGTACACATTCGAGGCAGGTACCTCCTTCCGGCCTACTTTGATCTGTGCCCCCGTCGTCAGATCCGGCGGGATATGCACTGTTACATCCCGCTCGGCGCTGCGCCAGCCAAACAAGGCCATCACCGCCACCGTAATGGATGCGGCGACCACCCCGAGGAGGCACTTGATGTACCAGTTGGCCTGCGCCAGGGCGTCCGTGTAGCGTGCCATGACTAGACTCCGACCTTCTTGACGGGTTGATTAGAACGATTTCCCTTCGCCGAGCGACGTGGAAAAGGCACGTCACGTCCAATCTCCCAGAAACCGTCATGATCGATGAAACGGCTTTTGATCAGGCCGTTCTCCGCGAGCCACAGTTTGAAGCGGTGCTGATAATAATAGTCGGGCTTGTTGCGCTTCACCTTTGCCATCCAGCCTGCTGCTGTCCACACAGTGAGCATGGGCGCCAGCGATGCGATCAGCACCCCCAGCGCCCATATCTTCGTCGCAAATGCGACCGCCAGGCCTATCACCGCATAAATCGGCATCACGATAAAAATGGCCATTTGTGCCTCGGAGGACGTCAGTCCGCGCAAGATGGCAGGTTCCCGATTTGCTCTGTCGGTCAATGGTGCATGGACACGGGGAGTGTCCATTTGTGCGCTGTCGGAAATATCGTCCATGATCAAGCCCAGGGTCGCGTCGATTAACGAAGTCAGAGGATGCCGTTAGCAGTCGTCAGCAGGTAAATCACCGCGACCAACATCAGTACACCGATGAAGAAGAACCATTTCAGCTCGCTCAACTCGACCTTACCTCTTCGCCACTCGCCAAATTTGGCGACGGCCCCCCCGCCGACTTCGATAAACGCCCAGGAGCCCACCATCAGCACAAAGACGGCAATGCCCTGCTTCCAGTATTGCCGCAACAGCTGCATGTAGTCCCCGGCCGCAGCACCGCCTGTGGGCTGTACGGCCGCAGGGAGATCTGCCATTGCCGGCGCTGCCACGAACGCCGCAGCAAGCAATAACAACATTGCTGCGATGTCACGGCGATTCACACTGATGACCGGGCGGACATCGGTTGATACCGCCCCCTTTTTTTTCAAGTACGACATATAACCCCCCTGTTAAGGACCAACTAAGCGCCAGGCGTCGAACCGTCTGTTGCTTCTGGCCCGTATCTACATCAAAGATTTCGCGGTCATCAAAAACATCGGCGCCACCGCGTTTAGCACCAATCGGATACTCGTGGCTGAGCTCCTATTGGCTCAGCACGTTCACTTCAAAAGATAGAAAAACACCGTCAATATGGTTACGACTCGCATCACCAGCCAGCCATTGCGGACAAATAACTTGGGGCTATGCATGACTTCGATGAGCAGCATACGAACGGCGTTCGCTCCCCAAACAACGAGAAAAGCGGCCAATGCGAGGCCAATGACCAAGGCCACGCCTGCTGCGGTACCACCTGATGCAGCGTCAAAGGCAATGCGCATAGTCGCGGTCATGGTGAAGCCCTCTCAATCTACGTTCTAGTTTCTGTAATCGCCCGCTAGCGGCTGCACACGTTGCGGCTGGCGCGGCCGTTGTAAATGGTCATCCACACCTGCGCGAACCAGCCGCAAATCACGCGCGAGCAAGTCATACCGGAAGCGCGCTCCGCCACCGGACTCCGCCTCTTTAGCAGCATCGTTGATCATTCTTTGCAGCTGGCTCAGTTCATAGCTGATTCTCGTCAGATTCTCCCGCTCTGCGTCTTCATCTGCATGCGAGACAGGGGCGGCGGTCATTGCAATCGATATGACCAGCAATGCGGCCGATCGGAACCTCTTTATCAGCACAATGGATGGAAATTTCATCACGCCTCCCCCTCACAAGTATTTTTTGAAAGTGCTGACATACATGGACAGCGAAGCTGCTACCAGCACAGTAAAGACCAGCACCATGTACGCCGGGTTGAACCCGCCAAAAGGCCACGCCAGGTATATCCCGAAGCCACCCGATATCGACCAGGCCGTTGCCTTTTTTGCCCGGTGATAGACAAAGCTCGACTCGCGGCCACCACCCCAACGGCGTAGATCACGGCGCACCAGGCCATCGACGATCCCCAGCAAGCAGGCAAGCAGGAATGAAGGCAGCGCGAACAGGACGACGAACAATCGCATCGCTGTATCCATGGCGATGTACATCGCCACCATGAAGACCTTGGCAAGTTCCCGTTTGAGCAACGCCAGGGTTTTGCCGAGACTGTCGGCTGAGTCTGGTATCGGCTTTAAACTGGCTTCGTAATATTTCAACGCTCCCATCGCGATGAATGGGCGGGACACAGCCTTGATGACTTTATGTTCGAATGCCAAGGTATCTTGGATCAAGACCGACCGTGGATACTCGGCGATAAAACGAAGATTCTCCTCGACAAGTCCACGGGCGTGATCGATCCCCTTGTCGGCCCATAGCCACGAGGTCTGCATGCCCCCGTAGGCAATCATGACCCCTATCCCCCAAGCAAAAATCGTCGCCAGCGCGCCGCCAAAGGCGATCTCGATGACAATGCCTATTGGCCCTCTGCTGACCGGTCCCACCGTGGCGGCAGTGGTCCTGGCGCTCGCTGCGTGGGCTGTCATGTCTGATCTCCATCAGCACCATCCAGCGCTTCACCAGACGCAGTCGTGCCAGCGGCCCCGGTGGTACCGACATCGCGCAGCGATGCCAGCACAGGCATATCCACTTCAGGTTCAACAGTCTCCTGCCCCTGCGCCATCTGGGCATCTAACTCAGTCGGCACGAAAATAGGTGTTGCAATCGGAAGCGTGACATCCACATCGGCGAACCAGTCGTTTTCTTTCCACCATTGTTCTGAGGTGCGATAGCGGCTACGCATATCTTCACAGACTGCTTTCAACGAGGCAGGTATATGCATGTCGTCGGCCGGATCGGCCAACGGGATTCGCAACTTGTAGAGGCGGTTGCCCTCAAGAAGCGCAAACGCCTGCCCGGTAGGCAACTGCATGATGTCGGCGGCGTCGATCAGCGGGACTTCCTTGGTCGCCACGCGGTCTTGGTTGTTGGAGATGAAGTCGATGCCGTCCCCTTCTGCAGCCTTGTCGGTAACTCCTGACACCAGCGTGAGGGTGGCGACTTCTACCTTCGGTACCTGGTCGGCGATGAACTTGGCACTGTCGAGGTCTTTGGAGCGCAAAGTGATAACGTGATTGAAGTTTCCCAGCAGCTGTTTGGCCTTCGCAGAGTCTTTCAACTTCGCTTGCAGATCCGAGACGGTCTGAGTGTAGGCGGTCACGCGCATTCCAGCACCGCCCATCCGGTTCACCATGGGGATGAACTCGTCTCCAAGTATTGATTCGACCTCATCGAAATGGCCGCAAATTTGCGGAAGTAGTATCCTGCCGTCGGTTCTGTCCGGATCAATGCCATGTTTGTAGATTTTGCCGCCAATCGAGACGAGATCTGCGAGCATTGAATTGCCTACGGCGCCCGCAATGACAGGATCGGATAGCGCATCGAGGCCAGCATAGACAATACCTCCCTGGCGGATCACCTGCATCCAGTCGAAGATCGGTCGAGGATCCTCCATATTGAAATAGTCTGGACTGATCAACTTGCCAATGGCGCCCGTCGTGAGCTTCTCCAGGAACGGCCCTAAAGAGGCAATGATCTTTTCGAAGAACGATTTCTCGTAGCTGACCGCAGTCGACAGACCATCAAGAATTGGGTCCTCGATTTGTTGTTGGAACCTTCGGGCAACGATAATTGTTGCCGCCAGGATCGGCTGGCGGTCTTGGAGCGAACGTGGTACAGGAATTTTTCTTTTCGATATCTCGGTCGCGCAGTTGTCGACTACATTTTCCCAGCCATGGATCCGCCCGTCTTTTTCCGCGCGATCCAGCGACAGTTTGGCATATGCTATGAAGAGCGGTTCGATGTCAGTGATATTGCGCAGTATGCCGTTGTAGGTGGGAACCTGGCCCAGCGCAACTTGGGCTTGCGCTACCAGATTGGTGAACCGCCAGGAGAATTCCTTGAACGCGGCCGAATTTCCACTGGAAGGCAACCCGTTTGTCGTTCGGGTGGCGATTTCGGTGATCCTGGCGAAGTTGCCGATTCCATTGTAGCGTGCCGAAAAGTCCGGATAACCGAGATGGAACAGGTATAAGTGATCGAGCCGCCGGGCCCTTGATGCTTCGGCGTACACACGCATCATCAGCTCGGCGTCACCTTTGGGATCGATGATAATGACGACATAGCAGTCATGGATGTCCTGAGTGGCCAGCAATTCGAGCAGCCGCGTCTTCCCGACCCTAGTCGTCCCTTTGACCAGGACGTGGCCCGTTCGCGCCCCCTGCCGCAGTAGCACTGGCTTTTCGTTCGGTTCGACACCGTGTAACACGCGAGAACCACCGAGATCGATCAGTGGCCGTACTGGATTCCACGGCACATCGCTCTTGGTGAGCGTCGCAACCTTCTGGAACATTGATGGCGAGCTTCGACCGCCGCCGGTCGAGAGCACCCAGCGCTCGTACCGTCGCATGGCTTGATCCAGCAGTAGGCGTTTGCGCGACAGATTGACGAATGGATCAGCTTCCGGGCGATTCGCGTCGAGTTTGCGCTGGGTGTGCTTCTGGGTCCACAGAAACCCTTCACCCAGGTACAGCATGTCTTTGCTGCGCGCAATGCGGTGCAACTTCGTGTAAGTAATCTTGTAGTGTTTCAAGCCATATTGGTACTTCCCGATATTTCGCGCCTGTTGGAATCTCACCGCAGCAAAGCCGAGCGCGATGGTGCCGGCAGCGTAGCCCAGCCGTGGCGGCAACATCAATGCCCAAGGGGCGCACAATGCCAAGATGCCACACGCTGCCGCCACAGCGGCGCTTTGGTACTCGACCTTGGGACGGAGCAAAGGCTCCAACACGTACGATGGGTTGGTCATCGTCCACTCCCAACGTACTGGCCAGCTGGAACCTGGCCACGCAAGTCCTGCAGGACGTCTCCGTGCTCGAGGAGTAGCAACGGATAGCGGTGAATACCATTGGCCTGCAATAGCCGCATCAGGTGCGGTGCTGGATGCGGCACCATCGGCAGCGAATTGGTGCGACGCATTGCTTTGAACGTTGAAACATCTTCCACGGAGACCACAATGCCGGCAGCACCATAGCGCACCAGTGCAGCATGGTTTTCGGTGAGCCATTGTGAAGAGAGCGGATCGCTCCCTACGATAAAGATAGGCCGCGTGAGCCATTCGGGCATGTCGACGACGTGTTTGATGTCTTCAATACTGCCCGGTGACATTCCTTCGGCGCGCACTGGAAAAGAGACGAGAGGTGTTTCAATGTCGCTTTCTGAACTGTCCAGCGCGTGCACCAGGTACTGGACGGAGCTTACTGTACGCCCCGTATCAAACAGTACCTGTGGGCCAGCAATCGTGGTTCCGAAACAGGTGAAGAATGAGATGAATAGTACGCCGCAAGAAATCCTAGCCATCATAGCCCCCCGCAATCGACGGGATCTGACCAAGATGCCGGAATACCGAAGTGGCATAAGGAACTCCGATGGCTGGTTCGGCGTTATGATAATTGGCTACCGCACGGAACCAGCTTCCGGACTTCTTGAAATGATCATGCAGCAACTCTGCGGCTACTTCCATATTGAGATATGGGTTCAGCGCCCGGGCCGGACTGCGCAGCTTCGAGCGGTGATATAACCAGCATATTTGGAGCAGGCCGATATCGACGAGCAAGGTCCCCACCCGCAAACAGTCGACCAGCGCAGCGAGAGCCGCGCGATAGCTGTCGAACCGCTTCGGCATGCCTTGAATGTTGAGTGTCCACGGGTAAGGCAGAACGTTATTTCCGAATCGCATTTGCGACTCTTGCAACGCAACGGCATACAGTACTGGTGCAGGAACACGCTTCATCCTGGCCACATGCAGATATCCAGGTGGTATCGGAGCGGGACGGAGAGATTTGCTCTTCGCGACTACGTCGTTGGCCCATACGCTGCCCAAGACAGGGGCGACGCCCAACGCCAGGAAGTTGCGCCTGGTAATCATGGCCTCCCCCCACCTGTAGGTCGGGTCGGTCGCGTGGTTTGACGTGGTAGGTTGGCAGCATCAGCTTTACCGTTGGACACGTCGCCGGCTTGCAGGCCCGAGAAGTCGATGACCTTCTCATTTGGATACAGGCGTTGAATCGCAACTTGGTAAGCCGCTGCCCAGGCCAGTACACGTTCGGTGTCCTCATGCATCGCTTTGGCAAACATTTCCGCATACTTTCGCCGTTCGGCGTCGCTACGGGCGTGAATCCCCAGCGCTTCGACCGGCGAGAGATTCGGTACGGAGAAACTCGCACGCGGGCCTTTAAGCAGTATTTTTGCGCGCTCAAGCTCATCAGCAGTGAGTCCCCAAACTTGCCGCGCGATCTGGTCCGAAGCCTGTATTGAGGTCGCTTGTGCTTCCATCTGAGCCACCGCTGTCGGCTGCTGCGAGCGCGTAGCGATAGTCGTATTCGACGATGGTTGGGCGCCCACATTTGCAACGATCAACAGCAACGGGAAAATTGCAGTTTTCATAGCCAACTCGCCGGAGGTTATTCTTCTCTGCTCAACACGACATCGCCACGGTCGGTCGCCAAGATTGCGCGTTGACTGTCTACATCGGCGCGCTTGACAGTTACCCGCCCTTGCTTTTCGCCTTCGTTCAAAAATGTCACCTCCGCGCCGTCGCCACGTTTGCGGCCCACCACCACGGAAGGTTTTCCGCCCCACAGATCGATGGATAGTAATTGGGCCGAGTCAGGATCCGCGCGTAAAGGCGCAGGCACTGTGCGCGTTGGCGCAGCAGTCAAAATAGCCTTGGCCGGCCGCTTAGGTACATGAGTCAGTTTTGCTATCTGTTCCTTCAGCTCGACGACTCCTTGCTCGAGGTTGGCAAGCGTGTCGGCATTGCGTTGCAAGGCGTCCAGAATCTCCTTCGAGCCGTCATGATCAACCGGATTACCCTGTTGGTATCGCGCACCATCGTTTTCGGCAACTGGGGGTGACACAACGGTATCCACAGAGGCGGAATTTTCTACGGCTGACGCAGCTGGCATCACATTTGTTCCACTTGGGGTAGCCGCGTTTGCACGATTAACCTCAGCCTTTCTGGGTACCGGCACCACTTGGGAACTGGCGACCGGATCGGGAAGCTTTGCAGGCACTTGCGGCGCGCGCCCATTCATCGCTAGTTGCACAGCCACTAAGCCACAGCATGCCGTGGCGGCCCACAGCAGTGGCTTTTTCCAACGCCCTGTGACAGGTGCTTCTGGAGCGACAGAACTGCCCACAGGAGCCGCTGGTCCTGCAGTGTTGGCTGTAGTGTTCGGTTGGGTCATGGCATATCCTCTTCCATAGTTGCCTGCATGGGAATCACTCCGCAGCTTTAACGGATGTGACTGACGCATCCGGCTTGCTTCGCTCCCCGACAGTTCCTAGTGCCGTGACTGCGGCCTCGGTTGGGACCGCAGGATGAAAGGAAATGCGCCTGCTGGCGTGATCGGTGCTCAATGTAAAAGCGGGACCTATCAAGATTCTTAGCATTGTGTCCACGTGGTAAGGTCCCAGCGTTCGTTGTGAGTCCGGCAACCGCTTGGCGAACAATGCAACCACCTGTGGATCCAGCAGCCTTTCCTCGACCAAGTCATATCCAGTACGAATGAGGAGATAGCGGATTGCCTCGCCAACTGTCTTGGTATTCATCCTGGGAAAATTCACTTGAGCGACGATACGCATGGGATCAATGTCGGCGGCACTAGGCTGCATCGATATCGCTGTATATCGATTCACCAACGTTTCGTCGTCACTGGAGCGCACGGCCATCCTGCCTGGCAGCGAGATTTCTGCATTTGCAACCGCCGATACCATCGGCGTATCAGACAGCGCGTTCCCGGCCGTCAGTAACAGTGCGATGAGAACGGGACTGAGCAAGCCCGGACGCTGATGCATATACGTCTCCCGAAAGTAACTGCAGTGTGTTCATGCGCATCAAACTTCGAGCGCTGCCCATACTCCAAACGCTGAGTCCTACAAAGTTCCCCGCCGCCGAGCGGGTATCTGATCGTCGCAGCATAGGAAATATCGCCAGTACCGTCCCCGGCAAATCGGTTCCACGTTGTGCCATTAAATAGTTGGCATGGTGGGCTGAATGTGATACGCGCTTCCGCTGGCAATGCCTTTCGTTGGAAAGCGCCAGGATTGAACCTCCAGACGAGGCAAATCCGAATATCTGGTGCTGTTGTGACAGCCACGGGATGCCATACCTCTATTTATTAGTTGTCAAGGTGGTGCTATCCTGTAATGGCAAAGCGGGGGGGAAGGTGTCAAATGGAACATCGTACGGATTACGGGAAAGGGCGTGACTGGTTAAGGGCCTGATCTAAAAGGGTGCCGCACGCTGCTTTAACCCCGCAGCGTGCGGCAAAGGGATTTACCGGTACCCGACATACGGGTACGCTTTGCTCCCGTGGGCGGGAGCAAAGCAAGGCGCAGAAGGAAAAATCGAAGGCGCTCCCCGGCCATGCACGCGTTACCATGCTTTGGTTTGCGTCACAACTAAAAAGGGAACCTTTCGAAGTCTCCTTTCACGATGAAGTCAACGCTGTGTCCCTATATCGTCATACTGGTGAAACATGCAATTCGAGCCATCTACCCCTCGATTACCCATCGCACAAGGATCGCGCAGTACCGCTCCAGTCGTCTCGGACAGTCGAACAATTCAAATTTTTGAGATCGCTGAATTATTGGGGGAGACTGGCCTTGCCACGTGGATGCACCCACTGCTGATCTTGCTTGATTCCTATGCAGAAATCGAAGTGTTCGCTCCGAATGATGATCCACTACCAGCAGTCCGGTCTTTGTTGCAACGATATAGCCTGAACGGCAGCCCCCCCCGGGGAGGGAAATTCGCAGATGATTTGTGCAGCCTCCAAATCTTGCTTTATGGCGCAGCCTGGTTTACACCTGACTCAACAATTCCTGTACTAACCTGGAACCCGCTCCAGATGACGTTCAGGCGATTTAAGGCGCTGCAGGGGCCTCATGGCAATTGGAAAGCCTGGAAAGACTCAGTGGTCAATCCTAGCCTGGACGAGGTGAGAAGGCATCTTTTAGCAAATTATGTCAAGGTAAATAGCTTCGTGTGACGGTATCCCAACTCGGGGGTGTTGTGTCAGGATGGATAATTTCCTTTGCGATCGCCACGGTAATCTGTGCTGCAGCAGCGCTCGGAGTCATCGAGATTCGCTGGGCCAGCAAACAGACTTTACTGCGAAGATTAGCGCAAATGCTCCGGGACATTTCCCAATACATGGACGGCGGAGCGCCAGTGCATCACAGAGACGATGCCAGTGACAAGCGTCCCCTGGACAACATCCCAATTCCCGGTACTATTCATCACAGCGCCCCGCCTTTGAACCACGTGCGCATAGCCTATCGCGGATCCGAAGCTGGATGGTACAACGTGCTTCCCGCGAACGCTCTCATCTCCTGCATCGAAGGCGATGAGGTTATAAAGAAAATCATCCGCGCCTCCCGCGTTGCACCAGACATCTTTGCGCACGATCTTCATCCGGCTTTATTGCACTTTGCGGAGTTCGTCCAATTGCTGCCGGCATCCGAGTCCCACCATCACGCCAATCCAGGCGGCCTACTGGCTCACACGCTTGAAACTGTTTTGCACGCGCTGACTATCCGCACCGGCTACTTGCTACCGCTTGGCGCCAGCGCCGAAGTTATTGCCGCTCAAAGGGATTTCTGGACCTATGCCGTGTTTCTCGCGGCCCTGTTGCACGACGTCGGTAAGCCAATGACGGATCTCAAAATTCAATGGAAGCGTGGAAAAACCAGCGAACCTGTGCTCTGGTCAGCAGCCGCCGGCTCGTTGAACGACTGTGCAGCCACCGAATATTTCGTTGGTTTCAAAAAGAAGAGTGAGCGCAACTACGACTCCCATGCAAAACTTGGCGCCATGCTGCTCCAGCGGTTAGTTCCTGGCCCCACGCTCGCATCGATGGCGCACGTGCCAGCAGGGCTTCAAGAGTTGAACCAATACCTGGGCGGCGAACGCAGGGGCGCACTGCATGAGATTGTTCAAAAAGCCGACCAGGAATCAACACGCCGCAACCTGGCCACCGGCTCGCGCGCAAGGTTCAGCTCTGCCAAGGCTGTGCCCCTGATCGAACGACTCATGGGGGCCATGACCTCGATGTTCATGGAAGGCAGCCATCTGCCGCTCAATCGTGACGGGGCGGCGGGCTGGGTGTACGACGACTGCGTGTGGTTGGTGGCGAAGCGGTTGGCCGACAGCGTGCGTGAATTTGTCTTGCGCCAAGAAGAGAATGAGGAAGCCGGTTTTCCGGGCGACGCAAAAAATGATCGACTTTTCGATGCATGGCAAGAATATGGCTACCTCCGTATCAATCCAGCGACTGGTCAAGCGATATGGCGTGTAGTCGTGACTGGGACAAACCAGGCCGGCGAGATCGCCTATAGTCATGAACTCAGTGTTTTGTGCTTTCCCGTCGCAAAAGTATGGATTGATCTTTCCCAAATTCCAGAAGCGATGTCGGGCACGATCGAGGTGTTGCCCGCCGCATCGCAAGGAAAAATCAGTCGAGATCATCAATCCCAGCGCCCGTTGGAAGATTGTGATGCAGTACCCATGCCGGGTGATTCCCCGGAACCTGTTGACTCGAAGAAGGTGCCAGCGCCTAAGTTTGTCACCAGGGATAACAGGACCAGCAAAAAAAAGACTACAGCAGACACCGACGATCTTTTGGACGAACGGGACACGGCCGAAGCGGAGGCACGGAATGCACGCCGCGACAAAGACCGACGACAGCAGGAAGCCGGAAGTGAGACTGAAACAGGTCCTGCCCATCAGAATGATGCGGAGGATACCAACCCGGGGCAGGCCCCGAGACAAGAGGACATGGTTGACGCAACGCCTGCTCGTCCTTTTCCGGTTCCGCTGCCTATCGAAAAGCTACCTGCTTTGAAACAAAAAGGAACCAAGGAGCCATCGGCGCTCGCGGTCGACTTCATGAAGTGGGTGCAGCAAAATCTGGCGGACGGTTCGATGAAGCACAACGAAGCTGGCGCGCCGGTTCATTTCATCGAATATGGTATGGCACTGGTGTCTCCGCTAATTTTCCGACTGTATGCGGCAGCAAACGGCGGCCAAAAAGCAAGTACTGCATCCGAAGATGACGGCGATTTCGCGATGCGTGTTCAGCGGGAGCTCCTGCGGGCGCAGTGGCATGCCACCGCGCCTGGAGGGAAAAATGTCTGGACTCTCTACGTTTCGAAAAAAGGGGGACAGGCGGCAAACAAGTTGGCGGCAGTCGTGCTGAAAGATCCGCGGCTCTGGGTAATGCCAGTGCCCCCTCCGAACCCATTTATCAGCGCAAAAAACGATTCTTCGGGACCGCTGCCGTGATCGTGAGTTCCAGCTCCAATTCCGAACGTTATATTGGCACCGCTTCTGCCGTCAGGTACTGACAAGCAGGGTGTCCGGGAGATTATCATGGCAACGATTGTATTCGGCAAAGGCATTGAACCTAGTGGCATGGAGCTGGAGGATAGGCATTTCGAAGATATTTGTCCGGTTTGTGCCTATGAGCATGCACGGTACCGCATATGGGAAAGTGCAGAATCTGGGGCCATCAATCAACATAACGGTATTTTCTGCCCGGCATGTGGCTACAAATTGCCTGACTATGAAGACCAATAATCGGTTTAGGCACCTCCACATCGCCGCATTATTCGGTGTCAGCAAATATTGGGATCTGTACCAATTGGCTACCGGCTGTCGACGGGCAATAAAGTAAGACACAAACTAATTAATAAAGTTTGACACAACGTGTCCTTGCGGCGATGCTTCCAGGAACGTCCGTTATCGACCAGGAGCCGACGTTGGGCGTTTGACTCGAAGCTCACCGATAAGTAATCGCACCGCCCTTGCAAAGCTGCGCAAACTAGGACAAAAACAAGTGACCGAAGAACAAAATCGCTTGGCATCGCTACGAGAAATTGTAGACCAACAACTTGAACTCGTTACGATGAGCCTGTATGTCGCCACACAAGGGCCAACATCTTTCCGGGGTGAGTCATTGGAGTGCCACCTTGGTGAACTGAAGCTCAAGACTTCTCAGCACATTGCCATGTGTGCTGGGCAATCCGTGACGACAATCCTGCGGTGCGCTGACTGGAGAGGGATTCCGGTGCGAGACCTCTACCCAATCGCGCGGAGCGCGATTGAATCGTTCATTAACGCGGCATACATACTGGTGGAATCGGATGCAGTCGCGGAACGCGCAGCGAAGTACGTGGCCTTTGCATCATGGAAGCAGACGAACCGGCAGGTAGGAAGCGGCGATTTCTCCATGAAGCTTTCAACGTCACCTTTGGTGCAAGATGCCACAAGTCCCGAGTTCCCTGAGTTTGCGGGAAGTGGAAACGGCGTTTGGA
The DNA here is from genome assembly GCF_001677885.1 of Janthinobacterium psychrotolerans. Taxonomy (GTDB): domain Bacteria; phylum Pseudomonadota; class Gammaproteobacteria; order Burkholderiales; family Burkholderiaceae_D; genus Janthinobacterium; species Janthinobacterium psychrotolerans. The sequence goes on along the minus strand of NZ_LOCQ01000038.1, from coordinate 35,100 downwards.
CAAAGCTCGATGTGCCAAGCCGTTTCAGGAAAGTAGGAGAACTGGCTGGACGAAAGGCAGGTAGTCGATTCCTCGCCGCTTACGCTCTGGTTTATTCTCTCTCGTCAGAAATCATCCATGGCTCCCCGTATGGGGTGAACTACTTCTATCAAGCGCATTTACCTCCCAACCCGACAGTGGCGGACTTCAAGGACGCCACTGAAAAACAGCTTGAAGACCTCCTTCTTGCGGTCAGTCACGCGGTGGCCGGGTATGCGTCTACGTTCTTCCGTAGGCAAGGCATGCTGGCACCATACCTTGCCGAACAAGAACTATTCAATAAACTCTTAGCGCTTGAAGGAGTAGAGCCTGTGCCGCTGGAATCGTTCGATTAGTCGCTAACCATCAAATCCAGCGGACGCCTTTCGGCGCGGGGCGGCAGCGACCGAACTGGCCGGACGCCAGTTCGCTGTCGCGTAAAATCGGCAGGATTCGGCCAGGAGCGGCCATTCCCCGTGCCGTCAACTCGACTACTTAGACGCTGCGCGTTTCGGCGATAGTACTCTTAACATTTGGACCACTTAGGAGATTTTACTGATGTTCAACTTTTTCAAGAAGCCGCTACCGCCATCGCCGTTAGAATCCCAGCCGACACCCCGCGCGGTGCTTCCGACCTATGTGACCGACAAGGTTGTCGTGCTGAGCAAGGCCGGTCCGAGCATCCGCAATACATATGAAATCCGGCTCGCGTTATTTATGGCCAAGTCTCGAAATCTCCGCTTCATTCTCGCGGTGCGACCTTGCACCTTGATTGAGACATCCGTTCGGGATCTACTGGCTGAACATGATGGGCTGATTGAGGAGACACAAATGGGTGATTTTTGTGTGTCCGTTGGGTGGGGCTACGAAGATGGGGAAAATGAGGGGTGGGTACTTGGAGACGCTGCGGCGCTTGCTGCCTTAGTGGGAGAGGTCCGATCCGGTCGCCTGCGGGAATTTCTTATTCCGGGGGGGCGCGTAGCGGGAGCAGATCTCACCGAAATGGCAGCGGAGCTGCGGCAAGAGAGCTTGTCTGCTACGAACATCGACAAGGAGCCAGTGCAAGAAGCCCTTCTAAGCCTGATTGCAAACGCAAGCAGGAATGGCGGCACCCTGTTCATTCAATAGTCGGGCTGCGGCGCGGCTAATGCGGTAGTTGTATAACTCTAGAAAAAAATGCCCCTTTGGGCCCAACTCGGCACTTGAACGGTACGCCGACCCGGCTGCAGCGTTAGCTAGCACCATGTGGAAAGATACGCATGAAATTGCTTGCGAGGTTTGAGCAAGGCAAGCTGCCCACCACTTCGTGTGCGAATGGCTGCTTTGGGGTGCGGATTCAATCGGTCAACGCAACACACTGTTCAAATCGTTGAGCCGGTGTGTGGTAGTGTAGCGTCTTCCTGGGGCGCTCGTTGAGTCGTCTGGCTACCGCGTCGAGTTGCTCTTGCGAATACGTGGAAATATCCAGCCCCATGGGCGGATCAATGTCAAACTTTATTGTTGGTCCACCTGCGGCGAGCGCCTACCGTGTATTTGTATATCCTCGTGGCGGCAGTTGCCGTGCTAGCCGGTGCCATGTCCAGAATGTCCTTCAGCCCATTGCCGTTTCGATAGAACCTGTCAGTTGGTGTTTTGCAGTTCATTGATCTCTACGCGCAACTTATTGATTAGATGACTTGGCGCGATAAGCGCGACCCTTTCCCACCCGGGCGGCACCAACTCACCGTCATTCATCACCCGCTGAGCCTCATGAAAGCGCGCCAGGCCGTCGCAAAAAATATTGACCAACGTGTTGACCGCTTGGCGTGAGCAGTTGAATCTGCTACCAACGACGGCCAGCGTCTCGCCATCGACCAATGCCGCCCGGGCGACCGCACAGCGCTTTTTGCTGATACCAGGCAGCAATACCTGGATCGCGTCAAACTCGATCGCACTCATTCTCCGTTTTGGTCGTGGCATTGATTACCTCTAGAGTGTAAGCCTGGCATAGCTGTACACCTGCAGCTGTGCAGACTTTAGTAATTATGCCTTGTTCAGCCCCTATTACTCATCCATGCTGGCGAGAAATCGTGCCTACCCGCGCTTGGAACGGTGCTATCCGAGCTCGTAGATCCAAAAATGAAGCATGGCTGCTTGGGACATGTGGTAACTTACTGGCTATATTAACGTCAGGAAAATGACATATGAATCTTGAAAATTTTTCTATTTCCGAACTTCGCGAACTGCAAGATCAGGTCAAGAAACAATTGAAGATAATGGAACAGAAAGACATCAGCGATGCTCGCGCGCAAATTCTGGAAATTGCACAGCGAGCAGGTGTATCGCTCAAAGACCTTGTCGGGAATGGTGCTCCTGCGAAGGTGAAGCAAACAGTTGCTGTCAAATACCGGCATCCAACTGATCCGAGGCTGCAGTGGAGCGGCCGTGGCCGCCAGCCAAAATGGGTAAAAGAATGGCTCGAATCCGGTAAAAAAATTGAAGAAGCTGGCATTTGATTCTTGAGAATCAAAGCCAGCTTCCTCGATTGCAATCAGGCTAGATCATGCGGCAGGTATGGGACTGGAGGCGACGATCGGGAACATATCCGTGGCCATGGCGTCAGTTAGTCCAAAGCCGCGAAAATTGTCGCTGCGTTCGGTTGCTGGGCCAGGTATTGCCACAGCAAAATATATGCCTCTCCGAAGCAATCGGCGTCCTCGGAAAAAGACAGATGGCTATAGGCCATGGCGCACGCAATAAGACCCGCCGTCTGGGCACTCACTTCCGCTTCGAACATGTTTTCGCAGCGCATCCGAAAGGTACCGTCGGTTTGCGGTGCCATGTAGAAACCGCCGTTCGACAACTTGTAGAAATCCCAGTATCCGCCCGCGTAGTCTTGGCTCATGCGACCGAGCATGCTGTAAACGGTGAATTCCAACAGCACGCACCGCATGCCCGCCACGTTGGGCAGACATTCCATTCGTTCGTCGACATCAGTCACCAGCACTGCTCCAATAGGACAAATGCTGTTGTCATACAGCTGGGTGTTTGCATTCATTTCCATGATGATCTCCGTTAAAAAAAGCGAAAGGAAGACCATCCGAGCCCCAGGGGATCGAGAAGAAGTCTTCCCGATCGGGGTGGTAGAAGCGCTACAGAGACTCTGACCCTGGCAAGGCTGGCCAGGACGTGTGGGTTGCAAGAGTTTGACCCACCGCGGTTGCTCAGGTGCGAGCAAATTTAATATCAACAATAGGACGACGCTGTCAACCGGATTGAAGGACGTATCGCGCCACCGGCACGGTGTGGTGCGCTACCGTCAACGCTGCAGCTGCTGCCGGCGGCGCCGGCGCCTTCCACCAGGTGCTGCTGCTGTCCGGCGTGGGCGGCCACGCCGCAAGTCCCTGCCCTGTTCCTGCCCGCCGGCCGCAGCGCCACACGGTGCCACCGGCACGGTGTGGCGCGCTACCGTCAACGCTGCAGCTGCTGCCGGCGGCGCCGGCGCCTTCCACCAGATGCTGCTGCTGTCCGGCGTGGGCGGCCACGCCGCAAGTCCCTGCCCTGTTCCTGCCCGCCGGCCGCAGCGCCACACGGTGCCACCGGCACGGTGTGGCGCGCTACCGTCAACGCTGCAGCTGCTGCCGGCGGCGCCGGCGCCTTCCACCAGATGCTGCTGCTGTCCGGCGTGGGCGGCCACGCCGCAAGTCCCTGCCCTGTTCCTGCCCGCCGGCCGCAGCGCCACACGGTGCCACCGGCACGGTGTGGCGCGCTACCGTCAACGCTGCAGCTGCTGCCGGCGGCGCCGGCGCCTTCCACCAGATGCTGCTGCTAAGTGTCATTTATCAGTTAGCAATATATTTTATGTTTAATAATTTTTCTAAATGAAATTTAATCAGCTTTTAATAACTTGCTTGAGTCAGCTCATAAGGTAAGCAGATAAAAAATATGTTGACATCTCGATTTTTGTGCTAAATTAACTTTGCGGGGTTGGTCGGTGGAAGGTTGAATACAAAATTGCGTTAATACAAAATGCGGACTCATCCATTTTGGGAATGAAAGTGTAGTTTCTACATGGCCAACTCCTCATGTTCGATGAACTTGAGGAGTTATCATGACAAACCAAAGCAAACACATCATTAATTTCGTACCATGGGTTTTAAAGCTGGGTTCGGTTAATACCGCCAGTTCACAAGATATTATTGCCTTTTGCTACCGCAACGGCCTCTGCTCTATGGGGCCTCCTCTTCGTTCTGCAGTTACTCCCTATTTCTCAACCGGCATTCTTTCGGGCAATAAAATTCCGCTCTTTAGCATTGAGTATCACTTAACCTGCGGCTCGCGTCGCTATGTCAATTTTCCCCTCGTCCCAACATCAAAGGGAAAAAAATGATCAAGCTCAATGTTAAAGATGCAGCAATCCGTGTACTAATTATCGAATCGCTGCTCGATCAAGCGGATAACGATACTGCATCCCTGTTAAGCCAAGGAATCGACTCCGAATGGGTTGAAAATTTGCGCAACTTGTCGTCACGGGATGCCTTACGTGCGTCACATTTCCAAAACGTAACTATGGAGGTAACCTTAAACGAGAAACAACTATCCCATGCTTTCGCGCAAGCAGCAGATGAACGAAGAGTTCGCCAATTGAAAGAATATTTTGTACGACATGGTGCTTCTGTTTCGATGATATGCAAAATGTTCAAGATGAGCAGTAAAGAAGCAAAGGCAGCAAAGCAACTCCTCCTTTCTGAACAACGCTTAGGCCGGCCTCCTATGCCAAGCCCTTATGAACGCGAAGATATACATGATAGCTGGGACAAAATTGTTAAAACGAATCAAAATTCTCCGATTCGAGAGAAAATTGTCCTACTTCATAAGATTTTTCCATCTCATACCCTGGCGACATTGTGGCTAGTTATTAATGAATTTGAGCCATTTGGTAATCAAGGAATGGCGACGAAAAATGATCAATCCTCTCAGCAAGGAACCAAATGGGACGGCGGCAGCTGCGTGCACAAATTAGTTAACCTTTCCAAGAGAACGACTTCGAATATTTCATAAAACTTATTCTACCCACAGGGGACTAACATGGCAGCTAATATTCAGGACCACTCCACCGTAGAGGGCCATGACGCTTCAAAAAAGCTCGTCTCAATAGCAGATATCTATTCTTCTATTCCTTCACCGTTTGCGACTACAACCGAAGTGGTATTTGAAACTGAAAATAGTTCACCATTTCCTGATGGCTATTCCATACTTAAAGAGCGCGAGGCATTGCGCGACCTTTTGGAATCAGATACACCGAACGAAAATGATCCTCGATTCAAACGACTAATGCTGTATGAAGAACGACTTCTGGAATTCAACGCCATGCAGGAAGAGTACGAAAACAGGGCTGGTGCAGAAAAAATTGTCTCGACACAAGAAGCTGCACATCTTCAAAGTCTTGGATCTCTGATCAATGAAGACCAAGACACGATGCAACTACACACCAAGGAGGCGTTTCGCCTATTTATGGGTCGGGCCAAAGATCCAAATGGGCAATTCGCACAAATTGTAGGCGGGAAGCGGGTCGCGGCCGCCCTCAAATGTTTATGGCTCCTATCTGGTGCTGATAATCCGTATGCTGATTGGGCACTATTACGGCACGAAGAACTCATGCAAGACATTACCCGTCGATTGGAGCGCGAAGTAAATCGACTGCAGCAAAAACTGGAAGCGCAGCGAAGCCGAGGCCTGCAATACTCCATTTTGCGTTCAGCTGAACCAAAGGTGCTTCTGCTTGGATTTAAAAGCCCATATGGCTACGCAATCAGCGATCTCGTCGTACATTTCGACTACTACATTCGAACTGTAAAAACACTGGTACGGAAAGATCAGCTCACCGATGATCAAGGTCGGCAAAGCATCCGCGAACTAACACGTGCAATACGGGCGGCGTTCATTGAGACGGCCCGCTTTGAGCGATTTTTGATGCGTCCAGAACTTCGCGATTTATGCCGAGCCGATTTTGTTCCAAATGCATCCGGTGATGCGGCAAAACGCCAGACGGACGTGATTCAATTATTGGGCCAAATTCCCCCTGATGTATACAGCGGAAAAATTCAACCACGCCACAGTCGTAGACGACTGAATTTGGCGCCAAATGAAAAAGCCATACTGGCGCATGTCAGCTCAGAGATGGCGAAACAGGCTGGGAACGACATTGACGCTACGGCAATCGACAAATTGCTTTAAGCAGCCGCAATAAGACTGGTGATATTTTCAGGAGGCATTATGAACTGCGACAATCTTCCTTCCCAATTGGAACAATCGGCTCGGGAATCCATGGATGCGCCAGGTGCCGATGTCGCCTTCCGTCCGGTACGGCTACCGTCGTTGACAGCGATGCCGCTTAGCGACATGGATTGGGTTGCCCCCAACCCATCGTCAACATCAGGCAAAATTGCTTCTGATCTTGCCGGTCAACATGATGTAGACCGAAAAGCCTTTAAGGGTAGGGGTGACCGCCGCCGCCTGAACAAAGCACAAGCTGCTGTTGACCAGGTCCACCAAGACATGCGGCGGCTCGCTGTAGCTACCAAATCAATTAAGGCAAAACGTTTCTATTTGGCCATCCACACCCGAGGATCCACTGGTCAGTTATCGCTTCGGTGGAGACGCGCCGGAACCAGCGATACCAGCCACATCGCATGGGATGAACTTGAGCATTTTTTGTCACCGCTTCCATCCGATCTTGTTCAATGGTACCAGACTGTCAATAAGCTGGTCACCTTTCTAAATGCTCAGGAAAAACACAATCGGTCGATTTTACGGTATTTCAAGGAACTAATTCACCGGTAAAGCATAAGCCTTGCCTGATGTACTTCTTCCATTCAAACCCACTATAGGCAGATGCGCCGAGCCTCTTGTGGAAACATGTGGCGCTTAATGAGCTTGGAGGTTGGAATGCCAAACATATTTCAAGGAGTCGGTAATTTAGCAGACGCACCTTCCCTTAAAAACATCACCGCAAAAAAAGGAAAAACGATGAAGGCGGCAGAAATGCGGGTGTTTTTTGATGAATACGAGAAGACCGGTGACGGATCTTATACGCAAAGCGGTGGAATATGGCTCCCGGTGACCACTTATGACCACACCGCCGAAAATTGCGCGCGGTTGCTTTGCAAAGGAGCACGCGTCAAGGTGGAAGGACGACTCACACAGTTTGAAGCGCATGATGCTGCGGGCAATGCCATCACCGCGTTCTCAGTCGTAGCGAGTGCGGTATTTTTGTCGCCTACACGGATCGATTCAGTCCAATTTGCCGAATCTCGCAATAGAAGCCTCGCAAATACCCTGGATGAACCAGGGCCGTTCGATGGTAACGAGTCAAATCACTATTGAGCACAGGCCCGTACCTGATAAACGAAGGCTGACATCCCGGCCCTTTTAAGGAGTCATCATGAAAATCACCCGTATGCTGTTCATTGGGTTACTCACGATAAATAACTCAGGCTGCGCAAATTTTGACCCGACGCTTAATGGCCTAATAAATATCGGTTCCGATTCAGCGCCGACGCCAGGATCAATTAATCGTGCTATTGCGCCAATCTATACATCGACCACCACCCCTTCAAAAGAAGATGGCTGCACGGTATTGCCCAACAGAAAAAGCAAGGTCGACGTTGATACGCTCTATGGGCGAGCGATGACCCGCTTCGGATTTAAGTCGCCAGAGCAAATTGCGATTTATCGCAAAACAATCGACAGGACTTATTTGGTTGATCAGGGGTACAAACACGAAAAGCAAGGTGGCGCTTTCTACCACTTGGCCCAAACTGTCCCATATGGCGTACCAGGTGTGCCGCGAGCGATGTGGCTCGAATTCAAATTTTCAAAAAATGGTAGCGGCAGCGACGTTACCGCCGAGTTTTGTGTCGATCCTGCAGATCCAATCGCGTCCAGCAGCAATAACCGCCACAAGATCACCTCCCGAATCCAAGAAATTTTCGGTGGTTAACACTGTTCCAACGCCTCAATGAATGAAAGGAATACCAATGGATATCCCCAGCCTGATCCTACTTTTGGTGATTTGTGCCATAGGTGCCCATTTTGTCTTGAAATGGTGGTGGCCCATCATTAAAGAGCGAAAAAATCTAACGCCGGAACAAATGATTGAGCGCGTCCTCCAAGCGCCGGCCAAGGGCATACAGCGAGAAGCGTCTAAGTTCGGCTCTCCGATCAAAACATTAGTGATCATAATTGTTAATGCCAATCTTTTGTACGGGTGGTTGTGGATCGGCCACCGGTCGTCTTTTGCACTGTGGATCGGGTTGGGCTACCTCGCTGCAGGATTCTTGGTACAGCACTTGGTCAAAGTTCCGACAGCCCCCGAAATGGCCGGTTTGAACATTTGGGATCGCTTCTGGCTCAAAATTTTCTATGCCTGGTTTTGGCCGGTCTACGCTCCGTATATTTCTCGCCGGAGTTAGCCGGTTCGATATCGGTTGTCGAAATCGCCAGTATGACGACCAGCCGACGAAGCAAATCGCAATAAATTTGTGACATATTTTTGAAACGTCCTCGGAAATCATCCGCGCAGAGCGCTGTACAATTCGTTTCTACCAATAAAAAGAGGGTACTGAGCAATGATTCGCTACGCAACCGTACACGACTATGACTTTATTTTTTCGCTCATCATGAAGGAAGCAGCAAATGGGCATTTCTCACGAAAACTATTGAATCCTGCCGCGCCCCTTGGAATGGAAATAGAGCTTATGTCAGTGTTGTTGCACCATCGACGTATTAACGGGTGTTATTCATACGCGTTGATCTGGGAGCGGAAGGGGTACCCGGTTGGTTTCATCGTTATGTCCGCGCTCGAGGGTGACCAAGGTAACGAACTATGGCTGGCTGCTGTTTCTTCATCCCACAGAGGTTTGGGAGAAGGTAAAAAAATGATCGGGGCAATCTTGCCGTAAGCGTCTTCCCAGCGCCGTCTGGACTCCCTGACCACCGTCATTCATGATCGAATTTTGGCACAGCATTTGTGCCCACAAATTCTGATTATGGACACAAATTTTCAACCAATCACTTCGACGAATGCGCGCGGCCATTATCGGCAGCATTCTTTAGAGTTCAAGCGCGCATTGGTGGCGTTGTCGCTGGAACCGGGCGTCTCGGTGGCTCGCATTGCACGCGAACACGGCGTCAACGCCAACCAGGTGTTTAGCTGGCGCCGCCTCTATCAACAAGGACGCCTCGGCGTGCCTGCGTTGATTCGCGACGATGGCCTATTGCCAGTGGTGCTGGCGCCAACGGCGCCTGCTCCGGGCAACTCCACCGCCGACGCCGACGCCGACGGCACGATCATGCTGGAGCTGGGCGAAGTGCGCGTGCGAATCGAAGGCCAGCCCAACGCGGCCGCGCTGGCGCAGGTGCTCGATCGGGTTCTACGATGATCGGCCTGCCCGCCGGCACCAAGGTATGGCTTGCCGCCGGCACCACCGACATGCGCTCCGGCTTCAACGGCCTGGCTGCCAAAGTGCAGACGGCGCTGGAGGAAGATCCGTTCAGCGGCCACGTATTCGTGTTCCGGGGCCGGCGCGGCGACCTCATCAAACTCCTGTGGTGGAGCGGCGATGGCCTGTGCCTGCTGGCCAAGCGGCTTGAGCGTGGTCGCTTCATCTGGCCGCAGGCTACCAACGGTTCGGTGGCGTTGACGCAGGCGCAACTGTCGATGCTGCTTGAAGGCATCGACTGGCGGCGGCCGGAACGGACCTGGAGACCAACGTCGGCCTTGTAAACGACACAAGGCTCGCGTAAACTTGGCACATGCTCAGCCCAGCCGACCTGCCCAACGACATCGCCGCCTTGAAGGTGCTGCTGCTCGCTCAAAACGAGGTGGTTGAAGGGCTGCGCGAACAGCTGAACACGCGCGCCGTCGAGATCGAGCACCTCAAGCTGCAGATCGCCAAATTGCGGCGCATGCAATTCGGCCGCAAATCGGAAAAGCTGGATCATCAAATCGAGCAGCTGGAGCTGCAACTGGAAGACCTGCAAGTCGACGAGGCCGAGGCGGCGCGCGAGATGCCGGCGGCCGACCAGGCGCCGCGAAAGAAGTCTGTGCGCCGGCCGTTGCCCGATCATTTGCCGCGAGACGAAAAGGTGTATGCGCCGCCGGCCGATGCTTGCCCGGCTTGTGGCGGCGGCCTGCGGCCGCTGGGCGAGGACGTGGCCGAGCAACTGGAGTTCGTGCCGGCCAGCTTCCGCGTGATCCGCCATGTTCGTCCGAAACTGGCGTGCTCCTGCTGCGACGCCATCGTCCAGGCGCCGGCGCCAAGCCGGCCGATTGAGCGCGGCATCGCCGGCCCCGGCCTGCTGGCGCATGTGCTGGTTGCGAAGTTCGCCGATCATCTGCCGCTGTACCGCCAGGCCGTCATTTACGCCCGCGAAGGCGTCGACCTCGATCGTGCGCTGCTGGCGGACTGGGTCGGCGCCGCTAGCGCATTGCTGCGTCCGTTGGTCGATGCCATTCGCCGCCACGTGCTGACGGCGTCGAAGCTGCATGCCGACGACACGCCGATCCCGGTGCTGGCGCCCGGCAATGGCAAAACCAAGACGGCCCGTCTGTGGACTTACGTGCGCGATGACCGGCCCGCCGGCGACACCACGCCAGCGGCGGTTTGGTTTGGCTACACGCCCGACCGCAAGGGCATCCATCCGCAAACCCACTTGGCCAAGTTCGAGGGCGTGCTGCAAGCCGATGCCTACGCTGGCTTCAACGCTTTGTTCGAAGACGGCACGATCCAGGAAGCGGCTTGCTGGGCGCACGCGCGGCGCAAATTCCACGACCTGCACGCGGCGCGCGCGACGCCGCTGACCACCGAGGCGCTGCGCCGGATCGCCGAGCTCTATGTGATCGAGGCCGAGATCCGGGGCAAGCCGCCCGACGAACGACGACAAGTTCGGCAAGCCCGCTCGCGCCCGCTGCTCGAGGACTTGGAGCACTGGCTGCGCTCCACGCTCGATACGCTGTCGCGCAAGTCCGACACGGCGGCGGCGATCCTGTACGCGCTCAAGCTCTGGCCGGCGCTGCTGCGCTACTGCGACGACGGCGCCATCGAGATTGACAACTCGGCGGCCGAACGCGCCTTGCGTGGTGTCGCCATTGGTCGGCGCAACTATCTGTTCGCCGGCGCCGACAGCGGCGGCGAACGGGCCGCCGCGATCTACTCGTTGATCGGCACGGCCAAGCTGAACGGTGTCGCACCCGAAGCCTGGTTGCGTCACGTGCTGACGCATATCACCGATCATCCCGTCAACCGGGTTGATGACTTCTTGCCTTGGAACTGCAAGCTGCCAGCAGCCCTTTGAGATCACGCCGCTTCCCAGCGGTGTTGTGACTTTCTGAAATAAACGCGACGAAAGGTATTGCGGCACAGGGCTAGGCCAACTTGATTTTGCTAAAAGCTGCGACGATTTTTCGCTGAATAGCTGCGACTAATCCAAAGGGATAACGAAATGGCTGCGAACGACGTCGTCCCTGAACTGACAACTTCCGTAACGCCACCAGCAGAGGCAGGGAGCGGCTGGTTCCGCCCCAGGCTGGGTGAAAACTTCAAATCTCAAAATATTTGTGGGTAGGGTTACCATTCCCGCCACCGAGAAAACGGGGTAGCGCGCGTTTTGAGAGGCCGATTTTTGAAGAACCAGAATTTTTCTGCGTTTCCACACAGCCTGGCCTCAAAGCAGAAGTTCAGCTTGGCGGCAGAGGTCTCCCTAAGCGCACCCTCCCCACACTGTCATTTTCGAAATGTTGAGTGATGAGCAATCCATATATACCTAGAGATCGGAGAATGTAGTGTAGGACGGGAGCGATTCGCATAGCAAAACTAATATGCGGTTTACTTGCACACAGGACACAGATATAGTCTAGGCAACAAATTAGTGCGGACCTGATTGGAGCATTTAGGCATGAACTCATCTTATACCCGTCCCATCAGGCCTGTAATCCTTGTCGTGGACGACACGCCGGATAATCTTCTGTTGATGGCCAACTTGCTCAAGGATAGTTATACGGTCAAAGCAGCGAATAACGGCGAGAAAGCACTGCGCATCGCGCGCGATGCACCGCCGCCCGACCTCATCCTGCTTGACATCATGATGCCTGGGATGACCGGCCACGAAGTGGCGCAGGCACTGCAGGGCGACCCGGCCACGCGCGACATACCCATCATCTTCTTGACCGCTATGGCCTCCAGCGAGGACGAGACGCACGGTCTGGAGCTGGGCGCGGCCGATTACATCACCAAACCGATCAGCCCGCCCGTGGTGCTGGCGCGCGTACGCACCCAACTCAAGGTCAAAGACGCGGCCGACTTCCTGCGCGACAAGAACGAGTACCTGGAACAGGAAGTCCAGCGCCGCACGCGCGAGCTGGGCGCGATCCAGGATGTCACGATCCACGCCATGGCCTCGCTGGCCGAGACGCGTGACAACGAGACCGGCAACCACATCCGCCGCACCCAGCACTACGTCAAGGTGCTGGCCGAACATCTGAGCGAGCATCCGCGCTTCCGCGCTTTCCTCGACCCCGACACCATCAAGCTCTTGTTCAAGTCGGCGCCGTTGCACGACATCGGCAAGATCGGCATCCCCGACCGCATCTTGCTCAAGCCTGGCCGCTTCGAACCCGAGGAATTCGAGATCATGAAGACCCACACCACGCTCGGGCGCGACGCCATCGCCCACGCCGAACAACAACTGGGCATGGACGTCGACTTCCTGCGCCTGGCCAAGGAGATCGCCTACTCACACCAGGAAAAATGGGACGGCAGCGGCTACCCCGAAGGCCTGGCCGGCGACGCCATCCCGATTTCGGCGCGGCTGATGGCGGTGGCCGACGTCTACGACGCCCTGATCAGTCGTCGCGTCTACAAGGAAGGCATGCCGCATGAAAAGGCAGTGCAGATCATCGCCGAGGGGCGCGGCTCGCACTTCGATCCCGACGTCTGCGACGCCTTCCTGGCCAACCTGCCCGCCTTCCAGCAGATCGCCGCGCGCTACGCCGACAGCGACCAGGACATGGCCAAGCAGGCTGCCGCCATCGCACACACCCTGCCTGCACAGTGAGCGCCGGCATGCGTTCGCCCCTGGCTTATCTTGAACGGCTGCGCCTGCGCCAGAAGCTTGCGGCCGGCTTTTGCGCAGTGCTGCTGCTGGCCCTGGCGCTGGGGTTGCAAAGCCTGCGCACCCAAGACCAGTTGAGTAGCGACATGCAGCGCCTGCTCAGCGAGGGCATGATCGGCATCGTACAGGTCAAGGAGGCCCGCATCCAGCTCAACCGCTTCGAGCTAATGCTGCACAAGGTGGCCAACGCCCCGGACCCTGTTGCCGTCGACAAGGCGCTCGAACAGCTAGACAAGACGCGCGAGCAGCTACACTTTGCCGTCGACGAGGCCCGCGCCACCCTGCTGCGCATCGACAACCAGCAACGCCATAACGTCTTTGAAAGCATGCTGGCGCGCGCCGAGCGCATCGCCGACGAGGCAATCGAACTGGCGCGGCTGCACCGCAACGCCGAAGCCAACGCCCTGCTCAACAGCGAGCGCTTCCAGCACGCGATGCGCACCGCCGACCGGCAGATGGCCGAGATCGCCGCCGTCAAGGATTCCAACGCCCGCAGCACCATCTACCAGATTCGCCAATTCGCCCTCACCAGCAGCACCCTCACCTACGCCCTGCTGATCGGTGGCCTGGCGGTGGCGCTGCTATGCGCCTGGTGGATCAGCATCTCGATCCGGCGCCCGGTCAACCGCCTGCGCGAGGCGGTCGATGCGCTGGCCGCCGGCCAGCTCGACAGCGTGATTCCGCATACTGACTACCAGAACGAAACGGGCGACCTGGCCCGCGCCATCGCCAAGTTGCAGGTCGAATCGCGCCAGCTCGACATGCAGCGCTGGATCAAGTCGCAGGAAGCCTCGATCCAGGCCGAACTGCAGCAAGCGGCCAGCCTTGACCAGGCCGCGCAGCGCCTGTTGACGCTACTCGCGCCGCTGGTGCAGGCTGGCCAGGGCGCGCTCTACTTGCTTGACGAAAACGCCGCCGCATTGCGCCTTGCCGCCAGCTACGCCGCCGATCCGGACCATCCGCCGGCGCCGCAACTGGCGTTGGGCAGTGGCCTGCTGGGTCAGTGCGCGCAGGACCGCCAGCCGCTCCGGCTCGACGCCCTGCCGGACGACTACGTGCAGATTCACTCGCAACTGGGGCGGTCGCGCCCACGCCACCTGCAGGTGCTGCCACTGCTGCACGGCGAGCGCCTGATGGGCGTGCTGGAGCTGGCCGGCTTCGACGCTCCCAGCGAATCGGGCCGGGTGCTGATGGACGAGCTGCTGCCCAAACTGGCGATGTCGCTGGAAATCAAGGCACGCAGCCACGCGGTGCAGGCCATGGCGATCGAACTCGAAGCGCAGCAGGTGGTGCTGAAAGCCACCGAGGCCTGGTATCGCGGCATCATCGAGGCTGCGCCGGACGGCATGCTGGTAATCGATGTGCACGGCCTGATCATGATGACCAACCCGCAGCTCGACCAGCTGTTCGGCTACGAGGCCGGCGAGTTGGCCGGCTTGCCGATCGAAACGCTGGTGCCGCCGGAGGCGCACGGGCGCCACGTCGGCTCGCGCAATGGTTTCATCGAGCAAGGCACGGCACGCCAGATGGGCATGACAGGCGCCGACCTGCACGGTATGCGCAAGGATGGCAGCCGCTTCTCGGTCGAGATCGGCCTGTCGCGGCTGCCGGCTATCGCCGAGCGCGGCGTTTGCGTGTGCGCCTCGGTGCGCGACATCAGCGACCGCAAGCTGGCGGAGGCCGAGGTTCTGCGCGCCAAGGAGATCGCCGAGGACGCTACGCGCGCCAAGAGCGATTTCCTGGCCAACATGAGCCACGAGATCCGTACGCCGATGAACGCAATTATCGGCATGAGCCATCTGGCGCTACGCACCGATCTCGACAAAAAACAGCGCAACTACATCGAGAAGGTGCACCGCTCGGCCGAGAACCTGCTGGGCATCATCAACGACATTCTTGACTTCTCCAAGATCGAAGCGGGCAAGATGAACATAGAGCAGGCCCCGTTCCGGCTGGAGGACGTGCTGGAGAATTTCGCCAGCATGATCGGCCTGAAGGCCGAGGAAAAAGGCCTGGAACTGCTGTTCGCCACTTCGGCCGACCTGCCGACCGCATTGGTAGGCGATTCGCTGAGGCTGGGTCAGGTATTGGTCAACCTCGGCAACAACGCCGCCAAGTTCACCGAACGCGGTGAGATCGTGGTCGGGATCGAGATGGCTGCCGACGCCGGGGATCAAGTCGAGCTTCACTTCTGGGTGCGCGACAGCGGTATCGGCATGACGGCCGAGCAGTGCGAACGCATGTTCCACTCGTTCAGCCAGGCAGACAGCTCGACCACGCGCAAATACGGAGGCACCGGGCTAGGTCTGGCCATCTCCAAGAAGCTGGTGGAGCTGATGGATGGCCGTATCTGGGTCGAGAGCATGCCGGGCGAGGGCTCGACCTTCCACTTCAACGCCCGTTTCGGACGCCAGACCGAGGTGCAGCCGCGCCGCATGTTCCACGCCGACGAGCTGCTCGGCCTGCGCGTGCTGGTGGTCGACGACAACGCCAGCGCGCGCGAAATCTTGTCGACCATGGCGCGCAGTTTCGGCTTGGAGGTGGACCTCGCCGACAGCGGCCACAGCGCGCTGCGCACCATGGTCGAGGCTGAGCGCAAAAGCCTGCCCTACGACTTGGTGCTACTGGACTGGCGCATGCCGGGCATGGACGGCGTCGAAACGCTGCAGCGCATGCAGAGCGGCGCCGTGACTCACATCCCTTCTGTCATCATGGTGACTGCCTTCGGCCGGGACGACGCTCAGGAAGCGGCGGCGCTCCAGCAGGTGGCGCTGCCAGCCGTGCTGACCAAGCCAGTCACCCCGTCGACGCTGCTCGAAGCAATCGGCGAGGTACTGGGCAAGGGCGTGGTGGCCGAAACGCGCCAGGCAGAGCGACAGGACCGCAGCGCGGCCGACCAGGCCCGCATGGCCGGCGCCCGCCTGCTGCTGGCCGAGGACAACGATATGAACCAGGAGCTAGCGCGCGAGCTGCTTGAAAGCGCTGGCATCGTGCTCACCATCGTAGGCGATGGGCAACAGGCGCTGGACCTACTGGCTCAAGCCGGGACCGTCGCCTTCGACGGCGTGCTGATGGACTGCCAGATGCCAGTGATGGATGGCTACGAAGCCACCCGCCGCCTGCGCGCCCAACCCCGCTACGCTCAGCTGCCGATCATCGCCATGACCGCCAACGCCATGGCCGGCGACCGCGAAATGGCGTTGACTGCCGGCATGAATGACCACATCTCCAAGCCGCTGAACGTCACCGCCATGTTCGCCACCATGAGCAAGTGGATCCGCCCGGCGCAGTCGGCATTAGCAGCGCCCCCAGCGGGGCAGCCAGATTCCGCAGGCAAAGTGGTTGCGGCCCTACCTGCCGAACTCCCCGGTATCGACCAGCGCGCCGGCCTGGCGACCAGCATGGGCCGGCAGGACCTTTACCTGCGCATGCTGGTGCGCTTCCGCGACGGCCACGCTAGACTGCGGGGGGAATTTGAGGCTGCGCGGCAAAGCGATGACCCCACAGCGGCGGCGCGGGTAGCCCACACCTTGCGCGGCACCGCCGGCAACGTCGGTGCCAAAGGCGTGGCGGCGACAGCTACCGCACTGGAACTGGCATGCAAAGCTGGTGTAGCCGAAGCCGAACTGGCTGTGCTGCTGACGGCGGTCGAAAACGAACTGGCGCCGGTGCTGCTCGGCCTGGCGGCACTGGGCAACTATACTGCAGCGGCAGAGAACACCCGGGCCGGGGCCATCGCAGCGGCTCCCGCCCTGCCGCCGGACGCGGCCGCCACACTTGCCCAGCTGCGCAAGCTGCTGGCCGACAGCGACACCGCCGCGCTGGATGTGCTGGAGACATTGGAATCGCAAGCCGCCGGCCACCCGCTGGCGCGACAGCTGCGCAAAGTCAGCCAGGCAATTGAACGCTTCGACTTCGACGCTGCGCTGGAAGCGCTTGATGCCGTGGTGCAGCCAGCCTGACAAGCAAGGCCGCCGCGCGATTCGCCTTAGGCCGGGGGCGGCACCGACGGCAGGCTGACAATCAGGGTGGTGGTCTGGAGCTCGTCATCGACGGCGAAGGCCACCTCGCCGTATTGCGCGCGCGCCAGTAGGCGTGCCGAATAAGTGCCCAGGCCGGTGCCGCCGGACTTACCGTCGGTGACGAACTTGTCAAAGAAGCGTTCGCGTATCGGTTCCGGGATCACACCCTTGTTGACTATCTCGATGCGCAACGGGCTTCCGGTGTACAGCGTGGCAATGACACGGGTGCGCTCTGGCGCTGCCTCGCAGGCGTTCTTGATCAGATTATTCAGCAGCGAATAGGTCAACATGGCATCGCCCAGCGCTAGCGGAGCGTCGATGCCGACATCGAAATCGGTGTCGACCGCCAACACCAGCTGCTTACCCGCGTAAGTGGCGCGTGCCGTCTCAACCACCCGCCGCAACATGTCGCTGATGGACAGCGGCGCTGCATGGAGCACGTATTTTCCCGTCTCGATCTTGTACAGCTCGGTGGACAGGTTGACCATGTCGGTCACCTGCAGCATGGCCTGCTCGGCCAGCCGCAAATTCTCAAGCTGTCGGCGGTCCATGTCGGCGGCGTCGATCAGCGACTGCACTATGCCGATGGCGCCGGCCAGCGGTCCCTTGAGGTCGTGCCGCGTCATGGCCTCGACGTCATCGCGCAGGCGGGCGATGGCGAGCATGTTGTCGTAATCGGCTTGCAGGTGGCGGCGCAGCTCGACGTAGCGCATGAAGTTGTCGACCCGCAGCTTCAGCTGGGCCGGGTCGATTGGCTTGGTAATGAAGTCCACCGCGCCCAACTCCATGCCTTGCAGGCGCGCGGCGTCGTCGGTAAGGGCGGTGACGAAGATGATGGGTACATTTTCTGCGCTGGGATGCTCGCGCATGCGGCGCGCCACTTCAAAACCGTCCATGCCGGGCATCATCACGTCCAGCAGCACTAGGTCTGGCGGCGTGTCGCCACAGCACAAGGCCAGTGCTTTCTCGCCGTTGTGCGCTGCCTTGATGCGGTAGCGGCCCTTGAACACATTGGCCAGCACGTACAAGTTGTCAGCGGTGTCGTCGACCAGGAGCAATGTCGGAGGCAACGGTTCCCTTGATTGTAAATGGACCGCCGCCGGTGGCTTGACGATCACATCGTCCACGGGTGTGGCGGCCTGCGGCGCGTCGATGTTCGTTTCCTTATCCGGCGCCGGTGCTGCAACCTGATGCGCCATCGCCCGCTTGATGCTGGTGGCCAGCCGGCCCGCCGTGTAGGGTTTGACTAGCAGGTCGCTGACACCGCTGCTGATGGCCGTTTCGATGCGGCTGCGCTCGGCCTCGGCGGTGATCATAATGAACGGCATGTGCACATGGCGCGGACTGGAACGAATCATCTGCAGTAGGGCGATGCCGGTCAACGCCGGCATATTCCAGTCGGAGATCACCAAATCATAACGCTTGCGCTCAATCATGCGCCAAGCTTCAGAGCCATCGGCTGCGAGATCCACCGATCCGTAGCCAAGCGAGGCCAGTTGGCCAGCCGTGACCTTGCGCATTGTTTCAACATCATCAACCACCAGTATTCTCAGCACTTGTGCCATGTCTCCCCCATGTGAGGCCTGCTACGTGAGGTAGCACACCGTTTCATTTATTATGCGGCATTTTTTTATCGATTTGAAACGAAAGCATTTCAAGCCGTCAAGGTCGGCTTCTGGCCCAGGCTGTATAAAAACGTCAATCGCTGTGACGCCATCATCGATCAAATCCCGCAACTAGCCAAGACGTCACTGGGCAGACGCTTACATCTTGCCTCAGTTTAAGCAGCAAGGTGCAGGCTTAATCGCACGCTGTGCTCCTGAGTCTGAGGCCATGTTTTATATCCTCACAACGAGGGGCTTTGTAGTGGATTCGATATTGGAAGACGGAGCTAGACAACTTGCTACATCATGGTAATCCCAGCGTCAGAGCAATTTCAGCGACGCTGGTTGTATTACGGCGTTCGCAGATAGATTGGAGGAGAATTCTCGTGGCATTGACCGCGACCTTTTGGTCTCCCCCCCCCCTACTCTAGCGCTTGAATATGCTCCTTCGCATAGGTGACGATCGCCATCACAAGCCCGGTCACGTCCAGTTGTTCGTGCACACGCTCGTCAGCATACTCCTCTCTAAAGCCCCGTTTGAATCGCGCACCCGCAATTAATCCAATACGCAGATATCCATCCACGGCACCACCATCACAAAAGCGGTTCGCAGCTTGTCTAATGCGTCCAGCATCGCTTGTTTGAACCCCGGTGCCGAGCAGTTTGATGAGTATCATCTCGCTACCTGCTGATCGGCTCAATACGGCAGCGGGCATACGCTCACGCTTTACGCGGCCGGGCGCCATACGCAGCCCTGCATCAGCACCCGCTGGCTGAGTCTCCTGATGGCTTTCGTGGCCGTCCACTGGCCATCCACCAGCGTATCCTTAATACCCCGCGCTCAGGGTGCGGGGCGGATGGCCGAAGCGCACAGAAGTACGGGAGCCACTGCTGGCCGCCGGGTTCACAACCGTTCCCGGAATCGCTGCGACTTTACCAATGGCAACGGTGGCGGTCCCGCCATGGGGTGGTGAAGTTTGCCCAGCAAGATCGGATGCACCAGCAAATCGATGTTGATCGACGCCACCTGCGTGAGCGTAAATAAGCACCGCCTATATCAATTCTCGACGCGGATCTGTTACCGATTGCCACCGGTGCAGAACCGCGAGAACTCGCTGTATTCGTTGATGTTTCGGTTTGGCCGCAATAGCCATTGCAGCGACGTCGAACATCATTCCGCACCAATCTGCGTACTGGACAAAAGCGTGAAGCCAAGTATATGGATCCCGCTCGGTGAGTGAGCGGATGAAGTCAGGTTGGAATTCCATGGGACCAACCGGTAGGATCTCTGTGGCATGCACCAGGAACTCTGAAAGAGCGGGCATATCGTTGCGGAACGCGTCAAGAATTGCTTGACGCAACGGACGGTAGAACTCGGGAAGGTGAAGGCGGGGTTTAGCCATTGCTCCTCGCTCGATCCAACTTTTTCCCAACTGGCGATAGTAGCGCTGGTACTCGGACCAGCGTTTCCCCTCCAACTTGGCTAGGCCTTCGATTGCGGCCGTGCTACTGCCGTCCATGATGACAGATGCAACCGACCCGAGATCGTCGAAGTGAACGACTGCAGCGCCGGTCAGTTGACCGAAGTCGGTCCTGTGTTCATTTAATGATCGGAGAATCAGCACTCGGTCAGTTTTTGAACTCGGACGCATCCGATCCAGGAACTTGGGTGAAAGATACCGCTTTTTATGAAAAACCTCTGCGATAGCGAAGATGTCCGACAATGATACGGCTGAGCCGTAAGCAGAGCAACGCGGCACTATCCTACTCAAAAGGTCGACCAAGGCTGGAGGCACTGCACCTGGATTTTCGAACAATGTGTACCGAACCAAGGCAGCCAAGTGCTGTAAATGAGGACCCCAGCGGTCTGCCTCCTCAAATCTGGCCATCAATGCTTCGCAGGCCCCATCCAAGTCGAACGTCAGTTCTTCCCAGCGTGCGCTGTCGCATGCGGCTTGCAGAGCATACGCTGGAGGAAGTGAGCCGAGGGCTGTTGGGCGCCGGATATACAACATGTGAGCGGTTAGCGGATTCTCGCGGCTCAGGATCTCCTGCCCGCGTCCCGTGCGCCCGTCGATGCCATCCATGATTCGTCGCCATTCTGCGGCGCTCAGCAACTTCGCTGCCGATTCAAGATTGATCTGTTCGCGGCGGCGTTCAGAGAGTAACATGCGCAGATTATCCGGCAAGTCGGCGGCGAAGGGCGCCAGCTCACTTGCATATTCGCGCACGGCATTGACATAGTATCCGGTCTTTTCAGTGGAGACACCTGCCTGCTTGGCTCGCATGATTCGGTGATACAAGACCATAGCCTGGTGCCACCTGCCAGGTTCGCGCCTGTGGTAAGCCAGCGCTCTAGCACGGACGCGACGGAGAGTGCTGTGCATGCTGCTGTCTCTGTCCACGATATGCAGCACCAATTCACGCTGGTCCGACCGTAGCCGTAGCCGTTCACCCGACCGTTCGATCAACCAATGTACAGCCGCGAGTGCATCGAACCGATCCTGCGCAGCTTGAGTATCAACCGAGTCCGGCTCGACTTCCGGCATCAAGACGTTGGCTAAAACGTTCACGTCCAGCTCGGGAAGTGCAAGGGATGCACGCGCATATTGACGGATGATCGGGTGCGGAATATGCGCCAGGATCCGCGTGTATAAGTAAGCCGACAGCAGATCTTCTGGAATCTGACCTGTTCGCAATTTATGGACCAAGGCTTGGCCTTCTTCTGCATTGGTGTTGACTGCATCAAAGGCCAGGCGCAGGATGAGCGGCGACCGAATCGGAAGATGTTCCCGTAAGAGGTGCGCCAACTCCGTCGTGCATCCGTAGAGCTTCAGTAATGCAATTGCGTCACGGACGGATAGCTGATTGAGCTGCATGTCAACTAGCTTGCCCTTGAATGCATCACGGTAACCGCCCAGCGGGGTACGTCCGGCAATTACGGTCAAGGCTGGCAGGGCCAAGGTATTGAACATGTGATTTAGCCAGCTAAGTACGCCATACAACGCATCGTGGCCTGAGCTCTCCACGCGCTCGAAGGTATCGAACATCACCACGACCCGCCGTATGCGGGGGCGGACCAAGGTCAGGATGTGCAGCAGTTCCGAACGCTGAGAAGCGTAGGCACTTTCCATGTCTGATTCTGCCAAGCCCGCATCGTAGCTCGTCGAGCCATCATGGCGTTTTCGACCGGAATAGCGCTGCGTCATGACTTCACGCGCGCTCTCTGCGGTGAATTCGAGGATATTGACGAGTACCTCTCTACACTGATTCCAAAGCGACGGAACTTCGCGGCCGATCTGAAGAATGACTTCACGGTCCAGCGAGGTTGGCACCAACGGGTTGAGGTCCGGACGATCAAAATCGAGACGCAATATCAAAGTGCTGGTGTCAGCGCTGAGTTCTTGCTGGAAAGCGGCCAATAGAGTGGACTTTCCCATGCCACCCTTGCCCCAAATATTGACCAAGTGCCTGTTCACATCGGCTTTACTGAGAAAGTTGTGCAGTCGCTGCAGCTGAGAAGTGCGTCCGAGGAAACTCTCACCGACGAGCGTGCGGACATCCTCAAGAACCGCCGTACGTTCGATCTGCTGTGTCAACGCGTCGTGGTCGGCGCTGGCAGCTTGCTGCAAACGTGGCGGGAGCCAGTTTAAGGCAGCACGACGGTTGATTAGGTCGCCTGAGGGCGCTGTTCCGGCATGGTCCTGCTGCAGGCCAAGCGCCCACTGCAGCGAAGTTGCCACCGAATTCTCCGGGACAATACTTAGCGCCTGTACTAAATCTTCGCGCTTCCAACCTTCAAACAACCGTCGACGTGCTTCATCTGTGAGGCGCCATAGTCCATCGTGTACGCCGGTACCAATGGTACAAAAGCTGCGCAGCCGCCTAAATACTTCGGCCAAGCGTTCAGGGGGTGTTGTGTAGTTGGCGAGTTCGCTCGGGCGCAGCCACCCATGAAGGGCCATCCTGCGCATCATGCGGTACAGCACCCTAGTTTCAGCCACACGGCTCATCGGCGCTCCCTTTCAAAATCATTTCGTTCCGCACCTGGATAACAATACGGGCGGCGTCGCACGTGGCGTACTGTTCATGGTTACCGATCCGTGCCTCGTTCCATAGTTCGCTTGCACGCGTCTTCACCCATGCTGACTCCCCGGGCATATCTAGTTGCCCGACCAACGAATCGCAATGTCGTTCGACAGCATTCAGGTCGATAGTCGGACATACGATGCGACCGATATTGTGCACGTTGAGTTCATTTCGAAGATTCTGCGACGGTCCACACAAAAGCAGGCGCAACGCGCTACGCCCGATGCACAGCAAAGCTAGTTCGCGCCAGAACCGATACGTGTCCTCCCAGTAAGCGCCCATTGGATCGAGGTCGACCGCGATTAGGAGCCGCTTTCCTACCGCCTGTGCGGCCAGCGATTCGAAATAATCGAGAATATCTTCGGCGAAGCGACGCAGATTTCCCTCGGCGGGCCGGGTCGCATCAGAAAATATGCCTTTGGGATGTAATGAAGCCAGCATATCCAACAAGCTTGACCCACTCGAGATACCCGAATTCACCAAGTAAGTACCGTCGCTACCATTACGAGCTAGGGCATACTGCAACGCGAAAGTTTTCCCGCGTCCAGGCGCACCATCGACACAAAGGACCCTTGGCGTGTCATGAGCGACGTGCGGAAGATCTAGCCATTCATCCAGATCTGCGAAATGGAAGATGGGGTAGAAGTTGTCCGCCGGCACGGCCGTGATTTCTCCCCGATCACTAACGCCAGCGGCCGCCAGTGTGCGCCTCCAGTGCGTTCGCATAGCTGAGTGCTCCGCGCTCAGACCGTATTCCGTCCACTGGCGCCGCAGGGCCGGACTCTTGATATAGGCCGGTGCCGGCTTGGTGAGAAGACGCGCCTGCTCGATCGCAGTAGAGATCGAACGCAGCATGGTGGCGCGATTGTGCAGAAGGCCCCCTGCGCGAGTTTCTATGCGTCCCTCATGCAGGGCGATGATGCGCGCTGAATCGTCAAGCAGAGGCGAACCTGACATGCCAGGGGCCGTATCGCATTCATGCAGCAAGCGCGCAGCCTGATTGTGGATCGCAACTACGGTGCCAATAGCAAATTTGGCGTCTCTACCGCCCGGATAGCCCATGATGTAATAGCGCCGACTCAATTCTTCAGTCGACAATGGTGGCTCGGGAATCCTTCCTAGGTTGGCTAACTTAAGCGGAGGGATATTGGCCGGTACTGCGGTTTCGAGTCGCACGAGAATGTAATCCAGTGCCGAAGCGGCATTGGCCGGGATTGCACCGTCGACGCTCTGCTTGATGCAAGATCTACCATAGGCAACCTTCCAACTGTTGGCGAGCCGAGCAGTATGGGTCTGGACGCCGTCTGGGCCATAAAACTGAAATGTGAGCAGTGCGCTTAGTTCGGCATCTTTCGAACCATCGTCCACATACCCTTGGTCTTCGAAGACATGTGCCGCCGACAAGACGAGGGCGTTTTCGACCAGCATTCCCGTCCCAACGGCCTTCTTGCCGTTCAGTACCAAACAGATTGCGCGGTTGACTTCACACAGGCCGAGCAAGACAGTGGTGTCGGTAAGGCCGTTCCTTGGATCGAACACGCCTTCTGCGATCGCTATGGCTCCAGTGCCGCCGAATGCATGAATTCGCTGACGGGCCTCGGGGCCAGCTGCTATCGCGATGCGATGCGCGAGGCGTGCAGTGAGGTCATGAGTTCGCGCAAATTTTATCGCCTCTTCGCACGCTTTGTATGCATCTCCATAGGCGGCTTCTAGCGCATCGAAAGACTGTGCCTGCGCAACTTCGGCATCGCTCAGCAGGTCGAACTGCTCCTTAAGCAATGCGACGTTGCGCTTCGAATAAGCAAGTAGACGTGTGTCCTGCTCGTCTACGCTCAACTTGGCAAACGGCACCAAACTAGCGTCGAACGTAATGGCTTTGTTCATGTTCAGGTATCCGGGAATACTCGCAGTGCGCGCATCAGGTCTGCGGTGTCCGGCGACGAAAACCCGTGTGCGCGGTTGCTCTCGGAGCCGATGCCGGAGAAATGCAAGCCGAAGATCTTTTTTCCGTCTTTCCAGGCACAGATGGCCGATCCCGAACTGCCACCGAGGGTTGTGGCATCGTGACAGAACGTGTAGCCAGCTCCGTGGCGGTCGATTTTCTCAAGTGACTTGGTGACGACGCCTGGTGCCAGGCGTTTGACTCCGTAACTCTCATTGAAGATGACCCGGTCAACGTATGCCCAATCGATGCCATCGACGACGCCTATACGTCGTGCTGGCGAGCCAGGAAATCCAATGATACAGAAAGAGTGGATCGTTCCTTCCGATTCAAAATCAGACGACGGCTGCAGCTTGATCGGTTCAGGAATCTTGTCGATAGAGGATGGCGACAATTCCAAAACTGCAATATCCATGCTCGGCTGACCCACCGTGTTTGGCCACGGCGGAAGAATTACGCGTTCGACCGCGACTACTTTTTTGATTTTGCTGTCCTGGCTGCCGTCGAATTCGGCCTCAATGGTACCCGCGTGAACCCGGTAACTGCTAAGCAGCGGATGTGCCGCGGCTTCACGCGTTGCGACTGCGCGCCGCAACGCCTGCATGGCGACATGCCGATTTGTAACCAAGCGCGCGGGTGCTGCGCAAATGAGAAAGGCTGTTCCGAAGAATCTGGTCCGCGAGCCTCCGCGGGGCTGCACACGTGCGGTTGCTCCCGTAAGCAGTCTTACAGCCTCTCTGGTTGCAGCAAGTTGTTCCCGCCAGCATACGGCCATCGGGTGATCCGGATTAACCCCATCCCCAGTGATCACGAGGCTCGGCCGTGTGCCATCAGCCCGAACGACCGTTTCCAGGCCAAGTCGCTGGTTTACAGGCAGCACTTTTGCTTTATCCTGTCGCAGCGCCTTCAACGCCTGCTCGACCTGCTGCGCCACCTTGTCCTCGGCCGCCGTGATGTCCTCTCCAAGCAGCATCGTGCCGTGTGCCAGACGCAGCGCTTTGTCGAACCTGTCGAGGACATCGTACGCTACCGGCTCCGCGAAGTCAGGTTCGTTAACACCTTCGGCACCACCCGCTTGGCGAGTTCCAAGCAGACTGTACAGATGGTTCATGGCTGAACCGCTGCCAAACGCTCTAGCGTGGTTAGCGGAACGGTCTGGCGCAGCTGCTCTGACACTTGCAACGGCCCGTCTTCGTTGCTCTCTGCACCATCAGCACAGCAGAGGCGCGCTTCGAGTGCCACGTCGGCCAACTCCATACCGTAAAGATCCAGCGCGTCTTGCTCAAGCGCTGAATCAGCCTGCGCTTCATCTAGCAGGTTACGGATGCTTTCCGAGGCCTCTGCCCCCGTTTCGTTTGCTTCCTCACCCGTCACGAGCGTCAGCGGTGCCTTTAGCAGTGCCTCCGCGTCTACAATGCCGCTTCCCATCGCGGATTCATCCCAGTCGGTGTTCGGTTTACGGGCAGTTGCCCGCAGAAGGTTTTTGAACAGAGCCTGCACCGGGATGTGTTGGGCCGCTGCCGCCGACACCACCACATCCCGGCCGTGATGCGCGAGCCATAGCGCCGCAACACCTGCGGTCAAGGCCACCGCAAAACTGGTTCCCTGGCCTTGTTCGGTATGATAAGACTTCGTGCCACCGTTCAGCAGCGTTAATGCCTTAATTACGTTCTCCGCGGGGGCCGCTACTGCCACTGTGCCGCCACGGCAAGAACCGCGCCAGCGCTGTTCGTCGAAGTTAACACCTGCAACCCCAATACAGTCGTCATAGCGGGCTGGCCACACCACCGTCTCTACGCAGTTGCCGGCTGCAGCCAACACGATGACATTGTTTTTGACTGCACGCTGCAGTGCCAGCCACAGAAACATTGACGGTAGTCCGCCAAGGCTCATGGTGATTACGTGGGCCCCCTTGTCCACAGCGTGGTTAATAGCATCTGCGACACTCAGCTGCGATATGCGGATTACACTGCGGATTGCGCGGATCGGCATGTGGGTTGCGCCCGGTGCCGAGCCGGTCATGTTTTCTGCCGATCTGCTCAGCAGAACGCTGCCAGTGCCGGTGCCATGAGAGGTATTACCGTAGTAATCGAGCGGGTCGGTCGCTGTGTCGCCGCCACTAATGAGGTCGATCGCGCCGACGCGCGGCACGTCACGCAGCTCGGGGTGGTCTGTCACCCCGGTGTCAGGCTGGGCGATGATCACGCCATCACCGTAGGCAGGTCGACCCTGCATGAGCGACCATTCCCAAGCCTGAGGCACCCGCAACATGTCGAGCGCCCACCTGGGGTTTGCATCAACCCGTGGGTCTGCCGGTGCCCAGCAGGCATCATGAATAGACTCATCCGTGCCGTCGCCCCGAACCACCTCCGTCTCGGGGAAAAAGTCGGTGTAGAGTTCGGGTTCCGCCGACTTCAACTGCCAATAGTTCGCAATTGCATAGGCGGCTTCATAGGCCTCGGCACCTTTAATCATGATTCGCGCCGGCAAAGTCACGATGATCACGGCACGTTCAGTATCGGTATTAACGAGAGGCTGCGCCATGTAGACCTGCAGTTCCGCAGCAATCCGCCTGGCAAGTTCCGATGGATCTTGGTCAAACCGGGGGTATAGTATGAAGCGAGCCGGCAGCTCATTGACGCCGGCTACTTCAACGGTCGCACGGGCAAGTGCGGTCAGGACTGTAGGCAACGTCATCATCATCCTATGAATTTTTAATTATACTCAACATGCACATTATTCGATTGTTTTCAAAGTGTCAATGCTGGAATTACCCTGGCCGGTTCGGAAGTTCTTAACGGCCTCGCCGTGTAAAGTAACATCATCGAATGCAGTTGAATTGCCCGCTCCGATTGGGGATTGTGAACTTACGCCCAGATAAACTTTTGCGGGATAGCTGTTCTTCTACAGACGTGCCAAATTCCAATGGTGATTACCGTCCATGGCACTTCTTGAATTTCACGCCCGCGCCGCAGGGACAAGGATCGTTACGCCCAACTTTGGGAAACTGCGCTGCATTATACAAAGGTGTGTCAGGAGGTGCAACGAACTGAGTTACATGCTGCTCATACTGCCTTAGATCCGGCGACTGAAAGAAACCTAGTTTAGAGTTCAACTTCTCGTAATGCTCCTTGGTTTCCCTCTCCCAAACTTCGCAAGGCATCAGAATAAAGTCTTCAGAGTTCGTGTCTCCCGCAAACTTGGGCGCATCCATGCCAATGCCGACGACCTTCTTCAAATTAGGAAATTTGTTCTTGGCCGCACCGCATGCGACCTCCAACATCATGCGCCGCTTGTCCAGATACTCGGGGGTTGCGCGCAGCTCCTCCGACGCTCTGAGTTGAAAAAATACGTAAGCAACGTCATCCACAGATGAAGGCATCAACGTCACCTGTCGCATTAATTCCCCCGGCGAATCGGGGAACTCTACAACCACTTGTTTTATCTTCTCGGATAGAGCACGGCGGACGAAACGAGGCTCCTTCACCATTTCAAAAATCGCGCTAGGCCCACGCAGCAGATCGGAGTTGCCCCCAAGGGTGCCGTCGATTGAATTTTGGCAAGTGCGCTGTATAAGCTCATCCCAAAAATAGGAGATCTGGTCGACGCGCTTTGTGTTTTTGAATACTTCAGTTTCTATGAAATCGCGCCACTCTCCTTCCCCGATCATTACACACGTCACGCCTTCGTCTTTTGTCCCGATTATGTGCCGGCTCCCATCCTTGTCATAGTTTGCCAGATAGTGCCCAAGGAGATCCTCCTCTCCGCAGTAGGTCAGCACGTCATACTTGGCAATTGCATGTAGCTTCTCTTCCAAGTAGTTGGTGAAGTCGGTAACCGTATCAAGTTCACCAAGGACAATAGGCAAATTGTGACTATCAAAAACATGTACCGGATTTGACTTGTCGATAAAGACGTGAAATGGATGAGAAACATCATCATCCAGATGCGAGTAGGTTATTGCTAGGCTGCCATAGATATTCTGCTCGGATGCCCGCTCACATGCCTCCTTTGCTCCATGCGCGACTATTATTTTATGGACGATTGCGGTGTCAATGTTTAGAGCCAGCGGAAACGGATTTGTCCGCTTCCCATCTAAGTAGATACTCCCTCCACCTCGAAGATAACGCTCCGCACCGTGTGCAGTATTAGTCTGCGCATCTATAGCGCGGTTCTTCCAGCGATTCCAAAGCACATTGGGGTCTTTGTCGCTATCGATAGGAAGCACCTTGTGGCGGTCAAAGAATATAAAGACGTGGTTACCGAACACTGCCAACAAATCGCACAGCTCGTGCCCATCCGACTTAAAGGGGTTCGGATAACTCCACAGCCTTAGGAAAGTCTGGTCACAAAAGTCAGCAAGCATACGTTCGGAGTCCGTGAAGCCGGTGGACTTCTGAATAGCTCTAGGTGCGGATTGCAAAGACATAAAACTCCTTTAACTCACACGTCAGAAGGGACTAGAACTGACATATTGACGGTGACCGCCGCGCTGGCAGTCGGATCGACATTAAGCTAACAGTTGGCGACTTCGTCGGAACATCGAGCACAAGGACACAGCCAAATCTGGTTGCAGCCACGGTTCTGAGCGCTAGGTCTGATGCAGTCGACATGAAGTGTATCGTAGTGAACGCAGGCTCCTCTATATGTGGACAATATTTTTCACGTTTATGCCTCCAAAGAACGGCACTGCACAATTTTTTATGGGAGGGGGAAGGTTTCCATAAAAGTGCCCAGAAATGCTTTGCTCTCTACACCAGAGCTTACCATCATCCGTCAGGGCGTCATACCAAGCAGGGGCGAAATGACAGTTCTCAGTTACCTGCAATATATAGGACGCCAGTACAGCGGGCAGCGCATCACGCTCAATTTCACTGATAGCTGCGGCAAAGGGAACACAGCTAGCATCACTATCTAACAGCCAACAAAGCAAGAAGTATGATTTTCCATCAGCGGCAAACGAAGAAAAAGTAAGCGCATCCGGTGTATCATTTCCCCATCCTAAACGCTGAACTTCGCGACCGAAAAAATCCGCCTCAGGGAAAACGCCACTGGCGCATTGGATTGGGAAGACATTATCAAACTC
This sequence comes from Janthinobacterium psychrotolerans, assembly GCF_001677885.1. Lineage (GTDB taxonomy): Bacteria > Pseudomonadota > Gammaproteobacteria > Burkholderiales > Burkholderiaceae_D > Janthinobacterium > Janthinobacterium psychrotolerans. Next base: position 5,187 of record NZ_LOCQ01000038.1, on the reverse strand, counting down.
GACTAGCACTCCCTTCACTTGGGACCAATCTTTTTTCGTGAGTACGTTGTCGTAACGGCTCTTGTGCCGCTGTGAATCACGAAGCCCAAGCTCAACACCTTTATTGAACGTAGCGATGTTACTTCGAGCTATCGCAGATTTCCCGGCATACGCTAACCGCAATTTGGTCTGCTTCGCCGAAGTGGCTTTTGCATGCAGCTCTCTTGCGACCGATCGATATGCAATTAGAAAGCACTGTTCTCTAGATCCGATAAACGGCTGATCCTCCAACGGCATGAACAGATGTTTATCATGAAAACCGCAGAATCCAGGGAAAGTCGAGGCAGTTTTCCAGCCAGTTGATACGGGCGTTAGCGCAGCACCATTCTTTTGAATTGCTTCAAGCCTCAAGTCGTACGAATAGACGTGTCCGTCGCGCTGAATGGCGCCAAGGCTTCCGGAACGCGATACGGTATGAGCATTAATCGTTCCACGGGTGCAGTCATAATGCATATCCGATGGAGAATAGCACTCTCCCTTGGCGTTCATCACGCGCACTTTAGACGAGGCCGCGTATATATTCGTTTCAGGCGGATTGCTGTGATGTCCGTGACAGTGCTTGAACTTTTTTTTCGATCCACAAGGGCACAACGCATTGCGGCCGATTTTTTGATTAAACTCAGGAATATTATCCACGCCAACTATCATTTTGAGAATTTTAATGCTTTCAGTATAGCCTGATAATCATCCTAAAAGCAGCGGCTGCGGTGTCAGCAAGAGGGGGCACGGGCTAACGATTAAACGGCCGTATCAGCGAGCTCTTGCAGCAGACCCGATTCGACAGTCGGGCCGATCTGGAGACGACCTTGCTCAACTATTTAAAGCTTTACAACCACCACATTCTACAAAGGGCCATCGGTGCTAAAACACCCATCCAGGCGCTCAAAGAGTGGCAGCAAAAGAAGCCGGAGCTATTCGTCAAGCGCGTTTATGATCAAACGGGACTGGACAGCGAGTCACGTCGTGTACTTCGCCTGTGGATTAGCAGGTCTGCGTTGATGACGAAGAAATGTTGATCTGTGGAATTGTTATCGCATTTATTTGGAAAATGTCGCAGTTATTTGAAATGTCACAACATCAGTGCCCTATAGAAGCCCAGCGACAGCAACACTGAAATCGCTTGCTCGTGCCAGTTGTACACGGGAGGCAAGCGCAGTGAAAACCGCTTCTGCACCCACGTTGGCGCAATGTTGAAGAGTGACACCTAGCAGGCAGGGATGTTAAAATCTTTTGCCGTGTACTTCGGCTTACGTGAATAATCGATCAACTGTTCTACAGCGATCCTTGCGGGTGAATACACTTCAGCACATAGGCGACGATCGCCATCACCAGTCCGGCCACGTTCCGCTGCTCGCGAACGCGCTCGTCATCATCCTCTTCGTCCAAACCCAACTTGAATCGCGCAGTCGCAATTGGTCCATTGCGCAGATACCCATCCACTCCACCGCCGTCACAAAAACGGTTCTGCAACTTCTCTAATGCATCTAATATCGCCTGGTTATGCAAGCCAGATCTGTAGCGCTCAACGATTTCCTCTTCCACCTGCTCCGCGCGCCGGCGTCGCGCATCACGTGTATCAGGTCGCCGGCATCTTTGTTTTCAGCACGTTGGTCAAACGCGATAGCTTTCAAGATGAGAAAGGACGTCACGTCCGCGTAGCCGCGTTGGGTACTTATCGTAATGGCGCTACATGCTTCGCGACCACTCAATCTCTTGGGAGCTGTCCAGTGGCTCATCAAGACCATGCTTGAGGATCCCTTTGATCTTTAGTAACGGGCTCGTCGTGAATAATTGAGTAATCACGACTAGATTGCGGAAAAGGGCGCTTGGCACCTTTTGGTACACTACATGGACAAGCAGCAGCCTGCTCCGGTAGAAGTCGCATAATCTACAGAACACAACGCCTAACCCACACTATAGACAGAGATAGGCGCCATTAGAGTCTGCCATTACAGCAATAACAGCCGCAAGGCATTCCCATCGTATTACCGCAGTGTCTTCAACCCCCACTATTGGATGAACAGCCAGTGATCGTACCTGCCGGGTACATCGCTTTCATTGGCTTGCCTCCACTTCGCTTTACTCCCCTCCGATTGACCATCATTTTTGACAGCTGTGCGCTGATTTAGCCGCTGGGAATAAATCCCGGTGCTAGACGAGACAGACGACTGTTCTTGCCGCCAGTTCCACGCTTGACATAGGTGGCAGTGGATTGCATCAACGCGTCATTGCCATGAGTACTTGCATATCCGCTGGAAAACCCACCAGAGGACAGCAAACCGTCGGATTGGCAAGATGTGGTGAAAACCTGCACGCACAGCAAGTCGTGACAGTAGTTTTGAGTGGCACGCAGCCTGCGAAATCGCACAGGTAGTCGTGTGCGACGCCGGCCAAGTAATCAAGCCGAGGGCGGACGGCGAAGAGATTTAAAACCCACTCGCTGTAATAAGCGTATGGCCCATTTTTCAACCTTAAGGAGAGTATTCTATGTCACAAAAAACGAAACCATCCCCGCTCGCAATTGCCCTGGAAAATGCGCCCGCCTTGCTGAATTGGTACAAGCTTTTTAAGGACTTGACGGAGCAATTCGTTGCCTCTGAAATTGGCGGGAAGCTGCTTATTGCCGCTGCACTTCATGTCCATCCCATCTATACGTGGGACATATGGCCCATCCTGGGACAAATCATTTTTGGCGGATAAGGGGCAGTTGTCATTTCACCGATTTCCGTTGGCATGGCGAAGCGACACTAAAATCGGGAGGGGCGAGAAAACGAGGCGTCGTAAACACTATCCTAAAGTGCTCGATATAATCGCCCCCCTTATTAATTTTGATCAAGGAACTATATACATGTCACCCGAGCGCAATTAGCGATGCCGCCAAATCGGCTCAGGCAAGGAAGGGTCATGTCAATTAACTGGGCCAAGTTGGCCACGGCCGATACCACGGAACCACCCAGCTTGTTGCTACCGTCATCCGGGTCAGCTATAGAGTCGCGTAGCAAATTTTCGGCATCGGCCAGCTGCTCCTCTAAGGGAATAATGCACAGTTTGACTGCGCCTTCATGGCAAGCGACTGGTCATTACGCTTCGCCTCCAGGCGGCTTGACTGTTGGAGCAGCGACTGTGAAGCCATGATGTTCTAGAACAGTCCGGCACACAGCGAGGAAGGCTGGCACATCCAAGTCGTGTTTGGCATCGTTGACGCGCCAGCCACAGATTTTAAAGTCAGCCGGTCCGAGGCCGTCGCTAACATGGTCGACCGTAGGCAGCAGTGCAAAGTCGTGTTTGTAGGTCCGGCCGCCCTCTGCAGAGTCGGCGTTATTGTAGGTGCCTAATAAGGTCCAGTCGAGCGACTCGCCGCTGTAGGCGTCGCACCCACCGCTTTCCCCCACCGCCGCGTGAATAGCGATCCGGTAAGCCTCGCCGATCGCAGTAGCATTGCCGCGCTTGCGGTCGCGCTTCACATGGGCCTGCGCCTTGTGTACCAGCCAGCGCTGGTAGGCCATTGGTTCGACGATGCCGACAAGGAAAATGGGCAGGGCGTATTTTTTTGGCACGGTATCTCCATCATATTTCTTGAGGACGTGATATCCGACGCCTCCGCACAAATGTAATGCTGGTTCGGCAACATAGTTCCTTAGTACTGTGCGACCTTGGTCCATCTCGACTACGTACCAGGCCTGTCCAAGCACAGCCTGTGCTTCGGGATGGTCAACAAATCGATAGCTGAACAGTTCGGGCAGAACAACCTTGTTGTTTATTCCTGAGGCGGGTGTCAGCAGCGGTTGTAAACTGATACACAGCAGCGATTGAAAACTGATACACCGATTTGAGAAGATGGCTGCTTTGGGAGCAGCTTTGAAACCCAAGGAGGTGTGTGTGGAAATTCAGGTATTGAGCAAGCACGGTTTGAGTCTGCGGCGTATCGCCGCCGAGGTAGGCTGCGCGGTGAACACGGTGCGGCGGCATCTGGCAATGGAAGCTGTGCCTAAATACGAACGCAAGGTAAAACGGCCAAGCAAACTGGCGCCATATGAGGCTTATCTGCGGGAGCGGCAGACGGCGGCGCAGCCGAACTGGATTCCGGCGAGCGTGTTGCACGATGAGATCGTCGAGCGCGGCTACCAGGGTGGCCTGAGCCAGTTGCGCGCGTTCATGCGTTCTTTGCGGCCGACATTGCCAGTCGTGCCGGTGATGCGCTTCGAGACCGAGATAGGTGAGCAGTTGCAGGTCGATTGGGTCGAGTTCCGCAAAGGCAGCGCGCCACTGCATGCGTTTTGCGCCACGATGGGTTACAGCCGTGCCAGCTATGTCGAGTTCGTCAGCGACATGAAAGTGGCAACACTGATCGGCTGCCATGAGCGCGCCTTCACCGCATTCGGCGGCGTACCGCGTAAGGTTCTGTACGACAACATGAAGACGGTCGTCATCGAGCGCGACGTGTACGGCGACGGCCAGCACCGATACCACGCCGGCTTCCTCGACTTCGCCAAGCACAGCGGCTTCCGGATTTGGGTATTCCGGACGAACGTGACCAGTGATTCCGGCATCGTGACCAGCCATTCCGTTTGAACGTGACCGCCCATTCCGGGCGAACGTGACCGATTTCGGGCATTGTCCGGAATCAGCGGTCACGATACCGGAATCGCTGGTCACGATGCCGGAATGGTGTTGTACAGCGCAGTGATGACGTTACGCATTTTGCAACCGAACGGGTAGGCTCCCAGCTTTTGACTGGAGATGGCGTGCCCGCACCGAGGATCAATATGCGTAAAATTAAGGACGTACTACGACTCAAACTTGACGCCAAATTGTCGCACCAGCAGATTGCCAATGCACTTGGCCTGTCTAAAGGTGTGGTCACGAAGTACGCCGGCCTGGCTGCGGCAGCTGGCCTGGACTGGCTCACTGTACAAAGCATGGACGAGGCGGCACTGGAGCGGCGCCTGCTGGTCGGCGCCCAAAAGGCGAGTGACTATGTGCAGCCCGATTATGGCCGCCTGCACCAGGAACTGCGCCGTAAGGGCATGACGTTGATGCTGCTGTGGGAGGAGCACCGCGCCGACTATGCCGATCGCCAGACCTACGGCTACACGCAGTTCTGCGAAAACTACCGCCGCTTCGCCAGGCAGCTCAAGCGCTCGATGC
>NZ_LOCQ01000039.1 GCF_001677885.1 Janthinobacterium psychrotolerans | reverse complement strand
CCATAGCAAGTTGGTCCCACCCCTTCCCATCCCGAACAGGACCGTGAAACAACTTTGCGCCGATGATAGTGCTGCAACCAGTGTGAAAGTAGGTTATCGTCAGGCTTGTTATTCGCAGTAGAAGAAAGCCCCTCCAGTGCCAAGATGCCATGATGTCATCTTGCCGCCTGGAGGGGTTTTTTTTCGTCTGGCGGATTTGCTGCATGCTTGCACACCAACGGCGGAAAGGCTGGGGTCAGACCCTCAATGCCGCAAACGCAGAGTGCATAGCTAAAGGGCGAGGGGATCTGACCCCGGCCCTCCGGAGGCTCAAGGGTTGGTAGCGAACAACACCTTTACCAGCCAATCCGCTCCATCACATGGTATTGATGGTATAGGTAAAAAAATCGCGCAGGGCGGTGGCAGAGGCGCTTGCCACCAGTTGCCCGCGCCGCGTTGAAAAAAGCATGAACACTGAGGAACGACTTTCATGAATTCAACATCCCCCATCCCTGATTCCGACAATACCGGCGCCAGCTTGCGCGCGATTGCCGCCGGCCTGTGCGCCAGCCTGGTCGGCATCGGCCTGGCCCGCTTCGCCTACACCCCGCTGATCCCCTCGCTGATCGAAGCGCGCTGGTTTTCCGTGAACGACGTGATCTATCTCGGCGCGGCCAACCTGCTGGGCTACCTGGCTGGCGCCTTGCTGGGCCGGCCAATGGCGCGGCGCCACAGCGCCCATGCCATCCTGCGCGCCATGATGCTGCTGGCCTCGCTGGCCTTTTTTGCCTGCGCCTTTCCCTTGTCCGTCAGCTGGTTCTTTGTCTGGCGCTTTTTGTCGGGCCTGGCAGGCGGCAGCATCATGGTGCTGGTCGCGTCGACCGTGTTGCCGCATGTGCCGGCACAACGCCGCGGCCTGGCGGGCGGGGCGATTTTTGTCGGCATCGGCATCGGCGTGGCCGCTTCGGGCAGCCTGGTGCCGCTGCTGATGCAGCTGGGCCTGCGCGCCGCCTGGCTGGGCCTGGGCAGTTTGTCGCTGTTGCTGGCGATAATCAGCTGGACCTTCTGGCCGGCCACGCCGCCGACCGGCAAACCCGTGCCGTCCAAACACGGCGCCACGCCGCCAGCCGGCACGGCCCTGGCCCTCAATACCCTGTTCGTGCAATATGCGCTGATGGCCGTGGCCCTGGTGCCGATGATGGTGTTCCTGGTCGACTATATCGCGCGCGGCATGGGCTGGGGCACGCATGAGGCGGCCGTGTTCTGGGTCATTTATGGGCTCGGAGCGATTGCCGGGCCCATGCTGTATGGCGCGCTGGCCGACCACATCGGCCCGGCAATGACCGGCCGCCTGGCGCTGTTGCTGCAGGCCGTGGCGCTGGCGGTGATGATGGTGTCGCGGCAGCATGTGGTGCTGATGCTGGCCACCTTTGTGGTGGGAACCTTCCCTCCTGGTATTGTTCCCATCGTGCTGGGCCGCTTGCATCAGTTGCTGGGACATGACGTCGGCGCGCAGAATGCGGCGTGGAGCCGTGCCACCACCGTGTTTGCCCTGTTCCAGGCACTGGCAGGTTACGGCTATTCCTGGCTGTTTTCGCATAGCGGCGGCAATTATCACGCCTTGCTGCTGACGGCCATCAGTGCGCTGTTGCTGGCCTTGCTGGCCGATGGGGTGCAAAAACTGCTGAGCAGAAAACGCTCGCCTGCTACACTTTGATTTTATCGATTTGAAAGCATGCCTTGTCCACCACTTTGGAACAGTTGCGCGCCGGCCAGTTGGCTGGCGCGCAGCGTTTGAGCTTGTCCTGCGGCCTGACTTCCTTTCCACCCGAGATTTTTGACCTGGCCGACAGCCTGGAAATCCTCGACCTGACGGGCAACGCCCTGTCGTCGCTGCCCGATGATTTGCCGCGCCTGCGCAAGCTGCGCATCGTCTTCTGTTCCAGCAACCTGTTTACGGTTTTGCCGGCCGTGCTGGGCAGTTGTCCTGAGCTGAGCATGATCGGCTTCAAGGCCAACCAGATCCACGAAGTGCCGGCTGCCGCATTACCGCCGAAGCTGCGCTGGCTGACCCTGACCGACAATGCCATCGAGAACTTGCCTGATGAAATCGGCGATTGCGCACTGTTACAAAAACTGATGCTCGCAGGCAACCGCCTGCAATCGCTGCCAGCCTCGCTGGCCCGTTGCAGCCGGCTGGAACTGCTGCGTATTTCCGCCAACCGCTTGCCGTCCTTGCCTGTGTGGCTGCAGGATTTGTCACGCCTGAGCTGGCTCGCCTGCGCCGGTAACCCGTTCAATGAAGCACGCGAGGCGGCCGCGTTCGATGCCGCCGGCATCGAGCAGATCGACTGGAACCGTTTGCAACTGGGTCGGCAACTGGGCGAGGGCGCCTCGGGCGTAATTTCCCAAGCCACGCTTGAGGGCCGTCCGGTCGCCGTCAAGGTATTCAAGGGCGCGATGACCAGCGACGGCTTGCCACGCAGCGAAATGGCGGCCTGCGTCAGTGCCGGTGCGCATGCCAGCATGATACCCATCCTCGGTACTGTAAGTGCTCACCCGCAGGGATCGTCTTGTCTGGTGATGCCGCTGATCGATCCGGCGTATATCAACCTGGCCGGGCCGCCGAGCTTTGCCTCGTGCACGCGCGATGTCTATCAAGAGGACGCGCGCTTCACTTTGCCCCAAGTGCAGGCCATTGCCCATGCCATCGCGTCGGCCGCCTGCCAGCTGCATGCCTGCGGCATTTTGCACGGCGACCTGTACGCGCACAATATCCTGCACCATCCGGACGGGCGCTGCCTGCTCGGCGACTTCGGCGGTGCTTCGCTATATGCGCCGGATGCGGCTGTCGCTGGCGTAATGCAGGGTATCGAGGTGCGCGCCTTTGGCGTGCTGCTGGCGGAATTGCTGGCGCGCTGCGATACCGCTGCGCCAGCGCTTGGCGAGTTGGTTAGTGCTTGCTTGCTGGAACAGCCATTGCAGCGTCCGCGTTTCGCACAGATTGCCGCCTTGATCGCGGCATAAAAAATGGCGCGGCCTTCGCAGGCTGCGCCATTGTTGCTTCAAACCCCGGTGATTCAGGCTTGCACGATTTTTTCCGGCAGGGCGATCTGGTTGTCGATACTGAACTGGTAGTCCTTGAACACATGTTCAGCCGATAAAATCTGGTATTCGCCATTGTCGAGCTTGTGCGTGGTGTCCTTCAGACGGTAGGTGTAATGACCGCAGGTCCAGCAGTTGAAGTTGCGCATATGCGTGCACAAGCAGGTCTTGTCCATCACCGACACGACTTTCAGCTCGGGGTGGGCCGCCACTTCGCGGTTGTACGAATTGATGTAGGCGCAGTTGCCGGTGGCGTCGAGCAGGTAGCCGTACGATTCGCAGCCTGGACGGATGCCGGCGCCGATCGCCGGCGTGTTTTTCAGCATGCGCATCGGGTAGCCGGTCGGCGAGACGCCATTGACGATGATGTCTTCTTCCGATGCCTTGTAATACTCCTGCTTGACCTTGTCGGGCAGGCCGCATTCCTTGGTGACGGTAAAGCGCGTGGCCACTTGCACACCGGCCGCGCCCGCTTCCAGGAAGGACACGGCGTCGCTGCCCGTGAAAATGCCGCCGGCGGCGATCAGCGGAATATCGAGCTGTTCGGCTTTCAGGTAGGCCAGCAATTCGGCGGTGATGGTGTGCAGGTCGTAATTGGCCCAGTCCATGCCGAAACCGAGGTGGCCGCCAGCCAGCGGACCTTCGACGATGACGAAGTCGGGCAGGCGGTTCAGCTTGGCGTTCTTGCGCAGGAAAATCTGCAGCGCGCGCACCGACGAGACGATGATGCCCAGCTTGGCGTCACGGAAGCGCGGGTGGTCGGCCATCAGCGCGAACGAGCCGAAGTGCAGGCCGGCCGACAGGGTAATGCCGTCGATGCCGGCGTCGAGCGCCGCGTTCAGCCGCACGCGCAAGGTTTCGCGCGGACCGTTCATGGTCAGCTTTTCCATGCAGTTGACGAAAATCAGGCCATCGCCTTTTTTCGCTTCCATGGTGGCGCCGATGTGGCGGCGCTGCGCTTCGGCCAGGCGGCCCAGGTCGAACTGCACCACGGCCTTGTCGCTGTTATTGATGTTGAATTTGTACAGTTTCGTCTTGTCCTTGACGAAGGTGGTGTCGAAACGGCGGTCCGACACGTCTTCCACCATGGCATCGGAGATATGGCCGATACCGTTCAGCCGGGCTGCTTCCAGCGCCAGCTCCGACGTGGAAATATCCACGCCCATTCCGCCGATCATGATGGGCACATACTCTTTTTTGCCAAATCGCAGGCGGAAATCATCAACACGTTTCATTGCTATCCTTAGACTACCGTCGTTTTTACTGTGCGCAAGCCCCATTTTACCGCAAGCGGGCAAGGGGCTTGGTGCGGCACCCCACTGTTACGCAAGACCAAGATTAGTCACGGAAATTGTTAAACTCCAGTGGCATGTCCGGCACATCCTTGCGCAGCATGGCCATCGCCGCCTGCAGGTCGTCGCGCTTGGCGCCCGTGACGCGCACCGCTTCGCCCTGGATGCTCGCTTGCACTTTCATCTTGCTATCCTTGATGACGCGCACGATTTTCTTGGCATCATCGGTCTCGATGCCATTCTTGATCTTGATGATCTGCTTGACCTTGTCGCCGCCGATCTTCTTGATGTCGCCTTCGTCGAGGAAGCGGACATCGACCTTGCGCTTGGTCAGTTTGTTGGTCAGCACGTCGCGTACCTGGCTGAGCTGGAAATCGGAATCCGCAAACGCGGTCAGTTCATTTTCCTTGTGTTCGACGCGCGCGTCGCTGCCCTTGAAATCGAAACGGGTCGAGATTTCCTTGTTGGCTTGTTCGACCGCATTTTTCACTTCGATCATATCGGCTTCGGAAACTACATCAAATGACGGCATGGTCAGTCCTTTCGTGTTGGAGCGGTGCGCGCGGAGCGCGCCGGGCGGCTACTGTTGCAAGTGGTGCGGCCCTGTTAAAGATGCGACATTTTAACGGACAACGGCCTGCCTGCCCTTGTCTTGCGCTGGTTTTTTGTCGCTTTCACTCTATAATCGAGCAAAATAAACGGTATCCCATGTCTCCAGAGCTCACCATCGAACCCAATTATCCGCTGCAAGCACTCAATACCTTCGGTATTACGGCCCAGGCCGCCGCCTATGTGCGCATCAGCTCCACCAGCCAGTTGCAAGCGGCGCTGCAGGAACCGGCCTTGGCCGGCATGCCGCGCCTGATCCTCGGCGGCGGCAGCAATATTGTTTTGACCGGCGACTTTGCCGGCGCCGTGCTGCATATGGCGACGCGCGGCATGCGCCTGGCGCAAGCGTCGTTCGACACCATTTTGGTGACGGCCGCGGCCGGCGAGAACTGGCACGCCTTCGTGCAGTGGACCCTGGCGCAAGGCGTGGGCGGGCTGGAAAACCTGTCGCTGATCCCCGGCACGGTGGGCGCGGCGCCGATCCAGAATATCGGCGCCTATGGCGTGGAAATCAAGGACGTGCTACACAGTGTCAGCGTACTGCACGCCGCCAGCGGCATCGTGTTCGACATGGACCGCGACGCCTGCCGCTTCGGCTACCGCGACAGCATCTTCAAGCAGGCCGACGGCGCCGAGCTCATCGTGCTGGAAGTGACGTTCGCCTTGCCGGCGCAGTGGCAGCCGAACTTGCGCTATGCGGAACTGGCGCAGGCGGTAGCCGAGCAGCAACTGGCAAATCCGAGCGCGCAACAGGTGGCCGATACGGTGATCGCGATCCGCCGCCGCAAGTTGCCGGACCCGGCCGTGATCGGCAATGCCGGCAGTTTTTTCAAGAATCCCGTGGTGTCAAAAGAATATTGCGCGCAATTGCTGGAACGCTATCCGGCGCTGGTGCACCATGCGCAGCCCGATGGCAGCGAAAAGCTGGCGGCGGGCTGGCTCATCGATCAGTGCGGCTGGAAGGGGAGGAACCTGGGGCCTGCAGGGGTGTATCCCAGACAGGCGCTGGTCCTGGTCAATAACGGCGGCGCTCGTGGCGCGGATATTACCGGGTTGGCCGAGGCGATCCGGAAGGATGTCGAGGCCAGGTATGGGGTGCTGCTGTCGCCGGAGCCGGTGTTTGTTTGATTAGCCGAAATGGCAGACGTAATCCAGGGTCTCGATGGTTTCGATGTCGAAATGGCTGTTGCCTTGAATGCTGAACTGCTGGCCGGCGCCATAGCTGGTCCAGTCGCTGGCGTCGGCCAGGCGTACCTTGCACAGGCCGCTGACAACTTCCATGATTTCCGGCGCGCCCGTATTGAAGCGCAGCGAGGAGGCGAAAATCACGCCCACGCTTTTCTTGGTGCCATCAGGAAAGATGACATTGTGCGAGATGCACTTGCCATCAAAATAGATGTTCGATTTCTTGACGACGCTGACATTGTCCAGTTGTGCGCTGTTGCTCATGCTTGTGCTTGCCTTCTTGGTGGTTGAAAAATCGCGTTGAAAATCAGGTGGTGATGTCTTCGGCCTTCAGCACGCCGTTGCGTCCGCTGCGCTTGACGGCGTACAGGGCCTGGTCGGCATGGTTGATCAGTTGCTCGACGGTTGATTGCGGCGACGGGACGACGGTGGCCACGCCGATCGACATCGTGACGATGCCCAGTGCTGCCACCGGATGCTCGATCTGCAGGCTTTCCAGGTGGCGCCGGCATGCTTCGGCGATTTTCATCGCGCCTTCGACACAGGTTTCCGGCAGTACCAGCGCGAATTCCTCGCCGCCGTAGCGGGCGGCCAGGTCGGCCGGACGCTTCAGGTGTTCCGTCAGCACGGCCGCCACTTTCTTCAGGCACAAATCGCCCGCCAGGTGGCCGTACTGGTCGTTATAGGACTTGAACAGGTCGATATCGCAAAATAGCAGGCTCAGCGGCGCTTTGTCGCGCTGGCCGCGCTGCCATTCGATTTGCAGGGTTTCATCGAAGCGGCGGCGGTTGGCGATGCCCGTCAGGCCATCGAGGGCCGCCAGTTTCTGCAGCTCAATATTGGCTTCGGCCAGGTTTTTCTGGCTTTCGCGCAGGAAACGGAAAGCCTGGTCGCGCTGCAGCCGGCTGATATGGGCGTTCGAATGGTAGCGTATGCGCGCCAGCAATTCGAGCCGGTCCGGCAGCTTGACCACATAATCGTTGGCGCCCACGGCAAAGCTGTAGGCCTTCAGTTTCGGGTCATCCTTGGCCGACAGCACGATCACCGGCACATGCGCCAGCGCTTCGTGTTCACGGTATTGCTTGATCAGTGCGAAGCCATCGGTGCCAGGCAGCACCAGGTCCTGCAAAATCACGGTCGGCTGCATGCGCACGGCGGTCTCCAGCGCCAGTTCGGCGTCGGTAACGTAGTGAAACTCGATATCGAGCTGGTCGCTCGTCATGCGCCGGATCGCTTCCGCGATGATCAATTGATCGTCCACCAGCAGGACGCTGACTTTGAATTCGGTCAGGGCGGTATCGGGAGGCAGGAAGCGGGTGGAAAATTCGGGCATTGCGGTCTTTTCAGAGGTTGGTGAAGGGAGCTCAGCCAAGCCGGCTACCCAGTCGATTGCGCAAGCTCGCGCCTATCTTGTCGAGCGGCAGGATCTGCTGCGCCGCATCGAGTTCTGCCGCCGCTCGCGGCATGCCGTACACGGCACTGCTGGCCTGGTCCTGCGCGATGGTGGTCTTGCCGGCGCGGCGCATGGCCAGCAGGCCGTCGCCGCCGTCGCGGCCCATGCCGGTCAGCAATACGCCGACCGCATCGCCACGCCAATGCTGGGCCACGCAGTGAAAAAACACATCGACCGAAGGACGGTAGACATAGTCGCGCGGTGCTGCATCGTAACGCAAACGATAATTTTGATCCAGCAACAGGTGATCGTTGGTCTTGGCAATCAGCACCGTGCCGGCCACCAGCTCGTCGCCTTCGCCGATCACGCGCACCGGCATGGTCAGCTGGTCGTCGAGCCATTTGGCAAAGTGCGAGGCGAACGTTTCATCGATATGCTGCACCACCACGATGGCGCAGCCCGCTGGCGCGGTCCAGTCCGACAGTACCCTGGCCACCGCCGACGGCCCGCCGGTCGAGGCGCCGATTGCCACCAGGGTGTGCACCGGGCCATCACCGCGTTCGCCAACCGGGTTCTGGCGTGGCGGCGGTGCCGTCTCGCCGCTGTGGCGTATCAGCTTGCCGATGGTCTTGATCTTGGCCAGCAACTCGCTGTCGCCGCCCACCTTGCCCTGCAGCACAGGGGTGGCGGTGACGTCGAGCGCGCCGGCGCCCAGCGCGCGAAACACATGGTTGACATTATCCTGCGGACGGCCGGTGACCACCAGGATGGCGCACGGGCTTTGCTCCATGATCTGGCGCGTCGCTTCCACGCCGTCCATTTCCGGCATGTTCAGGTCCATCAGGATCAGGTCGGGCCGGTTGTCCAGGCACATGCGCACCGCTTCCAGACCGGTGCGGGCGATCCACAGGACCTGGTGTTCCTGCGTGCTGGCGACCACGCGCCGCAGCGCCTCGGCCGCCATCGCCACATCGTTGACGATGGCTATTTTCATATGGTCGATTTCATAAGCGGGCGTCTCCGATCAGGTCGGCCACGGCGTCGAGCAGGGTCTCGTCGTGGAAGCTGCCCTTGGTCAGGTAATAATCGGCGCCGGCGGACAGGCCGCGTGCGCGGTCTTCCGGGCGGTCCTTGTACGACACGATCATCACCGGCAGCTTGTGCAGGTGCAGATCCTTCTTGACCAGCGAGACCAGTTCGATGCCGTCCATGCGCGGCATGTCGACATCGGTGATCACCAGGTCGTACTCTCCGCTGCGCACCATGTTCCAGCCGTCGATGCCGTCGATTGCCACATCGACCGCGAAGCCGCGCCCGAGCAGCAGCTTGCGCTCCATTTCGCGCACCGTCAGCGAATCGTCGACCACCAGGATGCGCTTGGCGCGCCGCTGCTGCGCCGGGCCGCCCTGGGCCAGCTGGTGCAGGCCGCCTTCGTGCAGCAGCTTGTCGATCGACAGCAGCAGGTCGGGCACGTCGAGGATCAGCACCGGCTCGCCATCATCGAGCAGGGCGGCGGCGGAAATGTCGCGCATCTTGCCGAAGATCGGGTCGATCGCCTGCACCGCCAGGCTTTGTTCGCCGCGGATCGCACCGACCACCAGCGCATAGCTTTGCTTGCCGCGCCCGATCACCACCACCGGCAGGTCCTCGCCGCTGGTGTCGGCTTCGCCCAGTTCAAGCACCTGCGCGGCCGACACCAGCCCCAGGTGCTCGCCCTTGAGCTCGAAAAACTGCTTGTTTTCCAGCGTGTGGATGGCTTCCTGCGGCACCCGCACCACGCTTTCCACCTTGACGATGGGAATCGCATACGCTTCACCCTGGATGTCGATCACCAGCGCGCGCACGATCGATTGCGTCAGCGGCAGGGTGATCAGGGCGCGAAAGCCGCGCCCCGGTTCCGACTCCAGGCGCACCGTGCCGTTTTGCTGGCGGATGGTTTCATGCACGATGTCCAGGCCCACGCCGCGGCCCGACAATTCATTGGCCTTCTCTTTCAGACTGAAGGCCGGCAGGAACAGGAATTCCAGCAGTTCGCCGGTCGACAGCGCCGCCGCCATCGCCGGGCTGGCCATCTTGCGGGTGATCACGGACTGGCGGATTTTTTCCAGGTCGACGCCGCGCCCGTCGTCGCTGATCTCGATGCTGAGCATGCCGGCGCGGTGGCGCGCTTCCATGCGGATGGTGCCCAGCGCCGGTTTGCCCGCATCGATGCGTTCGTACGGCCCTTCCATGCCATGGTCGATGGCGTTGCGCAGCATGTGGTTGAGCGGGCTTTCGATCCTGGCCAGGATATCGCGGTCGACCAGGGTCTCTTCGCCGTCAATCTCGAGTTGCACTTCCTTGCCCAGGCCGCGCGCCAGGTCGCGCACCATGCGCGGAAACGCGTGGATGCCGTCGCGGAACGGACGCATGCGCAGCGCCAGCACCTCGTCGACCATGCCTTGCGAATTGGCCAGCAGGCGCCGCTCATAGGTTTCGATATCGGCGATGTGCTCGAGCACGAACTGCTTGAGCGGCTGGGTCTTTTGCAGCGCCAGCAAGGATTTTTCGATCAGCCCGGCGTCGCTCGAACGCGCGATCGCCTCGTGCAGCTGCTCGATGGCCGAAAACAGGCTGCTCTGGTTGCGCTTGAAGCGCTGCAGCGCGCCGACAAACGGATGCATCTGGTGCGCATTGATGCGCGATTCGCTGGCCAGCGACAGCAGGCGGTCGAAGTTCTGCGCCGCCGCCTTGGCCGGCGCCGGGCTGCCGCTACGCGGCGCGAGCGGCGGTGCTGCCACCGCAGCGTCAGGCGACGAGGGCAGCGAAGGCGGTGCGCCGAGCAGCGCCGCCATCTCGCCGGCCAGCGCGGCCTGGATATCGTCGGGCAGGCCGGACAGTGCCGGCGCCGGCGCCGCCGGTGCCGGCATCCTGGAGGGCGGCGAAGGCAGTGGCGGCAGGGCCGGCAGCTCGGCGATGCCGGCAATCGCCTTGAGAGTCTGGTCGATCTGCGTGGCGTTGGCGGCCTGCCAGGCCTCGGCGCCCGCATCGTCGAGCCGCGACAGCTGCACGATCAGGTCCACCCCCGACAGCAGCACGTCGACGCGCTCCGGCGTGAGCTTCAATCGGCCATGCTGGGCGGCGACAAAGCTGTCCTCCATGCCGTGCGCCAGTTGCACCACGACCTGCAGGCCGACGATGGCGGCGGCGCCCTTGATCGAATGGGCCGCGCGCATCATCGATTCCACGGCGGCGGCGTCGCCCGCGTGGCGTTCCATGGTCAACAGGCCATCGGTGAGGATGTGGGTCTGGCTGTCCGCCTCCATGCGGAACAGGTCCAGCATGGAAAAGGCGCTCAGGTCGCCGTGCTGGTCCTGGCTCATCGTAATAGTCTCGCAAGTTGAAAGCCGATCAGCGCCGTATCCAGGCAGCCGATGCGCAGGTCGTTTTCGGTGATCACACCGGACAAAAAGCGCGACAGCCCCTTGTTGATGGTGGCCGCCGGGGTTTGCAGGGCGCTGCCCGCGTAGCGCACGATGCCGTGCAGGTCGGCCACCGGCAGGGCAAACGATTGCTCTTCCCAGCGCATCAGCAGCAATCGCGCAAACGTGTGGCGGCCTTTGGCCGGCGGCGCGTCGTGTTCGTCGATGCCCAAGAGGCTGGCCAGCGACATGCAGGGATAGAGCTTGCCGCCGATATTGACGATGCCGAGCAAGCCGCGCCCGCTGCGGTGCGGCAGCACGTGCGGCGTGGCTTGCGGCGCGACGGAATCGAAGACTTTGGTCGGCAGCGCCAGCCATTCGCGGCCGATGCGAAACACCAGCACCGAATGGTCCTTCGCGTCGCCGCCATCCTGGCGCGCGCGGAAATGGCTGGCCCAGTCCTGGCGGTACTGCGCGTCGACCGGACGCTGCAGGTTGCGCTGGGCGGCGTTGGCATATACGTCGCAGTTGCGGCAGTGGATATTGGCCGGCAGCTTGTCGCAGCTCTGGTCGCCGACCACGCCGATCTGGTTCCAGCAGTCGCTGATGGCGTCGTGTAAGTCAATCACGGAAGGGCTGGTCATGGTCGTGTTTTCCGCATGTTAGTGGCCCGCGCTGGCCTGGCGGCGCTGGTAGATGCGCGCCGCACGCGACTTGAGCGTGGACGCGGCCGTCTGGTTGCCATTGCGCTCGGCCAGCAGCGCCAGGTGGCACAGCGCCTCGTAATGGTCGGGCTGCAGATAGATGCAGCGGCGCCAGTAATCGTCGGCCAGGTCCATCTTGCCGGCCAGTTCGTTGATCAGGCCCAGCAGGTAATACGCCTCGGCCGCCTCGGGCACGCGCGCCAGATGGGCATGGCATTTGTCGCCGGCTTCGCGCAGCAGGCCGCGGTCGGCCAGCGTGCGCGCTTCGGCCAGCAGATCGGTGACCGGTACGGCGGCAGGCGCCGGGGCGGACGCCGGGCGCGGGCGCGCAGGCATGGCACGGGCCGGCGCCGGCGGCGTCGTCGGCGGCAAGGCGGGCACGCTGCGCAGCGCCGGCTTTTTCGCCGCCGGCGGCAGCGGCGCCTGGCTGAGGGCGGCTGGCTTGCCGTCGTCCTTTTTCAGCGCAAACGCCTGGCGGTACTGCAGCGGCGCAAAACCGTTCTGGCAGAAAGACGGCACTTCGGCGTAGCCGGCCAGCAGCATGCCGTCGTCGGCCAGCAGCGCCGACAGCCTGGCGATCGCCGCGCGCGTGGTGGGCTTGTCGAAATAGATCAGCAGGTTGCGGCAGAAGATCACGTCGTAATGCTTGCCCAGCGCATCGGTATCGAACTGCAGCAGGTTGCCTTGTTTGAACGTCACTTGCGCGCGCAGCGCGTCAAGGATGCGGTAGGAGTCATCGGCCACGTGCGTGAAATAGCGCTCGCGAAAAGCCACGTCCTGGGCGCGAAAGGCGTTGCGGCCATACACGCCGGCTTGCGCGCGCGCGATGCAGGCCGGGCTCAGGTCGTAGGCGTCGATGCTGAAGGCGGCGCGCGGCACGCCGGCGTCGCGCAGCGCCATCGCCATCGAATACGGTTCTTCGCCGCCGGCGCACGGGATCGAGGCGATGCGCGTGGTCCTGCCGCGCGACCAGCGTTCCTGCACCAGTTCGACGGTGGCGTAAAACGCCTGCGGATCGCGGAACAGCCACGATTCGGGCACCACCACCAGTTCCACCAGCTGCGTCATTTCCTCGGCGGTGATGCCGGCCAGGTAAGCGTCGCTGTTGTCCTGGCCCGTGTGCTCCATGCGCTGGCGCACGGCCCGCTCGGCCATCGATTTGGACACCGTCAGTCCGGTGGCGCGGCGCAGCAGCGCCTGCGCCGTCATGTCCGGCTCCCGTGCTGGAACAGCAGCGCACGCACCTCGGCCGTGAGCAAGTGCTCGAGTTCGACCAGCTGCAGCATGCCCTCCGTGTCGCTGGCCACCTGGCCCAGGAAGGGCGCGCTGGCCACGCCGGCGTGGCCCAGCTGTTCTGGCTTGATGTCGGCAATGCCGCGCACGCGCGAGGCCATCAGCCCCAGCGCATGCTCGCTGCCATCGGGCGCGCGGTAGTCGACGACGACGATGCGCGTGTCGAATTGCGCCGCCGCCGGCGCCAGGCCGGCCAGGCGCGCCAGGTCGATCACGGGGACGGACGCGCCATGCAGGTCCATCAGCCCGGCCACGTAGTCGGGCACGAGCGGCAGGTGCTTCAGTTCCAGCAGCGGCAGCACGCGCACGATGGCCGCCAGGCGCAGGCCGTAGCGGTCAATCAAATCTGCGAGGCGCCGATCGCCTGCGACTGCATGCCCTGCTGCACGGCGTCAAATTGCGGCGCCAGCTTCTGCACCTGGTCCATCACGCCAGAGAGCTGGTCGGTGACCTGGCGCACTTCGCCCACGCTGCGGCGGATCTCTTCCGAGAACTTGTCCATGCCCATCACGCTGGCCGACACGGCCGACTGCATTTCCTTGAGCATCTGCTCGATATCCCAGGTCGACACCGAGGTCTGGTCGGCCAGGCGGCGAATCTCGGTGGCCACCACCGAGAAACCGCGGCCCGCTTCGCCGGCTTTTTCGGCCTCGATGGCGGCGTTCAGCGACAGGATATTGGTCTGGTCGGCCACCTTGGTGATGGTGATCAGTACGCTATTGATATTGCTGGCTTTTTCGGACAGGGCCGCCAGCTTGGCATTGATCGAGTCGGTGGCCGAGACCATGTGCTGCATGGTCGAGTCCATGCGCTTGAGGTTGTTCTGGGCATCGGCCGTGGCATTGGTCGTGTAGTCGGCCACGGCGGTCGCGTCTTCCATGGTTTTCAGGAGCTGGCTGGTATTGGCCGAGATTTCCTTGGTGGTGCTGAGAATTTCCACGCTGGTCTGCGCCTGCTCGATGCCGGTCGCTTCCTGCTGGCGCGCCGAGGCGGCGATCTCGGTGGCCGAAGTGGTCACCTGGATGCCGGCCTTTTGCACATTGTTGAGCAGACTGCGCAGGTTTTCGAACATCTTTGCCAGGCCATTGCCCAACTGGCCGATGGCGTCGCTACCGGTGATGCTGACCTTGCCCGTCAGGTCGCCCGAGGCCGCTTTCGACACCACTTCCAGCAAGGAGTCGACCTTGGCGCGCAAGCTGTTGGTGGCCGCCAGTTCATTGGCCTGGTTGTCCTGGATGGTCTGCGCCATGCGGTTGAATTCTTCCGTCACCTTGCCCAGTTCGTCGCGCGACAGGATCACGGCGCGCGCGCTCTGCTCGCCGCCGGCGATGCGCCCGACCGCGTCGGTCAGGTTGTTCAGCGGACCCAGGATGGACTTGCCCAGCACATAGGAGATGCCCAGCGCCAGCACGATGCACAGCAGGCCACCCAGCGCCAGGGTCAGCATCATGGTGTCCTGCAGCTGGAGCGAGGTGGCCGTGCGTTCGGCCAGCAGGCGGGTTTCCTCGGCGGCCGCCTCGTCGAGCAGTTTGTTGGCCTGCACGATGGCCGGATAGCCATTCTGCGGCAAGCTGCGCGCCACGGTTTCGGTGGCGCCCGGCGCATTGCCCAGCGCGCGGCGTTTGTCGATTTGCGGATTGATCCAGTCCTTGACCCAGGTGGTGGTCAGTTGATCAATCTTGCGAAAACGTTCCGATTGTTGCTTGTTGTCGACCGTCATGGCGATGGCTTTTTGCGTGTGCTGGGTCAGCACGGCCATTTCGTCGGTTTCCGGGTTCAGCGACGCTTCGTTGCCGGTCAAAATGTAGCCACGCGCCTCGACCTGGATCTGCAGGATGGAATTGTGGATCTTGCCAATTTCGCTGAGCACTTCCATCGTGTGGCGGTCCCACTGGTTCGCTTCGGACAGGCGTGAAAAACTGTTGTAGGCCACGGCCAGCAGGATCAAAATGATCGCCACGATGGAGCCGAAGCCCAGGTACAGTTTATTCTTGATGCTCAGGTCGTTGAACATGGGGGCTCCAGATCGATAAGGGTTCAGCACTTCATTGCATTCCAGCATTTTGCCATGCGGGCGCGCACAATGGGGCATTCTGCTCCCGCCACGGGCTGGCAAGGGCCAGGAATGGACTGCTGTGTGCAATCCAGATACAAAAAAACCGCCCGAAGGCGGTTTGTGCGGCATAAGCTGGCGCTTATTTTTGGCCGCGTTTTTCACGCGCGATGGCCGCGATGCGCATGCGCAAGGCGTTCAGCTTGATGAAGCCGCCGGCGTCGGCCTGGTTGTAGGCGCCGCCGTCTTCGTCGAAGGTGGCGATGTTCATGTCGAACAGCGAATCGGTTTTCGAATCACGCGAGACGACGATCACATTGCCCTTGTACAGCTTGATGCGTACCCAGCCGTTGACGGTCTGCTGCGTATGATCGATCAGGGTCTGCAGCGCGACGCGTTCGGGCGCCCACCAGTAGCCGTTGTAAATCATCGATGCATAGCGCGGCATCAGGTCGTCTTTCAAGTGGGCCACTTCGCGGTCCAGGGTGATCGATTCGATGGCGCGGTGGGCTTTCAACATGATGGTGCCGCCGGGGGTTTCATAGCAGCCGCGCGATTTCATGCCGACATAGCGGTTTTCCACCAGGTCCAGGCGTCCGACGCCATGCTTGCCGCCAACCTTGTTCAGTTCGGCCAGCACGGTGGCCGGCGACATGCGCACGCCGTTGATGGCGACGATGTCGCCGTGCTCGTATTCGATGTCCAGGTATTCGGCTTCGTCCGGCGCGTTTTCCGGGCTGACGGTCCAGCGCCACATGGTTTCCTCGGCTTCGGCGCTCGGGTTTTCCAGGTGGCGGCCTTCAAAGCTGATGTGCAGCAGGTTGGCGTCCATCGAGTACGGCGCACCGCCGTTCTTGTGCTTCATGTCGATCTCGATGCCGGCGTCTTCCGCGTATTTCAGCAGTTTCTCGCGCGACAGCAGGTCCCATTCGCGCCATGGAGCGATGATCTTCACGCCAGGCTTCAGCGCGTAGGCGCCCAGCTCGAAACGGACCTGGTCATTGCCCTTGCCGGTGGCGCCGTGCGAGATGGCGTCGGCGCCGGTGGCGTTGGCGATTTCGATCAGGCGCTTGGCGATCAATGGACGGGCAATCGAGGTGCCCAGCAGGTATTCGCCTTCGTAGACGGTATTGGCGCGGAACATCGGGAAGACGAAATCGCGCACGAATTCTTCACGCACGTCTTCGATATGGATGTTTTCCGGCTTGATGCCGAACTTGATGGCCTTGGCGCGCGCCGGTTCCAGCTCTTCGCCCTGGCCCAGGTCGGCCGTGAAGGTGACGATCTCGCACTGGTAGTTGTCTTGCAGCCATTTCAGGATGACGGAGGTGTCGAGTCCGCCGGAATAGGCCAGGACCACTTTTTTGATGTCGCTCATTATGCTTCCAGTTGTCGTTGAGGTGTTGGTGTCGGTACTGCGAGTTATGCGATTTTGCCCAGCAACAGATATTCGATCAGCGCTTTTTGCACGTGCAGGCGGTTTTCCGCCTCGTCCCACACTACCGATTGCGGGCCGTCGATCACTTCGGCGGCCACTTCCTCGCCACGGTGGGCGGGCAGGCAGTGCATGAACAGCGCGTCGGGCGCGGCGCGCGCCATCTTGGCGCCGTCGACGATCCAGCCGTCGAAGGCCGCGATACGGGCCGCGTTTTCCGCTTCGTAGCCCATGCTGGTCCACACGTCGGTGTTGACCAGGTGCGCGCCTTCGCAGGCGTCGGACGGGTTGTCAAAGAACGTGTAGCGTTCCGTTTTGACTTGCGCCAGGTCGATGTCATAGCCTTTTGGGGTCGACACATTGACGTGGAAGCCGAACACTTCGGCCGCCTGCAGCCAGGAGTACAGCATGTTGTTGGCGTCGCCGATCCAGGCGACGACCTTGCCGGTAATCGAACCGCGGTGTTCGATATAGGTGAAGATGTCGGCAAACACCTGGCAGGGATGGTGTTCATTGGTCAGGCCATTGATCACCGGCACGCGCGAGTTGGCGGCGAAACGCTCGATGATGTCCTGGCCGAAGGTGCGCACCATGATGATGTCGCACATGCGGCTCATCACCTGGCCGGCGTCTTCGACCGGTTCGCCGCGGCCCAGTTGCGAATCGCGCGTGTTGAGATAGATGGCGGCGCCGCCGAGCTGGTGCATGCCGGCCTCGAACGACAGGCGGGTACGGGTGGAGTTCTTTTCGAACACCATCACCAGCGTGCGGTCGATCAGCGGATGGTAGATCTCGTAGTTCTTGAACTTGCGTTTGATCAGGTGGGCGCGTTCGATCACATAGTCGTACTCTTCCAATGTGAAATCGGAGAACTGGAGGTAGTGCTTGATCGGTTTTTTTGTCGACATAAATGACCACTAGAAGATGCGCAGGCCGCCGGCGGCGTGCCTTTCCCGCCGGCATGCCTCCGTGTCGATGCTGCTGTACGGATGGCGGCCTTGCCCGGCGCGCTGCTGTGTGCGGTTTGCCATGTTGTAAATAATGCAATGGCAGCTACGTCAGCCGTTCAATTATAAGGGTTTTGCTTTTAGATTGGAAAGACCGGCCGCGCCACGCTCGCCGCGCGCCGCTTGCCGCGCGCCGCGCGCCGCGCGCCGCCGGCCTTCAATAGATGGCCGGCGGGGTGGCGCCATCGAATTGCGGCGCCACCAGTGGCAGATCGAGCGTAAAGCGGCTGCCGGCGCCGCTGCTGGCCACCTGGATCGTGCCACCCAGCAAGGCCGTGACGATGTTGTAGCTGATCGACAAGCCCAGCCCGCTGCCGCCCTGGCCCAGTTTGGTGGTAAAGAAGGGGTCGAAGATGCGCGACAGATGCTGCTCGGCGATGCCGCCGCCATTGTCCTCGAACACGATGCGTACCCGCGTCTCGCCGGCGCAGGCCTGCAGCCGCATCAGGCCGCCGTCAGGCTGGCTGCCCGCTTCGCCAAATGCGTGCACCAGGGCGTTGTTGATCAGGTTGGTGATCACCTGGCCCAGCGGCCCGGGATAGCTGTCCATGCCGATGCCGAAGGCGATCTCGGTTTCGATCCGGTGGCCCGAGCTACGGATGCGGTTCATCACGGTGGCGATGATCTCATGGCTCACCTGCAGCAGGTCGAACGGGCGGCGCTGTTCGGTGGTGCGGTCGACCGCCACCTGCTTGAAGCTGTTGACCAGGTCGGCCGCGCTGTGCAGGCCGCGCATCACCAGTTCGGCGGCCTTGCCGGCGTCGTCGATATACGCGGCCAGGTCCGAGCGGCGCAGGCCGGGGCCGTTCATCAGGCGCGCCACGTCGTCGGTCTTTTGCTGCATGGTGCTGGCAATCAGCAGGCTGTTGCCGATCGGCGTGTTCAGTTCATGCGCCACGCCAGCCATCAGCGCGCCCAGCGCCGCCAGTTTTTCCTGCGACACCAGCTGCGCCTGCGCATCCTGCAGTTGTCGGTAGGCATTGGCGTTGTCGAGCGCGATGGCCCCATACGCGCACAGGGTGCGAAAGATCAGCCGTTCGCGCTCGCCATAGGCGCGGGCGTGACAGGCTTGCACCGTCATGACGCCCAGGATGCGCTCGCCCACCAGCAAAGGCAGATACAGCGCGCTCTGGTTGTGCACGGTGCCGGGCACGATGTAGGCGCGGCGCCCGGACGGTATCTCGTCGATATGGACTTCGCTGCGGCTCATCAGGCAGCGCACCGAATAGGCACGCGGGTTTGACAGGGGAATCGCGTTGTCGGGTAGTGGCAGGCCTGCTTCCATGCCGTGCGCGCGGCGCAGCGCCGTGCCGGCTGCGTCGAGCATGTAGACGGCGAAGGTGTTGACCGGCAGCAGAGCATGCACGTGACGGTCGAGCACCTGGAGTACGGCGCTGGCATCGAGATGGGTGGTGATTTCCTGGCCGATGGCCGACAGGCGCTCGAGCGTATCGCTGGTCTGCTGCAGCACTTCGGCGCGGCGCGCTTCGGACGCGGCCAGTTCGCGGTGATGGTCGCCCTGAGAGCGCGCATGTTCGCTCTGGTGGCGCACCTGCATGGCAATGGCGCGGTTGGTGGCCTGCTGTGTATGGCTGCGCTCGCGCGCGGCGCCCGCCTCCAGGGCGATATCGTAGGCGCGCGCGTGGTCGCCCGCATGTGCATATTCGCGCGCCAGCGCGTCGAGCAGTTCGCCGGGTGGCGCATAGCCGTCGATGCTGGCCGCCACTTGCAGCGCGCGGTGCAGGTAGTGCAGCGCCGGATTGGCCTCCTGCATGGCGGACGGCGCCGGCAGTTCGTGGCGCGCATGCAGCATGGCCAGCACGCGCAGCGCCGCCATCTGGTTGACGGCGTCGCCGATGGCGCTGGCCAGCTGCAGCGCGCGTTCGGCCGCCAGCAGCGCTTCCTCGGGACGATCCAGGTAGGACAGCGCATGGGCGCTGCCGCGCCGGGCCTTGCAGCGGAAGTCGGCCTGGTCCAGCGCTTCGGCGCGCTGCGCCAGGCGGCTGAAGGCGTCGAGCGCCATGTCGTAGTCGCCGATGTCCAGGCTCAGTTCGCCCAGGTAAAACAGCGCGTTGGCATAGCTGCGCGCGCCCGACACGGGCGCGAGCACCTGCAGCGCTTCGCGCAGCAGTTCGCCAGCAGCGTCCAGGCGGCCCAGCTTGCGCATGGTTTCGGCAGTATGCGTCTGGCAGGCGCCGATGCTGCGCGGCCACCTGGTCGGGCGCGCCAGCTCCAGCGCGCACTGCATCCATTCGAGCGCCGACTGATGGTCGTTCAGGCTGCCGAAGCAGTCGCCGATATTGATGGCGGCCGTGATCGCCGGGCGCAGCTGGCCGCTGGCCAGCGCCGCTTCATACGCCTGCATGTAGTGGCCCACGGCCGCACCGAGGTCGTGCGAGGCGTAGGCCAGTCCGCCGCGAAAATCGTGAACCCAGGCCGCCAGCGGCGCCGGCAGCGGCAAGTTGGCGCCGTCATCGCTGAAGCACGCTCCCCACAGCGCTTGCGCGGCCGGCGCGTCGCGCAGCACGGCCCAGCGCGCCATCGCCGCATCGGCCAGGCTGGCGCGGGTCGTATCGCCGGCACTGCCGGCTTGCCGCTTTGCCGCCTGCAACTGCGCAGTGCAGTGCGCATGGTCGCCGCGGTCGACCGCGATCGACGCTTGCAGCCAGTGCGCATCAAAGCAGGCGCCGCCATCGCCATGCGCGCACAGCACGGCCTGCGCGGCCTGGGCCAGGGTTTCTGCTTCATCGAGCGCGCCATGCAGCCATTGCACTTCGGCTTTGACCAGCTGCAAGCGGGCCAGGTGCAGCAGCTGCTGCGCCGGCGACAATGGCGCTTGGGGCAGCAACTGGCGCGCTTCTTCGGCCAGGCGCAGGGCGCGCTCGCCGTCGCGCTGGCGCAAATGCCAGCATAGCGGCAGCAAGACCGGCAGGCGCGCCGCGCCATGCAGGGCAGGCAGGGCGCTTTCCCACTGCGCCAGGTCCGTATCGAGCGCGAACATGTCCATCCAAAAACCTCCACCATGGGTTACGGTGGCATTGTAAGCTGCATTCGGAGGCGCTGTTTGGTGGCGGCGACAGAAAATCCGGGCGGCAGACGCCGCCATGCCGCCGGTTGCTTCAATGCGGCATCAGCGCGCGGCGTAGTGCACGGTGTCGCGCTGCTCGCCACGGCTGGCGACGGCGCCCGGCAACTGCTGCAGGCCGGTGATGGCGATCACGTCGGCATTGTCGCGAAATTCCAGGCGCGTGCCGCTGGCGGTTTCGAACACGCCCGGCGCGCGGCCGTACAGTTCCACTTCGGGCTGGCCCTTGATTTGCGTGAAATAGCGGTTGACCTGCTGGCGCAGCGCCAGGGTTTCGCCCGTGTCGAGCAAATAGCTTTTGCCGTATTGCTGGAATTCCTGCGGCGCCAGCTTGTAGAATTTGCCGGACGAGACCTTGACGGTGTCCTGCTCTCCCAGTTCCAGCGCGCTGGCGCCGAAGGACGGCAATGCGAGGGCTGCGGCAACGGCACCGAGGGCGAGGGTGCGCGAGAAAATTGTGGGCATGATTTCACCTTGTATCGAGAATGCGGGTTGGAGTTGGACCAGAGTGTCGCCGGCAGGTTGCTGGCAGGGACAGTGACAAGGTAGCAAGCGCGATACGTGAAAGCCAGTTCCGGGCGACGAAATGCCGGATAGCCGCGATGAAGTGTGAAAAACAGGGGGTGAGCGGTTTTGGAAGTAAATGTGGGCGCCAGACTCTACGGCGAAATTAAATTTTGCCGAAGAGGTCGCATTTTTGATTAAATTTGACTATCGAAGGTGGCTTGCACGCAGCATCAATACAGCGTCTGCGCCGATTCATGTAACAGCTGGCCATACAGGGTATGGCGCATTTTGGCGATCTTGCCGTCGGCCACCGCTTGCAGGATGGCGCATTGCGGCTCGATCAGGTGGCGGCAGTTGTAGAACTTGCAGCCGCCCAGATAGGGCTGGAATTCGCGGAAGGCCCGTTCCAGCATGCCTTCGCTCAAATGATACAGGCCGAACTCCTGGAAACCGGGCGAGTCGATGATGGAACTGCGTTCGCCCAGTGCCGGCAGCGAGTACAGGCGGGTAAAGGTGGTGGTGTGCTTGCCGGTGTCGAGCGCGGCCGAGATTTCGCGCACGGCGATATCGGCGTCCGGCACCAAGAGGTTGATCAGCGAGGACTTGCCCATGCCCGACTGGCCGATCAAAATCGACGACTGGCCGGCCAGCAGCGGCGCCAGGGTCGCCACGGCGTGTTCGGGCGCCGCGCGGGCCGACACCTCGTCGACCGGATAGCCCATCGACGAATACGGCAGCAGGCGTTCGCGCGCGCGCTCCAGCGAGGCCGTCACGTCGGTTTTATTGAGGATGATGCGCGCCTCGATGCCGGCCGCGTCGGCCGCCACCAGCGAGCGCGAGATCAGGTCGTCGGCAAAGCCGGGCTCGGTTGCCACCACGATGAACAGCTGGGTCAGGTTGGCGGCCAGCAGTTTCGATTTGTACTGGTCCGAGCGGTACAGCAAGGTTTCGCGCTCTTCGATGCGGTCGATCACGGCCTGGTCGTTCGAGGTGCGCGTCAGGTGCACGATATCGCCGACGGCCACATTGGTTTTCTTGCCGCGCGTCACGCACTGCAGCTTGGCGCCATCGGCCTCGGCCAGGTAGTGGCGGCCGTGGGCGGCGATGATCACGCCGGTCAATTTGGCGACTGCCTTGGCCTCGCTCATTTTTCCACCTGCCGGCCGGCGTACAGGAGATCGGCCTTGGCGGCGCAGACGAAGTCGTTTTCCGACAGGCCGCCGGCGCCCTGGTTGACCGAATGCGTGTCGTAGCGCACGGCGCAGGTTTTGTAAGTAATGGTGAGCTCCGGATGATGGTCTTGCGTGTGGGTCATGTAAGCGAGGGCGTTGACGAACGCCAGGGTCTGGTAGTAATTCTTGAAGTCATAACTGCGGCACAGCTTGCCGTTTTCGATGTGCCATGCCGGCAGCAGCGGCAGCAGGGCGGCAATGCCGGCTTCGCTCAGGGCGTGCTGCAGCGGTGCGCAGGTGTGCTGTGTCAGTGCGTCGAAGGTGTTTGGCAGGTTCATGTGATGGCCCCTTTCAGGTGGCGGATGCGGACGCTGGCCGGCGGATGCGAATCGTAAAAGGCCGAGTGCAGCGGGTCGGGTGTCAGGGTCGAGGCATTGTCTTCGTACATTTTCACCAGCGCCGAGACCAGGTCGTCGGCCTGTGTATGCTTGGCGGCAAAGGCGTCGGCCTCGAATTCATGTTTGCGCGAGCTGAGCGAGCTCAAAGGCCCCAGCAGGAAAGTAAATACCGGCAGCGCCAGCATGAACAGCAGCAGGGCGATGGCGTCGGTTGGCTGGCCCGTCAGCGCCAGCGCCATCGGGTCGATGCCCAGGCCCGCGTAGAACCAGGGCTGGGTTTTCAAAAAGCCCAGCAGCGCCAGAAAGCCCAGCGAAATGGCGAACATCATGCCGATGCGCTTGACGATATGCTTGAGCTTGAAGTGGCCCAGCTCGTGCGCCAGCACCGCTTCGATTTCATGCGGCGCCAGGCGCGACAGCAGGGTATCGAAAAACACGATGCGTTTATTCGCGCCGAAGCCCGAAAAATACGCGTTGCCATGGGCGCTGCGCTTGGAACCGTCCATCACGAACAGGCCCTTCGAGGCAAAACCGACGCGGCTCATCAGGCCTTCGATGCGGTTTTTCAGCGATTCGTCGGCCAGCGGCGTGAATTTGTTGAACAGCGGCGCGATCACGGTTGGATACAGCACCATCATCAGCAGCTGAAAGCCGCTCCATACGCACCAGGCGTAGAACCACCACAGCTCGCCCGAGCTGGCCATCAGCGCCAGCACCACCCACAACAGCGGCAGGCCGATCACCGCGCCCAGAACCACCCCTTTGAGCATGTCCATGAAAAACAGGCCGCGGCGCATGGTATTGAAGCCGTAGCGCTGTTCCAGCACGAACTGGCGATAGTAATCGAAGGGCAGGTCGATCAGGCCCGAGATCGCCACGAAGGCGACGATCAGGCCGATCTGGTAGGCCATGCCCGCCCCGGTCAGTTCCTGCAGGTGCAGCGCCAGCCATTGCAGGCCGCCAAGCAGGGTGAAACCGACCAGCACGGCGGAATTGACCAGCAGGGTCAGCAGGCCGAACTTGGTTTTCGCGACCGTGTAGTCGGCCGCTTTCTGGTGCGACGCCAGCGAAATTTTCTCGGCAAATTCAGCGGGGACCCGGGCGCGATTGGCCAGCACATGGCGGATCTGCCGCGACGCGAGCCAGAAGCGCACGAGCAGGGTCAAAATAAGGATGGAAACAAACAAAATCGAAAACGCGAGTGAATACATTCTGTGCCTGTGAGAAAATGGCTGATTATTCAGTTGATTAGGCCAAGAGAGAATTATGTCACAAGCGACCGACTTACCCACATCCTCCCCCGCAGCGGCCGTGCCGGCCCGTCCCAACGAGATGAACCTGGTCTGGGTCGACATGGAAATGACCGGCCTGGAGCCCGACACCGACCGCATCATCGAAGTGGCCGTGGTCGTCACCGACATGCACCTGAACCTGCTGGCCGAAGGCCCCGTGTTCGTGATCCACCAGTCCGACGAAACGCTGAACAAGATGGACGCCTGGAACAAGGGCACCCACGGCCGCTCGGGCCTGATCGACAAGGTCAAGGCCTCGACCGTGACGGAAGCCCAGGCCGAAGCCGAACTGATCGCGTTCCTGAAAAAATACGTACCGGCCGGCAAGTCGCCGATGTGCGGCAACACCATCGGCCAGGACCGCCGCTTCATGGTGCGCGGCATGCCGAAGCTGGAAGCGTTTTTCCATTATCGCAACGTCGACGTGTCGACCCTGAAAGAACTGTGCAAGCGCTGGAAGCCCGAGATCGCCACCGGTTTCAAGAAGCACCAGAAACACACGGCGCTGGCCGATATCCTCGAATCGATCGAAGAGTTGAAGTATTACCGCGAGCACTTCATCAAATTGTAAGCGGTGTTGTCGGATTACGCGGCTTTGCCGCTAATCCGACCTACCAAGCTGTGCGGTAGGTGTTGTCGGATTACGCGGCTTCGCCGCTAATCCGACCTACCAAGCTGTGCGGCAGTATTACGTAGGTCGGCTTAGCGCGCCAGCGCGTAAGCCGACATGCAGGCCGCGCCGAAGTCGAGTACGTGCACCGTGCCATCCTCGCACTGCAGTTCCAGCGCAAACGGCCCCGTTTGCCGCAAGCCGGTGATCCACACGGTAGCATCGGCCTGCCGGAAGTATTCGACGCAAGCGCCACCAGGCGCCAGGCTGCGCACGATCAGCCCTTCGCCGGCCACCGCGCACCAGCGTTCATCGGCATCGATCAGCGCGGCCGCCGGATCGCCATAGAATGCGCCGATGACCATCCTCGCGCCACCGGGCACCACCACCGAGGCCGATTCATATTCATGCTCGATGCGGTAACGGCCGCTCTGCGCCAGTATCTGCGTGCTCATGGCGCGACCTCGGGCCAGACGGTTTCCTGGTCGGCCCGCGCCTCGGCGATCAGCCATTCGCAAAACGCATGCACCAGCGGGCGCGTTTCGGCCTGGGGCGAGCGCAGCAGGTAGTAGCAATGAGGTCCCAGCACCTGGTGGTCGAACAGGCGCACCAGCCGGCCCGAACGCAGGTCGTCGCCGATCAGCGGGCTGGCGGCGATCGCCACGCCCTGGCCGCTGGCGGCCGCGTCCAGGCATAGATACGTGTGCGAAAAGCGCGCGCCGCTGTTGCCGCTGTACGCTACGCCGCAGCTGTGCAGCCAGCGGCCCCAGTCGATTTCGCCGGGCAGGTGCACCTCCGGTTCGTCGTGCAGCAGCGGGTAGCGCAGCAGGTCGGCAGGCAGGCGCAGCTTGGCGGCGCTGGCGCGAAAGCCGGGGCTGCAGACGGCCGAAAAGCGTTCTTCCATCAGCAAGTCCACTTTCAGGCCCGGATAGCGGCCCGGGCCCAGCCGTATCGCCACGTCGACGCCGTCGCGCGCCAGGTCCACCGGGTGCATCGAGGCCAGCACGCGCAGTTCGATCTGCGGGTGGCGGTCGCGCAGCCGGCCCAGGCGCGGCATCAGCCAGCGCGACACCAGCGAACTGGTGGCCGTCACCGTCACCACCTTGTCGTCGCCCTGGCGCCGCGCCGCGTCCGATACCTCGGCCAGCTGGTGCAGGATGGGGGTGAGCGCCGCCGCATAGCGCTGGCCGGCGCTGGTCAATACCACGCCGCGCGGCAGGCGCTGGAACAGTATCAGGCCCAGCCAGCTTTCCAGTTGCTTGACGTGGTGGCCGATGGCGCCGGCCGAGACATGCAGTTCTTCGCCGGCGCGCTGGAAGCCTTCATGGCGGGCGGCCGCTTCAAATGCATGCAGGGCGGCCAGCGGGGGCAGGGAGCGGGACATATGAGCCTGAATTAAATTGAGTCTATCGGTAAATACTATTGCTTTGTTTCATTTCGCGCAAGCCCCTATGATAGCGAGCATGCATCCATTGCGCCCGCAAATTCATTGATGCATGTGCGACGCTTTGCCAGGCCAGCCCGAGGCCCGGTTTTCAATATCTGAAGAGGTAAGTCATGTCTGATCGCCGCGCGGTTGCGCTGGTGTTGTTGTCGGCCGCCGGTTTCGGCAGTTCCGCAGTCTTTGCCAAGGCCGCTTATGCGTCCGGCGTCAACCCGTCGACCATGCTCGCGCTGCGCTTCGTGATCGCCGCCATGCTGTTGTTGCCGCTGGTGTGGCTGGGTGGCTGGCGCCTGCCGCGCGGCCGCCTGCTGGCCGGCTATATGCTGATGGGGCTGATGTACACGGCCCAGTCGCAAGGCTATTTCAATGCCTTGCTGTATGCCAGCAGCGGCCTCTGCGCCATGCTGCTGTATGCCTATCCG
Source organism: Janthinobacterium psychrotolerans (assembly GCF_001677885.1). Classification (GTDB taxonomy): domain Bacteria; phylum Pseudomonadota; class Gammaproteobacteria; order Burkholderiales; family Burkholderiaceae_D; genus Janthinobacterium; species Janthinobacterium psychrotolerans. The sequence goes on along the minus strand of NZ_LOCQ01000039.1, from coordinate 39,089 downwards.
GTGCTGGTGACGATCCTGGCGCTGGCGCTGGGCTGGGAAAAGCTGGACCGCCGCATGCTGGTGCTGATGCTGCTGGCCATTGCCGGCATGGCCGTCACTCTCGGCGGCAAGCTGCAGGGCCAGCCGATCGGCATCGCGCTGGCGCTGATGGCCGCCGGCGTGTATGCGGTGTATATCCTGTTTGGCAACAGCCTGTCGAAAAACGCGGTCATCATCCACCCGCTGGCCGCCTGCGTGGTCATCCTGGGCACGGCCGGCCTGGCCAACAGCGCCATTGCCGTGTGGCAGGGCGTATCCTTGCCGGGTACGGCCACCGGCTGGCTGGCGGTGGCGGCGATTGCCCTGTTTTCCACGGCAATTGCGATCGCGGCCTTTTTTGCCGGCGTGGCGCAGATCGGCGCGGCGCGCGCGTCCATCATTTCCACCTTCGAGCCGGTGATCACCATGGCGTTTGGCGTGGGCATGCTCGGCGAAAAGATCAGCGGCACGCAACTGCTGGGCGGCGCCATGGTGCTGGCGGCGGTAGTATTGCTGGCGTACAAGCCGGCGGCCAAGCCCGCCCTTATGCCGGGCGCGCAGGCCAGCGCCTGACTTTGAAAATGGCGGAATGCCTGTGCGGGTGATTCAGGCTTTAATCGTTTTGCCGGTGTTCTGGTGTTCCGGTGGCGTGGGGCGATAACTCGACGTCACTATTCTGACGCGGCTATTTTTTGTGCGGGCACGGTATAAATAAATCTTCAATCGAGAATGATTCGCATTTATAATTGATTCACCATTCCCCACCAGCCAGCTTGCCGCCAGCCAGTGTTCGCCTTGAAAGGAGACCACCGTGCCGACCACGTCCCCATCCCGCAGCATCGAGATCGCCGAACAATTCGCGCGCCTGCGCCGCGAGAAAAATGCGCGCCACCGTGATATCGCGCAGCAGCTGCAGATCAGCGAAGGCGAGCTGATCGCCGCGCATGCCGGCCTGTCGCTCGACGACGGCGCGTGGCTGGGCGCCGAGCGCCTGCAGCACCAATGGCCGGCCATCATCGCCGCGCTCGAACCGGTGGGCGAGCTGCTGGCGCTGACGCGCAACGCCTGCTGCGTGCATGAAAAAACCGGTGTCTACCGCCGGGCCAGCCACAATCACCAGGTGGGCCTGGTGCTCGGTGGCGAGATCGACCTGCGCGTGTTCTACCGCCAGTGGGCGCATGGTTTTGCCGTGCGCGAGCTGAAGGAAAACACGGTGCGGCGCAGCCTGCAGTTTTTCGACGCCGCCGGCCATGTCGTGCACAAGATCTTTTTGCAGGCGCACAGCGATCTGGCCGCCTGGGAGGCGCTGGTGACGCGCTTTGCCGACGATGACCAGGAGCCGTGCATGAACGTGACGGCGCTACCCGCCCCGGCGGCCGAACTGCCCGACGCGCGGATCGACGTGGCCGGCTTGCGCGCCGGCTGGGCGGACCTGCGCGACAGCCATGATTTTTTCGCGTTGCTGAAACAATATGCGGTCTCGCGCCTGCAGGCTCTGCGCCTGGCCGAGCCGCGCTTCGTGCAGCAACTCGACGTGTCGTGCGTGCTCGACCTGCTCAATGAGGCGGCGCGCGAACAAGTCGCCATCATGGCCTTTGTGGGCAATGCCGGCATGATCCAGATCCACTCGGGTCCGGTGCACAAGATTCTGGTTGCGGGGCCGTGGATCAATATCCTCGATCCGCGCTTCAGCCTGCATTTGCGCGAGGACCATGTGGCCAGCGCCTGGGTGGTGAAACAGCCCACCATCGATGGCCTGGTCACGTCCGTCGAGCTGTTCGACGCCAAGGGCGACACCATCGTCATGTTCTTTGGCGAGCGCAAGCCGGGCAAGCAGGAACTGTGCGCATGGCGCCAGATTGTCGACAACACGCTGCGGGAGGGCCAATTATGCGCCGCATGATCGCCGCCAGCGTGGCGCGCCGCATCGCGCTGAAAAAGATGGCGGCCAGCGCCGGCGAGGCCGTCGTCAAGGCGCGCCGTACCGAACCCGGGCCGGCATGCCAGGCATCCCTGTCCCAGGCGGTAAAACCGCCGCCCTCGACCCGTTGACGGCAGGCCGCGCAGGCGGCCGGGCCTCAGTTCAGGACGATCGACACGCCGCGTCCGTGCATGCCCAGGCTGACCGCCTGTTGCGGCTGGCGCTGGCGGTCGACATGCGGGCAGACCACGCCGAGCAGCAGGAAATGCGCGTCTTCAAGCCGTTTTCCGGCTGTCACAGCTCCCAGGGCGGTGGCTTGGGACTGACGATCTGTGCCGAAATCGCCGACGCGATTGGCGCACAACTGTCGCTGCGCAACCGCAAACGCGCGGCCAGCGAGGATATTGCCGGCCTGGACGCCAGCGTGCGCTTTGGCGCTGGCGGCTTCCAGGCGGGGTGAAGGATTACTCGGCCGCCGGCTCGGCTCCCGCCTCGGCGCCGCAGCACTTCTTGTACTTCTTGCCGCTGCCGCAAGGGCAGTCGTCGTTGCGGCCCACTTTCGGCTCTTCGCGTTTGATCGTCTGCACGGCCGGCTTGCGGCGCGGCACCCAGAAACGGTGAATCGCCGGCAGGTTTGCTTCCAGTTCCTGCGCCAGCTTGTGCGCCTTGACCGGGTCTTCCACCAGTTTCAGTTCTTCTTCCTCGATCTCGTCGGCGCCCAGCAGGTAGACCGGCTGCATCAGCTCGCCCACTTCCGAGTCCCAGATCTCGTTCCATGAACCTTCGCGCAACTCCATGCCGTCCCAGAAGCCCCAGCACCAGGCTTCGGCGTCGATCAGGGTCTGGCCTTCATGCTCGTGCTCGACGAACAGCGGCTCGAATTCCTTCGGCGCCACTTCGAACGTCACCAGCACTTCGTTCATGAAGCGCATGATCAGGTTGACGATGCGTTCTTCTTCCTTGCTGTTCTTGAACTTGGGTGCGTCCTTGATGTCTTCGCCCCACACGCGCGGCAACCACTCGGCCGGCATGATCGGTTCCGGACCGATGGCCACGGCCGTCAGATAGCCGTGCAGCATATCCATGGTCATCGCGTCTTCGGAGCACCGGTCCGACAACAGGAATTGGTCTAGTTCGTCAAATTCTTTTTCTGATAATGGCTGTTCGAGTTGCATGGCTTGCTCTTTATTGAATGTAAGCGGACAGTATACGCCTTGCCGGGCCGCGCCGCCGAAGTGTTTATGCGGCGCGCCCTGGTGCGCCGTACAATGGCGCTTATGCACAACGAAAACCCGCCGCAGCAGGACGACAGGCCCGTCCACCCTTATTCCGCACTGAGCCCCGATTGCGTGCTTGACGCTCTGGACAGCGTTGGCCTGTACGGCGATGGCCGCCTGCTGGCCCTGAACAGCTATGAAAACCGGGTCTACCAGGTCGGCATCGAGGACAGCGCGCCGCTGGTGGTCAAGTTCTACCGCCCCGGGCGCTGGAGCGACGCCGCCATCCTCGAAGAGCACGCGTTCGTGTCGGAACTGGTCGAGCGTGAAATCCAGGTGGTGCCGGCGCTGGAGATCAACGGCGGCACGCTGCACCAGCACCAGGGCTTCCGCTTTGCCGTGTTTCCCCGCCATGGCGGGCGCGCGCCCGAGCTCGACGACCCGGCCACCCTGGAGTGGACCGGGCGCTTTATTGGCCGCATCCACGCCGTCGGCGCCTTGTCGGCCTACCTGGAGCGTCCGGTGCTCGATCCGCACACCTTTGGCGTCGAGCCGCGCGAATTCTTGTTGGCGGGCGGCTTCCTGCCGCCCGAACTGGTGGCCGCGTACTCCAGCGTGGCGCAGCAGGCGCTCGACGGCGTCAGGCGCTGCTACGACCGCGCCGGCGACGTGAGCCTGCTGCGCACGCATGGCGATTGCCATGGCGGCAATGTGCTGTGGACCGACGCCGGCCCGCATTTCGTCGACTTCGACGACAGCCGCATGGGCCCGGCCATCCAGGACCTGTGGATGATGCTGTCGGGCGAGCGCGCCGACCAGGTGCGCCAGATGAGCGACATCCTGGCCGGCTATGAGGACTTTTGCGATTTCGAGCCGCGCCAGCTGTACCTGGTCGAGGCGCTGCGCACCCTGCGGCTGATCCATTATTCGGCCTGGCTGGCGCGCCGCTGGGACGATCCGGCCTTTCCGGTGGCCTTCCCGTGGTTTAACACGCAACGTTACTGGCAGGACCGCATACTCGAATTGCGCGAACAGGTCGCTCTCATGGACGAAGCGCCGCTGTGGCCTATCTGAGCTAAGGCACGAAAAGCACGGTAAACAGGCCTCTGCTTGGCGCGCTGATGCCTGGCCGCAGACCCGATAATGGTGGTAATAATTCCAACAGGAATTTGCACTTCACCCGATACGCGAGAAATTATGCATACCCGCATGCCAGCACAGCACAATCAGCAAGCCGCCGCCCTCAACGACGACGAGTTCGACCAGGACAGCATCGTCTCGCTGCATGATTTCCAGGACCTCGACCCGGCGGCCGGCACGCCCGTGGCCCAGGCCAAGGCCGTGCCGGTGTCGCCTGCGCCAGAAAGCGATGGCGAGGGCGACATCCCGGAAGCGGCTGGCGGGCGCCAGCAGATGGAACTGAAAGCCATCCACGAAGCCATCGCCAGGGTTGAAGCGGAAGCCAAGGCCACCTGCGCCGCCGAAAGCCGGGCCCTGGCCGAGGCGCGCGTGCGCTCGCTGGCCGAAGACCGCGCCGCCATCGACGCCGCCGCCACCGCCGCCGCCCAGCAAAGCGCGCAAGCGGCCGAAGAGGCCATCGCCGCCAACCGCGACCGGCTGGAAACCATGCGCGCCGCAGCGCAAGCGAGCGTGGCCCGTCTGGAAGCGGTCAAGCTGGAAACGGCTGAACTGCGCGCCCGCGTGGAAGCGGACAATGAAATCCGCCTGGCCGCCGAACAGCGCACGCGCGCCGAGCAGGAAAACCGCCTGCGCGCCAGCGAACAGGTGGCGGTGCAGTCGGAACTGGCCGAACAGGCTGCGCGCGCCGCCGAAGAGTTGCAGGTACAAACCGAACAGGCGCGCTTGCAGGCGGTCGAACGTGTCGCCGCCGTGCAGGCGGCCAAGGAGGAAATGGTCGGCATCGCCTCGGCCGACGCCAGGGTCGCCGTGATGGCGCGCGAGCGCGAGCGCCATGCCCATGGGGCGCGCAAGACGGCGCAAATGCTGGCCGAAGCGGAAAGCGAGGCGCTGGAACTGACGGTGCAGCGCGAGCGCGCCGACCAGATCGCGCTCGAATCGGCCTTCAACCGCGCCGCCGCCGAAGTGCGGGCGCTGGAAGAGGCGCGCGCGCTGGCCCACCTGGAACAGGAACGCGAAGCGATCGCGCTGGCCCAGGCCGAATCGGAACGCCATGCGGCGCAATCGCTGCATTTGCGCCTGCAGACGGAAAAAGAACTGCGCGACGCGGCGATCCACCGCGAACGGCTGGAAATGGTGGCCGCCGCCAGCGCCCAGGCGCGCCGCGACGCCGACGTGCGCATCCTGGCCGCCACCGAGGCGCGCATCGAAGTGGACCGCCAGCTGCGCGCCGTGGCGCTGGCCCGCATCGCCGCCGAGCAGGACGCTGAAATCGCCGGCCACGCGCGCATGGAGGCGGAAGCGGCGGCGCTGCAGGAAACCCGTGCACGCGAAGCGGCCGAACACGACGCCAGCCTGGCGGCGGCGCGCGAACTCGAAGCGCAGCAAGAAGCGTCACGCCTGGCCCGGGAACGCGCACTGGCGGCGCAGGCGGCCAGCGAGCTGGCCGAACGCGAGAACGCCGCCGGGCAAGCGGCGCTGGCAAGCGCGCAGGAACAACTGGCGGCGCAGCGCCAGGCAGCCGAACTGGCTGAAGAAAAAGCGCGGCAGGCAGAACGCCTGGCGGCGCAGGAGCAGGCAACCGTCAGGGCGGAACAAGCCGCCATCGCCGCGCTGAAGGCCAGGCTGGACGCGGAAACGCTGGCCTTGCAGGCCACCGAAGAGCGCACCTGCGCCGAGCTGGCGCAGGCGGAGGCGCTGCGCGCGCAGCAGACCGCGGAACTGGCTCTGAAGGACGCGGCCGACAGGGAAGCTGCCGCCACCCGCATTTTGCTCGAGCAGGCGCTGGTCGACGGCGAGCAGAAGGCCGCCGCCGCGCAGGCGGTGCAGGCGCAGGCGCGTCTGGCGGTGGAGCTGGGCCTGGTGCATGGCGAGCGCGCCCGCGTGGAAAGCGACAAGGCGCAGGCCGCCGAAGCGCTGCTGGAATCGGAACGCGTGTTTGTCGCCTGCGAACGCGAGTCGCTGGCGCTGATCGATGAAAAGCTGGCGCAGCAGCGCCAGGCGACGAGTGCCGAAGAACGCGCCTCGAAAGCGATCGCCGGCCGCCTCGACGCGGAAAAGCAGGCGGCGGCGGCGGCCGAAGCGCGTGCGCTGATGGAACAGCAGGCGCAGGACGCGATGCGCCTGCGCGAACAGGCTGAAATCGCCGCGCGCCAGGCGGCCCAGGAAAAGCGCGAAGCCCAGCAAGCCTTGCTCGACAGCGCACAGGCCCATGCGGCCCTGCAGCGCAAGGCGGCCGAGACCACGCGCGCGATGGCGGTGGCCAAGCAGCAGCTGCTGGAACTGGAAATGCGCCGCGCGCAGCAGCAGGAACGCGAACTGGCCGACCTGCGCGCCAGCCTGCGTGAAAAACAGGGAGAATTTTCAGCCGCGCTGACGGCCGCCCGCGCCAAGGCCGAGCAGATGACGTCGGCCAACATGACGCGCGAAGTGCTGGACCGCCTGACGCATACCAATGCCGTCACCGGCACCGTCTGGAGCCCACGTCAGGAAGACTGACATCGGCTCAGGGACTCGGCACCACCTTGTCGGCATAGTATTCGGTCTCGCCGAAGCACTGCGTCGGCACGCCCTTGTGCTGGTTATAGCTGATCAGGATATGCTTGCCGGCGGCGGCCGTCAGCTGCTTTGCCACCGCTTCGTCGCGCACGCTGAACTGGAATTTTTCCGGTATCGTGCCCGGCAGCGCCGTCAGCATCAGCTCGCCCTCCCAGGTCTTGCAGACCCAGCCCCGCTTGGAAAATTTCAATAAATGGCCGGCCCGTTCGCCTTCCGAATACGAAAAGCTCAGTGCCAGCCAGGTATAGGCGGCCAGCAGCAGGCTGCCCGCCAACAGGAAGATGACAAAGGCGATGCTGACTTTTTTGGTGGTGGGGGTCATGGTGATTATCTATAAGAGGTAGCGTTAATCCTTGCGGCCTGCTTTCCAGTTCAAGCCGAAATTGTAGCGCTCGTCCATCGCCTGGTGCGCCGTGATTTTACCTTGGCCGCCGAAGTATTCCACCAATTTTGTTACCTGCAGGTTGCCGCCCTGGTTTTCCAGCATGGCGATCGCGCACATGGCGTGCTGGCTGTCGCTGTCGAGGCGCACTTCGACGGTCGGCTGGCCGGGGATTTCGATGGTCACCATGCCATCGGTGGCGGCCCAGTTGGGCACGCCCTCGTAGATAAAGGCGTACACCAGCACGCGCTTGATCTGGTCGAAGTGGGTGCCGTTGATAAAGATGTTCTCGCCGCTGCTGATGCTGCCCGTGCGGTCGTCGCCTTCCAGGTGGATGTAGGGCGGACGCTCGAACGCGCCCCAGCTGTTGCCCAGTGCCTGCACCGCGCTCTTGCTGCCATTGCTCAATTCGAACAGGCAGCCGATATCGAGGTCGATGCCTCCCGCGCGGCCGGCCGGCCTGGCGAACAGCTTGCCGAGGAAACCGGTGTCGAGTTTCGAGGCCGGCGCCTGGCCTTGCGCGGCGTTCTGGTTCCAGTTCAGGTTGACCTTGATGCGGCCATAGCCGCCGCTGTCGCGCTTGTCGAGCGAGATCTTGTCGCCGCGCTTTTCCAGGCGGATTTTCGACAGCGAGATTTTATTGGCCGGCGGCGCGGCTGGCGCTGGGGCCGATGCAGGCACAGCGGCCGGCGCTGGCGCCGGCGATCCCGCCTCGCTGCCGCCAAAGTGTTTCAGCAGCGCGCCCAGGCCGCCCGCGAAACCCTGGCCGACGGCGCCGAAGCGCCAGCTGCCGTCGCGGCGATACAGCTCGCCGATAATGACGGCTTTTTCATCCTGGAAATCAACGCCGGCAAAGGCGAAGGTGGCGGCGGGGCCCAGCGCCAGGCTGGAAGAACCCAGCGCGCGCATGCTGCCTTGCTCGGTGGCCGCCGTGAAGACCAGCTTGTCGATGGCGGCGGGCAGGCGCGCCAGGTCGATCTGGAACACCGAGCGCGGGCCGTTCAGTTCCACCGAAACGGCGTTGTCGGGCGCGCTTTTCTGGTTGTAGAAGACCATGTAGCGGTCGTCCGACAGCTTGCCATTGGCGTCGACGCCAAAGCAGCTGACATCGACTTCCATCGAACCGGAGGCGATGTCGAGGGTGACGGCAAACGGGCCGTTCAGGCCCAGGTCGGCCAGCTTGCCTTTTTGGCCGCGTGTGAAATTGGTCATGGTCGTGCAGTCCCTTCGTCACTGGTGAGTGGATTCAGATGGAGAGGCAGGATGGCGCCATCGGCATGGCGGATGCCGAACAGGCGCGCCTGCTCGATCACGCGCTGGGCCCAGCTGCTGTGGGTGGCCACTTCGCACATCGATTCCTGCATGCGGAACACGGCAGGGCTGTCCGGATCGATGATGCGCAGCGCCAGTTCGATGTCCGACTGCGCCACCTGGTAGTGGCGCTCGATCTGCGGCACCTGGTCCGGGTGGATGGCGGTCTTGGCGATCATGCCGTGCGCCATGTCCTGCGCCACTTCGGCGGCCAGCCAGTCGTCCTGCGTCAGGTGCTCGAACACGGGCGCCGAGAGCTCGAAGCCGTGCGGCTTGAAGATGGTGACCAGGCGGCCGATCACCTGGCCCAGCGGCGTTTGATAGATGGTGCCGGTGGTCGGGCGGCGCAGGCCCAATAGCGCCAGCAGGTCGTTGCCGCCGATGCGCAGTGCCAGGATGCGCGCGCGTACCTCGGGCGCGGCCAGCGTGCGTCGGAACAGTTTCATCTCTTCGTCGTCGAATACTTCGGCCGTTTCCAGCGTCGGCATCAGCAGGTGATGCGTGTGGCGCACCTGCTCGAAGTAGGACGCAAAATTGTGGCGCGTCGATTTGGGCAGCACGAAGCCGGCCAGTTTGTCCACGCCGGGCATGGCCAGCACGCGCGACAAGACGTCGACATTGCGCACGCGGACAAAGCGCAGGGTGTCGGACGCTTCGCTCATGTTCTGCAGCGCCAGCGACAGGTTGAACAGCGCGTAACTGAGATCGCGCTCGGCGATCGCGTCTTCAGTGCAAAAGATCACCGAGCGTAAATGGCTGAATTTGTCGCCATTGGCGATGGCCAGCAAATCCTTGTGCGTGGTGGGCACATACATCGATGCGCCGAGTGCCGCCTTGTGTTCACTTTGTGGGTGTATGGAGTTATCCATCGACTGCGCTCCTGATAAGGGCGACCGCCTGGTAAGGCAGCGCCGGTTGTACGGTAACGGGGATGGCTTTTTCTTGTGCCAGAAGCAGCAAATGTGCCACGTCCGGCGCATTCGTGTCGCGCACAATCAGGCGCTCCGGCACGCGGCGCAGCAGCACGCGCGTCGCCTCGCCGATGCCGGGCTTGATCAGGTTGATGTCGGTGATGCCGTAGTCGCTTTGCGCCTGCGCCATATAGGCTTGCGAGCGCGCCGCCATGACCGGCGCATCGGTCGCCACCGCCAGCGGAATGCCGCTGCTGCCGGCGATTGCGATGGCGTCGGCCACCAGGCCGTCGGCGAACTGGCGCGACTGGTCGTGCGCTTCGAACTGCGCGTAATACACGCAGCCATGGAACTCGCCGGGAGCGACCATTTCATTCAATACCGAGCGGCTGACCAGGCCGGACACCGTGGCGTTCAGGATGCTCGACGGGATCAGATAGTCGTCGGATGATGCCGCGCAGGCGGCCGTGCCGGCCAGGTCCGACAGCACGAACAGGCCGCCGTCGATGCTGGTGCCGTGCTGCGCGTTGTAGTCGTTGACGCTCTGGCGCAGTTCGCGCGAGATCACGCCTTTCCCCGTCCAGCCGTCGACAAACACGATCGAGTCCGCCGCATGGCCGTGCGTGAGGATGTGCTGTATGGCGTTGGTGTCGATGCCGCGGTCGCGGATGATGGAGACCGAATAATGCGTGCACGCGCGCTGGAACACCTGCGTCAGCAAGTGCTTGAGGATGACGCCCACCGGCGTGCCGGCGCGCGCCAGCGACACCAGCGTAATGGCGCCGTCGCGGCGCGCCGCGATCAGTGCGGCCAGGCGCAGGCAGTCGCGCGCCATCTGCAGGCGGTTGGCCGCAAACGCGCTCTGGAACAGCGCCAGGTAGGCCGGCGAGGGCAGGGACTCGGGCGACAGCATTTCGCTGTAATGGCGCTGGCCGGACTGGATCAGGCGCTCTTTCTCGGCCAGGTCGCGGATCGGCTCCAGGGCCATCGGCGTGAGCAGAAACTCGACGTCTTGCTGGCGGTAGCTGCCGCTGAAATGCTGCGCGGTGGCGTTCATAGGGAGCCCACCGTCAGCGCCGCCAGCTGGGTGCCGTTGGGGATGATGGCGTAGTCGCAGGCGGCCATGAAGCGCGCGTCCGAGCGGCTGTCGCCCATGCCGAAGCTCAAAATCGGGCCATGTTCGGCTTCCAGTTCCGCGCGCAGATAGGCCACGGCGCGCGCCTTGTTCAGGGTCTTGGGCAGCACGGCCAGGTTGTTGCCGTTGCGGTGGATGAAGTAGTCCGCGCCTTCGCCGGCGATCCAGTCCAGCAGCACCTGCTGTTCGATATCGGCCAGGCGTTCGCCGCGCGCCTCATGGTCTTTGACGACGATGTAGAACGGCGTGCCGTAGTCTTCGATCAGGCGCGCGCGCGACGGCATGCCCGCCTTGACCTGGAAGTCGTCGATGATGCGCATGGCGTCCCGCAAACCCGGCAATGCCGTCTGCATATCGTCCTGCATCAGCGCCAGCCAGCCCGTATCGACTGCGCCGCCCGGCTGCAGCACGATGCCGCCGTAATCGAGCACGCTGTAGCTGGCAAACGGCAGGTCGACGCGGCGAAACGCGTCGCCATTCCGGGCCGTGGCCGGAATCAGGGTCATGCCGCTTTGCGCGAATTCGAAAAACGCGCGCTGGCGCGCCGTGGTAAACGAGCAGGCCTCGCCGTTTTTCAGGTAGGCCGCTGGCTGCAGATCGGTCTCGCCAGGTACTTTTTTCGGGGTCTGGAACAGTGTGTCGTCCAGGTCAACAAACAGGAATTTCTTCAATTGTGGTCTCTGACTGAAAGTGGAACAGGCGGCCATGGAGCTGGCCGGCGAGTTGCATGAGCGCCGGGCTGGCCGGGGTTTCATGGCAGATGAAAACGTGGCGGTACTGGCCGGGTGCCACGTTGTACAGATAGTTGGCGATGCCTTCGCCGTAGTTATCGTCGCATGACACGATATGGCCGACCGCGCCCCATGACAGGATCGGCGAGCGGGTGGTCGACTGCACCACCACTTGCTTGCCCAGCGCTTCCAGTTCGCGCCCCAGCAGGAAGGACGGATGCATGAATTCGCCGGTGCCCAGCACCAGCACGGATTCACCGTCGCCGATGTTACGCGCCAGCCGCGCGGCCAGCGCTTGCGGCGGCGCCAAGGCGCGGTCGATGCCGATGCGGCCAAAGGCGTCGCTGGCACCGCGCTCGGCGTGTTCCTCGAAACGCTGGGCGCTGGTGGCGACGGGCGCCGGCGTGTCACCCATGCGGAACGCGTATTGGCCGGACAGCGCTGCGCCGACGGTGGTGGGCAGGCCGAAGCGCGCGCTCAAGCCGGCGTTGGCCTCCTGGCCCATGAAGTTGGTGATCACGCCCAGGTGCAGCCGTTCCAGTTGCCGATAGCGCGCGCGGCACACTTCAATCAGGTTGGCGAAGGTATTGCCGGTCGACGCTTCATCGTCGATCAGCACCAGGCTGCGCGCGCGCGCGAACACGCCGCTGGCGGTGCCGGACAGATGCAGGAACTGGCGCGGCGCGTGGCTGTGCGACTCTTCGAATTCAAAGAAGGGGATCTCGCCGACGCGGTAGCGCGAACTGTGGATGAACAATCCTTCGCTGCCGGGATGGGCTTTCAGCCAGGCTTCGAACACGCCCTGGCCGAGACCGACGGCGGTTTCCGCCATGGCGATAAACACCACCGGGCCTGGCAGGCTGGCAGGGATCTGCGCGGCCAGGTCGGCGTGGATCGCTTCCATGGCGCCAGGCGTGACGGGCCAGTGCTTGCCCAGCACCTTGGACAGGAACAGAAAGCCGCGCTTGGCGTTGGCGCGCGCCGCGTAGCCGATCAGGTCGCCCAGCGCAAAGCGCGCCTCGTCGACCTGCAAGGTCAGTTCGCCGGTCGGCATGGTCTGGCGCACGAGCGTCATGGCAGTTCCACCGGATAACCCGCTTCGGCCACGCGCAGGCCCTCGCGGATCGGAGGAATCGTGAGCTGGTCATAGCCCTGGTCGAAACCGGCCAGCGCGATATACGGCAGATTGGGACCGGCCGCGCAGGCCATGCCGATGCCGCCCGACATGCGCGGATTGATCTCCAGCAGCGCCAGGCCGTTCGCGCCTTCGCGGAACTGGATATTGAACACGCCATTCAACTGGTAGTCGCGCGTCAGCTTCTCGCAGGCGGCCAGCAGTTCCTCGCGCAGTTCGATCAGCTGGCCGCTGCCCGGCGCATGCAGCTTTTTGCGCGGAATCGCGCACTTCAGGCTGCCGTGGTCGGCCACGCAGTCGGCGCTGTATTCATGGCCATCGAGGTATTCCATCAGCAGCAAGGTCTTGAAGGTTTCCATGCGCGCCAGGCCGTCGCGCAATTCCTGCGTGTTGATTTTATAGGCTGCGCCGGCCAGCAGCAGTTCGGCGCTCGAACGTTCATCGAGCACGGCAAAGCCCAGGCCATACACGGATTCGGACGGCTTGATGCACAGGCGTTCATGGCGCGGGCGCAGCTCGGCGTAGGCGGCGTCGTATTCGGCGATATCGTTGACGGCGCGCGTGTCGGCCACCGGCGCCATCGGCAGGTCCAGCCCGGCGCAAAAGCGCGCCTTGTCATGCATCAGTGTCAGGACTTCTTCGGTGGCCACGCTCAGCACGCGCGTGCCGATGGCTTCGAAGCGCGCGCGGGCGCTGGCAATCCTGCCGGCGGCCCGGCCCGGCCAGAAGATCGTGATATTGCGTTCGCGGCAGAACGCCAGACACCATTCCAGGTAGTCTTCGCCCTTCAGGTCGCTTGGCTCGACCGCGTATTCATCGGCCGCCAGAAAGGCCGCGGCGTGTTCGTTCGGATGGGTATAGATCAGGTGATAGCGGCGCTGGCCGCCGGTGCCGGCGATGTCGGCCTCGCGTATCAAACGCATGGCGGTGGCGACCGAGGAAAATGTTTTGTTGAACCAGACTCTATGCATGTACGGGGACCGGTGAAGAAGGAAGCGAAAGAAAAACCGCGCGCAATACAGGAATACATGCGCGCGGAGATGCTGGCCAGTCACACGTGACCTGGCCTTGAAAACTATGGCAAAACGACAAAATATTAACCCGCTTTGCCCGATGCGGTCCATTTCAGGAAAGCGTCGCGGTTGCGCGAGCAGATAAAGACCTTGCCCGAACCGGAAAAGCGTAACACGATGCCTTCGCCACTGGTCACGCTGTTGACAATATTGCCCAGGAAGCCACCGATGCCGCCGCCGCTGGCGCCACCGCCGGTGGTCACCGAGATTTCATATTTCAGGCTGTTGTCCCAGCAGACCACGTGCGAATTGTCGATCACCACGTCCTTGCCCGGCTCGACGTCGAGCTGGAACATGGAGCCGAAGCCCGACACCACCACCTGGCCGCTGCCGGCCGTCTCCATCACGAAAAAGCCGCCCGACTGCGCGAACAGCGCGTTGCCGATGCTTTGCGTGCGCACCTTCATTTCGGTGCCCGAGGTGGCGGCGACAAAGGCGCCGTCGTTGAGCAGATACTGGCGCGCGCCGACATCGACCACTTCGATGGCGCCGGGCAGGGTGGGCGAGAGCAGGCAGTCGCCGCCGCCGCGCACCGCTTCGATATGCTGCTGGAAGAACGACTCGCCGTTGGCGAAGCGGCGCATGATGGCGCTGCCCAGGCCGCCCGTCATCTTGCCTTTGAGGTCGAGCGCCGTTTCCATCATCACCATTGCATCGGACTCGCAATAGATGGTTTCGCCCTGTTTCATGCTGACATGCAGGAAGGGATCGACGTCACCGGTGACACTAAATACTGGCATGATAAATCTCCAAAAAAAAGCCGCCTGTGATGTACCAGGCGGCCGTGACCAAGTGCTGTGCTGACTGATCAGGCGTTGACGCCGAACGAACGGGCCAGGGGACCGAGGCCGCCGTTGAAACCCTGGCCGATGGCCTTGAATTTCCATTCGCCGTTGTAGCGGTAGATTTCGCCAAAGATCATCGCCGTTTCCGTCGAGCTGTCTTCGGACAGGTCGTAGCGGGCGATTTCGCGTTCGCCTTCCGCGTTCAGGCAGCGGATAAAGGCTTTCGACACCATGCCGAAGTTCTGGCGGCGCGCGTCGGCGTCGTGAATGGTGACGGTGATGCTGACGCGTTCGATATCGGCCGGCACGCGCGACAGGTCGATTTCGATGCGCTCATCGTCGCCTTCGCCTTCGCCGGTGGTGTTGTCGCCGGTGTGCACCACGGAGCCATCGGTCGATTTCAGGTTGTTGTAGAAGATAAAGTCGGAATCGCCACGTACTTTGCCGTCGTTTTTCAGGAGAAAGGCGCTGCCATCCAGGTCGAAGGTGGCGCCGTCGGTTGAACGCGGATCCCAGCCGAGGCCGATGATGATCTTCTTCAGGTTCGGTGCTTCCTTGCTCAGGTTGACGTTGCCGCCTTTTTGCAAACTGATTGCCATCTGGTGCTCCTTTTATAGAGGTGGATTACTTTTCATGCCCGTATGGATCAGGTGCGCGCACTTGTTCCATCGGAAAGCATATGGTGACAAAATCGCCGATATCAAGCGTGCGCCGCATGCCGTTTGCGGTAGCGCAGGGACGACCACAGCGACACCAGGATAAAGGCCACGCCGGACAGGCCGGTGAACCATTCCGGGATATGGTACTTGACCGAGCCCAGCATGATCAATGCCAGGATGCCGATGGCGTAATGCGCACCGTGTTCCAGGTAGACGAACTCGTCCAGGGTGCCCTTGTGCACCAGGAACACCGTCATCGAGCGCACGAACATGGCGCCGATCGCCAGGCCCAGCATGATGATGACGACGTCGTTGGTGATCGCAAAGGCGCCGATCACGCCGTCAAAGCTGAATGAGGCGTCCAGCACTTCCAGGTACAGGAAGCCGCCGATGCTGCCGCGCGCGACGTTTTTCACCAGTTCGCCATTGCCATTCTTCACCGGTGCCACGGCGCCGTCCTCATCGTCCTGCAGGTCCGGTTCGCCTTCTTCCAGCAAGCCGCTGATCCAGTTTACGCCCAGGTAGACGGCGATGCCGACGATGCCGGCTGCCAGCACGCTGTATTTTTCATCGGCCGGGCCCATCGCCACGCAGGCGGCCACGGCGCCCATGGTGATCAGCACGGCCAGGCTTTCGGTGCCCAGCGCATTGACCTTTTCCTCGGCCCAGCCCAGCCAGTGCAGTTCCTTCTCGTCGTCAAACAAAAAGTTCAGGAACACCAGCAGTAAAAAGGCGCCGCCAAAAGCCGCCACTTGCGCATGGTTGTCCGTCAGGTGCCTGGCGTAGATGTCGGGCGTGGTGGTGGCCATGGTCCACACGTCCATCAGGCCGAGACCGGTGGCGACGGAAACAATCACCAGCGGGAACAGCAGCCGCATGCCGAACACGGCCACCAGGATGCCGACCGTCAGAAACAGCTTTTGCCAGAACTCATTCCAGTGGCGCAGCACCGAGGCGTTGACCACCGCATTGTCGAACGACAGCGACACTTCCATGATGCCCAGCACGCCCGTGATCCACAGCGCCTGCAGCATGCCGCTGGTGCCACCGTGGGTGTAGCCCCACCAGCCCGAGACCGCCATCAAAATGAAGGTCACTAAAAAGGAAATTCTGAAATGCTTCATGAGGACCCCGTTACGTGTTATTCGAGACGTGTTGTTTTACGTCAATTGTTGTATATGCCATGATTTTATATTAGTTGCCGCAGCGCGCCGCGTTTAATACGTCTGAAAAATACGCATGAAAAATGGCGGTGCTGCCACGGCGGGCGATCTGCGATAATTGCGGCGCGCCTGGAATGGCATCTGACCAACATCTACATAGATATAGAAGGAACACCCGTGGATATCGCTTACCTTGTCACGCCCCTGATAACCTGGATACTGGTCGGCCCGATCAAGTTCCTGATCAACAGCGCCCGCACGCGCCAATGGGCCTTCGGCCTGGTCGGCAATGGCGGCTTTCCCAGCAACCACAGCGCCGTCGTGTCCAGCATGGCGACCCTGATCGCGCTGCGCGAAGGCATCGGCCACCCGGCTTTCGGCGTGGCCGTGACCCTGGCCTTTATCGTCATCATCGACGCCAACAGCCTGCGCCAGCACGTCGGCAAGCAGGCCGCCGCCATCAACCGCCTGGCGAAGGAAGCGGGCAGCGTGGCGCACACCCATTTGCGCGAGCGCATGGGCCATACGCTGGTGGAAATTGCCGGCGGCCTGTGCACGGGCGTGGCGATCGGTTTCCTGGTCAACGCCGTCTTCAGCTGATCCGTTTTATTCCATCTGTCAATCCCCAACCCCGCCACCCGGCGGGGTTTTGCGTTTCAGGGCGTAAAAACTACGTTTCACCCCCCGATTCCGGCATTACAGGAATCGGCCGATTGACATCGCCGGAGACGCTCATGGATACTCTGGCGCTTGCGGTTTTAATAAAAAAATAATCGTGCGTGTCGCCAGCGCCTTACCCGGTTGCCAGTTTGATATGCACTGCCTTCTATCCGGAGAGTTACCCATGTTGCGCAAAACCCTGTTCGTCCTGGCCATCGCTTCTGCACTGGCCGCTTGCGGAAAAGAGTCCAAAGACCCAGGCAAGGGAGGCGGCAAGGATGGCAAGGATGGCAAAACCGCAGCCGGCGCGGCAGCCAGACTGATCATCTCTCCGGAAGACATGCTGACCATCGAAAGCAATGCGCTCGCGTCGGGCCCGGTGATTACCGGCTCGGTGCAGCCCGAGCGCAATGCGGACCTGCGCGCCGAAGTGTCGGCGGTGGTGATCCAGGTGCTGAAAGAAAACGGCGAAGCCGTGAAACGTGGCGATATTCTCGTCAAGCTGGACGAAACCTCGATCCGCGACAGCCTCAATTCGGCCGAAGAAGCCAGCCGCGCCGCCAGCCAGGTGCTGGAGCAGGCCGAACGCATGTTCCAGCGCATGAAGACCCTGCGCGCCTCCGGCATGACCTCGACCCAGGCGCTGGAAGACACGGAAATTCGCCGCAACAATGCACAAAGCGACCTGTCGGCCGCCAGGAGCCGCGCCGCCCAGGCGCGCCAGCAGCTGCAGCGCACCCTCGTGCGTGCGCCGTTCGACGGCATCGTCAGCGAGCGCAAGGTGTCCAACGGCGACACGGCGCAGATCGGCAAGGAACTCATCCGCGTGATCGACCCGACCAGCATGCGCCTCGAAGGCCTGGTGTCGGCCGACAAGATCGGCGTGGTCAAGGTGGGCCAGGCCGTGCGTTTCCGCATCAACGGCTATCCGGGCCAGGACTTCCTGGGCAAGGTGCGCCGCGTCGATCCGGCCGCCAACGCCGTCACGCGCCAGGTGGCGGTGCTGGTCGATTTCAATGACAAGACCCAGCCGCGCGTGGCCGGCCTGTACGCGGAAGGGCGCATCGAAGCCGACAGCGTCAGCGCCGTCATGATTCCCGATTCCGCGCTGGTCAAGGCCGGCGACCAGACCTATGCCTGGACCGTGAAAGACAAGGCGCTGCACAAGACCGTGCTGCGCATCGGCGCGCGCGATATCCGCACCGGCCACTGGGAAGTGCAAAGCGGCCTGGCCAGCGGCGACACCGTGCTGCGCACGCCCGGCTCGACCTTCAAGGACGGCCAGCAGGTGGAACTGGCGGTGCCGAAAAAGCTGCCGGCCGCCGCCGTCGCCAGCAGCGCCAGCGCGCCAGCCGTTGCCAAAGGAAACTAAGCCATGTTCCTGTCCGATTTCAGTATCAAGCGGCCCACCGCCACCATCGTATTGATCCTGGCGATGATGTGCGTCGGCCTGCTGGCGCTGTCGAAACTGCGCGTCAACCAGAATCCCGACGTCGAAGTGCCGTTCATCGTCGTCAGCATTCCCTATCCTGGCGCCTCGCCCGACACGGTCGAGCGCGAAGTGGTCAACCGGCTGGAAAAATCCTTGCAGAGCATTTCCGGCGTAACGGAAATTAACAGCTCGTCCAACGAAGGCTCGGCCAGCATCTTCCTCAAGTTTTCCTTCAAGACCAATCTGATCGAAGCGTCCGACGATATCCGCAACGCGATTGCCGCCGTGCGCTACAAGCTGCCACTGGAAATGCGCGAACCGATCCTGCAGCGCATCGATCCGGGCGCCGAACCGATCATGCAGCTGGCGCTGTCGTCGAGCTCGCAAAGCCACGCCGAAATCTCGCGCCTGGCCGAAGACGTGCTGTCGGACCGCTTCCGCGCCGTCGACGGCGTGGCACTGGTCAATGTGGGCGGCTCGCTGAAACGTGAACTGTCGGTGCTGCTGCGCGCCGAAAAGCTGCGTGAATACAATGTGTCCGTCAGCGACGTGGTGACGGCCTTGCGCAACCAGAATACCAATGCGCCGGTGGGCAAGGTGCGCGGCAGCCTGGACGAGAAAAGCATCCGCCTGGTGGGGCGCATCGAGTCGCCGTCCGACTTTGAACAAGTGGTGATCAAGCGCCGGGGCGACGAGATCGTGCGCCTGGCGCAAGTGGCCACCATCCAGGATGGATTTGCCGAAGTCAACAGCATGAGCGTGCGCAGCGGCAAACCGAACGTGGGTATCTCGATCACCCGCGTGCGCGACGCGTCCACCGTCAGCGTGGCCAACAAGATCCGCTCGATGATGGTGGAAATTAACAAGACCCTGCCCGAAGGCACCAAACTGGAAGTGACGCGCGATGGCGGTGAAAACGCCCAGCGCAGCCTGAACAATGTGATCGAGTCGCTGGTGCTGGGCGCCGTGCTGACCATCTTCGTCGTCTACGCCTTCCTGAACTCCTGGCGCTCGACCCTGATCACAGCGCTGAGCCTGCCGACTTCGGTGATTGCGGCCTTTATCGCCGTCTGGCTGTGCGGCTTTACCCTGAACTTCATGACCTTGCTGGGTTTGTCGCTGGCAATCGGCGTGCTGATCGATGACGCCATCGTGGTGCGCGAAAACATCGTGCGCCACATGCAGATGGGCAAGGACCGCCGTACGGCGGCGCTGGAAGGCACGGCCGAGATCGGCCTGGCGGTGGCCGCCACGACCTTCTCGATTATCGCCGTGTTCATTCCCGTGGCCTTTATGCCCGGCATCTCGGGCGAATGGTTCCGTCCGTTCGCCTTGACCGTGACCTGCTCGGTGCTGGTCAGTCTCGGTATTTCGTTTACGCTCGACCCGATGCTGTCGGCCTACTGGGGCGACCCGGCCGACCACCACACGGCGCCGAAAAGGGGCATCAGTGCCGTACTCGACCGTTTCAATCACTGGTTCGACCACCAGGCCGACCGCTATGGCAATGTGATCGCCTGGGCCCTGCATCACCGCCGCTCGATGGCGCTTATTGCCGTACTGAGCCTGGCCGGCGCCATCGTCCTGCATGCCACGCATGGCGGCACCAGCTTTTTGCCGGCGTCGGACTCGGGCAATCTGATGATCAATGTGCGCACGCCGTCGTCGAGCAGCATCGAGTACTCGCGCCTGAAACTGGAAGCGGCGGCCGTGCTGGCGCGCACTTTGCCGGAAACCAAGGATACCAACAGTTCGGTCACGGCCGCTGGCGGGCGCATCTATGTCGATATTGGCAAGCGCAACACACGCAAGCGCTCGGCCAAGGAAGTGGCGGTCGAGCTGCGCGAGAAAATGTCGCGGCTGGTGGGCGCCGAATACGTGGTGCAGGATGATTTGAGCAACGGCTCGCAAAAGCCGATCCAGGTGGAGTTCACGGGTCCGGATTCGCGCAAGTTGATGGAAATCACCAACGCCTATATGGACAAGCTGCGCCTGGTGCCGGGCGCCGTCGACGTGGGCCTGTCGGAACAGGACCCGAAGAACGAACTCAAGATCGAACTGAACCGTGGCTTGGCCAATTCCATGGGCATTTCCGTCAATGATGCGGCGCAGTCGCTGCGGGTGGCGTTTGCCGGCGTGGAAGTGGGCGACTGGGTCGATCCGACCGGCGAGACGCGCGATGTGGCCGTGCGCCTGCATCCCGACGACCGCGTGGCGTCCGAGAATATCGAACGCCTGCCGATCAGCGTGACAGGCACCAGCCAGATGGTGCCGCTGGACCAGATCGCCAGCATCACCATGGGCAAGGGTCCCTCCGGCATCGAACACAAGGACGGCAAGCGCACCATTACCGTGTCGGCCAATGCGCAGGGCCGCTCGAACGGCGAAGTGACCACCGACGCCATGAACCTGGCCAGGTCGATCGACTTCCCGCCCGGCTACGGTCTGGCGCTGGGCGGCGCCGGCCAGGACCAGCAGGAACTGTTTACTGAAATGCTGATCGCGCTGGTGATGGGTATCGGCCTGATGTATCTGATTTTGGTGATGCAGTTCAATTCCTTCACGGCGCCGATCGCGGTGATGATGTCGCTGCCGCTCAGTTTGATCGGCGTGGTGGTGGCGCTGGTAATCACCAATAACACCCTCAACCTGATGAGCTTTATCGGCATCATCATGCTGATGGGACTGGTCGCCAAGAACGCCATCCTGCTGCTCGACGCGGCGCGCAAGCGCGAAGAGGAAGGCTACGGCCGCGAAGACGCACTGATGCACGCGGGCCGCATGCGCTTGCGCCCCATCCTGATGACGACCTTCGCCCTGATTGCCGGCATGTTCCCGGTTGCGCTGGGTCTGGGCGAAGGCGGCGAGTTCTATCGTCCGCTGGCCATCGCGATTATCGGCGGCACGATTACCTCGACGATATTGACCCTGCTGGTGGTGCCAACCTTCTACGACAGCATCGAGATCGCCCGCGATGGCGCCGTGGCCAAGTTCCACTGGCGCGCAGGACGCATGAACGTGGCCTTCGCGCTGCTGCTGACCCTGATCGAATGCGTGCTGACCTTGCTGATGATCCGCTTTATTTACCGCATGCTGAAACAGGCCGTGCTGTTCCTGATGGGACGGCGTACGCCAGCGGCCAGCGCGCCTGTCAGCTTGCATAAATAAACAAGGCTTGCTGCAGGCAGGACAAGCATAGCCGGGGTCAGACCCTCAATGCCGCAAGCTCAGAGTTCATTGCTAACGGGCGAGGGGGCTGATCCCAGGTTTCAGCTGCCGCTCGGCGGTGGCGGCGTGGTGCCGGTTCCTGTACCACCGGTTCCCGTACCCGAGCCGCCCGTGCCACCGGTTCCAGGCGTGGTCGTGTCGCCCGGTGGTGTGGTGGTGCCATCAGGCGTGGTCGTGCCTGGCGTGGTGCCGCCCGGAGTGGTGGGCGTGGTGGTGTCAGCCGGTGGCGTGGCGGGCGTGGTGGTGGTGTCGGCCGGAGGAATGGCTGGCGCGGGATTGGTGGCGGCTGGCGAGTTGGCCGTGCCGGTATCATCGCGCTTGTTGCAGCCGGCCAGCAGCGCACACACGATCGCGCTGCCGAAGACAAGTTTGCTGGTGGTGGTCAGTGTTGCCGTCATGATTTTCCCTTTCGGTTGGAGCCTGTCAGTGGAAGCCGTTGCGGAGCTGTAACAAGGCTGGCATCGCTTGCCAAAATTAGAGTGAATGGCGAGCGACAGGTTCACGACTTTTCGGAAACGACAGCGATGGCGCAGAGGAACACGTGATTGTGTTTGCGCTGGCGCAAACAATAGTGAAAATATGAGGAATGGCCAGGACGAACGTCCTGGCCGCGGCAGCGTTTGCTACTTATTTGTTGTTGACCTTGCTTACTTCCACTTCCCAGTCCACGCCGGACTCGATATGGTGTTTGGCGGCAAAGTCGCCCTGGCTGATGGCCACTGCCACGTCCAGCAGGCTGTTCAGGTAGACCAGCGGCTTGCCCTTGGCCACGCCGCCAAACGTGTGTTCGAACGGCGCCGTGACTTTTGCCACCTGCTTGCCTTTGTGCAGGATGCGCACTTGCAGCGGATCGTGCAGCTTCACCTGCAACTCATCGAGCAGCGCTTTCGGGATATTCGTCCACACATTGCCATACTTGACGTCGAGCACGGGCACGATGCCGCGGATGGTATTGCCGTCGCGCACAGCGTGCTGGTAGGCGATCTTCACCACCGACTCGCTCGGCAAGACCGGCCCCACCTGTTCAAAGCTGATGGCGCCCGAGGCCAGCCGTGCGCCCACATAGGCGTACACATCGCGGCCATGGAAGGTGTAGGACTCGGCGGAACCTGCCAGGCGGTTGACTTTTTCGTCGATCTCGCGCAATTCGGCCACGCCGTCGCGTTCGGCGATCAGGGTAAACAAGCCATTGTCGGGGCCGACGAAATAGCGGCCATTTTTTGTTTTCAGCACCACCGACTTGCGCGCGGTACCCACGCCGGGGTCGATCACCGAGACAAACACCGTGCCTTCGGGCCAGTAGTTGGCGGTCTGGTACAGGCGGTAGGCGCCGAGCCAGATATCGTAATCGGGGATCTGGTGCGTCAGGTCGGAAATCGTCAGTTTCGGGTCGACGCCATAGGCCACGCCATGCATGGCCGAGACGGCGCCGTCGGCCGTGCCGAAGTCGGTCATCAGCACCAGCGGCGTTGCGGCCTGGGCGTTGGACAGCAGCAGGGCGCCCAGGCAGGCGCCGGCGACGAGTTTCGACATTTTCTTGATGATCATGGGGTCTTTCATTGCGGGTTAAAAGGTATAGCCGAGCTTGGCGTAGAAATACGCGCCGTTCACGCCGATCGGGTTGATGAAATTGTAGGGCAGGGCGCCGCCGTAGGTGGCGTTATTGGTCTGGCGCACGCGCTGCGGATAGCGGTCCAGGATATTGTTGCCGCCCACGCTCAAGGTCAGCTGTTTGGAGAGTTTCAGCTGGCCTTCCAGGTCCAGCGACCAGACGGCGCCGAAGCGCTGCGCGGCAATGCCGTCGATCAGGGGCGCCTCGCTGTCATACGAAAAATCCTTCAGTTCGCCAAAGCGCGTGGCGCGCGCCTGCACGCCCCAGCTTGCCGCCTGCCAGTCGGCACCCAGGATCAGCTTGCTGTTGGGCGAGGCGTTCCGGATGCGAAACAGGCTCGTTTGCGTCAGCAGGGTCAGCTCCGGGTCGATGGCGGAGAGCGCACTGGAGCTCTGGCGCACCTTGTCGAGGCTGGTCTTGTTCAGGTTCAGGGCCGCATTCAGGTTCAGCTTGCCGCCAGCAAAGCCCAGGTCATGGTTCAGCACCACATCGAGGCCCTTGGTGCGCGTGTCGAGCAGGTTGGCCAGGTAGGCCACCGAGTCGATATCGCTGCGCCCTTGCTGCGCCAGGTAGGCCGTCACGGCATCGCTTTGCAGGTCGCTCGACCGGGTGATGCGGTCGCGGATGCGGATCAGATAGGCGTCCACCGTCAGGCTGGTGGCCCTGGCCGGTTTCCATGCCAGGCCCAGCGACAGATTGGTCGATTTTTCCGGTTTCAGGTCCTGCGCACCAAAGCGGCGGGCCAGGCTGTCGCTGGCCGGCAGCAGGGCCGACGTTTGCAGCGCCGTGCCGTCCGCATTGAAATTCAAGGTGGCGAAGCGGAAACCGGTTTGCACCAGCGCCGGCGCGCGGAAGCTGTTCGACAGCGAGCCGCGCAGCAGGAAATCGTCGCTGACTTTATAGCGCGCCGATACTTTGCCGGTGCTGGCGCTGCCAAAATCGCTGTAGTCCGAGTAGCGCGCTGCCGCGCCCACCAGCAGGCGCTGCGTCAGATCGGTTTCCGCATCGAGGTAGACGGAACGGATCTGGCGGCTGCCGTCATACGTGTCGGACGGGCGCAGGCCAGGACCGGCCTGCGCCCCCGGCGGCGCGCCGGTCATGCTGCCTGCCGCATACGAGGCCGGGTCGCCGGCCGAGCTCTGATAGGTTTCACGCATCCATTCGGCGCCCACCGCCAGGCTCAACGGCGCCGGCAAGCCGATTTCGATGGCACGCGTGGCGTCGAGGTTCAGCGCGTTCTGGCGGAAGTCGAAGCTGGCCAGGTGAAAACGGGTGGGGCTGGCCGCGCCGAGCGAGGCGTTGACGGACTGGCTCACGCCATAGTCAAAACGGTCGCCGCCGTGGCGCGCGCTCAGGTCCCAGCTCCAGCTGGCGGACGTGCCGCGCAGGCCGGCCACCACGCTCACGTCGCGCTTGTCGCCATGGGTGACGGGCCGGTAGCCGTTCGGGTACAGGGCCGGCACGTTCGACGGGTCGCCCGGATAGCGGAAGTAGGCACTGCCGTCGGACTTGCGGTCGTTGACGGTGGCAAACGAATACGCATCCAGGCCATTTTCCAGCGGCAACAGCGCGTTATAGAAGGCATAGTTGTTGTGCTGGCGCGAGTCGCCCGACTTGAACACCACCTTGCCGTCGAGCGCCTGGTCGGCCGGTGTGAAATTGGACGAGGTCCAGCCAGCATCGCTGGGGCCGGCGCGCTCGGTCGGCGAGCGGCGCCGCGTTTCCGCGCCAAACCGGAAGTAGCCGGCGTCACCGAGCGGCACGCCATAGTCGGCGTTGACGATGGTGCTCTGGCCGTCGGTCAGGGTCTGGTCCGTCGGGTCAAATTTGGTATGGTTGGCGCCGTAGCTGACCGAGGCCGCGCCGCCCGTGCGGGCTTTTTTCAGCACGATATTGATCACGCCGGCCACCGCATCGCTGCCGTACTGGGCACCGGCGCCGTCGCGCAGGATCTCGATATGGTCGATGGCGCCCGGTGGAATCGCATTGATGTCGACCGGCACCGTGCCCGAAAAGCTGCTTTCCGTGTCGAGCACGGCGCTGGTATGGCGGCGCTTGCCGTTGATCAGGACCAGCACCTGGTCCGGCGCCAGCCCGCGCAACTGGATGCCGCGCACCGAATCGGACGCGCCGCTCGATTCGATGCGCGGGAAGTTGATCGACGGCGACAGGTTTTGCAGCGCCGCACCGACGTCGCCGGTAGACAGGGCATTGCTCACTTCGCGCGCGCCAAAGCGGTCGATCGGCACCGTGCTGTCGAACACGGTGCGGTTGCGCACGCGCGAGCCGACTACCGTGACCTGGTCGATGCTGGCGGTTTCAGCTGTATCGCTAACTTGCTGCGCCCAGGCCGGGGATGACAGCATGGCGCAGGCCAGCACGATGGTGCGCAAGGGTGTGGCGGGGGCAGTAGCGGAAGAATGGCGAGGTGGCACGGCGGTCCTTTAAGCTTGATCATGTGGAAACAGTTGATCGAAGCTTAAGGGACGGCGGCGGCCGGGCTAACGATTCTTTCCGGATATGCTTATGCTGTTGCTTATTTGCATCGTCTCAGGCTGCCAGATGGCGCAGCAAGGCCGGCACCTCGGCCGGAATCTCGCGCGCCAGGTAGCCGAGGATGCCAAAGCGCAAGGCCAGCTGCTCGCCGGCCAGCGCATGCAGGGCAATGCCCCAGGCGCAGGCCTGTTCGAGCGGCGCGCCGCGCGCGGCCAGGCCGGTGATGATGCCGGCCAGGGTGTCGCCCGAACCGGAAATGGCCAGGCCCACATTGCCGCCCGCGTGCGACCAGCACTGGCCGTCGGGCGTGGCGATCAGGGTGGTGGCGCCTTTCAGCGCCACCACCGCGTTCCAGCGCTGCGCCGCCGCCAGGGCCGCTTCTTGCGGATCGGCCAGGATGGCTTCCTTGCTCTGGCGCGTCAGGTGCGCCATTTCGCCCGCATGCGGCGTGAGCAGGGCCGGCTGGGCAAAGCGGAACTGGGCGTGATTGGCCACCACGTTCATGGCGCAGGCGTCGATGATCAGCTGGCTGTTGGCAAACACGGGCAAAAGACTGTGCATCAGTTCGCAGCTGGCCGCGTCATCGCTCATGCCAGGCCCGACCAGCACGGCGCCGACCTTGCCGGCCAGCGGCGCCAGCCGTTCTTTCGCTTCGCGCCGGAAGCCTCCGTGCGCCGTTTCTTCCAGCCCGATCACCTTCGCTTCCGGCATGGCGACGGCCACATGCGGCGCCACGCTGGCGGCGGTGGCCAGGGTCAGCTTGCCGGCGCCGGCGCGCAGGGCGGCGGTGGCGGCCAGCAAGATGGCGCCGGGCATTTCACGCGAGCCGCCAATGATGAGCAAATGGCCGCGCACTTCCTTGTCGCCGTCGGGCGTGGGCATCGGCAGTGGCCAGCCGCGCAGCAGGGCGGGGGTGATGGCGATGGCGTCCATGGCAGCTCCCGCTCAGGCCTTGGGCGCGGCCGGCATGTCGGGCTGGGCCGTGACCGGCGTGCCCGATTGCTCCAGTGGCGCGACAAAATTGCACAGGTCCAGCTGCAGCTTGCCATGCTTGCCCAGCGCGGGATTGAAGGCATACGATGTGACGCCGCAGTTGGGCACGTCGGCCGCCTTGTCGATGGCCAGAATGGCCTGCTCGTCGCAGCGTTCAAGCAGGTAACGCAAGCAGTTGACGATCACCTGGTGGCCGACGATCAGCACGCGCTCGCCGCGGTATTCGCGGGTAACGGTGTCGAGCACGCTGCGCAGGCGCAAAATGACATCGCACCAGCTTTCGCCGCCGGGCGGCCGAAAATAGAACTTGCCCACATGCTGGCGCTGCTCGTGCAGTTCCGGGTATTTGCTGGCGATGCCGTGCACGGTCAGCCGGTCGAGAATGCCGAATTCCTTTTCGCGCAGGCGCTCGTCGGCCACCACCGACACCAGGCTCGATTTGTCGAGTTTGCCCAGCACCGCCTGTGCCGTTTCGCGCGCGCGCACATACGGCGAATACAGCACCACGGTCGGTTGTTGTTCGGGGGGCAGGGTGAGAAACCAGTCGCCCAGCGCCTGGGCCTGCTGTTCGCCCAAGGTGGACAGGGGCACATCGACATCGCGCTCGGCGATGCTGATCAGGAGCTGTTTTTCGGCTTCGGCGGTATCGCGCGCCACGTTGCCGGCGCTCTGGCCATGACGCACGATCCACAGTTGTTGCGGCCATTTCTGTTCCATCGCCTGCCTCTTTCGTTCATATCAATTGATTATCAATATAGACGAAAGCGGCAAACCATGGCGCTCAGGTGCTGAGGCTTACACTGCGTGCTCGGCCTCGTCCAGGTCGGCCGCCGTCTCGCTGTTGTAGATGGCCAGGTCGGTCTGCCCCATCACGCGGCTGGTGACGGTGCCGGCCGTGATCGAGCCGCTGACATTGAGCGCCGTGCGGCCCATGTCGATCAGCGGCTCGACGGAAATGAGCAGGCCGGCCAGCGCCACCGGCAGGTCCATCGCCGACAGCACGATCAGGGCGGCAAAGGTGGCGCCGCCGCCGACGCCGGCCACGCCGATCGAACCGATGGTGACGATGGCCAGCAAGGGCAGCAGGAAGCTGGCGGTAAACGGATCGACGCCGACGGTGGGCGCGATCATCACGGCCAGCATGGCCGGATAGATGCCGGCGCAGCCGTTCTGGCCGATGGTCGAGCCGAACGAGGCGGCGAAGTTGGCGATGCCTTCCGGCGTACCCAGGCGGCGGGTCTGGGTCTGCACGCTCATGGGAATCGAACCGGCGCTGGTGCGCGAGGTGAACGCAAAGGCCAGCACGGGGAACACTTTTTTCACGAAGCGCAGCGGGTTCAGTCCCGTGCCCGTGATAATGGCCAGGTGCACCAGGAACATCAGGAACAGGGCGCTGTACGAGGCCACCACGAAATTGATCAGTTTTAATATATCGGTGTAGCTTGAACTCGACACCACCTCGAACATCAGCGCGAACACGCCATACGGCGTCAGGCGCAGCACCAGGGTGACCATGCGCATAACGATGGCGTGCGCCACTTTCATGAACTGCTCGAAAGACGCGAAGATCTCGGGTTTTTTTGCGGCGATGCCGGTGGCCGAAATGCCGATAAAGATGGCGAACACCACCACCGCGATGGTCGAGGTCTTGCGCGCCCCCGTCATGTCGAGGAAGGGGTTGGCCGGCACAAAGCTGACCAGCAGTTTCGGCAGCGACAGCGCCTTGGCCGTTTCCAGTGAGCCTTGCAGCTGCACGCCGCGCGCCACTTCGGCCGCGCTCGAGGTCAGGCCGACTGCGGTCAGGCCAAACAGCTTGGCCATCAGGATGCCGATGGCGGCCGCCACCGTGGTGGTGACCAGCAGGATGCCGATGGTCAGCACACTGATCTTGCCCAGCGAACTGGCGTCCTTGAGCTTCAGAATGGCCGAGATGATGGACACCATAATCAAGGGCATGATGATCATCTGCAGCAGTTTGACGTAGCCGCTGCCGACGATGTCGAGGTATTCATTGGTGCCGGCGATGGCGGGCGCGTCGGCGCCATAGATGGCTTGCGCGGCCGCACCCAGCAGCACGCCCAGGCCCAGGCCGGTAAATACGCGCACGGTAAACGTGGCGTGGCGGCTTTGCTGGCGGAACATGAAGGCGAAGACGGCCAGCGCGACGATCAGGTTAACAATGATGGGGATTGCCATAGGAAGGCCTTATCTTGGTTTTATTGGTGTTTGCTGCACACGGCATTTTATAGAACTTTGCTCCAAGGAACATTGCACGTGCTTGCCACGGGAGGGCAGCTACTCTACCGTACTATGGGGGCGTTCCTGTCGAACCGGCTGCGAATATTACGCTATAAGAATAGACCAGCCTGTTATAAGCCCTGCGGTGGAGGGTAAAATGGTGCGCCTCATGCCAGCAAGGCGCGTACTTTTCAACCGGGAAAACATGAATCAATTCAAGCAAGCACAGTTACTGACTGCGCAAGAACGGCCGCGCCTGGCCATGAAGATGGTCGCCGCCCCTTGCGGCGTCGTCGCGTAGGGGGCGGCCATGGATCATCGCTCCAAAGGCTGGCTGGTCGAAGCCATTATCGCGGCCGGGCCCGCTACCGTGGCCATCGCGGGCGGCTTTCCCGTGCTGCTCTACAACCTCGTGCGCACCTGGTCGGAGGCGCCCGAAGCCAATACCGTCACGGCATTGGTGCTGGCGGCCAGCCTGTGGGCCCTGGTGCAATTCTGGCGCATCGCGCTGGCCACCGTGGCGCGCAAGGCCTATGCCTTCGACTGGCGTTTCTGGCTGGCGGTGGCCGGCTTGCTGGCCGCCGGCGTGCATTTCCTGCCAGCCATGCCGGCCGGACTGGCGCTGATCCTGGTGGTGTTGCCGGCCCTGGCCTGGCTGCATTTTATCTTGCTGCAAATGAAACGCCCGAAGGACGCATGACGCCGCCGGCCACGCCCATCACCGCCACGCTGGCCGCGCTGGCCAGCCTGGTCGAGGCGCTCGAAGCGATCGAGTCCAGCCATTTCGGGCCGCAACTGGCACAGGCCGGCACGGCGCATGCCTATCATGACATTGCGCTCGAGCTGGCCTATGCAAGCAATTCCAGGTGGCTGCGCGACACTGGCGACGAGCGCGTCCATCGTATCCTGAACGACATCCAGCCCTTGCTGGCCAGCATCAATGCGTTTTTCAGGATCAAACTGTGGCCAACCTCGACCGCACAAAACCAGCGCTGGACGCATGCGTTGTCACGCGATCCGGCCGCGCGCTATGCCGTGCGCGATGACGGCTCGCTCGAGATCAGCCTGCTCGACGCCAGCTTGCATGGCGAGCTGCTGTCGGTGCGGCGCCTCTGGAGTCATGTCAGCAACTATTCCGGTTCCATCACGGCGTTCGAGCTCAAGCTCGATGCGGACCAGCTTGCCGAATGCAGGCAGCGGCTGGCCAGCCTGCGCAGTTTTCCCTTGCCGGTCTAGTCCGGTTCGCCGAGCCAGGCGATGCGCCCGTTGCCGGCCTCATGCAGATGCGCCAGCAGCGCGCTGGCCGCACCTTCGGCCAGGCTGAAGTCGAACAGCACCGCCTCGTCGTGCGCCACTTCCAGCAAGGTCGCGCCAGCGGCATCGAGTTCGCGCCGCAACATGCCTTCCATCGCATACGGCACCGTGCAGCGAAGCTGGCGCTGGCGCACGATGGCGGTCTTTTCCGCCTGCAGCAGCGCCTGCGCCACGCTGTCGGTATAGGCCCGCACCAGCCCGCCCGCGCCCAGTTTCACGCCGCCCCAATAGCGCACCACGGTCGCCAGTACCCCTTCCAGGTCCTGGTGGCGCAGCACGTCGAGCATGGGCCGCCCCGCCGTGCCGCTCGGCTCGCCATCATCGACGGCCGCCGACTGTCCGCCCGCCAGCAGCGCCCAGCACACATGGACCGCGCCCGGATGCTGGGCCTTCAAGCCGTTGACGACCTGCTGCGCGCTGGCGCGGTCTGTCATCGGCTGCACGCAGCCGATAAAACGGCTTTTCTTGATGATCAGTTCGCTGTGGACGGGAGCGGCGATGGTAAAGGGCATGGGCTTGAGTTCAACTGGAATGCCAGCATGATAGAACATGCGCGCTGAAATGCAAAAAGCCAACCGGCGAGGGTTGGCTTTTACATCAAGCAAATTCTTGGTAGGCCGTGCGGGATTCGAACCTGCGACCAACGGATTAAAAGTCCGCTGCTCTACCAGCTGAGCTAACGACCCAAGGGCGGCTATTATGACCGGCGGCAAGGAATTTTTCAAGGTAAAGTTGCTACCTCTTCAAAATGAGCAATGGAAGTGCTGGATTGTGTAGCTACGGCAACGGCAAGACTGTCAAGGTCGAAGGCATCGTCTTGATCGGCACAGATGCTGGCAATTACACGCTGACCAGCAATGCCGCCAGCACCACCGCCGACATCAGCCGCGCCGCCATCAATGCCGTCACCGGCATCACCGCCGGCAGCAAGACTTATGACGGCACCACGGCAGCAACGGTCAACACGTCCGCCGCAGCGTTTAACGGTATGGTCACCGGCGACAGCCTGAACGCCAGTGCCAGCGGAACGTTTGCAAACAAGAACGCGGCCACCGGCAAGACGGTCAGTGTCAGCGGCATCGCCCTTGGTGGTGCCGACGCCGGCAACTACACGCTGGCCAGCAACACCGCCAGCACCACGGCCGACATCAGCCGCGCCGCCATCAATGGCGTGACCGGCATTAAGGCCGGCAGCAAGGTCTATGACGGCACCACGGCGGCAACGGTCAGCACCGGCAGCGCGGTGTTTGCCGGCATGGTCGCTGGCGACAGCCTGAGCGCCAGCGCCAGCGGCGCGTTTGTCGACAAGAACGCGGCCAAAGGCAAGACGGTCAATGTCAGCGGCATCGCCCTGTCTGGCTTTGACGCCGGCAATTACACGCTGGTCAGCAATCAAGCCCGCGCCACGGCCAACATCACGCCGGCCAGCCTGGTGGTGGCCGCAACCGGCGCCAACCGTGTGTACGACACCACCAGCAATGCCAGCGTGGCGCTCAGTGACAACCGCATCGCCGGCGATGTGCTGAGCATCAGCAACACCGGCGCCAGCTTCGCCACCAAAAATGCCGGCGTGAACAAGACGGTGACGGTGAGCGGCATCGCCCTCGGCGGTGCGGACGCGGGCAACTACGTGGTCAACACCACGGCCAGCACCACCGCGACCATAGGCCAGGCCGCGCTGTCCGTGCGGGTGGACAGCGCCGCGAAAAACCAGGGCAGTGCGAACCCGGCCTTCACCGCCAGCTACACCGGTTTGCTGGGCGCCGATACGGTAGTGGGCGAGGTGGGCGGTAACCTGGCGTTCACCACCGACGCCACCGCCGGTTCGGTAGTGGGCGCCTACGCGGTGTCGGCGGGCGGACAGACCGCGGTCAATTATGCGCTGGCCTATACGCCAGGCGTATTGACCGTCAATCCGAACCAGGCGCCGCCGGTTGCGGCCCCCACGCCAGCGCTGCAAGCGGCCCTGTCCAGTGCGCTGGGCACGCTCGCCGTGGCGGCTTCGCAAGGCGATATGGTGCAGGCAAACACGCCTCCCGCCTTGCCGGCGACGCAAGACGCCGTGACCGGCAAGGACGATGCTGCTGTCGCCACCACGCAAGCGTTAGCCTTTGCCAGCCGCGCTGCGCCGGTGCTGCAAGTGCAAGCGGGGCCGGTGGTCAATACCAACGTCGTGCCGGGTCTGCGCCTGAGCGTGGTCGGCGCCGGCCTGCGCATGCCGGCCGGCGTTGGCGACAGCGCCAGCGTGGAAAGCGAGTAAGGGCGCCAGGCGTGGGGTGGTCAACTGACTCGCCGTGGAAGGCCGGGCGACCTTTCGATTACGTTGCCAGCTTGCGCTTGATGTTCAGCGGGCCATAGCCCTGGCAGGTCGGCATCATCTCGATGCGGTTGACGTTGATATGCGGCGGCAGGGTGGCGATCCAGTAAGCAGTCTCGGCGATGTCCTCGGCCGTCAAAGGCTGCGTGCCCTCGTAGACCTTGGCCGCCGCTTCGTCGTTGCCTTTCAGGCGCACATTGGAAAACTCGGTGCCGCCGCACAGGCCCGGCGCCAAATTGGTAGCGCGCACGCCGGTGCCGACCAGGTCGGCGCGCAGGTTCAGCGTGAACTGCTCGACAAAGGCCTTGGTGGCGCCGTAGACATTGCCGCCGGGGTAGGGCGTGTCGCCGGCAACCGAGCCCAGGTTGATGATGGTGCCGCTGCCGCGCGCCACCATGGCCGGCAGCAGTGCGCGCGTCATGGCGACCAGGCCGCTGATATTGGTGGCGATCATGGTGTCCCAGTCTTCCAGCGACGCCTCATGGGCAGGCGCCACGTTCAGCGCCAGGCCGGCATTGTTGATCAGCACGTCGATGGCTTGCCAATCGGCCGGAATGCTGTCGAGCGCGGTGCTGATGGAAACCTTGTCGGTCACGTCCAGCAGCAGCGGCAGGGCGGCCTCGCCCAGCTCGGCGGCCAGCGCCTGCAGGCGGTCGGCGCGGCGCCCGCTGATGATTGCCCGGTGGCCGTTGCGAACAAAGGTGCGCGCCATTGCGGCGCCAAAGCCGGCGGTGGCGCCGGTAATAAAGACGATCATCGTGTGTCCCGTTGGTCTAGTAAACAGTGTAGGGATAAATTGTAGTCGAAGCATGCGACGGCCGTGCGGGTCGCTCGTCGCTGGCACCGGCGTGGTCCTGGCGCCGGTGCGAATATGCGCTTTGCTGTTCCTGACGGGGGCTATCAGTAGCGTTCCAGCCAGTGCGCGTACGGCGCCGGCATGGTCCACGAGGCGCGCGGCAGGCCCAGTTCCTTGGCCGCGAAATACGCCCAGTGCGGATTGGCCAGGTGGGCCTTGCCGACCATCACCACGTCGAGCTGCTCGTCCTTCACCACTTGCTCGGCGATGGCCGGCGTGCCGAAGCCCCAGGCCGACGAGACCGGCACGCCCGCTTCGTTACGCACGCGTTCGGCGATCGGACCCATGAAGGCCGGGCCCCAGGGTATCGTCGCGTCGGGAATGGTAAAGCCCATGCTGACGCTGATCATGTCCATGCCGGCGTCCTTGAACTGGCGCACCAGGCCGATCGACTCCAACAGGGTTTCTTCATCGCGGCCGTCGAATTCGATCACGCCGAAACGGATCGTCAGCGGCAGGTGTTCGGGCCAGACTTCACGCACGGCTTTCAAGGTTTCAAGCAGGAAGCGGCTGCGGTTTTCCAGGCTGCCGCCATAGATATCGTCGCGCTGGTTGGAATGAAACGAGAAAAAGCTCTGGCCCAGGTAGCCGTGGGCGAAATGCAGCTCCAGCCATTCGAAGCCCACCTCGCGCGCGCGCACGGCGGCGTTCACGAAATCCTGGCGCACGCGGGCGATATCGTCCAGGGTCATGGCGCGCGGCACCTTGCCCAGGCCGCCGCCAAAGGCGATCGCCGACGGCGCAATCGTTTCCCAGCCGCGTGGATCACCTTCGGCGATATGGTCGTCGCCTTCCCATGGACGGTTGGCGCTGGCCTTGCGGCCGGCGTGGCCGATCTGGATACCTGGCACCGCGCCGGCCTGCTTGATTTCCTTGACGATGGGCGCGAAGCCTTGCGCCAGCGCATCGCTCCAGATGCCGGTGCAGCCGGGGGTGATGCGCCCTTCCGGCGAAACAGCTGTCGCTTCGACGATCACCAGGGCGGCGCCGCCACGGGCCATGCCGGCGTAGTGCGACAGATGCCATTCATTAACCAGGCCGTCATTGGCCATGTACTGGCACATCGGCGGCACGGCGATACGGTTGCGCAGGGTAATATCTTTGAGGTGGTAGGGCTGGAACAGGGCGGACATGGTGGCCTTTGCAAAAATGAGTGGTTGGTTCTGTACTTCGAAAGTTTTCGAAGAATGGAAGGAGTATAGCGTATCGTGTATGATTCTGCCCATGCGACCACACAAACACCCACCAGCCAGCGAATTCGTCCTTGAGCGCGTACTGTACGCCCTCAGCGATACCATACGCCTCGGCATCGTGCAGCACCTGGCCCGCGTCGATGCCGCCGCCTGCGGCGACCTCGACGGTGGGCGGCCCAAGTCCACCGTGTCGCACCATTTCAAGGTGCTGCGCGAAGCCGGGCTGGTGTGGACCGAAAACACCGGCACCACCCACATGAACCGGCTGCGTCGGGCCGACATGGACAGCCGCTTCCCGGGCTTGCTGGCGGCGATCCTGCGGCAATCCGGCGCAAGCGACAGCTGAGTTGCCGTAGAATATCTTCGATATTGCTGATCTTCCAGCAATCACCGGGGAACCCACACGCATGCCAGCTTTTGCGCGCTCTGCTTTTTCCTGGCTTGC
Source organism: Janthinobacterium psychrotolerans (assembly GCF_001677885.1). Classification (GTDB taxonomy): domain Bacteria; phylum Pseudomonadota; class Gammaproteobacteria; order Burkholderiales; family Burkholderiaceae_D; genus Janthinobacterium; species Janthinobacterium psychrotolerans. The sequence goes on along the minus strand of NZ_LOCQ01000039.1, from coordinate 4,168 downwards.
GGCCGCCATGCTGCTGGCCGCCTGTTCGCCGTACACGGAGCCGCCCGAAGGCCCTTACGCCGGCGTGCTCAAGCGCGGCGAAAGCGTCACTGAAGCCACTCCCGCCGGGCCATTCACGGCCCTGTCCATCATGTACCGCCAGGGCGGCGGCTTTTTGACGTCGACCCAGATCGCGTCGATGCGGCTGCTGTACCGCGACAGGGTGCTGATCAAGCAGGCCGAAGACCTGACGCGCTGGGATGGCCTGGAGCCGCCCGTGTATTTTGCCGAAGTATTCGAAAACTACGACCGGGTGCTGCAGATTGCCTATGAACGCGATGGCAAGGCGGTGGTGGAAAATCTGCCGCTGGCTGTTCAATACCGTGCCACCAAGGCGTATCCGCACGGTTTTCCGATGGCGCCTGGCCTGCTGTATTTTCCGGGCGACATGCGGCCAGGCTTCCTGCTGCGCGCGCTACCGGTGAAGACCACCGTGGTGCCCCAGACGCTGGCCGATCAGTACAACCTGTATGCCAACACCCTGGCCGCGATCTCGCCGGACGGCGCCGCGTTTGCCCTGGTCGACAGCCATGAGGCGCCATCGATGGTGATGGTGGTCGATGCCGACGGCGGTCGGCGCGACGCGATCGCCCTGCCCAGGACGTATCTGCCCGAAGCGCTCGACGAACACGTCAATCCGTATGTGCGCATATGGGAATGGGCGCGCACCACCCTGGCCTGGTACAAGAATGGCGCCGGCAAGTGGGAGGTGCGGCCAGTGGCTGCGGCTGGCGCGCCGGCCAATGCGGTCGAGGAATTGTTTCTCGATGACCGCACCGGCTACACGCAATGCTTTGCCGCCAGCAATGCCCGCTGCCTGCCGGCCTGGCGCAGGGCGAATGCGGCGCAGTTGCAGCAGACATTCGGCAAAGACTACGCGCCGCCGTTTGCCTATGTGCCGCCAGCGGCTGCCCGGGCGTTCGGCGCCAACGTCTCGCTGCTGCTGCTCTCGGCGCAGGGGGGAGGCGGCACCGGCGCGGCGTATTCCGCCTATGTCGATGGCGCCCAGGAGGCGGTTGTCGCGCAGTTGGCGGCACGCCTGGAGAGCCGCCATATCGCCTTCGTGCGCGCGGACCAGTGCCCGCGCCGCACCGACTACCGCGGCCGGTGCGAAGCGCTGCTGGCGGAAAAGCTCGGGCATACCGAGTCGGTCGGACGCGAGCTGGAGCAATTGATCATGAGCATGGAAGAGCAGCCAGGTGTGCTGTTTGTGCTGCCGACCATGGCTGTGGCGGTGCGGCCACGCCCGGAAGGCGGCAGCATCATTCAAACCATGCTGCGCGCGGATTTTTCACGAAAAGATTAATTCCAACAGGCAACCGCGCGTCACCGCATTGCCCAGCTCGGCTATCATGTCGGCCTCTCGGGAAAATCATCGTCCACGCGCCAGTTCGCGCGGGGGGCGGCGAGAAGTACCTGGCAAGGCAAGGACAGGGCATGACGGCAGCAACAGCAGTTCAGGCGGACCTAAAAAATCGTCCGCAGTTTGGTTGGATCAATGGTTTGAAAGCGGGCGCGGCGCAACTGATCGTGTTGCACCACCTGGCGTTTTACGGCCCGATGTCGGACTATGTGCAGCCCATGTGGCCAGCCCTGCTGGACTGGCTGGGCGACAGTGCGCGCATCGCCGTGCAGGTGTTCCTGGTGATCGGCGGCTTCCTGGCCGCCAAGTCGCTGTCGCCTGCCGGCTTGCCGGGACTGGCCGCGTCGCCTTCGCCGCTGTCGGCGATCTGGCGCCGCTATGCCAAGCTGGCGCCGCCCTTTGTCGCCGCCACCCTGATCGCGGCGCTGGCCAATGCGCTGGCCTTGACCCTGATGAGCCACGATTCGATTTCGGCGCCGGCCACCTTCGGCCAGATCGGCGCCCATGCGCTGCTGCTGCATGGCGTGCTCGGCTATGAGTCGCTGTCGGCCGGCGCCTGGTATGTGGCGATCGACTTTCAACTGTACGCGCTGGCGGCGCTGCTGTTCTGGAGCACGGGCCGCATCGCCGGCGAGCGGCGCCGGCCGTGGCTGGTGCCGGCCATCGTCGCCTTGGGCGTGACGGCCTCGCTGCTGTACTTTAACCTGGACTCTGGCTGGGACAACTGGGCGCCATATTTCTTCGGCAGCTATGGACTGGGCATGCTGGCCTGGTGGGCCAGCGATCCGCGCCGCCAGGGCCATGCCGCCACCGTCATGATGCTGTTGCTGATCGTGCCGGCGTGGCTGGCGCTGGCGGTTGAGTTTCGCACCCGCATCGAGCTGGCGCTGGCGGTGGCCTGCGTGCTGTTCCTGTGCGGACGCAGGGTCAAGGTATTGTCCGGCCCGCTTGGCGCCGCCGTCAATACCCTGGGCCGTATTTCCTATGCCGTGTTCCTGATTCACTTCCCGGTCAGCCTGCTTGTCAATACTGTTTTTGTGCGCTACGCGCCGCTGGAGCCCGAATGGCAGGCGCTGGGCATGCTGACGGCCTGGGCCGCCAGCCTGGGCGCCGGCGCGGCGTTCCACCGCTGGGTGGAAGTGCCGCTGGGCCGCATGGTGCAGTCGCTGGTGGGCAAGGCGCTGGTGCGGCCAGTATCGGTGTAAATATCGGCGCGATTGCCTGCCCGTAAGGTGCTGGCCTGCCAGGGTTTTTCCTTGTACATTACGATGAGCACGCACCTTCAAGGAGAATCACGATGGCAAAGAACACGATCTGCCTCTGGTACGACCACGAGGCGCAAGAGGCCGCCAACTTTTACGCCCAGACTTTCCCCGACAGCGGCGTCGGCGCGATCCACCATGCGCCTTCCGATTACCCGGGCGGCAAGGCCGACGCCGTGCTGGTCGTGGAATTCACTGTCTGCGGCGTGGCCTGCGTGGGCCTCAATGGCGGCCCCACCTTTAGGCATAACGAAGCATTCTCGTTCCAGATATCGACCGAGGACCAGGAAGAAACCGACCGTTACTGGAACGCCATCGTCAGCCACGGCGGCACCGAGAGCGCCTGCGGCTGGTGCAAGGACCGCTGGGGCATATCGTGGCAGATCACGCCACGCGTGCTGACCGACGCCATGGCGCAAGGCGGCGAAGTCGCCCGCCGCGCCTTTGCGGCGATGATGGAGATGGGCAAGATCGACGTGGCGCTGATTGAAGCGGCGGTGCGGGGAGAGGCGGCACCGTCGTAGCTTTCAATGTTGATGAGCAAGTCTGAAAATACGTGCATATCAGAGGCAGCGAGGAAAGCAAATGAATGCGAAATTGAAAGATATGGCCAAATCCTGGAGTGATCCGGACGATGCGCCGTAATTGACGGAAACGTTTTTCGAGCAAGGCAGGTGGGAAGTGGTGGGCAAGGCCGTGTCGGGCCGTCAGGCGCAAGCAGAGCTTGCCGTGCGACGTGGCCGGCCTGCGGGCAGCGGCAACAAGGTCAGCACCACGATACGCTTCGATACCGAGATTCTCGATGCCTTCAAGGCGACGGGGTAGGGCTGGCAAACACGCATGAATGATGCGCTCAAAGAATGGCTGCTGGGTATTCCGGACGAACGTGACCAGTGATTCCGGCATCGTGACCAGCCATTCCGTTTGAACGTGACCGCCCATTCCGGGCGAACGTGACCGATTTCGGGCATTGTCCGGAATCAGCGGTCACGATACCGGAATCGCTGGTCACGATGCCGGAATGGTGTTGTACAGCGCAGTGATGACGTTACGCATTTTGCAACCGAACGGGTAGGCTCCCAGCTTTTGACTGGAGATGGCGTGCCCGCACCGAGGATCAATATGCGTAAAATTAAGGACGTACTACGACTCAAACTTGACGCCAAATTGTCGCACCAGCAGATTGCCAATGCACTTGGCCTGTCTAAAGGTGTGGTCACGAAGTACGCCGGCCTGGCTGCGGCAGCTGGCCTGGACTGGCTCACTGTACAAAGCATGGACGAGGCGGCACTGGAGCGGCGCCTGCTGGTCGGCGCCCAAAAGGCGAGTGACTATGTGCAGCCCGATTATGGCTACCTGCACCAGGAACTGCGCCGTAAGGGCATGACGTTGATGCTGCTGTGGGAGGAGCACCGCGCCGACTATGCCGATCGCCAGACCTACGGCTACACGCAGTTCTGCGAAAACTACCGCCGCTTCGCCAGGCAGCTCAAGCGCTCGATGC
>NZ_LOCQ01000040.1 GCF_001677885.1 Janthinobacterium psychrotolerans | reverse complement strand
GAGCGGGCCAACATGCTCAAAGAATGGAACCATCACTACAACTGGCACCGGCCGCATCAGGGCATTGCTGGCAAGGCCCCGATGTCACGGCTCAGATCCGGCCAGAATAACCTCTTGCAACTTCACAACTAGCGGTCCAGGTAGATGAACTTGAGTTGTACCGGGTCAAAGATATTGCGGTTCTTCAGCCCCTGGTGCAGCGACTCCTGGGACGTGGGCAGATCGTATTGCTGACCTCGGATCGATCGACGCCCCGTGTCGTGCTCAATGCGATCCCAGCTCCGGCGAAGGTGGCCGATCTTATTCGGGCATATGTGGAGCAGTGCCGTGTGCAAAAAGGAGTGAGAGAAATTGACTGATACAGATCAAAAGATCACCACATTGGAGGTTCTATGCTGCGATCATTTATTCCGCTTCTCGTACTTGGTTTAGGCTTGCTACATGGTCCGGCGGGTGCCGAATCGAATGGTTCCGTGATACCGCACCCGGGTTCTATTAAGGATGCGATTGAGCGGCGCACGGACATGGGCGTTGTGATCGATAGAATCACTCCGACACCTATCGCAGGACTGTATGAAGTGGTCGCCGGTTCGGATATTTTTTATACCGATGCCCAAGGACGCTACGTCATTTTGGACGGCCGGTTAATGGATCTGACAACCAAGGAAGATCTCACCCAAAAGAAGATCGATGCACTGAGTAGCGTCGATTTCGGCGCCCTGCCCTTCCACCTTGCCCTGAAGCGGACTCAAGGATCGGGCAAACGCGCCATCGCAATTTTCGAGGACCCGACATGTCCCGCTTGCAAGGTGGTGCACAAGTTCCTTGCACAGCTGCCGGATTTGACAGTGTACACATTCCCCCTGCCGATCACCTCCCCAGGGGCATTGCCGCTCGTGCGATCGATATGGTGCCAGGCTGACCGCTCCAAGGCCTGGGAGTCCGCGATGGCCGGTCGACATCCACCGGTAGACGACGCATGCGATGCGTCGGCACTTGACGAAGTAATTGAGCTTGCCGCTCGGCTCAAGATTGCTGGCACGCCCACTATTGTCTTGTCCGACGGACGTCGGATTGTCGGCGCGTTGCCACCTGGCCAGCTGGTGGAGATGATCGATCAACTAGGGGCGGCGGCGCCCTGAATGGAGGGCGTGATGAAATGGATAATTCGTTTGCTGCTCGGTGTGCCTTTTACGGTGTACGCACTGAACAGCTTTGCCAGGCCATTGGATGCCACCGGGACCTGTCCCTCTGGGGGAGCGCTGGTGAGGGCCGAGATGCATGTCGATCCGCGATTGACGGCCGAGATCCTGCGCCGCGCAGCGCAGCTGCCTCCTTGGCTTTCGAGCGTTGACCTGTCAAAGAGCACCGCTCGCCTGTTTAGGACCGCGAACTCCGACGTTTTTGTGCTCACTCGTTGCAACCCGAGGAACTGCGAGGCGGAGCGGGCCTACATTGGTTTCGCGCCACGCTCGGTTGGCTGGGGCGCGAGCCTCTATCTGGAGAGGGGAGTAGTCGAGTTGGGGCGCCCAGTCGTTCCTGGCGCAGCGCAGGAGATCATGCCGGACGAGGTTGCACTGGCCGTTATTTGTGCTCAAAACTTGGACTGGGGGAATTGATCATGCGACTCTTATTGTGGCCAAGTTTCAACCTTGGTCGGAAAACTTGGCGCTCCGGCGTAATAAGCTGGCTGATATTCGGAATGATCGGCTTGGCCGTGGCCGCTACCGGCTTCGCTGACTTTCTAAAAGCAATTGCTCAACGCGAGTCCAGCCTCAATCCCGGTATTGTCAATAGCCAAGGTTATGCGGGTCTGTTCCAAATGGGGACCCTGGCGATGACGGATGCCGGCTACTATCGATCGAACGGGACCGCAGTCAACAGCTGGGGCGGGACATTCACTGGTAAGAACGGCGTGACGTCGCTGAACACTTTTCTGGCCAATCCTGACCTACAGGTCAAGGCAATCACGGCTTACTATGGAAAGCTACAGGGCTATATCGATTATTTCGGTTTGTCCCAATACGTTGGTCGAACGCTCAATGGCACCCAGATCACAGCTTCTGGCTTGATCGCAGGGGCCCACTTGGTAGGAATCGGCTCGCTCAAGCACTATCTCGACAGCGGTGGTTCCGTTATTCCCCGGGACGGCAATAATGTGCCAGTGACTCAGTATATTGCACAGTTTGGTGGCTATGCGATCGCCGCGGTCGCGCCGACGTTTGCGGAGGTACTCGCTGCGAGCCCTACCGGCGGTACTGGTTCTACTCCACTGCCGACGACGCCAGGAGGAGGATCGCCGTCGTCTCCGATATTTCCAACAGCGCCCTCCTTCTCGAACCCTGATGCAGCGTTCGCTGCTGGGAGCGGCTATTCCATGGCCGAATTTGCTGAATTGTTCAGGTTGCTGTTCGGAGCCGTACTCTTTCTATGGGTAGCTTACACGTTTGTCGGTGCGTATCGCGGGTATGCATCAGGAAAGCGGCTCCCCATTTATGTCGGAAAAACACAGGTTAGAGTTGTCATTGTGCTACTCGTTCTTTTGGTACTGTTGCGGTGACGGTCGCTAGTCGTCGTTTAAAGAGTTATGGGAATCCCAGATCCGAAGACCGTGACCCGCAATGATGATGATGACATGAATCATTTAATGATCTAATGGAGTGTTTTCATCTCACGGCAAGGTTCCCGGCGCGTCCAGTGCTAGCGGTATCAACTTTTTCATCTGTTCCTCTGCCATATAACCGACTGTCAGACCGAGCGTCATCGCGCCCACGCCGCACGCGAGAAATCCCCAGCCGCCCGTGACCACGCCAAAACCGACGCATAGAGCCATCGTTTCGGCGGCTACGACGCGATCGGCAGCCATGCTCAGCGCCGCAGCTGACATCTCGATCGCGGCCTTTTGCTGCTCCTGCACCGTTTTGGCGGTGAGCATGTGGCCCACCGCCGGCGCAAGCTCTACCGCCACCAAGATTTTGTCCACCTTTTTCAATATCTGGGCCAGTTTGCTGTCGATGATGACGGGCGCTTCCATGCTGTAGTCGATTGCATTGTTGATGCGCTTTAGGCTTTGTCGTTCAAGGTTGCGCAAGGGGCGGCCCGACAGTTCGCTCATGGCGTCCACATCTGCGCTCAAGCGTTCGGTGGCGGTGATCGAGTCAAACCCCTGGCTGGCGTCCACGGTGCGATAGAAGCTGATGGCAGGCACTGCGTCTTTGAGTGCTCCTTCCAGCGCGCGGCGCGCCTCCAGCACCTTGGCCGCGTGCGCTGCCGTGTACTTGCCGGTCTTGGAGAAATCGGCGGCCACTTCTTGCATTGCTTTGGAATATTTGGCCAACATGCCTTTGATTTGCATAAGATACCATTCGCTGGCGTCGCTGGCCGTCTCGCCCAGCCCAATTAACAGTTCGCCCGTGGGGGAAGCTGCCGAATCGACAACGCGCGCGTTCATTTCGGCGTACAACTCCCTGGCGCTGCGCTGGTTGCCAGTGGGCAGGCATATGTCGTAGCGGTCGCCGGCTTTGGCAGGCACCACCGGCACCTGCACTGAATCGCCGGCCACTCGCAGACTGGCCCGCAGCGCCGGCGCGGCTGGGTAGGTCAAGCGTGGATCTTCTTTGGCGGCCATGGCGGTTCGTGTCAGATGAGGAAGGTTAGCTCTTGCTTGAGTTCCTTGTGGACGATGCGCGCTATATCGACCGCGCTTTGGTCCAGCCAGGTCTGATCGTTGGCGAAGGCGATGCGCTGTACCAAGTCGCCCGACGTGATCGGGAAGTCGGTGACGAATGCGTCGGCTATATACAAGCTCCACTCGCCGAGCAGCGGCGGTTTTTCGAAAGTTAGCACCAGGCTGCGCAAGCTTTGCGACTGACCGCTAACGACATTGCCAGGATCGACCCGGTACAGGCGGTGCGCAAGCGCTTCGCTGTAGGCTGCTCGTGCATGAATGTCGCGCACCTCGGCATGGACGCGCTCGAGTTCGAGTTGCCGCATGTTTTCCGAGTAAGGTTCGGTTCCCGGCCGGACCCCAACGAAGGCGTCCAGATATAGCCCTGGCGAACCGACTACCAGGGTTTGGGACTCGCCGGCCGCCTGACCCGGCGGCGTCACTGGTGAGCCCATGTACTGAATAGCATTGAGTGCACGTGTGAGCGCAACGATCTGCTGGGCCGCCGGAGCGTGCGGGTCGACGCCGGAAAAGTCGATGTCCACGCTCTCCGAGGAATCGCTCGCACCGAGATTGTATTCCTGCAAGGTCCGAGTCAGCGCGGCAACCACCAGCTTTTGATACGCTTCGCGCGCTGCGGCATCGAGGGCGTCCGCGCTCGCGCCGGGAAGCAAGGCATCATTTGGCCGGATCGGAAAGCCAGCCAGATCCATCCGGCCTAGTACCTCGGGCAACTGGTGTAATGGGTAGATCTCCGGCAGCACAATACCGGTGCCGGCGATGATTTCCCGCCCCGACAGCAAAGTGAAGGCCATGCCTTCGAGGCGCAGCGACAGCTTATAAATGTTGTATAGCTGAAAGAAAAGCAGATTGAGCGTGCGGCCATCGTTGATGTTGCGGATGGTGATCTTGGTGCTCTGGCGCGTCGTCGCGCTGGTCTTGAGCGACGATTCAGTTTTGACCTCCTGGCGCGTTTGGCGCGTGACCGCGCGCGAGGCCTTATTGGCGACCTTTTGCAGGTCGCGCGCAAACTGACGTGTGGTCTCTGTTGACGAGCTCCCGCCTTCGGCCGAGCCGCTTACCGGGCCATAGCTACCACCCACTTTGGCACTCATGCTCTGGGTTGTGGTGCGCTCGTTCGACACGCTCGCCTCGTGTTCCATTTCGGTCGAGAGATCGATCCGGTCCGATTCGTTCAGGTCACTAATGGAGGTGGCAGTGCGGCGTGTTTCCTGCTCGGCCAGGGTCGATTTTTCGATGCTGATTTCACGCTCTTCGCCTGGAGCCAAATTGATGGACTCGACCAGCTCGCCCACTTCTACCGAGTGGAAGTGGGTGGAAAAGAGCAAGTCTTCCTCGATATACAAGCGCGGCAGATATATCGGCTGGGTGCCGCGCCGCGGCCGCAGGATTACCAGATAGCGTGCTAGTACCTCGCCGCTCACCAGCCCTTGCTCGTACACGGGAATCATGACGGCGCAGCGATTCCCGAAATCGACATCGAGTTCGCAACGCTGCACGATTTGCTCGATCGGCTCGCCCTGTTGCGTCAGGTATTTTTCACCCAGACGCACGAAGCGAAACACCGTGAATCCCGCGACCGCCAGTTCGCGCTCTTTCTCGACCCACGGATCGAAGTCGGGAATGATCTTGCGATATTGGGAAACCTGTTGCACGTGCTGGACTTCGTACGGAATCTGTAACACCCAACTGGAGCTGGAAAACCAGTCGTCGTTGCGTACCAACATGCGGCGGTATTGCACGGTTTGCCAACGAAATAGGGTTAGATAGGGCTGGTAGATCTCGCCAGCATTGAGTTCAAACTTGGTGCCGTCGGGCAGTGCAATGCTTTCCTTTTCCAACGTAAGGTAGTAGCCCAGGTCCCGCGCGCGGTCGCGCAAGCGCTCGAGCTTGAGGCCGATGTCTGTCTCGAGCGATTTCATCGTCAGATAAGAGGCAGTCAGCGCATCGATGTCTGCGGCCGAAAGGAACGCGTCCAGTTCGCGCGCCGCGATCTTGTCTGCACTGGCTGACAGCGACGCACCCAGGCTGCGTAAGGAAACGAGTTCGCGGTATTGGCGATAAATGATTGCTGGTGCTAAGTCGACGCTGGACATTTCGGTGTACAGGTCATCGCGGCTGCTGACGCGGGCCACATTGGCCCAGAACTCCGTATATTGGGCCATGGTAGTTACGGCGGGCGGCAAGGGCGGCAGCTGCACCGTGTTGTTGGGCGCAAGCACTACCGTATATCGGCGCTGCGACTTGGGCACGCCGAAAATGACGAGTGGTGGGTCGACCGACAAGGTGAAAATGCCGATGCGCTGGACATCGGCATCGGTCTTTAATCCGTCCGGATAACCCCACAACCGCTCCAGTTCGGCACGCAGGTACTCAATACCGGTGCCTACCAGATAGGGCGTGCTGTGTGAGGCGCTGGCGACTACTTGGTCCCAGTCGATCATAATCTGGCGGCTACGAGAAAAACTGATCCGCTCGAGTTCGCGTTGCGGATCGATCGGCTTTAGTTCGCTTTGCTTGAGTAGGTCCTCGGAAGGAGTGCTACTCATCAGCGTGTTCTGCTGCGCACGGTTTGAGAATTGCAGTGTCATTGCGCACTCCTATTCGACGGTGAATTCGCAGACCTGCCAGCTGGAGGCGACTACGACTTGCTGGTCTTCATGCATGACCGCACGCAACTTGATCACGATGGTGGTATCGGCAAGTACCACGCTGTGTTCGTATACCCAATTGATGGTATGCATGGTTTGGCCCGGCGTGGCCTCAAGCGACTCTTTGTGTGCCGCCAGTTCTGTGCCAGGTCGTTCAATCGTGAGTGTAATGTCGAGTGCCACTGGCGCGGGGCTGTCGTTAGTGAGGTACAAGGTGGCGGTGGTGTTAAAGCGATGAACCTTGCCCACGTTGACGAAAGAAGGTGGGCAAGTGCTGATCAGGTTGGCGCGAGCGGTGATGGCGGCCGGTGCCAGGAGGCGATTGATCATGGCATTCCTTGGTAGATGACTCTTGCTACGGAGGGAACAGACAGGCGTTTGATCCTGATAGATACTACGCTCGGTTAGTACGTGCAGACTGGCATTGTGAGGACACCTTGCGCTGGGTCAGGGTCACATGCGATTGGTATTTCGTGTCATATCGGCATCGGGGGCCGCTGCGACAGCTGCTCGCCTGCCACACCAGCCGGTAAACTTGGCGTTGGTGAGCGACAATTAGCACCTCAACCTCATTAAACATGTCCTTGGTGAGGGCCGGCACGGCGCGCAGCTTGAGCACGTTCAGGAATGCAGGCATGTGCCACCGGTAATTCGACTATATCGTCATACCGAGTGCGGCCAATTGCGCCGCCGCATGGTTGCGCTCTCCTTCGGTTAGTGTCGGTTCGGTCGACAACGCCGCTAGTGCCGCGATTTGTGGTCGAGCTAGGCTAGACCCGTCGATCCCATCGGCCACCATCACCGTTGCCACCACGGGATCGAGCGGCGCCGACCTGGCCAGCGCCGCTCGGATAGCAGCCACCAGCTTGTCAATTTGTTGTTCTATTTCAGTTCTCCCCATGGCTCGGTAAGATCGCGCCTGCCCCACCATTCTGGCATCACGACAAACCGGCAATTGCTTGGGCAAGCTAAAATTGCTTTTCCGCAAACGCCGTGAGAGATTGATATGACGCACTCTGCTTGGACCCGTGCAAGACAGCCAGTGAACGCAGCTGATTACGCCAGTAGCGACTGGGAAGCGTTGAAGCTATGTACGCAGTTGGGCGACTTCATACTGCCGTGTTGCGAGGCGCCGGCCGTGCTCAAGACGAGCATCAGGGGAGTGCCGTTCTTCGCCCATCTCACGGATGAATGCGCCACAGCGCCGGAAACGAAATGGCACAAGGCCGGCAAAACGGCCGTATTGGCCGCATTGCGGGGCTTGGGCATCGAGGGGTGGGATGAGGCGCCAGGGCAAACGGCGGCCGGCGACAAGTGGAAAGCTGATGTGCTGTTTTCGCACAACGGGCGCACCATCGCCATAGAGCTGCAGCGATCCTATCAACATCTTCGCGACTTCACACGGCGCCAGGAGCGATACAAGGCATCAGGCGTGGAGTGTTATTGGCTGGTCCGCCTAGAGATATTTCGCACCCTCGTCAAGACAACAGGCCCCTTGCTGCTAAAGCGCGATTACGGAAATAAATGGCCGGAGGATGGCATTGGGACTGGCTCGCTTCCGGAGCTACCGGTTGCAATGTTGGACACCGATAGAGATGGCCATGTCGATTTTGGCGGTATGCAGTCGGCGACAGTGCCGGCGTGGCTAGATGGCATCTTGAACGGCTCGTATCAGTATCGCCAAGGTTCCTGGAACCTCAACTGATGACCGGCTCTGGCAAAAATCGGAAGCACAAAATGAAAAAGGCGCTTGCGCGCCTTTTAGCTAAGGATGTTTCGCTTCCATGAGAGGCGTTCCCAGCGTTGTCATTGATAATGCTACACGCATTATCACGACTTGTCAAACAACTGTTTCGTTCTCAAGCCCACGCCGGCCGAGTGTGCCAATTATCTGGAAACCCCAGGTGAATACGTGGATTCACGTGGGTACAAGATGCCAACAACGCAAGTAAGCATTCCCGCCACCAGCCGTTCAGGCCTAGCTCCCGCATCAGGAGTTGTATCACAACAGCCCGACAGTAAAAGCTTGTCGGAGCTGCGAATTCCGCATTATAGGCTTTATGTGCCTCTGGTGGGAGCACTGTTATGGGGTTGTTCCATACCCGGTCTTGATGGGCACATATGTTCCGCAAATGATTCAGGCTGTGGAACCAGGAAACCAGCAAATGCTCCGGATACGACCAAATGTAACGGCCGACGATCTTGCGCCGATCTATTCGTAAAGCCGCGAAAAAATGTGACAACGCGCCGAAGGTCAGCTTTTCGCACACCAGCCAGATCGGTGGCAGTACGGGAGAGTCGTAGTGATCGTAATAGTGCGTTAGTGCCAGCCCTTTACTCACACCTGCATCCTTGATAATTTTTCCCATGACGTTATGAAATTTGATGTCATCGTTAAAATGGGATGGATCGAGATACCAGTGCGGGCTATGTTGTTCGGCAAGAGGGTTGATGATCGCCGTGCGCAAAGCCACTTCCAGCTTTTCGATCGCATTGAACGTCAGCAGCCGGATTTCGCGGTCGAAATTGTAGAGCGCGACGATAGCGCTGAATTTCGACCGTGGGAGAAAATTCCTGGGCGTCGCTTTACACTGGAAGTGCCGCATGTATATCAGCAGCCGATAATAGCCGATGGTTTTCATGGCGTTTTCGGCATTGATCCTGTTGTCGATTATTAACCCTTTATTCCACAGCCGGTGCAGCGTCTTCTGGTACGGTTCAGCAATTTTAGAATAGGTGACTTTGGTCGCCTTAGTCGCCGCAGCTTTAGCCCTCGGTTTTTTCGATGCCACTTTGTGCTTTCTGTAAGTTCTATCTGCTCGGCAGCGGCGGCCGACGTTGGATATCAGTTCGGTGTCTCAGCTTGAAGGCTGGCGTATTAATCTCGCTCTTCTTTGATTGGGCCATACATGCCTGTATTAATCAGAGCCTCCCAAATTTTCTTCAGCGCCAGACCTGTGTCTTGGCTAACAAAAAGGGAAGATCGGCTGCCTTGAGGCATACCGAGGAAATAGGGTCGCATCGATTTCCACGTTTCAGCCACTTCCGCCCAGCGCCACATTGGGAGTTCCTTTTCGAGGAGCAGAGGCAAAGCTAGGGACAGAGGGATCATTCCATTAGCTTCCAAGGGCCTTTCCCAGTGACAGCGAACCAGAATTGGAGTTGCATCGGGATGATAGAGCCTGAAATTGAGCCGTTCCGCTGTGATAAACCCGCCTGTTTGTTGTTGGCATTTCAACACTGAATCTAGGACGGCCTGGCCGTCACCGTACGGGCAAGTGATGAATCCATTAGCGAAGTATCGTGTGTGGTCGAGTCCCTTGTAGCCGCAATCCTCACCGGGTGTGGTGATGGGATGGCGGCTGTCATGGTTGCGGACGAGTGGGTGCCAACTCGGGTAAGCATCAACGACAGGTCCGCACTCTTGCAAAATTTTTAGCAGATCGCTCTTGCTTCCATCTCTCTCCGAATCCTCGAATCCTTTAGCCCGCGGCAAGAAATAGTTCAGCACTCCTTCCAATCCTGCGCGTGCAGCTTCGTCTGCCCTGAAAGCCATTATCATCCCCCTAAATCTGAATATAAACACATATTAGCACGATATTGCGCATGATATGACTATATCATGCGAAACATGTGGTCTTAGTGCGAGGTTCCATGAATTCGTGAGGCGGACAAGATCGACGCTATGTTTTTAGATGTATGCCAACAGCGCTGTGGTGCACCTAGCCTTGGCATAGGTGGCGTTGTTGGTCTTGTTACCGACGCCAGCTTGGCAGAGTCGGCCGCAATCATATCGAAGGCGGCCGCTTCTGACGGCGCCAGCACCCCGGCCATGGCTCACGCAGTCGACCGCGATCCCCACTAAGAGGCCAACGGGGCGCTTTGCGTTCATTACGGTATGTCTGGCCGCACCGGCGCTACTCCCCCGGAACTGGTTGGCCGGAAATGAAATCAAACTCGCTCAAAAGCCGGATTGACATACACCTTAGACCGGCCTAACATCACATCATGATGATCTTTTCAGATCGCCAAGTGCAAGTCGCTCCCGCTTCCTTGCACGTGCCCAGCGCACGGGAGTTTCCCTCTATCTCAAGAGCATTCCGCTCTTAGCGTTCCCTTCTCATTTGCACACTACTGCCCATCTTGGCGGATGAGTGGTTTCGTGCTTCCTTTGTTCAATCTGGCCACTTTTTGTGGCCATTTTTTTGGGAGTTCAACATGAAAAAAGGATCCAACTATTGCGATGATGTCGCAAATCAATTAATCACCCTCCTTGAGAGGGGCACTGCTCCATGGCAAAAGCCTTGGGCGCCATCCTCGCGTGGCACAACACCGTACAACATTGCCTCCGGGCGAAGATACAAGGGTATCAATTCCTTGAATCTGATGGCCCAGCCGTATGAAGATCCGAGGTGGATGACGTTCAAGCAGGCTAATTTCAAAGGAGCGCGCATTAGAAAAAACGAGCGTGGAACTGCTATTCGACGGTGGATATTCTCCGAGACTACCGCGTCCGAAGATTCCGACGATTTCCCTGCATCCGATAATGCGCAGCCGGCAGGCCAGAAGCCTAAGATGTACTTCACAACGGTTTTTAATGCCGAACAGGTAAGTGGGTTAGATCCCCTTCAGCCAGCTCAGCTTGAATTTGATCCAATCGAGAGGGCTGAGCGGATACTGTGGCAATCCGGTGCTACCATTAAACATGACCAGCGCGATCAAGCCTACTATGATGTGGTCGATGATGAAATGCATCTACCGCCGCGTCGTCAGTTCAATTCCGCCATAGAGTATTACGCCGTCGCGATGCATGAACTGGGGCATTGGTCCGGGCACTCGTCCAGGCTCAATCGCGACCTTTTTCATCCATTTGGTAGCCAGGAATATGCATACGAAGAATTGTGCGCCGAAATCGCGAGCATGATGCTTGGTGACGAGCTCGCGTTAGGCCATGATCCGAGCCAGCATGCAGCTTATGTTGGTAGCTGGATCAAGGTCATCCGCGACGATTCAAAAGCCATTTTTCGCGCATGTAACGCTGCCGAGAAGATCTGCACATTTGTGCTTGAACTGGGCAACAGCGAGGGCGAAATCGCCGACGAGCGTTCTCTCTCAGGCATTGAAATTAACGATCTGTCCTACCAAAAAAGCAGTGGGCGCCAGTCTGCGCGATAAGCGTAAAATCGGGTTGACAGCGTCCTCCTCTCGTCCTATTGTTGATATTGAATTTGCTCGCACCTGAGCAACCGCGGTGGGTCAAACTCTTGCAACCCACACGTCCTGGCCAGCCTTGCCAGGATCAGAGTCTCTGTAGCGCTTCTACCACCCCGATCGGGAAGACCTTTTCTCGATCCCTTGGGGTTCGGATGGTCTTCCTTTCGCTATTATTGACTGGAGATCATCATGATGACCAATAACAACCGCAACAATTCTTCGAAAACACCTGGTTCGCTGCGTCAAGCCGAGCAGGGAAAAGCTCCTGATCCTTCAGGGTACTTTGATTTGCACACCAAAGGTTGCGGCTATATGAACCGGATCCGTTGGGTAACTCCCAAGGGTAGCGGCCGTAAAGCAGAAAAGTTCCTGGCGTGTGCCATCAATGCCTTACATGGAAAAATCGTCGATCCGCAATACAGTTATATGGATCTGCGGGTCAGCGGACAAGAAGCGATCAATCTCGTTTCTGAGCTGATGGCCGATTGCGAAGCTGGTCGTAAGATCTTCGTCGCCTTCACCGTTGGTGATATCTATGCGCATACGTACCTTCGCGATATCAAGGAGCAGGGTCGAAAAACTGGTGAGCAGGAAGCGGCAGCCGTCATCAAAGGGCGTCTGCTACTTATTACCCATATTGCGATCGATGACGTCGTGGTCTATCACCTCGAGCATGACGGGCATGCGGATGCTTCATCCGCCAGCCAGCATAGTAGTGAACAAGCCGGGGGCGGCGATGACCATGGTCAGATGGATGAAGATCATGGTTCGCAGGAAGACGCCGTGGAAGATGGCCCAGCTGGTCGTATTAGCCAATTTCCTTCGCGCATAGGCGGGGGGCTAAGGCAGCCAGTCAGAGATCCTCGTAGCGTCGCGGAGTCGGCGTTCCGAGGCAGCTTCCGTGGAGGCGCCTGAGCTTGAACGAGAGGCATGTCGAACCTTAATAGGTCTTTTTTACTTTCAACCGAGTCCCCTCAATATGAGGGGATTCTTTTCATTGCAGACTTGATGGGAGTCTGCTATGGAAAGAATGGCATCGATTTCACCACGTGTTTTCCAGTTTTTGACGCATCAAAAACTGGTTTTTTGCAACGCGTCAACTCCTGGAACGCGTACGGTCTTCGGACCTGGAGTCCTTGTGTAATGAGCGATCCGCTCCGGCCAACCCCGCAAGTTGGCGGCATGGATCGTGAGCTCCGAGTTTGGAATCTCGAAGCAAAGTCCAATCTGCAGCCAGTCTGGAACTGGCTGCTTTCGCGTTGGAAACAGAGTCCCTTTACAGTTCCCACTCCTTCGTCCAGCCAAAAGCAATGACGACGTCCCTGCGGCTTTCGAATGGCGGAGGCGCAAGCGGTAACACGCTCGCCATTCGAAAGCCGCGGGTTCCGCTGGAAGCTGAAAACTGGGCAGCAGCCGCCCCCAGAGCTGTAGCCTTTGCTGCTAGGATTTCGCTAGCGCAAACCTATTGCCACCCTTGGCCTTCGCATTCGGGTGACCCGAGAAGCACCGTCGCATAATGTCGATCACCGCCAGATCTTCATTGGCACTGGCCGCTGCGGAGAAGGCAAATTCCAAGCTGCATCATTCCCAGATGGGTTCCTGGAAGAGGCATTCGTCTCTTCCAGGGAAGCACATGGCTATCTTATTCACTCATCTTCCCGGCACGGTCCTGGCGCGCCAAGCGCCCCCCCATTTTTTCTTACTGCGAACGGCTCAGTTGAAGGTAATTTATGTAATCCATTCGCTACCAGATGCTCGCGCCGATCGCAAGCGCATAACAGTTCCTCGTATGCCATTTTTTCCAAGGACCTGATGCCTACCTCACGCTAAGTTAGAAGTGTGCAGCAGGGCAATCCACAAACGATTTTTCTGCAGCAGCGTCAAGAATTTTTCTCGACGCGAAACCGGTCATGGTGTTCCGATTTTTTGTTATGAAAGGAGATTATCGATATGGATACGTTTTTAAGTCGGCATCCCGTTTCAGTGATTCGGCCGACGAAGGAGCAGGTACGGCGCTGGATGGAGGATCGGCGGTGTTCTTCGTTGCCGCCGCCATCACAGAGCGAAATTCGGCGTCAGCTCGGATGGGAGCTCGTCCATCCAGAAACATGGGTGACGCGATAGAGAGGTAACTTTTACAGGAGGTTATGATGAAAATGCTCGCTAAGGACTTTCATGGCGTGGCCGTCACGCCAAATACCAGCTGCGGTTCGACAAAACGTGCTGGACAGCGGGAGAGGAATGACTATGTCCATTATCGCGTTGCGAAACGCGTCGAGGATTTGATCGTGGCTGCGGGTCAGATCACAGGCAAAGACCTGGCGGCCGAGATGAAAATGTCAATGGACCAGCTGCGAAAGTACACCAGATATCTGCAAGCCGGCGGCCGTGCGCACAAAATGCGCGGCCTGCAGTATCCGACCGGCGTGTGGATTCCTGGTCCTGAAACTGCCCACGAACATGAGCGGGGCCAAGTGCCGGTGCACTTGCGTGTGAAGCACTGGCAGCGCTCCGCCTGTCGAATTGAACTGGCTGAAGCGCTTTTGTTCAACCGCTTTCCTGCACTGACGGCTGCCCTGCTCGACGACAAGAAAAGGATGGCGACCACCATTCGCTTTCCCAAAGCCGAGTAGGGTTGGATTTGCCAATGTTTCTTGCTGGATTTTTCTAAACGTAGCATGTCATTGTAGTGGACGATTTTGGCCTCTGCGACTACACTGACTTTCGAGGTACGCTGAATTTCGATTCGGCGCAAGCTAGTCAACCCCTGAAACTAGCGCAGCTTTTTGCTCGGGGTACATGTCCACCATCACCGCTCCTTAGGCCAGCCCTAAGGGCGACGCTCCGGGAGTTTCTCTGACCAAAGGAGCTTTTATGTCGAGCTTTCAATTTGATTCGTTAGGGTATTCCGAGCGTCTTCAAGAGGCCGGCGTATCCGCCGCACAAGCTGCTGTTCACGCAAAGGTCATGGCCGAAGTGCTGTCCAGATCTGTTGCATTTCCGGAGGATATGATGAGACTTGAATCCTCACTATTGCAGAAGATCGAAACCTCGCAGTTGAAAATGACAGCCGAGCTTGAGAAGCTTCGTAGCGATACGACGTTGCTCAAGGCAATGGTGGGTTTCCTGATCAGCTTGCAGCTTCCGGTTCTCTTTAAACTTTACTTCGGCTAGTCGCCGACGTAATTCCCGCGTAGGAAGTCTTCTACGTCTTGCATGGCCGATACCGGTGGTTTTTGGTATGTGAGCCTCTTTTGACCTTCCTTGTTCAATGATTTTCCAGCGCATTTTTGCTTGGAGTTAATCACTTGCGCACTATTTTTAATAAGTTTGTAGCTGACGTATGTGCCCGGCCGGGAAGAACTCCTTCCCATCCGGGACTGCGTTCTCCCGGCCATTTTTTACCTTTAGGAGAATGCTATGTCGTCGATGACCCGTGAACAAATATCCGTAGTGGAAAACGAAAGCATGTTGCTTGCAGTCGATGCGTTTGCCGGCACAGGCAAGACCACTACTCTCGTTGAGTATTCGAAGTGCAGGCCGGATAAACGCATCCTGTACATTGCCTTTAACAAATCGGTCGCATCGGAGGCCTGCGCGCGGTTTCCGGAAAATGTGCAATGCCGAACTACCCATTCCCTGGCATACACCCGGGTGGGGAAACGTTATCAGGAAAAGCTTGGCAGTCCCAAGGCTTGGGAAATTGCCCAGACTTTCCAGTGCAATACCAAAAGGGCCAAGGATGCATTGCAGACCTTGGCCAACTGGTTTTGCTCGGCGGATTCTTTGATCTCCGAGGAACACCTGGATGTGGAGCTGCAGGGTGATTCTGCCGTCGCAAGCGATATCGTGCAACTTGCCGACAAAGTGTTTGCTGCGATGAAGGATAAGCGGTCACCGATCAAGATGCCGCACGATGGGTATCTGAAGATCTGGGCGCTTGAACTTCCGAACTTGGCGTTCGACATTATCTTGCTCGATGAAGCCCAGGACACCAATCCGGTGACCCTGGACGTGGTGATGCGACAGGACTGCCAGAAAGTATTGGTGGGCGACCGGCACCAAGGAATTTATGGCTTTCGTCGTGCGGTCAACGCGATGGAGACGGTGCAGGCCAAATCTCGCGTTGCATTGACGCAGTCGTTCCGATTCAGTGAGCAGATCGCCGGTATCGCAAGTGCGCTGCTCACTGACTTTAAAGGGGAAGACAAGACCATTGTGGGACGTGCAGATATGAGCAATGCCTGGTCCATCGATCGGTCGCAACCATTTACGATCATTGGTCGAACAAACGCTGGCTTGTTCAGCAGTGCGGCGGCGCTGGTACTGGACAACGACGTGAAGCTGCATTTCATTGGCGGCTTCGACAGCTATGTCTTTGGGAAAGTTCTCGATGCCTATTTTTTATGGGCGGACGAACGGTCGAGGATCACAAGTCCAAGCATCGGCAGGTTCAATTGTTTCGGGGATTTCCAGCAATACGGAGTGGAGGCCGGGGACCTGGAGATTGCGGCACTGGTGAAAACCGTCGAGCAGTACCAGAGCCAGGTTCCACGCATCTACGAAGCCATGAAAGCATCGCAGGTTAGTCTGCAAGAGAAGGCGGACGTCATTTTGACAACCGCCCATCGTGCAAAAGGCCTGGAATTCGACCAAGTGCATATGCAGGATGACTTTATCGAGCTGCCACCGGAAAAGCAATACGATCCGGAGGAAATCAACCTCCTGTATGTGGCTTTAACCCGCGCAATCCATGCAGTGCGGTTGCCCGAGAGCCTTACCCGTTGGCTAAGGGGCCGGGCGCAACGGACGAACTCGGTGAAAGCTACCGAAACGGTCGATGGCACCGAACGGTGGCATTCCTTGCAGGGCGAGATGTCCGAACGGGAGGCGTGGGTACGGGAAAATGTTGAAGCATTTGATCGTACATCGGCCGACGTCATCCGGTTTCTCCTTCAGAAAGTCGACATTCTGAGGGATGCGCTGGATTGATGTTGCATGGAAGACGCTTCTTTCGGGCGTCTTCCCTTTTTATGTTGTTTTTAATGAAACTATTTGAACTGGGAGGCTGTGGATATTCGAGCAAAATCGACATCTGTGCAATATTTTGCTTGTAAACCTAGAAAAGTTATATACGTTTTTGACTGTAAACGTTAATATCCGGTCGCGTCATCGCTTTTTGATTTTTTTTGCAAAAAGCGGCGACAATGCTAAAAACCACCAATCACCGAGGTAAGCGCATGTCTGCCAAACGAATTCTGCCTGCACGAAACGTCGTCGATATCGACGGCTTGATCCGCATCGCTGATCGCGCGGAGGCTACGCTGCTGCAGCTGCGTGACGATCTGTTGGCGCCTTGGCCACGGAAAACGTCACCCATGATATCTGGCACGCGATTGGCGCAAATGTGCAATATCGAGCGCACGAAGCTCAATCATCTCTGCAGCAAGGGCATCATACCAGCTGGCCAGTTGAAGGGTAACGGCCGTAGCCGCATGTTCACCCTGGCTGAGGCGCGCGCCATCGTGCAGCAGATCGGCCCGCACAAGCGGCGTCCGGCCGGCACGCTGGGCCTTGTCGTCTGTTGCGGCAACTTCAAAGGCGGCGTGGGCAAAACCACCACTACAGTTGCGGTGGCCCAGGGTTTGACCTTAATGGGACACAGCGTCTGCCTGGTTGATTTGGATCCTCAGGCATCCACCACCACGTTGATGGGATTTGTGCCGGATGCGGAAGTGACCGAGGATATGACGGTGATGCCGGTGGTCTACGGCGACAAGGAAGATCTTCTGTATGCTGCGCTACCCAGTTACTGGGACGGTATTGACCTGATTCCATCGTCGCCTGACCTGTTTGGCGCCGACTATTACTTGCCCAACAAGCAGGCCAGTGACCCGACGTTCCAGTTTTGGGACGTCCTGAACAAAGCCATGCAGCCGTTGCGCGAAAAATATGATGTGATCATTATCGACACGCCTCCTACCTTGTCGTATTTGGCGCTGGCTAGCTTCATGGCATCCGACGGCATGATCATCCCCCTGCCCCCGGAAACCTTGGACTACGCTTCGTCGACGCAATTTTTCCGACAGTTTTCCGAGCTGTTCAATTCGATGCGACACGGAAAGCAGATCGACAAGGAATTCGAGTTCATCAAGATCGTGTTGTCGAAGGTGAAGTCGTCAGTCTCGATGACCGATATCGTCAAGACGTGGATCAAGCAGACCTACCCGGAGCTGCTGGGAACGGCCGAAATTCCGGAGACCGATCTGGTAAAAAACGCCTACGCGGAGTTCAAGACCATTTACGATCTCGAGAGCTATGACGGCAGCCAGCGCACCTACAACCGTGCGATCGAGGCGTTCAACGCCGTCGTGGCGGAACTCGACGTGTCCCTGCAGACCTGCTGGGCACACCGCGAAATGAAGGAAGCAGCATGAGTAACAAAGACGACAAGCGCCCACCGCGCGTCAATAAGTTGGCGGCGCGGCTGCTCGGCCAGACGGCCAACCTGGAACGCAATGTCAGCGAGAATCCTCCAACGCCGATCGCCAGCCAGCGCAATGTGACCATGCCTGGCCAGCTCGGCGCCTTCCGCATTGAAGCCCAGAAGTACCAAGCCAAGATTGACGAGCTGCAACGGCAGCTGGACGAAGCGGTGGCCAAGCAGGCTGACGGTGGCTCGGACGTGGAGTCCGCGGATCTGCGTGCGCGCCTTGCGCAATTGCAGGAAGCGAGCCGGGCCGAAGTTGAGGCGCTTAAAGCTGCGCTCGATGAGGCAGCTTTAAGCGCGGGTGTGCCCTTCGAGGCACCTGTAGCCCGTATCCGTAAAATTCCTGGACGCCAGCGGCAACTGACCAATGCTGAAAGGGACGCGCTGTACGCCAACCTCGATAGCAACAAGCTGGTCACGCCTGTGACGCTCCGCCCTACCCCGGATGGCTGGTATGAGGTGGTATCCGGACATAACCGATTTGATTTTTACGTCGATCGTGGCCGTGCAACCATCCCTGCCGTACTGGATCTATCGGACGACGAACACGCAGATCGTGATGCTTTTTATGCAAACTTGCTTCACAACACCCTGCCGGATTATGCGAAGTATGTGGGGTTCAAGAAACTGCTGGACGAAGATCAAACGCTGACCATCGCCGATGTGGCAAAACATGCCGGCGTGCCTCGAACTACTGTGGCCAATCTGATGGTGTTCGGTGAATTACCGGCTGAGGCGATACGGCTGCTCGATGCACAGCAGGATAAGGTCGGCCGCAGTGCGGCCGCCGAGTTGGCTGCGCTCCATGCCAAAGGGCATACCGAAGGTGTCATGGCGGCGATTCAAGCGATCGTCAATGGCACGTCCTCCCAGTCCGAGGCAGTGGCGATGGCGACCAGGTCGGCTCGGCGTGCGGTTGCGCCGCGCGTGGCGCCGGCCCCGGTGACCGTACGCTCGGGACGTGCAACCTACTGCAAGGTCCATCAGGCCAAAAAAGTGCTGCGTCTTGAATTTACCAAAGATGTGGATGCCGAACTGGCGATGAACGAAATTACCAAGGTGCTACAAGCTCTGGCCGATGGCAGCAAGAAATAACCGGTCGATTAACGAAGATATAAGGACTGCGATGACGAGCTAATCTGAAACGCTAACAATTTGATGCCCTAAAAAGCAAAAGGCCCGGCGGGAACCGGGCCTCTGCTAATGCTCTGGCAGTGCCAAAACATGAATCACGTACTCTTCAGCCGTGATTCTAGTTCGGTGCTTAAGTCAGTGCAAGGGATTTTTTACGCCTGTCACTTGGCAATTGGAGCTCCCATGACGAATCATGGCCGAGGTGAGTATCTGCTCGCCCTAAAATTCAAGTGCTCTACCAGGCTTGCGCTGCAAGTTGGCACTGTCTTGCCGCCCCTTAGGAGCAAGTGGTGAATAGCGTCGCTGAGCCTGATGTTCGATATTTCGAGCACGGTACCGCCTTGCACCGGGTGCTGCAAGAAGCGGCCTATATTCCGCGCTGCAGTGACAACAAAACCGCGACCCGCACTCGGCCTCGCGAGTTCGCGGTACGTTATCCGTATATGCAAATCAATCGGCCAGGCCTTGTCAGCTGGCTGATCTTCGACCTCGACCATGCAAATTCCATGATATGGGAAGATGCTGGCCTGCCGGCGCCAAATCTGATCGTGCGAAATCGCGCTTCCGGTAATAGTCACCTTTACTATGCGATTACTCCGGTGTGCACGACCGAGGCCGCGCGCGACAAGCCCATCGCCTTCATGAAAGCCGTCTATGCAGCTTTTTCGATAGCGCTGCGCGCAGATCCCAATTTCCACTCAGGACCGGTGGCCAAGACGCCGGGGCATCCCTGGTGGTCGACCGAAGAGTTACACAACTCCGTGTACGAACTGGGCGCCTTGGCCGACTACGTCGACCTGGCCGTGGCGGCTCCTTGGGCCAAGAGAGTCAAGGTGGACGACATTGCACACTCGCGCCATTGTCTGCTGTTCGAGCATTTGCGACACTATGCTTATTCCATCGTCAACCGCGAGCGGCAGAGTGGAAGCTACGATGGTTTCGTGCGCTGGCTCGATGCTAAAGCGCACGAGCTGAATAGATTCACGGTGCAAGGTTTCGCCCAGGATCTACCGCTATCGTCACTGAAAGCAACGATACGCTCGATTGCTCGGTGGACATGGACCAACTATACGGGCAGCGGCCGCTGCAAGCGCGGCATCATGCAGCTTGATCCTGAGCTTCCGCTTCCAGCGCGGCAAACCCTGGCTGCTGAACGCACGCACAGCGAACGGCAGAAAAGTACAGCGGACAGGATTCGTGCTGCCTGCAGGCTTTTGCGGCAGCGTGGAGAGAGCCTCACCCAGATGGCGATCGGACGCATCGCCGGCGTGACACGGCAGACGGTGGCCACCTACAAAACAATCGTCGAGCAAGCCCGCCAGGCTCTGAAAACAGCTGAAGCGCAGAGCGCCGTCACAGCACCAGAGAATGTTAAGTTTGCTACACATCAGGTACCTGCTGTGGGGGTTGCTTTTTTGCAACTTTCGCTACCTGTGGCTTTTGAGGGCGATTCACGTGAGACTTCTGTGGTGCTGGCTAGCCGACAGTGGATTGAGGACGGGTGATCTTCTGTGTGACGGGTTTTTTGAGATATTGCTTGGTGGTGTTTGCAGCAAGTGTCTGGAGGCGTGTAGGTTGTGTGTGGTTTTAGGATTTTGAATTTATGGGTTTCCAAGTTAACCGGGCGTGGCGACGGGGGTTCCGTCGGGGCGCAAGCAAGCGGGCTCGCCCGCGCGCGAAGGCAGACTGCGGAATTTTTTTCAGTGGCTTTTTTTTTACTTGAAGCTGGCTCTTGCAGAATTAAACAATCACGCATACACTGTATATACATACAGTATTAAGTTGACAACGATTGTGTTTCCTCATGGCTTTGCTCTGCTCTCAAGTTCGCTCTGAATTCTCCGCGGAGGTTACGGATCCGTTGGTGATTTCTCACGTCTGGCGTGCAAGTGAGCTGGCCGTGTCACGTGAAGTAAGTTGTTCATCTGGCTATCCTTTGCTGGATGGGGAATTGCCAGGTGCCGGCTGGCCGCGTTCGTCGCTTGTCGAGTTGCTTGTTCAGCAATCCGGCATAGGAGAATTGCAACTGCTTAAGCCATTGCTTGCAAAGTTATCTAATAAGCAAAGAATTGTTTTAGTTCAACCTCCGTATATTCCGCATTCGCTTGCATTCAAGATATGGGGCGTCGATGTTACCCGGTTGATATGGGTTCGTGCTCCCAGTACAGGTGATGCTCTTTGGACGACGGAACAGATACTGAAAAACGGTAGTTGTGGTGCTGTAGTGTTTTGGCAGAACCATATCCGTTCCGATTCCCTGCGGCGCTTGAATCTGGCGGCCCAGGGTGCTGAAACCTGGTTCTGGCTGATTCGTCCAATGGCGTGCGCAACTGAAGCCTCGCCCGCGTCTCTTCGGCTGGGAGTTCGACCAGCGATGGGAGGTGTCCATGTTGAGGTTTTAAAGCGGCGTGGTCCTGTCTCCGATAAAACTTTATTTATTCCGCTTGCTGATATGCCTACTGGCCGTCACCCCGTGCATCATGAAAACGCCCCTGCTGTTAACTTTATACCTTCCGCTGTTACCGCTCGAAACGCTCCGCCCGTCTTGGTCTGATGCAGGCTCGTATGTGGTTGTGGATGGTGGGAAAGTGGTGGTCGCTTCGACAGAAGCGGTCTATGCCGGCGTGCGAGTCGGCATGCGGTCTGGTGGCGTGGCAACCATTGCACCTGGTACGATCATTTTGGATCGAGATATAGAAAAGGAATCGCGTGCGCTTGATTCCATTGCCATGGCAATGTTGCAGTTCACGCCCGAGGTTGCATTTACTGATGATTTCAGTTTGTTGCTTGATGTCGGTGCGAGTCTTGCGTTGTTTGGCGGTCCGCTTTCATTGTGTCGGCGGGTAAGCGACAGCATCCGCCGCCTCGGATTTACCGGACGGCTGGGTGCGGCGCCGACGGCGGAAGGTGCCTGGCTGCTTGCCCACGTAAAGAGTGGACGGCATTCTCCGCGTAGAAGGTGTCTGCAATCTGCGACTCTGGCTTTTCGCCTTGACGGCTTACCCTGTTCACTTGTTCCATCCGCCGCGCCATTCCTTACCTGGTTCGATGGTATCGGTGCCAGTACGCTGAGCGATGTGCGGAAATTGCCGAGGACTGGACTGCTACGGCGGACGAGCAAACAGCTCTTGCATGCCCTCGATCTTGCGTATGGTGATATCGAAGAAATGCATCGTTGGATATCGGTGCCGGCGCAATTCTCCGCCCATATCGAAACCTTCGATCGAATCGAGCATGCGGAAGCGTTGATGCATGGCGCCACGACATTGATCCTGCAGCTCATAGGCTGGCTTGCTGCACGCCAGCTGGCCGTGATCACATTCAAACTGCAGCTGGAGCACGAGCGTGGTCGTTCAGCGGTGCCGCCGACACCTGTTGAAATTACGTTGGCCGAGCCGGCGTGGAAAGAAACGCATTTGTTGCGGCTGTTGAAAGAGCGCCTGGCCAAGACAGAATTGAGCGCGCCGGTTATCGGTTTACGGCTGGAAGTGGTACAGCTGGAACCGAGGCGACCGCTGTCCGATCAATTATTTCCGGAGCCTGGCGGGTCGCCGGCTGATTTCACACGTCTGCTGGAACTATTGTCCGCCAGATTAGGTCCGGACAACGTTCTGGTCCCGGTACCATCGCCCGATCATCGGCCCGAGCAGTGCAATAGCTGGGGGCCGGCCACGGCGAAAATAACGTCATCCAGCGAGGATGAGTTGGTGCTGGATCGTCCGTGTTTTGTGCTGCCCAAGCCCATACAGCTGCTGACGCGGGACGAAAGGCCTTTTTATTTAAGCCCTCTCAGGCTGATACGCGGACCGGAGCGACTTGAGGCCGGCTGGTGGGATGCGCAGTCGGTCGCGCGCGACTACTATGTTGCGCAAGGTACTGATGCGACATGTTACTGGATTTACCTCGAGCGTACTGCGGATAGTCGCTGGTTTCTGCACGGATTGTACGCCTGACGGATGCGCGCCATGGCGACCGCCCTCCCCTCCTACGCCGAATTGCAGTGCGTGAGTCATTTTACGTTTTTGCATGGATCGTCCACTCCAGAACAACTGGTGCAACGCGCCGCTGGCCTCGGCTATCACGCTCTGGCGATCACCGACGAATGCACGGTGGCCGGTGTGGTGAAGGCACATCTTGCCGCCAAGGAGACTGGCCTCAAGTTGCTGATTGGGAGCCAGATGCTGGTGACGCCAGAGGACGGTTCACCGCCCTTCTCCTTGCTAATCCTGGCCATGAACCGGAACGGCTATGGCAATTTGTGTGAACTGATTACCGTCGCGCGCCGGCGAGCGAAGAAGGGAGAGTATCTTGTGCGGCCTCGTGATATTGCGGCGCCGCCGCCTGATTTGGTTGCGTTGCGAGGTATGCCCGATTGTCAGCTGATTCTGCTGCCAAGCTACGGCGCAGGGCTCGAAGTCATCGAGCGGCAAGGGGCCTGGCTGTTGCAATGTGCGGCCGGTCGTGCGCGGATCGCGCTGACCTTGCACTTTCGATCACGCGACCAGGAACATAAGGACATCGTCGCTGCTGTCGGCGCCCAGTTCGACTTGCCCGTGGTGGCTACCGGCAACGTCGTGATGCATGTACGTTCCGCCAAGCCCTTGCAGGACACGATGACTGCGATCCGTCATGGCGTTCCGGTCGCACAGTGTGGCTATCGGCTAGCATCGAACGCGGAGCAGCACCTGCGCTCCAGAGTAAGACTGGGAAACCTTTATTCGCGCGCCGCGCTCGAGGAGACGGTCCGCGTCGCAAATCTGTGTACGTTTTCGCTCGACGAGTTGCGGTACGAGTACCCGGTGGAGATTGTGCCAGAGGGGATGACGCCAAGCGGTTATTTGCGGCAGCAAGCCTACCTTGGTGCGCACTGGCGCTATCCCGCCGGCGTGCCGGCCAACGTCCAGTCTCTCATCGAGCGGGAGCTCGAACTGATTGCGGAGATGTCCTACGAGAGCTACTTTCTCACGGTCTACGATATCGTGCGCTTCGCACGGGCCAACAGGATTTTGTGCCAGGGACGCGGCTCGGCGGCCAACAGCGCCGTGTGCTACTGCCTGGGCGTGACCGAGGTCGATCCATCGCGTGGCACCCTGCTGTTCGAACGATTTATTTCCAAGGAACGTAACGAACCTCCCGACATCGACGTGGACTTCGAGCACCAGCGCCGTGAGGAGGTGATCCAGTATATCTATCAGAAGTACGGCCGCACTCGCGCTGCACTCACGGCCGTTGTCATCAGCTATCGCCCGAAGAGCGTGTTGCGTGACGTGGGTACCGCGCTCGGCGTTGATCTTTCCATTGTTGATAAGGTGGCCAAGGCCAACCACGGATGGGGAGGGCGGGCCGAATTGGCGGAGCGCATGCATAGCTGCGGACTGGATCCTGACTCCGACGTCGCCCGAAAGTGGGCTTTCCTGGCTGAACACATGATGCGCTTTCCGCGTCACATGTCACAGCACCCTGGCGGTTTCGTTATCTCGCACAGCAAGCTGTCGCGTTTGGTGCCGGTGGAAAATGCCAGCATGGAGAACCGTACCATCGTGCAGTGGGATAAGGACGATCTGGATGCGGTCGGTTTGTTAAAGATCGATATCCTGGCGCTGGGCATGTTGAGTGCCATGCGTCGCACACTGGAACTGGTATCGGCCAGGCGCGGCGAGCGATTTGAATTGGCAGACATTCCGAAAGAGGATGCTGCGACGTACGAGATGATCTGCCAGGCCGACACAGTCGGCGTGTTCCAAATCGAGAGCCGTGCCCAGATGTCGATGCTGCCGCGGCTGAAGCCAAAAGTGTTTTACGATCTGGTTATCGAGGTAGCCATTATCCGCCCAGGCCCCATTCAAGGGGGGATGATCCATCCTTACCTGCGCCGGCGCGAGGGGACCGATCCCGTGTCCTATCCCAGTCCGGAAATGGAGGCTGTGTTGTCACGGACACTGGGTATCCCCATCTTTCAGGAACAGGTAATGCAGATCGCGATGGTCGCGGCCGGTTTCACAGCTGGCGAGGCAGATCAGCTGCGTCGTGCCATGGCCGCGTGGAAGCGAAAAGGGGGCTTGGAGCAATTTGAAGACAAGCTCAAAACAGGCATGGCGGCGCGCGGCTACAGCGACGATTTCGCTAACGGCATCATTGGTCAGATCCGGGGATTCGCCGAGTATGGTTTTCCAGAATCGCATGCTGCCAGTTTTGCTCTCCTTGCCTACGCATCGAGCTGGATGAAACGGCATGAGCCGGCCGCGTTTCTGGCCGCCCTGCTGAACAGCCAGCCGATGGGTTTCTACAGTCCGTCTCAACTGGTACAGGACGCCGTGCGACATGGCGTTGAGGTGCGTGGTGTGGACATCAATATCAGCGGCTGGGAGGCCACGTTGGAGGCTTCAACTGGCGCCCAACCTGCGGTACGCCTGGGGCTCAACCTGATTCGAGGTATGGAGCGTGAAGCCGCTTGGCGGATTGAAGAGGCGAGGGCTGTGCGGCCGTTCAAGGATTTGCATGACTTGGGCGTACGCGCGGCGCTCGATGCGGCGCAACTGAAGCTGCTAGCCAGTGCAAATGCGTTGTTGGAGATCAGCGGCAATCGGCGCCAGGCGATATGGAATGCGGCGGGGAGCGTTCCTGACTGCGGACTCTTGCGGGAGGCCCACATCGTTGAGGAAGAGTTGATGATTGCGCCGGCCACTGAAGGGCAGGAGCTGGTGGCGGATTACCGCCATATGGGATTGACGCTCGGCCGTCATCCGCTTGCGCTGTTACGTGCGCGGTTGCACGCGATGCGGTTCATGCCTGCCGAAATTCTGAATTTGTATGATGATGCGCGCCTCGCGCGTGGCTGCGGTTTGGTAACCTTGCGGCAGCGCCCGGAGACTGCGAAGGGCGTCGTGTTCTTGACGATCGAGGACGAGACAGGAAACGTCAATGTCATCGTCTGGCCGAGCCTTTTAGAGCAGCAGCGCCGGGAGGTGATGAGCGCGCGCTTGCTGGGTGTGTATGGCCAATGGCAGTGTGCGAATAATGTCAGGCACCTGGTGGCGAAGCGGCTGGTGGATCTTACCCATTTGCTTGGGGATCTGGACACGCGAAGCCGCAACTTCCATTGAGCTGTCTTTCTATACCAATGTTCATTTTAATGTTGATAACTCCCAAACATCATGCATCTATTAATACCGCTTACGGGAGTAGAACGAAAACAGTAAGTCTTTGATTTTATAGGGTGTTCAAGTTGAACATGTTATTTTCATTCAAAATATCACGGGCGTGAGGTTGCCTGGGAGGTACAGAGGATGGCCTGGATGGCCAGCCTGTGTCCTGCGCAGGCGGTGCAGACTCGGTACCATGGCCCGAACTGCTTGGTCGCGTCCGAGGTGAGTGCCGTTTGTGCCCCATGCAGCTACCACTATGCCGGCGCTGCCTGCAAGGGTGACAAGGTGCTTGTCATTCTCCGGGCCGATTGGATCGGTTGCTGCCAACATGTCGGCTGGCTTAGTCGCACGGAATGCGAACAGATTGGTCATGCACAGTGCGCCATATCCCCAAGATTTAGCGAACGCCATGCAGCGCCGAATTGTTGGGTCGTCCAAGACCTCATCGGCTGTGCTTGGATTCAAGCCGATGAACATCGCGTAGCCGTCACCGCCCAGGTTCCCGACATCGCGCCAGAGCGTGTAGCGATAGGTGCGGCAGAGCGAAAGGATCGTTTCACGGGTGGTCATATTTATCGGCTTACTCAAGTTCATAGTCACGCTCAAGCGTGTTGTCTTTAAGGCGGCACTCCTTGAGCGTCTGGAGCATGACATGGCCATCGATGATCGCGCGAATCACGTCACGCAACGTATTCAAGTCTACTGACGCTTCAAGCTCGACTTCCACATCAGGGAATTCACCATCAGGTTGAGCCGTCAGCGAAGTCGTGACACCTGCCGCAGCGCATGCCGACATAAACTCCGTTACATCTGTTGGGCATTCGGCCCTAAATGAAAAAAATGCCATCGAAATTCCTAACCCCGGATACCGTCCAGGTTACGGGCTTTTACAAGCACAACTCAGTCACAATGTGGAATGCCATCGCTGGTTATGGACCGAGTTGGTGCTTCGGGGGGGCAGTAGTGAGGACCGGTATCAACGCAGTGAGCTATTCCAGTACCTTCAAGTGACCATTTTCTGCCCTCTGGACAACCATGTGGGGTAGGAGGGGAGATACAAGCGGATAGGGCAATACCGCGCGAACAATCGTTGTCGAACTGCTCCTTTGTTCGGACATCTCCAGCAGCCTTGGCCAACAAGAAGGGATCATCCCGAGGTGGTGGCATATCACCTGGACAGCCAGAATAGGTCTTATTCTTGTAAGAGTAGGGAGTGCAAAGCACCCCCTTAATCACCACGTTTTGCCAAGCGAAAACAGGTGATGTAAAGAGCGAAACGCCAGTTCCCAAGATGAGAAGAATTGATGATTTATTGATCATTGCAAATATTTCCTCCGTCGGCATCCGGCCGCTACGGGCGCCTAAGGCGCGTTTACCCCACCTCTACAATTTCGACGGCTTGCCGCCGCTTACTGTTTCATCCTGTTTGATACCGAGGCGTCAAGGACCTCCTTCCTTGATCAAGTTTGACGTTAGTCAGATCGTCAGCCGTCAGAAACCTTGCGACTCGTGCATTGAGCTAAAATGTGGTTACATTTATATGGAAGTGCTACCACGGCGGTATTCTCGACGTACGGTTCCATATTTAGCGATAAGGTCTTGAACTGTGCAACGCAAACCGAGTTTCTGCGCGATATCCAAGGTGAGAACCCAAATATCCGGGCGATCGCTCGGCAGCGATCGTTGCACTTCAGCGTATGCATTTAATGTATTATCCAACGAAACCAGAGCATCGCTGTCAAGTCCTACGCCATCTGAGATACCGAATCTTACATTTGACACTTTGCCACTATGCAGATCAACCGACGCAAACACCGGGCCGCCAGCAGATCTGCCAGTTGGAAGCGGGAGACTAATGGCGACATCGAAAATCTCACCGTCGAGTTCAACCCAAGAATGGTCGAAGCATGGACCATTGAACCTGACCTCGCCAATGCATAAGTGTGGCTTTAGTCCCATTTCTGATAATAATATGAATAGGACTGCAGAAGTCGAGTGGCATGCACCGAAGTAATTTGTATCCCAAACATATAGCAATAAGGCTCTATATGCCTCTGCTGCTGCCCCGTTAATCTCTTTCTGAGCAACCGCTGTCTGCAGTCTACTTGAGTAGTGTTTAGCACATGCCATACGTCCCAACCACATATCTTCACCATGGTCATGAGCGCGATGTTTCTTCGCAAAAATATCTCCTTGCTTTCGCTCTTCAGGTATCTCTTTATTGCTGGCGTGGTTCATAATGTCTCGCTGTTTTAAGATGGGTCGGTACCCTGCCTGGCCTTTTGGATGCTCTCTTTCTTCGCACAGGCAGTGGGTGCTGCGGTGGGTGTCACCTATGCATCGTGATTATCTATCGTTACCATGTTGATCTTGGCTGACCAATCGTACCGGCGTAGGATTGGTATTGATCGTTACTGAAGCTACCTTGTGAATGACAATGCTCGTCGGATCGAGCTGTAGGGCCGGTTCCGGCTGGTGCGTGCTCGCCAAATAGCAACGCCGCTCGCTCGGTTGTTGCCGATATATTTTCGGATCATACTCATCGTACTCGTCACCGCCTTCATCGTGGGCCGTCCATAATTCCGCACTGGCGGTAACGTTTTCAAGGTCGGCATCGACTGCCATCGCAGCTTTGTAGAATAGAACGACATTCATATTCTCGGCGCCGTGCGGTCCGTTCGACACTTGCACGGACGGGTAGAGAATACCGTCGATATCAACTTCAGTATGCATTGCCAGATAATCCGCGATCACCTGCGTGATAAGGTAATTGCGATCCTGTTCCTCTGGCATCACTGGGACCGTCATTTTTCGCGAAAGCGTCTCAAGAAAGTCA
This sequence comes from Janthinobacterium psychrotolerans, assembly GCF_001677885.1. Classification (GTDB taxonomy): domain Bacteria; phylum Pseudomonadota; class Gammaproteobacteria; order Burkholderiales; family Burkholderiaceae_D; genus Janthinobacterium; species Janthinobacterium psychrotolerans. The sequence continues at coordinate 40,021 of NZ_LOCQ01000040.1, read as the reverse complement.
CGTCGCTGAAATGATGCCATGGTCGCGGGATCGAATAAGCTAGCGTTGTGCGGGATATGCACTAGTGCCAACGAAGCAAGGTTCAACAGCTTCAACGGCCGCACAATATCGAAGCGCGCTACAACAACTTGACTGCCGACGGGAGGACGTACCTCGGCAAGTGCGGTAGCCTGTTGGGATGCGCCGTAAAAGGCGGGTTGCCCGGCCGTATTCATTCGGCCTGCGTTGCCCATACCCATCGGCGGCGCTCCAAGCCATTTTTCCGGATGGCAAAGGGCTTTTTTGATATCCTGGTCGGACTGGAATACGCGGGCCCGATAGAATGCACGGTACTCAGAAGCGGGTCCTACGTCGACCAACACCGACAATCCATTGGCGGTGACGTCCGATGCAATCCCTCCGAATATCCGCTCCATGAACCCGGATACTTTTGGATTGAAGAATCTGGCTTCGCTGCGAAGGCTAATTTCCATTTGCGACCACTCCCACGGCAATTGGGAGTCAACGGCGCGACGTCGTACGAACCATGGCTCATCAGGCCATTCCTCTTCCAACACCTCCACGATGTCGGCAGCCACATCCCAGGTCACTCCTGCCATATTTTCGATCGTATCGGGAAAATCCTGGCCGTTAGGCATTCGATCATAGACAATCACAGCCATAGTCTGGCTGGAGTCGTCGTAAAAGGCATGTAGTACCTCACTGCAGCGCGCGGCCACCGTTGAAATTGGCGCAGCGGGGTAACCACCCTCACAGTAGTCGCAGGAATAATCGTCGGATGCTTTCGATTCAATTTCTAAGCGAAGGAAGGGTTCGGTAATACACGCGATACAAATATGTTTCATCGGTTCCATGATCAAGATCGGTGGGTATCACTGGGCGGATGGAGCGGTGATGATACGCATTTTGCAATAAAAAAGCTACGTGAGCTGACACCGTTTCCCATGCGCGGCGGGGTGATGCTTCCGGGGACCAAAACCGTGCCTTGTACCTCAGACCGACACTCCTCAGGCGATGATGCAAGCGCCGCTGTAGCGGTTGCAAGTCGAGCCGCGCGACAAGCGTTGGCTGTGCCGTACGTAGGCCGCCGATTGATCCTATCGAGGTCATATGACGGTGCGCGCCGCAGGCACCACTCCAATAGCCGACAATGCTACATGCAGCCCCATCCTGAGATGCTAGCTAAGTCGGCGGTCACCCCTGCCATGTGGATCTTTCCAAGGGGCCTGCAGTTTTGGCGCGATCTGGCAGCAGCCAACTGATGGTGGCGCACCAAAGCCCCGCGACTTAGCTGCAGGACCACAAGTCCCATTGGCTACACCTGCATTTCGCGCAGGGCCGCACCGAACCGGTGCCGCTGGCCACCGTCAATTGCGAGCCGCAGCGCTGGCCGTTGGAGAATGTGCTGGGGCGCGTCGATGAAACCGCCGCCCGGTGCTCTCGTTCACTGACGGGGCCGCCCGCACCATCTGGCTGGTGACTCACTGCGTAGAGTCCATGCTAGTCAAATGTCCGATGACCGACGCGGCACCGCTGCAGGCGCTAGCCGGCCTGGACGGCGGCCAGCCGTCGATACCCTGTTTAAGCAAAAAACTGAGTGAAACCGTTTGTTCGATCAGCGGCAGAGGAGCGGTGGTAGCGGCAGGCGGTAGGTGCCGACATGGCGGGCAGCTGCCTCGGCGTGGACCATAGAGGGGGAGAACACAGGATTCGGAAAAAATCGGGCGCTAAGCCACTTCACTCGTTATTGCGGAACCCCAACGGCCGAAATTGTCCATCGTCGCTCTTCCGACTCTGACGCCAGACGTAATCTCCGGTCAGATTGATGTGTTCCCAGCCCAAGGGCGAAAGGTATTGCAGCATGTCGTCCTTGGCCAGCTTGCCTGACTCGCGCAAGGCCTGCGTGGCCCGCTCCAGGTACACGGTGTTCCATAGCACAATGGCGGCCGTCACCAGATTCAGGCCGCTGGCACGATACCGCTGCTGTTCAAAGCTCCGGTCCCGAATTTCGCCCAGCCGGTGGATGAAGACTGCCCTGGCCAGCGCGTTGCGCGCCTCCCCTTTGTTCAATCCGGCGTGGACGCGCCGGCGTAGCTCGACGCTTTGGAGCCAGTCCAGAATGAACAGCGTGCGCTCGATGCGGCCCAGTTCACGCAGCGCGATCGCCAGACCGTTCTGGCGCGGATAACTGCCGAGCTTGCGCAGCATGAGCGATGCGGTGACGGTGCCATGCTTGATTGACGCCGCCAGGCGCAGGATTTCGTCCCAGTGCGCGCGCAAGTGCTTGATGTTCAGGGTACCGCCGATCATGGACTTCAACCCTGGATAGTCCGCAATGGCGCCCGGAATGTACAGCTTCGTGTCGCCGAGGTCGCGAATGCGTGGCGCGAAGCGAAAGCCCAGCGTATGCATCAGCGCGAACACGTGGTCCGTGAAGCCGGCGGTGTCCGTGTAGTGCTCCTCGATGCGCAGGTCTGATTCGTGATACAGCAATCCGTCGAGCACATAGGTCGAATCCCTGACGCCGACGTTGACCATCTTGGTGCTGAACGGAGCGTAGTTGTCGGCGATATGCGTGTAGATCATCTTTCCCGGTTCGGCGCCGTACTTCGGGTTGATGTGTCCGGTACTTTCGGCCCGGCCGGCCGCGCGGAAGCGCTGGCCATCCGATGATGACGTGGTGCCGTCGCCCCAGTTAGCGGCAAACGCGTGAGAGGATTGAGCGTTGACGAGGTCGGCCAAGCCGGCCGAATAGGTTTCGTCACGGATGTGCCAGGCCTGTAACCACGACAGCTTGGAATAGGTCACGCCGGGGCTCGATTCCGCCATCTTGGTCAGGCCGAGGTTGATGGCGTCGGCAAGAATCGCCGACAGCAGCAGTGTCCTGTCCTTGGCCTGCTCGCCGTTTTTCAGATGGACGAAGTGGCGGGTGAATCCGGTCCAGTCGTCGACGTCCATCAGCAGTTCCGTAATCTTGATGCGTGGCAGCATCGCGCTGGTGAGGTCGATCAGTGCCTGGGCCGACTCGGGCACCACCGCGTCCTGCGGGCTGATTTTGAGGCCAGTGTCGGTAATAATGGCGTCCGGCAGTTCATTGGCCAGCGCAAGCCGGTTGACCGTGGCCAGTTGCTGGTTCAGCAGCATCACGCGTTCGAGCAAGTACTGGTCGAGGTCAGGGTTGATTGCAATGGGCAGCGTACGGGCCTGTCTGAGTTCGCTGAATTTTTCCGGTGACAGCAAATACTCCTCGAAATCCCGGAACTGGCGCGAGCCCTGCACCCAAATATCGCCGGAGCGCAGGGCGTTCTTCAGTTCGGACAGTGCGCATATCTCATAGAAGCGTCGGTCGATGCCATCGCTGGTGATAACTAGCGGTTTCCAGCGGGCTTTGACGAATGTGATGGTCGCATCTTCCGGTACCTTGCGCGCTCCGGTCGTGTTCATCTTACGCACGACATCAATGGCGTCGAGCACCGCTTGTGCTGCGGGCGCCGCCTTGAGCTTGAGCACGTCGAGAAATTCGGGCGTATAGCGACGCAATGTGCTGTACTGCTCTTCAATCAATTTTAGATGGTCAAAGGTGGCGGGCCGGGCGAGCTGGGTGGCCTCGGTGACGCTTTGTTCAAATTCAATCCACGGCAGCACGGACTCGATCGCGGCATATGGGTCGTCGCCGGATTCTTTGGCTTTGACCAGCGCACGGCCAATTTTCGAATACAGACGTACCTTGTCGTTGATCGCCTTGCCTTGCTTTTGGAACTGCTCCTGGTGCTTGTTCTTGGCGGCGCTGAACATCTTGACCATGATGCGGTCGTGCAGGTCGACCAACTCGTCCGTCACGGTGGCCATGCCTTCGATGGCCAGTGCTGCCAGTGTGGCATAGCGCCGCTCGTCCTCAAATCTGGCAAGGTCACTCGGTTGCATCTGCGCGCCTTCACGCGCAATCTTCAGCAGACGGTTTTGGTGAATATGCCGGCCCAGTCCCTCCGGCAGGGCGAGCGACTGGAAGATCTTGAGGCGCTCGATATGCTCCCGCACGTAGCGGGAATTCGGTTTGCGTGGTGACTGACGCAACCATACGAGCCAAGTGATTTTTATGTCCGGCGCAACATTGAGCAGGTTATCCAGCCCGCTTCGGTGATGTCGTTCCAGCGGCTCGATCAACGTCCGATAGATGCGCCTGTTGGCCCGCGTCACAGCTTCCGCGCAAGCACGCTCAATGACCGATAGAGCCGGCAAGATAATCCGTTTCTGCCTCAGCGTTTGCAAGGCATGGCTTGCGAGCACGATGCCTTTGTCAGTCTGCATGGCAAGGTCAGCCAAACTGTGAGCCAGCTTCCGAAAATCCGTCAACCCGAACGGTGACAATCCGAGATAGGCGCGCAACTCATGCAAATGCTCATTCCGCGTTTTTTCGCGCACCCCGTATTCCTGCCAAGTGGCGGCATCGCTTCGTACCTGGCGGGCGACCCATTGAATCACCATATCCGGCACCAGCATGTCGCCAGCCAGCGCGTAGCCAGGGTAGCGCAGCAGGCACAATTGGACGGCGAAGCCGATTCGGTTGGCGTCGCCGCGGCGCTGCCGGATCATGGACAAATCGGACTCGGTGAAGCTGTAATGCTGAATGAGATCGTCTTCGGCCTCCGGGAGGGCCAATAGGCTCTCCCGTTCCGTTGAGGAAAGTACCGAACGACGCGCCATACGTTACGTCATCCTGCCGACGCATAGGCACCTCATGTTGGCCCCGCTCCGCCAATTCGCGAAATGGTTTCAATCAGCGTGGTTCGCTTGACCCCAAAGGTTCGGCAGACAGCCGCCTTGGACATGCCGTCGCGCAGTGCGGCAAGAATGGACTCCAATTTTTCGCCGGTAATTGACGGTGGGCGGCCGCCGACACGACCGCGCCGACGCGCTGCGGCAAGTCCGGCGGTCACGCGTTCCTTGGTCAACGCCCGCTCGAACTGGGCCAGCGCGCCGAAAACATGGAACAGCAGTTCGCCGGAAGCTGTCGTCGTGTCCATTCCTTCGGTGAGTGACCGAAAGGCGACCTGCTTGTCTTTGAGCGTGTTTACGATGGAAAGTAGGTGCGGCAATGAGCGGCCGAGCCGATCTAGCTTCCAGACGACAAGCACATCACCAGGCCGCAAGAATTCAAGCGCCTGAGCCAAGCCTGGCCGATCATCCTTGGAACCGGACGCACGGTCTTCATAAAGATGCCGGACATCGACGCCCGCCGCCTGCAGCGCGTCGCGCTGCAGGTTGGTGTTTTGGCGGTCAGACTCGGACGAAACCCGCATGTACCCGACAAGCATGTACGGAAAACCCATGAAATATGATTGTCGTATGCTACACCATGACGACATAGTATTCCGTACACTTTTCATGCCTTGGGGTGTAAGCTCGAGATATCGCCTGTCGAGCCGTCGGAAAACATCTGTTTTCCGACAGGCAGCTTTCGGCCAAAAGCGGACTGTCGCTGTCCGGCAAGCCCGTAGTAGCGAACCTGTGGGCCAGTTGGTGCCCGCCGGTCGTCGAGAGACGCCGGTCTTGGCCAAAGCGCAGGCAGGGCGTGGCGATGTCGTCTTCATCTTTGCTAATCAGGGTGGTTTTGCCCCGGCATTCAAATGCTGTCTTTCCCAAAAAAGCCTGGTCCTGCAAAATGTTCTGATCGACCATATTGGCGCCATGGCGCGCTAATCAGGGGCGCGCTATCGCCGGCGACCTTGGCCAAGCATCTCGACAAGCTAGCCGTTCGGCGACAGCGCTGTGGGCCATCAGCATCGCGATGCCGTGGCCAAACGCAACGACCTCGATCCTCACGTTGTCGGCGCCCAGGTCATCCTGCGCATTGCAAGTATTGTTGAGCGTCAGATTCCGTTTCATGGGGTTGGCGTCGCTCCCCTGGAAGACGACCCGCCATGCGGTGGCAGTCCCTGCGGCTGCAGCTCCAGAAAGAATTCCAAGTGCACCGGGCGCTGCCAGGGCAAGCGCTTGGGTCACGACCGCCCCGCGCGATGGTGCGTTTTTGCCCATTTTGTCCAGGAATCGTTACCGCCGCAGTGCGACGCGCTGCACGCGGTACCTGAACGTACTGAAACCCGCCGCAGGCCGACAATCCGGCGCTCATTATTTCTGCCAGCCCCACTTGGCAAAGATCGCGCTGCCTTGCGTCGATTGCAGGAATGCGATGAACTGCTTCGCTTGCGGGTTGGCGGCGCCATGCTCAGTCAACGCCACGCCGGTATCGCGGTAAATCGCATAATCAGGTTCGATTGGCACGACGTCGGCCAGGCGCGGGTTCGACACCTGCCAGATATTCCAGATAAGCCACGCGTCGATGTCGGTGCGGGCGGTCCAGGTATCGCGCGCGCTCGCGCTGTTGGGTGCGTAACTGGCAATATTCGCGCGTACCTTGCGCACCGACTCCATGCTGCCTTTGCGGCCAGCCATGTCTTCCCAGACGCCGTTCTGGCCGGCGCCGTTGACCACAAGCAGACGCACGCCAGGCTGCATCAGGTCGGCCACGCCGCGGAGGTGCTTGGGATTGCCGGGACGCACCAGGATCGCCAGGGGACGCATATATAGCGGGGTAATGCTTGCCTCCTGTATCTTGCCGCCCATCGCTACCGTAAAGTCCGTCATCATCGTTTCCGAACCGCTGTAAATGATGTCCGCATCCTGTTTTGCATGGTCGATCCAGCTTGGCGTGGGGCCGGCCGTGACGGTGACTTTGATGCCGTTCGCATGCTCGAATGCCGCCGCTGCTTCTTTCATCGCAGGAGCCGGTCCACCCGGGCCGTACACCAGCAACGGCTGCTGGGCACACGCGATACCAGCGGTGAGCGCAACTGCAGCAACAAGGCTGCAGCGCGCCGCGGTCAAATAGTGATGTGATGTCATGGCGTTATCTTTCGTTTGTGGAAAATGGATGGCGTACTGCTACGCCCTTAAACACCCAGAAATTTGATCAGGGTGAAACTGATGACACCAAGGCCGAGCAGCGAAAAAATGACAACCCCGGCGACCTTGCCGCCGGCACGCAGGACAGCGCGGGCATCGACGCCGAGGCCGAGCGCGGCCATCGACATAATGGTGAAAAAATTGGCGGCATCGTGCGCTGGCGCCAGCGCTGCCTGCGGAATCCAGCCCAGCGAGCGCAAGCCCAGCAATGCAAGGAAGCCGACGATAAACCACGGCACCAGGTGCGCGACGTTCAGGCGGGCGCCTCCCCGTCCGCTTCCCATCAGAGACAACACCAGCACGACCGGGCCCAGCATCAACACGCGCACCAGCTTGACCAGGGTGCCAATGTGTACGCTGACTGCGGACACCGAACTCGTTGCCGCCAGTACCTGTGGCACGGCATACACGGTCAGCCCGGCAAACACGCCGTATTGAACCGGCGTGAATGACAACAGCCCCACCAGCAACGGCAACCCGAGCACCACCACCACACCCAGCACCGCCGTAAAGGCGATGGAGGCGGCCACGTCCTTGCCATCTGCGTCGATCACCGGGGCCACCGCCGCAATCGCCGAGTTGCCGCAAATTGAATTGCCGCAAGCAATCAGGATCGCCATCTTTTTCGGCAGACCGGCGCTGCGGCCCAGGAAATAACTGAACAGAATCGCCAGTACGACTACCCCGGCAATGCCGCCGACCAGTCCCATGCCGTTTTCGAGCAGCGCGCCGGCGCTGACGGACGCGCCCAGCAGCACCACGGCAATCTCAAGCAGCAGCTTGGCGCCCATGTGGATGCCTGGCTCGAACCGCTGATCGAGACGGTGCACGGTGCGCAGTCCAGTTCCGAGCAAAATCGCCAGGACCAGGCTTTCGAGCCACGCGCGTCCGAACAGGTGGGCTTCTGCAGCTTCCATTCCATACGCGGCCAGCGTGACAGCGCCGCACAGCAACAGGCCGGGGACAAATGGAGCGCATTTTTGATACTGGGATGTCATGGTCGACTCTCGTTCAGATGTTCAGAGCATGCATTATCGAACGGTGATTTCGTTCGGTCCATCGTATAATTAATTACAAATCATTAGATTGGATCGAACGATGACATTGGACCAGCTACGCATTTTTGTTGAAGTCGCACAACGGCAGCACCTTACCCAAGCGGCTGCCGCCCTATTTTTGTCCCCGTCGGCCGTCAGCTCCTCGATCAAGGCCCTGGAAGAGCACTACGGCACGGCACTGTTCCATCGCATCGGGCGGCGCATCGAACTCTCCGAAGCCGGGCGGATCTTTTTGGCGGGGGCTCAGCGCACGCTGGCCAGCGTGCGCGCCGCCGAAAACATGCTTTCGGAACTAGGTGAGATGAGGCGCGGCACGCTGGCCATTCATGCCAGTCAGACTATCGCCAGCTACTGGCTGCCTCGCCTGCTCGTTCAATTTCGTCAAACGTACCCCGCCATCGACCTGACTTTGGAAGTGGGCAATACCGACAGCGTGGCGCAGGCCATCCTGCTGGGTGGCGCTGACCTCGGTTTCATCGAAGGCGACATCGACGAACCCTCCCTGGCCATCGAAGCTGTGGGGGAGGATCAGCTCGTTGTCGTGGTAGCACCCGATCATCCATGGTCCGCCGGGGTGCCGCTGGCGGCTGCCGACCTGGTGCAGGCGCAATGGATTTTGCGCGAAACCGGTTCCGGCACGCGTTCGGCGTTTGAGAAAGCGCTGTCGGACATGGGCGTGCCGGTCGCCGCAATGCAGGTTGCTCTCAGCCTGCCGTCCAACGAGGCGGTGCGCAGCGCGGTGATGGCCGGTCCCTTTGCCACCGCGATTTCCGAACTGGTCGTGGCATCGCATGTTCAGGCGGGCCTGCTGGCGCGCGCGGCGCTGGTCCTGCCGGCGCGTGGGTTCTCGATGCTGCGTCATCCTGAACGCCATCGCAGCCGTGCGGCGCTGGCATTTGAAGAATTGATGAACACAAAAAAATAAATACAAATACATGGAATAAAAACAGGGCAATGACGTTTGCACCTGTAGCAAGCCCGTTTTTCAACCTGACCTGTACTGGACCGCACCCATGAAAACCACCCACCTGATGTTCCTGTTGGCCAGCACCATCGGCATCGCCACCACGGCTGTTGCCGGGCCTGCGCTGGATATGGCGCAAGCCCACTTCGCCGCCATTGGCGCCGGTGAACACGCCGCCATCGTGCATGATTACGCCGACAATGCGCGGCTGACCTGGGTTGGTGGACCGCTTGACGGCAGCTACGACGGTGCAGCCGCCATCGGCGCCGTATGGAGCAAGTTCGGCGCGATGGGCCCGCTGCGCGTCACCGTTATGGGCGCGTCCGAGTCGGTCAATCCGAAGGGTGCGACCGTCACGGCGGCAGTGCAATTCGACGGCAAGGCCTCCATCAAGGTGCGCTACGTGTTGACCTACCGCGACGGCAAACTGGTCAATGAAACCTGGCAGATCGATCCGAAGCTGGCCGCCAGCGCGATGTAATCACTGGTTCCATGAGCGTCCTGCCCCTTCTTCCCGGCGCGGAGTTGCTGGCGTGTGTCCCGCGGCTGCGGCGCTACGCGCGCGCGCTCGTGGGCGAGCGCGCCGCGGCCGATGACCTGGTGCAGGACACGCTCGAACGCGGCTGGGCCCAGCGCGCCGCGCTGCAACCCGGCACGGACGCGCGCGCCTGGCTGTTTGCGATCATGCACAATATGCGTATCGATCAGATACGGCGCGGCGCACTGGTCACCGAGCCGCTCGACGATGATACGCCGATGCCGGCCCTGGCGGATCGCAGCACGGTCAGCATCCAGGTGCGCGAGATGGATGCCGCGCTGCGCCTGCTGAGCGAAGAACAGCGCGCGATCCTGCTGATGGTCGGGCTGGAAGACATGCGTTATGAAGAAGTGGCGTCGACGCTCGGCATCCCGGTCGGGACCGTCATGTCGCGGCTCGCGCGCGCCCGCGAAAAGCTGCGCAGCCTGATGGACGGCGGCGCCCGCGTGAACTCGTTGAAAGTCGTGAAATGAACCTGCCCGTGACTGAAGCCGATCTGCACGCGTACGTCGACGGCGTGCTGCCGGCAGCACGCGCTGCCGAGGTCGCCGCCTACCTGGCAGAGCGCCCCGAGGAAGCTGCGCGCGTGCGCGCCTACGCGGCCCAGAACGACGCCATGCATCGCCTGTTCGATCCGGTGCTGGGCGAACCGGTCCCGGCGCCCATGGCAGCGGCCACCACGCCGCATCGCAACCGGCACTGGCAATGGCAGGCGCTGGCGGCGGGCCTGGCAATCGCGTTGGTGAGCGGTGGCGCCGGCTGGGGCTTGCGCGGCGCGGCAACTGGCCAGTCCCTGGCGCGTATGGAGCAGCAAGCGCCCGCGTATCAGCAGGCAGCGTGGTCCGGCCTGGCACACCAGGCCGCAATAGCCCATGCCGTGTACAGCCCGGATGTGCGCCGGCCAGTGGAAATTCGCGCCGACCAGGAAGACCAGTTGGTGACCTGGCTGTCGAAGCGCATGGGCAGCAAGATCCGTCCGCCGCATTTGGGCAAGCTGGGCTATGAACTGATCGGCGGGCGCCTGCTGCCCGGGGCCAGCGGGCCGGTAGCGCAATTCATGTACCACGACGGCGCTGGCCAGCGCCTGACGCTGTACGTGTCGACGGAGCAGGCGCGCAACAAGAACACCGGCTTTCGGTTCGCCAAAGAGGGCGACGTCAACGTGTTTTACTGGATCGACGGGAAGTTCGGCTATGCGCTGTCCGCAGCCGTCGACAAGGGCGAACTGGCACGGGTTGCCAGCGCCGTCTATGAACAACTGGAGGGACCGGTTTGAAATTTTCACTTTTTTTGGGCGCCATGCTCTGGTGCTGCACCGCCACAGTCTCGGCGCAGCATGCTGGCCACCATGGCGCGACTGCGCCGCCTGCCTCGTTTATCGCCAGTAGCGACAGGCCCTATGCGTCTCTCGCGGATGATGCCATGGCGATCATGGATGACGGCATGCGACGCGCGCCCACAACCGGGGATCCCGCGCATGACTTCATGAGCATGATGATTCCTCACCATCAAGGCGCGATCGATATGGCCAAGGCCATCCTGGTGCACAGTAACGACCGCGAACTGCGCAACCTGGCACAAGGCATCATCGTCGAACAACAGAACGAAATCAATGTAATGCGCGCCTGGTTGCAACGCTACCAGGCAGCCCACGGCGCAAGAGCCGATTCCACCAACGCAGACACCAGGAAAGACTCTCATGCAACTCACTGAATTGAATAAGCTCACCTTCGCCATGACGCTTGCGGTCGCTGCCATGGGTACTGCGCAGGCTGCGCCAGGCACACAGGACCGCGTCTATACAGCTGACCAGAACAGCAACACCGTTTCGGTGATCGATCCATCCACCAATCAGTTGCTGGGACAAATCCGGTTGGGTAATCAGCGGCCCGACATCCTGTCTCCTTTGTACAAGGGGCAAGTGAATGTTCATGGACTGGGTTTTTCGCCGGACCATAAAACCTTGATTGCGATATCGAATGGCTCCAATTCGGTGACCTTCATCGACACGGCCACCAATAAGGTCAAGGGCGTTACCTATATCGGGCGGTCGCCTCACGAAGGATTTTTCACCGCGGACGGTCGCGAAGTCTGGGTCGTGGTACGCGGCGAAGATTACGTCTCGGTCATCGATCCTGTCACCTTCAAGGAAAAACGCCGGATCCAGACAACAGGTGGTCCGGGCATGGTGATGTTCCATCCCGATGGCAAACTGGCGTTCGTGGTATCGAGCTTTAATCCTGTCGTCGATGTCATCGACATGAAAACATCCAAAGTGATCAAGCATATTTCTGTCACTAGCCCGTTCTCGCCGTTCTTGCAGTTCACGCCTGATTTCAAGGAAGTCTGGATGACGCACAAGGACGTTGGCAAGGTCACCCGCATCGACGTGGCGACGCTGACAGTCAAAGGCGTCATCGACACCGGTTTTATTACCAACCACCTGGCGTTCGGGAAGAACGCTGGCGGCGCAAGAGCCTACGTGACAGTGGGCGGAGAAAATGTCGTCAAGGTCTATTCCACCGGTGATCAGCCACAACTCATGGCGACGATACCGACCGGGGCCTTGCCGCATGGCGCATGGGCGTCGGACGACGGCAGCAAAGTGTACGTTGGTCTCGAAAACGGCGATGGTGTCGACGTGATCGACACCGCAAGCAACAAGGTCGTCGCGCATGTGGCGGCCGGCCAGGCGCCGCAAGCGCTTGTCTACGTGTCCCATGCCGTGCCCACCGGTGCTGGTACCAGCAACCTGGTGCCGCGTGTGAACGGCGAGTCGAGCAATATCGCTCTCAAGTCCCGCGGCGACGGCAAAGGATTCGTGGTCGTGCGCAGCCTGGGCGTGACCGATGCACTGGAAGTGTTCTTGTACAAACTGAAACCGGAGACTGTTTACAACGTCTACGCCGGTGGTCAGCGCGCGCCGGTGGGTCGCTTCAAGACTGACGGCAAAGGCATGGCGAACGGTACTGCCATTGGGCCCATGCGCGACGTGCGGCCGGGCCTGGCGCAGCAGCCTGCTGGCGCCAGCCGGATCCTGGTGATGGAGGGCGACACGCCAGCCGGAGCGGAGCAGGCAGCGCTGGCGAGCAGCGAGTGACGTCTGGCGTGCCGGTGGCTCCCTTGCTGGACGATGTAGCCGAACTGGCACGCCGCGTCGAACTGCTGTCTCTTCCCCATGTGGTCGCGCTCAACCAGTGGGTCGACACGCACGCAGCCGTCCGCGCGCTGCCGTACTTCGATCCGCTGGACGGCGGCGCCGATGCGTCCATTCTCATCTTGCTGGAAGCGCCGGCGCGCCATGCGATGCGCCCGCGCTTCGTCTCGCGCGACAATCCTGGTCCTGCGCAGCGCAATCTTCAACGTTTCCTGGCGCAAGCCGCCGTCGCGCGTGCGCGTACCGTGCTGTGGAATACCGTGCCCTGGCTGGCCGACGAGCAAGCTCCGCCGGCGCGCCTGGGTGTGGCGGCGGTACGTGCAGGCATCGCCATGCTAGGCGATGTGCTGGACCTCCTGCCATGCCTGCGGGTGGTCGTGCTGGCCGGACGCACGGCCCGCCAGGCCCACGCTGCCATCGAGGCCAGGCGGCCGGGCTTGATCGTACTGGAAATGCCTCATCCGAGTCCGCTATCTGTTTGTACGTCGCCAACTGTGGCCCCGCAAATCGTCGCGACACTGGCGCGCGCGGCGCAACTGGCGCGCTGAACGTTGGCCTTCAGGGCCGGTTCATCGACGCAATACAGGGAGAGACGAACAGGTTGCCACGGTAAGCGCCGAGCGCGGTGCGCCATGCGACAACCAGCCACAGGCTTGCCAGTACCACTACCAGCGCGCTGCCGAAGACCTCGAAGAACAGCGAATCGAGCACCTTCGCCAGACGCAGCGTGGTGACCGCGAATACGCCGAGCGGAAAGGTATAGCCCCACCAGCCCAGGTTGAATGGAACGGCTGCCCTGAAGTAGCGCAGCGTAATCAGGGTTGCCAGCATCATCCACCACAGGCCGAGTCCCCAAAGCAGCAGGCCGCTCACCACGCCCATCCCGTTGGCCACGTGGCCAACCTCGGCCAGGCCAAACGGCGCCAGCGTCGCCGGCGCGGCGGCGCCGAGCACCAGCATGCCGAGCGCGCCGGTGCCCACTGGTCCCAGCGCCAGCCAGCTCGATGCCGCCATGCTTTCGTGCGGCAGTTTGTGCAGGGCCATGCGTAATAACAGAATCGCGAGAATGCTGAGCGCCACTGGCACCGAGTATGCCCACAGCACGTAGCCGGTGATCAGGACTGTGAAGCGCGCGCCACCATCCTGCAGGTGCGGCACAAGCAGCCCGGCGCTCGCCGCTGCAACCTCGGCAGCGACGACCGGCAGCAGCCAGACCGCCGTCATCTGGTCGATGCTGTGCTGCTGGCGCGTGAACATCAGGTAAGGAATGAGGACGCCGCAAGCAAGTGCCATGGCCACATCGATCCACCACAAAGCTTCGGCCACCGCGACGGCGGCGGCGCCCCAGCGCGCCACGCCAAAGCTGAGAAATCCATTGATAATTGTAGCTAATCCCATGGGAATGGTACCGAAGAACATGGAGACGGTCGCATGGCCGAACACCTGTTTCGCTTCGTCGAAAAACATGACCCAGCGCGCGCTGTACAGCGCGGCAAACAACACGAACAGCGCAATGTTAAAAAGCCAGAGTCCCTCGGCCAGGCGGGCCATCCCCGGGAGCGCGCCTGGCAGTTGGGCGAGCGCAAGCGACAAGATGCCGGTGCCCATCGTTGCCGCAAACCAGTTCGGCGTAAACTGACGGATCACTTCGATAGGACTGCGCAGCTGGCGTAAGGGTGTGGCGCCAGCGGCCATCGCCTGAATTTCCTTGAATGACATGCAAATCCTTGATTGAAGGCGTGAAGCCGGATGGCATCCGGCATATTCCGTCAGCATAAAGCAAAGGCCGTACTAGCATTAATCAACCTGTTTCCTAGCTAGATATGACTTGAATTATGCGTTTTCCTGTTTTGATGCGGAGTATTAAAGTGGTTTCATTCTGCTGACCTGCAAAGGTCGCGGTCAGCACCGCTCCCCACCATTTACGAGGAAAACATCATGCACGCTCCAAAACGTATCGCGGTCACCGGCGCCGCCGGACAAATCGGTTATGCCTTGCTGTTTCGCATCGCCAGTGGCGATTTGCTGGGCCCAGATCAGCCGGTTATCCTGCACCTGCTTGACCTTCCCCGCGCGCTCGGCGCACTGAACGGCATCCGAATGGAGTTGGATGATTGCGCGTTTCCACTGTTACAGCAAGTCGTCATCACGGATGATCCACTGACAGCGTTTCGCGACATCGATCTCGCGATCCTAGTCGGCGCGCAGCCGCGCAGCAAGGGCATGGAACGCAAGGATTTGCTGGCGGCGAACGCCAACATTTTTGCCGAACAAGGCAGAGCACTCAACGCGGTTGCGCGGCGGGACGTGAAAGTGCTCGTGGTGGGCAATCCCGCCAACACCAATGCGCTGATCGCCATGACGGCGGCGCCCGATCTGGCGCCGTCCTGCTTCAGCGCGATGATCCGCCTCGACCAGAATCGCGCGCAAGCGATGCTGGCCCAGCACCTGCACCAGCCGGTGGACCGTGTCAGCCAACTCGTGGTATGGGGTAACCATTCGCCGACCATGTACCCGGACTATCGCCATGCCGAGGTCGATGGCCGGCCAGCGCCACTCGCCGTTGGCGACGAGTCATGGAATCAAGAGGTGTTCATTCCGACGGTCGCGCAACGGGGAACTGCAGTGATTGAAGCACGCGGCCTGTCCTCTGCAGCGTCGGCGGCCAATGCCGCATTGGACCACATGCGCGACTGGGTCTGCGGCAGCGCCGGGCGTTGGGTGTCGATGGCCCTGCCATCTGACGGATCGTACGGCATCGCCACGGGAATTTTCTTCGGCGTTCCCGTAGTTTGCCATGGCGGCCAGATCGAACGCGTCGCCGGCCTGGACATTAATGCGTTCGCCAGGGAGAAGTTGCAGCGGGCCGAGGACGAGCTGCGGCAGGAGCGTGCGGCGGTCGAGCACCTGCTGCACTAAGCGTCCAGGCCGGCCGCCATATGCGCAGCCTCGCGAGATACGCACCGGTGCCGCCTCGTATAATCCTGCATCGACTTCACGGATCCGGCTTCATGCGCCTTTCACTTCGCCAGCTCCAGATATTCCTGGCCGTCGCGCAATGCGGCAGCACGACGGCCGCCGCGACGGCACTCGCGCTATCGCAATCGGCGACAAGTGCCGCACTCAACGAGCTCGAATCGCTTCTCGACATCGTCCTGTTCGACCGGGTTGGCAAGCGCCTCGTCATCAACGATAACGGCCGCGTGCTGCTGCCGCAGGCACGCGAGATGCTCGACGCTGCAGCGACGATCGAGAAGCAGTTCGGCCGCCATGCGGCGCTCTCAGGAAACGGGCTGAACTTGGGTGCGAGCACGACCATCGGCATTTATGTGCTGCCGCCATTATTGGCCGCCGCATTCGGCAAGCATGCGGCCAATCCGCCACTCGTCAAAATCAGGAATACCGCCGAGATCGCCGCTGCCGTCGCGAACTTTGAACTCGACCTCGGGTTTATCGAAGGCCCGTGCACCGACGCCGCCCTGGAAGTGGCACCATGGCTCACCGATGAACTGCTGGTAGTCGGCGCGCCCGATCATCCACTGGCGCTGCAGAGCGCACGACGCGAGGTCACGCTGGATGAATTACGCGCCGCCCACTGGCTATTGCGGGAACCGGGCTCGGGAACGCGCGATGCCGTAGAGCAGGCGCTTGCGCCGTACCTGCACAGCCTTCGTTCGGCCGGAGAGTTCAGCAATGCCGAAGCGATCAAGCATGGCGCCGCCGAAGGACTGGGACTAGCCTGCCTGTCGCGGCTGATCGTGGCCGATTTCCTCGCGAACGGCCGCCTGGTTGCGCTATCGACGGCACTGCCGCCCTTGACCAGGCATTTTTTCATTGTCTACCACCGGCGCAAATTGCTGTCCCCCAGGTTGCAGGCGTTTCTGACATTCTGCCGCACAGAGCCGGTGCGTAGCCATCCATAGCGCAGCGGTCGGATAGCGGGCGCCTTGTCGAGACCGCTGGCTTTGCGATATGATCGCACCAGGAGATGACGTTCCTCCTTGAACCGCAGTGGAAACAGCGCTGCTGATGACGTCTACAGACACCTGACCTTGGTCGGGGCTGTAGGCGTTCGCGTTCACACCCCGGTCATTGGTCAGCCCGTATCGTTCGAGCAAAGATCGACCCAATGACAAACTCTTCCAATATTTTTCATATCGAGCAAATCGCACTGTTGCCTTCCATCGGCAAATGGCTGTGCATGGCAAGCGTGGTCGCCGCACTTGCCGGCAGCGCTGCTGCAGTATTTTTAATGACCCTCGATCATGCCACCGCGTGGCGCGAGGCGCATCGCTGGATCATCTGGCTGCTACCGGTTGCCGGGTTCGGCGTGGGAATGGTCTATCACCTGGCCGGTCGATCGGTGGAGCGCGGCAATAATCTCATCATCGACGAGATCCATGATCCCCAAAAGGTCATCCCGTTGCGTATGGTGCCGCTGGTGTTGGGCGGCACCGTCGTCTCGCATTTGTTCGGCGCGTCCGTAGGGCGCGAGGGAACTGCCGTTCAAATGGGCGCGGCGCTGGCCGATCAGCTCACGCAACTGTTTCGCGTCACGCCGGAGGGCCGCCGGGTCCTGCTGATGGCGGGCATGAGCGCCGGCTTTGCCGCAGTGTTCGGGACGCCACTCGCAGGCACCATCTTCGGCCTGGAAGTGCTCGCCATCGGCCGCATCCGCCATGACGCACTATTGCCCTGCGTTGTCGCCAGCCTCGGCGCCGACCAGGTCTGCCTGGCATGGGGCGTTCACCATACACACTATGCAATCGGGACGATCGTCCCTGTCGGCTTCTGGAGCGTTGCCGCCGTAATCGTCGCTGGCATCGTCTTCGGCCTGGCCGGCATGGCATTTGCCGTGAGTGCGCGCCGGGTGGGTGCCGCGGCGAAGCGGTGGGTTGCCTATGCGCCGCTGCGCCCGGCGATAGGCGGAATCCTCATCGCGCTTGCGGTATGGGGGTTCGATGCGTGGCACTACACCGGATTGGGCATCCCGGAGATCGTGCGCGCGTTCCAGCAGCCAGGGTCTCCCTGGGACTTTTTCGGCAAGATGTTTTTCACTGTCCTGTCGCTGGGCACCGGCTTCAAGGGGGGCGAGGTCACGCCGCTGTTCTACATCGGCGCGACGCTCGGGAACGCCCTTGCACCGATCCTGCATCTGCCGTTTGCCATGCTCGCCGGCCTGGGTTTTGTGGCCGTTTTTGCCGGCGCGGCGAATACCCCGATCGCAACTACGCTGATGGCCATCGAGTTGTTCGGGCCGGCAATCGGACCGTTCGCGGCCATCGCGTGCGTGACGGCTTATTTGTTTTCGGGCGACACCGGCATTTATCACGCGCAGCGTATCGGGCGGGGCAAGCACGGGATGTACCGGGGTGCCATTGCGGCCCCGGAATCTTCGATACGCTAACTGCAGGCGAGCAGAAATGTATGCTTGCGCGCGAATTCCGCATCCGTTGGGAGAACTTATATCGACATTAACCGTCGGGTTTAACACCTTAAACAGATTTTCCGGTTCGCTGCACTTCCTACCCCTGGCCCAAAAGTCTTCCACGGGCCAGTTTCAAGACCAATCCGATGGGCATGGCCAACGGCACTGCGATCGCGCCAATGCGCGACGTGAGCAACAGTCTGAACTCCAGGCCGTGACCGCGAGCCGCGTCTTGGTGATGGAAGGCGACGTTGCAGCCCATCCACAAGAGGCCGTACTGAGCAGCGCGCAGTAAGCAAATTGCGACAAAACTGTGTCAGTATGGCACTGAACAGTTTCATAACAATAACGGAGACCCGTATGGCGAAGACCTCGTTGGTATTGACGGCGGAGGCGGCGCGGCGCCGTTCCTTTCTGAGGCAGGCAGGCACGTTCGGTGCCGTCACCGCTTTCGGCAGCCCGGTATTGAGCGCGCTGGCTGCAGAAGCCGGCCACGTCACGCTGCCGTTTGAAAACGGCGAGCGCGAACTGGTCGCGTATCCCCAAAAGCGACCGCTGATCCTGCTTACCGCCCGTCCGCCGCAGCTGGAAACTCCGTTCAGTGTGTTCAACGAATCGGTGATTACGCCGAACGATGCGTTCTTCGTGCGCTATCACTGGAGCGGCATTCCCACCGCGGTAGATGCGCAGACGTACCGCCTGCGCGTCGGCGGCAATGTCAATACTCCATTGGAACTCTCACTCGCCGACCTCAAGCAAATGGCCGAGGCCACCGAGCTGGTCGCCGTTAACCAGTGCTCCGGTAACAGCCGCGGTCACTTGTCGCCGCGCGCCAACGGCGGCCAGCTATCGAACGGCGCCATGGGCAACGCCCGCTGGACAGGCATCCCGCTACGTAAGGTGCTGGAAAAGGCGGGCGTAAAGGCCGGGTCAGTGCAGGTCTCGTTCAATGGCCTTGACACTCCGCCGGTTGGTGACGGGCCCGATTTCATGAAGGCCCTCAATATCGATCATGCGCTCGACGGCGAGGTAATGCTGGCGTGGCAAATGAACGGGGTCGACATGCCCATGTTGAATGGCTATCCGCTGCGGCTGGTTGTACCTGGTTACTACGGCACCTATTGGGTCAAGCATCTCTCCGACATTACCGTTACCGACAAGGTATTCGACGGATTTTGGATGAGCACCGCATATCGCATCCCGGACAACCAGTGCGCCTGTACCGAACCGGGAAAGGCGACTATCCCGATCAATCGCCTCAACGTGCGTTCGTTCGTGACCAGCCTGACCGACGGCATGCATGTCAAGGCGGGGCGTCAGACTGTAGTGCGCGGAATCGCGTTCGACGGCGGCTACGGCGTGAATGAAGTGGCGTTTTCATCCGACGGTGGAAGGAACTGGCAGGCAGCACAACTGGGCAAGGACTTGGGGCGGTACTCCTTCCGAGAGTGGAGCGCGGCGTTCACGCCGAAACAGAAAGGGAACCACGAACTGCTGGTACGGGCGGTGAACCGGATTGGTCAAGGCCAACCCGCGAGTGCACTGTGGAACCCTGCCGGCTACATGCGCAACGTGGTCGAATCAACGCGCGTCGTCGCGGTATAAGGGGAACAAAATTGAAACATCCACTGATTTGTTCTCTGTTCACCATCGGCCTGATGGCTGCGGCCCCAGCTTTCGCCCTCGACATTCAGCTTCCGCCTGAAACTGCTGTCTTCAAACCCAGCGATTTGCCGGGATATGCGCTGGCCCAGCGCAACTGCATGACATGTCATTCAGTCCATTATATCCAGTCGCAGCCAACGACGTCGCCTCGCGGCTACTGGGATGCGACCGTGAAAAAGATGAAGAAACCGTTCGGCGCACAATTTCCCGATGCGGATATCCCGGACATCGTTGATTATCTGGTCAAGACCTACGGGGCCGAGCGCAGTACCGCAATTCCGACTGCGACAGCAGCGGTAAAGCCAGCTGCCGTGGCACGGACGGTCGGGACCGCCGCCGCAACCGACACAAAAGCGCTGCTTGCCACAAATGCCTGCACGGGATGTCATTCGATCGACAAGAAAATCGTCGGGCCGGCATTCAAGGAAGTGGTTGCTAAATACAAGGGAAAGGCAAACGCAGAGTCATTGGTAGCGCACAATATTCGGGCAGGCGGCGCCGGCAAATGGGGGCCTGTACCGATGCCAGCATTCGCCCAACTGAGCGAGACCGAGGCGATGGCTTTGGCGCATTACGTCCTGGCGCAGTAACTTTGATGCGGCGTTGCGGCAGATAAGAACGTGCGCTCTTGAATTTGGTCGCCACTCGATGTCAAGTCGAAGCGATAGTCCTGCGCGCCATAATTATTAGTGATGCTGCTGGGAACACCAGGTAGTCGGGCCGGACGCAGCATGCTTGCGCAACGTCCACTCCGATCACCGCAGCAAAGCCGCGTGGCGAAGGGATGGTGAAAAGGATCTGCCGGCCGCAAACGAGTGGACGGGGGAGAAAGAGGAACCTTGGCATATTACCTCGGCAGGGCCAGGCGCTCCACCTTGGTGCGCATGCCAACCTTGGCGCTTACCGCAAAGTGTAGGTTCTGTCGCGTTGTTGAGCGCAGCGCGGAATTTCCCTGGTGCGCATAACCGCGGCTTACAGGCTTAAAGCAACCCTACCTAGTCGTTTAGGCGACAGCAGAATGAAAAGGATCGCATTGATGCGAACGGCTGCTTTGGGTCGAAAGCGGTCCTACATTGAAGGACACGTTGCCTTAGCGCCCGATTTTTTCCGAATCCTGTGTTCTTCCCTAGAGCGGATGCGCACCAGTCACCGGTAATGGCCGGCCAGAGGCAGAGGAGGGCGCCTGTTGCCGAAGGCGGGCCAGACGAGAATCAGGTCACGGTCCAATATACCGCCCAGGAGCTCGGCAAGCAGCTGTCACACGCGAACGAGCGCATCGGATGGGCCTGCCCTTCCGTGATAATCCGTATTATCACGGAAAGATTATTACTCTTTTTGCGCGTGAAACAGGTATGATGGCCGGGTAAACCCCCATATTTATGGGGCCACCCATTACACGCCATGCCGGGCGCCGTCCCTCAGTCCGGATCACCCAGGAGCAACGCCGCCATGACTACCGCCCCTTCCATATCGCCAGCGTCGCCGCTCACGGCCGACGACCTGGCCAGCTGCGGCTATCAGCAGGCCTTCGCGCGGGATCCTGAGCCTTGGTACCTTGGGATGTTGACGGAACTGAACCTGGAGATCCGCACGGCGCAACGGGAGGGGCATTACACCCGGGAGCGCGCGCTGATCCTGCTCGCCAGGATCTGCTCGCTGCAGCTGGAATCGGACAACAAGAGGGCGCCATTTATGCCGGAGTGGAAAGCGCCTGACGGCCGACGTGGATTCATGCCTGAGGACCTGACAACCGACGAGATCGCATCATTATCAGAGTTCGTCGATGGCGCTGAGAACATCCTGTTAAAGGCGCGCGTGGCCGACCTCGTCTGGCTGCGCGATCGACGACGCGGGATTCGTTTCGCTCACTTGGCCATCGATACCTACTGCCAGCTTCCGCTCGACGACGATAGCTGGCTGCTGTCGGGCCGCGATGGATGGCGGCGTGCGCTGCAGCTGGCGCGGGGGATCCGCGATACTGGGCGGGGCACGCTGATCGAGGCCAGCTTATTGCAGGCATTTCGCAATGCCGTCGCCCTACCTGGCCACATGTCGTTGTCGTATCTCGGGCCAATGTGGGCGGAAGATGCCGGGCGCACCCACGCTGAGGAGATCGGTGAGCGATTGGCGGCGCAGGCCGAAGTTGGGCGCCGAGAGGGCAGCTATACCGATGCACTGGAATATGCCGAAGCGGCGGCACGGTGGTTTACGCGAGCGCCCGCCGGTGCCCCGCGCGAAGCTGCCATGCTGGTCCTGGTCGGCCAAATCATGGCGGCGATCGGCGGCGCCGCCGCCGCCGCGATCACTCGAAAATATTGGTATGCCAAAGCGATCGAGATGTATCGCGCGGTGCCGGGCGCGTACCGGGAAGAGCATCAGGTTAATACCATGATCGCCGCAGTGCGCGCGCAGCAGGATGCGGCCGGGCGTGAGGCCCTGAACGAAATGGAATCGTTCGAGCACGTATTCGACCTGTCGCCTTTTGCCGCAAAAGCCCGGGATCGCGTGCAGGGCCGGTCGCCATTCGGCGCGCTATGGGCACTGACCCGGATTCATGCGCTACCGAACCGTGCACAGTTGATTGCGGCATCTGAGCGGCCGCTGCCAACAGGGCGTATCAGTAGACTATTCGATTCGGTGGTACTGGCCAATGACGGCCGGGCCGTCGCCCGGCGGCCCGGCGTCGGTGTGGATGGTGAGGGTGGTGATGCCCAGGTGCTGGCCGAGGCCACTCAGGCATGCCATCTGCTGTGTACCACCACGGTAATAGGTATGATCCTGCCGGCACTGGAGACCATGTGGCGGGAAATGCATTTCGACCTCGGAACGTTTGAGGCGCTGGCCAACAGAGCACCTCTGGTTCCAATCGAGCGTGCTGCGTTGGTCGCCCAAGGGCTGCACGCCGGCTGGTGTGGTGATTTCGTGCAGGCGGTGCACATCCTTGTGCCGCAGTTTGAACATATCGTCCGCATGAAGCTGAAAGCAGCCGGCGCGCTGACCACGACCCATGACGCGGCTGGTCTCGATACCGAGATTGGCTTGTCTAATCTAATCGAGCGTCATGAAATGCGTGACGCATTCGATGTTGACCTGACCTTTACGATACGCGCGCTGATGTGCGATCCATCAGGACCGAATCTGCGCAATATGGTGGCTCACGGCCTGGCCGACGAGAGCCTGGTCAAGGGACCATACGGCATCTATCTCTGGTGGCTGGTGCTGCGCCTGGTGGTGGAGCAGTGCGCCGCGATGGAGCGCCCGGCCGGTACCGCTGATTCAACGGCCCCCGGCCACCCGGCGAACGCAGGCGGCTAAATGGCGCAAAACACCCAGGTCGTGATCCCGCCGATCGCCTACAACCGGACCGATTACACGGCACTGCGCGCTTTTGTTCAAAAAGTGCCCATTCAGCGCATCGCCGACCTGTACTACCAGGAAGACAGCTTTCAGGTGCAACAGGGACTCGAACGATTCCTGATCCACATGCGCGACGAGCTGGTCGAACGCGCGATCGGCCACAATCCGGCGTTCGCAGACATTCTTCAAAACGCACGGCGTGGCGGGACGATCTCGGTCAAGGCGCTCGCCATCCTGGTACAGGCGGCTGACCTGCCGGAACCGGTCCCCATGCCGGATGACGCGATAGGGCGATGGTTTCGGCCGCGGCTGACGGCCGCGCTGCGCGGTGAGGGTGTGCACACCCTCGGCGAATTGGTGGCGATGATGCAGGTGCGCGGGCCGACCTGGTGGCGAGCGGTCCCGCGCGTCGGGTTCGGCCGCGCCGAAGTGCTGGCGCGCTGGCTGCAACGCCATGCCGAAACGCTTGGCTCCATCGATACGGATACGCGCGCGCTTGTAATGCGCGACGATCTGCCAGTGCTTGATGCTGGCAATGGAACGCTGCCACCTCTTGGGACATTCACTCTTCCTGCACTTTACGACGGCAGCCGTGGGATCAATCGCGCCGAGCGGTTTTGCTTCATCAGCGCCACAAACGACCTGGAGGCAATCGAGTGCTACCTCGCGCGGTACGAGGGCCAGCCGCACACGCTGCGCGCGTACCGGCGCGAGTTGGAGCGTCTCGTGCTGTGGAGCGCGCTGATCGTCTGCAAGCCGATCTCGTCGTTGCTGGTCGATGAATGCCAGGCTTACGTGCGGTTCCTGGCCATGCCGACGGCGAGCTTCTGCGGCCCGCGCGCGCCGCGCACCAGCCGCCGTTGGCGCCCGTTCTCCGACCAGGCGATGTCGCCGGCCTCGCAAAAGCAGACGGTGCAAATCCTGCGCGCCGCGTTCGAGTATCTGGCGCGCGTGCGCTACCTGGGAGGCAATCCCTGGCTGGCGGTCAAGGATCCCGTGGTCGATATCGAGACCGATCCGATCCAGGTCGACAAGGCGTTGACGGCCGAGGCCTGGGAAGTATTGATCGCGGCGCTCGAACGACGCGCCCAGCAAGCCGACGGAGGACGGGACCGGATCGCCCTTGCGATGCTGCTGCTGATGGGCGATTCGGGTTTGCGTCGCGCGGAAGCTGTATCAGCCCGCCGCAACGCGCTCACACCCAGTCGTCATGTGCCAGGCATCTGGATGCTGAAGGTGCTGGGTAAAGGCAGGAAGAGGCGGGTGCTGCCCGTCAGTCCCCGCACTATTGACGCGGTGCGCGCGCACTGGGCTGATCTGGGGGCGGATTTTGACCAGGCCTGCGATGATCGCCCGCTGTTGTCTCCCTTGGTCATACCGGCCACGCCGGCGGCGCTGGCACGCCATGGTGTAGGAACGGCGGGCCACCGTGGCTACACGGCAGGAGCGCTGTACGATGTCGTCACAGGGGCCTTGCGGCGCGTGCACGACGATCTGCAGGCGGTTGGTGCCGAAGCGGAGCTGTCATCAGGAGATATGTTTGCGCTGATCGAGGCCACGCCGCATGCCTTCCGGCACACGTTCGGCATGTTGGCGGTGGAGGGCGGTGTGGAACTGTATGTGGTGCAAGAAATTCTCGGCCACGCCAGTGCAGATACAACGGCAGTGTATGTTCGGGCGCGGGAGAAGCGTCTGGCGGAGGCGGCTAGCCTGCTTTACAGAAATGATCCGGCAAGAAGAGAGTGAGGGCGGTGGTTGTACGGGCTGTTGGCGGCTTTTTAATGCTACTGACAGTCTTGGATTTACCAGTTCGCCGCGCACTTGGGCCTTTGGACAAAACCAAACGTTCGTCCTCACTAGCGTGGTGAATTAGCAGGGGATCGACATAGCATCTCCCTCAAAATCGACTGCGCCGACGCTGAGATAAACCGGCGGCTGCAAGGCTATCAGCGTTTCTGAGAAAATAATACTACAGACCAATATTTATCGTATGATAACTCCGAGAGTCCTTTGTAGGAATCGCTGATGTTTTGCATGACCAGGCAAAGCGCCTGATTCCCTATTTGCATTGTTGCACCCATTGGGTAGAAAAGAGACACTGTTGAACCTGTCCGAATTTATTGCCGAGCTCTTGAACGAACCGAGCCTTGCTGCCATGGCTGCTGGTGCCCTTGCCATGTCTGTCCCCGTCGCCACCAACAAAGAGTCGAAGGCGCTGTACAAACTCCTGCCGGAGCAGATTGCCGCAAATGACCGTCGCAATGCTGGGGCATCCGTGCTAGCGCTCCTGCGTCTCGATGGGAGTGTTTGGCTTGCACGCATGCGCAACGATGGCCTGTTCCGTGCATCGCGCTACGGATTTGACGGCGCCTGCCTGAAGAAAATCGTAGCGGCGGCGCTCGATCTGTCGGTGGCAGCGCCCCTACCCCATGAGCAGATCCAGTACCTCGAATCCGTGCAGGCGCTGCTGGAGCTCGCGAGACCCGCGAGGCAGATCCACCGGAGCATCGTCGACCGTTTGAAGACGCGCAAAGGCGCGGCCCTCAAGACCTTGCTGGCGAGCGTCAATTACTCGTTCTCCGTCGACTGGATCGGTAGCGACAAAGTCGACGAAAGCCATCTGCTGCGTTGGAGCGCTACCGATCTCGCATCAGCGTTCTCTCGGCTCTATATGATCCTGCGGGACGACGTCGGCATCGGCGCACGGATGTGGAACTTGACCGATGACCACGCCGCATCGCCGCATGAGGGAATCTATTCCAGCCTGCTGGTGGACGCCGTGAGAATCAACGAACTCATCGACGCGGAGGTTTTGCTCGATGGCCTGCCGTACAAAGCGATAGCAAATCACGCCGGGGTACTGGTATCTGCCATCGATCCTGAGTTCGAAAGATCTGTCCGGCTGGGTTATGTCCAGACCGATCTCCAGGGGCTGGTTCGCGTGGCTTCGTTCATGCAGGATTTAGATGAGGATCGGCCGATGCTGCCATCCTTCCAGGAGGGGTTGTCGGTGTTCCTCGATGCTGGCCTGCTGGAGTGTGTAATGCTCAAGGAAAAGCCGTTCGCGCGGTTCGTAATTGCGTTGCCAGAACTTCCGCCGTTGATTGATTTCTTGAATTTCGACGCTCCGTTCCGGGAGGAGTTCCCTCTTTTCCAAGGCGCCATGATCGACAACTTCCAGTCGCCCAATAGTGCTACCCTGCAGGTCAGCGAGCACCTTTCCATCATGGATCTGTTCAAGGCGCAGCGGCTGTTCAACCTCGTCGACACCTTGTTCCGTAAGAAGTTGGAAACAGTGGACAACGTGGTGACACGCAGGGTCCTGACGCTGCAGTCTACGGTAATGGTTATACAAAGCGCGGATTTGCGGAGGATGCTGCAGGTTATGATGTCGCCGGAAAAGGCGCAGGAGCTGATCTCGTTATTGTCTCTACCTACGAAGAACTCTACGGCGGGCGCCAACTTCTACGTCGATCTCCAATACAGGCCGTTCGTGCACTCGCTGAACCCTACGGGCGATTACATCGCCATTCCACCAGCGATCGTGAGCAAATCGAACCTAGTTCGCAGCGTCATGTACGCCAGCGGGGTCAAGAAGTCAATCGCGGCGGCCGACGATCCGATGCAACTGGCTGTTGCAGCGGCGTTGAGGGAGGCAGGCTTTCTTGTGCGCGAGAGCTTCGAGTTTAATATCGACGGCGATCGCGAGACCGATATCTTCTGCTATCGCGATGGTGTGCTCGTCGTCATCGAGTGTAAGAACGCCTATCACCCATGCTCACCGCATGAGTTGCGCAACAGCTACGATCTGGTCTTGACGGGAGAGACGCAACTTGATATCCGCGCTCAATGGCTGGCGAATCCTAACAACCAGATCCGCCTTTTTAAGGCATTAGGTTGGGAAGTCGCTACGCCTGCGCGCGTGCGCACGTGTGTCGTGACGGCCAACCGAGCATTGAGCGGCTACCACTGCGGCCCTCATCCGGTGCGACAGGCGCACGAACTGATCAACGTCTTGGTCCGTGGCTACGTCGGAAGAGGTGCTGGAAAATCACTCTGCCGGTTTTGGCGCAATGAGGCCTTTGATGTTGTCGATCTGCTCGACTATTTGGATGGGAAGTCCGTGCTCCAGACGCAGCACGCTGCTATGGTCCCCGCCATTCGGGGAGTCACCCTCAAGGATCGCAGACTGGAGTTCGCGCAGTTCGAGATGGATCTTTCGGACATGGACCGTCGGCTTGAGGAGTCCTTTAATACAGTTCACGACGCCAAGGTCTCAGATAGCGGCAACGAATTGCTGGAGCAAAAGGTCGACGCACTCTGAAGTTCCTTTGTCGGCCCGCTGGAATTCGTAGTTGGCCGTGCTTGAACCGCACCATGCGGCGGGGCCGACGATTGATAAAATCTCGTCCCGCCGCCTCCTGCCCCTAATCCAAGATCAAAATTCGGGGATTCCCAAGTCGGCCTCCTGGGCCTCGTCGTATTCAAAATCCTGTTCGCGCCAGCTCTCGTCTACGCCAGCTGAGCCGTCAGATTCGACGAAAATCAGCCCGGCTCGGCCCGCTTTGTCGAATTTGAGCTTGCCGCGGCAGTTGAGTGTGTCGCCAGCGAACATACGGTCGCTTTCGGTATCATGTCCTCCCGTCATGTCGCCGCTGGCTTCGATGCACCACTCGGACCGCGCTGCCCACAAGTCGTCGGTAGCGGGAGTTTCATATGGCAAGTTGGCATCGGAGTCGAAATAGGCGTTGGTTTCCGACATGGCGGCCGACACGTCGTCGGAGTTGTTGATCGTGTCGACTAACTCCTCGCGGGCATAATCATCATAGAAGTGGTCGAGGTCCGCGAAAACTCGGACAGGCGCCACGTCTTGCAAGGCGGCGATGCACGCTGCAATCAGCCCCGGAGCTGCCACGTCAAGAGCATGGGCCCGTCGCTCGCCCGCGGGAGGGTTCAATACCAGCATCTCGGCGTCGTCGAGATGATACTCCAGGCTCTCGTCGTTTTCCTCGACAGAGAAGGCTGCATAAGTCTGGTAACCCAGAATGGCTACTAATACTTCCTGGATGTGCGATCGCTTGATGGGTTGGCCGTCTTGGACCAGGGACTTTGATGCTGCGTGGGATGCCACGCTAATAAGCTTCGTCATAACATTCTCCAAGTGCGTTCGGGCGCGCGGGTCATTTTGTCGCTATCGAACAGTCGGAATGGTTTGACGGTTGGATGCTTGGTGGTGCAGTGTTGTTGAATGCCGTTTCAAGCTGACCAGAACTTAGGCGGACCGCCTTGAATTCATCATAACTTGAAATCAGGCGATGTGCAATCGCGACGTTGGTGATGGTCCGACTTGGCCAGAGTAAGCGAAGCGCTGTGCATCTCCTACGGGATATGACTGACGTAGCACCCTGATCAAAGTACTGTTTTGGAGTAGTAACGGCGGATCGAACTTCTGTAGGGCGAGATCGTACTACCGCCAAACTCACCGTACTTAGGAGACGTTCAACCCGCACACCGCATAGCGGTTGTGGTGTGGATCGCTGGGACGTCGCGCATGTTCGTCGTCGCGCACCAGCCGCAGCAATTCCATTGAGACCAGGAGGTTCTTTGCGGTATTGATGTCGTTGCGGCGCAAACCGGTGTAGCTCTGAATTTTCTCGTAGCCGATCGAGGCAAAGTTTGTATGGCGATCGCGGAAGTGCAGGATCAGCATGTACAGCTTGAGCGCGTGTAGGGAGGAGGGGCGGCGCAATTGGTCGACGAAATGTCCCAGGCGCCGCAATTGCGCTTGACCGTCCTGCAGGTGCGATTGAGGCAGTGCGCACCAGTGTCCGTTCTGATCGATACCGTTCAGTGTGAAGAGGTTGCGACGACCGTCGCGCACCTTGGTGATGGCCTTAACCATCACCAACAGCTCCAACCCATCCGAGATGAGCTTACGGGACAGCGGCACCATTGCATGGATATCGGGATATGTTGCCGCTATCGTCTCGTCCTTACGCAAACCATCCTTGCGTTGGGCTTTATTTGAGATGACCGCGAGGGCGAACAGGATCAGCAGGGCGGCCGTGGCGCCGCCTTTGTGCTGACTCCATTGGAGCATGGCCAACCCCCCATCGACATGGACTTGGTTTCCCAGTTCATCGATGTACGGGACCGTGCCTTCGCCGCCTATGGGGAAGTGTTTCGGATGCCGCACCCAAAACGAGGGCAACTTGGCGAACGCGCCCCGGCTCATTGTGTGCCGCCGCGCTTGATGGCCAGCACTGCCACGTACAACGCCAACCCCACGACACCCAGAACCACTAAGAGCGTAATAAACATTTGAGTAGCTGGATCGTTAATAGCAGCGAGCGTTTCAAACAACGTAACTAAGATTTTCATGATGTATCTTCCTAACTAGGTTATCGGAATCTGCATAATGAAGGAGTTTGTTAGCTGTTTCTAGAAAGCGTACCGCCAGAGTATTCAAAAATTTTCCGATTTAACCATTTAAAATCATAGAGTTAAATGATTTTTTAATAGTTCAAATGAGATATTAATTAGTTCACCAAAAGCCTATTCTAGCCCGATTCCGGTGCGTTCCACTGGCAAAACATAGTTCATTCGGGCCCGATTAGTTCACGAGAATGGGACCATCAGCGTCTTCTGTCGAGTTCGACCAGGTCACCTCGGCTGAACGCGCTGAGAATGGCTGGGCGGTTGATTTCGCGCGTGTTGTTCTTCAGCACTTCATCAATCGCGCAGTTCAGATACTCGAACATCGTTTTCTTGACGTCACTGCGCGCATTTAGCGCCTTGTTGAAGGACTCCACTGCACCTGCTTTGTAGTGCTGCATGCCCAGTACCGCCAGCTCCCCCGGGGGCACCTCATGCAGCGCAAGATCGACGTCCTCAATTATTCCTTCGACGATTCGATGGCTTGGTATGACGGTGTAAAGCCTGTTACGCTTCTCCCTCTCGCAGTAAGTGCCTATCACGTATTCCGTTAACAGGCTATCCCAACCACGCTTGTCGATTTTGTGCTGCTTTGCGGTGGCGAGCGCGCCGTGGATGGCGTGCAGCACCACGCGGGTCACAACTTCCGCCGTCAATAGCCCTTCCATGTCCTTGTCCAGGAACATGTCTTCAGGCCATTGGCTGCCGCCGGCGCGTAGCTTGTTGCGCTCGCAGTCCATCAGGATCTGGTAGGTCCCACGGACGGCTGGTCCGGAGCCCTCATAGCCATAGCGCATCAGACTCAAGTGGTTGTTAATCCCGTTGAGCACGTGCTGGGCGGTAAGAGTGCTGCCCGCGAAAGCGATGAAGCAGTTGCTCGCCAGACGTGGTGTGAAGTAGCCCTGGAAATCGTAGCCGTTGAAGCTTGGCTGGTAGACCGTGATCGGTACCCGGTAGATCTTTTTGAAGCCGCTTAGCAGTGTCTGGTGACCGTCGGTAATAGTGCTATCTGCGGTCACGAACAGGCCGCGCACGCTGCCGGCGAAGCCTGGCCTAGAGGTGTCAGGTGTGATGTCGTGCCCAGCGATTACAAGAGTCATGGATTGTTTCGAAAATTGCAGGTGAGTAATTGTTGTATGGACATGGGCTGCACAACGATTGAGGCAGCCTGGCTCGAGTTATTGTATAAATTCCTATTTGCCACTTTGGTGATGATCCCTAGTGGAAAAAAGATTACGCTTTCATTAGTTTTGGTGCCGGTTCCGCTACCATAAGTTTGGCAGGGTAAAGATTCAGGTAAGCGCGCGCCAGCTCAGGATCGCGACAGTCGAGCCAATCGTCGTAGTCGGCTTCTGGCACGATGACGAGGGAGCGCTTTTCCTGGTTCGGGCGGTGAAAATGATCCATCACGGGATGGCCGTCGGCATTGATGGTCAACTGAGTGAAGGAATGCGTGAGCGTGCCACTATTCTTGTCCTCCTTAGCGCGCCACAGGCCAGCCACGGCAAATGGGGCTTGGTCGCGCATGCCGATCGCCCAACGTACATGGACGCCCGTTTCCCAATTCGGTTCGAAAAAGCGAACCATCGGTACCAGACAAAGCTGTCCTTCGCGCCACGCCTTTGAGTATGAGCGTTTCGAGCCAATATCCTCCGACCTGGCATTCATGGTCGAGTATTTTTTGATGTGAGCGGGAATATCTTTCTGCGGAACCATGCCGTATGTACCGACGAGCGTCTCGCGTCCCCCATCAGCGTGGCGCCGGATGATTGGAGCAGGGTAGTCCTGCCAAGTTTCCGCTGGCCATTCAGCGTCGGCCGGGGCCACTGTGTTGAAGAAGTCAAGTCCTTGGCGGGTAACCGGAATGTAATTGACGCACATGCAGTGCTTTCGAAGATCATGACACTTCAGATTTTACAACTAATTTTGGGTATTATCACCTCAGCAATAATGCTATCCTTCGTCAGCTAGCCGAGCCCGGCCCAAAGCCAACTTTGATAAAACTTGATGCTGCACTCGCCGAACGATATGGCAAAAATTAATAAATACAAGTATTCGGAAACACATGGCTTCGTCTAAGAACAGCTCGAAGCTGAAATCGTCACGCGGCAAAGGCGTGAAATCCGCACCCGCGCCCGCGACGCTGCGTTCAACGAGCGGCGCCGGGTTCGATTTAGAGGACCTTATAAGCGCCTGGCAACTGGTGAAGGCATTGTCAGGTGAGCGAGCACCAGGTATCGACGCCGTGGCCACGCAAATCCAAGCCCAAGTGTCCACATTGGGGTGGCACATCGACGATCTGCTGCTGACGAGCCAATCTGCTGCAGCGCCGCGTCGACTTGCGATCTCGGTAAAGGGTAACTTGCAAGTGACCGCAGCAGGAGTCCCCGCTGACTTTGTGAAACGCGCTTGGGACCAATGGCGTGATCTGCAGGGACCGTTTAATCGCGCGACCGACGAGCTGGCTCTAGTCACGGTCGGAACTCATCACGAGTTCGACCCGACGTGGCGCGAGGTGAAGAACGCGTGCAGCAACACTGATCCCTTGCTTGCGATGAGCCGCATCCGCAGCAACAAGAAGCAATTGGGCGTCTTCGACAGCGTCAAGAAGCCTGGGGACGCATCCGACGAGGAGACCATCGAGCTTATTCGCCGCCTGCACGTGCTACCGACCAATTTTCAGCTTGCGTATTCCGAGAACGAGAACCAGGCCATCGCGCAATGCCGGCGTTTGCTTATATCCGGCAGTGACGACGAAGCCCGGTCCCTTTGGGAGGGACTCATCAACGTGGCAAAAGAGGGGCGCCTTCGCAGTGGGACCATCACAGTCTCAGGCTTGTTGGCTTTGTTTCGAAGCCAGTTTGGCCTGCGACATCACCCTGACTTTGAGCACGATTGGGAGGCGCTTTCCGACATCACCGCGGATTACAAGGCTCGGATTGAGACAGAGCTGCCTTCAGGCTATGCCGTGCCCCGTACGGCAGAAAAAGCTGCGCTCCACGCTGCGCTCGCCGACAACCTTGTCACGGTGGTCTTTGGCGAGTCGGGCTCGGGAAAGACGGCTTTGGTCAAAGCGGTCTTGGACGGTGAGTATGCATCTTGGAACCAGGTATGGTTTGGTCCGGACGAGCTGAGGACGGCGCTGAGTGCGGCTCGACGCAGCACCATTCCTCTGAAACATGAACTTTCGCTTGTGCTGCACGCTACGGTCAAGCCGCAGAACATACTGGTCATCGATTCTGCGGAACGTATAGAGGCCAATGAGTTTGTCGTCATTCGCAGGCTGCTTCAATCCATCCTGCCGAATGACGTTGAAGGGTCCAGCTGGGCTTGGAAGGTCGTGATCGTTACGCAGACCCAGAGCTGGGTCGAATACGAAGAGACCATCCTCAGCGGGAGGAAAGCGCATCTTGTTGAAGTCGAAGCCCTTAAGAGTGATGCTGTGAAGCTGGTGCTGCGGTCTTGGCCTACCTTGGGGTGGTTGACTGGGCATGATGACACCATCGCAGCACTGACCAACCTAAAGACATTGGCCTGGGTGCTCCAAGCAGGTGCGGCGCTAGGAAAAAACGCCAGTGGATTGGCATCTCATACCGCCATCGCCGACCGTCTTTGGAAACATTGGACGAAAGAGCGTCCCGACATGCAGGTCTTGATGATGCACCTCGCCAAGCGAGAAGCGTCATTTGAACGCAGCTTCGCGCTGACAGACCTGGCGCCGGCGGAAGCTGCGACGTTCACGCAGCGGCCCCAGGAACTTCCGCTGCGGCTGAACGAACGGACTAGCCGAATAGAGTTTGAGCACGATCTCGCAGCGGATTGGGCGCGCTTCCAGTACTTGAAGCAGATTTGGATTGACACGCCACAGTGGGCAGCCCTGGTCGGTAATCCGCTTTGGACGAATGCGCTCCGGATGCTGGGTCAGTTTCTGCTGCGAGAGCCAGCTGAAACTGGCACAGCCTGGGATCTCGCCTTCGAGGCAACGGAAGCTGAGAACAACCAGTTGGCGGGCAATATCCTCCTTGACGCGCTTTGTTTGGATCCTGACGCTGAACGCTTCCTGACCGAGCGCGTTGATCTCCTACTGGGCAATGGAGCGAAGAACTTTACGCGGCTGCTTATGCGCTTCCACCACGTCGCAACGGTGCCGAGCGGTGGCGCTATAGATCATAGCGCGCTCGGTCTGTATATGGAGGCGCAGTACCGCTCAATTGTTTTTGGCCGGTGGCCATCTGTTCTACGCTTCCTCATCGCGCAGCGGAAGCGACTAGCTGAGTTGGTTTCCTCTGCCCTCGCGAAGGTTATCCATACCTGGCTGACGAAGACGCCACAGACGCTGAGCAGCGGTGCCCGGATGCCTTACCGCCTGGAGATGGCGCAGATGGCGCTCGACATGGCTCGGAACGTGCAGGTTGAGAAAGGCCACGGCGTGATTTATGCTCCGTTTGAGCCGTTGCTGTACACGGCACCACTGGCAGGCGCGACCGACCTGCCGACCGAGGTCGGGAACTGGGCGCTCGAACTTGCTGGGCGCCGAGAGATCGACCCTGACGTTAAACGGCGCATTACCGAGGTTCAGCTACAGAAGGCGACGGTACACGCCGAGCGTCTGAAGACCGATGCCAAGTACAAGTTGCGGCACGAGGAACGGAAGCAGATGCTGCACTCCGTTGGGTCGTTCCGCACTCGACTGCCGCCTTGGCCGCTAGGGGCAAGGCACAAGATCGATATGGATTTCCGGACTGCCTGCATCAAGGAGTATGGCATCCAGTCTCTGATGCTGGCACAGCCTGAGTTGGCTGCCGAAGTCATGCTCGCGCTCTTCATTGACGACCAGCCGGAAAGAGAGTCCGGTGCCAATCGGTACGAAATAGACCTCGGCCTAGAATATCTCCAGGACGCATACCCGACGGCCTTCTGGAAGAGCCGTTTCTTTCCCTTCTTCC
Organism: Janthinobacterium psychrotolerans; assembly: GCF_001677885.1. Taxonomy (GTDB): domain Bacteria; phylum Pseudomonadota; class Gammaproteobacteria; order Burkholderiales; family Burkholderiaceae_D; genus Janthinobacterium; species Janthinobacterium psychrotolerans. The sequence goes on along the minus strand of NZ_LOCQ01000040.1, from coordinate 5,510 downwards.
AACTGGCACCGAACGCGGCGCTTACTGCGCTTATTGCGTTGGTTAACTTCTGTACGGAGCGCTGGGCTGCCGAGGTCATGAACGGGCGAGCCGGTGAGGCTCCCGGTGTGACACTGCAATTTGCGGACGGGTCGGAGAAGTCCTTCCCAGGCTGGTGGCAGGTATTCGGCTGGCCGCAGTCCAATGCCACAGGACGCAAAGGAAGCTTGTTCTGCGCTCTCGATGCGTTGGAACGATGGCTGACGCTGCAGCTCGACGCCGGTGAAGACATCGGCCCAGATATCGATAGGATACTTCGTGAGGGGAACTCCGCTGCGCTTGTCAGCGTGCTTGTCAACGTCGCCAAATATCGGCCGTCGTTGCTAGTAGGATCCCTCTCGGCCTTGATTACGTTCCCGAACCTGTTCTATTGGGATAGCAAGCGAGTTGATCAGGTTCGCTACAACATTATTGGATGGGACTCGCCCCAAGGTGGTCAGGCAATGTACGACCTCGCCCATGATTGGATCTTGGCCCCTCATCGCAAGAAAAAATTGCTCGATGCCGTTGTTGAGCTCTTACAGGCCGATGCCGTCATTGCGGAACGTCTTCAAACGCTGCTCCCAACCTGGACGCTGCCTGAAGACCCAAAGGAGGCGCTGGAGTTCAAGCTGTTCTTTGCCACGCTTGATCAGGCGAACTATCATAACGTTACCGACCCGACGACTGGCGCGCAAGTCAGGCGCTTCGTCTGTCCTAACGACCTGTGCATAGAGGTGCAGTCATGGCAGGCCGAAAAGGAGCCCACCCTCGCATACATTCTTGTGCCGGACCGATGTGCGCAGCGGCTTCAAGGAGGGCAACCGCTCACTGACGAAGAGGCTGCTTACCTCTTCATTCTGCTTCAGGAGTGTGATGCCGGCGTACAGAATGAAGATGAGGAAGTGATATCGAATTGCCGTGCAGCTACAGCTAGCACGCTGGTCGCCTTGGGGGGGGCTTGGCTCATCCAGAATCCTGAAGCGCAGCGGCACGCGTTTGAAGTCGTGCGCGCGAGTTTGGCGGCGGTCGCGTCGACGGGAGAGGAAATTCGTGGACGGCGAGTGGGAAGCCTCCGCGACGAGTTGAAGTTCGTCTCGTACGCGGTCATGCACTTATGGCTCGCCGCTGGAGATGGTGTTCAGGAGTGGGAGGCCGCCGTCTTGCGGCTTATGACAAGTGGCGACAAGCGGGCCATCACTGTTGTAATTGGAGTGGCTTATACCAATCGGGAGCAGCTTGGCACCGCGTGGTGGCGGCTGCTCCGCGCCGGGTTATTCTGGACGGGCCTGGTCTTGCTCGTTCCGCACCACGGTGATGGCGACGGCCCGGAGCGTGTCTGGGCTGCGTGGCTTGCGCGGCTGCGGCGCTTTCCGCTGCGTGGACCGCAGGCGACGCCGGATGACATCGACTTCAAGCGTGTGGCTGCGGGTCGTGAACGCTTGGACTTCCGGCGCCGGATGCGGCTCTATGATGCCGACGAACAGATTTGGGGCGGAAAGCCGGAGCGTGAACGGGGTGGTTTGCTAGATGGTCACTTGCTCGATGTCCTGTTTAACTGGCTCGTCGAAGGCAGTGGCACTGGCGATCACGACCTCGACACTCGCTTGGTGCTACGCATATGGGATTACGATGTGACCCGGGCCAAGGCCCGCCAAAAGACGGACGGGGAGTACGAGTTGCCAAGCCAGGACATCGGCTATGACATTCTATTGAAGCTCGCAGCCCTGTCCATCACAGCGCCCGCAGGGGATGGGCGCGCGATTTGGGAGCCTGTTCTCACCCACGGTCCGGCCGCACATTATGCGCTGCAGCACTTCATTCGCGGCATGTTCTTACGTCTCGGAGAAGTTGATGACTTGGAGGCATTCGAGCGCGTTTGGCGGGCGACCGTAGAATACGGACTCGTAGCCGACTGGTCTCAACCTGGACTCTGGTTCTACGGTGAGCGCCTAATTTGCGACCTGCTTGGTTTCGGGAACGAGCATGCACTGGCTAGACTTAGACCGGGCGGGGCTCTGCGCATGAGCGATCTCTACAAAAACTGGGCTGCGACGCACCTAGTCCGCGATGAAGAATGCATCACACGTTTCTGCCACTTCCTGACCACAGAATTTGGTTCCCCACTGCGGCTTGACGGACTTCTCTGGTTCGCCGCCGTGCTGAAGGAATGCGACCTTCCCAATCGCTGGTACCGTGAAGGCACGGGGCAGGCATTGGTGGAGCTGGTGGCGACGGCAGTGAGTACCGATGCGCATGCACTGTCGCAGAATGTTCATGCACGACAGGCACTTCTCGATATAGCTGCTCCACTTGCAGCTCTGAATATCCCAGCAGCCTTGGCTCTCCAAGAGCGCATTAAGCAGCTGCGATAGCGGTCGAGGACAGGTTTCTTTAGGTATGAAGAGCCGATCTAGTAACGCCAAGGCGCGAGTGCTATGCTGCGAAAAGGCCTAGGCAACTTCGTTCTTGCGCGCATACAGGGCTTCTGTCCGCGTAGACGAGTCACCAGTCGCGCGACGGGATGAAGATGCTGATCCATATTGCAAAAATTTTGTGGCCATTCGAACTCCGATACCACTGTCATGAATGATGAGTTGAAAGGTATCCAAATGAGTGTGAAGAGCGATCAAATCCAAAGCCTGAACTACTGCGCGCATGCGGTTGAGGATTTGAGAGAGACTGCTACCATGCTGCAGCATGCGATGCCCCACTCCGCGAGTGTGCTGTATCGCCTGATTTCAATGCTGCAAACCAGCGTGAAATTTATTCTCCCTAACTGCTGCAATTTGGTTGAACCGGATGAAGTGCGTCAGGCTCACCTCGATTTGATACGATTGCCCTTCCCATGCGTCGCGTTCGAGGTGCCTTGGGACAAGGAGCGGGAGGGACCGGAGTACATCGGTGATTTCAGGCAATCTCCAATGACGAAGCGTATTGCCCTGTGCTGGGATGCGCGGCAGTTCGAACCCCTGCCGGGACTTAATAGTCTGCTCGACGCATTTGAAGAAGGTGGCGTTTTCGTTCTACCTATTTATTGGGGGCCGGAGCACAAGAAGTGGACGGTCGCGCTAGGTGGCGCGTTTGTTCCTTACGGCTGCGAACTTAGTAGCCTGGACCTTGGTGATGCTATGCCTGCCTCCAGGATAGCCAACGCAGCGAAAATTGCGGTTGGCCAGTCGCACGAGAAATCGAAGCAATTCCGTTCCGAACCGTTTCCGATTTTGCCTGAGTTTTATGAAAGAGCTATAGCCACCTACGGTAGCCGCGCAAAGGCGGATGCACAAATTATATTAGACGCTAGCGATGAGGTGATGGTGCTTATCCAGGCTTGCAGCGTGGTCAACTGTGCCAATGTCTCGACCTCTGATATCGAACCGACAGCTTCAATCAACAAGAAGCGTCGAGCTAGTGGCAAGCAGCCGTTCTTTTCGTACAAGGTGCTTGAATTGACAGAGGAACGCAGTGTTCATGGCCGAGGAAACGCCGGCGGCCAACATGCGAGCCCGCGAATGCATTTGCGGCGTGGTCACCTGCGCCAACTCGAACGCAAGGTTGTTTGGGTGCGACCAGCCCTGATCAATGCCGAGTCGACGCGCGGGATTGTGCTTAAGGACTATGGTGTCACCCCGCTGTCAACAGCGATTTAAAACTGATACAGTTTTGGCCCTCGCAGCGATTTAAAACTGATACACCTCCGTCACCAGCACGCGCTGGATTTTCACTCTTTTCATAACTCGCTCAGCCATCCTTCGCAACGCTAATACCTTTGACGGTGCCGGCTTGCCGCTGGTGCTTGAGCCGGTAGCTTTCGCCGGCAATCGGCACGATGTGCGCGTGGTGAAGCAAGCGATCCAGCAGCGCTGCCGTCAACGTCGCGTCCTGGGCAAACGTGGCATCCCATTGGCCGAACGGCAGGTTGCTTGTCACGATCAGGCTGCCTTTTTCGTACAGTGCCGCGATCACCTGGAAGAACAAGTTGGCCTGCTCACGGTTCATCGGCAGGTAGCCAATTTCATCAATGATCAGCAGCCGGTACGCCTTGATGGCTCGGTGCATCACCGTCTTCAAACTGTTTTGGGCATGCGCCGTTGTGAGCGTTAGCAGCAAGTCCGACGCCGTCATGAAGCGCGTCTTGATGCCAGCCTGGGTAGCCTTGTAACCTAACGCCATGGCCAAGTGGGTTTTTCCCACGCCGCTCGGTCCGACCAGCACCACGTTCTCGTTACGCTCGATGAAGCCCAGTCCGGCTAACTCCTCAATCTGGCTGCGCTTGACGCCCTTGGCGAAGTCATAGTTGAACTGCTCCAGTGTTTTGATTGCCGGGAAGCCGGCCAGGCGCGTCATCATGGTCTGCTTACGTACTGTCCGTCCTGCCATTTCTTCACGCAGCAGGGCCTCCAGGAAGTCGCTGTACGCCATCTCGTCCTTGGCCGCCTGCTGGGCCGCTGCACCGTAGCTTTGCCCCACGAACGACAGCTTGAGCGCCTCGCACAATTGCGTGATGCGTTCGTGTTGCAGGTTCATGCTGCCACTCCCTGCGTAACGTTCATCAGCAGCTGTTCATAGACCGCCAACGGGTGCTGGGCTGGTGCCACTTCGGCGATGCGCTCGATCACGATCGCCGGGCGCGGCACCAGCGGTTCCGGTGTCGCCGCCTGCGGTCGTGCAGCAGCGATGTCGCCCCGCCATGGTGCTGTCAGTGCCTGCAGGTGTAGCACTTCCTTTGTCATCCTCTCGGCCGGTTTCTCCTGCGTCGTGCCGTGCACCCGCTCGTTGGCGACCTCGCTCAGCCAACGTGTTACCTCAGCGTTCGCAGTCACGACATCGAGCTGCAAACCACTCTGGCCAAGCCGGCTTGCCAGCGGCACGTAAAACGACCTGCGCAGGTAGCCGTTGAAGCGCTCGACCTTGCCCTTGGTCTGAGCCCGATACGGCTGGCACAGCTTAATCCGTGCGTATTCCGGCGAACGTGACCAGCCATTCCGGCGAACGTGACCGCTGCGCAGCGGATGGCGTTACGCGGTCAAATTCTAATCCCTGCGGTCACGATGGGTCGATATTTTTCTCCTTTTTGGCTGTTTTAGGTCGCTGAGCACGCAGCGAGTCGCCGGTCAGCGTGAAGCGGTGGTTGCGCTGCATGACGCGGTCCAGGATGGCGTCGGCGATGGTGGCATCGCCGATCCATGCATGCCAGTGTTCGACCGGCAGTTGGCTGGTGATGATGGTGGCCTTGTTGCCGGCGCGGTCGTCGATGATCTCCAGCAGATCCGAGCGCGTCATGCTGTCGATGGTCCCCATGCCCCAGTCGTCGAGCACCAGGACGTCGGTCTTGGCCAGTTGCAGCAGCCATTTGCCGAAGGCACCGCTGCCGTGCCGGATGCGCAGTTCTTCCTGCAAGCGCGGTACACGCTGGTAGATCGCCGAGTATCCACGCCGGCAGGCGTACTGCGCCAGCGCGCAGGCCAGCCATGATTTGCCGGCGCCGGTGG
>NZ_LOCQ01000041.1 GCF_001677885.1 Janthinobacterium psychrotolerans | reverse complement strand
GGCGTGGGGCAAGAATGGCCATTGGTGTTGCTCTCTGTGTGACACTGAGCGAGCGGGGACAAAAAAAAAGCCTTTGAGATTCAACGACTTGCACAAGAGTGCAAAAAATCCTGTCCCCGCAACCAATACAGAAAAAGGCTGATCGCGCGATCAGCCTTTTTTGCATTCCGCCCCCCTGCTTTGTGCCTACCCCTGCTCCATCATCCGTATCTGCCTGGCCGCCGCCTGCAAACTGGCGGTGACGCGGTCGAGCTTGTCTTCGCCGGCGGCGTCGGACAGTGCGGCAAAGGCGCTGATATAGAAGGTGGCGACCATCATCGGTGGCACAGTGCATTCGAGCGCGGCCGTGCACAGTTCGGTTCCCGCGTCGAGGAAGGCCGCGCTGCCCGCCTCGAAAGCCTGCTTGGTGTCGACCAGGTCCTGGCCGCCGTCGGCCTTGGCCAGGCAGTCCTCGACCTTCTGCCGGAACGGGGGCAAGGTATCGCCTGCCGGGACCACGACTTCCACCACGTCCTCCTCTTCGGGCAAGGGTGGCGGCGCAGCGATCGGATCAAGCTCGGGCTCAAGCTCGGGCGCATCATGCACCGCCAGCCAGCGCTCGACGGCCAGGTAATCGGCGAACGGCTCGGCCACCTTGGGGTTGACCAGCCATACTTCGCCGGTGCGCCAGTCGATCTTGGAGTTGCGCTCGTTCCTGGCCAGCAAGATATCCTTGCCGCCGGCGGGATTCGATACGCGGCCGATTTCCAGCCAGTTCAGCAATTGCGCCTGGCGCGACATTGCATGCACGCGATAAAAAAAAGCCATCCACAGGAATGCGGCGATCAGGACCAACAGGATAGCACCTACCAACCACATCATTTTTTGCTCCGCAAACATCGTCAGCGGCCATTTTCGCACATCAATGCTTGCCATCAAGAAACTTCAAGGCATGCGCCAGTGGTGTTTGCACAACGCGGCGCGACTGCCGATTGCCTGGCGCTGGCTGCTGCGCTACAATGAGAACAATTCTCATTTAGATCTCGCTGCGCCCATGCTGTCCGTCCATCCTCCGCAGTCCGACTTCCAGACGCTCTACAGCGAGCATCACGGCTGGCTGCTGCGCTGGCTCAAGCACCGCCTGCACGATGCGGGGCTGGCGGGCGACCTGGCGCAGGATACCTTCATCAAGGTGCTGGTGGCGCGCCGCTGCGACGACATCATCGCGCCTCGTCCTTTCCTCGCCACCATCGCCAAGCGCCTGCTGGCCAACCATTGCCGGCGCGAAGAACTCGAGCGCGCGTATATCGAGGCCCTGCTGCACCTGCCGCAGGCCAGCGCGCCATCGCCGGAAAGCATGAGCATCGTGCTCGAATCGCTGCAGCGGATCGACCGCGCGCTGGGCAAGTTGTCCGTGAAAGCCCGCTCGGCGTTCCTGATGGCGCATCTGGAAGGCATGAGCTATGCCGAGATTGCTGCTGAACTTGCCACCAGCACGCATTCGGTCAAAAAGTACCTGAGCAAAGCCAATCTGCTGTGCTTTTTTGCCGTACCCGATTTTGCGGCACCCTGACGTGCGGAAGACTTCCCAGCAGGTCCATGCGGGCGGCCAGCCGATCGACCTGCACATCGCCATGCAGGCGGCCGAATGGCTGAGCATCATCATGAGCGGCGAGGCAACCCAGGCGGAGCAGCAGGCCTGGGCCAGCTGGCGCGCCCAGCACCCCGACCATGAGCGGGCCTGGACCCATATCGAAAAAGTCAGCGGCGGCTTCCGGCAGCTCGATGCGCAGGCCGGCCGCCAGGCACTGGCACGGCGCCCTGGCGCGCGCCGGCAAGGGCTCAAGCTGGCCATGGTGCTGGCGACGTTCGGCGCCAGCGGCGCGCTGGGCCTGCGCACGCAGCCCGCGCGCACCGCGCTGGCCGACCTGTCGACCGGCGTCGGCCAGCGCCGCGAACTGCTGCTGGCCGACGGCAGCCGTTTGCACCTGAACACCGACAGCGCCGTCAACCTGCATTACAGCGCCAGCGAGCGGCGCCTGGAACTCGTCAGGGGCGAAGTCTTCATCACCACCGCCCAGGAACACGGCCGGCCGTACCGCCCCTTCCTGGTCGACACCATGCACGGCCAGGCCAAAGCGCTCGGCACGCGCTACTCGGTGCGCCAGGAAGACACGCACACCGTCGTCGCCGTCGAACAGGGCACGGTACGCGCGACGGCGCGCGACGGCCACGCCAGCCGTTTGATCGAGGCCGGCCAGGGCGCCAGCATGACGGCGCAGCGTGTCGACGCCGCGCAAGCCGTATCAAGCGATATCTGGGGCTGGCGCCAGGGACTGCTGCTGGCCGACGGCATGCCGCTCGGCGACTTCCTGCGCCAGCTGGGTCGCTACCGCCACGGCCTGCTCGGCTGCGACGATGGGGTGGCCGGCCTGCGCATTTCCGGCGTGTTTCCGCTGCAGGACACGGAAGCGGTGCTGCTGTCGCTGCCGAACTCGCTGCCGGTGCAGATCCACTTTCGCACGCGTTTCTGGGTGCGGGTGCAGGCACGTGCTGTCGGCTTACGCGCTGCGCGCTAAGCCGACCTACCAACCGTCTTCGGGTGCGCGCCAGGGCGTAGGCCGGATCAGGCCAACGGCCGCAATCCGACAACATCAGCAACCGTGAAAAAAAGATTACCCGTTATCGACTCTCGCGTGACCCGTAAAGGCAAGGCATTCGACGACTCAATCACAAGGTAACCATGTCCTCCTTTATCGCTTCCAAACGCACGCCGATGGCGCACGCCATCCACCTCGCCCTGTTCGGCGCCGCCCTGCTGCTGTTCAACCCCGCCGCCGTCCAGGCGCAGGTGCTTGACGCCAGCGCGCAGCAGGCCGTGCACGACTTCAAGGTGCCGGCCGGCGACCTGGCTGCCGCACTGCGCCAGGTGGCCAGCCAGTCCGGCGTGATCCTCAGCTTCACGCCCGGGCAAACCCAGGGCAAGGCCACCAGCGGCCTGCATGGCCGCCACGGCGTGCAGTCGGCCCTGAACGGCCTGCTGGCCGGCACCGGCCTGAGAGCCGAACGCAGCGCCAGCGGCAGCTATGCGCTGCGCACGGCGGCCGTCGCGGCGGAAAAGCAGGCGCTGTCGACCATGCCGGAAGTGTCGGTCATGGCGCAGCAGGACGCCACCGAAGGCAGCGGCGCATATGTCTCGACGGCGGGCTCGCCAGCGGCCACGCCGCTGGGCTTGAGCATCAGGCAAACGCCGCAATCGGTGAGCGTGATCACCAGGCAGCGCATGGAAGACCAGGGCATCACCACCATCGCGCAGGCAATGGCGCAAACGCCGGGCATCACCCTGTTCTCCCTGGGCAGCGAGCGCACGGGGTTTACCTCGCGCGGCTATTCGATCACCAATTACCAGCTCGATGGCGTCAGCACCCACTCGGAAAACCTGGGCCTGAACGCCCTGCCCTCGCAAAGCCTGGCCGACATGGCGCTGTATGACCGCGTCGAAGTCCTGCGCGGCGCCTCCGGCCTGACCACGGGCGCCGGTGACGCATCTGGCGCCATCAATATGGTGCGCAAAAAGCCGACGGCGCAAACCCGGGTCAAGGCCGAAGGCGGCATCGGTTCGTGGAACGACAGGCGCGCCATGCTCGACGCTGGCGGCCCGCTCAATGCGGCCGGCACCTTGCGCGGCCGCGCGGTGGCGGTGGTGGAAGATGGCGACAGCGCCATCGACGCCTACAGCCGCAACAAAAACGTGATCTACGGCGTGCTCGAAGCCGACCTGGCGCCCGGCACCTTGCTGACGGCCGGCCTGACGCACCAGCGCAACCGCTCGAAGGGGTCGATGTCCTACCTGGGCTTTCCCATCTTTTACAGCAACGGCCAGATGACCGACCTGCCGCGCTCCTTCACTCCGGCCGCGCCGTCGAATCGCTTCACCACCAATTCGACCGATGTCTTTGCCGCGCTCGAACACCAGCTGGGCAACGCATGGACCCTGAAGGTCGCCGCCAACCACCTCAACTCCTCGCAGGACGAACGCTCGGTGTACCTGAGCGTGAGCGACACCTTTGCTGACCAGGCGAGCGGCGACGGCCTGCTGCTGAACGCCAATGCGCGCAACTACCATCTGAAAGTGAATAGCGCCGATATGAAGGTGAGCGGCCCGGTGACGATGTTCGGCCGCCAGCACGAACTGGTGCTGGGCATGGATTACCACCAGTTCCAGAGCATGACCGACGGCAGATTCGACTGGAACCTGCAGGACACGCCGGCCAATCTATATACCTGGAACCGCAATGTGGCGCCCGTGTATGGCGCACGCTATGTGACCTATGACAGCACGCGGCGCCAGGCCAGCGCCTATGCGGCCGGCCGCTTTGCCGTGTCGGACCAGCTGAAATTCATCGCCGGCGCGAAGGTGATGCGCTATGACGAAAACTATGTGACGCACGCGCCCACCATCGGCTACTACAGCGCTACGCCGGCGAAAGAAAAACGGGTCTTCACGCCCTACGGCGGCCTGGTCTACGAGATCAACAACGCACATACGGCCTATGCCAGCTACTCGACCATCCATCAGCCGCAGGCGGCGCAGGACCGCAACGGCGCCTTGCTGGCGCCGCGCGAGGGCAAGACGTTCGAGGCGGGCATCAAGAGTGCGTGGCTGGACGGCCAGTTGAACACGGCGCTGGCCCTGTACCAGATCCGCCAGAAAAACCTGTCGGAATCGGACCCTGGCTACACCGTGCCCGGCACCCGGGACGCCGCCTACCGCACCGTCAAGGGTGCCAGGACCGAGGGCCTGGACCTGGAAGCGACGGGCGCCCTCAGCCGCGACTGGAATGTGTCGGCCTCGTGGTCGTACAGCGCCACCAGCAACCATGCCGGCAAAGTCATCCAGACCACCTTCCCGCGCCACTTGGTCAAGCTGTGGACGACCTATCGCCTGCCGGGCGAGCTGCATCGCCTGACGGTGGGCGGCGGCGTGAACTGGCAAAACACCGTGTATTCGAACGTCGACGCGTGGCAGATCGGACGCACCTTGCGCTGGGAGCAGAAGAGCTATGCCGTGGCCAGCCTGATGGCGCGCTACGACGTGAACGACAAACTGTCGGCCACGCTCAACGTGGGCAATCTGCTCGATAAAAAATACACGGCGTCGGTCTCGGACTGGTGGTATTCGGGCATGTTCGGCCAGGGGCGCAATGCGGCGCTGAATCTGCGCTACCAGTTCTGAAGCCACGCACCACCTCCCTCCCCGGCACGATCATCTGAAACCGCATCCATAGGCTGAAGCATCAGCCTATGGATGCAAGCTGCTACAATTTCTCCTTTGATGTTTACTCCGGAGATCCGTGTGAAACCCAACGACCCGCAAGCCCCGTCCACCGACCTGCCAGCCAATCCCGCGCGCCGCCGCATCTTCCAGGCTGCCACCGCGGTCGGCCTGGCCAGCAGCGGCCTGCCGGCAATGGCGGCGGCAAAACCGTCGGTGGTCAAGGGCTCGCTCGACGCCAAGCTCAAGGCGCACGTCAAGAGCGTGGTCGTGATCTACCTGGAAAACCGCAGCTTCAACAATCTGTTCGCCAACTTCCCCGGCACCAGCGCGCCGCTGTCCGCAGTCACCACCGAACAGGCGCGGCAACTGGACCGCAACGGCCAGCCGCTGGCCACCCTGCCGAAGATCTGGGGCGGCCTGGTGCCGGACCAGCAGAATGTCGGCGGCATCGATTACCTGATCAAGGAAGACCAGATTGCGGGCCTGGCCAACGCGCCCTACAAGCTGAGCGACGCGGCCGGCAAGCCCCTGCCCGAGAGCATCATCACGCGCGACCTGGTGCACCGCTTCTACAACAACCAGATGCAGATCAACGGCGGCAAGAACGACGGCTTTGCCGCCTGGGCCGACAGTGGCGGGCTGGTGATGGGCCACTACGGCGAGACGTCGAAAAACCTCAACCTGTGGCAGATCGCCGAACAGTACACCTTGTGCGACAACTTCTTCATGGCGGCCTTTGGCGGCTCGTACATGAATCACCAGTTCCTGGTGACGGGCCGCGCCAACGAATACTTCAACGCCAGCAAGACGGCGGCGAAGAAAAAGATCGCGGTATTGTCCGACGGCCCGCAGGGCGTGCGCCTGGCGATCGCCGAGGACTGCCCGGCGTCGGCGCTGGACGGCAAGCCGAAATACGTCAACGACGGCGCGATTACCCCGGACGGCTATGCCGTCAACACCATGGCGCCGCCGTACCAGCCGAGCTATATCCGCCCCGCCTTTGATGGCGACCCGCTGCATGCCGATCCGGCCGACGCCAACACCCTGCCGCCGCAGACCTATGACACCATCGGCGACCTGCTGTCGCGCAAGGGCGTGAGCTGGGCCTGGTATGGCGGCGGCTGGCAAGCCGCGCTCGAGCACAAGGGCGGCGGCAGCAAGCCGAACTTCCAGTTCCACCACCAGCCGCTGAACTACTTCAGGCAGTTCGCGCCGGGTACCGCCGCGCGCGCCGAGCACCTGCGCGACGGCGGCACCGGCGACAGCCCGATCTCGAACAAGTTTTTGGCCGCCGCCGTGGCGGGCAAGCTGCCAGCGGTGACCTTCTACAAGCCGCAGGGCAATCTGAACCTGCATGCCGGCTATTCGGACATCGAATCGGGCGACCAGCACGTGGCCAACGTGATCCAGCATTTGAAGGAATCGCCGCAGTGGAAGGACATGATCGTGGTGATCACCTTCGACGAAAACGGCGGCTGGTGGGACCACGTGGCGCCGCCGAAAGGCGACCGCTGGGGTCCGGGCACGCGCATTCCTGCCCTCGTCGTCTCGCCGTTCGCGAAGAAAGGCACGGTCGATCACAGCTTCTACGACACCACGTCCATCCTGCGCCTGATCACGCGCCTGCACGACTTGCCGCTGCTCGAAGGGCTGAAAGTGCGCAACGATGCGTTTGCCGCGCGCGGCGCGCTGCCGCCGGGCGACCTGACGGGCGCGCTGAGCTTCCGCTAAAGCGTCACCAGCGCTCCCACGCCGCGGCACGCCTGTGATACACTGCGTGCCGCACTTAAATCCGCAGGAGAGGTATTCCTGGCGATAGCCGCACCATGAGCCCGACTCCAGTAGCCGGGCTTTTGTTTTGTGGCGCAGGCGTTGCAAGCATAGATACAGCGGACAGATTGTTGTCCGCTCCCCGGCCACGGCCTTGCGCGGACGGGGACCAGAGGTTCAGAAATGAGAGATAAAAAAGACAACGCCACCATCGACTTGCCAGGTTTCGGCCCGCCGCCAGCGCCTGACGCGCCCGCGACGACCGAGGCTGCGCCCGAACCGCAGCGCCGCCCGCGCGTGCGCAAGGCGGCGTTGAAGCAGGTGCAGCTCGAACTGCTGGAACCGACCGATGCGTCCGGCCTGCCCGTCTGGAACCGCGACGAAGGCCTGGACCTGACCGGCTTGCCGATCTGGGCGCCCGATCACTGAAACAAGACGGCGGCTGTTTGCCGCCAGCACCACCCGCAACACCTCCCGCACAAGGGCGTAGAACGCCTGTAGACTGTGCCCATCCCACCCAGTTTTTACCGGCTACGCCCATGACAACCATCACCGACACCGACACCACCAGCACGGCCACCACCGCCTTTTCCAGCCTGCCGCTGACACCCGCTTTCCTGGCCAACCTCGACTCGCTCGGCTATCACGAGATGACCACCATCCAGGCGCAAAGCCTGCCGGCGGTGCTCGACGGACGCGATCTGATCGCGCAGGCAAAAACCGGCAGCGGCAAGACGGCCGCCTTCGGCATCGGCATCCTGCACAAGCTCAATCCCGCCTGGTTCGCCGTGCAGGGTCTGGTCATGTGCCCGACGCGCGAACTGGCCGACCAGGTGGCAAACGAGCTGCGCCGCCTGGCGCGCGCGGCCGGCAATATCAAGATCCTGACCCTGACGGGCGGCGCGCCGATGCGCCCGCAGATCGCCTCGCTGGAACACGGCGCGCATATCGTGGTCGGCACGCCGGGCCGGCTGCGCGACCACCTGGGGCGCGGCACCATCAACCTGAACCACGTGCAAACGCTGGTGCTCGATGAAGCCGACCGCATGACCGACATGGGCTTTTACGAAGAAATCGCCGGCATCGTCAGCGCCTGCCCGGCGCGCCGCCAGACATTGCTGTTCTCTGCCACCTATCCGGAAGATATCCGCCGCGCCACCGCCTCTTTCCTGGTCAATCCGCTGGAAGTGACGGTGCAGGCGCAGCACGACAACGACAAGATCGAGCAGCGCTTCTATGAAATCGGCTTCGACGAGCGCAACAGCGCGGTGGGCAAACTGCTCAAGCATTTCAAGCCCGAGTCCACGCTGGCGTTCTGCAACACCAAGGTGCATTGCCGCGAACTGGCCGAGGAACTGCGCCAGCAGGGCTTCTCGGCGCTGGCCTTGTACGGCGAACTGGAACAGCGCGAGCGCGACGAGATCCTGGTGCTGTTCGCCAACCGCAGCTGCTCCATCCTGGTCGCCACCGACGTCGCCGCGCGCGGCCTCGATATCTCGGACCTGGGCGCGGTGATCAACGTCGACGTGTCGAAAGACACCGAAGTGCATATCCACCGCATCGGCCGCACTGGCCGCGGCAGCAAGAAGGGCCTGGCCCTGTCGCTGTGCGCGCCGAACGAAAAGAAATGGGTCAAGCTGATCGAGCAGTACCAGAACAGCGCCGTCGAGTGGCACGAGCTGAAAGAACTGCCGGAAGACGACGGCACGGAAGCGCTGCCGGCGCCGATGGTCACGCTGTGCATCATGGGCGGCAAGAAGGACAAGCTGCGCCCGGGCGACCTGCTGGGCGCCCTGACCGGCGACGCCAAACTGACCAAGGAACAGGTCGGCAAGATCAATGTGTTCGAGTTCATGACCTATGTGGCGCTGGAGCGCACGGTGGCCGAAGCGGCCTTCAAGCGCCTGAACAACGGCAACCCGCTGGGCCGCGATTTTGGCAATATCAAGGGCCGCAGCTTCAAGATGCGCTTTATCGAGGCGTAATGCCCGCGTGGCGCCGGATTCACAACATCATTGGCAAGCCAAACAGCAGGAAGACAAATAGCACGGCACCCGCTACATAGGCCAGAACGCTCAACGCCGTGGCGAGCAGCCACCCCGCAGGCAAGCCATTGCTGCGGGTCGCGTAACGCTGGAAATACCCGGCGCAAGTAACGATCGGCCAGCACAGTATCACGGTCGGTGCCAGCTTGTGAGGCAACAGCGTGGACAGGGTCAGGCCGGTGAGATTGGCGCAGGTCGTCACGCTCGCCAGGGCCAGCGAATACAGGAAACAATGACGCCAGCTGACGCTAACGCGGCGCATCAGCCTGGCGGCGAATTTCAGACAGAAGGTAAATAACAGCATCACCGGAAAATACATCAGGCTTTTGTAGAACATATCCATGCAGGTACCGTTCCGGCAGACGAGAGATGATGATTGTACCTTGCCAAATTGGCCAGCCCGTCCGCGATTCGCTTGAACCATATTTCAGCCAGGCCTTGCCAACGATATCCTGCGCGCCACCGGCCCGTCCTGCGTATCCTCGATGTCATACCCCGCCTCGCGCACCAGCGCCCGCAAGCCATCGGCATCGCTCCAGCGCCGCTGCTTGCGCGCCACCTCGCGCTGCTCCATCCACTGCCGCACCTGCTCAGGAACCGCCACCACCGCCGGCTGCCAGTTGGCCAGGTCCAACCCCAGCGCATCATCCATGCGCAGCACGGTCGCCTTCTTGACCCCATCGGGCAGCGCGCTTTTCAGCAGTTCCCACAGCACCGCCAGCGCGCGCGGAAAGTTCAGGTCGTCGTTGACGGGGGCGGCGAACTTCTTGAGCCATTCGGCATCGGCACCGCCCTCCGCCTGGCCCAGGCCATGCACCAGCGTGCGCAAGCGTGACAAGCCGCTGGCCGCCGCGCGCAGCGCCTCGTCGCTGAAATTGAGGCTGCTGCGGTAGTGGGCGCCCAGGCACAGGTAGCGGTAGGCCAGCGGGTCGACGCCCTGCTCGACCAGGCTTTGCAGGCGCAGAAAGTCGCCCGACGACTTCGACATCTTCGCATCCTGCGTTTTCAAAAAGGCGCCATGCAGCCAGAAGTTGGCCAGGCGCGTGCCGTGGCGCGCCTGCGTCTGGGCGATCTCGTTGCTGTGGTGGACCGCCACATGGTCTTCGCCGCCGCAATGGATATCGAAATACGCGCCAAGGTGCTTTTCGGCCATCGCCGAGCACTCGATATGCCAGCCCGGAAAGCCCAGGCCCCAGGGGCTGTCCCACTCCATCTGCCGCTGGCCCGGCGTGCCGCTGAACTTCCACAGCGCGAAGTCGCAGATATCGCGCTTGTCGCCCAGCTCCACCCGCTTGCCGGCCTGCAGGCCGTCGCGGTTCAGGCGCGCCAGCTGGCCGTAGTCGGCCTGGCGCGTGGTGTCGAAATAAAGGCCGTCTTGCGTGCGGTAGGTAAAACCCTTCGCTTCGAGGTCCAGGATAAACGCGATCTGTTCAGCGATATGGTCGGTCGCGCGGCACCAGACGGTGGGCGGCAGGATGTTCAGCAAGGCCAGGTCGCTTTCGAACGCCCGCGTGAACTGCGCCGCCAGCTCCCACGCCGACTTGCCGCTGCGGACGCTGCGCGCTTCGAGCTTGTCGTCGCCGGTATCGGCGTCGGACGTCAGGTGGCCGACGTCGGTGATGTTCATCACATGCCGCACCTCATGGCCATTGAAGGCCAGCGCGCGGCGCAGCCCGTCGACAAACAGATAGGTGCGCAGGTTGCCCAGGTGGGCGTAGTCATAAACCGTGGGGCCGCAGGCGTACAGTCCCGCCTTGCCTTCTTCGATGGCCTTGAACGGGCGCAGGCTGCGGCTATACGTGTCGTACAAATGAAGTGTCATGCGGGACTTTCAAAAGTGGGGCGGCAAAAGAAAATGGCCACAGGTTTTTCAACACTGTGGCCATCGAATGAGGAAGAAAAAATTTAACGGCGCCGGGCCGCATCCTCGCGGGGCCAGGTACAACGACACAGCGCGGCAGCGGCGCCGGTGATCGATACTGGATGGAGGATGGAGTTGTTCATGGGATTGACTATCGCATGAAGCCTGCCGCTCCGTCAAGCCCGCCCAAGGCCTGATGCCGTTCGGTTAGTGTCCCTGCGCTCCCCAGTAAACCTGCGAAACGGATTAAAAACCAGTCGCCCGCACAGGCCCACCGGGCCAAGCGAGGCTGAAAAATGTCGAGGGCAAGGCGCAGCGACGAAGACAGTACGCATGTGCGGCGAGGAGCTGCAACGCCGCCATCGGCATTTTCTCAGGCTCGCGCCTCCGGCCCGCCATTTTTTATGTCTTACGCAGTGACATGCGCCGGACAGCTTAACTGAACGCCATTAGCCCAAGCCCCTTTATTTTTTCGGCGCCTGTTCGATATGCGGCAGCAGCACCGTCAGGATACCCAGCAGCGGCAGGTAGGAGCAGATCTTGTAGACATAGGCGATGCCCGAAATATCGGCGATATGGCCCATCGCTGCGGCGGCGATGCCGGACACGCCGAACATCAGGCCAAAGAAGATCCCGGCGATCATGCCGACCTTGCCCGGCACCAGTTCCTGCGCAAACACGACGATGGCCGAAAACGCGGACGAGATCACGAAGCCGATGATGACTGTCAGCACGGCGGTCCAGAACAGGTCGACATAGGGCAGCAGCAGGGTGAACGGCGCGGCGCCCAGGATCGAGATCCAGATCACGCGCTTGCGGCCGATGCGGTCGCCGATCGGGCCACCCATGAAGGTGCCGGCGGCAACGGCGGCCAGGAACAGGAACAGGTACAGC
Organism: Janthinobacterium psychrotolerans; assembly: GCF_001677885.1. Lineage (GTDB taxonomy): Bacteria > Pseudomonadota > Gammaproteobacteria > Burkholderiales > Burkholderiaceae_D > Janthinobacterium > Janthinobacterium psychrotolerans. Next base: position 74,387 of record NZ_LOCQ01000041.1, on the reverse strand, counting down.
TGGGCCGCGCCGATGGTCAGGTGGAATTTGTCGATCAGGTAAAAGGTGTAATAGCTCGACAGGCTGGCCATGTAGACATATTTGGAAAACACCAGCAGCGCCAGCACGGCCAGGGCGCCCATCACCTTGTTGCGAGACAGGTTAGGACCGTGACCACCGGCCTTGGGCTTGTAACTGGCCAGGTGGCCGCTGTACCAGCGGCTGACACTGTAGAGCACGGCTATCGCCAGCACCGCCAGCAGGCTGAACCAGGCGATATTGCCCTGGCCACGACCGACGATAACCAACGCCGCCAGCAGCGGGCCCAGCGCCGAGCCGACATTGCCGCCGACCTGGAACAGCGACTGCGCAAAGCCGTAGCGCCCGCCCGAGGCCATGCGCGCCACGCGCGAGGCTTCCGGGTGGAAAGTCGACGATCCCACGCCGATCAGGCCGGAGGCGATCAGCAAGGTGGGAAAGGTCGACACGACGGACAGCATCAGCACGCCGGCCAGGGTAAAGCACATGCCGACCGGCAGCAAAAACGGCAATGGACGGCGGTCGGTGTACAGGCCGATCCATGGCTGCAGCAGCGAGGCCGTGCACTGGAAGGTCAGTGTGATCAGGCCGACCTGGGTAAAGCTGAGGGCAAACTCGGCTTTCAGCATCGGGTAAATCGACGGCAGCAGCGCCTGGATCAGGTCGTTAAGCAGGTGCACGAAGGCGACGGCGCCCAGGATGTGCATGGCCAGGCCGGATTGCTGCTGGGAAGAAGGAATGGTCTTGGCCGCCGTGACGGGCGTGGCCAGGGTATCGGTAGTGGTATGCATGGTGCTTTCAGGATCGCGCAGCCCCTGGGACGGGCCGGCAGAAAAGCCAGTATAGTATGGGCGTCGAACTGAATACTTCCAATAATCGTCGCCCAAGTGACAATAACCATGCAGACCAACCACGCTGCCCTGGCCGATGCCGACGGCATGCCATTTACACGCAGCAGCAATTCCGGCGACTACCAGCATGTGCCGCGCCCGGTGGCGGTGATGTCGAGGCAATATGACGCTGCCGCCTACACCCCGCCGCACAGCCATGTGCGCGCGCAATTGCTGTTCGCCACCGAAGGCGTGATGCGCGTGACCACCGAGCACGGCGTATGGATATTGCCGCCGCGCCGGGCCCTGCTGATCCCCGTGGGCGTCGTGCATGAGCTCGATATCCTCAGCGCGCTCAGCATGCGCACCGTGTATATCGATGCGCAGGCCGCCGCCGTGTTTGGCCCGGCCTGCAAGGTGGTCGAAGTGAGCCGGCTGCTGCGCGAACTGATCCTGGCGCTGCTGGACGAAGACGTGCATTACCAGATCAACGGCCGCGGCGACTGGCTGGCCAGCCTGATCCTGTCGGAACTGGCGCTGGCCGACACGGTGCCGATCGCCATCCCCTGGCCGCGCGACCGGCGTCTGGTGGCCGTCTGCACCGCCATCATGGCGGCCCCTGGCAGCCGGCGCAGCATCGAAGACTGGGCGCAGGAAGCGGGTGCCAGTGCACGCACCCTGATCCGCCTGTTTCCGCGCGAAACGGGGCTGCACTACCGGCAATGGCTGCAGCAGGTACACCTGGCCGAAGCATTTTGCCGGCTCGACCGTGGCGAAGGCGTGGGCGCCATCGCCCATGCGCTCGGCTACGCCAGCCCCAGCGCCTTTTCCGCCATGTTCCGCCGCATCCTCGGGCGCACGCCCCAGCATTACCTGAGCGAATGGCGCGGTGCCAGCCTGGGCTGAAAAAGTCGCGGCAGCCGGCCCAGCGCGATTCTTACAGCGCGCAGCGCACGCCGACCACGCCGTTGACCTTGCCTTCGGGCCAATGCACCTCGCGCCAGCGAAAGACGCCCGGCGCGACAAAGATCAGTTGCCACTCGACCAGATTGCCGCTGGCCGTGCGGCGGGTTTCATTGTCGTAGCGCAGGGTCAGGCTGTGCTCGGTTTCCGCCAGCACGGTGGCGGCAAAGCGGTTGGTTTCGCCCAGCTTGCTGACCCAGGTGCGGTCGTTGAAAATGGCCAGTTTTTGCCGGTCGTCGGACAATTGCATGCGCGAAAATCGTCGCGTGCCGTCGCAGACACTGTTGGCATTGACGCTTTCGGCCCAGCTGCCGGACAGCTGCGTCTCGTCGAACACAGGGGAAGTGGCGGTAACGGCGGCGCTGAGCAGCAAGGTGGCAAGCATGGAGATCCGGATACGCTGAAAATAAAACAAGATTACAGCATAGCAGTGCCTGCACAGAAATATTGTTACAAAGAATTAATTTCAAGCAAAAAAAAAACGCTACCCGAAGATAGCGTTTTTCTGGAACCGCAGCGGTGGCGTATCAGTTACGGACAACGCGCTTGTATTCGTTGGTGCGGGTGTCGATTTCGATGACGTCGTCCTGTGCCACGAACAGTGGCACTTGCACGGTGTGGCGATGTGCGTCGATGGCGTTTTCGATCTTGGCTTCTTTCAGGACGTTGCCCGAAGTATTGCCCTTGACCGCAGGCTCCGAGTACACGACCTGGCGTGCGATGGTGGTTGGCAGTTCAACCGAGATGGCCTTGCCATCGTAGAAAATGGCTTCGCATTCCATGCCATCTTTCAGGTAGTTCAGCGCTTCGCCCAGGTTTTCTTCTTCGATTTCGTACTGGTTGTATTCGGTGTCCATGAACACGAACAGCGGATCGGCGAAGTACGAGTAGGTCACTGGCTTTTTATCCAGAACGACCACGTCGAACTTGTCGTCGCCGCGGAACACGTTTTCCATCGGGGTGTTGGTCAGAAGATTTTTCATCTTCCATTTGTAGGTGAAGCCCGTGCGGCTCGAACCGTTGACATCAGAACGCAAGACGATCATAGGCTTGCTGTCGACCATGATGATATTGCCAACACGAATTTCTTTTGCGGGTTTCATAGAAGTGTACGTAAAAAGTGGGTTGCATGAAGACCATCTGCCGCCGGTGCGCCATCGGCGCCGCAGGCTTGCGTTTGATCGGTTTAAAATCTGTCAGAAATAACCGGGCATTTTACCTCAATTTTCCACCAGCGCCTACCGTGGCAAGCGCGCAAACGACAGCAGGTTGCCGGCCAGCTCGCCATTACCGAGCATCTGCGCATGCCAATCGGCGGCTCTGGCCGTGATGCGCGCCATGTCCTCGCTCAATGCAGGCCACAGGCCAGGCCAGCCAGCTTCGGCCTTGCTGGCGCCATTCCAGTATTCGCTGGCCTCGGCCAGGCTGGCAATGACGCCATCGGCGTCCACCGCATAGCGCTGCAAAAAGGCGCGCAGTTTGACGTGATGCAGGTTTTCATCCTGCGGATAGATATGCCAGATAAATGGCTTGCCGGCCCACTGCGCGCGCACGAAGGAATCCTCGCCGCGCACGAAGTTGACGTCGCAAGCCCACAACAATTGGTCGTACTCATCCTGCGGCACGAAAGGCAGCACGCGCACGCTCAACGCGCCTTGCGTGCGCGACGCACCCACCACGGCATCGGCGCCGATAAAGCCGCTAACGGCGTCGAACGCCACCCCTTCCGGCACCAGACAGACCATGGGCTCGCCACCAGCCTGCCAGCTGGCCAGCAGCTCGGCTACCGGCGCATGCGGGTAGCAGAACAGCGATACTTTGCTTGCCGTCATCTCCTGCGGCGTGACGCCAAACTGCGCCAGGAAGGCGTGCATTGCCTCCGGATCGGACTGGAACCGCCGGCGCCGCTCTTCCAGCCCCGCCTCGCGCAACAGGCCACCGGTTTTATCGGTAAAGCCCGGAAAGAAAAAATGCTTGATCATGCCGTGGCGCGGCGACGTCAGCTTGTGGCAGCCTTCGACCCACTCTTCGGCCGTCAGGCCTTCCAGGTTCAGCCATGCCGGTTGCGGCTGGCGCTGCGCCATCGCGGCGATATACCCGGGCGGAATATCGCAGGCAAAAAATTCGATGACGATATCGGCCGTCTGTTGCGGTGTGAAATTTCCGTCCTGGTCGCGCCAGTGACGCACGGTGACATCGGCTGCCTGTTGGATATCGAGCGATATATCGATCTGCGGACAGATGCGCTTGAAACTGACGAGATCGTCGACCCACAAGCTGACAGCCACCCCATGCTCGCGCTGCAACTGGCGCGCCAGGCGCCAGCAGATGCCGATATCGCCGTAGTTGTCGACGACTTTGCAGAAGATGGCGAGGGAGGTGGCGCGGTCGGCAGGAAGTGGCATGGGAGCGGAATAGTGGAATTGAAAAACAAAAAAGCCGCACTGTGACCAGGCGGCTTTGTTGTTGGCTGAATCAGCCGGTCTGGCGTCCCCAAGGGGATTCGAACCCCTGTACTCACCGTGAAAGGGTGATGTCCTAGGCCTCTAGACGATGGGGACAGAAACTCTGTCCTGGATGCGCTGTTTTGCATCCGGCCTTGCTTATTATCTACTTGCTTGCTACTCGAATCTGGCGTCCCCAAGGGGATTCGAACCCCTGTACTCACCGTGAAAGGGTGATGTCCTAGGCCTCTAGACGATGGGGACAGAAATCTGTCCTGAATGCTCTGCTACGCATCCTGACCCGGCACTACAGTAATCTTGCAGAAACAAAAAAAGCCTGACTTGTCAGGCCGATTCAGCACTGCAGTTACTTTACCACTAAAAATCCTGGCGTCCCCAAGGGGATTCGAACCCCTGTACTCACCGTGAAAGGGTGATGTCCTAGGCCTCTAGACGATGGGGACCTGTGCTGTCTTTACTCTCAGCGGACTCTTCGTTGAAGGCTTTGCTTGGCCCCTCAAAAAAGCGTGCGCGAAGTATAGCACGGGGTAATTCGTGAAATCAACTGATGGGGGTTTTATTTTGCAGATTATTTTATGGATCTCCCTATGAGGGCAGAAGATAGCGCCTGGGGCTGACGATACCGCTTAACATGCGCGAAAAAATGCCAGATTAACTTGCATACATGGCGATTTTGATTTGGATCGGTGGTGTTGTCGGATTACGCGTGCCGCTAATCCGACCTACGCCACACTCTCTTGATGGCATGGCGATCAATTCGCGGACGTAAAAAAAGCCGCTCAGGGCGACTTTGATTACCATGTGACTTCTGCGCTATTGGTGGAGGTAAGCGGGATCGAACCGCTGACCTCTTGCATGCCATGCAAGCGCTCTCCCAGCTGAGCTATACCCCCCGGGCGCAGAAACACTGCCACTACTTTTTGCTACCAACAACACCAGACCGAACTGGCGTCCCCAAGGGGATTCGAACCCCTGTACTCACCGTGAAAGGGTGATGTCCTAGGCCTCTAGACGATGGGGACCCTGGAACTACCTTTGCTACTTTACCTCTGCGCTGTTGGTGGAGGTAAGCGGGATCGAACCGCTGACCTCTTGCATGCCATGCAAGCGCTCTCCCAGCTGAGCTATACCCCCCGGGCGCAGAAATAATAAAAGCCGCACTTGGCGACTTTGTTCCACTACTTGCTTTCCATCCAGAACCCGTCTTTTGACCAGCCTGAACTTACAACAATCAGTACAAACAACTGCCACTACTATACCACAACTACCTGGCGTCCCCAAGGGGATTCGAACCCCTGTACTCACCGTGAAAGGGTGATGTCCTAGGCCTCTAGACGATGGGGACCTCGGAACTTCTACAGCGACTGCACCACTTCAACGACTAACAAAACCTGACTGCGATTTTGCTGCTGGTGGAGGTAAGCGGGATCGAACCGCTGACCTCTTGCATGCCATGCAAGCGCTCTCCCAGCTGAGCTATACCCCCGTTGGTGCAGAAACAAGAGTATAGCAAAGAAGTTTCACTCTGCAAATACCCTTTTTCGCCCATGACAAAGTTTTCATAGGGCACGGTTTCCGCACCGTCATTTCATCGTTATCCGGCAGCGGCGATTACAGCCACTTGGCCAGGCGCGCCAGCACGGTCTCGCGGCCGAACAGCACCACCACCTGATCGATGGCCGGGGTCTGCAACTGGCCCGTCAGAATCAAACGCAAAGGCATGGCCAGCATCGGCATCTTGATGGTGTTAGCGGCCAGCACTTCCTTGATCATGGCGGCCACCGCCTCCTTGCTCCACTCCACCGCCGCGATGCGTTCCGCGAACTGCGCCAGCACCGGCTTGATCGCGTCGGTGATGTGCTGCGCGACCAGCGCTGCCTCGGGCTGCGGCTCGCGGAAGAACAGCATCGAGGCCGCTGCCAGCTCATTGATGGTATTGGCGCGCTCCTTCATCATGCCCAGCACCAGCGCCAGATCCGGTGCGCCTTCGAAGACGGCGCCTGCCGCCAGCATCTGCGCTCGGGCCAGTTCGGCCAGGCGCGCGTTGTCGGCCTGCTTGATATAGTGATTGTTCAGCCAGGCCAGCTTTTCATTGTTGAACTGGGCGGCGGACTTGGACAGGTGATTGAGGTTGAACCACTCGCAGAACTGCGCGGTCGAGAACACTTCATCGTCGCCGTGGCTCCAGCCCAGGCGCGCCAGGTAGTTCAGCATCGCCTCTGGCAGGAAGCCCTGCGCCGGGTAATCCATCACGCTGACGGCGCCATGGCGCTTGGACAGCTTCTCGCCGTCCGCGCCGAGGATCATCGGCAGGTGGCCGTACAGCGGCAGCGGTGCGCCGATGGCGCGCAGGATATTGATCTGGCGCGGGGTGTTGTTGACATGGTCGTCGCCGCGGATCACGTGGGTGATCTGCATGTCCCAGTCGTCGACGGCCACGCAGAAGTTATAGGTCGGCGTGCCGTCCGGGCGCGCGATCACCAGGTCGTCCAGTTCGCGGTTCGAAATCGTGATGGTACCCTTGACCACGTCGTCCCAGGTCACGTCGCCATCGAGCGGGTTCTTGAAGCGCACCACGGGCTTGCGGTCAGCCGGGATGGCCGGCAGGGTCTTGCCCGGCTCCGGGCGCCAGGTGCCGTCGTAGCGCGGCTTTTCGCCGGCGGCGCGCATGCGCTCGCGCATCGCTTCGACTTCTTCCGGCGACGAATAGCAGTGATACGCCGTGCCATCAAGCAGCATCTGCGCCACCACTTCACGGTAGCGATCCATGCGCTGCATCTGGTAGAACGGGCCTTCGTCGTGGTCCAGTCCCAGCCACTTCATGCCTTCGATAATCGCTTGCACGGCTTCCGGCGTCGAGCGCTCCAGGTCCGTGTCTTCGATGCGCAGCACGAAGGTGCCGCCGAAGTGGCGGGCATAGGCCCAGCTGTACAAGGCGGTGCGGGCGCCGCCCAGATGCAGGTAGCCGGTCGGGCTGGGAGCGAAACGGGTGCGGACGGGAGTAGCGGTGGTGGTCATCGAAGTAATCAGGCCAAATGAAGTAAAACGCCATTTTACTCTGTTGACCGGCGCCGCTCCACTTGCGCATTGCCTGTTGCCCTACAGCGCCAGCAGCCGCCGTTTTACCTCGTCCGCCTGCGCATGCAGCGCCTGCTCGAACAGCGCCACCAGCTGCGACAGGGGCCGGTGCAGCGGCTTGACGATATTGACGGTGAACGGCAGCGAGACGTCAAAGCGGCGTATCTGCAGGCCCTGCCCCGCAAAGTCCAGCGCCGTCAGCGGGTTGACGATGGCCAGGCCCACGCCTTCGCGCACCATGGCGCACACCGAGGCGGCGCTGTGCGTGTCGAGCGCCATGCGCCGCTCGACGCCGGCGCGGGCAAAGATGGCGTCGATCTGCTGGCGGTACGGGTCGACCGCCGCCAGGCTGATAAACGGCAGCCCCGCAAAATCCTCCGGCGTCAACACCGCCTTGCCGGCCAGCGCGTGGCCATCGGGCAGCACGCACACTTCGTCGACCGACATCAGGTTCGCCAGTACCGTGCCCGGCGGCGCATTGTCCACTTCCGTCAGGCCGAAGTCATGGCGCTGGGCCGACAGCCATTCTTCGAGCAGCGGCGACTCCTGCGGCGTGATGCTGATGCTCACGTTCGGAAACTCGGCCACGAACGATTTGCAGGCCTGCGGCAGCAGCGACTGCGAAAACACCGGCAGGCAGGCGATCGACAGCTGGCCCTGGTCGAACTGGCGCAGGGCGGCGGCCGTGCTGACGATGCGCTCCAGGCCAAAATAGGCGCGCTGCACTTCCTCGAACAGCTGCAAGGCCTGGGCGGTGGGGCGCAGCCGTCCGCGCTCGCGTTCGAACAGGCTCAAGCCGGTCAGGTATTCCAGGCGCGCCAGCTCGCGGCTGACGGTGGGCTGCGAGGTATTGAGCATGGCGGCGGCCGCCGTCACGCTGCCGGTGGTCATGATGGCGCGAAAAACTTCGATATGGCGCAGGGAGATGGACATAAGCCATATCATAAATGAATAAGGTAGCCTCAAATGGATATTTTATGCACGTCCATTATCCCCCTATCATCAACAGCATCGCAGGCCGGATTAGCGGAACGCGTAATCCGACACCACCACCGACTCCACCAAAACACGAAAAGGCCCCGCATGAAACCCGTCAACGACCAGACCCTCGCCCAACTCGCCCGGCAGCACGGCACGCCCCTGTGGGTCTACGACGCGGCCACCATCCGCGCGCGCGTGGCCCAGCTGGCGCAGTTCGACACGGTACGCTTTGCGCAGAAGGCCAACTCGAATACGCATCTGCTGACACTGATGCGCGAGGCGGGCGTGCATGTGGACGCCGTCTCGCTGGGCGAGATCGAGCGCGCGCTGCAGGCCGGCTACTCGCCGGCGCCTACCCATGGCGCGGCCGGCGTGGTGTTTACCTGCGACCTGTTCGACCGCGCCACCCTGGCGCGCGTGGTGGAGGCCAAGATCGAAGTCAATTGCGGCTCGGTCGACATGCTGCGCCAGCTGGGCCCCGTGTCGCCCGGCCACCGCGTCTGGCTGCGCATCAATCCCGGCTATGGCCATGGCCACAGCAACAAGACCAATACCGGTGGCGAGAACAGCAAGCACGGCATCTGGCATGAAGAGCTGCCCGAAGCGCTGGCCGTCATCCGCGCGCATGGCCTGCACCTGGTCGGCCTGCACATGCATATCGGCTCCGGCGTCGATTACAGCCACCTGGAAACCGTCTGCGGCACCATGGTCGATCTGGTCAAAAACCTGGGTCACGATATCGAGGCAATTTCCACCGGCGGCGGCCTGTCGGTACCCTACCGCGACGGCGAGCAGCCGGTCGACACCGGCCATTATTTCCAGCTGTGGGACGCGGCGCGCAAGCAGATCGAAGCGCATCTGGGCCATCCGGTGCACCTCGAGATCGAGCCGGGCCGCTTCCTGGTGGCCGACGCGGGCCTGCTGGTAGCCGAAGTGCGCGCCACCAAGCAGATGGGCGGCAACCACTTCACCTTGCTCGATACCGGTTTCAATGAACTGATGCGCCCCGCCATGTATGGCAGCTACCATGCGATGACGGTGATCGCGCACGACGGCCGCGCACTCGATGCCAGCCCGCCATGCGCCACCGTGGTCGGCGGCCCGCTGTGCGAATCGGGCGACGTGTTTACCCAGCGCGATGGCGGCGTGGTGGAAACGCGCTTGCTGCCAGCGGCGCAGGTGGGCGACTATGTGGTGTTCGAAGGCGCGGGCGCGTATGGCGCGTCGATGTCGTCGAACTACAATAGCCGTCCGCATGCGACCGAGTACCTGGCCGACGGCGCAGCTTCGCGCGTGATCCGCCGCCGCCAGACGGTGGCCGAACTGATCGCGCTCGAAGCCGTGTAAGGCCTCGGGCCAGGCGCGCTTCTGCTACCATCGGGCAACCCCGTAGAAAAGAGCGCCATGACCCGTATTGCCCTGCCCTCGCGCCGTCTCGCAGCCTGCTTGCCGACGGCGCTGCTGCTGTCAGCCTTGTTGGGCGGCTGCGCCGAGCTGCCTGCACTCGAAGGCCGCACGCCCAGCCTGACCCTGACCGATACCGCGCAGACGAAACTGGCCCAGGCCGTGCTGCCCCTCGCCGCCCGGCATCCGGGCGTCTCGGGCATCCACGCCCTGCTTGACGGACGCGACGCGTTTGCCGCGCGCGCCCTGCTGGCCGCCGCAGCCGAGCGCACGCTGGACGTGCAGTATTACATCTGGCACAAGGACATCACCGGCACACTGCTGTTCGACGCCTTGCGCCAGGCGGCCGAACGCGGCGTGCGCGTGCGCCTGCTGCTCGACGATAACAACACTTCCGAGCTTGACGACACCCTGGCCCTGCTGGCCAGGCAGCCCAACCTGGAAATCCGCCTGTTCAATCCCTTCGCCGTGCGCTGGCCCCGCGCGCTGGGTTTTCTGACCGACTTTTCGCGCCTGAACCGGCGCATGCACAACAAATCGTTCACCGCCGATAACCAGGCCACCATCGTTGGCGGGCGCAATGTGGGCGACGAATATTTTGGCGCGGCCGGCGACGTGCTGTTCGCCGACCTCGACGTGCTGGTGATCGGCCCGGTGGTGGGCGCCGTGTCGCACGACTTCGACCGCTACTGGAACAGTCCTTCGGCCTATCCGGCCACTTCGCTGATCAAGCCGCCGAAAACCGGCGACGCCGGCGAGATCGCCCGCGAAGCGGACCGCATCGACGACACCGAAGCGGCGGAAGACTACGTGCAGGCCATGCGCACCTCACCTTTCGTGCAGCAATTGATCGACGGCCAGTTGCCGTTCGAATGGGCGCCCACGCGCCTGGTCAGCGACGATCCGGCCAAGGTGCTGGACCAGGCGCGCCCCGGCTCGGGCGTGGCGTACAACCTGCAAAAGCTGCTGGGCGTGCCCAGCACGGAACTCGACCTGGTCTCGCCGTATTTCGTGCCCGGCAAATCGGGAACACAGGCGTTTTCGGACCTGGCAAGACAAGGCGTGAACGTGCGCATCCTGACCAATGCGCTCGAAGCGACCGACGTGGCGGCCGTGCATGCGGGCTACGCCAAGTGGCGCAAACCCTTGCTGCAAGCGGGCGTGACCTTGTATGAATCGCGCCGCTCGTGGGACGAAGGCGACGCGCGTGAAAAGACCGGCCGCTTCGGCAGTTCGGCATCGAGCCTGCACGCGAAAACCTTTGCCGTCGACGACCAGCGCATCTTTGTCGGCTCCTTCAATTTCGACCCGCGCTCAATAGACCTGAATACCGAGATGGGCCTGGTGATCGACAGTCCGGTACTGGCCGGCAAACTGGGCCAGGCCATGCGCAGCACCATCCCGCAGCGCGCCTACCAGGTGCTGTTGGGAGACGACGGCGCGCTGTACTGGATCGCGCGCGACGCCAGGGGCGGCGTCACGCGCCACGACACCGAGCCGGGCACCAGCGTGTGGAAGCGCATGGGGGTGGCGATATTGTCGGTGCTGCCGATAGACTGGTTATTGTAATAAGGACGCGGCACATGAGCCAACGGTGATGTCGGATTACGCGGCTTCGCCGCTAATTCCACTACGATGGCACACGAGCCAACGGTGATGTCGGATTACGCGGCTTCGCCGCTAATTCCACTACGATGGCACACGAGCCAACGGTGATGTCGGATTACGCGGCTTCGCCGCTAATCCGACCTACGATGCGGGCGAAGAGCGTAGGTCGGGTTAGCGCGCAGCGCGTAACCCGACACCACCACCAGACGATTTACCGCACCACCTCCGTCAACACCCGCCCCTCCGACGCCGACGGCTGGCGCACGCGCAGCAAATGCGCCAGGGTCGGCGCGATATCGACCACTTCCGCATACTGGCCATAGGCGCCCGGCTTGATCCAGCGCGGGCCGTAGACCATCAGCGGCACGTTGGTGTCGTAGGTGTAGGGCGTGCCGTGCGAGGTGCCGCCGGCGCCCTTGCCGAAGTACCAGGCCGGTTTCGTCACCACCATCAAATCGCCCGACAACTGGCGGTTCCAGGCGCGGCGCATCAGCGTGTCCATGCGGGTAGCCACGGCGCCGGTTTCCATCTGCGTGCGCGTATAGACTTGCGCCAGGCCGTCCTGCCGCAGCAGGAAGCTGCTGGCCGCGTCTTCCAGCTTGACGCGGCTGACGCCATTTTTCTCCGCCAGCGCGTAGTCCAGGTAGATATTCGGCAGCGAATAGGTCGTCACCAGCTTGTCCACGCCGAACGTCTTCGCCAGATGGCCATTCAGGTCCTGCAGCAGTTGCGCGCCGTCGACGCGTTTGGCGGGGATGCCGCGCGTTTCGTTAAATTCGGGCACGTTGGCAAAGCCGTGATCGGCCGTCAGCACCACCAGCACATTGTCCATGCCGACCTTTTTGTCGAGGTCGGCAAAGAAGCCGGCCAGCATGCGGTCCAGGCGCTGCAGGTGGTCGTGCGACATCTTGCTCTCGGGGCCGTAGGCGTGGTTTACATAGTCGTGCGCCGACAGGCTCACGCCCAGGATGTCCGGCACGCCGGCCCGATTGCGGCCCAGGTTTTCGCCATCGACGGCGGCGCGCGCGAATTCCAGGGTCAGCTCGTCGAGGAAGGGGCCGGACTTCAGGCGGCTGTAGTAGTCGCCATCGAGGCCGCCGCTGTCGCTGTAGTAGGCAAACGGGAAGGTATTGCGTGCGCCCGCCCTGGCCGGCACGATATCATCGCGCGCATCGTTGACGTAGGCAGAGTCGGCCAGCAGCGGCGTCCAGCTCTTGCCGTAATAGCGGTCCTGCGGTTTGCCGGCCTGGTAGCGCTGCACCCATTGTGGATGCTGCTGCATATAGTAAGTGGAGCTGGCGAAGTTGCCGCTCTTTTCCATATACATATAGGCGGTGCCGGTTTTGCCGGCCAGCAGGATGGCGCCGCGGTCCTTGCCCGACACGGTAATCACCTTGGCCTGGTTGCCGGTGCCGTAGCGCAGCTCGTCGCCGAGTGTTGTCACGCGCAGTTTCGCCGGCGAGGTGCCGTCGCCGGCTTTCGTCTCTTCGCCGATATAGGTGTGCGCGCTGTCTTCGGTGCAGTAGACCGACTGTTTGGTGACGGGGTCGATCCAGTTGTTGCCGATCACGCCATGCTGGTAGGGATAGGCGCCGGTCAGCACGGCCGAGTGGCCGATGGCGGTCACCGTGATGCCGTGCGCCTGGTGCGCGTCGCTGAACCAGGCGCCCTGTTCGAGCAGGCGGCGAAAACCGCCCTGGCCGAACTGGTCGCGGTAGCGCGTGACCTGCTCCTGCGGCAGGCCGTCGACCACCAGCACGACCACCAGCCTGGGCTGCGCCACAGGCTTTTGCGGCGCGGGCGCGGCATGGACGGAGAATGCGGCCAGCAGCAAGGCAGGCACTATTTTGCGTGTGAAGGAAATGGCTGGTGTCATGACAAAGTATCGATGGCTGGTGGATGTGCGCGGCAGCATACCCATGCAAGATGACAGGAGCATGACCGCGAACCAGCCGCCATGCTCGTTCACCCTTGCTTAAAAGTCAAACACCGCCTTCAATACCGCCACGCGCGGGTCGCCCAGCGGCAGCACGTTGGCGTTCAGTACGCCTGCGTAATACGCCTTGTCGAACAGGTTTTTCACGTTCAGGCTGACCCGGTAACCGCGCCCCTGGTAGGCGAGGCTGGTATCAAGCACGGTGTAGCCGGGCACCGTGTAGCTGACCGATGGTCCGGTCTTGGACGCTTCGTAGCGCGCGCCCAGCCCGGCAGTCCAGCCATCCATCACGCCGCCACGGAAGCGGTAGTTGGCCCACACATTGGCGCTCTGGCGCGGTGTATTGAGCAGGCGCCGGCCGGCCGTGCCGCCATTGTCCTCGGTCACGCGCGCGTCGAGCACCGTCAGCGCGCTCTGCACGCTCCATCCATTGCGCAGGTCGGCGCTGATCTCGGCTTCGAAGCCGCGCGTGCGCTGCTCGCCCGTCTGTACCTGGGCGCTCGACAGGATGGCGATATGTGCCGGGTCCGGATCGGCCGTGGTGACGTTGGTGCGCGTCAGGTCATAGATGGCCATGGCGCCATTGATGCGGCCGCCGGCAAACTGGAACTTGCTGCCCACTTCGGCCTGGCGCCCTTCTTCGGGCTTGAACTGCACGCCGAAAAAGTCGCTGCCGCTGACGGGCAAAAAAGAGGTCGCATAGCTGACGTAGGGGATGATGTTCGGCGTGAGCACATACGACAGCGCCACGTTGCCGGTGTTGGACGAGGTGTCCTGGCGCTGCGTGATGCCGGTCAGTTCATTCAGTTCGCGGTTGCGCGCGCGGTCGTGGCGCACGGCCAGGTTCAGGCGCCAGTTGTCATTGAGCTTGATCTGGTCGCGCAGGTACAGGCCCGTCGACGACACGATCGTGTTGGTCAGGCGGCTGGCTGGCGGGCAGGTGATCGCGGTGTTGTAGACCGGGTTCAAGACATTGAGCGCGGCGATGCGGCACACCTGGTTGGCGTAGCGAACGCGGTCGTGATTGAGGTCCAGGCCCGCCATCACATTGTGCTCCATGCCGCCGAACACCAGCGTGCGCGCGGCATTGGTGTCGAGGGCGCGATTGTTGCCGTCGACGTCTTGCAACTGTGCCGAGCGGCTTTGCAGCAGCTCGTTGGCCGACAAGCCGGACAGCGACACGAAGCGGCCATCCATGGACATGGTCTGCCAGCGGAAATTCTGCGCCACTTTCCAGCCATTCTCGAACCTGTGCACCAGGCTGTAGCCGATCTGCTTTTGCGACGAATCGTAAGGCCCGAAACCCGGTTCGCCGTAGAACAGCTCGCGCTTGAGCGGGCCATTGCGGTTCGGCAGCAAAGTGCCTTTCACGGGCGCGCCCTGGGTGCGCAGGTATTCGCGGCGCGTGTAGGAACTGAGTATCGTGAAATCGGTATTGGCGCCCAGGTCCAGCGACAGCGACGGCGCCAGGTACTGGTTCTTGAACCACACCTGGTCGGTCTGGTCGTCGGTATCGGACCACAGGCCATTGAGGCGGAAGGCCGCCTTGCCGCTGTCGTTCAAAGGCCGGCCCAGGTCGAACGTGGCCTGCTTGTAGTGGTAGCTGCCGACGGCGAAGCCGGCCTGGTTGAAGCTTTCCGCGCGCGGGCGCTTGCTGACCATATTGACCATGCCGCCCGGCTGCACCAGGCCGAAATTGATCGAGGCCGGGCCTTTCAGGATGTCGATCGATTCGACGCCGAATACCTCCTGCGCCACGTAGTTGGACTGGTTCAGTTTCAGGCCATCGACATAGATCGATTCCGAGGCGCGCTGGCCGCGGATGGAAAAGTCGTCCCAGCCCCGCTTGCCCCAGCTGCCCGACGACACGCCGGCCGAGCTCTGGATCGCTTCGTTCAAGGTCGTGACCTGGCGCGAATCGAGCAGGTCGCGCGTCAGCACCGAGATCGATTGCGCCGTCTCGAACAGCGACAGGTCGGACTTGGTGGTCGTGCCGCTGGCGCGCGTGGCGCCAAAACCCGCGTTTTCCTCGCGCGTGCTGGCCACATGCACGGTCTGGATGGTGGCCGGCGCGGCGTCGGCGCTCGCATCGAGCGCGGCGCTGTCAGCGGCCAGGGCCGGCTGGCACAGCATGGTCAGGCACAACAGGCGGGCGGCAAAAGCGATGGGACGGGGTGCGGGCAGGAAGGAAGGCATGAAGCATCTTTACGTAGTTGCGAATGATTCTTATTATTATATGTAAATCCAGGTAAAGATACCATGCTGATCTTGTTTTACTCGGACAAAAAAAATGCCGCGCTTGCTGGCGCGGCATTGTCCCTGCACGTTGTCGATCAATCGTTCTTGATCACGATACTAGGGAATTTATTCGTCATGTCCTTCGCCTTCTCCGCCACCTTGATGGCGATGGTGCGCGCGATCTGCTTGTAGATCACGGCCACCGGGCCGTCCGGTTCGGCCACCACGGTGGGCGTGCCCGAATCGGTCTGCTGGCGGATCGCCATGGTCAAAGGCAAGGCGCCGAGGAATTCCACGCCGAAGTCGGCACACATTTTGGCGCCGCCACCGGCGCCGAAGATTTCTTCCGCATGGCCGCAGTTCGAGCAGATATGCGTGCTCATGTTTTCCACCACGCCGAGGATGGGAATGCCGACTTTTTCAAACATTTTGAGACCCTTGCGCGCGTCGAGCAGCGCGATGTCCTGCGGCGTGGTGACGATCACGGCGCCGGTGACCGGCACTTTTTGCGACAGGGTCAGCTGGATGTCGCCGGTACCTGGCGGCATGTCGACGATCAGGTAGTCGAGGTCGCGCCAGTTGGTCTGGTCCAGCAACTGCTGCAGGGCCTGCGTGACCATCGGGCCGCGCCACACCATCGGCTCGTCCGGGTCGATCATGAAGCCGATCGACGACACTTGCAGGCCGTGGTTTTCCATCGGCTCCATGCTCTTGCCGTCCAGCGTTTTCGGCTGTCCGCTGATGCCCAGCATCATCGGCTGCGACGGACCGTAGATATCGGCGTCCAGCACGCCGACCGACGCGCCCTCGGCGGCCAGCGCCAGCGCCAGGTTGACGGCGGTGGTCGACTTGCCGACGCCGCCCTTGCCCGAGGCGACGGCAATGATGTTCTTGACATTGCTCATCGGTTTCAAGCCGCGCTGCACCGTGTGCGAAATGATCTTCGACGACACGCCGACGCTGACATTGCCGACACCGGGCAGCACGCGCAGCGCGGCCAGCACGGATTTGCGGATCAGGTCGATCTGGCTTTTGGCAGGGTAGCCCAGTTCGATGTCCAGTGAAATATCGCCACCGTCTACCTTCAGGTTCCTGACGGTCTTGCTGGAAACGAAATCTTTGTTGGTATTGGGATCAATAACCTGCGCCAGGGCTGCCTTGACGTCTTCTGCTGTGATGCTCATGTGATTCTCCGTGTGTGATGCCCGCAGTTTAGCGCAAATGCGCGGGGCGCTTACGATGGCCATGCAAAGACAAATGCACCACATGGCGCGGTTGCAACTGCTCGGCATCTGCTCATATTGCGTTTCCGCTGTTAAAATGCTTGTTTATCCATCCCAAAAGTGCATCAATCATGACTCGCAAGCTGTTCGTCACCACTGCCCTGCCTTACGCAAACGCCGCTTTTCACATTGGCCACATCATGGAATATATCCAGGCCGATATCTGGGTACGTTTTCAGCGAATGCAACGCGATGGCGACGCCGGCCGTGAAGTGCACTTCGTGGGCGCCGACGATACGCACGGCACGCCCATCATGATCGCCGCCGAAAAGGAAGGCATCACGCCGCAGCAGTTCGTCGCCAATATCGCCGCCGGCCGCGCCCAGTACCTGGACGGCTTTCATATCGCCTTTGACAACTGGTACTCAACCGATTCGCCCGAAAACGTCGACCTGTCGCAGTCGCTGTACCGCAAGCTGCGCGATACCGGCCTGATCGTCACCAAGACCGTCGACCGTTTCTTCGACCCGGTCAAGGGCATGTTCCTGGCCGACCGCAATATCAAGGGCGAATGCCCGAAATGCGGCGCCAAAAACCAGTACGGCGACAACTGCGAAGTGTGCGGCGCGGCCTACCAGCCGACCGACCTGGTCAACCCGTTCTCGGTATTTACCAACGCCACGCCGGTGATGAAGCCGTCGGAACAGTATTTCTTCAAATTGTCCGACCCGCGCTGCTTTGAATTTCTGAAAGACTGGCTCAACACGCCGGGACGCTTGCAGCCGGAAATGGTCAACAAGGTCAGCGAATGGCTGGGCGAAGCCGGTGAAAAGCTGGCCGACTGGGATATCTCGCGCGACGCGCCCTACTTCGGCATCCCGATTCCCGATGCACCGGGCAAGTTCTTCTATGTGTGGATGGACGCGCCGGTTGGCTACCTGGCCAGCCTGAAAAACTATTGCGACAAGCAGGGCATCGATTTCGAGGCCTTTTTGAATGACCCGGGCACCGAACAGATTCACTTTATCGGCAAGGACATCGTTTCCTTCCATCTGCTGTTCTGGCCCGCCATGCTGAAATTTGCCGATCACCCGGTGATCGACAAACTGAAAGTCAATGTGCACGGCTTCCTGACGGTCAACAACGAAAAAATGTCGAAGTCGCGCGGCACCGGCATCTCGCCGCTGCGCTACCTGGACCTGGGCATGAACCCGGAGTGGCTGCGCTACTACATAGCGTTCAAACTGAATTCGAAGGTCGAAGACCTGGACTTCAACGGCGAAGATTTCGTCGCCCGCGTCAATAGCGATTTGATCGGCAAATACGTCAATATCGCCAGCCGCTGCGCCGGCTTTATCGCCAAGCGTTTCGACGGCAAGCTGGCCCCCGCCCTGTCCGAAGGCGCACAGACCTGGATCAACCGCGCGCTGACGCAGGACGTCAACGGCGTCGTCATCGAGCGCCAGGACAGCATCGCCAGACACTTTGAAAACCGCGAATTCGGCAAGGCCCTGCGCGAGATCATGGAAATTGCCGACATCACCAACCAGTATGTCGACGAAAACAAGCCGTGGATACTGGCCAAGGACGCGGAAAAGACGGCCGAGCTGCACGATGTGTGCACCACCGCGCTGATCCTGTTCCGCCAGCTGACGATTTTGCTGTCGCCGGTATTGCCGGGCGTGGCGAAGAACGTGGCTGCTTTCCTCAACGACGCCGAATTCACCTGGGCCGACACGCAGGTGTTCGGCGACGCCGTCTCGCACAGCATGCTGGGCCGCACCATCGGCGCCTACAGCCACCTGATGACGCGCATGGACGCCAAGATGATCGAAGCGCTGTTCGATGCGCCACAGGCTGCCGCAATGGCTACTGCCGCTGACGCCGCCAACGATGCAGCTCCTGCGGCCCCGGCCCTGGTGGCCAGCACGCCAGCGTCCGCCATCGAGGAACTGGCGCCCGAGATCAAGATCGACGACTTCCTGAAGGTCGACCTGCGCATCGCCAAAATCGTCAACTGCGAACTGGTCGACGGCTCCGACAAGCTGCTGCGCCTGACCCTGGACGCCGGCGAAGGCCGTTTGCGCAATGTGTTCTCGGGCATCCGTTCGGCTTACAAGCCGGAAGAGCTGGTCGGCAAGCTGACGGTGCTGGTGGCCAACCTGGCGCCGCGCAAGATGAAGTTTGGCGTGTCCGAAGGCATGGTGATGGCCGCCTCCGCCGCCGATGAAAAGGCCAATCCGGGCATTTACATTTTGAACCCGTGGCCGGGCGCCGAACCTGGCATGCGCATCCGTTAAGGCCTCCTCATGAATATCGTGGTGCGTGAAGCGGGCGATGACGATGCGGCCCTGATTGCCGGGCTGACCCGCGCGGCCTGGGCCGGCAAGGTGGCCGCGTCGTCCAGCGGCCACCTTGAAACGCCCGAACAGGTGGCGCGCACCCTGCGCAGCGGTGGCGGCTTTATTTTGCTGATCGACGACATGCCGGCCGGTTCGCTGCGCTTCATGCCGCTCGACAGCGAACCGTCCATCTGGGAAATCTCGCGCATGGGCATCTTGCCGGCCTGGCGCGGCAACCATTGCTCGCAGCACTTGCTCGAAGCGGTGATCCACCATGCGCTGTCGTGCCAGGCCGAGGAACTGCGGCTGGCCGTGCGACTGGATCAAGGCAAGCTGATCGATTTTTATGCCGCCTTCGGTTTTGAACTGGCAGAAGAACTCGAATATTCGCATGCCAACCCGGCGGAACCACCGCCTTCGGTCATGCGGCGCATGCTGCGTTATTGATTTTTAGAAAACCCCTTCAAGCCGGCCGCCAGAATACCCCGCCACGCCGCCTGGCGCGGTAAAATGCGGCTTGCTGATTTAACTCGGAAGTGACCATGAAACTGCCTGCAAAACACATGAACTACGTCTCGGACCACACCCTGTTCATCGCCGAACTGAAAGCGAAGAACCCGGCCATGGAAGAAGGCCAGCGCGCCGGCCGCGCCTTGCTGTGGGACAAGCCGCCCGTCAGCCTTGACGAGCAGGACCGCCAGATGGCCTCGGCCGTCAAGCAGCAAGCTTACGTGTACCAGAACAAGAACTAACAGCCACCGCTGGAACCGGCACGATGTTGCCTGAAGAACCGGCGGACGCGCCAGGCACCACCGTGCCTGACGTGGCCGAGGTCATCGCGCCGCCCGCGCCCGATCCGCTGGCCATCGCCCGCCTGTATGGCGAGCCGATGCTGCGCATGCCGACGGATCTGTATATTCCGCCGGACGCGCTGGAAATCTTCCTCGAAGCGTTCGAAGGCCCGCTCGACTTGCTGCTCTACCTGATCCGCAAGCAGAACTTCAATATTCTCGATATTCCGATGGCGCAGGTCACCCTGCAATACCTGAAATACGTCGACCAGATCCGCGTGCGCAACCTGGAACTGGCGGCCGAGTATCTGCTGATGGCGGCCATGCTGATCGAGATCAAGTCGCGCATGCTGCTGCCCTCGCGCAAGAGCGACGTGGAAGAGGACGGCGGCGACCCGCGCGCCGAACTGGTGCGCCGCCTGCTCGAATACGAGCAGATCAAGCTGGCCGCGTACGACCTGAACACCATCCCGCAGTTCGAGCGCGACTTCGTGCGCACCCAGATCTTCATCGAGCAAAGCTTGAGCCCAAGCTGGCCCGAAGTCGAGCCGGTGGACCTGCAGCAAGCCTGGCTCGATGTGCTCAAACGCGCCAAGCTGACCCAGCATCACCGCATCAGCCGCCAGGAACTGTCGGTGCGCGAGCACATGACAGCCATCCTGCGCCGCTTGCAAAGCGCGCGTTTCGTCGAGTTTGGCGAGCTGTTCGATGTCAAAGGCGGCGTGCCGGTGGTGGTGGTCAACTTCGTGGCCCTGCTGGAACTGGCCAAGGAAACCCTGATCGAAATTACGCAAGCCGAACCGTTTGCGCCCATTTACGTCCGGCTGGCCTATTCGCCGGCCTGATATCATCACCCCTTGTCACTGACCACCGTACAACGGGGTTTTAGCGAAAGCATGCAATGAAAATTATTTCCGACATCGATGAATTGCGCGACCAGCTCAGCGGACAGCTGCGCACGGCCTTCGTGCCGACCATGGGCAATCTGCACGAAGGCCATCTGTCGCTGATGCGCCTGGCGCGCAAGCACGGCGACCCGGTGGTGGCCTCGATTTTCGTCAACCGCCTGCAGTTCGGCCCGAACGAAGACTTCGAAAAATATCCGCGCACCATGGCCGCCGATGTCGCCAAGCTGGAAAAGGAAGGCGTCTACGTGCTGTTTGCGCCGACCGAAAAGGAACTGTATCCGGAACCGCAGGAATACCGCGTGCGCCCGCCTGACGGCCTGGGCAACACCCTGGAAGGCGAATTCCGTCCCGGCTTCTTCGAAGGCGTGTGCACGGTGGTCACCAAACTGTTTTCCTGCGTGCAGCCACGCGCGGCCGTGTTCGGCAAAAAGGATTATCAGCAGCTGATGATCATCCGCAATATGGCGCGCCAGATGGCCATGCCGACCGAAATCATCGCCGCCGAAACCTACCGCGCCGACGACGGCCTGGCGCTGTCGTCGCGCAATATGTATCTGTCCGACAGCGAACGGGCCGAGGCGCCCGAGCTGTACAAGGGCCTGAACTTTGTGGCAGAGGAAGTGCGCAAGGGCAACCTGTCCGTGACGGAGCTGGAACAGGCCGCCATGCGCCTGCTCGACGGCCGTGGCTGGAAGTCCGACTATATCTCGGTGCGCAAGCGCGCCAACCTGCAGGCGCCCGATGCGGCCGAACTGGCGGCGGGCGAACCGCTGGTGGTGCTGGCGGCGGCCAGGCTGGGACAGACGCGCCTGATCGACAACCTGGAAATCTGAGCCGCAGCTCCACGCATCACCTCGACGGGGCCATTCGGCCCCGTTTCTTTTCTTTACTTCTCCATTCCCACCAGCCTGAGTTCCGCATACAGCGTGTTGCCCTTGCCGCGGGCCGCCTGCAGCATGTCATAGCTGGCCGTATCGAGCACGATTTCTTCTCCACCCCACAGCTTGCGCTGATGCGCGGGCAACCTCAGGCTGCGCAGCATGGCGCGTGCCTGCGCCGGGTCGGCGGCCAGCAGGCGGATGGCGCGCACGTGGCGCTGCGCCCCCGTCCGGATGGGCAAACCACCCTGCGGTCCGCTCCGGTTCAGGCTGACATAATCGTGGCCACCCACGCGGTGCAGATAGGCATGCCTGCCATCACCCTCGTCCTCGGTGGCCGGCTGCACGGCGGCCTCCTGGGTGTCGGACGGCGGCGCCTCCGTGATGACAGCGACAGGCGCAACCACGGCCTGCTCAACGCTCACGCCGCAAGCGGCCAGCAGGGCCGTGGCAAGGGCAAGGGCAAGGGCAAGGAATAATACGGGGGCTCGGCGCATGCTGCGCTCCTTCTTGTCGGGGTCGGGGACAAAGGGGAAATAGTGCATCGATCATGGGCCAAATTATTTGACGTGTAAAGTTAACTTTGGGAAATATTTAATTCCTTTGCGCAATGATTAGCAATCAGCGCAATCTCATGGATACAACATATGAAAATACCGGACCCAGGCGCTGAGGGCACAGCGGCTGACAGGTCAAAAGCAGGTGACGGGGCGATATGACAGATGAAAAAAAAGCTGCCAGTTCACACTGGCAGCTTTTTTATTGGAGCAAACAGACCTGATCAGGCGCCGGCTTTTTCCAGTTTTTCGAAAATCTTGTTCAGCTTTTCATCGAGCGTCGCGGCCGTGAATGGCTTGACGACATAGCCGCTGGCGCCCGCTTGCGCGGCCGCGATGATGTTTTCCTTCTTGGCTTCAGCGGTCACCATCAGCACCGGCAGCTTGGCCAGTGCCGGATCGGCGCGGATATGCTGGAGCATGGTCAGGCCGTCCATATTCGGCATGTTCCAGTCCGAGACGACGAAATCGAACGATTCCGCGCGCAGCTTGGCCAGGCCCATCACGCCGTCTTCCGCCTCGTCGACGTTGGCATAACCGAGTTCCTTCAACAGATTCCGCACAATGCGGCGCATCGTCGAAAAATCGTCGACGACTAAAAATTTCATCTTTGGATCAGCCATGAATAACTCCGTTGTTTCTGTAGCGGTTTGTTAATAATATCGACATGAATGCCGACATTATGGTCGACACTACGGCAGCAAGTTGTAGGATAGCATTTTCGTTGCTTTTAAGCGAAAAAACTTGCCATCCATTATAGGAAACGTGGCTTACACGCGCAAAGCGCGCATGCCATGGGCCGCCAGGTATCCGAGCACCATCCCGGGCAGCGCCGTCAGGGCGCCGACCTCATGCGTGGCGCCGACGGCGATCGCTTCGCGCGGCATGCCGAACACCACGCAACTGGCTTCGTCCTGAGCGAAATTATACGCTCCCGCGGCCTTCATCTCCAGCATCCCTTGCGCGCCATCCTTGCCCATGCCGGTCAGGATCACGCCGACCGCATTCTTGCCGGCGAACTGGGCGGCGGAGCGGAACAGCACGTCCACCGACGGACGGTGGCGGTTGACCGGTTCGCCCTGGTCGATCTTGGTCATGTAGTTCGCGCCGCTGCGGGTCAAGGTCAGGTGCGAGTGGCCGGGGGCGATATACGCGTGGCCAGGCAGCACCCGCTCGCCGCCGGCCGCTTCCTGCACCGAGATCTTGCACAGCGAATCGAGGCGGCGCGCAAACGAGCGCGTAAAGCCTTCCGGCATATGCTGGGTGATCAGGATGCCGGGGCAGTCCGACGGCATCTGCATCAGGAACTCGCGGATCGCTTCGGTGCCGCCGGTCGAGGCGCCGACGATGATCAGTTTTTCCGACGACAGCAGCGGATTGCGCAAGACCGGCAACGGCGCCGTGCCAGGCGCAGCCGGCGCGCCATGCGGTGCTATCGTGCGGGCGCGGATACGCGCCTTGGAGGCGGCGCGGATTTTATCGGCGATCATCTCGCTGTATTCGCGCATGCCGCTCTGGATCGAGATCTTCGGCTTGGTGACGAAATCGACCGCGCCCAGTTCCAGCGCGCGCATGGTGATTTCCGAACCGCGCTCGGTCAGCGACGACACCATCAGCACCGGCATCGGGCGCAGGCGCATCAGCTTTTCCAGGAAGTCCAGACCGTCCATCTTCGGCATCTCGACATCCAGCGTCAGCACGTCCGGGTTGGTCTGCTTGATCAGCTCGCGCGCCACCAGCGGATCCGGCGCCGTGCCCACCACTTCCATATCGGGCTGGCTGTTGACGATTTCCGACATCACGCTGCGGATCAGCGCCGAATCGTCCACGATCAGTACCTTGGTCTTCATTTATTCCCCTTCCAGGCCATACCGGCCTCTACTCATGATCTTTGTCAGAACAAATCTACCGATCCGCCCACGGGAGCGACCTTCAGGCGGCTGGCGTAATCGAGCTCGCGGCGCGCCAGGGTGTCGTTATGCGACTGCATCAGCTTTTTCACCAGCACCTTGCCGCTGCGCGGGAAGAAGTACACCTTGCGCGGGTGGATGTCGTTGAGGTCTTCGGCCACCACGCGCATCTTTTCGGCCTTCAGGTAGTTGATGACGAAGGCCGCATTGCGCTCGCCGACGTTAATCGCCGTAAAGCCGCGCAGCACGGCGCCGCCGCCGAACACTTTCGCTTCCATGTTCTCGCGCCTGGCGCCCGCTTTCAGCAGGTCGTTGATCAGGATCTCCATGGCGTAGGTGCCATAGCGCATCGAGGCCGAGATCGGGCTGCTGGTGTCGCTGCCGCCGTCGGGCAGCATGAAATGGTTCATGCCGCCCAGGCCCGTGACGCGGTCGCGGATGCAGGCCGACACGCAGGAGCCGAGCACTGTGACGATCAGCATGTCCTTGTTGGTAAAGTAGTACTCGCCAGGCAGGATCTTGGCGGCGTCGCAGTTGAACGTCCGGTCGAAATAGACGTTGGTGGCGAATTGTTCATTGGGTGCGAGGCTCATGGCTAATCTCAGGTACGTTGCGACGATGCTTTGGGTGCGGTGCTGCGCGACAGATCGAGTTCATACACTGTTTTGCCGCGCAGTTTCAAGGACTCCGAAACGTACAGGAAATTTTCCGAGTGGCCCGCGAACAGCAGCGCGTCGGGCTTCATCAGCGGCACGAAGCGCGACAGGATCTTGCGCTGGGTCGCCTTGTCGAAATAGATCATCACGTTGCGGCAGAAGATCACGTCGAACTGGCCGCTGACGGGCCAGCCGTCGGCCAGCAGGTTCAATGGCTTGAAGGTGATCAACTGGCGCAATTCCGGACGCACCCGCACCTGGCCTTCGCGGTCGCCTTTGCCACGCAAGAAAAAGCGGCGCGCGCGGTCGGCCTCCATCTTGTCGAGCCGGTCGAGGTTGTAGACGCCATTGGCGGCCGTGGCCAGCACATTGGTGTCGATGTCGGTGGCGATGATGGTCACCGGCGGCGTGAGCGTATTGAAGGCCTCGCACACCGTCATGGCGATCGAATACGGCTCCTCGCCAGTGGAGGCGGCCGAACACCAGATGGTGATCGGGCCCTTGAGCTTTTTCACATGCTCGGCCAGCAGCGGAAAATGATGGGCCTCGCGGAAGAACGACGTCAGGTTGGTCGTCAGCGCGTTGGTAAACGCCTCCCACTCGTCGGCCATGCGGCCCGCTTCCAGGTCGTCCAGGTAGCGCACGAACGACGAGATGCCGGTCGCGCGCAAGCGGCGCGCCAGGCGGCTGTAGACCATCTCCTGCTTGCTGTCGGCCAGCGCGATGCCGGCCCGCTTGTAGATCATGGCGCGGACGCGCTCGAAATCCTTGCCGGTAAAGTCAAATTCCTTGACCGAATCCGTTTTAGTTTGCGGCATTTTTTGATTACCTCTTCTATGACTGCTTTGAGCACAATGCCTTTGCAAGTATTACCAGCGGGACCGGGCGCCTGTCGGAACGATCAGAACTCTTCCCAATCATCGCCGCTGGCCGCCGCCAGCTTTTTCGCCGCCGGCGGCGTCACCGCCCTGGCCGCCGGCGCCTGCGCCACCACTTTCGTTTTTGCCGCCTGCACCTGGCGCGGCGGCGCCGCGGTCACGGCCACCGCTGGCGCCGGCGCCTTTGCCACCACCGCCGGCGCGTCGCCTTCGCCGCCCAGCTTGAAGATGCTGACCGCATCGGCCAGGCGCTGTGCCTGGTCCTGCATGCTTTCGGCCGCCGCAGCCGCTTCCTCGACCAGCGCCGCGTTCTGCTGCGTCATCTCGTCCATCTGCGCGATGGCCTGGTTCACTTCCTCGATGCCATGGCTCTGCTCCTGCGTCGCCGCCGTGATCTCGCCCATGATATCGGCCACCTGCCGGATCGAGGTGACGATCAGGC
The DNA here is from genome assembly GCF_001677885.1 of Janthinobacterium psychrotolerans. Classification (GTDB taxonomy): domain Bacteria; phylum Pseudomonadota; class Gammaproteobacteria; order Burkholderiales; family Burkholderiaceae_D; genus Janthinobacterium; species Janthinobacterium psychrotolerans. Next base: position 48,281 of record NZ_LOCQ01000041.1, on the reverse strand, counting down.
CCATGGTCTGCCCCGCTTCATCGACCAGCCGGCTGCCCGCATCGACCTTGTCGACCGAGTCGCCGATCAGGCCCTTGATCTCTTTCGCCGCGCCCGCCGAGCGCTGCGCCAGGTTGCGCACTTCCGACGCCACCACCGCAAAGCCGCGGCCCTGCTCGCCGGCCCGCGCCGCTTCGACCGCCGCGTTCAAGGCCAGAATATTGGTCTGGAACGCGATACCGTCGATGACACCGATGATGTCGACGATCTTGCGCGAGCTGTCCTTGATCGAGCCCATGGTGTCGACCACCTGCGCCACCACGCTGCCGCCCTGCTGCGCCACCGACGAGGCCGACACGGCCAGCTGGTTGGCCTGGCGCGCATTGTCGGCGTTCTGTTTCACCGTCGACGTCAGTTCCTCCATCGACGACGCCGTCTCTTCGAGCGAACTGGCCTGCGTTTCCGTGCGCGCCGACAGGTCGGCATTGCCGCTGGCGATCTCGCGCGAAGCGATCGTGATCGTCTGCGTGCCCTGGCGCACGTCGCTGACCGTGCGCACCAGGCTGTCGTTCATGTCCTTCAGGGCCTGCTGCAAGGCGCTGGTCTCATCGCGCCCTTCCACCACCACGCGCGAGGTCAGCTCACCGGACGCCACCTTCTGCGCCACCACCACCGCGCTCGACAAGGGCAGCGTGATCGAGCGCGTGATAAACACCGCGCACCATGCGCCCAGCGCCACGGCGGCGCCGCCCAGCACCAGCAGCACCAGCATCAGCTGCTTGTCATCGGCCAGCGAACCGGCCATGAAACGCTGCTGGCTCGCCTGCTGCAACTGCAGCAGCCGGTTGATATCGGCCAGCATCTTGCGGTTCAGCGGATCGATGCGGTTGGCGATCACCTTGGCGCCGCCCTCGCTGTTAAACGCCAGCACCTGCCCCATCGCCTCCTTGAAAGCGCTGTCGACTTCACGGTCCAGCGCCGAGATATTGGCCAGCAGCGCCTTTTCGGCGTCCGACAAGCCCGCTTTACCGAGCTTGTCGCGCGCGCCATCGTACTGCTTGCGCTGCTCGCGCACCTTGCCTTCTTCGGCCTGCATCATGCCGACGTCGCCCTGCAAGCCGATATTGCGCATGGCGATGCCCATTTCCAGCATCGCGCTCTTCATGGTCGACGCCTGCGTGTTCTTCTCGCTGGCCAGCTCCAGCCCCGACAGCAGCTGGGCCTTGTTGCGGTAATTGAGCGCCGTGGCCGCCATCACCACGATTACCAGGATCGCCAGGATGCTGCCAAAACCCAGTCCTAACCGCGTACCTATCTTGAAATTGCGCAAACCCATGACAGTCTCCCCCTATGTTTGATGACGGTACGCACGATAGTCGTGGCGCGCCGTGCCCTGGCCTGGTCTCTATGAACCTTGTGGCCGCCGGCGCGCCTCTGCCCGCGCCGGGTCATGCATTGCTGTAGTGATTCTGGTGCTGGTGCTAATACTGGTGCCAATTTTGTCGCGGGTGGTGTCGGGTTACGCTGCGCTAACCCGACCTGCCCCGACCTGCGGCCTTGCTTATGCTGCCAGTTTGTCGATCAGGCCCATCTCGCTGCTGGACATCAGCTTGTCGATGTCGACCAGGATCAGCATGCGCTCGTCGATGGTGCCCAGGCCGATCATGTAATCGGTGGAGAACGCGGTGCCCATTTCCGGCGCCGGTTTCACCTGTTCAGGCGTCAGGGTGGTCACGTCGGAGACGCTGTCGACCACCATGCCGACGATGCGGCCACCGATGTTCAGGATGATCACCACCGTGAACTGGTCGTACACGGGGGTGCCCAGCTTGAACTTGATGCGCATGTCGACCACCGGGATGATGATGCCGCGCAGGTTGATCACGCCCTTGATGAATTCGGGTGCGTTGGCGATGCGGGTGACCGCTTCGTAGCCGCGGATTTCCTGCACTTTCAGGATGTCGATGCCGTACTCTTCCGAGCCCAGGGTAAAAGCCAGGAATTCACGGCCGGCGATGTCCTTGCCGTCGCTGGTCTTGCTGGCGGATAGTTGTTGAGTATCTGACATGGTGGTTTTCCTATCTGTTATCGAGCGGTGTTACGAAAAAATATGGGACTCGTCGGCCAGCTGGCGCGACGAGCGGATCAGGGCGGCGACGTCGAGAATCAGCGAGACGCCGCCATCTCCCAGGATGGTGGCGCCGGAGATGCCCACCACTTTGCGGTAATTCGATTCGAGGTTTTTCACCACCACCTGCTGCTGGCCGACCAGGTCGTCGACGAACAGCGCCGCCTTGCGCCCTTCCGTTTCCAGGATCACGCAGATGCCTTCGGACGGACTGGTAAAGCGCGGCGCGATGTCGAACATCTGATACAAGGGAATCAGCGGCAGGTATTCACCGCGTACCTTGACCACCTGGCCCTTGCCACTGATATCCTTGATGTCCTCGACGGCCGGCTGCAGCGATTCGATCACGAAGCCCAGCGGCAGGATATACACTTCCTCGCCAACCCGGATCGACATGCCGTCGAGGATGGCCAGGGTCAGTGGCAGCGAAATCGAGATGGTGGTGCCGAAGCCCTTGGCCGAGCGGATGTCGACCACGCCGCCCATGGCGCTGATATTGCGCTTGACCACGTCCATGCCCACGCCGCGGCCCGACACGTCGGTGACCGCTTCGGCGGTGGAAAAGCCGGGCGCGAAAATCAGCTGCCACACTTCGGGGTCCGTCATCGTGTCGGACACGTCCATGCCCTGCTGCCGCGCCTTGGCCAGGATGCGTTCGCGATTGAGGCCGGCGCCATCATCGGATACTTCGATGATGATATTGCCGCCCTGGTGGCTGGCCGACAGGAACAAACGGCCCGCTTCGGACTTGCCGGCGGCCACGCGGGCGGCCGGCATTTCCACGCCATGGTCGATGCTGTTGCGCACCAGGTGCGTGAGCGGATCGACGATGCGCTCGATCAGGCCCTTGTCCAGTTCCGTCGCCGCGCCGTTGGTGATGAAATCGACCTTCTTGCCCAACTTGCCGGCCAGGTCGCGCACCATGCGCGGAAAGCGCGAGAACACGAAATCCATCGGCATCATGCGGATCGACATCACCGCTTCCTGCAGGTCGCGCGTATTGCGCGTCAGGTGGCCGACGCTGTCGAGCAGCTTTTCATGCAGCATCGGGTCGAGCGCGCCGGCGCGCTGTTCGATCATCGCCTGCGTGATCACCAGTTCGCCCACCAGGTTGATCAGCTGGTCGACCTTTTCGATCGACACGCGGATCGACGAGGACTCGGCGCCGGCCTTGTCGGCCTCTTTCTTGGCCGGTTTCTTCTCGACTTCGGCGTCGGCCGCCACCACCACCGGGGCGGTGGCGACGGTCGCCACGCTGGCAGCGTTGGCGCGGATCTGTTCGAGCGGCTGGAAGAAACCGTAGCCGCGCTCGGCATCGGTCTGCACACCGGCGGCGGCGCGGATCTCCTCGATCGGCTGGAAGAAGCCGTAGCCCTGCTCGGCCTCGGTCTTCAGCGCGCCGGGCGCGCCTGGCAGCGGGTCGAAAAAGCCGTAGCCCTGCGCCGCTTCCCGGGCCGCGCGCGCCGCTTCGGCGGTACTCGCCTCGCCCGGCGCCAGCGGCGGCGCCTGGGTGATCACCATGTCGTCCGGGTTCAGCACGAACGAGCAGATGGCCAGGATATCGTCCAGGCTTTCGTGGGTCGTCACTTCCAGCGCACTGCGTCCATCGGGCAGCACCGTCACGGCGACGTCGCCCAGCAGGCCCAGTTCGGCCGCCAGCGCATCGACTTCGCGCTGCTCCATCTGCGGCAACTCAAGCCGGAAGCGTTGGCCGCCGGCGTGGCTGACCGCGGCTTTTTCAGCCGTATGGAAGGCTGGCGCGACGGGCGTCAGGGCCGCCACCGGCACGTCCTGCGCGAACGACTGCAGCATCATGCGCACGTTGGCGACGGCGTCCTGGTCCACTTCCGAACCGAGACGATGGCCGTCGAGCTGCATCTTGAGAATGTCCTTGGCCGCCAGGAAGGCGTCGACGTGTTCGGCCGTCAGGGCCATCTGGCCCTGGCGGATACGGTCGAGCAGGGACTCGAGGATGTGCGTCACCTCGCTCATGTCAGACAGGCCGAACGTCGACGCGCCGCCCTTGACCGAGTGGGCGGTACGGAACACCGCATTGAGGTCCTCGGCGTCGGGCGCCGCAATATCGACGGCCAGCAGCAGCCGTTCCATTTCAGCCAGCAGTTCCTCGGCCTCATCGAAAAAGACCTGGAAAAACTGGCTAATATCGATGGTCATAGGGTGACTCCGTCAATTGCATCGTTGTGCTGCGCGGCTGGCATCAGCCGATCACCTTCTTGACCACTTCGATCAGGCGCTGCGGATCGAAGGGTTTGACCAGCCAGCCGTTGGCGCCGGCGGCGCGTCCTTTCGATTTCATTTCGTCGGACGACTCGGTCGTCAGCATCAGGATGGGCACCTTCTGGTAAGCCGGCAGCTCGCGCAGCAGCTTGATCAGCTCCAGGCCATCCATGCGCGGCATGTTCTGGTCCGTCAGTACCAGGTCCACGGTTTGCAGCTTGGCTTTTTCCAGTCCGTCCTGGCCGTCCACGGCCTCCACCACCTGATAGCCGGCGGCTTTCAGGCTGAACGCCACCATCTGGCGCAATGAGCTCGAATCGTCCACTGCAAGTATCGTCTTGGCCATCTTTGCTCCCACTAGTTCCGGGCGTCGTGCCCGGGTTATTTATTGAATTGATCCATGCAACCGCAAGTATTCCGCACTGGGCTAGAACAGCTCGATGTCGCCACTTTCCAGATGCTGCTGGCTGACAGCCTTGCGCAGCACGCTGCGCAGTTCCAGGCTCTGTATCGCCAGCGCCATGCTGACGCGCCCCAGCAAGGCCACGATTTCCTCGTTATCGCTCTCCGGCAGCATTTCGGCGCCGTGCTCGCCCAGGGTGCCGAGAAACTCGCGCAGGCCCGTCACCCGTTTCAGGGTGCGGTCGATCAGCTGGCTGGTCATGTCCTGGAACTGCATGCTGGTGATGGCGGCGTTGACATAGCCGCCCACCTCGTCCTGCAGCGCCAGCAGTTTTTCACGCTGTTCGGCCGGCGGCACGCCCCCGTCGAGCAGCAGGGCGATCGTGTCCTGCTGGGCGGACACGGCCGCATGGATGGCCATGAAGTTGAAGGAGAGGTTCTCGATCGCCTCTTCCAGCAAGATGCCCGTCTGCATCAGGTCGGTTTCCACCTCCGTCAGGTGCTTGCGGCCATGGTCCGACACACCGGACAACAGGCGCTTCACATGCGAGCCGAGTATTTTCTTTCTTGTCATAGAGATCTCATTGTTTTGCTTCGATGCGCACGCTGGCCATGCATGTCTATTTCTTTGCCGCCGCACCCGCCGCCAGCCCCGAGGAGATGGCGGCGGCCGCGTCGTTCACCGGCAGTTCGATCGCGGCGCCGTCGCGCAGCACGTTTTCTTCCGTGCGCTTGTTCATCACGATGATGCTGATGCGGCGGTTGATCGGATTGAAGGGGTCGAGCTTGTCAAGGTTGGCCGCCGAACCGAGGCCCACCACGCGCAGCACTTTTTCCTCCTTCATGCCGCCAATGACCAGTTCGCGCCGCGAAGCGTTGGCGCGGTCGGCCGACAATTCCCAGTTGCTGTAGCCGGCGTCGCTCATGTAGGGCGTCGAATCGGTGTGGCCCGACAGGCCGACCCGGTTCGGCACTTCGTTGAGCACGAAGCCGATGGCGTGCAGGATTTCCTTGGTATAGGGCTGCAGATTGGCGTTCGCCAGCGCAAACATCGGACGGTTCTGCTCGTCGACGATCTGGATGCGCAGGCCTTCACTGGTGATATCGAGCAGCAATTGGTTCTTGTATTTTTTCAGCAGCGGATTGGCGTCGATGGTGGCCTCGATGCGCGCCTTCAAGGCTTGCAGGCGCTTGCCCTCTTCGCGCTCGAGCGCGGCCTTGGCCGAATTGAGGTCGAACGACTTGCGCTGCTGTTCTTCCTGCGCCTTGCGCACCTGCCCGTCCTGGCGTGACAGATCCTGGCCGCCGCCCTGGATCACGGAATCGCTCTCGCCGCTACCCGAGCCGCCGGCCATCGCCACCTTCAGCGGCGTCTTGAAGAATTCGGAAATGCCGTTCAGGTCGCCCTTCGAGGTGGAGCCGAGCAGCCACATCAGCAGGAAGAAGGCCATCATGGCCGTCACGAAGTCGGCGTAGGCGATCTTCCACGCGCCGCCATGGTGGCCGCCGGCCACCTTCTTGATACGCTTGACGATAATCGGGCGCATGCCTTCATCGGCCATGGCGTCCCCCTTCTCTGTGCGGCGATAAACTCATGATGTGCAAACGTGACCTCACTGCTTACTTCGTTTTCGATTTCTTGATATGGTCTTCGAGTTCGTTGAAGGTCGGACGCTCGGTCGAGAACAGCACCTTGCGGCCAAATTCCACGGCCAGCGCCGGCGCATAGCCGTTCAGGCTGGCGAGCAGGGTCACTTTCACGCACTGGAACATCTTGCTCGACTCTTCCAGCTTCTGTTCGAGCAGGCTGGCCAGCGGCCCCACGAAGCCGTAGGCCAGCAGGATGCCGAGGAAGGTACCGACCAGCGCGTGCGCAATCAGCATGCCCAGTTCGGCCGGCGGCAGGCCCACCGATTCCATCGTGTGCACCACGCCCATCACGGCGGCGACGATACCGAAGGCCGGCAAGCCGTCGCCCACCTTGGCGATCACATGGGCCGGTACGGCGCCCTCGTGGTGGTGGGTTTCGATCTCGTTATCCATCAGGTTTTCGATCTGGAAGGCGTCCATATTGCCCGACACCATCAGGCGCAGGTAATCGGTCATGAATTCGACGATATGGTGGTCGGCCAGCACCGCCGGATACTTGGAAAACAGCGGGCTTTCCTGCGGGCTGTCGATATCGCCTTCGATCGACATCAGACCTTCCTTGCGCACCTTGCTGAGCACCTCGAACAGCAGCGACATCAGCTCCATGTACAGGTCCTTGGTGTAGCGCGAACCCTTGAACAGGCTGGGCAAGGCGGCGATGGTGGCCTTGATGGCCTTGTTGTTGTTGCCCACCAGGAAGGCGCCCGCCGCCGCACCGCCGATCATCAGCAGCTCCAGCGGCTGGAACAGGGCGGCAAGGTGACCGCCCGCCATCGCGAAGCCGCCAAATACCGAGGCGCAAACGATGATGTATCCGATTATGACTAACAAGTGCTGTGACTCCCAATGGTAGTATTCTGGCAAGCTTGCATGAAGACTAGCTACCATGGCACGCTGCGGCGGCGGTAACCGGAAGTAGATAGAAACGGCCACCATTTCAAGTCACATCCAGCAAAGTGCCGTGTGGAACTACAATAACGTGAGATTGTGCTGTCGGCAAGCAAATAACGCAGACAATTGCCTAAAAGCACCATACGTAAAGTAAAGGGCCACACTCTGTGGCGGCAATGGTCTTGTCGGGCGCGCGCGCGGCGATCCTGAATTCGTAACTAAGAAGCATACTCCCCGGCAACATTTGCTTTTCTGCCTGCAACCACAGCGCCGTCATCACGGCCGGCGACAGATAGGCGAACACCACATCGTAGCTTGCAAAGTCCAGCGCCACGTAGTCGCCGCGCACGAACCGCGCGCCGCTGGCGGACAGGCGCGCGCGCAGCCTGCTTGCCAGCCACGGCAGCGGCGCCAGTTCGATGCCCGTGAAGTGGCCATCGGGCCGGCGCCGCGCCAGGTCCAGCACCAGCCCGCCCAAACCGCTGCCGATATCGACCAGCCGCACGCCGGGGCGATCCACGATCAACTGCGCCACTTCGCGCCAGACGGCCGGCCCCGAAGGATAAAACGGCACCTGGGTGCGGAAGGTGGACCAGTACAGGCCCAGCAAAAAAACGAACACCAGCAGGAACAGCACCGGCGGCAAGTCCAGCGCGCCGGCCGCCAGCAGCGCCGGCGCGAACAACAGGGCGATCGCCCACCACCAGCGCGCCAGTCCGGCGCGCCAGCTGAGCAGCGCGGCAAGCACGCCCTGCAGCACGGCCACCGCCAGCCAGCTCATGCCGACGCCCGCGCGCGCCAGCAAATACACCAGGCCCAGCATCAGGGGAAAGGCCAGCGCCTGGATCAGGACGGCCTTGAGCGCGGGTGCGCGCAGGATTTGTTGCAGCATGGCGCCAGCGTTATTGGAAACAATGGTGGAAACGGCAGTATTGGCGGCGCAACACTATCCCGACTTTGCCTGACACGGCGGCCTCAGCCGGCATTGCCTGTCGGCGCCGCAATCGCTTCGTCGCGCGCTTTCCTGGTCTTGCCGGCACGCGAAGGCATGTGGCACAGGCCGCAGACATAATCGGCGTTCAGGTCGAGACAGTTGACGACAAACTTGCCGCCGCATTTGCCGCAGGTGGCCATGGCCAGCATCTTGCTGCTGAAAAAGCGTACGAGTGTCCAGGCGCGCGTCAGGGACAGCAGCGGTTCTTCGCCCGGTTCGGGAGGCATTTGTTCGAGATAGAGCTTGTAAGCCTTCATGACGGCTTCGATGCCGGTGGCGCCGGCGTGTTCCACGAGGAAGTGGTGGATATTGATGAACAGCGAGGAGTGGATGTTCGGTTGCCAGGTGATAAACCAGTCGGTGGAGAACGGCAGCATGCCTTTCGGTGGCGACACTCCTTTCAATTCCTTGTACAGGTTGAGCAGGCGTTCGCGCGACAGCGATACTTCGGTTTCCAGCAACTGCAGGCGGGCGCCCAGCTGTATCAACTCGATCGCAAGCTGTATTTCCTGTGCTTCCGAGACGACACTTTTCTTGGCCATGCGACTGCTCCCGTCTGATTGACTACGGGGTACAGTTTACACGATTTCTTCAACGCCCTGTCCGGCCATCAGGATGGCGGCGTGCGACTGCGCCAGCGAGCGGTCCTTGTTGTAGTTCGTCAGCATGCCCAGGATGGCGCTGTCATCGAAGCGGAAACGGGCCAGCATCATGTTGCCGCCAGCCAGTTTCAGGATCTGGGCATTGCTCATGCCCTCGATCAGTTCAGCGATTTCCGCCGATACGCCAAGACGGAAGATGGCCGTTACCTTGTCCGCGCGGATCATCTGCTGGGCCAGCATCAAGTAGCTCAGGTTAGCGTCGCGAATCTCGGCCATCATGTCGTTAGCAGTCATTTCCATCTCCTCAAACCGTTAAATTCTTCAACTGGAGCACTTCGTGTTTCCAGTGAGATACATTTTGCAGGAGCAACACGAAACAGCATAGAGGTGGGGCGCTGTATTTTTGGCCGGACAATAGAGGATGAGACCGTAGGTGTTTGTCTTACAAACACGGTACGATCATGGTCGCACGCCTGTAAAAGCGTGGAAGAGAGAGCGCTGAACAATCAAGTGTGATGACCTTCTGCAAGGAGGTGGCTATCGCTTTTTTACAACGGCTTGACTTGTATCAAAATACCTACACTGACTATTACGGCAGCGGCGGCGAGAACTTGAGGACTTTTTTAGAAATTTTCTGAAAAAGCCTTTATCTCTTCTTATGTAGTCTTTAACGACGCTTGCCATGGAAACTTTAGGGACTTTTGAACATTTTTTGAAAAAAGATGAAATTTCTGCGCCACGCCCGGCAAACCCCCTCTTTTGCTACTCCCGTGCGGCAGGAAAAAAGTCCAGGCCCGCCAGGACTTGCTACACTGCCGTTCCCGTTTGGCCTGCACGGCCAAGCCGATATCATGCAACGGAGACCAGTATCGACATGAAAGCCACCATGATTTCCCGACAAGATTGCCTTGCACGCGACCAAGACGACGCACTGGCGCCGCTGCGCGCCCAGTTCGACCTGCCGGCCGGCGTGATCTACCTCGACGGCAACTCGCTGGGCGCCCGTCCGAAAGCTGCCATGGCCCGCGCGCAGCAGGTGATCGCAGCCGAATGGGGCACGGACCTGATCCGCAGCTGGAACAGCAACGGCTGGTTTGACCTGCCCAAGCGGTTGGGCAACCTTTTGTCTCCGCTGCTCGGCGCGCTTGACGGCGAAGTCGTCATTACCGACACCACCTCCGTCAACCTGTTCAAGGCGCTGGCCGCCGCGCTGCGGATGCAGGCGGCGCACGCGGACCCGGCACGCGCGGCGCGGCGCATCATCGTCAGCGAGCGCAGCAACTTCCCGACCGACCTGTACATGGCGCAAGGCCTGGCGCAGTGGCTCGACCGCGGCTACCAGCTGCGCCTGGTCGAGGACCCCGCCGACCTGGCGCAGGCGATCGATGGCGACTGCGCCGTGGCCATGCTGACCCACGTGAACTACCGCAGCGGCTACCAGCACGACATGGCCGCCGTCAGCGCCCGCTGCCACGCGCAGGGCGCGCTGGCGCTGTGGGACCTGGCCCATTCGGCCGGCGCCGTGCCGCTGGACCTGAACGGCGATGGCGCCGACCTGGCTGTCGGCTGCACCTACAAATACCTGAACGGCGGCCCCGGCGCGCCGGCCTTTATCTGGGTGCCGAAACAGCACCAGGCGGCCTTCCGCCAGCCACTGTCGGGCTGGTGGGGCCATGGCGCGCCATTCGCCATGGAGCCGTCGTTCGTGCCGGCCGACGGCATCGCGCGCGCCCTGTGCGGCACCCAGCCCATCGTTTCGCTGGCGCTGGTCGAATGCGGCCTCGATATTTTTGCGCAGACCTCGATGGCCGCCATCCGCGCCAAGTCGCTGGCCCTGACCGACCTGTTCATCGCGCTGGTCGAGCAGCGCTGCGCCAGCCATCCACTCGGGCTGGTCACGCCACGCGAACATGCGCGGCGCGGCAGCCAGGCCAGCTTCACGCATCCGCATGGCTATGCCGTGATGCAGGCGCTGATCGCGCGCGGCGTGATCGGCGACTACCGCGAGCCGGCCATCATGCGCTTCGGCTTCACGCCGCTGTACACCAGCTTTGCCGATGTATGGGACGCGGTCGAGATCCTGCGCGAGATTCTCGACACGCAAGCCTACGATGTCGACGCCCGCCGCGACGCGGTGACCTGATTTTTGCAAAACGAGACCAGCACATGAACGATCAACCAATCACCAGCGGCTGCCCCATGCACGCTGGCGCCCGGGACGCGCAGTGGCACGGCGCGCAGATGGACTTCAGCGAGTCGATGAGCTATGGCGACTACCTGGCGCTGGACCGCATCCTGACGGCCCAGCATCCGCTGTCGCCGAACCACAATGAAATGCTGTTCATCGTGCAGCACCAGACCAGCGAACTGTGGATGAAGCTGATGCTGCACGAAATGCACGCCGTGCGCGCCAACCTGCAAAGCGGCGATTTGCCGCCGGCCTTCAAGATGCTGGCCAGGGTCGCACGCATCATGGACCAGCTGGTGCATGCCTGGGACGTGCTGGCCACCATGACGCCGCCCGAGTACACGGCGATCCGGCCGTATCTGGGCGCCTCGTCGGGCTTCCAGTCCTACCAGTACCGCGAGATCGAATTCATTTTGGGGAACAAGAACGCGGCCCTGCTGAATGTCCACACCACCGCGCCCGAACCGTACGCCGTGCTCGACGCGGCCCTGCGCGCGCCCTCGGTCTACGACGAATCGGTGCTGCTGCTGGCGCGCAGCGGCCTGCCGATTGCGGCCAGCCGCCTGAACGCCGACTGGACCTTGCCCACAGTCAGCGACGACTCGGTGAAGGCGGCCTGGCTGGCCGTGTACCGCGACCCGTCGAAATACTGGGCGCTGTACGAGCTGGCCGAAAAGCTGGTCGACCTGGAAACGGCCTTCCGCTTCTGGCGCTTCCGCCATGTCACCACGGTCGAGCGCATCATCGGCTTCAAGACCGGCACCGGCGGCACGGCCGGCGTGAGCTACCTGCGCAAGATGCTTGACGTGGTGCTGTTCCCGGAATTGTTCGCGCTGCGCACCGAACTGTGATCGGCACAGGGGCGCGCACGATAGGCGCGCATTTGCCCTATGGGAAGAAGTTAGGCAGTATCGATGCCTTTCCACCGTGTCAAACGCGCCTGTCATGCCGATCAACCACCTGCTATTGCCCTTGCTGCTCTGCTCCGCCCTCGCCCACGCACACTCCTCCGCCGCCTTCTACGCCGGCAAGGCCCTGGCCCACCCGGCCATCGCCGCTTCGCAGGACAGCGGCGCCGATCTCGCCTTTTTGAAAGAGAAGGACGGCGTCAACGGCTACTACTGCGAATGCGCGGGCCCGCGTCCGAAAACCTGGTTGCTCGACCAGTTCGGCCATGCCGTGATCCGCTCCGTGTTCTATGCGCCGCTGGACCGCGACGCCAGCCGGCAGACCATGCTGGTGCTGTTCCGCCGCTACGGCAAGAACGGCCTGCGCGCCTACCGCTACGACAAAAGCTCGGGCAAATACGAACGCCTGGGCGAACTGCAGCCGGCGCTCGACCGCATCGCCGCCAGCGGCTCGCCCAATGCCGGCACGGTCAAGGCGGCGCTGGGCCAGCTGGCGCCGCGCGACTACAGCGTCAAGCGGGGAAAAAGCGGCAATGCCGACTTCGACGCCGTCGACCACACGCAAGGCACGCTCGTCGGCTACTACAGCGGGGATGGCAGGCCGGTGGCGGCCGGCGACAAGGACGCCATCAGCTACAAGAAAACCTTCCGGCAAAAAGGCACGCTGTTCCTCACCGCCAGCTATACCCTGTACAGCGACGCCGGCGCCGGCGAGCTGCCCAATTACAGGCTGTGGCGCATGGCGTGGGAAAGCGCGCCGCAGCAGTTCACGGGCAGCGAGGACGGCGCCGCCATCGTCTACAGCCTGGCCTGGGACGACGGCTCGGTGGTCGAGCGCGGCCAGTATCTGCAAGGCCGGCGCGAGGGCTTGTGGGTGCGCGAAGGCATGCATGAAGGCATGGAGAAAGGCCGCTATGCGAACGGCTTGCGCGAGGGCGTCTGGCACCTGGAAAGCCCGAAACAGGTCGCGGACGGCCAGTACCGCGCCGGCCAGCGCGAAGGCCGCTGGACGATCATCAATTATGCCGATGCAGAGGAAGTGACGGGCTTTGATACCTATGCGGGGGACCGGCTTGAGGGCCCGTCCGAACGCCTGATCGGTGGCAAAGGCGGCACGGTGCAGGCGCGCGGCAATTACGTCAACGACATGCGCCAGGGGCCATGGATACTGGCGGACGAGGAAGGCAGTTTCGTCGATGGCCTGCGCGACGGGCCGTGGATCTTGAAGCGCAAGGCGGGCGCCACCCTGCGCGTCAGTTTCGTGAAGGGCAAGAAGCATGGCGAAGCCAGGGAGACCGACGCCAACGGCGCGCTGCGCCTGCGCGAACACTATGCGATGGATGTGCTCGAAGGCGAACGCACGCGCTACCTGCCGGACGGCGCGATGGTCTACCAGGCGGCATTTCGCGCCGGACAGCTCGACGGGCGTGAACGCGCCTGGGACGACAACCAGGTGCTGCGCCTCGACACCCAGTGGGACAACGGCAGGAAACACGGCATGGATGCGCGCTACTACCCCAGCGGCAAGCCGGAACGCCTGACCGTGGTCGAAGGCGGCCGGCTGGCGGCGCACCTGCGCGAGTACGCCGAAGACGGCACCCTGATCAACGATATCCACCGCTGCAGCTTTAGCGAATACGGCCAGCAGCGCGATGATGTGTGCGACTACCACCGCCTGAACTTCGCCAGCGGCAAGCCGCAATACGATTACCAGTTCCAGTTCGGCCAGCGCCAGGAGGGCCGCTCCTGGTATGCCAGCGGCCAGGTGATGGACGAACTGCTGGTCGACCGCGCCAAGGACACCTCGGTGTACAACACGTATTTTGAAAGCGGCCAGCTCAAGTGCACGGAGCCGCGCCGTGGCCACAGCAAGCGCACCGTCAACGGCAAGGTGGTGCTCAGCTACGCCTCGGCCGACCGCGACGGCGACGCCATCTGCTATCACCCGAACGGCAAGATGGCCAGCATCCGCAGCTATCGCCAGCGCATCGCCGTCGATTGCGGCAAACAGTTCGACGATACGGGCAAGCAGATTTCGCCGGGGCCGGAAGGCTGCCCGGCGCCCAGAAAAGTCCCTTTCGTATTTGGAGCATAACGATGGAACAGACCAGCTTGACGATACACAATCCGGACCGGATCGACGCGTCCACCATCAATGCGGCCGTCGCCGCCGGCCGGCAGGTGCTGGTGCAGTTCGACACCCTGGGCGAGCCGGAACCGCTGCTGCCGGCGCTCGACCGTCTCGCCGCCACCCATGGCACGGCCCTGACGATCCGCATCTACGGCTACGATCCCCGGGTTTTTGACGCCCGCATGCTGCGCGCGCTGCCGCATGTGGCCAGCCTGGCCATCGACTGCCACCGCAATGCGCTGCACCTGGAAACGCTGGGCGAGCTGCGCCACCTGAGGCGTTTGGACCTGGGCGTGTACGAGCTGGCGCAAACCGACATCCTGCAGCTGGACAAGCTGCATGACCTGGAATACCTGCACCTGGGCGAGAGCGCCAAAAACAATGTCGACCTGGCGCCGCTGCGTCATTACACGCAGCTCTCCGCCCTGGCGATCGAGGGCCATGCCACGCGGATCGACACGCTGGCCAGCCTGCCGGCGCTGACGCGATTGTCGCTGTACCGGATGAAAAACAAGGTGGCGCTCGATTTCGTGTCCGGCATCGCGCAGCTGGAACACCTGCTGCTGCAACTGGGCGGGCGCGTATCGATCAGCGAAGTCGATGCGCCACAGCTGACGAAACTGGAAGTGCTGCGCGTGCGCGGGCTGGAAGACCTGGGCGACCTGGCCCGCTTTCCGCTGCTGCGCCAGCTGTGGGTGGAAGACCAGGTCAAGCTGACGCAGCTTGACCTGCGTGGCAACGGGCGGCTGGAACGGCTGCATCTGCTGACCTGCAAGGCATTGGCGCAGCTGACCGGCCTGGCGTCGCTGGCGGCGCTGCGGCAGTTGTCGGTGTCCGAAACCGGACTCGATATCGAGGCGCTGCTGGCGCAGGGGCTGCCGGCGGCGCTGACCGAGGTGCGCCTGCGAACCGGCAAGGTCAAGCGCGATGCGGAGATTGCGGCGCTGCTGGCACTGGCTGGCCATGGTGGCGTCGGGTTACGCGCGCAGCGCTAACCCGACCTACCGGCGGTCGGCTACCAGTTTTTTTTCCCACAGCGCGACGTCGATCATCACGCCGTCAAACCCGGTATTGCGGATATACACGCGGTAGCTGCCTTGCCCCAGGTCGCCGTGCAGGTAGGCGGTGCGCTCGTTGCGCTGCAAACGGGCGCCCTTGATGGTCTTGCGGTACAGCTCGACCACGCTGTCGAAACTGGCATAGCTGCGCAGCGCCACTTCCAGGTCGCGCGGCGGGCGGCCTTCCGCTTCGTCCAGCAGATTGTGCTGCTTCTTGCCCCTCAATGCCGGCGGGAAGGCGAACACGCCGGCGCCCGACGAGGTGAGCACGGTCGATTTATCGAGCAGCAAGGGCAGCAGCGCGGACGGAAAGCCCGACGGCAATTGCGCGCGGTTCCAGCCCGGCAGCACCGGCTGCGACAGCACATATTCGACGCTGGCGATCTTTTGCCCGTCGCTGCCCGCTTCGTCGTCGGCGGCGATCAGCGCCAGCATCGGCGGCAATTTCCTGGCCCAGGCCAGCAGTGGCGCGGCCTCGCCTACCAGCATGCCCTTGCGGTGAAACACCGTCAGCACGGCTTGCGGATCGGGCTTGCAGACTTTGGCCAGGGGCTGGCCCTGCAGGCGGCAATGGCCATTGACCAGGCCAAAGGCAATGATGACGCCGCGTTTGTCGAGCAGCATGGCGCCCCGTTCACGGCCCTGCTTGCGGTCGTTCATGGAGGCGAGCAGCACGCGCCCGTCGGCCAGCACGGTGCGCGTCACCTCGCGCCGTTCGCTGAGCGCTTCGATGGCCTGCTCGAGCAGCAGGCCATCGTCGTCGGTATAGCTGCCGCGCGCATAGCCGAAGAAATCGAACAGCGCGGCGCGCACCTGCGGCTCGTCGCTCAGGCGCGGCAAGGGACCGGCCGGCAGCACAATGGCCGGCGCCGCAGGCACCCTGCTTGCCGGCGCCGTGTTCTTCGCCAGCGAGATGGCCGGCATGGCCGCGCAGGCGGTCCATAACAGCAGGCCGCCAAGGCGGCGATAAGTCGATAAAGTGTTCATGATTCTGTTTGCCCAGGGTCTACCCGTGAATGCGGCCACGCTTGGCACGTCGGCGATTCTAGCATGGTGGCGTCAACCGGCCCGGCGCGCGCCGCTGCGCCGCTCCAGCACACGCCCGCCCAGCACGCCCAGCCAGCTGGCGCCGGCCGCCGCCGCGCTGTAATACAGTGCCCGCCACGGATGCTCGGGCAGGAAGCACGCCAGTATCGCCAGCGCCAGCGCCACGCACAGCAGCGGCTTGATGCGCCCGTGCGGCAGCAGCACCAGCAACAGGTTGGCGCCCGCCACCGCATAAAACAGCAGCGCCAGGGTCAAGGCGCCCACCACGCCGCTGGCCGGCAGCGCACCCCACCAGTGTTCACGCACGGCAAAGCCCAGCCACAGCAGCAGCAGGAACAGCACGCAGGCCAGGGCGTGAGCGGCCAGGCTGGCCAGCAGGCGCTGTTTCATTGCGGCCCCGGCACCGGCTGCAGCACTGCCCGCACGGCGCGCAACAGGCGCGGCAACAGCGCCGCCGCATCGGTTTCGCCACGCAGCGCCGCCGCGTCGATCATGCCGCGGCACAGCGCGACCAGGTCGGCGGCAAGCGTGGCGCTGCCGGCCACGCCATGGCGCGCCAGCACGGCCGCCAGTTGCCGGTCCAACGCCTGGCGCAGCACCGTATCTTCCTGGTGCATGGCCAGCGACGCTGGCACGTATTCGAGCGCCAGCGCCAGCGCGGGCCGGCCGAACTGGTGCCGCAATCCTGCGGCGATGCACTGCTCGATCGCCGGCGCCAGGCTGGCTGCCGTCTCGGTGGCCTGCCGCACCTCGCGCAGCAGCTGCGCGCGCTCGCGGCGCAGCAGTTCGGCCAGCAATGCTTCTTTCGACGGAAAATACTGGTACAGCGAGCCGATGCTGAAGCCGGCCCGCTCGGCCACATGGTTGGTGGTCAGCGCGGCCCAGCCGCGCGTTTCGATAATGCGAGCAGCCGCCTCGACCATCGCCGCCACGGCGGCAATCGATCGGGCCTGCGACGGGCGCTTGCGCGGTTCTGCGTGGCTTGCGGCGGCGATGGAAGGGACCATGAATGCGAGTAGTGGGCAAGTGAGCTTGCCCGTATTCTAAACGCTTCCGGGGCCTGCCTCCCCGCCACCACGAGAACACCATGACCAGCTACCAGTTGCTGTTGATAATCCACGTCGCCGCCGCCATCGCCTTTGTCGGCCCCCTGCTGCTGGCGCCACGCCTGCTGCACCTGCTGCGCAATGACGCCGGCCGCGCCACCTTGCACATCCTGCACCGGCAGATCGGCATTGCGGGCTGGATCTTGCTGCTGGGCGGCGTGGTGCTGCTGCACCAGCTGCACTGGGCCTGGCTGCAGACCGGCTGGATGCGGCTGTCGCTGGCGCTGTTCGTCGGCGTGCAGGCCATCGATCACCTGTGGGCCGACCGCGAAGAAAAACAACTTGAAAATGAGCTCGCGCGCTCGCCCACGCGGCTGAAGAGCTGGCTGGTGATCAAGGTGACGGTGTTCCTGATCATCTGCGCGCTGATGGTGAGCAAGCCAGCCTTCGTTGCCTGAACGGCGAGAACGCCTGCCTGAAAAAAAAGCCGGCCCTTTCATCACAAAAGGACCGGCTTGGCCACATGCACCGCGGCGTGGCGGCGCGTGCTTATTTCGCTGAATTGAGCAGCAATTCGTTCAGGCGCTTGACGAAACTGGCCGGGTCGGCCAGCGAACCGCCTTCGGCCAGCAAGGCCTGGTCGAACAGGATATTGGCCCAGTCGCCGAACTTGCCGCCTTCGGCATCTTCATATTTCAGACGCGTTACCAGCGGGTGGTTCGGGTTGATCTCCAGAATCGGCTTCGATTCCGGCGCGCTCTGGCCGGCCGCTTTCAGCATGCGCAGCAGGTTGCCCGACAGTTCATTCTCGTCGGCCACCAGGCAGGCTGGCGAATCGGTCAGGCGGAACGTCACGCGCACATCCTTGGCCTTGTCAGCGAGCGCCGTCTTCATCTTGCCAACCAGCTCGGCGTACGAGGTTTCGGTTTCTTCGTGCTCTTTCTTTTCCGCTTCGTCTTCCAGCGCGCCCAGGTCCAGGCCGCCCTTGGCCACCGACACCAGTTCCTTGCCTTCGAAGTCCTGGATAAACGACAGCATCCATTCATCGACGCGGTCGGTCAGCAGCAGCACTTCGACGCCTTTTTTACGGAAGATTTCCAGGTGCGGGCTGTTTTTCGCGGCGGCGTAGTTGTCGGCCGTGACGTAATAAATCTTGTCCTGGCCTTCCTTCATGCGCGCCACGTAGTCGGCGAACGAGGTGACCTGCTCGTCGCTGTCGTTGGCGGTCGAAGCAAAGCGCAGCAGCTTGGCCAGGCGTTCCTTGTTGGCCGCGTCTTCGCCGATGCCCTCTTTCAGGACCTGGCCAAATTCCTTCCAGAACGTGACGTACTTGTCCTTCTTTTCCTGCTCGTCGGCGTTGGCCAGTTCTTCCAGCATGCCCAGCACGCGCTTGGTCGAGCCTTCGCGGATCACCTTCACGTCGCGCGACTCCTGCAGGATTTCACGCGACACGTTCAGCGGCAGGTCGGACGAATCGATCACGCCTTTGACGAAGCGCAAATAGGTCGGCATCAGCTGCTCGGCGTCGTCCATGATGAAGACGCGCTTGACGTACAGCTTGATGCCGCCGCGCTTGTTGCGGTCCCACATGTCGAACGGCGCCTTGGCCGGGATGTACAGCAGCTGCGTGTATTCGCTGCGCCCTTCGACGCGGTTGTGCGTGTGCGTCAGTGGCGCCTGGAAGTCGTGCGAGACGTGCTTGTAGAATTCCTCGTACTGTTCCGGCGTGATCTCGGACTTGCTGCGAGCCCACAGCGCGCTGGCCTGGTTGACCGTTTCCAGGTCGTCCTTGACCACGGTTTCCTTCTTCTCGTCGTCCCATTCCTCTTTCCGCATCACGATCGGCAGCGAGATATGGTCCGAGTATTTGCGGATGATGGACTTGATCTTCCAGCTCGACAGCAGTTCGTCTTCGCCTTCGCGCAGGTGCAGGATGATGTCGGTGCCGCGACCGTTTTTTTCGATCGTCTCGATGCTGTAGTCGCCTTCGCCGGCCGACTCCCAGCGCACGCCTTCGGACGCATCGGCGCCGGCGCGGCGGGTGTCGACGGTGATCTTGTCGGCCACGATAAAGCCCGAATAGAAGCCCACGCCGAACTGGCCGATCAGGGCCGCGTCCTGCTGCTGGTCGCCCGACAATTTGCCGAAGAATTCCTTGGTACCCGACTTGGCGATGGTGCCCAGGTGCGAGATCGCCTCGTCACGGGTCATGCCGATGCCGTTGTCGGAAATGGTGATGGTGCGCGCTTCCTTGTCGAAGCTGACCTTGATTTTCAGTTCATGATCGTTGCCATACAGCGCGTCATTGTCGATCGCTTCGAAGCGCAATTTATCAGCCGCGTCGGAGGCGTTCGAGATCAGTTCGCGCAGGAAGATTTCCTTGTTCGAGTACAGCGAATGGATCATCAGATGCAGCATCTGCTTGACTTCGGTCTGGAAACCCAGTGTTTGCTTTTCGGAGACAGCCATGTTTACCTCATAGTCTTGTGAATGGGACGAGTGTCAGAGAATTGGGGATGGCGGCGGCGATTTCAAGATGCCAACATGCAAATATTCTCGGTACCCAGCTGTCAGGGCCTGAATTTGAAACAGCTCTGACCGGCATGCCTGATTCATCTGGATCGGCGTTGATGCCGGAATGTGGCCCAATACACAGGCGACCCTAATGCCGTTCGGTTAGTGTCAATAGGCTCCCGGTAAAGCTGCAAAACGGATTAAAACCCCAGTCGCCCGCACAGGAACCCCGGGCCAAGCGAGCCTGAAAAATGTCGAGGGCAAGGCGCAGCGACGAAGACAGTACGCATCTACGGCGAGGAGCTGCAACGCCGCCATCGGCATTTTCTCAGGCTCGCGTTTCCGGCCCGCCATTTTTACGTTGGTAAGCCTTCGCATTTACATGCGTCAGACAGCTTAACTGAACGAGAGTACATATTTATTCATTTCCAGCAGCTGCTCGAAGGTAAAGGTCGCATCCGAGATGCCAACGGTAGAAAAACCCAGGTTGCCCATCGAAACGCTGGCCGACACGAAGCTGCTATGCCTCGGCACCCAGCGCGCGATCGAAAAAATCCCACACCCGCTCTTCCTGCACCGTTGCCAGGTTCAGCCGCATATGGGTCGACGGCAGCTGGCGCGGCGAAAACAGGCTGCCGGGGCCCAATACCAGCCCTTCGGCCAGCGCCTGTTCGGCCAGCACACTGGTGTCGCGGCCCGTATCGGCCCAGACAAACATACCCGCCTGGGCCGGTTCGAAGCGCAGGCCGGCGCGTTCCATGCGCCGATACGTCGGCTCGCGCACCTGGTCGAGGCGCGCGCGCAGGCGTTCGGCATGCTTGCGGTACAGGCCCTGCGACAGAATCTTGTAGACCACGCGCTCGCCGATATCGCTGCTGGTGAGCGTGGCCAGCATCTTGCGGTCGGCCAGGCGCTGCGCCCGTTCCGGCGAGGTCGCGATAAAACCCACGCGCAGGTTGGCCGCCAGGCTTTTTGAAAAACCGCCGAGGTAGATCACGCGGCGCAGCTGGTCCAGCGCGGCCAGGCGCGTGGCCGGCTGCGTCGTGCTGGCGGCGCCGGGGTGCATGTCGCAATAAATATCGTCTTCGACCACCAGGAAGTCATGCTGTTCGGCCAGGCGCAGCACCTGGTAAGCCTTGGCGGCCGACAAGGAGGTCGAGCTGGGATTATGCAGCACCGAATTGATCACATACAGCTTCGGGCGGTGCACGGCCGCCAGCCGTTCCAGCACGGCGATATCGGGACCGTCCTTCAAGCGCGGGATGCCGATCACCTGCATGCCCATGGCGGCAAAGGCGCCGAACATCAGCCAGTAGGCGGGATCGTCGACAAAGATGGTATCGCCGGGACGGGCGAACTCGCGCGCCACCAGGTCCAGCGCCTGCATCACGCCCACGGTGGTGACGATCTGCTCGGGCGGGCAGGCGATTTCCAGGCCGGCCAGCTTGATCTGCAGTTGCTGGCGCAGCGGCAGGAAGCCCTGCGGCAGGCCATAGCTGATCATCGATGCGCCGCTCTGGCGGCTGACATCGCGCAGCGCGCGCGCCACCAGATCGCCATCGAGCCATTCGGGCGGCAGCATGCCCGAGCCGGGCGCGGCCTGGCCGGGCGCCTGGCGGAACATATTGCGGATCAGCCAGACCACGTCCATCGGCTGCGGCGCGCCGGGCGCCGCGGTGGCTGGCGGCAGCGGCGTGTGCAGCGCCGCGCGTTCGCGCACGTAAAAGCCGGCGCCGCGCCGCGATTCGAGGTAGTCGCGCGCCACCAGCTTGTCGTAGCTGGCGACGATGGTGGCGCAGGAGACCTGCAGGCTGGCCGCGCACTGGCGGATCGACGGCATGCGCGCGCCGCCGCGCAGCAGCTTGTCGTCGATCCGCGCGGCCAGCGAGCGCACGATCTGGTCGATCAGGGTTTCGCCCGCGCCGCGCGCGAGCAAATGGAGCAAGGCAGCCGGTGTATTGTTCATGCGACCATTACAGTATTAAAAAGTATGCAGCAAAGTGTATTTGTACTGTACTGCTACCACGCCTAGCATAGCACTGACTTCCACTTCATGAGCAGGAAAACCCATGCCGACCACCACCTCCCTCGCCACCACCCTGCCCCGCCTCGGCGACGACCGCAAGGGCCTGCTGCTGGGCTTGATCGCCGTGACAATGTTCAGCCTGACCCTGCCGTTCACGCGGCTGGCGGTGGCGGAACTGCCGGCCATCTTCGTGGCGCTGGGCCGCGCACTGGTGGCGGCCGGCCTGGCGGCGCTGTGGCTGTGGCATCAGCGGGCCGCACCGCCCCATCGCGGCCAGTGGCTGCCGCTGGCGCTGGTGGCGGCCGGCTGCGTGATCGGTTTTCCACTGCTGACTTCGCTCGCCATGCGCAGCCTGCCGGCCGCGCACGGCGCCGTGCTGGTCGGCATCCTGCCACTGGCCACGGCCGTCTTTGCCGTCTTGCGCGGCAAGGAGCGCCCCTCGCCGGCCTTCTGGCTGATGGCCGTGACGGGTACGGCGCTGGTGGTGGCCTTCGCGCTGCGCCAGGGTGGCGGCAGCTTTCATGCGGCCGACTGGCTGATGTTCGCCGCCGTGCTGCTGGGTGCGCTTGGCTATGCCGAAGGCGGGCGCCTGGCGCAAGCCATGCCAGGCCAGCAGGTGATCTGCTGGGCGCTGGTGCTGGCCGCGCCGTTCGTGCTGCCGGTGGTGCTATGGCATGCCTGGCCGCAGCGCACGCTGCTGGCCCAGGCCAGCGTGCAGGCCTGGGGCGGCTTTGCCTATATCTCGGTGTTTTCCATGCTGATCGGCTTTTTCTTCTGGTACCGCGGCATGGCCCTCGGTGGCGTGGCGCGGGTGGGCCAGACGCAGCTGCTGCAGCCGTTTCTGACCCTGCTGGGCGCGGCCGTGCTGCTCGGCGAGCCGCTGGCGAGCGACAGCCTGCTGTTTGCCGGCGCCGTGATCGCGGTGGTGGCGGCCGGGCGCAAGCTGAAATAAGGCGAGGCTGGGCAGCGGCCCGCAGCAACCGCGCTGGCTGGAGCGGGGTGAAACATCTGATCAGGCGACCAGGGCTGCCTTGAAGATCTCCACCACCTGCTCCTGCGTGGCGGTGCGCGGGTTGGTGGCCTGGCAGGCGTCCTTCCTGGCATTGACGGCCATGGCTTCAAGATCCTTTTCCAGCACGCCCAAGGCGGTGAGATTTTGGGGGATGCCCACATCGCGCGCCAGCCGCCGGATGGCGTCGATGGCTTTCTCGGCGGCGGCAATGGTGGACAAGCCGCTGGTGTTTTCCCCCAGAGCTTGCGCAATGTCGGCATAGCGCTGTGGGCAGGCAATCAGATTGAAGGCGCACACCTCGGGCAGAAGCACGGCATTACAAACACCATGGGGCAGGTTGTAGAAGCCGCCCAGCTGGTGCGCCATGGCGTGCACGTAGCCCAGGCTGGCGCTGTTGAAGGCCATTCCCGCCAGGTACTCGGCGTAGGCCATCTTGTCGCGCGCTTGCACATTGGTGCCGCGGGCCACGGCCGGTCGCAGCCACTCGGCGATCAGGACGATGGCTTGCAGGGCGCAGGCGTCGGTGATGGGCGTGGCAATCGTGGACACATATGCTTCGATGGCATGCGTCAGGGCGTCCATGCCGGTTGCGGCGGTCAGGCTGGCCGGCATGTCGACCATCAGCAGCGGATCGTTGATGGCGATATCGGGCGTGCAGCGCCAGTCCACCAGCGCCATCTTCACATGCGTATCGGTGTTGGTAATGATGCAAAAGCGCGTCATCTCCGCGGCGGTGCCTGCCGTGGTGTTGACGGCCAGGAACGGCGGCATGGGTTTGGTCGTCTTGTCCAGGCCTTCGTAGTCGCGGATGTGGCCGCCATTGCCGATCACCATGCCGATGCCCTTGCCGCAGTCGTGCGCACTGCCGCCGCCCAGCGTCACGATGGCGTCGCAGGCGTGGGCCTGGTATAGCGCCACGCCGTCGTGCACGTTGCGGTCGGTGGGGTTGGGCTCGGCCCCGCCAAATACCGTCACCTTGATGCCTGCCGCTTCCAGCATGTGCGTAACTTTTTCCGCCAGGCCCAGGCGCACCATGCCTGCGTCGGTGCACAGGAAGGCGTGACGGGCCCCCAGCGACCTGGCTTGCGGGCCGATTTCCTTGGCGCAGCCCACCCCCATCAACGCCACGGTCGGCGTAAAGAATCCAAATGTTTGTTCAACAACTGACATAGTCGTCTCCAGTGCGATAGTTTTAAATCCCGTGAGGGGCGGTTGCACTTTAGGATCGCTCCCCGTTTGTTTCAATGACCTGGATCAATAAACGACGGCTCTGTCGTGATAAGGCGGCGCCCGGGCGCAAGCTGAGACAAGACGCGCCAGCGGCCACCATGGGCATGCGGGCAAGTCCGTCGTACAATAGCCGGGCAGTTTGGGCGGTGCCTATCCGGTGGCGCCCGTACAAGGCCGCCACAAGCGGACCATACAACCAGCCGGCGCAGCTCGGCATCTTCCGTGAGACACGCATGAAAATTGAGAACCCGAATCCGATCCAGTGGCGCTTTGCCGAACGCGCGGAACAGCTGCAAAGCTCGTTCATCCGCGAAATCCTGAAAATCACGCAGCGCCCCGAGATCATCTCCTTTGCCGGCGGCCTGCCGTCGCCCGCCACCTTCCCGGTCGGCGAAATGAAGGCGGCCTTCGACAAGGTGCTGTCGAACAACGGCAAGGTGGCGCTGCAATACGGCCCGACCGACGGCTACCTGCCGCTGCGCCAGTGGATCGCCGATTCCCTGTCGACCGCCAGCAGCGTGATCGCGCCGGAACAGGTCTTGATGACGTCGGGTTCGCAGCAGGCGCTGGACTTGCTGGGCAAGGTGCTGATCGACGAAGGCAGCCGCGTGCTGGTCGAAACCCCGAGCTACCTGGGCGCGCTGCAGGCGTTTTCCGTGTACCGTCCGCAGTTCATGTCGGTCGACACCGATGACGAAGGCCTGGTGCCGTCGTCGGTCGATCCGGTCGCCGACGGCGCGCGCCTGCTGTATGCGCTGCCGAACTTCCAGAACCCGACCGGCCGCAGCCTGTCGGTGGCGCGCCGCATGGAACTGGTGGAAACCTGCGCCCGCCACGGCCTGCCGCTGATCGAAGACGATCCTTACGGGGCCCTGAGCTACAGCGGCGAGCCGTATCCGAAGATGCTGAACATGAATCCGGACGGCGTGATCTACATGGGCTCGTTCTCGAAAGTGCTCACGCCCGGCATCCGCCTGGGCTACGTGGTGGCGCCGCCGCCACTGGTGCGCCGCCTGGAACTGGCCAAGCAGGCGGCCGACCTGCACACCTCGCAACTGACACAGATGGTGGTGCATGAGGTGATCAAGGACGGCTTTCTGGAGCAGCATATTCCGAAAATCCGCACCCTGTACGGCGACCAGTGCCAGGCCATGCTGCAGGCGCTGCAAGAACACTTCCCGGCCGGCGTGACGTGGACCCGGCCCGAAGGCGGCATGTTTATCTGGGTCACCCTGCCCGGGCATATCGACGCCATGGCCCTGCTCGACGAAGCAATCGCCCAGCAGGTCGCCTTCGTTCCCGGCGCGCCGTTCTACGCCAACGCGCCCGAAACCAATACCCTGCGCCTGTCGTTCGTGACGGTGCCGCCAGAGCGTATCCGTGAGGGCATCGCCATCCTGGGCAAACTCATCGCCGCCAAGCTGTAAGCGACTTGCAACATGCCCGCCGCCCTGTCCGGGCTGCGGGCATAGCATTATTACAATGATTTCCGCAACACAAAGCTTAGATTTTTCACCAAACAAATTGCCGAAGCGGTATGATCTGTATCAAAGTGTAACTTTAATATCAGGTCAGATTCCTGTGGCATCGCTGGCCTGTGCTACCCATCAGATAGAGGCCGGCAGCAATGAGTCCAGGCAGCATGGCATATGCGCAACGTCGCGTAGCCGCGATATTGATCGTTGATGATGCGCCGGCCAACCTGGAGCTGCTGCGCAAATTGATGAGCGAACAAGGCTACCAGGTCTACGTGGCCCTATCTGGAGAGCGAGCGCTCGCTATTGCCGAGCGCGCCCAGCCCGACCTGATCCTGCTCGATGTGGTGATGCCCGACATGGACGGTTTCGAAACCTGCCACCAGCTCAAGCAAAATCCGCTGACGCGGCGCATCCCCGTCATCTTCATGAGCGCCAGGACCGGCACCGACGACGTGGTGGCCGGCTTCGACATCGGCGCCGTCGACTATATCGGCAAGCCGCTGCGCATGCCCGAAGTGTGCGCCCGCGTGCGCGCGCAGCTGCAAATGCGCAGCAACAGCAACACCCAGGAAGAACAGGCCGAACGCCTGCGCACCATCGTCAACCACATGGCCGAAGGCTTGCTGATCATCGAGGCCGACGGCCGCATCCAGTACACCAATCCCGCCTGCGACCACTATCTGGGCTACCGCGAAAACGAGCTGGCCGGCCGCTCGATCGCCGAGCTGCTCAGCCCCATCGTGGCGCAGGAATATCTCGATTATTTCACCATGCATGCGGCCAACCCCGATACCGCGCACCAGCACGGCACGCGCGAAGTGGCGATCCGCCACCGCGACGGCAAGATGCTGAGCATGGACCTGGCGCTGACGCCCATGTATTTGCGCCAGCCGCTGTTTATCGGCCTGCTGCACGATATCACCCACCACAAGCAGTCCGAAGACGCGCTGCAGCGCGCCGCCTACCTGGACCCGCTGACAAAAATCGCCAACCGCCGCCATTTCGACAATTTCCTGGACAAAGAATGGCAGCGCGCCGTGCGCAATGGCGGCGTGCTGTCGCTGGTGGTGCTCGACGTCGACCATTTCAAGCTGTACAACGACAGCCTGGGCCACCCTGCCGGCGACACTTGCCTGCAGCAAGTGGCGCAAGCAATCGACAGCCACGCCTGCCGCGCCGGCGACCTGGCGGCCCGCTACGGCGGCGAGGAATTCGTGATGCTTTTTTCGGAAACCGAAGCGGCAAGCGCGATGCTGCTCGCCGAAACCATCCGCACCCATATCGAAGCGCTGCACCTGCCCCACCCGCGCTCCAGCACCTCCCCCTGGATCACCGTCAGCATCGGCGTCGCCACCATCCGCCCCCACCAGCTCGACAGCCGCGAAACCCTGTTCGTCGCCGCCGACCGGGCGCTGTATGTCGCCAAGGAAGAAGGCCGCAACCGGGTCCGCGCGACCCATTCGGGCAGTACGGCGTGGGAGACGGTCAAGGCGCTGGTGCTGCGCTAGAAGAAGAAGAAGAAGAAGAAGAAGAAGAAGAGCACAAACACAGGACGCGCACCCAAGACCCATGAAAAAGGCCAAGGCCGCCAGCAAAGGCTCTCCGGTCCGCTGTTCTTAAAACTTCCGCGACACGCTCAATTTCGCATTGCGTCCAACGCCAGTGACCGCCTCGCTCAGATACGGCATGTAATTGTGGTTAAACACATTATCCACCGTCAGCCTCACCTCCGTCCCCCGCCAGAATCCACCCGTCCCATTCCACGACGCAAACAAGGTATGCAGCGCATACCCCTTCGACGGCGGCAAGCGATAGACATTCCCCACCGGCAGCACCCGGTCCTGTTTGGCGACAAACCGCCCCTGCCACCCGACCGTCGCGCCAAGATCAGCAAACCGCCAGCCCAGCCCCGCCATCAGCTTGTCCGGCGCCACCGTCGATACCGGTTCATTGCGTCCCCAGGGATCACGCTGCGAGCCCCGCCGCGAGCCGAACTGCGACGACAGCGACGCACTGGCAAACAGGCGCGGCGAGTTGTAATACGATTCGATCTCGACCCCCTCGGTACGCAAGCCGGCCAGATTGCGGTAGGAAGACAGGCCCGCCGGTAGCCCGGCGCCACTGCCCGGCACATAGCCTTCGACCAGTATCCCCAGGCGCGGACCGATATTGTCGTCCACCCGGTTCCGGTAGGCCGTCACGCGCAATTGCGCATCGTCGCGCTCCTGGAACACGCCCTGGCGGTGCAGCATCACGCCGATGCGGGCCGCCGTCACGCGCTCAACAAGCAAATCACGGCTGGTGCCCGGCGTATTCGAACCCAGGCGGGCCGAGACATAATATTCATTCGAATACATCTCGTCGATGGTCGGCGCACGCCAGCTGCGGCTCAAGTCGCCAAACAGCGCCAGCGCGCTGCTGGCCTTCCAGAACAGGCCCAGGCGCGGCGACCAGTCGGCATGGGTTTTTTCGCTGAAATCGTGGCCGGCGGCCGGCAAGGCGCTGTTGTAGCGCGACGCCACGTTCGGCACGCCAGCGGACACCACGCGGTCGTGGCGCAGCGCCGCCGTCAGGGTCACGTCGCCATAGGTGATCGCGTCCTGCACATACAGGCCGCGCGTTTCCTGGCGTCCGGACGGCATATAGTAGGGCTGGAAATAGCCGTAGTTGTAGCCGGGGTCCTTCAGCGCCGTCGACGACGGGTAGTACATCAGCGTGTCGCGCACGTTCTTGTGCCACTGCAGGCCCGTCATCAGCACGTGCGACAAGGCGCCGGTAGCAAACACGCTTTCATTGCGGATTTCGGCGATGCGGTCCACATACGAGGCCCAGCTTTCATTGCCGAGCGAACCCAGGTAGGAGCCCAGCGAAGCCGACGGCAGGCGCTTGTCGTGCTGGTCGGTGTGCGAATAGCCGGCGGTGGCCGTCAGCTTGACCCAGGGATTGCTGGCCGGTGCGTACTGCCATTTGACGGAATAGGTGTCGTCGTCCTGGTCGCGGTAGACGGCCTTGCGCTGCCATGCTTCTTCCAGGCCATAGCGCTTGATTTCCGCTTCGGTCGGCGTCGGCACATCCTCGCCCATGGCGGCGAACGGGCCCCAGCCGGTGCTGCCGCTTTGCATGGCGGTCAGAGTCAGCAATTGTTCCGGCGTCAAACGCACATTGAGCTTGACCAGCTTCGACGGCGCATCGATGGCGGAAAAGCGGAATGGCTTGCCGTCCGGTTTGCGCAGGTCGTCCGATGTGCGCTGCGTGGAAAACGCCATCACGTCGAAGCGGCCGTCTTCCGTGCGGCCATAGGCGGCGACCGTCACGTCGTCTTCCGCATTGTTGCTGTGGCGCGAATACTTGACGAAAGCGCCCAGCCTGGCGTCGCCTTCGAGCATGTCTTGCGCATCCTTGGTCTCGACCGTGATCACGCCGCCAAAGCCGCCATTGCCGTACAAGCTGGTATGGGCGCCCTTGTTCACTTCGATCTGTTTGATCAGTTCCGGCTCGATGAAGATCGAACCCTGGCGGTATTTTTCAAAACCCTTGGGTACGCCATCGAGGATGACTTTCACATCCTGCACCTTGTTGAAGCCCCAGATATTGAGGCTTTGGCCGCTCGGGCGCGCCGTGCCGGCCAGGTCGACGCCAGGCAAGGTGTCGAGCAGGGAGGCCACGTTGTCGGCCTGCTGGCGTTCGATATCTTCGCTGTTGATATACGAGCGCCCGGCTGTGCCGGCGCTGATGGCGTCGCCAAACACGCTGATGGCGGGCAGTTGGCTGTCGTTCGAGGTGTCGACCGCACCTGCCGCCCAGGCGCTGCCACAGGCGCCCAGCGCCAGGGCCAGCGCGGCCGCCATCGGAGTCGGCGCGCCTGCGCGCGCGGTATGCTTGGTGCTCAGTGTCATTGCGATCCTTGCCTGATGTTGCCTAAATGAAATTCGAGGCAGATCATACAATGGATGCGAATGATTCGCAATATCATTCATGGCGCAGTCAAGCGGGGTTGCCCATCAGCTCGGCACCAGCTTTCATGGCATGGGCGCACGTATGCACATCGTACGACGCAGCTGCTGGCGGCCCTCCCGTGTCACTGGCTACCAGGCAGCGCCAGCGCGACGCGCAAGGCTGCACGCAAGGCGGCCAGCAGCGCCTGCGGCTTTTGCGCCGGCTGCGCGCTGAAGATGGGCGCCTCCCAGTCCTGGCCGCGCACCGTCACCACGCGCAGGCGGCCCTGTTCACTCCAGGCCGGATACCAGCCGACATCGACGATATCGCCATTGGCGCAGACGATCTGCAGCAAGTCCTCGCCGAGGTCATCGACGAGGGCTGCCACCGGCTGCGCCAGGTCCAGCGGCGACAAGCTGTCGTAGGTGATGCGGGCTTCGCCCAGTTCCAGCACTTCGCCAAACAGCATGGTATTGATATTGTTCTCCTTTTGTTTCATGGCGCAGGCACGCTGTGATGGCGATGCCCAGCGTGTAGCCATGTGCGCGCAGTTGGGCTTCCAGGTCGGGGCCGAACACGCCGGCGCCAAAAGTGGCCAGCTGCGCCTCGCGGTCCAGGCGGCGCAGCGTCGCATCGCCTGCCTCCCAAGATATACTGTCTGACCGCCAGCGCAGGCCGCCACCATCACGAGGTATTGGTTTTTCATGATAATCGCATTGTTCCATCATGCCAGGCACTGACACCGTCGCCGCAGCCTATGTGCAGCCGCTGCTGGAAGCGGCCGGTGCGCACGGCATCGACAATGCCACGCTGGCCAGCGCGGCGGGCTTGCCCGAGAACGGCCTGACGCCGCTGCCGGCCGCCCTGCCCGCTGCCGCCTATGTGCGATTGCTCGACGCCGGCGCCATGCTGGCTGGCGACGCGCATTTCGGCCTGCACGTGGGCGAGCGCGTGCGCATGGGCACCTGCAGCGCCTACGGCCTGGTGCTGCTCAATTGCGCCAGCGTCGGCCAGGCGCTCGAGCAGACGGCGCGCTACGAAGTGCTGGCGCACGACCTGGGCCGCTGGTCGCTGCGGCGCGATGGCGAGCGCTTTCAATACCGCTGGGTCAGCCACTACCAGCACGCCAGCCGGCACCTGGTCGACAGCGTGTTTGCCGGCATCCGCGTCTGTGGCGACTGGCTGGCCGGCATGGCCTTGCCGCCGGCCGAACTGGCGTTTGCCCACGATGGCGGCGGCCAGGCCCTGCTGCGCCATGCCAGCCACCGCGACGAATATGTACGCGTGCTGGGCAGCCTGCCGCGCTTCGGCAGCGACGCCAACATCGCCACCATGGATGCGCAGGTGCTGGACTGGCCGGTGCCGAATGCCGACACCAGCCGGTACCCCTTGCTGCGCCAGCACGCCGAGCAGTTGCTGGCGCAGCGCTGCAGAGCCGCTGGCGCCGGAAACGGCATCGAAGAGCAGGTGCAACAGACGATTGCCGCCGGCCTGCGCCAGGGCACGGTGCGCCTGGCCACGGTGGCCGGCGAACTGGCGATGACGCCGCGCACCCTGCAGCGCAAACTGAGCGACGCCGGCACCAGCTTCCAGCGACTGCTCGACCAGGTGCGCTATCGCCAGGCCTGCGACTACCTGCGCCAGCCGGAGCTGTCGCTGGCCGATATCGCTTTTTTGCTCGGCTACCGGGAGCAAAGCGCCTTCAACCACGCATTTCGCGCCTGGGCCGGCACCAATCCCGGCGCCTGGCGCTTGCAGGAGCGCCTTGATGCGCGTGAATGATCTCTGTTTCGGTTTCTGGCTATACTGGCAGTGGCAAGTTAATTTGTATCCTCCAACCTGCAATGCAAAGGAAGAATAATGCAACTCAAGGACAAAGTCGCACTGATTACCGGCGCCGCCAGCGGCATCGGCAAGGAAATGGCCATTGAATACGCCAAACAAGGCGCCAAGATCGTGATCGCCGACCTGGCGCTCGACGCCGCCAGCAAGACGGCCGATGAAATCAGGCAGGCCGGCGGCGAGGCCTTTGCCGTCGCCATGGACGTATCGAGCGAAGAGCAGGTAGACAAGGGCGTGGCCGACGCCGTGGCCCACTTCGGCGGCATCGACATCCTGATCAGCAACGCCGGCATCCAGATCATCAGCCCGGTAGTCGACTATGCTTTCGACCAGTGGAAGAAAATGCTGGCAATTCACATGGACGGCGCCTTTCTCACCACCCGCGCCTGCATGCGCGCCATGATTGAGAAAGGCCGCGGCGGCGCCATCATCTACATGGGTTCGGTGCACTCGCATGAAGGTTCGCCCTTCAAGAGCGCTTACGTGGCGGCCAAGCACGGCCTGGTGGGCCTGGCCAAGGTGGTGGCCAAGGAAGGCGCGAAAGACGGCATCCGCGCCAACGTGATCTGCCCCGGCTTCGTGCGCACCCCGCTGGTCGACAAGCAGATCCCCGAACAGGCGGCGCAGCTGAACATCAGCGAAGAAGACGTGATCAAGAAAGTCATGCTGAAAGACACCATCGACGGCGAATTCACCACTACCCAGGACGTGGCGCAAACGGCCGTGTTCCTGGCGGCGTTTCCGTCGAATGCGCTGAGCGGCCAGTCGATCGTGGTCAGCCACGGCTGGCACATGCAATAAGTCGCCTCCGGAGCCAGGCAGGCGGCATCCGCCTGCCTGGCGATTTTTTGCGAAAGTCCTGTCTTGCATCTCAATACCTATCTGCATCCGCATCCTGGCCGCGCCGGCAGGCTGCTCGCCCGCGTGGCCAACAGCGGGCGCTGGGCCAACTGGCGCCACGCCGTCATGTCGCGCCTGCCGTTTGTCACCCTGGCCAGCGACGTGGTCGATGTCATTTACGTCAGCTGGCTGGTCGACGCCGGCGCCGCGCAGGCGCTGCTGCCGCCCGGCCTGGCTCTGCTGCAGCGCGATGGCCTGACGCCATTCACGGTGCTCACTTACCGCCACGGCCATTTCGGGCCCCGCATGGCCGGCCCCTTGCGCCGCCTGATGCCGTCTCCGCTGCAAAGCAACTGGCGGCTGTACCTGGATCAGGCACCAGCCGGCGCGCCCCAGGTGCCGACCGTGTTTTTCCTGAAAAACGTGATGGACAGCCTGCCGCATGCGCTGGCCACGCGATTGTTCAGCGATATCCTGCCGACCCACCTGGCAGCGAGCATGACGCATGGCGCCGATGAAAAAGCGGCCCATTGCGCCATCCTTGCTGGCGCCGGCAGCGCGCCAGCCTTCAAGGTTCAGGCGCAGGTGGCCGGCACCAAAGACCTGGACGACACGTGGCGCGCCATGTTCGGCAGCTGGGATAACGCCGTCGCCAGTCTGGCCTGCCAGGACGCGGCCGTCGCCCACGTGCCGCGCAACGGCAGGCTGGCGCTCGGTGAAATCAGCCTGCCGGTCGACCTGGCGCGGGTGCTGCCGCTTACCCCGCAATCTGCCGACTGCGCGCTGCTGGCGCAACTGCCGCCTTCGTCCCCGCCATTTGCCTTCCTGGTGCCTGCCGTGCCGTTCCTGGCGCTGTCCGAACAGCTGTTGTAGCGCTGCGCCGTTCGAGCCGGAACAGCGCCATCGCCTGTTCCAGCTGCAAGGTCTGGTCCTGCAGCGAGGCGGAGGCAGCAGCCGATTCCTCCACCAGCGCCGCGTTCTGCTGCGTCACTTCATCCATTTGCGTGACCGCCTGGTTGACCTGGCCGATGCCATGGCTTTGCTCGCGCGAAGCGGCGGCGATTTCGCCCATGATGCCATTGACGCCCTGCACCGCGCCCAGCATGTCCTGGCTGCTGGCACCGGCCTGTGCGGCCAGCCGCGTGCCCTCCTCCACCTGCTGCAAGGAAGCGGTAATGAGCTGCTTGATTTCGGTGGCGGCGGCGGCCGAACGCTGCGCCAGGCTGCGCACTTCGCCAGCCACCACGGCAAAGCCGCGTCCCTGGTCGCCGGCGCGCGCCGCTTCCACGGCCGCATTCAAGGCCAGGATATTGGTCTGGAACGCGATGCCTTCGATAATGCCGGTGATGTCGCCGATCTTTTTCGACGAGGCGTTGATCTCGTCCATCATCACCACCACCTGATCGACGATTTCGCCGCCGCGCCCGGCCAGGCCATGCGCCTTGCCCACCATCTCGCTGGCCTGGCCCGCGTTGCCGCTGTTCTGCTGGACCGTGGCGGCCAGCTGCTCCATGCTCGACGCGGTCTGCTGCAGGGCAGACGCCTGCGCCTCGGTGCGGCGCGACAGATCCATATTGCCGGCGGCGATATCGGCGCTGGCCGCGCTGATGCGCAAAAAATTGCCGCGCACGTCGCCGACGATGGAATGCAGGTTGACGCGCAACTGGCGCAAGGAGCGCAGCAACTGCCCCATTTCATCGCGCCGCGTGGTGTCGATCTCGCCCGTCAGGTCGCCGCCGGCCATGATGTCGCAGGCCTGGCGCGCCTGCTGCAAAGGCAGCAGCACGGTGCGGTGCAACACGCTCCAGAAATACAGGGTCGCCACCAGTGCGGCCACCGACAAGGCCGTCAGCCACGGCCCGGCAGATGCGGGCAACACATCGGCATTCCAGGCCAGCTGCAGCAGCAAGGCCAGGCTGATCAAGCCCAGGTTCCAGCCGATGCGCTTGCCCAGCGCCATGTCGCGCAAACCGGCGGCTTTCGCCAGCCAGCCGGTACGCACGGCCGCGCCCTGGCTGATCGCCATGCCGCCGGCCTGGCCGGCCTTGATACGCGCATACAAGGCAGCAGCATCGGCCACTTGCTGGCGCGTGGGCTTGGTACGCACCGACATGTAGCCGATCGCCGCACCATCTGCCACCACCGGCGTCACGTTGGCCAGCACCCAGTAGCAATCGCCATTCTTGCAGCGGTTCTTGACCATGCCGCTCCAGGAGCGGCCCGAACGGATGGTGGACCAGAAGTCGGCAAACGCTTCGACCGGCATGTCCGGGTGGCGCAGGATGTTTTGCGGCGCGCCGATCAGTTCCTCGGCCGTATAACCACTGATGGCGATGAAGTACGGATTGGCGTAGGTGATATTGCCTTGCAAGTCGGTAGTCGAAACAATGGTCTCGGTATCGCTCAGGTTGATTTCGGTATCGGTGACAGGAAGGTTGAGTCGCATGGTCACATCCTCAAGAGTGGCCCGTACAGCACGGGTAAGCGGATAACGGACTGGCAGCAGACAATTTCGGCTGGCCTGGTCTCCATATCTTAATATTTTATTGCCAATAAAATAGAAAAAATTTCATTCCTGCCGACAACTCGCATTGGCGGTGGCGGCAGTGCCACTATTGATTTACTTGGCGTTCATCACATATTAACGCAAATAAATCGATTATCTTAAATATATTGTTTTTTTAATTTTGAAATATTTATTTTGTGGCCATTGAATTTTATATAGATAAATATTATTATATTGATAATATTTATGGCCTTGCGCGATACGCGCAGCACGTGCGGCATGCGCGTTGCCTCGACGTCATGGGGGATAGTCATGGCGTAGCGGGACACCGCCCGCATGACTTCAGCGGGGGAGCGGCCAGCGCTACCGGCGCTGGGAATGGGCGGCAACATGGCCGCACTAGCGTTGCTTCAACGCAACACGTAACGCCATTTGCCGTTCTCGAACGCATAGCTCATCTTGGCGGAGATCTTGATGGCCTGGCCCGGCACGGTGAGCACCACGTCGCAGCGAACCAGACCCGTCTTGCGCATCACCTGGCAGTCATCGATGGAGGTGATGTCCATGGTGGTGGCCGCTTCATTCATCTGCTTGTCCTGCGCCGCTTCCGGATCTTTCGCCATTTCCGCCTTGGCCCAGGTGCGCAGCAAGGCGACCGCTTCGGCCGGCTGCGGACCAGGAAAGCGCGCGTCGCGGCGCTCGACGCCGGCCCACAAGCCATTTTCCTGGCGCAGCGGCAGCACCGTGTAGCCTTCGTTCATGCCGGCGCTCATGCCGACCAGGCAGACGGTTTCCCCCTGCACTTCCGGCGAAGGCTGGCAGCCCGACAGGCTGTTGACCTTGACGGCGATCGGCACACTGGACTTTGTTTTCGCCACGCCCGCAGCGACGGCGGCGTGTATCTGTTCCAGGGTCGGCGTCGCGGCCGCCTGCGCGGCGCTGAAGGAAAACACGGTGGCAAGGGTCAGGGCAAAAGTCGTCAGGCGCATGGTTCAATACTCATATGAAAAAAGAAACGTAGTCTAACAGCCATGGTTTTCAATCCCGTTCCGATTGGAAACAATTGTAGATAACCAACTGGCCAGGACCGTTCGGCCACCGCTGGTCAACACCGGCGGCAAGCTCGTCTTTGTTGCTATCATGTCGGGCTGCCGGCGGGACTGCCGGCCAGATCGATCTTGAACATGACAGGAGTTTGAATGAGTTTACGTCTGCTGCTCTTGGGAGCATTCAGTGCCGCCATGGCCACCACCGCCGCCACCCCGGCGCTGGCCGCGCCGCGCGGTTTTACCGTCGAAGACATGGTTGCCATGGAACGTGTCGGCAGCCCGGCGCTGTCGCCGGACGCCACGCGCGTGGTCTACACCGTGCGCAGCACCAACCTCGACAAAAACCGCGGCAACACGCAGCTGTGGATGATCGACCTGCGCGCGCCGAACGCCGCGCCGCGCCAGCTCACGCGCGGCGAGGCCAGCGCCAGCGATCCGCAATGGTCGCCCAAGGGCGACACGATCTACTTCCTGTCCGGCCGCTCGGGCTCGTCGCAGGTGTGGCAGCTGCCGATGAACGGTGGCGAAGCGTCGAAGGTGACCGACCTGGCGCTCGACATCGACACCTACCGCCTGTCGCCGCAGGGCGACCGCCTGGCCTTCAGCATGGGCGTGTTCCTCGATTGCGCCGACATCGCCTGCAGCAAGAAGCGCCTCGACGAAAAAGCGAAAAACAAGGCCACCGGCATGGTCTATGACCAGCTGTTCGTGCGCCATTGGGACACCTGGGCCGATGGCCGCCGCAACGTGCTCTATTCCGCGCCGATCGACGCCAGCGGCAAGGTCAGCGCCACGCCGGTCAGCCTGAGCGGCACGCTGGACGGCGACGCGCCATCGAAACCGTTCGGCGACAACGGCGAATACCACTTCAGCCCGGACGGCAAGACGGTGGCGTTTTCGGTGCGCGTGGCCGGCCGCACGGAGTCGTGGTCGACCAACTTCGACGTCTACACCATAGCCGCCAGCGGCGGCGAAGCGCCGCGCAACCTGACCTCGGACAATCCGGCCTGGGATGCGAAAGCGACATACTCGCCGGACGGGCGCACGCTGGCCTACGTCGCCATGACCAAGCCAGGCTTCGAGGCGGACCGCTTTCATCTGGTGCTGATGGATGTGGCCACCGGCAAGAAGCGCACCGTGGCCGACGACTGGGACCGCTCGATCGCCGACTTCCGCTGGACCCCGGATGGCAAGGCCATCCTGGCCACCGCCGATGACGTCGGCCAGCACCGCTTGTTCCAGATCGACGCCGCCAACGGCAAAGTGTCGGCCCTGACCGGCAAGGGCGCGGTCGGCGAATTCGACGTGCGCGGCAATACCATCGTGCTGACACAGGCCAACCTGGCCTCTGGCGCGCAGCTGTACCAGCGCAAACTCGATGCGAAGTCCGAGTCGGCGCCGATGACGCAGCTGACCAAACAGAATGCGCAAGCGCTGGCCGACGTGCGTTTTGGCGAATACGAGCAGTTTTCGTTTGCCGGCGCCAATGGCGAAACTGTCTACGGCCATGTGATGAAGCCATGGAACGCCAGGGCCGGCGAAAAGTATCCGATCGCCTTTCTGGTCCACGGCGGCCCGCAAGGCAGCTTCGGCAACAGCTGGAGCTACCGCTGGAATCCGCAAGTGTATGCGGGCGCCGGCTACGCCACCGTCTTTATCGACTTCCACGGTTCCACCGGCTACGGCCAGAAGTTCACCGACTCCATCAGCGGCGACTGGGGCGGCAAGCCCCTGGTCGACCTGCAAAAAGGATTGGAAGCGGCGACACAGAAATTCGCCTGGCTGGACCGCGAACGCAGCTGCGCCCTCGGTGCGTCGTACGGCGGCTACATGATGAACTGGATCGCCGGTAACTGGCCGGACGGTTTCAAATGCCTGGTCAACCACGACGGCGTGTTCGACAACCGCGCCATGTACTACTCGACCGAAGAGCTGTGGTTCAACGAGTGGGAAAACGGCGGTACCTACTATGACGCGGCAGCCAGGCACGAACAGTTCAACCCGGTCAACTACGTGAAGAACTGGAAAACGCCGATGCTGGTGGTCCAGGGCGACCTGGACTTCCGCATCCCGACCACCCAGGGCCTGGGCACCTTCACCGCGCTGCAGCGCCAGAACGTGCCAAGCAAATTGCTGGTGTTCCCGGACGAGAATCACTGGGTATTGAAACCGGCGAACTCGCTGCTGTGGCATCACACGGTGCTGGATTGGTTGAATACTTATACGAAAAAGTAAGTGGCATGTGTCGGATTACGCGCTGCGCGCTAATCCGACCTACGCTACCTGCCATCGATCGTAGGTCGGATTAGGCGGGGCCGCCGAGGCCGCAGGCCGTAATCCGACACCACCACTCAATACGTATTGAGCGCCTTGGCAAACTTCACGATCCACAGCCGTGCCGGACGCTCGCGGTCGTCGCCACGGGCCACGCGGATGGTGTTGGCGGCGTTGCAGCCCACCGCGCTGCTGGTGACGATCACGCCATTGGCGTCCACCACGCATTTGGTGACGTCGGCGCCCTGCACTTCCACGCCGGCCGCGTCAAATACCTTGGTCTTCATGCCGAAGTCGTTGTCGTTGGCCAGCGCAATGGTCGAACCGTCGATCAGTGTCAACCCTTCGGCTTTTTCCGCCGCCCAGCCAATCGCGTTCAAGTCCAGCAGCAGGGTTTTCTTCATCGCTTTCACCTGCGCCCAGTCGGCGCCGTTCACCGCCGCGCCGGCCATGCTGCTCTTTTCCAGGTCCGAGGTGGCCGCGTTAAAGCCGGCTGCCGAAATATCGGTGGCCGCGTTCAGGTCGACCAGCATCAATTTATTGAACACCTTGCCCGAGGGCGCGGCGCCCTGCTCGATGACGAGGAACTTGCCGCCGCCGAGCGCCACCATGTCACCCAGCTTGGCGTTGCCGGTACGGCCATCCTGGTAGTCTTGCGCGTCGAGCGGATAGGCGAACATCTTGCCGCTGGTGCCAGTGGCGGGGTCGAATTCGATCCAGCGCGTAAAGCGCGCATAGCGCTCGATCAGCTCCGACTTTTTGGTCACCGCATAGGTGGCGCTGCCGTCCGTCAGCGGGCTTTGCAAAAAGGCGTACAGCTTGTCGTTCGAGGCGTCGAGCGTCATGCCTTCCATGCCGCGGTTGGCGCGGCGTTTGGCGAACAGCGCCGGCAAGCCCTTGCCCGGTTCGTACTTGGCCTGGATCAAGCCGGTGGCCGCATCGAGCTTGATGATGAAGGGGCCGTATTCGTCCGAGACCCACAGCGCATTGCGCTTCTTGTCGACCACGATGGCTTCCGAATCGAGGCCGCCCGCATTGAAGACCGCCTTGCTGGCGGCGTCATACTTCATGACGTCCATCACGGGAATCTCGGCCGAATTGCCGACCGCGCCCACCGGCACCGGCAGGCCCGAGGTGTTGACGCTGGCGCTGACCTTGATCGGCGTGGACGACGCCAGCACGGCGCCGTTCTTGCCCACCGTGATGACGCCAAACGCCGGGGCGAAGCTCGGCGACGGGAAGATCTTGCTGCCGATGGTGGCGCCCTTGACGTTCGGGTCCGGCACCAACGGACCATCGCCGTTCGGGCCGCGGTCGGTCAGGCCATAGAATTCGAGGTCGCCATTGGCGTTTGTCCCCTTGAAGGCCAGGCCGGAGCCGTACGACGGCAGGAAACCGTTCGGGAACTCGCTCTTGACCTTGGCATTGGCGCCTTCGTACGGCACATAAAAACTGTTGGCGGCCTGGATCTGGTAGCGCGTGACCGTCACTTTCACCTCGCCCAGCGGCGTGGTTTGCGTGAGCGACTCGTTGACGGGCGCGCCCACTTTCGAGGCCAGGGTGTCTTCAAAGTGCTCGCGCACCAGCGCGCGGCGTTCGCTGTCGACCGTGCGCGCCGCAAATTTGGCGCCCAGGGTGGCCAGCTGCGCGGCCAGCGCGGTATTGAACGTTGCCGGCGCGGCGGCAAAATCGAGCGTCTTGCCGGCCAGCGCCGTCTTCACATCACTGGTGATCTTGATGCCGTTCGACGGGTCGCTGTCATCGTCCAGCAGTTGCAGCGCCAGCAGGCGGTTGACAACCTTGTCGTCGGCCACGCTGGTGCTGGCGGCCAGGGTCAACGGCGTGACGACGGGGCTGCACAAGGTGGCGCCCAGCACCACGCCGCCGGCGCTGAAGGTGACGTTGTCGCCGGCGTTGCACGTGAATTCGCCCTTGGCGCTGGTGCTGGCCCTGGCGGCGGCGCCAGCCACGTAGTCCAGG
The DNA here is from genome assembly GCF_001677885.1 of Janthinobacterium psychrotolerans. GTDB lineage: Bacteria > Pseudomonadota > Gammaproteobacteria > Burkholderiales > Burkholderiaceae_D > Janthinobacterium > Janthinobacterium psychrotolerans. The sequence continues at coordinate 8,332 of NZ_LOCQ01000041.1, read as the reverse complement.
CCTTCGACGGCGCCGTCGAGGAACACCCCGGTCATGGCGACTGGCGCAGCTGGTGCGTCATGACTGTCGCTGCCGCCGCAGGCGCTCAGGCCAACGCTGGCGGCAAGCGCCAGCAGGCGCAGTTTCGGAATGGTGTTGACGGCGTGCTTCATCGGTTTCCTCAAGGTAGGTGAGATCAGAACCGGGAAGCCTACCGTGTCGAAATGACAAGCGTATGACAGCGTTGTCACGATGGAGGCGCCGCTGCGACAGCTGGGCCGGGCGGCCCGCCGATACCGCCAAAACGGCCATCGGCCTGGCGCCGGAACTCTTTCGGCGTCACCCCCTTGACCTGCAGGAAGCGGCGGTTGAAATTGGCCACGTTCTGGAAGCCCACGTCATAGCAGACGTTCGATACATAGTGGTCGGTGTCCATCAGCAGCTGGCAGGCCTTGTTGATGCGCAGCCGGCTGATAAAGTCGGTAAAGCTGTTGCCGGTCGCCTTGCGAAAAAAGCGCGAGAACTTGCTGAGCGACATGCCCACCTGCTCGGCCAGCATCTCGGCCGAAATCGGCTCGCGGTAGTTTTCCGTGATGTAGTTGAGCACCGAGTTCACCTTGGCCAGGGTGGCGTCGTCGTCATACGAACGCAGGGAAGCGGTCGACAGCAGCCGGTAGTTGGCGGTGCGCGCCAGGGTCACCATCAGCTGCACGAAGTGGCCGAAACGCTCGGCGCCATGGGTGGCGCGGATGCGCGCCAGGTGTTGTTCGGCGTCACGCCCCATGTCGAAGAACTCCACGCCATAGCTGGAGCGCTCCAGCAGCGGCAGCAGTTCGCGCAATTCGGGAATCACGCGCGCGGCGCCGGCAATCGGCGCATGCGAAAACTGCACGATCATGTCGCGCAGCGGTACGCCGCCTTCAGGCACCATGGTCGAAATCCAGTTGTGCGGCAGGCGCGGCCCGGTCAGCACCAGGTGGCCGGGCGAAAATTCGCCGATATAGTCGCCGACGAACAGCCGCCCGCTGGTGGCGACGATCAGGTGCAGCTCGTATTCTTCATGGCAATGCCAGCGCACGCGCGAGCTGGGATAGCCGTGTTCCAGGTAATTGATGATGCCGTCGTAGCTTTCGCGTTCGAGCTCGGGCGGCTTGCGCTCGATCTCGCGCTGCGCATCCTTCAGCCAGGTCTGTTCCATGCGGGTCTCGTTTGCCGGTGTCGTTTATTGTCATGCGGTCTGCCGCTATCGTCCAATGTACCGCAAAATGAACTGAAAGTCCCTACTCCTGTACACCGAAGCGCCCCAGCGCCTGCTGTCGAAATTCCTTCGGCGTCATGCCTTTCAGTTCCAGGAAGCGGCGATTGAAATTGGCGACGTTGTTGAAGCCTGCCTCGTAGCAGATATTGCTGACGTAATGCTCGGTCTCCATCAGCAGCTGGCAGGCCCGGTTGATGCGCAGGCGATTGACGAAATCGGTAAAGCTGTTGCCGGTGGCGCTGCGAAAAAAGCGCGAAAAGGTGCGCTCCGGCATGTCCACCTGTTCCGCCAGTTCCCTGAGCGAAAACTGGCTGCTGTAATTGTGGACAATATAATTGATGGCCGAACTGATGCGCGCCAGTGCGGCGTCGTCGTCGCTCGACTGCATCGGAATGGTCGACAGCAGCTGGTAGTCGCTGGTCTGCGCCAGTTCGCTCAACAAGGTCAAAAACTCGATCAGGCGCGGCAGGCCGCTGCTGTCGCGGATGCGCCGGAAGCGCCGCAGCGACAGCTCGCTGACATTGAAAAACTCGACCCCGTGCAGGGCGCGCTGCAGCAGCGGAAACAGGTCCTTCAGTTCGGGCATCACGGCCGCCATGGCCGCCAGCGGCGGATGGGCAAACTGGATCACCATGTCGCGCAGCAGCACCCCTTCGGGCGGCGTGCCCAGCGAGACCCAGTTGTGCGGCACGCGCGGCCCCGTCAGCACCAGGTGGCCCGGCGCAAACTGGCCGATATAGTCGCCGACAAAGACCTTGCCCGAGCTTTCCACGATCAGGTGCAGCTCGTACTCGTCATGGTAATGCCAGCGCACCAGCGAGTTCGGAAAGCCGTGTTCCAGGTAGCGGATAAAACCGTAGCTGCCCTTCGGTTCGAAACCGGGCGTGGCATCGCGCTGCCGCTCGTGCTCCACCTGCGGCAGCGCATAGTCGACTTTTTTGGGCGTGGCGCACATGGCCCCTCCTTCAGGCGACGGCCTGGTCGAGCGCGCGCCGTGCACCCAGGTTGTACAGCCCCTCCAGCGACAGGCTGACCGCCCCGGCGAACGCCGGCGTGTCGGACAGTTCGCCGAACAGCTCGCGTAGTGACAGCAGCGCGGTGGCGTTCGCGCCGCCATGCAGGGCCAGTTCGCGCAGGCGCACGCCATGCGGATCGTTGAGCGGCATGTCAAGACCGTTGTCGTCATGGCCTTCCAGGTAGCGGAACCAGCAGGCCACCGTAAAGGCCAGCAGTTCGATGGCGCCGCCCTGCGCCAGCGCTTCGCGCACCGCCGGCAGCACGAATTTCGGTATCCGCGCCGAGCCTTCGGTGCCGATGCGCGCCAGCTGGTCGCGCACCGCCGGATTCGAAAAGCGCTCGATCAGCGTGTCCTTGTAGCTGGCCAGATCGATGCCCTCGACTTCTTCCAGCAGCGGCGTGACCTCGTCATCCATCATGCGCCGCACCAGTTGCCGGATGCCGGCATCGGCCATCGCTTCATGGGCGTAGGTGTAGCCGAGCAGCATGCCGATATAGCACAGCGCCTGGTGGCTGGCGTTCAAGAGGCGCAGCTTCATTTTTTCATACGGCAGCACGTCGTGCGTCATCTGCGCGCCGACCAGCTCCCAGGCCGGACGGCCATGCGGGAAGGCGTCTTCGATCACCCACTGGCGAAACGGCTCGCATACCACCGGCCAGGCGTCGATGATGCCGAAAGTATCACGCACCAGCGCGCGGTGCTCGTCGGTGGTGGCCGGCGTGATGCGGTCGACCATGCTGTTCGGGAAAGCACAGCCGGCCTCGATCCAGCCGGCCAGTTCGCCATCGACCAGGCGCGCAAACGCCAGCAGCATGGTGCGCGTGACGTCGCCATTGTTTTGCAGGTTATCGCAGGACATGACGGTAAACGGCGCCAAGCCGCGCGCGCGGCGCATGGCGAGCGCGGCCAGCAGGTAGCCGAACGAGCAGCGCGGCGCTTGCGGCTTGGACAGCTCATAGACGATATCGGGGTGGCTGGCGTCGAATTCGCCGGTGCCCTGGTTGACGTAGTAGCCGCCTTCGGTAATCGTCAGCGAAACGATGCGGGTATTGGGCGCGGCCAGCTTTTCCAGCACCGCCCGCGGGTCTGCCGGTGCATGCAGATACTCGCCGATGCAGCCGATCACGCGCGCCGTGTCGCCCTGCGCGCTGCGCTCGACGACCGTGTACAGGCAGTCCTGCGACTGCATCGCGTCGCGCATGGCCGCGTCGTGCGGCAACAGGCCCACGCCGCAATAGCCCCACTCGGCATGGCCCGGCAGGGCCAGCAGCTCGTCCAGGTACACGGCCTGGTGGGCGCGGTAAAAGCCGCCCACGCCGATATGCACGATGCTGGGCGTGAGCGTGTCGCGCGCATAGGCGGGCCTCTGGATATTTGCCGGCAGCTGGGCCAGCGTGGCTTGATTCAAGGCGATGGCGTTCATTTCACACTCCCTTCGCGCCGGCATAGGTCTTGCCGTCGCGGTCAAAATAATGGACAAATCCCGGTTCGAACGTCAGTTGCGTCTGCTGGCCCGGTTCCAGGCTGCTGCGCTCGGCGCCGCGCGACACCACTTGCACGTTGTTGGCCATGCGCACATAGGTCAGGGTTTCCACACCCAGCGATTCCACCAGCTCGACGGTGACCGGCACGCTGCCCGGCTGCGCCGCGCCCAGGTGCACATGCTCGGGGCGGATGCCAACAAAACCGTCGGTCTGGCCAGCGCTGCCCGCCTGCGCCAGCAATTGCGGCGCGGCGGCGGCCGGCACCACATTCATGCTCGGCGTGCCGATAAACTGCGCCACAAAGCGGTTGGCGGGCCGGTCGTACAGCTCCAGGGGCGAGCCATGCTGCTCGATCTGGCCGTCGCGCAGCACCACCACGCGGTCGGCCAGGGTCATCGCCTCGACCTGGTCGTGCGTGACATAGATGGTGGTGGCGCCCAGTTCGCGATGCAGCTTGGCGATCTCGATGCGGGTCTGCACGCGCAGCGCCGCATCGAGGTTCGACAGCGGTTCGTCAAACAAAAACACTTTCGGGTCGCGCACGATGGCGCGGCCGATCGCCACGCGCTGGCGCTGGCCGCCGGACAGCTCCTTCGGCGTGCGCTCGAGGTAGCGGCCCAGGTCGAGGATGGCGGCCGCCTTGTCGACTTTTTCGCGGATAATCTTCGGGTCGACGCCAGCCAGTTTCAGCGCGAACGACATGTTCTGGAACACCGTCATGTGCGGGTACAGCGCATACGACTGGAACACCATCGCCAGGTCGCGCTTGGACGAAGGCAGGCCGGTGATATCGCGCCCGTCGAGCGACAGCTTGCCGCCGTCGATCGGCTCCAGGCCGGCGATCAGGCGCAGCAGGGTCGACTTGCCGCAGCCCGACGGCCCCACAAACACGACGAACTCGCCCTGCTTGATTTCCAGGTCGATGCCCTTGATGGCGCGGTGCTCGCCGAAGAATTTTTCGATATTGCTCAGTTGAAGATAAGCCATGATGTCATCCTAAATTTACTTAACAGCGCCGAAGGTCATGCCTTGGACCAATTGTTTTTGACAGAACCAGCCCAGCGCCATGATCGGCGCGATCGCCATCAATGAGGCGGCCGACAATTTGGCCCAGAACAGGCCTTCCGGGCTGGAATACGAGGCGATCAGCCAGGCCAAGGTGCCGGCGTTCGAGGCGCCCAGGTTCAGCGACCAGAACGATTCGTTCCACGACCACACCATGCACACCAGCGCGGTCGAGGCGATGCCGCCCACCGACAGCGGCAGCACCACGTGGCGGAACTCGTCCCAGACGGTGGCGCCGTCCATGCGCGACGCTTCGAGGATTTCACGCGGCAGCTCCTTCATGCTGGTGTACAGCAGCCAGATCATGATGGGAAGATTCATCAGCATGAACATGATGGTCAGGCCGATGCGGGTATCTAACAGGCCGAAGTACTGGTAGCAGATATAGATCGGCATCAGGGCACCCACGCCGGGCATATAGCGCGAGCTGAGCATGAATTTGAGCAGGCCGATGGTGCCGCCGGTGGGGAAGAACGCCATCGAGTAGGCGGCCGGTATCGCGATCAACAAGCCGATGGCGGTCGAGACCACGCTGGTAAACAGCGAGTTCCAGGCGTAGCCGAAGTAATTGTCGCGCGCCAGCACTTCGCGAAAGCTGTCGAGGGTGGGCGTGAAAAACAGCAGCGGCGGCGTGGAAATGGCCTGGCCTTCCGTCTTGAAGGCCATCAGTCCCAGCCAGAAGATGGGAAAGAACAGCAGCAGCGCGAACAGCCAGGCGGCCACCGTGCGGCCATACAAAGCAACTTTATCGTGCATGGTGGTCTCCTTATTTCGACAGGTTCTTGCCGATGACGCGCATCAGGAAGAAGGCGGCAATATTAGCGATCAGCACGGCGAACAGCGCACCGGCGGACGCGGCGCCCACGTCGTACGACAGCAGTGCCTGCTGGTAGATCATGAAGGTGATGGTGGTGGTGTCGAAGCCGGGACCGCCGCCGGTGGTGGTAAAGATTTCGGCAAATACCGACAGCAAAAAGATCATCTCGATCATCAGCACCACCGACACCGCGCGGCCCAGATGCGGGATGTAGAGGTAGCGCAGCTGCTGCAGATAGTTGGCGCCATCCATGCGCGCCGCTTCCAGCTGTTCGCGGTCCATCGATTGCAGCGCCGTCATGAAGATCAGGCAGGCAAACGGCAGCCATTGCCACGACACCATCATGATGATGGACACCAGGGGATGGGCCGACAGCCAGTCGATCGGCGTGGCGCCAAAGAAGATGCTGATCTGCGCGAACAGGCCGTAGATGGGGTTGAGCAGCATGTTCTTCCACATCAGGGCATTTACGGCCGGCATCACCAGGAACGGTGAAATCAGCAGCACGCGCACGATGGCGCGTCCGGGGAACGCTTCATTGATCAGCAGGCCCAGCGCGGCGCCCAGCACCACCGTGATCAGCATCACGGAAAACAGCAGGGTAAAAGTATTCTGCAATGCCGGCAAAAAGGCGGCATCGGTAAAGAAAAAGTGGAAATTGTCGAGGCCATGGAAAGGATGGCCGCTCGGATCGAGCATGGAATAACGCACGAAGGCGTAGTACAGCGTGATCAGCAGGGGGATGACGGAAATGACGGAGACGGCAACGACTGCCGGCGTCAGCAAGGTCCGGGGGATAATGCGTTTCATAGTGTTCTCTTGGGGCGTGGGAGGTGATCGCCCAGGCTTGCGCCAGAGCTATCACCTCACCTGTTTTACAAAGCAAACTACACGACCAGGACGGTCTTATTTGTAGTAGCCGCCCTTGCGCATCTCGCGTTCAGCCGTCTGCTGCGACAGTTCCAGCGCCTGGTCCACGGTCACCTTGCCCAGCAAGGCAGCCGCCATCTGCTGGCCGGCGGCCACGCCGATCACCTGGAATTCGGGAATCGAGGCGAACTGCACACCGACGTAAGGCGATGGCAGCAAGGTGCTTTGCACGTTGCGGGTGGTGGTCAATGCCTTGCCCTCGGCGGCGGCGAATTTCGCCACTTTCTGGAATTCCGGGTTGGCGTAGGTCGACTTGCGCGTGCCGGTCGGCACGTTGGCCCAGCTGGTTTCCCTGGCGACCAGCTTGATGTAGTCGGGCGAGGTAGCCCAGTTGATAAAGCGTTGCGCTTCGTTCGGATGCTTGGAACTCGATGGAATGGCCAGCGACCAGATCCACAGCCAGTTGGCGCCGCGCTCGGTGGTGCCGACCGGCGACTGGGCAAACGCGACCTTGTCGGCCACCTTGCTCTGTTTAGGATCGGTAATGAAGGAGGCGGCGATGGTGGCGTCGATCCAGATGCCGCACTTGCCCTGGTTGAACAGCGCCAGGTTTTCATTGAAGCTGTTGGCGGCCGCGCCCGGCGGGCCGTATTTTTTCATCAGATCGACATACATGTTGACCGCGTCTTTCCACGGCTTGCTGGTAAATTGCGGCTTCCATTTCATGTCGAACAGCTGGCCGCCAAACGAGTTGGCCATGGTGGTAATGAGCGCCATATTGTCGCCCCAGCCCGGCTTGCCGCGCAGGCAGATGCCGTATACGCCATTGGCCGGATCGTGGATCCTGGCCGCCACGTCGCGCAGCTGGTTCCAGCTGGGGCGGTCTTCGATCGTCATGCCGGCTTTTTTCACCAGGTCGCTGCGGTACATGATCATCGAGCTTTCGCCGTAGAACGGCGAGGCGTACAGCTTGCCGTCGCCGGACAGGCCTTCGCGGATCGACGGCAGCAGGTCGTCGATGTCATATTTGGCGTCCGGCTGGATCGGGATCAGCCAGTTTTTCTTGCCCCAGATCGGCGTTTCATACAGGCCGATCGTCATCACGTCGAACTGGCCGCCCTTGGTGGCAATATCAGTGGTCATGCGCTGGCGCAAGATGCCCTCCTCCAGGGTCACCCACTTGAGTTTGATATCGGGATTGGCCTGCTCGAAGAACTTGCTGAGCTTTTGCATTTCGATCATGTGACCGTTGTTGACGGTGGCAATCACGAGGTCGGTGGCGGCGGCAGCGGACGTGCTGATGGCGAAGGCGCCGGCGCACAGCGCGGCAATGGCGATACGTTTCATTGATGTCTCCAGTGTTTTTTGTCGTTGGTGGTGCCAGAAACAGGTCTGCGTTGGCACCACGACCACAATGTATCACCGGAGTTTGATACTTTCTGATACTTCAAAACCGCAATTCAATACTCTTTTGCAGCTTGTCAATGCGCAAGAGTATCGACATTCTCAAAAAACAACACTCTGCAAGAAAGTATCAACACTTGTAGCTTTTGTATCAGGGTCGGAAAAAAAGCGCTGCTAGACTTTGTTCTGCGGCATGAGACCGCGCAACGCACCAGGGCTTCCCTGCGTCGTTCAACATAGTGACCTTGGAGACAGCATGAATCGCACTGCACTGAAATCCCTGCCGGCCGCCCTTACTCTCGCCTTGCTGGCCATCGCCAGCGGCTCGGCCATGGCAGACCCGATGTACCCGACCGATTCCGAAGGCTTCCACGGCTACCTGCGCGCTGGCGCCGGCAGCAACACCTCCAGTGACGGCGGCTCACAAGGCTGCTTCG
>NZ_LOCQ01000042.1 GCF_001677885.1 Janthinobacterium psychrotolerans | reverse complement strand
TGGTGTTGCGATGGATGCTTACCTGGCTGGCGGCCTTGCGCACCGAAAACGAGTTGAGCAGGCAATCGGCATAGGCCAGCCAGCGTTCCTTGTGGTGCAGATGCGCCAGCGGCGTGCCGCTCAAGGCATTGAAGGTTTTGCGGCACGGCACGCAGCGATAGCGCTGCAGGCCGTGGGCGTGGCCGTGGCGGTGGAAATGTGTCGATAGACATGCCGGACAATGCAGTTGCGCCTGCGCTGTCTGCTCGATCAGGGTGACGGCCGCAACCTGTGGCGCGCTGGTGCGCAATAAATCGCCGCTGGCAAGGCGCTGGCGATGCGACAGTTGCGGGAATTGCCTGGCGAAGGCCTGCCACTGGGCTCTATCCATGATCGGCTCCTTGAAAGGCAATACCTGACCGGTTTAGAGCGCAGAAATTTCACGGCGTTCCCACCGTTTTCGCTGACATAGCCAAAAAGAATACAGTGGCTCATCGCCGGCCGAGCAAATGCATCATCGCCAGGGCCGGATCTTCGCTTTCCAAATGGAGTACGCCATGCGGCGGCGCGTTCAGCCTCGACGGCTTGCGCCGCAAGACCTGACGGCCGCCATTGCAAGGCTAAAAGCGGCTGCTCAGCTGCACATACAGCGTACGCGGCTGCGCCACGTATTTGCCCAGGTTGTTGTCGTCGAACGAACGCGTGAAATAGCGGTGGTCAAACAGGTTTTTCACGCCCAGGCTCAAACGCAAGGCGGCCGGCAGGCTGGCTATATCGACACTGCCGCGCGCGGCCCACACGCCATAGCCGGGAATGCGGCCATTGTTGCCGGCCGCGTTCTCCGCCACGGTATTGGCACTGTCGGCATACTGCCCGCCTTCGAACAGGCCGTCGACGCTGGCGCGCCATGTGCCTTCATGCCAGGCGAGGCCGGCCGTACCCTTGTGGCGTGGCGAAAACGGCACCTGCTTGCCGAAATTCCGACCCTCTTCCTTGATGGCCGCGTCAACCAGCGCATAGCTGGCATAGACATTCATGCCGCCACCGAGCTCATACTGCAGGCTGCTTTCCAGCCCACGGTGGCGCGTCTTGCCGCGCGCATAGACGCTGTTGTTTTGCTGGTTGCTTTCGTACTGGTTGCTGAAGCGGATCAGGAACAGATTGGCCTCCAGCCGCAAGGAACCTTGCCGGTAGCGCGTGCCCAGCTCCCATGAACGGGCTTTTTCCGGTTCGGCGCCACCGCTGACGACGGCATTGGCCATCTTGCTGTACTGCACCGTGCCAAACGAGCTGTCGCCGCTGGCGTACAGATTCCACGCGTCGCTGACATGATAGATGGCGTTCAGGGCCGGCAGCAACACATTGTAGTTGCCGCCATCGCGTTTGCCGGTGAGGTTGTTGTCCTGGTACGAGCGGATGCGCTCGTTGCGCAGGCCGGGCGTGATGGTCCAGTTGCCCACATCGATGCGGTCATCGATAAACAGCGCATGGGCGCGCGTGCTGCCCGAGGTATCGCGGTCGATCGGGCTGCTTTCGGTCGGCGGCATGCCGCCGCTCTTGAGGCGCCAGTAGCGCAGCTCATGGCTGGACTCGTCGACAAAGCGGTGGCCGACGCCAATCTCGTGGCGCGCCCGTCCTGCCCGGAACACCTGCGAATAGCGCGTTTCCACGCCGCGCACCGTGTAGTTGCGCGGCGACAGGGTCAGGTTGCGCCCCTGGTCGAGGTAGCCGCTGCGCAAGGTATCGGTATAAAAAGCCTGCATGGTGAACTGGCGCTGGCGATCGGGCTTGACTTCGTAGGCGAGGCTGGCCAGGTTGCGCCGGCCCCAGAAGTTGTCATGCGGCCGCGTCGACTGATACGGGTCGCGCGCAAAGGCGGCGCTGGTCAGGCCGCCCGGCATGTCGGCCTGGCCGTCATAGCGCTGCAGCATGGCCGACACGGTGCTGGCGGCGTCGATGCGGTAGCACCCTTTCAGGATCAGATCATCGATTGTCGTGCCACTGTGCTCGCGCCAGTCGCTGCCGCGCACGCCGCTGTACAGGATGGCGCCGCCCAGGCCATTGTCCAGGGCGCCGCCCAGCATCACGCTGGTATGCGTCCTGATGCTGTCGCTGGAGGACGAGGGGCTTTGCTCGGCCTGCGCGCTGGCCTCGGCCACGGCGTGCTCGGGGATCGCGCGCGTCACGAAGTTGACGATGCCGCCGACGTTTTGCGGGCCATAGCGCACCGCGCCGCCGCCGCGCACCACGTCGACCGCGTCCATATTGCCCATGGAGATGGGTGCGAACGACAGTTGCGGCTGGCCATACGGCGCGAACGGTACCGGGATGCCATCCATCAGTACGGTCGAACGGGCCGCCAGGCGCGGATTGAGGCCGCGCACGCCGAAGTTCAGGGCCATGTCATGGCTGCCCGTGCCATTGTTGGCAGGCGCCGACACGCCGGGCAGGCGGTTGAGCACGTCACGCGCATCGGTCGCGCCCAGGCGCACCATCTCGCCGCGCCCGACCACATCGCGCGCGCCGCCATGCTCAAAACTGGAATGCGCATCGGGATGGGCCAGCCAGTTGCCGACCACGGTAATCACCGCCATGGCCTGCTCACGGCTTGCCGCCGCTTGCGCGCGCAGTACATAGCTGCCTGGCGCGCGCAGCACCGCTTCGAGGCCGCTGCCGGCCAGCAGCCATTGCAAGCCTTGCGCCGGCGTATGGCTGCCGCTCAGGGCCGGCGCCCGCTTGCCATCGGTCAGGCTGGCGTCGGCCGACAGCGCGATGCCGGCCTCGCCGGCAAAACGGCTCAGGGCGGTACTGAGGGCGGCGGCCGGCAAGTTGTACTGGCGTACCAGGCCGGCGCTGGATGGCTGCAAGGCAACAACGGGCTGGACGGCAATAGCGGGCAGCGCCAGCAGGGCAAGATGGATGGCCAGGGCCAGCTGGCAGCGGCGTGGAGCGGTACGGTATGACATGGAGTCCTTTCAGTTGAGATCAGCGTTCTCTTGTTTGCCAATCGAACACTGAAAAGCGGAACTCCGTCTGGAAAATATTTTTATTGCGCAGCGTCACGGCCGGCAATCGTCACCCACCACGGCATGGTGCGCCGCACCTGTACCGGCAAGCTCGCTTCGAGCAGGGCCAGGATGGCGTCCTGGTCGTCGAGCGGATAGGCGCCCACCAGGCGCAAGTTCGCCACCTGCGGATCGCAGCCCAGGTAGCCATGGCGGTAGCGCGACAATTCCTGCACGAAGTCCGCCAGCCGCATATTGTCAGCCAGCAGCATGCGCCGGGTCCAGGCCGGCGCCGCCTGGCCGACTGGCGCCAGGAAGGCCACTTTTCCTGCGCCAAATTGGACACCCTGCCCGGCCGGCACCACCAACCGCGGCCCATGGCGCGGCGTGATTTCCACAGCGCCCTGCTGTACCCGCAGCAAGCTCAGGTGCTTGTCCTGCCGCACTTCGAAGCGTGTGCCCAGCGCGCGCAGGCTGCCCTGCGCCGTGCGCACCAGCAGCGGGCGCGCCGGCTGCATGGTGTCAACGGCGGTGCTGATCTGGATGCGGCCCTGGCGCAGCACGATGCGCCGCGCGCGGGCGCCATAATCGATATCGACCAGGCTGTCGGTATCGAGCAGCAACTGGCCGCCATCAGGCAGGCCCAGCTGGCGTAGCTGGCCGACACCGCTGGCATGGCTGCCGCGATAGTCCAGTGTGCCGCCGTACCGTGTCGCATCGCGCCGCCATAGCGCCAGGCCGCTGGCGGCGGCCACCAGCATGGCGGCAAAGGCGCGCCGGCCTTGCGAAGGGTTGCCCGCCAGCGCGGCGCGCGCGGGCGCCGCCGGCAAGCTTCGAAACTGGCCGCTGATCGCCTGCACCTGGCGCCAGGTATCGGCATGCAGGGGATCGGCATTGAGCCAGCACTGCCATTTTGCACGCTCGGTCTCGCCCGCTTCGTTCGATGCGAGCAGGGCAAACCATTCGGCCGCCTGTTGCAGCACGATGTAGCGTTCGCGCGGGACGATGCTGGCGCGCATCTCAGTCCTCCTGCTGCAGGCACAGGCATTGCAACATGGCCTGCGCCATGTATTTGCGCACCATGCGTTCGGACACACCCAGCTCGACGGCGATCTCGGCATAACTGCTGCCGTCGAGCTGATGCATGAGGAAGGCGCGGCGCGCCTTGTGCGGCAACCGCGCCAGCATGGTGTCGAGACGGTGCAGGGTTTCCAGCACCAGCAGGCGCTCTTCCGGCGACGGCGCCAGGGCTGGGGGCATGGCGGCCAGCGCGTCCAGGCAGGCGCGTTCGATATCGAGGCGGCGCCAGCGATTGACGGCCAGGCCATGGGCGATGGTGCGCAGGTAGGCGCGCGGCTGCAGCAGGGTCAGGCCAGAGCGCATGGCCAGCACGCGTAAAAAAGTATCGTGCGCCAGGTCGGCTGCCAGGTGGCTGGAACCGAGCTTGAGACGCAGCCACGACAGCAGCCAGCCATGATGCTCGCCATACAGCTTGCCGACGGCGTCGCCGTGCTGGACCTCCGCGTCGGTGTATGGCTTGCTGGCAGGCATGAGAGAAGACTGCCGCAGGGCCAGTCGATAATAATGAGAAGTATTCTCATTATCCTGCAAATGTGGGTGAGCCGCAAGCCGGGCTGCGCAAAAACAAACGGCGGACATCGCTGTCCGCCGTCATCCCGCAGCTACTGCCAGCCCTTAGACGGCCGACACGTCCAGTTCCGCGCCGGTCGCGGCCTGCACCTGTTCCTTGGTCACGCCGGGTGCCAGTTCGACCAGCTTCAAGCCGTTTTCAGTCACATCGATCACACCCAGGTCGCTGATAATGACGTCGACCACGCCGACACCGGTCAGGGGCAGGTCGCATTGCTTCAGCAGCTTGTGCGAGGTCGTGCCATCCTTGGCGGTGGCCACGTGTTCCATCAGCACCACCACGCGCTTGACGCCGGCCACCAGGTCCATCGCGCCGCCCATGCCCTTGACCATCTTGCCTGGAATCATCCAGTTCGCCAGGTCGCCTTTTTCGGACACCTGCATGGCGCCCAGGATGGCCAGGTTGATCTTGCCGCCACGGATCATGCCGAAGGAATCGGCCGAGCTGAAGTAGGCAGCGCCGGGCAAGGCCGTCACGGTCTGCTTGCCGGCGTTGATCAGGTCGGCATCGACCTCGGCATCGAGCGGGAACGGACCGATGCCCAGCAAACCGTTTTCCGACTGCAGGAATACTTCGATATTGTCCGGCACATAATTGGCCACCAGGGTCGGCAAGCCGATGCCCAGGTTCACATAAAAACCATCCTGCAATTCTTTTGCGGCACGCGCCGCCATTTCGTCTCTGGTCCAGGCCATCTTGATCTCCGATCTCTTTTTTATGTTTCAGTGCGCACGGTGCGCTGCTCGATGCGTTTTTCCGGCGTGGCGTTGACCACGATGCGGTGCACGAAAATGCTCGGCGTGTGCACGTCGTCGGGGTCGATCTCGCCCACTTCGACCAGTTTTTCCACTTCGACGATGGTGATCTTGCCAGCCATGGCCACGTTCGGGTTGAAGTTGCGCGCTGTCTTGCGGTACACCAGGTTGCCGGCGCGGTCGGCCATATAGGCCTTGACCAGCGACACATCGGCCACCAGGCTGCGTTCCATCACGTATTGCTCGCCGTCGAATTCACGCAGTTCCTTGCCGTCGGCAACGATGGTGCCGACGCCGGTCCTGGTAAAGAAGGCGGGAATGCCGGCGCCGCCGGCGCGCAGTTTTTCCGCCAGCGTACCCTGCGGCGTGAACTCCAGTTCCAGTTCGCCGGCCAGGTACTGGCGCGCGAATTCCTTGTTTTCACCCACATACGAGGCGATCATTTTCTTGATCTGGCGCGTGGTGAGCAGCTGCCCCAGGCCGAAGCCGTCCACGCCGGCGTTGTTGGAAATGGCGGTCAGGTTGGTGACGCCCGAATCGCGCAAGGCGCCGATCAGTGCTTCGGGAATGCCGCACAGGCCGAAGCCGCCGACCGCGATGGTCTGGCCGTCCTGGACGATGCCTGCCAACGCCGCGGCGGCGTCAGGATAAACTTTATTCATGGGTGTCCCTCTGGTGTGTTGAACTTTATTGTGTATTCTTTGCGGCATCTTGGCACGGATCGCTGACGCCCGCAGCAACTGAGCATAAAATACGCCCGTCGAAAGTACAATACCGTAGAACTACCGGCGCCGTGCCGCGCTTCGCCCTGTGAGAGTGATCCCCATCCGATGAATGCCACGACCGCGATCGACTATGAAAGCATCTTCCTGCACGCACCGGTCGGCATGTGCATGTCGGAGAACCGCATCATGCGCAGCTGCAACGAAGCGCTGGCCGCCATGTTCGGCTACGCGCGCGCCCAGCTCGACGGCAAGTCCTTCGAAGTACTCTACCCCACCCACGATGAATTCCTGCGCACCGGTGAGCGCATCATCCCCATCATGAACGCCAAGGGGCGTTATTCGGACGAGCGCATCATGCGCCGCAGCAATGGAGAATTATTCTGGTGCCACGTCACGGGCCACGCCATGCTGCCGGGAAAGCCGCTGGGCGCCGGCATCTGGACGTTCGAGGATGTCAGCGAAAAGCGCCCGGTGACGGCGGAGCTGACGCCGCGCGAGCGCGAGATCGCCGCGCTGCTGGTGGAAGGCAAGACCAGCAAGCTGATCGCGCGCCAGATCGACCTCAGCCCACGCACGGTGGAAATGCACCGCGCCAAGCTGATGCGCAAGTTTGCCGCGTCGACCTCGTCGGAGCTGGTGCACAAGCTGGTGGGCCTGCGCTGGCAACCTTAAAACGCCGTCATGCCGCCGTCGGCCGAGATGATTGCGCCGTTGATGAAGTGCGAATCCTCGCCAGCGAGCAATAACAGCAAGCCATCGAGATCTTCCGGCTTGCCTGGACGTTTGTTCGGCAGCATCTGGATCAGCTTCTTGCCCTGCTCGGTGGCAAAGTAATCCTCGTTGATTTCGGTCGAAATATAGCCGGGGCAAATGGCGTTGGTATTGATGCCGTACTTGCCCCACTCGGCGGCCATGGCGCGCGTCATGTGCACCATGCCGGCCTTGCTCATGCAATACACGCCGATCTGCGGCAGCACCTGCAAGCCGGCCATGGAAGCGATATTGATGATGCGGTGCTGTTTTTTCGGGTCGCCCTTGGCGCGCGCGATCATGCGCTTGGCCGTTTGCTGGGCCACGAAGAACGAACCGCGCAAATTGGTGTCCATCACGAAGGCATAATCCTCGGGCGTGACGTCGACCAGGCGCTGGGTGGTCGACACGCCGGAATTGTTGACCAGGATATCGATCGGCCCCGCTTCCGTTTCCGCGTGGGCGATGGCCGACTTGATGCTGGCAAAGTCGGTCACGTCGAGCGCCACCACGTGGGCGGCGCCGCCCTCGGCTTCGATCTCGGCGCGCAGTTCTTTCAGGCGCTCGGTGCGGCGCGAGGCCAGCACGACCTGGGCGCCGGCTTGCGCCAGCACTTTTGCAAAGCGCGCCCCGAGGCCGCTGGACGCGCCGGTAATCAGGGCGATCTTGCCCTCGAAATTGACTTCTATGCCCACGAGCTGCTCCTGTTTTATTTTGAATAACACTTTGCCGCTGCCATGGCCGACACGATCATTTCCTGCTCGCCACGGCTGGGCTAAAGTAAACGCCATCATTACACAAAATGCCCGGAATTAGATTGCGGCGTGGGGCGATGTCCCGCAAAATGGCGCCAAAGTTGCAATCTGCGCCAAAAACAAGCACACTCGTGCTTAAATTTCCCTGCGCTTCCCTATTCATCGAATTCAGTAACCATAAAACGAGACCATGACACAGCCAAATAACTTAGTTGAACAGTACGGACCGCGCGAGACCATGGAGTACGACGTGGTGATCGTCGGCGGTGGCCCGGCCGGCCTGGCTGCCGCGATCCGCCTGAAGCAGCTGGCCGCCGAAAAAAGCCAGGAAGTGTCCGTCTGCGTGCTGGAAAAAGGCGGCGAACTGGGCGCCCATATCCTGTCGGGCGCCATCATGGACCCGAAAGCGTTGACCGAACTGATCCCGAACTGGAAGGACTTGGGCGCGCCGTTGAACACGGCCGTGACGGAAGACCGCATCCTGTTCCTGACCGAAACCAAAGCCTATAAAACGCCGAACTTCGCCGTGCCGGCCTGCTTTGAAAACCATGGCAACTACATCGTCTCGCTGGGCAACGTGGTGCGCTGGATGGGCCAGCAGGCGGAAAACCTGGGCGTGGAGATCTTCCCCGGCTTTCCGGCTGCCGAAATCCTGTACAACGACGACGGCTCGGTGAAAGGCGTGGCGACCGGCAACATGGGCGTCAAGCGCGACGGCGAACCGGGTCCCGACTTCCAGCTGGGCATGGAATTGCACGCCAAATACACCTTGTTTGCCGAAGGCGCGCGCGGCCACCTGGGCAAGCAGCTGATGGCCAAATACGACCTGAACGCGGGCAAGGATCCGCAATCGTACGGCATCGGCATCAAGGAACTGTGGGAGATCGACCCTGCCCTGCACCAACCCGGCCTGGTGATCCACTCGACCGGCTGGCCGCTGGATGCAAAAACCTATGGCGGCTCCTTCCTGTATCACATGGAAAACAACCAGGTAATGGTCGGTTACGTGGTGGGGCTGGCCTATGAAAACCCCTACCTGTCGCCGTACGAGGAATTCCAGCGCTACAAGACCCATCCGGAAATCCGCAAGTTCTTCGAAGGCGGCAAGCGCATCTCGTACGGCGCGCGCGCGATCACGGCCGGCGGCCTGCAGTGCCTGCCAAAACTGGTGTTCGCCGGCGGCGCGCTGATCGGCTGCGATGCGGGCTTTTTGAACATGAGCCGCATCAAGGGCAGCCACGCGGCCATCAAGAGCGGCATGCTGGCGGCCGACGCGGCATTCGGCGCGCTGGGCGAGCAGCGCCAGCATGACGAACTGGCCAGCTACCCGGTCGCTTTTGAACAGTCCTGGCTGCATGAAGAGCTGCACGTGGCGCGCAACGTCAAGCCATGGCTGTCGAAAGGCCTGTACCTGGGCAGCCTGATGACGGGTATCGATCAGATACTCTTGCGCGGCAAGGCGCCGTGGACCTTGCACCACACGCATGGCGACCACGAATGCCTGAAACCGGCGGCCCAGTCGAAAAAGATCGTCTATCCGAAACCGGATGGCAAACTCACTTTCGACAAGATGTCGTCGGTGTTCATCTCGAACACCAACCACGCCGAAGACCAGCCGATCCACCTGACGTTGAAAAATGCCAGCGTGCCGGTCGACGTCAACTTGGCCACCTACGCCGGCCCGGAAGCGCGTTACTGTCCGGCTGGCGTCTATGAATTCGTGAAAAACGACGACGGCGCCGAACGCCTGCAGATCAATGCGCAGAACTGCGTGCACTGCAAAACCTGCGATATCAAGGACCCGACGCAAAATATCGTGTGGGTCACGCCGGAAGGCGGCGGCGGGCCGAATTATCCGAATATGTAAGTTGCTGATTGCAGGCAAGCTGCGAGGTAGAATGGCGTGCGCGTCGCAAGATGTCCACGCCATTCTTTTCAAAGCGAAGTTTATGAAGAAGATATTTCTCTAAAGCACTGCCAGCCGTTACAATTGAAGGTGGCACTCACTCTTATTTCTTCCATGCACGCTACCGATTCCGCAGCATCGCCGCCCCATGACGGGCAGCAGCCCACTCAACAGGAAATCGATCATATCGTTAGCCTGCATGAGAGCGGCGAGCATGGGCAAATGGAACAGGCGACACGCGCCCTGCTCGAGCGCTACCCCGCGTCGGCGCTGCTCTGGAGCGTGCTGGCCATGGCCTTGCAGCTGCAGGGCAAGGATGGCCTGGCGGCGCTGCAAGAAACCGTGGAACTGGCGCCCGCCGACGCCGAAGGCCATCTGCACCTGGGCAACGCCCATATGGATGGTGGCCATCCCGACCTGGCCATGCCGTGTTTCATGCGCGCGCTGGAACTGGCGCCCGGCTTTGCCGAGGCCATGAGCCGCCTCGGTGATGCGCTGCAGGCGCAAGGGCACCTTAAGGAAGCGGCCGAATGCTATCGCGGCGCGCTGGAGCTCGATCCGGCGCTGGCCATGGCGCATGCCGGCAAGGCCGACATTTTACAGGCGCAGCAACAATTCCAGGCGGCCGAAGCGAGCTATCGCCAGGCACTGGCGCTGGCGCCGGGGGCCACCGACCTGTATCGCAAGCTGGGCGACGTGCAGGTGGCACTGAACCGTCCCGAGCCGGCGATGCAAAGCTACGCGGCGGCTTTGGCAATCGATGCCGGCAATGCCATGGCGCATGGCGGCCTGGGCAATGTACTGTTCAGGCTCGATCGCAACGCACAGGCGGCGGCCAGCTACCGCGCCGCCACCGCGCTGCCGGCGGCCATTGCCGCCCACTACCACGGCCTGGGACGCAGCCTGCATGCACTGGGCGAGACGGCCGAGGCCGAGATCGCCTACCGCCAGGCAATCGCTCTCGACGCCACCGTCGCCGCGCCGATGCTGCATTATGCCGACCTGCTGCGCGAAACCCGGCGCCAGGAATCGGCGATCGCCATCTATCAGGCGGCGCTGTTGCTCGAACCGCACAATATCGACGCCCTGAACAACCTCGGCATGGCGCTGCAAGACAACGGCCAACTCGAACAGGCGCTGGCGACGTTCCGGCAGGTAGCGTTGCTGACCCCGGACAATCCCATCACTCACAGCAATATTGCCGCCACCCTCAACGCCATGGGGCAGCGCGAAGCGGCATTGCAGAGCTGCCGGCGCGCCGTGAAACTGGGCCCCAAGTCCACCGCAGCCCATGTCAACCTGGGTACTTGCCTGATGGAGATGGGCCGCCTGAGCGAGGCGGTCAGCAGTTTCGAAACCGTGGTCAAGCTCGATCCACTTCAGCGCCGGGCGCACGTCAATATCAGCGCCGCACTGGCGCGCCTGGGTCGCGTCGAGCAGGCCATCGCACATGCTCGCCAGGCACTGAAGATCAACCCGGACTGGGATGAACTGCACAGCAATCTGTTGTTTTATCTCACGCATAGCCCGGATATCGATGCCGCTGCTCTGTTTGCGGAGCATCTGCGCTACGCGGAGCATTTCGAGGCGCCGCTGCGCGCGTCCTGGCCCCTGCATACCAATACGCGCGAACCGGAACGCCGGCTGCGCATCGGTTTTGTTTCCGCAGATCTGTACAACCACGCGGTAGCGCACTTCATAACGCCCATCCTGGAACACCTGGCGCTGTCGCCGCGCCTGGAGATCGTGATTTACGCTAACAGCTTCCACATCGACCCCATCAGCCGCCATTTGCATGGCCTGGCTGGCATCTGGCGCCAAGTCGAGAAGCTGACGCATGCGGAACTGGCACAACTGATCACCAGCGATGCGATCGATATCCTGATCGACCTGTCGGGCCATACCGGCTTCAACCGTCTGCCGACGTTTGCGCGCAAGCCGGCGCCGCTGCAGCTGACCTGGATCGGCTATCCAGGTACCACCGGCTTGCAGGCGATGGATTATTTTCTGACCGACCGCTATTACTCCCCGCCTGGCGTGCTTGATGACCAGTTCACGGAAAAACTGATACGGCTGCCTGCTTGCGCTCCCTTCCTGCCGTCGCCCGCGGCACCAGAGATCAGTGCGGCGCCATCGATCAGCAACGGCCACATCACGTTTGGCAGTTTCAACCGGGCCAGCAAATTGAGCCGCGAGGTCATCGCCCGCTGGTCGGCGTTGCTGCGCGCGGCACCCGAGACAAAAATGCTGCTCGCGGCCATGCCCAACAAGCAGGCCAGCGACCGGCTGCGCTCCTGGTTTGCGCGCGAAGGCATCGCCGCCGACAGGTTGACGTTTCACGGATACACCAGTATCGACGAATACCTGGCGTTGCACAGCCAGGTTGACCTCTGTCTCGACACATATCCTTACACCAGCGGCACCACCGGCTTTCACGCTCTGTGGATGGGCGTCCCCACCCTGACTATGCCGGGACCGACCTTGCCCGGTTTCGTCAGTGCGGCCATCCTGTCCCACGCCGGATTGGCGGACTTCATCGCCGATGGCGAACAAGATTTCCTTGCCAAAGGGCTGGCGCACGCCAGCGATCCGGGCCGACTGGCCAGCATGCGCCTGGAGATGCGGGAACGGATGAACCTCGCGGCAAGCGGCCAGCCTGCGGAAATTGCAGTGGGACTAGAAGTCGCCCTGCGCCACATCTGGCAACGCTGGTGCGCCGGCGCAATACCAGTGAGCTTTGAAGCAAGAAGTAACGGTATTGTGGCGCAACCGCAAGAAGAAGGACTATCATGAGCCGCGAAGAAAAACCGATCTACATTACCCAGCCCACACTGCCGGCGCTGGAAGAATTCATGCCATATCTGCAGCAAATCTGGGATAACAAAATTCTGACCAATGGCGGCCCCTTCCATCGTCAGCTGGAACAGGCGCTGGCCGATTACCTGGGTGTGAAGTACATTTCGCTGTTTTCCAACGGCACGCTGGCCCTGATGACCGCCCTGCAGTCGCTGCGCATCACAGGCGAAGTGATCACCTCGCCCTATTCGTTCGTGGCAACTGCCCATTCCCTGCTATGGAATGGCATCAAGCCGGTATTTGTGGATATCGCGCCGCAGACCTTCAATCTGGATCCCGCAAAGATCGAAGCGGCGATCACGCCGCAGACGACCGCCATCATGCCAGTGCACTGCTATGGCCGGCCTTGCGACGTCGCCGCGATCGAAGAAATTGCCGCCAATTATGGCTTGAAAGTCATCTATGACGCGGCCCACGCCTTCGGCGTCAACTACCAGGGCAACAGTCTGCTCACGCATGGCGACCTGTCGGTGCTGAGCTTTCACGCGACAAAAGTATTCAACACTTTCGAAGGCGGCGCCATCGTTTGCAGCGATGCCAAGACGAAGCGCCATATCGACCATCTGAAAAACTTCGGCTTCATCGATGAGGTAACGGTGGTGGCGGCCGGTATCAACGGCAAGATGAGCGAGATCAACGCCGCGTTTGGTCTGCTGCAGCTGAAAAATATCGACGCCGCGCTGGACCAGCGTACGCAAGTGGCGCACCGCTATCGAGAGCAGCTGGCCGCAATAGCGGGCATAGACTGCCCGCCCGACGCGCCTGACGCGGTTGCCAACCACTCATACTTTCCGATCCTGGTACAGCCAGACTACCCCCTGTCACGTGACGTGCTGTTTGAAGCGTTGCGCCAGTCCGGCATTATTGCACGGCGTTATTTTTACCCCCTGATCAGCGATTTTCCCATGTACCGCAACATGCCTTCGGCGGCGCGCGCCAACTTGCCGCTGGCAGGCAAGATGGCAGACCGCGTGATTTGTCTGCCGATCTACCCAGAACTGCAAGCTGTGCAACAGGATCGCATCGTCGAGGTGATTCGCCTCGCCCGTTCCGTCACCACGCCATCATGAAAACCATTATTTACGGCAATGGATCCATTGCGAGACTGCTCTATTCGTATGCGCGCCACAGCATGGACATCGTTGGCTTCACGGTCGATGACAGCTGTATCGACCATGCACGGCCGGAGTTTCTCGGTTTGCCGCTGCTGGCGTTCAGCCAGGTCGAGCGGCATTTTCCGCCGTCTGGGCATGCCATGCTGATCGCAGTCGGTTTCACGGACATGAATGCCTTGCGCGCCCGCAAGCACGTTGAAGCCGAGCACAAAGGTTATCGCTTTGCCAGCTTCGTGCACGAGTCAGTCATCCGTCACGACGACGCCACGATCGAGGACGGCTGCATCGTGCTCGATCATGTATCGATACATCCGGGTTGCCGCATAGGCCGTGGCACATTTATTTCGAGCAATGTCAATCTGGGCCATGATTGCCATATCGGTGCTTATGGCTGGATCAATGCCGGCATTTCCATCGCAGGCGGCTGCCATATCGGCGAGGCCTGTTTCTTTGGTGTGAATGCTTCAGCAACGCATGGCCTGCGCATCGGTGCGCGCAACTTCATCGCCGCCAATACGCTGATCAATCGGGATACGCTTGACGATCAGGTGTATCTGTCTGAACCGGGGCAGCTGTTCCGGCTGAACAGCGACACCTTCCTGAAATTTGCCGGCCTGTAAAATGAACATGAGCGACACATCCTTCGCTGCCGGAGACACGATCAGCAATATTTTCTTCGGCCATGCCGCCGCTACACCACAAAAGTTGGCGCTGTCATGCGATGGGTGCGACATCAGTTATGCAGAGCTGGCACGACTGGCAGGCCGGCTTTCCAACGCGATGGCGGCAAATGGCGTGTCGCGGGGCGAGCAGATCGGTGTCATCTTGCCAAACTGCATGGAGTTTGTCGCCCTCATGCTGGCCGCCGCCGATCTGGGCGCCTGCCTCGTGCCACTCAGTCCGGGCCTGCCGCCAGCGGCGGCTTGGCGCGCATTCGAGGCAGGGCGGGTTACTCACTTAGTATCGCGCTCGCAACACCTCGCCGAGCTGCGCGAGCACGCCGCTGGCGGTGCCTCCGCAGGACTCTGGATCAGCATTGATGATACCGCCAATAATGCTGTTTCCCTGGCAGCGTTGCTGCAATTGGTGCCCGCCGATGCCAGGCCACTGAATCTGGGGCGCGGCGACGACGCACTGATCCTGACCATGACATCCGGTTCGACCGGCCATCCGAAACCGATCGTGCTGACGCAACGCACCAAGCTCAACCGTGTGCGCGCGGCAGTGCAATTGTATGACGTGGTGCCAGACGATCGCATACTCGCCGCCACCCCGCTCTATCACTCGCTGGCCGAGCGCCTGGTGCTGTTGCCGCTGCTCACCGGCGGCACTGCGATTGTGATGGCCCATTTTTCAGCTCAGGCATGGCTGCGCTGCGTGCAGGGGCAACAGGTGAGCTTCACGATTGCAGTTTCCTCGCAACTCAAGCAGATCGCGATGGAACTGGCGCAAGACGAGCACGACATCACCAGCCTGCGTTGCGTCGTTTCGTCCTCGGCACTGCTGGAAGACGCCGTCAAGGTCGAACTGCTGCAGCGGTTTTCCTGTGATTTCCATGAATGCTACGGTGCTTCTGAAATTGCCATCGCAACCAACCTCGACAGCCAGGCAGCCCGCAGCAAGCTGCAGTCGGTCGGCAAGGCGGCGCCAGGCGTCGAACTGCGCATCCTGGGAGAGGGGGATATCGAATTGCCGCCAGGCAAAGCAGGGGAAATCGCCTGCAAGACGGGCATGCTGTTTGGCGGCTACTTCCAATTGCCGGAACTGACCCGGGCGGCCATGCACGGCGAGTATTTCCGTACCGGCGATATAGGCCGGCTTGATGAAGACGGTTTTTTATACTTTCTTGGACGCAAGAAAGATGTGATTATTTCAGGCGGCATCAATATTTATCCGTCCGACATCGAAGCAGTCATCGCGCAACACGGTACGGTCAGAGAAAGTGCGGCCTTCGCCTATCCTGACGCCAAGCTGGGCGAGGTGGTGGCGGTCGCGCTGGTGCCCAACGATGCCGCGCGCTTCAATCTGCGCGAGCTGCGCTTTCACTGCGCGCACCAGCTGGCTGACTTCCAGCAGCCAAGACAATTCTTCGTCGTCGAGCAGTTGCCAAAAAACAGCATGGGCAAGCTGATGAAATTCGAGCTGGTGCAGACCTATTCAACTGCCAAGGGGCAAAAATAAACATGGAAAATACCCACGCCGCAGCATCGCCAGCGCCATTGCGACTCGCTTTCATCGGTGGCTCACGCAGCTCCGCTGTTGGCTACGCGCATTTTGTCTCAAGCGCCATGGATGGCTTGTGGGTCCTGGTCGCCGGCTGCTTCAGCCGGCATCAGGATTCGAATCAGGAAACCGGGCAAATTTACGGTGTTGACCAACGGCGCATCTACGCGACATGGCAGCAATTGCTGGACAACGAGCAAGGCCAAATCGATGCGGTCGTGATCCTGACCCCGACGCCGTCACACCTGGACAGCGTGCTGGCCTGCATGCGTGCGGGGATCCCCGTCATCTGTGAAAAATCGCTCGCCACCAACAGCGCACAGGCACGCCAGATTATCGAGGTGCGCAATGAACATCAGGCGTTCCTGGCGGTCACCTACAACTATGCGGGCTATCCGATGCTGCGCGAACTTGCCCAGGCCATGCGGGATGGCAAGCTCGGCAATATCCTGCATTTCCAGGCTGAAATGCCACAGGAAGGGTTCGTGCGGGTGGACGCCAAAGGTAACAAGCCCGTACCGCAGGCCTGGCGTCTGTCGGACGGCGCCATCCCCACGCTGCATCTGGACCTCGGAGTGCACCTGCATCAGATGGTATCGTACCTGACGGAACAAAAACCGCTGGAGCTGGTTTCCGACCAGAACCATTACGGCTGGTTCAACGGTGTGGTGGACAATGCGAGCTGCCTGTGCCGATACAGCAACAATATCCAAGGCCAATTCTGGTTCAGCAAATCGGCGCTGGGCCACCGCAATGGCTTGCGCATCCGTATCTATGGCGATCGCGCGGCGGCCGAATGGTACCAGGCCCAGCCAGAGGAACTGAGCTTGTCGCATATGGATGGCCGACGCGAAATCATCGACCGCGCCGGCAAGGTGGAAGTGAGCAATGCCTTGCGCTACAACCGTTTCAAGGCAGGTCACCCGGCGGGTTTCATTGAAGCATTCGCCAATTTGTATGCCGACATTGCTGTCGGTGTACGCCAGTTTCAACAAGGCTTGCCATGGCAGGACAGCCCCCGCTTCGGTGCGGAACTGGCCCTGGAAGGCATGTACTTCCTGGAGGCCATGGTCGCATCATCGCAAAGCCGCCGCTGGGAATCGGTCCAGTCCTGATCCTTATTCAGAAAGCAAAGATATGCAAGACACCGTTCACTCCTTCATCCTCGTCTTGCTGGCCAGGAAATCGCCACTGCCGGTGGACTTCACCGACGACAGCGACTTTGTCAGCGCCGGCATTGTCGACTCGATGGCCATCATCAAGTTCATTTTGGAGCTCGAAGCCAGATTCGACATTACCCTCAGCGATGACGACATCGCCTCGGAGCAATTTCGCTCCGTGCGCGGCCTCGTCGACCTGATCGACGAAAAAATTGCCTGAGCTGGCACCAGTCACGCATGCCATGCACGGAGAAACCCCATGCCAGTAAATGCAACACCGATCGCGCCACACACTGCCGCTGCCGAGGCGGCACGTCAGTTCCTGTCCGCCTCCGTGGCAGGTCCGCGGTTTTTATTAGGCCGCAACGAACATGCGCTGGCCCTGCTGGGCGTGCTGGGAGCGGCCATCGACGCGATCGTGGATGACGGCGCCAGCGGCGAACAGTGGCAAGGATTGCCGGTCGTTTCCATTACACAGCTTCCAGCCGACGCGATGGTGGTCAATTGCGCCATGTCGATCGCTCCCGTGGAGGCGGCGCGCAAGCTGGCCCGGCAACCCTTGAGGGCTTGCCTGAGCTATGCCGACCTGCTGGCCGAGCGGCCGGACCTGATCCCCTTGCCGGCGTTTGTGGCGGAAATGCGGGCCGATGTCGCCGCCCGGTCGCAGCGCTGGCGCCAGCTGCGCGAACAGTTTGCCGATAACGCATCGAAACTGGTGTTCGACGATGTGCTGCGATTTCGCCTCAGCGCCGCGCCGGAACACATGGCATCGTATAGCGTACGCTTCGCGGACCAGTATTTCGAACATTTCCTGCAACTGTCGGGTGAAGTGTTTGTCGATGCCGGCGGCTTCGACGGTGACACCACGGAAATTTTTTGCGACCGCTATCCCGATTATCAGCACGTCTTTTTATTCGAACCGTCGGCCAAGAATATGCAGGCGGCCAAGATACGCCTGACACAACGACGCGACATCAGTTTCGTCGAGCAGGGTATTTCGGATCAAGCGGGCACGCTGTGGTTCAATCCCGACGCCGGCTCGGCGAGCGCGGTCAGTTCGGCAGGCGCGAGCAGCATTGAAGTCACCACCCTCGATGCCGCACTTACGCAGCCAGTCAGCTTCATCAAGATGGACCTGGAGGGTTGGGAAATGCAGGCACTCGCCGGCGCTCAGCGGCATATCCGCGAGGACCATCCCAAACTCGCTATTTCCGTTTATCATAATGCGTCCGACTTTCACCGCATTCCCGACTACATCGCCACGTTACGCCAGGACTACGACTTGTACTTGCGCCACTACACGCAGGGATGGTCGGAAACCATCATGTTTTTCGTACCGCGCCGTACCGGCCAGCCCACTTGACAGGATACCTCATGACCCCGACCAATACCGCAACGCCCCAAGTGCGCTCGATACGCCCGAAAGTGCTTTTTCAACAGATCGAAGCAGCCCATCCTCATGACAACATCATGTTCAGCGTCAGCATTCCGAGCAGCGCCATCGGTGGCATGACCCTGCTGGAAAGTTCGATCCTGGTCAGCCTGGCCAAGCTGACGGGCGCGCTCAGTTTTTTTGAATTCGGCACTTACATGGGCGCCACCTCGGTGCTGCTGGCAAGCAATGCACCGGCGCCGGCACACATCACCACACTGGATCTGCCGCCTGACGAGATCGACGCCAGGTCACCGGAAGGAGACACCGCGGCCCTGATCCTGCAAAATGATACCGAGAACGACAACTATTTGCGGCGCCAATTTGCGCAAAAAGGCGCGTTCTACATCGACCGCGCCGACGCCAACGTGCAATCGCGCATCAGCCGCATGCACCTGAACAGCCGCAAGCTCGATCCTCAGGGGCAACAATTGGCCGGCCAATTCGATTTCATCTTCATCGATGGCGCCCATGACTACGAGACCGTGGCCATCGATACGGCAAACGCGCTGGCGATGGCCAAGCCGGACGCCGTTATCCTGTGGCATGACTACCGGTCGAACATCCATGGCGACGTGACCCGCTTCGTCGACGACTTCAGCCGCACCACGCCAGTAATCCATGTGGAAAACACGATGCTGGCCTTGCTTCTCACCGGCCGCTTTACCAGCCTGCTCGACCGGTGACATGACGAACAGCATGGCCACAAAGGCGGCGCCACACGTGGACTGGTACCGCAGTCCACTGAAGAAAGAGCAACTGGCGTGGTTCAGCCGGCGCAGCGACATGCAGGGTGCGCTGCATGTCGCTGCGCACCTGTTGTTGCTGTGCATTACGGCGTCGCTGGCATATGGAGCGTTCCTGGGCCAGCACTACGGCTGGGCGCTACTGGCTCTTTTTTTCCACGGTACATTTTATTCCTTCCTCGGCTGGGCCGGTGCCGGTCATGAACTGATGCACCGCACCGTGTTCAGGACACGCCGCTACAACGACATCTTCCTGGCCTTGTTTGCTTTCCTTACCTGGAATAACCACATTTATTTTCGCGCCAGCCATATCCGCCATCACCAGAAAACCGTGCTCAGCGACCAGGACGGAGAAGTCAGGTTGCCGCAGACCTTGCGTTACCGGGAATGGCTGTGGGCACTGACGCTCGACTTGCCGGCCTTGTACCGGGCATTAAGAATTGTGGTTGAAAACAGCCTGGGGAGCATACGCGGCCAGTGGGGCGCTCGACTGTTTCCAGATGCGTCAGGCAAGCGGCAGGTAATCCGTGTGGCCCGCATGATCCTGCTTGGCCACCTGGTCCTCGCTACGGGCTTCGTCGCCACTGGCCACTGGCCGCTGCTGCTGCTGGTGACCTTGGCCCCCTTCATCGCGGACTGGCTCAACAAGACACTGGCGCTGGCACAGCATTTCGGCATGCAGCCCGATGTCGATGACTTTCGCCTCAATAGCCGAACCGTACTGCTGCATCCCTTCCTGGCTTTTCTGTATTGGCAGATGAACTATCATATCGAACATCACATGTACCCGGCGGTACCGTTCTACCAGTTGAAGGCGCTGCGCACGCAGTTGCAGGATGATTTGCCGCCGGCAGCACACGGCATGCGTGCTTTACTGCAAGAAATTGCGGCGATCAAGCGGCGCCAGGAACAGGCAGCCCGTGCCGTCAAGCAAGCTTAGCGCGTCGCCGCGCCTCTCATGAGGCCGTACTTACCCAACAAGGATCTTCCATGCCCGCATCCACTACCATCAATAAACCGATCCTGATTTTTCCAGCGGGCGTGCCGCGCTCGCTGGACTATCTGGCTCGCTGCCAGCGCGATGGCCAGGCCGTGATCGGCTCGTCATCGCTCGCCTACGATGTCAGCAAGCCAGCCTACCCGGAGTGGGCTGTCCTGCCCTACGTGAACGATCCCGGCTTTCCACAAGCCCTGCAGGAACTGATAGCACATCGCGGCGTGGCAGGCATCTACACGCCCAATCCTGTCGTATGGAGTTATCTGCACGATCTGCTCAAGGACATGGATTCCCCCGTCAAGCTGGTGAATGCCTCGCCCGTACATGACGAAATGAGCGGCTACCGCGCCGCCACTGCGCATGCCCGCAAGACGCAAGCGACGCCGTTGCCGATCGCCACGCATGCTGGTGGCAAGGCGCCACTTGCAGAGTTGCAACTGGCTGCCCTTTTTCGCCATGGGAATATCATTCCCGGCATGTGCGACGATGAGAAAATCAGCGCGCTGTATGAAATCGCCCGCCATTGCACGCGCGGCGATGTGGTCGAGATCGGCAGTGCCTGGGGCAAGTCAGCCTTTATCCTGGCGCGCCTGGCGCGCCTGTACGAGATCGGTAAGACCCTGTGCATTGACCCGTGGCAGAGCGAATATGTAACGCAGAACGATGATGGCGGACTGGTCGACAACTGCATCCATCAGTATGACTATGACGAGGCTTTGCGCGTGTTCGAGATAAACCTGCTGCCTTACAGCGCGAACGATATCAACTATCTGCGCCTGCCGTCGGTGGACGCGGAACAGCATTACCGCCAGCGGCGCCCTGTGCACAGTCCCTCTTTCGGCACGACCACATACGCCGGCAAGGTCGCGCTGCTGCACATCGATGGCAACCATGCCTATGCTGCTGCCCTGGCCGATGTCACCGCCTGGGCGGGTCATGTGGTGTCCGGCGGATGGATCATCATCGACGATTACATCTGGCCGTATGGCGATGGTCCTCAACGCGCGGGAGATGAATTTCTGAATGGGAACAAAGACCGTATCAGCTGCGCATTCGTGATGGGCACCGCGCTGTTCCTGCAGTTGCAGTGAGGTCAGGACACATGCCATCATCGATTCCATCATCGGCGAGAAACACTGTCACGGCAGGCTCTGGCGGCGCCAACCGCAAGGCGGACCGCATCATCGCCGCAGCCATTGCCAATTACCGAAAGTTGCAAGCTAGCCTGCCGCAAGACGCCGAAGTTCACTACGCCATCGGCCATGCATTGCGCCTGACCGGCAAGACCGACGATGCACAGGCGGCATTTCGCCTGGCGATCAAACTCAAGCACAACCACATCAACGCATTGAAAGATTACGCGGCGCTGTTGCATGAGCTTGAACGGTATGAAGAAGCTGTTGTCCACTACCGTGCCGCGTCGCTGCTGGCGCCGGAAGACCCGGCCATCGCCTGCAGCCTGGGCGCGGCCTTGCAGACGGCGGGCGCACTGGACGAGGCCTTGGCTGTCTATCGAATGGTGCTCGACCTGATGCCGGACAGCGCTTCGGCCCACAACAATATCGGCTCGGTGCTGCAGAACCGCGGGCAGATCGAACTGGCGCAGCAGAGTTTTCTGCGCGCCCTGGAAATCGAACCGGATTTTGCCGATGCCCTTTGCAATATGGGTGTGTGCATGATGCAACTGGGCCGGCTTGAAGAGTCGCTGGACTATACCAGGCGCGCCATTGCGCTCCATCCCGCACATTTGCAGGCGCGCACCAATCTCACTGCGATTCTTTTCAGGCAAGGCCGCAATGATGAGGTAATAGAGCAATGCCGCCGGGCCCTGGAAATCAATCCGGATTGGAAATTTATCCACAACAATCTGCTGTTTTCCCTTTCTCATAGTGAGCAACTCGCTCCCGCAGAGGTATTTGCCGAACACCTGCGCTACGCCGAGCAATTCGAAGCACCGCAACGCGGCGCCTGGCCACGGCATGCGAACGTGCGCGATACAGACCGCCGCCTGCGTATCGGTTTCGTTTCCGCCGACCTGTATAACCATGTCGTTTCCAGTTTCATTACGCCAGTATTCGAACATCTGCGGCATGCGCCGGGACTGGAACTGTTGGTATATGCCAACAGCCTGCATGACGATGAATCGAGCCGGCATTTGAAAACACTGGTCGCTGTCTGGCGGCAAGTGGAAAAATTGAATGATGAGAAACTCGCGCAGTTGATCATCGACGACGGCATCGACATTCTGATTGACCTGTCCGGGCATACCGGCGGCAACCGCCTGACCACTTTTGCCCGCAAGCCCGCCCCGTTGCAGGCAAGCTGGATCGGTTATCCCATGACGACCGGCCTGCAAGCGATGGATTACTATATCAGTGATCGACATTTTTCACCGCCTGGCCTGCTTGACGCACAATTTACCGAAAAGCTGCTGCGCCTGCCCGCAACGGCACCTTTCATGCCGCCGGCCATAGCCCCTGCGGTCAGTCCAGCACCGGCACTGAACAATGGCCATATCACATTTGGCAGTTTCAACCGGCCCAGCAAACTGAGCCGGAAACTGATCGCCAGATGGGCGACATTGCTGCGCGCCGCGCCCGATGCCCGCATGGTCATGGCCGGCATGTCCGACGATGGCCTTGCCGACACCTTGCGCGCCTGGTTTGCCGAAGAAGCGATCGCCAGCGAACGGCTTGATTTTTATCGCCATACGCACATCGCCGCCTACCTCAAACTGCATGAGCAGGTCGACATCTGTCTTGACACTTCGCCGTATGCCGGTGGCACGACCACCCTGTATGCCTTGTGGATGGGCGTACCCACCCTGACCATGACCGGCCCGACCTTGCCGTGCCGGGTTGGCGCGGCAGTCATGTTGCAAGCCGGGTTGCCGGAATTTATCGCCAGTGATGAGGCCGATTTCATTGAAAAGGGGATCCAGTTTGCCGGCAATTTGCCCCACCTCGCGGCCATTCGCATGCAGGCACGTGCGCGCATGACCAATACCGCCATGGGGCAACCGGCGCTGATCGCCGCCGGCCTCGATCACGCCTTGCGCACGATCTGGCAGCGCTGGTGCACGAGCTTGCCGCCGACATCGTTCGAGTCCGAACCTGAACAAAGCACCCTGATCGAGCGCGCCCGCAGTCACAAGGCATTGCATGAGGTAAAGGTGGACGTCGCCTTGCCGCTGGCGCTCGAACATCACCAGGCCGGACGCCTGGAAGCGGCCGAAACACTGTACCTGGCGATTCTCCATGTGCAAGCCGACCACGCCATCGCCAATCACAATATGGGTTTGCTGGCAGGCCAGCTCGGCTATCACGATGCGGCCCTGCCCTATCTGCACAAGGCCCTGCGTAGCGCCGGCGACGAGAGCGACTTTCATTATTCCTATGCCAATGGCTTGTTGCAGGCAGGCCAGCCGCAGCAGGCATTGGCGCTTATCGAGGCGGCAATGGCGCAGGGACACGACAGCGCGCAGGCACAGGCCATACAGCATCGCGCGCGCCAGTTGCTGGCCGGCACTGGCGATGGCCCCAGCCAGGCGGAAGAGGAACAGCTGATTGCCCTGTTCGAAGCTGGCCGCCACATGGAACTGGAAACAGCGGCGCAAGCGCTGGTGGTGCACTATCCGACCTCGGGCTTTGCCTGGAGCGTGCTGGGTACCGCGTTGCAGGTACAAGGCAAGGATGCCTTGCAGACACTGCTGCAAGCCGTTGAACTGGCGCCCGGTGACGCCCAGGCGTTGAGCAATCTGGGTAATGAATGGCAGTCACACGGCCACTATGCACAGGCAATTGCCTGTTATGAACGTGCGCTGGAGCTTGATCCGCAATTTGCTGCTGCGCATGACAATCTTGACCGGGCACGGCAAGCACTGGCGCTGGCGGCGGAGAACGCGGAACCGTCGAAATGATGGTCTTTTTAAACGCATGAAGTGCTGACGGCCAGGCAACTTCCAGATCGCATGAATTTATTTTAAAAAATTTCTCATAAGAATTTAATTTTCTTGAAGCAATGGTCGTCTTGTACTCATGAGAGCGCAAAAATGCTGCTCCACACCGCATTCAACCAACTGGAGTACTTTTCATGCTGAGCCTTCACACCAACGCCGCCGCCCTGTCTGCCCAATCGTCGATCTCGAAAACCCAACAGTCGCTGTCGACGTCGATGACGCGCCTGTCCACCGGCTACCGCATCAACTCGGCAATGGACGACGCTGCCGGCCTGCAAATCGCCACCCGCCTGAAAGCACAGACCAGCGGTATGGCCATGGCCATGCGCAACACCCAGAACGCCACATCGATGATCCAGACCGCCGACGGCGCGCTGGGCGAAACCGTCAACATCCTGGTCCGCATGAAAGACCTGGCCACGCAAGCAGCCGATGGTTCGTCGACCGTTGACGATCAAAAAGCCATGCAAGCTGAATTCGACACGCTGACCAACGAACTGAGCAACGTTCTGGGCAACACCTCGTTCGCTGGCGCCAAACTGATGTCCAAAGCAGCAACGGCTACCGAAAAAACCGCAGCGCTGAGCAAAGCTACCGCTGATGGCCTGGTCGTCACAGCCACCACCACAGGTACTGCCGATCTGGCCGCCACGGCCGGCACCCAGCTGGCCGCTGCAGTGACCGCCAACGGCACCGGCGGCGCCAACGCCACCACCGCTGCCGCCGTGGTCACCGCAACGACCAACAAACTGAACGCCGACAAAGCCGACCAGGTGGCCAAAGCCACCGCCGCCGCTTCCGCAGCATACAGCACCGCCGCCAATGCCAGCGACGCCGCCAATGACGGCAAATTCTCGGCCAACCTGCAATTCCAGATCGGCGCATCGACCAAGGAAACGATGAGCTTCGACCTGTCGGCGCAGCTGGGCACCATGCAGAGCGCGCTGAAAAACGCCACCGCCAATTTCAACACCTTCGGCGCGGCAGCGGGCACCCCGGGCACCGAACTGACCACGCCGGCAAACGCGTCGGCCGCCATCGACAAGCTGCAGGCAGCGATCGATTCCGTGGGCACCTCGCGTTCGGCACTGGGCGCCGCCGCCAACCGCCTGGACAAAGTCTACAGCAACCTGTCGAACGTCAGCACCAACACCCAGGGCGCTTCGGGCCGCATCATGGATACCGACTTCGCGACCGAAAGCTCGAACATGACCGCTTCGCAAATGCTGCTGCAAGCTGGTACCGCGATGCTGAAACAAAGCAACAGCATGTCCTCGATGGTCATGTCCCTGCTGCAATAATAGTAAAATTGCCCTGACCTGGCTCAGGTCAGGCGCACCGGAGCCAACTGCGCAAGCAGTTGGCTTTTTTTTCATCCCAGGTGGGAAGAGCAGCAATGGCCATAGACCGCATCTCCGCAGGCAACGCCCTGCCCCTGATCACGCAGCGCCTCGACGTCAGCCCGGCCACGCCGCTGACGCCTGGCGTGGTGATGCCGCTGGTGCCTGTCGGCCCGTTCATGGCGCCGGCGCCCGACGCCGGTACCCTGCCGGCGCAGCTGGGCCAGGCGCAAGACGCGCTGGCGGCGCTGGTCAAGCCGAACGCGGGCGACCCGGGCCTGGGCGCCACCGCGCGCGACAGCAGCGCGATGCAGGTCAATCAATTATTCTTTACGCGCCAGCTGGTGTGGCAGCCGCCCGATGCGGCGCAGCTGGCCGCCTCATGGCGCGTGATGGTGAAAACCTATGGCGAACAATATGCGGCGCTGCAGGAGCACGCGCGCGGCCAGCACCTGCCCGGCACGCTGCTGATGGCGGAACAGCAGCCAGTGGCCCGTTCCTCGCTGCCGCTCGACACCGAGGCCTGGCGCTTTGCCGTCTACGGCTGGGCCGGCCAGCGCCTGCTGCTGCGCGTGCTGCCGGGCGGCGAAGAAGCCACCGCCCCCCGCAAGCGCCAGGGCAAGGTGGCGCTGCGGGTCGAACTGCTGATCGACGATGTTGGCCGGGTGGTGATCCAGATGGAACCGGCCAATGACGGCGTGCTGCTGGAACTGGCCGCCCAGCAAGACGAAGCGCTGGCGCACCTGCGCCGCATGCTGCCCGCGATTGCCGATTGCGTGCGCCAGGCAGGCCTGCGGCTGCTGCGCTGCCGTTTGAACCGCGTGCTGCATGCGCAACCGGCGCATGCCGGCTATCCGATGCAGGCGGCGGCCGCCGCCTTGTCGCTGCCGCTGTTCCAAGCGATGGCCGAGGTGGCGCTGCTGCTGACGCGTCCGCCGGCGGAAGTGGCGCAGGATCCGGCCGTGCACGAGGCGCCGCCGGCGCCGGCGCAGGAAGAGCCGGTGATCGTGTCGAAGGAAGTGGCGGCGCCAAAAGACTACTGGGGCGACGCCACGGCCGAAGAGATCGTGCTGCCTGCCGATGAGCCCGGCCATGAATTGCTGATGCCCATCGAGGAACAGGATTGAGTCGAATCAGCCGACCGTGCCGATGATGCTCACTTCGCGGTTTTCGGGAATCTCGTTATACGACAGCACGTGCAGGCCCGGCGCGAACAGGCGCGCATAGCGCGCCAGCAGCGGACGGATCTGCGGCAACACCAGCAGCAGCGGCGGCGTGGCCTGCTGCTTCATCTGTTCGCGCGCGACCGGCATATTGACCTGCAGCTGCGACAGCAGGTGCGGGTCGATCGGATAATTGTCCAGCGTTACCTTGCCGGCCTGGCGCGCCTGGTTCAATGATCCCAGCAGCATGTTTTCCAGCTCGCCGCCCAGGTTAAATGCCTGCATTTCCAGCTTTTGGCCAAACAGGCCGCTGACGATCTGGCGCCGCAGCGCACAGCGCACTTCGGCCGCCAGCAGGATCGGGTCCTTGGTCGTTTCCGAGCTGTCGAGCAAGGTGGTGGCGATCGGCACCAGGTCTTTCAGCGACACGTTCTCGGCCAGCAGCACGCGAAACACGCGCAGCAGCTGCGTATGCGTGAGCGCCTTGTCGAGCGCAGCGGCCAGTTTCGGCGACAGCGCCGTCAACCGTTCCATCATGTGCGACACGTCTTCATGGCGGAACAGTTCCGGCAGGTATTCACGGATCATCTTCGACAAATGGGTGGCGATCACGCTGGGCGCCTCGATCACCTGGTAGCCCATGCCGAGCGCATGGGCCTTCTCGGCAGGTTCGATCCAGGTCACCGGCATGCCGTAGGCCGGTTCGATGCCGGGAATGCCATCGAGTTGGCCATACACATTCGGCGAGGGAATCGCCATCAAGCGGTCGGCCTGCACTTCGGCCTGGGCCACCACCGTGCCCGACAGCATGATGGTGTACTGCGACGGTTTCAGCGCCAGGTCGTCGCGCACGCCGATCGGCGGCAGCAGCAATCCCATCGCCTCGGACAGGCTCTGGCGCACGCCCTTGACGCGCTTGTTCAGCGGTTCGCCCTGGGTCTTGTCGACCATGCCCACCAGTTTATAGCCGAGCATGACCATCAGCGGCTGCACGGCCGGCAATTGCTGCCACTCCAGTTCGGCCGGCTTGTCGCCCAGCAAGGCCGCTTCGATGGCGGCCATGCCCGAGGTATCGGGCGCCTTGACCTTCTGCTGCGTCAGGCGCCAGGCAACAAAGGCCAGCACCGCCGCGAACGTCATGAACATGAACCACGGCATGCCCGGGATCAGCGCCAGCGCCACCATCATGCCCGAGGCGCTGAACAGCACCGTTGGCGAGGTCAGCACCTGGCCCGCCACCTGCTGCTCGAAGTCGCCCGAGTCGCTGATGCGGGTCACCAGAATGGCGGCCGCGGCCGACAGCAGCAGCGCCGGGATCTGCGCCACCAGGCCGTCGCCGATGGTCAGCAAGGCGTACTGGCGGAAGGCGTCGCCGAACGACAGGTCGTGCATCAGCGAGCCGATGGCCACGCCACCGACCATGTTGATGATCAAAATCAGGATACTGGCGACCGCATCGCCGCGCACGAACTTCGAGGCGCCGTCCATGGCGCCATAAAAGTCCGCTTCGGCGGCCACGTCCTTGCGGCGCAGCTGGGCTTTTTCCTGGTTGATCAGGCCGGCGTTCAGGTCGGCGTCGATCGCCATCTGCTTGCCCGGCAAGGCGTCCAGGGTGAAGCGCGCCGACACCTCCGAGATCCGTTCCGCACCCTTGGTCACCACCGCGAAGTTAATGATCATCAAAATCACGAAGACCACGATACCGACCACGAAGTTGCCGCCGATAACCACGTTACCGAACGCTTCAATCACTTTACCGGCCGCATCGGCGCCCGTATGGCCGTGCAGCAGCACCACCCGCGTCGACGCCACGTTCAGGGTCAGCCGCAGCATGGTGGTGGCCAGAATCACGGTCGGAAAGACCGAGAAATCGAGCGGCCGCTTGGCCGAGACGCTGACCAGGATAACGATCAGGGCCAGCACGATATTGAAGGTGAACAGGATATCGAGCAGCACCGGCGGCAGCGGCAGGATGATCATGGCCAGGATCACCAACAGGAACATTGGCGTGGCGAACTTGTGGCGGCGCATCTCGGCAACCAGTCGGTTCAGGAAGTTCATGGCGGTACGACCTCGCTCAGATGAGATGGCACGGCCATCTCGGTGGGTAATACGGGCTGGGCAGCACGCTGCCCGGACCGGAATGCTTTCAGTTGCAGGATGTAGTTCAGCACCTGCGACACGGCCTGGTACAGCTGCACCGGAATCTGCTGCTGCACCTGGCTGGTGTTATAGATGGCGCGCGCCAGCGGCGGCAATTCGAGCGTCTCGATATTGTGCTCGCGCGCCACCTGGCGGATATACAGCGCCATTTCATCGACGCCCTTGGCCACCACGAACGGCGCCTCGGCGCGGTCCTGGTCGTACTTGAGGGCGACGGCGTAGTGCTCGGGGTTGACGATCACCACGTCGGCGTCGGGCACGGTCTTGCGCACGCTGCGCCGGCCCAGCTGCTGCTGCAGCTGGCGGATGCGCTGGCGCACTTCGGGCCGCCCTTCGCTGCTCTTGTGTTCTTCCTTCACATCCTGCTTGCTCATGCGCTGATTTTTGGCAAAGAAGAAGGCCTGCGCCGGCACATCGATGATGGCGAACAGGATGAAGACGGAAATGAGCGCCATCAGGCCGTCGAGCATCAGCGCCGAGCCGTCCAGCATGGCCTGCTGCAGGGGCCGGTGCTGCAAATCGACGTACTGCGCCAGGCTGGCGCGGCTGACATGCACCAGCACCATGCCCAGCACCACCGCCTTGGCGATCGAGATGCCGAATTCGAAACCATGCTTCGGGCTCACCAGCCGGCCCAGGTTCTTGGCGGGACTCAGGCGTTCCATCTTCGGCGCCCAGTTCTTGGTGCTGATCACCCAGCCGCCGGGTATCAACGAGCCCAGCACCACAAAAAACGGCACACAGAACAGCGGCAGGATCATCTTGATCAACAGGCCCACCGAGGTGGTAAACGCCATCGACATGGCGTTGTCGAGCGCGCCCGTGCTGTCGAGCGGCATGAAGGACATGGCGAATAGCTGGCGAAACGTTTCCAGGTAGTCCGGCACCAGGAACACGAACAGTTTCATGCTGATCAGGATGCCGAGCGCGGTCGACAGGTCGCGCGAGCGCACCACCTGCCCTTCCTGGCGCGACTTTTTCAGCTTTTGCTGTGACGCCTTTTCGGTTTTGTCGCCGGTGCTGCTATCCGCCATGGGCCACCCGCATCTGTTCTGCAATCATGTCGAGCACCCGGTTGGTCATGGCGATATAGTGCTCGGGAATGAACTTGACGATCTGCACCAGCATCAGCAGGCCGAACACGGTGATCATCGAAAATCCCAGCGAAAACAGGTTCAGCGACGGCGCCACGCGGTTCAAAAATCCAAAGCCCATCTGCACCACCATGGTGGAAAACACGATCGGCAGCGCCAGCAGCATGGCGGCGGCGAAAATCCACGCCACGTTATAGGCCACCGTCTGCAACAGCAGCGGCCCGTAGCCCTGCCCGACGGGCCAGGCCTTGAAACTGGCGCCGATCACGCCGGTCAGCACCAGGTGGCCGTCGACGGTAAAAAACACGATCATGCACAAGATGGTGAGCAGGCCCGAAATCACGTCCGACGAGGTGCCGTTGAGCGGATCGTTCATCACCGCCATCGAAAAGCCCACCTGGCTCGACACCAGGAAACCGAGTACCGACATGACCGACATGGCAAAGTGAAACGCCAGTCCCAGCACAAATCCGATGATGGCCTGCTCGAGCGTGGCGACGATCGCGTGCAGCGACAGCGGATCGATCGACAGCAGTTCGCGCGAGGCGCCCGAGGCCTGCATCACCGGCAGCATCAATATCGCCAGGATCAGCGCCAGCAGGATGCGCACCGTGACCGGCACCGTGACGTCGCCGATCACCGGCGAGGCGCTGAGCATGGCCAGGATGCGGCAGAAAGGCCACCATACGGCCAGCATGAACGGCAGCATCTGGTTGAAAATCTCGTTCATGGACGCGCCCGCTAGCCGACGAGGGTGGCGGCGCGCTGAAAAATCGACACGCAATAATCCATCAGGTAACCCGACATCCAGCGCCCGGCCAGTATCAGCGCCAGCAGGGTGACCAGCAGCCTGGGCAAAAAGCTCAGGGTCTGCTCGTTGATCTGCGTGGCGGCCTGCACCAGCGCCACCACCAGGCCCATCAGCAAACCGGGCACGACCAGCACCACCACCAGCACCATGACGATGTGCAGCGCTTCGATGATGAGGTCGACGGCAACTTCAGGCGTCAGCATTTAATAGGCCTGTATGCTGGTCACCAGCGTGTTGACGGTCAGGGTCCAGCCGTCGACCAGCACGAACAGCAGCAGTTTGAACGGCAGCGAGATGACCAGCGGCGAGAGCATCATCATGCCCATCGCCATCAGCACCGACGCCACCACCAGGTCGATGATGAGGAAGGGGATGAACAGCATGCAGCCGATCTGGAAGGCCGTCTTCAGTTCGGACAGCACGAAGGCGGCCAGCTTGACGGTAAAGCTGTGGTCCTGCGGGCGCATGGTGGACGGCTCGCCCGCCAGGTGCGCGATCTGCGCCAGCGCCGATTTGCTGGTCTGCGCCAGCATGAAGCGGGTGATCGGCACTTCGGCCGTCTTCAGGGCCTGCTGCAGGCCGATCTGGTCGCGGTCGTAGGGCACGAACGCTTCCTTCCATACCTGCTCGCCGATCGGACGCATCACCAGCAGGGTCAAAATCAGCGCGATGCCGGTAACGATGCGGTTGGGCAAGCCCTGCTGCAGGCCCAGGGCCTGGCGCAGCAGGGACAGCACGATCACGAAACGGGTAAAGCTGGTCATCATCATGACCATCACGGGCAACAGCCCGAGCAAGGTCATGATGACCAAAATCTGCATCTTGACCGACAGGTCGGTCTTCGCGCCCGGCACCACGCCGGCCAGCAGGTCCTGCGCGCCGGCGCTCGAGCATGCCATCAGCAGCAGGGGCACGGCGGCGGCCGCGGCCAGTGCGCCGCGCTGGCGGCGCCAGCCGCTTACCACCAGCTTCATGCCGTCATCAGGTCGAGATTGAGGCCATCGAGATCGATTACCTTCAGGCCGTAGTTCTCGCCGGCCACCACCACTTCGGCGCGGCCGATCGGCGTGCCATTAACCTTGATCACCAGCGGCTCGCCGGCCAGCATGTCGAGTTCGAGCACGCTGTCCGGGCCGATGGCCATCAGCTCTTCGAGCGAGATGCGGGCCGAGCCCACTTCCAGGGTCAGGGTGACGGGAATCTTGCGCATCATTTGCGGGATGTCGCGCCGCGTACGGGTGCTGCTCACGTCGCTCACTTCGTTCACATCGTGCTGGTCGATGATCATGTCATCGCCCAGGTCTTCCAGCAAGGTTTCGCTCTGGTTGGTATCGGTCATATTCATATTATTCAACATCTTCAAATGAGGTTAAACAGAGCTTGCCCTTGTGCTCGGAAACGGCAGCGGTAAACAGGCGCGAGTCGTCGAGCATCACATCGGTGCGGCTGAGACTGACCGGGATCACATCGCCCACCCGCAGGTCGAACAAGGCCCCCAACTGCATCTGCTTGCTGACCAGGCGTCCCTCGAGGGTCACTTGCAAACGCGAAGCGAGTGGCCGCACGCTGCGCAGCGCCTTTTTCGCCTGCGCCCGTTCCGGCAGCAGGCCACGCAGCACATCGGCCATCAAGGCCTTGTCGAGCGAAAACCAGATCTGCCCGGACAGTCCCGCTTCGACATCGCTGAGCGACACGGTGACGATCCAGCTGCCGCGCGCAGGACGCACGCCGGACTGTGCCGCCAGTACCGCTGCCGGATCGATGCTGCTCGCCTTGCCGACCGCCTGCAGGTTGTTGTGGATGCGGGCAAACAGGGTGGCGATCAATTGTTGTCCCAGCACCACAGCGAGGCGCTCTTCGGTGGCCGTCACGCGCACCAGCGCCGGATCGGCCGCCACGCTCTTAGCGCCGGCGCTGCCATAACGGTAGTTCAGTACGTGCAGCAGGATCTGGCGGTCCAGCGAAAAGCCGGCCTGGCTGGCCGGCGACGCAAACGCGAGCCAGCGGTTGCTGTGGTCTTCGTTGTCCACGCGCGACAGGCTGACGTCGTCGATCTGGAAATTGCCCCAGTAGCGGCGGCTCATGGGCAGGCGCAAGCCGCTTGCCAGGTCTTCGCGCAGCTGGGCGCCAAAGACGTGCAACAAGTGGACAGGACGCCCAAGCAGACAGGAATCGAGGACTTGATGGCGCAAAGTTTGATCTGTCTTGGTAGTTATCATGTGGGTCATGTCGGTATTGCGGTGGCAGAACAAATTATACGGGATCAGCCGCACTTGCATACAGCCGATATACCGCGGATGGACCGTTTCATTTTGCCGTCAGCGGCGCAATCAAAACAGAAAAGCCATGGCTGGCAATCGCAGAACACAGCGCACCGGCAAACCATTGCGCCACTCATATAATCCTGATTATCCCCGGTGCTGGAGAATACAGGAAATTGTCGGATATTGCCATTGGTCAATATTAATCCGGCCAATCCGGCCTTTACTTTATAGTTGCCGCGAGGTAAGCTTGCGACAATAAAATATCGCTTTGCAGTGAGCCATTCCATCTTCCTGATTTCAGTTTTGATGGCTGCTGATTTGATTGACATCAGCGCCGCAAGAAACTTTTATCACTTGAATATTATTGCCTTGGCCATGCAGACATATTGCATACGACAGTGTGGGTTTGCTTGAAAATCGTTCTCGCATTTTGCGTGGCGTGGCAACTGATATAACTGATGGGTCCCTTGACATCGGACCGGGCGACATGGCAACACCAGTAATTCTGATTGATACCGCACCGCATTTTGACAACAGAGGGCACGATGAGCAATGAACTCGCAAGTCTGATCAGGGCCGACCTGGCAGCATTAAACAACGACGCACGCGCACTCGGTGCCAGCATCGCACCGGCGGCCAGTTTTGGCGCGCAGCAACCATCAGGCTTTTCCTTTGCACAAAGCATGCAGGATGCCTTCAGCAAGATCAACACCGATGACCGCGCCGCCGCGCAGAAAATGAGCGACGTCGACAGCGGCAAGAGCGACGACCTGGTCGGTGCCATGCTGGCCAGCCAGGAAGCGAGCTTGTCCTTTTCCATGTTGATGCAGGTGCGCAACAAGGTCATGGGTGCCGTCGATGAACTGATCAAGCTGCCACTGTAATACGCTCACACCCACGCCCAGCCCCCAAAGCGAAAGTCATTCCACGTGATTACCCCCATGAAGTCCGCCTTTGCGCGCTGGCGCACTGGCGCCCAGCCCGCCATTCCGCCTGCCCTGCTGAAAAACCTGCTGCCCATCGTTGTGCTGGCCATCGGCATTACCGCCATGGTGATGATGTATTTCTGGCGCGACCAGGCCAATTACAAGCCGGTGTTCGGCGCGCGCGAAAAGGTGGCCGTCACCGACATGATGGCGACCCTCGACGCCGAACATATTCCGTACCGCCTGCATCCGGACAGCGGCCAGGTGCTGGTGCCCGACGCCATGCTGGGCAAGGTACGCATGCTGCTGGCCTCGAAAGGCGTGACGGCGCAATTGCCGGCCGGCCTGGAACTGATGGACAAGAACGACCCGCTGGGCGTGTCGCAATTCGTGCAGGACGTGCGCTTTCGCCGCGGCCTGGAAGGCGAACTGGCGCAAAGCATCATGACCATGGATGCGATCGCTTCGGCGCGCGTGCACCTGTCGATCGCCAAGTCGACCTCGTTTGTCGCCAGCGATGGCGACAAGTCGTCGGCCTCGATCGTGGTGGCGGTGAAACCGGGCCGTACCCTTGCGCCGGAACAGATCGCCGCCGTGATCAACATGGTGGCCGGCAGCGTGGCCAGCCTGGCGCCGACGCGCGTGAGCCTGGTCGACCAGAGCGGCAACCTGCTGTCCGCGCACATCGACCTGGCCGACGGCTTTGACGCCTCGGCGGCCGGCAACGAAGGCGCCAAGCGCTTCCAGGATGAGATCCGCCGCAATGTTACGGGCTTGCTCGGTCCGGTCATCGGCGAAGACAATTTCAAGCTCAGCGTGACGGCCGCGGTCGACAATGACCGTATCGAGGAAACGCTGGAAAAATACGGCGAAGCGCCAAAAGTGACCAGCGAGGCGATGCGCGAGGAACAGGAACGCAACCGCAACGTGGCCGGCATTCCCGGCAGCCTGTCGAACCGCCCGCCAGCGGCCGCCGTGCCCGGCCCGACCGGTGCGGCAGGCGCCGTCGATGGCGGCGCACCGAAACCCGAAGACGGCACCGCCCGCAAGAACGCCACCACGCGCCAGTACGCCTACGACCGCAGCATCACGCAGATCAAGCGCAGCCGTGGCCGCCTGGAAAAAGTCAGCGTGGCCGTGGTGCTCAACAGCACCGCTGCGCCCGACGCCAAGGCTGGCTGGACCCCGGCCGAGCTGGCGAATATCGAAAAAATGCTGCGTAGCGGCCTGGGCATCAACGCCCAGCGCGGCGACAGCCTGAGCCTGACCACCCTGCCCTTCCCTGCCAAACAGCCAGTGGCGCAATGGTGGGAGGAACGCGATACTGTAGTCGACTTCAGCAGCTGGCTGCTGTATGCGCTGGGCGCCGTGCTCGGCTACTTCCTGGTGCTGCGTCCGCTGCTGCGCCTGCTGACGTCGCGCCTGGCGCCACCGGAACTGAAAACGCTCGAACCGGCCGTGGCGCTGGCTGGCAATGGCGTGAGCGCCGGTGCTGGCAGCGCCGGCAGCGCGGCGGCCGTGCCGGCGCTGGGCGCGGTGTCAGGCGCACCGGCACTCGAAGGCGCGGCGGCGGCCACCGGCGGCGACATGCCGGTGGTGCCGTTGCTGGAAAACTACAACCTGCCACCGCCCGGCTCGGCTGTCGACGTGATGGTCGACCACTTGAAAGTGCTGGCCGAAAAAGAACCGGAACGTGTCGCCGAAGTCGTCAAACAATGGATGCAGAAAAATGGCCGAACTCAACAACAGTAATTTCCCGGACGAGCAAGACGAGGAGAACGCCAGCCTGACCCCGGTCGAGCAGGCGGCCATCGTGTTGCTGAGCATAGGCGAAGAGCAGGCGGCCAATGTGCTGCGCTGCCTGTCGCGCGAAGAACTGCTGGAAGTGACGCAAGTGATGTCGCGCATGAGCGGCATCAAGGTCGAATCCGTGAAAACGGCCATGCAGACTTTCTTTGACGACTACCGCCAGCAAAGCGGCGTGCACGGCGCCTCGCGCAGCTACCTCAAGCGTTCGCTGGACATGGCGCTGGGCAGCGATATCGCCAACAGCGTGCTGAACAATATCTACGGCGATGCGATCCGGCCGAAAATGGCGCGCCTGCAGTGGGCCTCGCCGAAGTGGCTGGCCGAATACATTGTCAACGAGCACGTGCAGATGCAGGCCGTATTCCTGGCCTTCCTGCCACCGGCGCTGGCCGGCCAGATCCTCGAGGCGCTGCCGGTCGAAGGGCGCGACCTGGTGCTGCTGAACCTGGCGCGCCTGGACGAAATCGACCGCGACCTGCTGGTCGAGCTCGACGAACTGGTGGGCCGCTGCCTGGGCACCCTCGACACGCAAAGCACCAGCGTGGAAGGCATCCGCCAGGCCGCCGAGATTCTCAACCGCATGCCGGGCAACCGCGCCGCGCTGGTCGAACTGTTGCGCGCGCACGACCCGGCGGTGGTG
The DNA here is from genome assembly GCF_001677885.1 of Janthinobacterium psychrotolerans. Lineage (GTDB taxonomy): Bacteria > Pseudomonadota > Gammaproteobacteria > Burkholderiales > Burkholderiaceae_D > Janthinobacterium > Janthinobacterium psychrotolerans. The sequence goes on along the minus strand of NZ_LOCQ01000042.1, from coordinate 52,190 downwards.
TCGGAAATCGAACTGAGCATGTACGACTTCCTGATCCTCGCCACGCAAAGCGATGTCACGCTCACGCGCATCCTGGAAGACGTGCCGATGGAACAGTGGGCGATCGCGCTCAAGGGCGCCGAACCGGCGATCCGCGACGCGGTGCTGAAAACCATGCCGCGCCGCCAGGCGCAAAGCTTCGAAGACATGATGCGCCGCTCCGGCCCGGTGCCGATGTCGCGCATCGAACAGACGCGCCAGGAAATCATGGCCACCGTCAAGGGCCTGGCCGACGCCGGCGAAATCGAAGTGCAGCTGTTCGCCGAGGCGGTGATCGAATGAAGCCTTTCCGCACCTACCGCTTTCCGCCGCTGTCGCAATTCATCGCCGCCGGCCAGCGCGCCAGCTCCGAGGACACCGACGGCCAGTGGCAGGCCTCCGTCTCGGAAGGTTTCGAGCAGGGCCAGCGTGACGGCTATGAAGTGGGCCTGGTGCGCGGCCAGCAGGACGGCTACGACTCGGGCCGCAACGACGGCGTGGTGCAGGGCCGCGAAGAAGGCCGCAATGAAACCCTGGTCGCGCTCGACAAGCTGGCGCGCCCGGTCGACGCCATTCTGCGCGACCTGAAGAAGGTCCGCGCCGACTACCGCGCCGCCCAGCGCAAGGAAGTGGTCGACCTGGTGGCCAAAGTGGCGCGCCAGGTGATCCGCGCCGAACTGGCGCTGCAGCCGGTGCAGCTGCTGGCCCTGGTCGACGAGACGCTGGCCTCGATGCCGCCGACGCGCGAGGAAATCGACGTCTACCTGAACCCCGAAGAATTGAAACGCATCAGCGAACTCGATCCGAAGCGCGCCAAGCGCTGGAATCTGATCGCCGACGCCAGACTCGACGCCGGCGAATGCCGCATCAAGGCCGGCGACAATGAAGTCGACGCCGGCTGCCATCAGCGCCTGGCCGCCTGCATGGACCAGGTCAGCAGCCATCTGGCGCTGGCCGCCGAACACGCCGACCAGGGCGCGCCTGCATGATCGCCGACACGCTGCGCAGTTTCGAGATCGGCGACATTCCGGTGGCTACCCCCACCGGCCGCCTGGTGGGCGCTTCCGGCCTGCTGCTGGAAAGCGCCGGCTGCAAGCTGCACACCGGGCAGCGTTGCCAGATCGAAACTGTCAGCGGCGAATGGCTGGACGCGCAAGTGGTCGGTTTTCGCGAAAAAATCTCGTATCTGATGCCGTTCAAGAAGGCCGCAGGGCTGACCACAGGCGCGCGCGTGCTGCCGCTGCCCGACAAGGCCAGCCTGCAGATCGGGCCATCCTGGCTGGGCCGCATGATCAATGGCCTGGGCGAACCGATCGACGACCTCGGCCGCCTCGGTGGCGAGCATGTCCTCGATGTGTCGCCACCGAAGATTAATCCGCTGAAAAAGCAGCCGGTGGTCGAACCGCTCGATGTCGGCGTACGGGCCATCAACAGCATGCTGACCCTGGGCAAGGGCCAGCGCGTGGGCCTGATGGCCGGCTCCGGCGTCGGCAAGAGCGTGTTGCTGGGCCTGATCACACGCCAGACCGTGGCCGACGTGGTGGTGGTCGGCCTGATCGGCGAGCGCGGCCGCGAGGTGCGCGAATTCGTCGAAAAGTCGCTCGGCGCCGACGGCCTGAAAAAGGCTGTGCTGGTGATCGCGCCGGCCGACGAATCGCCGCTGATGCGCATCATGGCGACCGAACTGTGCCACTCGATCGCCGCGCATTTCCGCGACCAGGGCCAGCACGTGCTGCTGCTGGTCGATTCGCTCACGCGCTACGCCATGGCGCTGCGCGAAGTGGCGCTGGCGCTCGGCGAACCGCCGGCCACGCGCGGCTATCCGCCGTCGGTGTTTTCGAACCTGCCGCAACTGGTCGAAAGCGCCGGCAACGGCGCACACGAACATGGCAGCATGAGCGCCATCTACACCGTGCTGGCTGAAGGCGATGACCAGCAGGATCCGGTGGTCGACACGGCGCGCGCGATTCTCGACGGCCATATCGTGCTCACGCGCGAACTGGCCGAACGGGGCCACTACCCCGCCATTGACGTGGCCGCCTCGATCAGCCGCTGCATGGCGCAGGTGATCGAACCGGCGCACATGCAGGCGGCGCGCGGCCTGAAGGCGGCGATGGCGCGCCACGCGCGCGTGCGCGACCTGATCCCGCTGGGCGCCTATGTGCCCGGCGCCGACCCGATCACCGACCGCGCGGTACAGCTGCATCCGCAGATCGAGGCCTTCCTGTGCCAGGGCACCAAGGAAGAAGCGCCGATGGGGCCTTGCATTACGCAACTTGAACAGATCATGTCCTAGGCACATTGATGAGCAACTCGCATACCATCCGCAACCTGACCACCCTGGTCGGCCTGCGCAGCACCGAAGTGGAGCGCCTGCAAACCGAAATGGCGGCGCAGACGGCCGTGCGCGACCGCTATCAGAAGAACCTGGAACGCCTGACCAGCCTGTATACCGACAGCGGTCCCAGCGGCGCGCTGCACCTGGCGCTGTCGGTCAATTGCGGCAATTTCAAGCAATCCGTGATGGAACTGGCGCAGCAGCATCGCACCGACCTGCATCTGCACGAAGCCAATATGGCGGTATCGCAGCGCGCCCTGAACACGGCCTGGGCCAAGCGAGAAGTGCTGGACCAGGTACTGACCCAGAAGCAGCGCATCGTTGCAACTGAACAACAGCGAATGGATGCCAAGCGACAGGATGAACTGGCAACGCAATTCTGGTTCCGTGGACAGGTAAAATGATGTTTTGCAGAAATAATTTCAGAAAAGCCGACATTTGGTCGCCTTGTCATTGTGTATATCCTGCATGCTAATTTTAGGAGTCTGACATGGCCCTCACCACCACCGCTTCAAACACTTACGATCCGACCGCATCGGCACAGGCGCTGACCGACAAATACACGGCCAATACGCAGGCGCGCATCACCGAACAGACCAAGGCGGCAACCGCCACCGCGGCTGGCCTGACGAGCATGAAGATGGCGCTGACCACCTTCACCTCCAGTCTGCTGGCGCTGACCGGCAGCAAGACCATCGCCGCGCAAGGTGCCACTTTCAGCAATACCACCGTCGGCAGCGCCACCGCCAGCGCAACGGCTGCCTCCGGCACGTATACGCTGTTTGTGGAAAAAGTGGCTACCAGCAACCAGATTTCGCTGGGCGGCATCGGTGGCAGTGCGGTACCGGCCAGCGGCGACGGCAACCTGAAGATCAAGCTGGCCAACAACAGCGACTTCACGGTGGACCTGAGCAAGGCCAATACCGACGCCGACCCGACCCTGTCGGCCAAGGAAATCGCCGCCGCCATCAATGCCGAGCCGAAGAACAATTCGCGCGTCACCGCATCGGTCATCACCATCGGCGGCATCGCCCAGCTGGTGCTGAGCTCGAACGTCAGTGGAGAAGAAGGCGCCCTGTCGTTCGACACCAGTGCGATGGCCGATGGCGACCTGAAGACCAGCCTGGCGGCGACGCCCAAGCAACTGGTCAATGCCGAGGACGCCATCGTGTGGGTCGGCGGCAAGCCGGCCGACCCCAGCGATACCAGCAACAGGGTCAAACAGTCGTCGAACACCTTCAGCAATATCGATGGCGTAAAAATGACTTTTACCAAGGCGCAGGCCAACGGCGACGCACCGATCACGCTGACGGTGGCGCTCGATTCCTCGGCCACCGCGACCAACGCGCAAAGCTTTGTCGCGGCCTACAACAAGCTCAAGTCCGTGCTCGACGGCCTGACCGACCCGGGTGATCCGGCTTCGGGCAAGGCAGCGGGCACCTTTGCCACCGACAGCGGCGTGCGCGTGCTGCGCGACCAGCTGGTGCGCACCCTGCGGGAAACGGCCACCGGCGCACTGGCCACGTTCGGCATCACGGCGCAGCGCAACGGCACGCTGGCGGTGGATACCACCAAGCTCGAAGCGGCGGTGAAAGCCAATCCTACCGGCCTCGATAAAGCCATCGGCAACAATTCGGGCGGCGCGCCCAGTGGCATCGCCGGCAAGCTCGACAAATTCGTCGAGATGTGGACCTCGACCAATGGCCAGCTGGCGCAGCGCGAAACGTCGGTCGCCAAGCTGCAAAAGACGCTCGACGAACGCCAGGCCAAGTTCGAAACCGACTACACCACCATGTACAACCGCTACAAGGCACAGTTTACGAAGTTGCAGGACCTGCAAGCGCGCATGTCGCAAACCACCAGCATGTTCGACGCCCTGTTTGGCAACGACAAGTCCAAATAGAGGCTGGCGCCGCTTGCCAGTCTCAGCATTTTAAAGTGAAAGAAAATGATGAACCACGATGCCTACAGTGATTACCATGCCGTCAACCTGGATGCGCAGACCTCGCGCGCCACGCCAGTCGAGCTGGTCTTGCTGCTCACCGACGGCTTGCTGGAAGAACTGGCGCGCGCGCGCGGACATATCGTCGGCAAGCGTTACGAACAAAAGGCGATCAGCCTGAACAAATGCACGGAAATCATCAACGGTTTGTCGAGCTCGCTCGATTTCGAACAGGGTGGCGAAGTTGTGGCCAACCTGGGCCGCCTGTATGAATATTGCACCGGCCGCCTGTATCTTGCCGGTGTCAACCTGGACCCGGCGCTGATCGACGAAGTGACCACCTTGCTGAACACCATCAAGCAGGGCTGGCTCGGCGTCCAGGCCAAGCATGGATAACAGCGCCGTGCTGCTGCAGTTTGCGCGCGAGCTGCAGGACGCAGCCGGCCAGCAGGACTGGGCTGCGCTCGACGTGCTGGACCGCCGGCTGGCACGCCAGCTGGCGTTGCTGTCCGTACAAGGCGGCCTGGACGCGAACGAACAGGCAACGCTGCGCACGCTGCGTGCGGCGCATGCGCGCGCGTTTCAGTTGTGTTCCGACGAAAAGCACAGGCTCGGCCAGCAACTGGGCGACATCCACTCCAGACAGGAGGGCTGGGTTGCCTATGCGCTGGAAAGCGACATGTATCAAGATGGAAAGCAAGCATGAATATCACCTTCAATTTCAAGGCCACGCCTTTTAACGCCGCCGACCTGTTCGGTGCGACGACGGCCGTGACCGCCGCTGGCACGCCCCTGGCCGGCGGTGCGGTCGCCACGGATACGGCGCCAGCCGCCGTGCCTGCGGCTCTGCCCGGCATCACGCCGGCCCCTGTGCGGACGCTGTTTGCCGACGCCATGGGCAATACCGTGCAGGACGGCAAGCCGGACGCCCATGCTCCGCTGAAGACGGAAGAATCCGAGCAGCCACCAGCCGATGGCCTGCAAGCGCCGGCGCCGGCGCCACAAGCACCATTGCCGTCAATGGCCGCGCCATGGCTGTCCGCGCCGGCAATCATGACGGCGCCAGCGCCAACCGCGCAGGCTAACAGCGCCGCCGGCAACACGGTGGCAGCGGCGCGCGCCGCAAGCGTTCCAGCCGGGGCTGTTGTCGCACCTGCCAGCACAGCATCGCTCAAGGAGATGCCTGCGACGACGGCAACTGCGGCCCCGGTTTCCGCCGCGCCGTTCAGCCCGGCCACGATGATGCCCGGCGCCACGTTCACGCCTGCCGCGGCACCTGTGGCGGCAATACGGGGCGCCGCGGCCCCTGCTGCTTCTGCCCATGCTTCTGCCGCTGCCCCTGCGGCCCTCGCCACTGCGGCGCCGGCCGCCGACGCCCTGGCAACGATGCCGGCACCATTGCAGGCCGCTACCACGCCGGCGGCGGTGCCGGCCGCTGCGCCGCGCGCCGCCATGCCAGGCGTGCCTGACGAGCCGGCAACGTCGTCCCCGCTGCAACTGGCCGTGCGGCCGGCAACCATGCAGTTCAATGCGCAGCTGGGCGCGCTGGTACCGGCGCCTCGGCCGGGCGAACCACTGGCGGCGGCGATGCCTGTGCCCGCCGCGGCGGCAGATACCGTGGCGCCAGCGCCACGCGCCGTGGCCGCGCGGTCAGCGGTGCAGCCGCCCGTTCAGACAGACATGGCAGCGCCAGTCGCCAGCGTTACCGGCGGCGCCGTCAATGTTGCAGCCTCCAGCGCACCGGCCACACCCATGATGGTGGCCATGCCTTCCGTGGTCGCAGCCGCAGTTGCACCGGCAACCGCGCCCGCCAAGGCGGCCACGTCCGAGGTGAGGGAAACGGCGGCCGAGCCTGCCGCCGCCGTCGTGTCAGGCCTGGCTGTCGGCGTCGCCGCGCCAGCCGTTCCTGCCGCCCATGCGGCGCTGCGCGATGCCGCCGATACGCGGCCAGCCGCTCGCCAGCAAGCCGGGCTGGCCGACGCGCCAGCCATGCCGGCCAAGGCTGCCACCCCGGCCGCCGCACCGATGGCCGTCAACACCGCCAGCCTGGAGGCAGACCGCAACGTCGGCGCCGGCAACCCGGCGCCCTCGCCCGCCGCCAACCTGGGCCTGACTGCGGCGGCCACCGCCGGCGCCCTGCCGGCGCAGGGCGGCGATATCATCAAACTCAACGGTACAGCCCAGCAATGGCAGGAACCGCTGCGCGAGGCGCTCGGCGAACGCCTGCAGACGCAGATCGGGCGCAACAGCGAGCACGCCGTGATCCGCCTCGATCCGCCGCTGCTGGGACGCATCGACATTTCCATCCGTCACACGGCCGGCATGCTGCAAGTGAATGTCTCGGCCTCGAATACGGAAGTGTTGCGCCAGTTGCAGGGCATCGGCGAGAACATGCGCAATGACCTGGCGCAGCGCCAGTACACCGAGGTGGCCGTCACCATCAGCGCCACGCCGCGCAGTCCGGCCGCGCAGGCGTTTGCCGAGGGCGACGCCCGTGGCCAGCGCCAACCGGGACGCCAGCAGGACGACGCCGAACCGGGACGCGCGCTGTCTGACGACACGCCTGGCGGCCCGCAGTACGGGGCGCCATATGGCACCACCTTCGCCATGCATGAGCGGGAATACAACTGATGAATACAAAAGTAAAACTGATCGGCGGCTTTTTGCTGGTGGCCCTGCTGGCCGCCGGTGCGGCGGGCGGCGCCATGTGGTACCTGGCCAAGCCGGTCGCCGGCCACGCCGAAGTGGCCGATGCCAAGCAGCCACCGCCACCGGCGACGGGCAAGAAGGCGCGCAAGTTCGTCACGCTCGACAAGGTCATCGTGATGCTGCGCCACGGCCCCGGCGACACCGATACCCATTATCTGTCGGCCGACCTGGTGATCTCCACCACGGAAGAAAACGAAAAAACGGCGAAAGCACATTTGCCGCTGATGCGCTCGATCGCCGTCAGCACCCTGTCGGGCTTTTCGATGGACAAGGCGCAAGCGATGACGGTGGAACAATACGCCCAGGAGATCAACAAGGCGTTCAATCTCAGCTATGAACGCGAGCAGATGGAAAAGCCGTTCAGCGAAGTCATGGTAGGCAAGCTGATCATTGAATAAGCCGACACCAGCAGGCCATTGCGACTGATGGGAGATCCCGTGGCTCATGCAGAGCATTACCAGGAAGCCTATGGTGCCGGCGAATATGCCGCCGCTGGCGCTGCCGCGGCCGTGCTCAGCGTGGCGGAAGAGCAGCGCCATCTGGTCGCCTACGCGCCGCTGGTCAAGCGCATCGTGCGCCAGCTCAATTCGCAGGTGTCGGGCGCCATCGACCGCGACGACATGGAGCAGATCGGCCTGATGGGCCTGCTCGAAGCGCTGCGCCGCTACGGCGTGCCGGACCAGTCCTTCGGCAGCTATGCCAGCCTGCGCATCCGCGGCGCGATACTCGATGAACTGCGGCGCCAGGACTGGCGCCCGCGCGCCGTGCGCCAGGAAAGCCACCGCCTGCGCGACAGCGTGCGCGCCCTGACCCGGCGCCTGGGCCGCGAGCCGCAGGAAGCGGAAATCATGGCGGCGCTCAAGCTGACGCCGGAGGCGTACCAGGAGTATCAGTTGGCGGAAAACGCCGAGCTGATCGCCAGTTTTGATGATATTTTGCAGGAAAGCCTGGGCCAGGCCGACAGCGCGCCGAGCCCGGAAGAGCAATTGATGGTGCGGCGCAGCCTGGAGCAGGCACTGCGCACGCTCGATGAACGCGAGCAGCGCGTGGTGCAGATGTATTACGAGTTCGAACTGAGCTACAAGGAAATCGCCGCCGTGCTGGACCTGAGCGACGCGCGGGTCTGCCAGTTGAACAAGATGGCCTTGGGGAAAATGAAAGCCATGCTGCAGGATAAGTAAGAACAGGCACCACCCATAAATTGATGCAGTACAAGCAGAAAGGCAGTTGACATGGTAATTATCGGTATCTTAATCGTGTTGGGATGTGTATTCGGAGGCTTCGCCCTGATGGGCGGCACCGTCCAGGCGATCTGGCATCCGGTCGAGTTGGTCATCATTGTCGGCGCCGCCGCCGGCGCCCTGGTGCTGGGCAACCCCAAGCATGTGCTCGGCGAGATGCTGCACCAGGTGCGCAAGGTCGTCACGCACAAGAAGCAGGGCTCGGAATTCCAGCGCCAGTTGCTGCTGCTGATGTACGAACTGCTGCAAACGGCGGCCGGCGGCCTCAAGGCGCTCGACGCCCACGTCGAAGCACCGCGTGAAAGCCCGCTGTTCCAGCGCTATCCGCTGGTGCTGGAAGAGCCGAAACTGCTGGCTTTTATTGTCGACAACTTCCGCCTGATGGCGATGGGTAAAATCAACGCGCATGAACTCGAAGGCGTGCTGGAGCAGGAACTCGAAGCGATCCACGATGAATTGCTGCAGCCGTCCAAGTCGCTGCACAAGATCGCCGAAGCGATGCCCGGCTTCGGCATTCTGGCCGCCGTGCTCGGCATCGTGATGGCCATGAACTCGGTGGCCGACGGCGCCGATGCGGCCGAGATCTCGTCGAAAGTGGGTGCGGCCATGGTCGGCACCTTTATCGGCATTTTCTTCTGCTACGGCGTGCTCGATCCGCTGTGCAACATGATGAAGCAACTGGTCGGTGAAGAAGGCTCGACCATGGAATGCGTGAAAGTCGTGCTGGTGACGCACGTGGCGGGCAAGCCGCCGCTGCTGGCGATCGACTCGGGCCGACGCCTGGTGCAGCTCAATATCAAGCCGAGCTTTGCGCAGCTGGAAAGCTGGATCAATGCGTTGGAGAGCGGCGGCGAAGAACCTGAGCAAGGCCAAGGCCGGGGAGGCCGCCGTGCTAAAGCCGCATGAGAAACATGACCAGGCCATCATCAAGCGCGCCGGACGCAAGCATGACGACGATGGCCACGGCGGCGCCTGGAAAGTGGCGTTCGCCGACTTTTGCCTGGCGCTGCTGTCGCTGTTCCTGGTGCTGTGGCTGATCGCCGCGCGCGAACAGCAGGCGATGAAGGAAATCATGATGGACGCGCTGGCGGGCAGCCGCCAGGGCGAGGGGCAAGGCGTGATGCCGGAACAGAAAGGCGGCCCGCGCGGCAGCCTGATCGACCGCTTCCCGATGCCGCGCAACGGCATGGGCGACACGCGCACCGAAGGCAAGAAAGAGAACGAGGGCAAGCCAGAGCAGGCCAAAGCCAAGTCCGACGCCGAGGCCAAGCCGAAGATGAGCTACCAGACGCCGGAAGACCTGCTGGCGCTGTCGCGCGCGCTCGACAAGCTCAGCGAAGAGGCTGGCCTGAAAAGCAACTTGCAATCGGTGGTCACGCCGCACGGCTTGCGCGTGATGTTGCACGATACGGACAAGCAAGGCATGTTTGTGCGTGGCAGCGCCGTGCCGACCGACCGTTTCCGCAAATTGCTGCGTGAAATGGGGCCGATCTTCGCGCAGATGGAAAACCAGATGCTGATCGTCGGCCATACCGATTCGCTGCAATACGTCTATACCGGCTTTGACGGTTATTCGAACTGGACCTTGTCGGCCAACCGCGCCATGTCGGCGCGCGCGCAATTGCTCGCAGGCAGCATGAACCCGGAAAGCGTGCTGCAAGTGGTCGGCATGGCCGACCGCGCGCCGCTGGACACGAAAAATGCCAGCGCCGGCGTCAACCGGCGCATCGAGCTGTTAATATTGACGCGTGGCCAGGCCGACAGCATCGCCTCCATGTTCGGCATGACCGGACAGGGGCAGCAAGGCCAGGACATCGAAGTGGGCGCGCCCGATACGCCAACACTGCAACGCTTACGTGACAAGCTGGGTCTGCCAGCGAAGAAAGAACGAGCCGAGAATGCAAATTAAAGGCAAGGGACAACGCATGAAAATCGCTCCCGGCAATACCGGCGCCGCCGCGCGCAGCGCGGCCGTGGCGCCGGCCGAAGCGATCGCCGAAAACGCCGGCGCCGCTGCCGCTGCCGGCGGCTCGTCCGCCGGCGCCGAACTGCAATCGGCCGTGCTGCAACCGGCCCTCACCGCGCTGCGCGCCATGCCCGATATCGATCACGAGCGGGTAGCCATGTTGCGCGATGCGCTGGCCAAGGGCGAACTGCCGTTCGATCCGTCGAAAATTGCCGGACTGATCCAGCGCTTCCACGGCAGCGACGCATGAGCGCGCCACGCAAGGGCATGACGCGCCAGGAAGCCGTGCAACGGGTGCTGCAGGGCATCGGTGATGACCGCCAGGCCTATGGCGAAATGCTGGAATTGCTTGAAAAACAATTCCAGGCCACCCTGCGCCACCAGACCGGGCAATTGAAGGTGCTGGCGGAACAGGTGGTCGCCGCCGCCGATCTGCTCGATGGCCGCCGCCGTCAACGCATGAGCCTGGCAACCGCCCTGCTCGGTCCCAAGCCGGCGATGGCCCAGCTGTTTGCCCTGCTTCAAGCTGACGCGCAAGCCAGAGCCATCGCCGACTGGGAGGAACTGGAGCAGATGGTCGTCGAATGCAAGCGCCTCAATACGCGCAACAGCCAGCTGTTAACCGAACAATACACGACCATGCAGCGCGTGCTGCATGGCGAGGAACATATCTATGCGCCAGGCTGATTTTTTTGCCAGCAACATCCGCGCCACGGCGGCCACTGTGCCGACCAGCGCTACCGCCGCCATCGAGAGCAATGTGCGCGCCACCGCCGGCACGGCTTCCACCGCCAGCTTCGGCAGCGTGTTCCAGCAGGTGCAGGGAGAAGTGGCACGTTTTATCGAGCAAGGTGGCGGCAACGCCAGCATGCAGGGCTATGCAGGCAGCGCCTGGTCGGCCAATGGCCCAGCGTCCAATGTGCTGGGCGCGATCAGCCAGGGCGGCGAACTGGGCGAAGTACAGCAGCAGTTTTTGTCCTCGATCAAGCCATGGACCGAGGAAGCGGGCGCACGCCTGGGCGTGGCGCCGGAACTTGTCGCCGCGCACGCGGCACTCGAATCGGGCTGGGGCCAGCGTCCGCTGCGCCAGGGCGCGACCGACACCAATAATCTGTTCGGCATCAAGGCCGGCGGCAAATGGCAAGGCGACGTGGCCCAGGCATTGACCACGGAATATGTGGGTGACAACGGCACGGCGCTGAAAAAAACCGAACGTTTCCGCAGCTATCCGGACCAGGCCAGCGCCTTCCGCGATTATGCACAAGTGCTGCTCGACAATCCCCGCTACCGCGCCGCACTGAACGCGGGCAGCGATGCGCATGCGTTTGCGCAAGGACTGGCGCGTGGCGGCTACGCCACCGATCCCAACTATGCAGCCAAGCTGGGTCAGCTGGCGACGCGGCTGCAGCGCAGCGCAGCGGCCGCTGCGGAATAGCCATCTGCGGCTCAGTTGGCAGGCTCGACCACCCCTGCCTCGACCACGCGCGCACGGATCACCGTGCCGCTGGAGGCATTGCGCACGCGGATCACCTCGCCTTGCGCGCCAGGATCCATCGCCACGCCATCCATGCTGACGCTGACCTGTTCCTTGCGCGCCACAATATTGACGGGCGCGCCGCGCCTGACCAGCATCGGCGACGCCAGTTGCCCTTGTCGCAACACTTCGCCGGCGCGCAGGCTGCGCCGGCTCGACAGGCCCGCCACCGCATCGAGCGTGGCGATGCTGTCGGCCACCATCGTGACGTCGCGCCGCGCCAGTTCCACGTCACTCGGTTCAAGCGGGGTATTGGCCGTCACCGTTCCTCTGGTGACAGCGACCTTGGCCGTGATACTGGCGCGCACCAGCATTTCCTGGCGCCAGCCGCCGGCGCCGGGACAGGCGGCGACAAAGCGCATGCGCTGCGGCGAGCGGCTGTCCTGCGCCTCGATCATCACCCGAACCGGGCAAGCGGGGATGACACGTGTGGTTTTTACAACAGCGACCTCGAACAGCGGTTCCAGCAGTCCCGCAGAGGCAGCCTGCTGTGCCAGCTGCTCGCGGGCAAGTTGTTCGACCCTGGAAAATATATTGTCGGCTGGCAATTCAGCGCATCCTGCACTACTATAGAGGCTGGTCAGTAAAAACAGGCCGGGAAACAGCGTGCGACGGGCACCTGCCTGGATGGATGCAGCGGCATAACCGGTGAAATCAATCATTGCTAACCTTATTGACGAATCCTGATCAAAAACATTGAAACAGCATGACCTTACCATGCGTCAACAAGACCAGGCAGGCATTTTACTCCTGTATCCACACGCCAGCCCGCACGCCACCAGTATGACCGAATTCAACACAAAGGATGACCATGGGGATTAATTTCAAGGACGCACTCGGTGTGCATGCCGACGCGCTGGCCCTGCGCGCAGACCGCACGCGCGTACTGGCGGCCAATATCGCCAACGAAAATACGCCAGGCTTCGAGGCCAAGGACATGGATTTCGGCAGCGCGCTGCAGCAGTTGCAGGACAATGAAGCGGGCATGCTGTCGACCGACGACGATGCCGCCTCCCTGTATCGCGTGCCATACCAGCCCAGCCGCGACGGCAATACCGTCGAGATCGGCGTGGAGCAGGCGGCGTTCTCGCAGAACGCCAGCGACTTCCAGGCCAGCCTCAGTTTCGTCAACATGAAACTCAAGGGACTGGCCAAGGCCATTTCCGGACAAGGATAAGCAGCATGAGCTTCCAGGATATTTCCAAGATCGCCGGCTCGGCGATGGCGGCGCAGACCGTGCGCCTCAATACCATCGCCAGCAACCTGGCCAATGCCGAATCGGTGGCCGGTTCCGAAGCCGAGACCTACCGCGCCCGCAAGCCCGTGTTCGCGGCCGTAATGGACGGCAACGGTGCCTCGGATGCTGGCGGACGGGTGCAGGTACTCGACGTGGTGCAGAGCGACGAGCCGCTGCGCAAAGTGTACGAACCCGGCCACCCGATGGCCGATGCCGATGGCATGGTGTTTTATCCCAACGTCAACCAGGTGGCCGAGATGACCGACATGATGTCGGCGTCGCGCGCTTTTGAAACCAATGTGGAAGTTCTGGGCCGTATCAAGTCGATGCAGCAGTCGCTCCTCAAATTAGGCGAAATGTAAATCATGGAAACATCCCTTTTTACTGGCGGCACCGGTAGCGCCAACAACACCGGCAAGGCTGTCGCGTCGCAAAACAATGCCACGCAAGACATGTTCACCAAACTGCTGGTGGCGCAGATCCGCAACCAGGACCCGCTGGCGCCTACCGACCCCAGCCAGTTCGTCAACCAGCTGACGCAGCAGGCGCAGACCGAAGCGATGCAGAACCTGTCGACCTTGACCAGCGCCAACGCCAGCGTGCTGCAAAGCATGCAGGTACTGGCGCTCGGCGCGCAGGTAGGCTCGGAAGTGATGGTCAACACCAGCACGGTGCAGCTCGATAGCGGCAAGGTCAGCGGCAGCATCGCCCTGTCGTCGAACAGCAGCAAGACGACGCTGACCCTGAAAGACGAGTTCGACAAGGAATACAAGCTCGAACTGGGCGCCAAGGCGGCCGGCAACGCCACCTTCACCATCGACCCGCAAAAACTGGGCATGCCTGCCGGCACCTACACCATGGCGGTGACCACCAGCAGCGGCGAGAAGCCGTCGGTCGATATCGCCGGAAAACTGAGCAGTGTTCGGCTGTCGGCCACTGGCAGCATGATCCTCAATGTCGCCAACCTCGGTGAAGTCAGCCCGGGCGCGATTACTGGTTTCAACGGCAAGACCTCCTGAACCGCCTGTAACGTCCTTCGCCCAATTAATCCTGTCCTTCACTAAAGGAACCTCCATGAGTTTCGACATCGCACTGTCCGGCATCCAGGCCATCAACGAGCAACTGACCGCTTCGAGTAACAATATCGCCAACGCCGGCACCTACGGCTTTCGCAGCAGCCGCGCCAACTTCTCGTCGATGTACGCCGGCGACCGCGCCACCGGTGTCGAAATCGGCTCGACCACGCAAAGCATGAGCGTCAACGGCGGCGTGCTCAACACCGGCCGCACCCTTGACGCCGCCATCGACGGCCGCGGCTACTTCGTCAGCCGCTCCGCACAAAACACCCTGAGCTACAGCCGCGTCGGCATTTTCAGCGCCGCCAGCAGCGGCTTCCTGACCGACTCGAACGGCAAGCTGGTGCAAGGCTATGCGCCGGCGCAAAAAGGCAGCACCACCCTCGGCCCGATGGGTGACATGAAGATCCCGACCGGCCAGATTGCCGCACAAGCGACCGAAAACCTGTCTTATGCCGCCAACCTGTCGGCCGAATGGAGCATCAAGGATGGTACAAAATTCAACAAGGCCGATATCCAGACCTATAACAGCGCCAAGGTATCGGTGCTGTACGACTCGCTGGGCACCAAGCACACGCTGAGCCAGTACTTCGTGAGAACCGACACCAGCACGGTGCAAGTTCAGTACACGCTCGACGACAAGCCCATCATGGACCCGACAGCGACACCACCGAAGTCAATGATAAGTACGCTCGTGTTTGACACCAAGGGAAGACTGGCAACCGTCAACGGCGTCACGCCAAACAACGTGCTGGCGGTCGAACCGGCCGACTGGAAACCCGCATTTGCTCCGGTCAAGATGAGCGACCCGATCACCGGCTCCGGCGCGGCCACCCTGGCGTTCAACCTGAATTATTCCGACACCACCCTGTCCTCGGGCGAAAACACCACCTCGACCAATAAATCCGACGGTTATGCTTCCGGCACCTATACCGGCGTGGAACTGGCCGCCGACGGCTCGATCATGGCGAAATACACCAACGGCGAAACCAAGAACGTCGGCACCATCGCGCTGGCCAACTTTGCCGACGAAGGCGCGCTGACCGCCGCCGACAACACCAGCTGGACCGCCTCGACCGCTTCCGGCGCGCCGCTGTACGAGCGTCCTGGCGTCGGCATGGCCGGCAAGCTGGCGACGAGCTCGCTGGAACAGTCGAACGTCGACATCACCACCGAACTGGTGGGTCTGATGACCTCGCAGCGCAACTACCAGGCCAACTCGAAAGTGCTGTCGACCGAAAACGCCATGCTGCAGTCGCTGATGCAAGCCCTGTAATGACCGCCACGCAAAGGTAAACAAGCATGGATGCCCTGATTTACACCGCCATGAGCGGCGCCGACCGTGCCCTGCGGGCACAGCAGGTACACGCCAACAACCTGGCCAATATCGAGACCAGCGGCTTTCGCGCCAATCTGGAAGTGTCGACCGCCCAATCGTTGCAAAACGGCTATGGCTACGACGACCGCCACATGACGCAGACGCAGTCGAGCGCGATTTCCACGCGCACCGGCACCATCAAGGAAACCGGACGCGAGCTCGACGTGGCGATTACCGGCAACGGCTTTCTGGCGGTGCAGTGGCAAAACGGCGAGGCCTACACCCGTGCCGGCGCCATGGAGCTCGATGAAACCGGCGCGCTGCTGCTGAACGGGCGGGCTGTGCTGGGCGAAGGCGGTCCGATCACCTTGCCCGAGCACACCAGCCTGTCGATTGGTTCGGACGGCACCATTTCAATCCAGGTGCCGGGTGCGGCGCAGATGCAGACCGTCGACAAGCTCAAGCTGGTCAACGCCGAAACGGGCGAACTGACCAAGAACGAAGCCGGCCTGATCGTCGCGCGCAGCGGCGAAGATCTGCAGGCTGACCCGGCGGTGCGCATCCGCGACCGCCATATCGAAGGCAGCAATGTGTCGGCGGTCGAGGAAATGGTCGCCACCATGAGCCTGAACCGCAGTTTCGAGATGCAGATGAAAGTATTCAAGGCCAGCGATTCCATGACGGAATCGGGTAACCGCCTGCTCAGCGCGTAAGCGCACGCCAACCAACTCAAGGAGTAAGCCATGAATCCAGCAATGTGGATCAGCAAGACCGGCGTGCAGGCGCAAGACGCCAAGCTGCAAGCCATCGCCAACAACCTGGCCAACGTCAACACGGTCGGCTTCAAACGCGACCGCGTGGTGTTTGAAGACCTGTTCTACCAGGTCGAGCAGCAGCCGGGCACCCAGCGCGCCGACAATACCCTGTCGCCTTCGGGCGTGCAGCTCGGTAACGGCACGCACATGGTCGGCACGCAAAAGGTATTTACCACCGGCAGCCTGCAAACGACCAGCCGCGAATTCGACGTCGCCATTACCGGCAACGGCTTCCTGCAGGTGCTGCGTCCGAACGGCGAAGCGGCCTACACGCGCGCCGGCCAGCTTGGCATCGACGCCAACGGCGTGATGGTCAACGCCCAGGGCCTGCCGCTGGTGCCGCAGATCACCGTGCCGAACAACGCCAGCGCGATTACCATCGCTGAAAACGGCATGGTCTCGGCGACCGTCCCCGGCAATGTGGCGGCGACCGAACTGGGTCAGCTGACCTTGACCAGCTTTGTCAATCCGACCGGCCTGCTGGCACTGGGCGAGAACCTGTTCCAGGAAACGGCATCGAGCGGCACGCCGACCGAAGGCCGTCCCGGCGAAGGCGCCCTGGGCAAGCTCAAGCAATTCGCGCTGGAAGGCTCGAACGTGCAGGTGGTCGAAGAAATGGTCGACATGATCGCTGCCCAGCGCACCTATGAAATGAATACCAAGGTGCTGTCGGCGGCCGACAATATGCTGCAATACCTGGCGCAAGCGGCACGCTGATGCAAGCGACCAGGCAAGCCATCGTGGCGCTGGCGGCCGTGCTGCTGGCCGGCTGCGCCAGCGGCCCGGCCGCGCCGGTGGCGCCAACCTTTTCCGAGGAGCCGCTGGTGGCCCAGCGCAACAGCGGACGCGGCGGCGTGGCCGGCGGCGTGTTCAACTCCGATGCCGGCATCTCGCTGACCTCGGACAGCCGCGCCTTTCGCGTCGGCGACGTGGTCACCGTCTCGCTGCAGGAAACCACCCAGGCCAGCAAGAAGGCCGGCACCTCGTTCAACAAGGGTTCGACCGTTGGCGTGAAAGCAGCCAATTTGCTGGGCAAGACCTTTCCGAAGACCGGCATCGACCTGTCGGCCGACCGCAACTTTGCCGGCGACTCGACCAGCACCCAGCAAAATGCCTTGTCGGGCGCGATCACGGTGATCGTGCAGGAAGTGCTGCCGAACGGCCTGCTGCGGGTGCAGGGCGAAAAGACCCTGACGCTGAACCAGGGCGAGGAATTCGTGCGCCTGCGCGGCTATCTGCGCGCGGCCGACATCGATTCGAACAACCAGGTGTCGTCCTTGCGCATCGCCAATGCACGCATCGCCTATTCCGGCCAGGGCACCCTGGCCGAAGCCAATACCCCGGGCTGGCTGACGCGCTTTTTCGTCGGCCCGTGGATGCCGTTTTAAGGTGACATCATGAAATTGCGTTCCGTCCTGCCCGCCGCCGTGCTGGCTGTCTTCTGCGGCATGTCGCTGCCCGCCACGGCGGCGCAAGTGCTGCGCAACCTGGTCAGCATCGAAGGCGTGCGTGACAATCCGCTGGTCGGCTACGGCCTGGTGGTCGGCCTGAACGGCAGTGGCGACACCACCCAGGTGAAGTTTTCCAGCCAGTCGGTGGTCAACATGCTCAAGCAGTTCGGCGTCAAGCTGCCCGACGGCGCCGAATCGAAAAGCAAGAACGTCGCCACCGTGATGGTCAGCGCCGTATTTCCTCCCGGCTACCGCCGCGGCCAGGCGATCGACGTCACGGTGTCGTCGCTGGGCGACGCGAAAAGCCTGCGCGGCGGCACCTTGCTGCTGACGCAGCTGCGCGCGGCCGACAATGAAACCTATGCGCTGGCGCAAGGCAACGTGGTGGTTGGCGGCCTGAGCGCGTCAGGAAAAAGCGGCTCGTCCGTTACCGTCAATACACCGACCTCGGGCCGCATTCCCAACGGCGCCAATATCGAGCGCGAAATCATCAGCGACTTTTCCACCCGCCCGACCGTCACGCTCAACTTGCGCCGCCCCCATTTTGAAACGGCGATCAATATCGTCGAAGCCGTCAACCGCCGCTTCGGCGCCGTCGCCACCACCAGCGACGCCACCAGCGTGGAAGTGATCGCCCCCGAAAACCCGACCCAGCGCGTGGCCTTCATGGCCAAGCTCGAAGCGCTCAGCGTCGACGTCGGCGTCGACACGCCGAAGGTGGTCTTCAATTCACGCACCGGCACGGTGGTGATCGCCGAAGGCTTGCGCGTCAAGGCCGCCGCCGTCACCCATGGCGCGCTGAAAGTGGTGATCTCGGAAAGCTCCGCCGTCAGCCAGCCGGCGCCGTTCGGCCGCGGCCAGACCACCGTCACGCCGCAGTCCAAAGTGACGGTCGACCAGGGCAATGGCAATATGTTCCAGTGGCCTGCCGGCGCCAAGCTGCAGGCCATCATCGACGTCGTCAACAGCCTGGGCGCGTCGCCCGACGACATCATGGCGATCCTGCAGGCGCTCGACCAGGCCGGCGCCATCGAAGGCGAACTGGTGGTGATCTGATGAGCTTTTCTATCGACAACAGCAATGGCGCCCTGCCCTCGGCGCTGGACGACAAGTCGCCTGGCGCCGTGGCGCCGGCCGATCCGCGCTATGCGGCCAAGGCCACCGAGGCGGCCGTCAAGTTCGAAGCCTTTTTCATCTCGCACATGCTGCGCCAGATGCGTGCGGGCACGCGCGAGATGGCCGGCGAAGACAGCGTCTACAAGGATACGGTCAACAGCGATATGCTGGAACTGGCCGACAACCTGGTGGCCGACAAGATGGCCGGCCAGCGCGCGTTCGGCATCGCCGACGCGATCTTGCGCCAGTTACTGCCTTCCGCCGCGTCCCCTGCCGCGAAAATCGATGTCAAATCGGACAAAGTTGCGGGCGGACTTAATAAGCCTGCCTGAAGCGTCGCCTGTAACAGAGGTAGCGCTAGCGCCCCCTCTCACGAAAGAATGCCATGAGCATGATCAGCAATGCCCTGTCGGGCAGCATCGCCGCACAAGCCGCGCTCGGTGCGGCGAGCCAGAATATCGCCAACCTGCAAACCCCGGGCTATACCCGCCAGGGCGTCCTGTTGACATCGCTGTCTTCCGGTGCTGGCGTGCGTTCGGCCGGCAATGGCGTGGAGGTCGGTGCGCTGATGCGTTTCAGCGACGCCTATAAAAGCCAGCAGATGTGGCGCGCAGCGTCGGACCAGGGTTTCCGTTCGCAGGCCCAGCCTTACCTGACCCAGCTCGAACGCGTGATGGGCGATGAAAAGTCGAGCATCAGCAACGGCATCGACGGCTTTTTCACGGCCTTGAACGCGGCCGCGGTCGACCCCACCTCGACCCCGCTGCGCCAGCAGATCATCACTTCGGCCGACGCCATGGCCCAGCATTTCAACAGCATCGACAATGTCATGCGCAACCAGACGCTGTCGCTGCACCAGCAGCGTGCGGCGATGATGCCACAAGCTAATACCGCGCTGCAAAACATCGCCTCGCTGAACCAGCGCATCTCTACCTCGAACGCGGCCGGCACCAACGTCTCGGCGCTGATCGACGCACGCGACCAGCTGGTCGACGGCCTGGCGGCGCAGATGGGCGTCGAAGTCAGTTCCCAGCCGGATGGCTCGCTCAGTATTTCCCTGAAAAGCGGCCAGCCGCTGGTGATCGGCAATATGTCGGCCACCCTGGAGAGTAGTGAAAACGCCGTTGGCGACCAGAGCATCAGCTTGAAATTTGCCAATTCGACGTTCAAGATCGACAACGTCGCCATCGGCGGGCAGATCGGCGGCCTGGGCGAATTCGAACAGAACACCTTGCGACCGCTGCAGCAGTCGCTGCGCGACTTGGGCAAGAGCCTGACCGACAAGATCAACAAGCAGCTGAACCTGGGCCAGACCATGGCCGGCGCGAGCGGACCGGATCTGTTCGAATATAATGACGGCGTCATGTCGATCAACAAGAATTTGACGACGGCCAACCTGGCGCTGGCCAGCGCCGGTGGCGCCGCCGGCGACAGCAAGAACCTGCAAAGCCTGATCGATATCAAGAACCAGCCGGTCACCGTGGCCTGGCTGGGCCAGGTGCTGATGAGCGACGCCGATACGCAACTGGTGGGCAAGCTGGGCATCGCCAGCCAGCAGAACCAGGCCTTGCTGAAAACCGCCGATACGGTGCGCGGTCAGGCGGTCAACGACTGGAACGCGACGAGCGCCGTGAACAAGGACGAGGAAGCGATGAACCTGGTGGAATTCCAGAATATGTACCAGGCGAACATGAAAGTCATTTCCGTCGCCAATACGCTGTTTGACGCCACTTTGGCAATGATGGGTTAAGGAGCAGTCATGCGTGTAGCGAGCAACCAGTATCAGTCGCTGATCAATGTATCGATCCAGCAAAACCAGGAACGCATCAATTACCTGACGCAGCAGATGTCGTCGGGCTTGCGCATCCAGTTGCCATCGGACGATCCGATCGGCAATGTACGCATCTCGCGCCTGACGCGCGAACAGGCGATGGTGACGCAGTACAAGGATAATATTTCCGCAGTGCAGACGCGCTTGCTGAAAAATGAAAATTACCTGTCCAGCATGGTCTCCGACATCGGCCAGGCGCGCGATCTGCTGGTGTGGGCCGCCGATGGCAGCAATGCGCCGTCGGACCTGAAGGCGATGACCGAATCGCTGCGCGCCATGCGCGACAGCGTGTTGTACACCTCCAACCTGAAGGACCAGGAAGGCCGCTACATGTTTTCCGGTACCGCCACCGACAAGCCGGCGATCGCCTACGACGCCAGCGCGGCGGTCGGTTCACGCTACAGCTATGCGGGCAATACCGAAACGCAGACGGTGGTGGTGGGCAATGGCATCACGCAGGCGGCAAACGTCGACGTGAAGAACCTGGAAAACTGGCTCAACAAGATCGACCAGACCATCGAGACCCTGAGCGCCCCCGGCCTCAATCCGGCCGACCCGGCGGTACGCGCGTCGGTCACGAACGCGCTCGACGGCACCGACGAGGGCATGGAGTTATTGTCTGGTAAAATTGCCATCTTTGGTGGTGCGCAGAATATCCTGTCGACCCTGAACAACAACCTGGATAATGTGTCGCTGTCGAACAATAATGCCCTGCTGGAATTGAAAAAGGCCGACATCGGCGCGGCGGCCATCGACCTGACCGGCTACCAGACCGCACTCGAAGCGACCTACAAGGCCTACGGCAAAGTGGGCGCGCTCTCCCTGTTCGACATCCTCTGATCCCATGCAAATCGCCCAGCTCCCCAATTCTTCCGGTGTCTCCGGCAAAGGCAGCGGCACGGCGCGCGGCGTCGATGGCGCCTCGGGCAGCGTTGACGGCGCCAGCGCGCGCGCCGACGGCGCTTCGCCGAGAGGCTCGGCGGCGCCGCTGCAGCGCGGACTGAGCAACTGGGATCACCATTTGCAGGGCGAGATCTCGAACGCCCAGCAAACCCTCGATTATCTGGAACGCAGCAGCAGCCAGCTGCAGGCGCTGAAAAGCGAGCTGGCCGCCAAGCTGGCCGCGCGCGCCGGCCGCGATGGCCAGGTCGAAGCACGGGTGCGCCAGTTCAGCGGCACCTGGCGCGACCGCACCAGCGCCTCGGGCGGTTCGCTCGACGCCCAGCTCGGCTACAGCAGCCCGCAGTCGGCACAGCAAAGCTTCACCATCCGCGGCCTGACCATGGCCAGCCTGCAGGAAGGTTCGCAGGAGGTGCTGTCGTTTTCCGTGAGCGGCGCGAACCAGACCTTGCGTTCCGTGAATATCGAACCGGGCCTGTCCGACGAAGAAATCATTGCCCGCTTCGACCGCGCCCTGATGCCGTCGAATATCCGCGTGCGCCAGGGCGAGCAAGGCCAGCTCGTGTTCAGCACGCCCGAGTCATCATGGGCCAATGTGCGCGACAGCCTGGCGGTACGTGGCAGCGGCATCCGCTTCCCCACCGGCCAGATGAACCGCGTCAAGACCGATCCTGAACCGGCCGCCATCGTTCCGGAACAATGGGATACCGGCGACACCGAAGCGCTGCGCGCCACCTTGCACGAAGTGGTGCAGGCGCTGGCGCATATTCAGCAGTCGCGCGCGTCGGTCAGCCTGGCGCTGGCACAGGCCACCGCCAGGGTCGAGAGTGCCCAGGCCAAGCCGGTCGAGGCCGGCATGGAAACGGTGGCGCAAAGCTTCACGGACAAGGCCAGCAAGCCCGGCTATGAATCGCTGCTGGCCATCAGTTCGGCCCTGGTCGGCATCAGCCGCGAACGCGTGGTGGCGCTGCTGGGCATGCGCTAGTGCGCGCCCTGCCCGTCATCCCTGCCTGGAATTCATGTTGATAAAGACCATCGCTCGCCTGATCAGCTACGCCCTGCTGGGGAAATCCGACAAGCAAGCGCTCGATATCGCCAGCGTGCGCAAGGTGTTGATCTTGCGCAACGACAAGATCGGCGACATGATCGTCACCACCGCGCTGCTGCGCGAACTGAAAAAAAACTACCCGCACTGGCAGATCGATGTGGCCGCCAGCAGCGCCAACCGCAGCATCATCGCCGACAATCCCCACGTCAGCGATATCATCGTCTGGGACAAGCAGCCGCTGCTGCGCGACTTGCGCACCACCATCGCGGAGCTGCGCCGTCGCCGCTACGACGTCATCTTCAATCCCTACAACCGTTTTTCGATTCCGCTGCTGCTGCGCATCAAATGGCTGGGGGCGCGCTACCTGACGGGGTTTGCGATTCCGAAGTACGGCACCTCGACGGCAAAGCTGGGCATGTTCGACCATACGGTGCCTTGCGACCGCAACGCCCATATCCTCGAGAGTTTTTTCGCCGCCTTCCAGCAATTCAACCTGCGCGACATCGACATGCGCTACGAACTGTTCGGCGTGGACGCGCACGCCGCGGCCATCGACGCGGCCTGCGACGCCCTGCTGGACACGCATGATGGCCTGTTCTGCCTCAATTTCCAGGGCAGCAATGCGCAGCGCACCGTCAGCGTGGCCGACGCGCAGCGCTGCTGCGCCGTCCTCGCCGCGCGCTATCCGCGCCACGCCCTGCTGGTGATCGCCGCACCGGGCAGCGAAGCGCGCGTGGCCGAAATCGTCGACGGCGCCGGCCATGCCAACGTCATGCGCTCGCCACCGACCGGCCATATCCTGCAACTGGCGGCGCTGATACGGCGCTGCGAACTGGTGCTCTCGCCCGATACCTCGGTGATCCATCTCGCCTCGGCTTACGACAAAAAAATCGTCGGCTACTATATCCGCACCGATAATTACCGCTGGTTTTACCCGGCCAGCCGCCACTACCGCGTGATCCTGGCGCCCGGCCTGACGCTGGCCAGCGTCAGTGCCGAAGAGACCCTGGCGGCCGTCGAAGCGCTGCTGCCCGAGCCAGCGCCATTGCGGGTTGCCGGCTGAACAGTGCCTCCAGGCAGCGGCACGGCCACCAGCCGCTAAAAGCCCCTGCCGCGCCGGCGCAAGCCAAAATCATGTCCGACCACCAGCAAGGTGCTGGCCACCAGGCTCGACAAGCCCACGATCAATTGGATCAATTTATCGTCGGGCAGAACCCACAATGACGAGTCCGGCGCTTCGCAGCCGGTGGCCGCGCTGATCAGGGGTGCGATCCAGGCCGCATCAGGCGTGACGTCGAGCACGACGGCGCCGTCGGCGCTGGTCTGCATGTAGATGTCGCCGCCTTCGGCCAGGGTGAAGCAGATGCCCACGCCGGTTTCCTGGGCGCCGATATTGTCCTGCATGCTGCGGTTGTGCTCTTCGATCCACACTTCCACGTCATACGGCGTTTCCAGATGCTCCCACGGACGGGGCCGGAAACGGGGACGCGCCAGGATCTCGTCGCTGGCCGTGCTGTCGGAACTGTTCTCTGCTGCCTTGTCTGCTGCGCCTTGCATGTGTGCCTTCTTCGCGGTGATGCGGCGGAACCGTTTGTCCGCCAGCCATCATTATCCTCTGTTCGCGCCAGCCAGAACAGCCGTCAGTAAAACTGACAGCTATCAACTTCAAAGATCAGCATGACTGACTTATCATGCCTGCCAGTTCATACGGAAGGCACTATATGCAAGGTATACAACGCAAGATCGTCTACGTCACCGCCTTTGAAATCATCGGCATGGCCATCTCCACCCTGTGGCTCACTTTATTGTCGGGCGAGTCGCCCACCAGCACCGGGCCGCTGGCCCTGATGATCACCAGCATCGCCGTGATCTGGAACCTGCTGTACAACACGGCGTTCGAATATTGGGAAATCCGGCAGGTGTCGCGCACGCGCACCGTCTGGCGCCGCATCGTCCACGCCATCGGCTTCCAGATCACCCTGGTGATCTACCTGATCCCGCTGATCGCCTGGTGGTTGAACATCAGCCTGTGGGAGGCCTTCGTGCTCGATTTCGCGCTGATGCTGATCATTCCCTGCTACAGCTTTGTCTTCAACTATATTTTCGACGGCCTGTTCGGCGTGCCGCTGTCGGCGCAGCAGCCACCGGAAGACTCCGGTACGATTCAGGGCGCTTCGGCCAGCAACTGAAGAAAAGCCCGCGCCGCCATGCCCGGCGGCCGGTCCTTCATCCACACCAGGTGGATCGGCAAGGCCAGGCCGTTGCCGGTGTTCTTGAAGGCCAGGCGGCGCACCCGGCCGGCAGCGAGCGACTCGGCGATCGCCGCTTGCGCAAAGTTGCCCCAGCCCAGGCCCGCCTCCACCATCGCCAGGGCCATCGGCAGGCTGTCGGTGCGCCAGTGCGCCAGGCCCACCACGGGGCGCGCATCGGCCAGCGCCAGCTCGCGGCTGGCAACGATGATCTGGCGCAGGTTGACCAGTTCCTCGATATACACCGCCCTGCCGGTCTCGCCGGGCGGATGGCGCGTCGAGATAATCGCCAGCAAGGCGTCGCTGCCCACCAGCTGGAACTGTTCCTCGTGATTGATGCGACCGCCACCGAAGGCCATGCAGGCGCTGATGCGGCCGCGGTGCAGCAGGTCGAGCACGTCATCCTGCGGCGCGGTGAGCACTTCGATATCGAGCAAGGGATGGCGCTGCGACAGCGCCTGCACGGCGCGCAAAAACGGCGCGCGGTCAAGTTCGGCCGCGATGCCCAGCGAGATGCGGCTTTCCAGGCCCTGCGCCAGCTGCTGCACATGCAGGTGCAACTGCTTGAGCTGCTCGGCCACCAGGCGCGCATGCGGCAATAGCGCCATCGCGGCCGGGGTCGGCACGGCGTTGCGCGCACCGCGATCGAACAGACTGATACCCAGCTCCGCTTCCAGGTGGGCGATCGCCATGCTGACGGCCGACGGCGAGCGCCGCAGGGCGCGCGCGGCGCTGGAAAACGAGCCGCCATCGACGACGGCCAGGAACAGTTCGATATTGTGGCTGGACAGTTTCATCGGTAGCGGAATAAAACGGCTGGCACTTTTTCGTGCGCGGAGAATCAAACAGCGTAGTGTATCTGACGGGAGGCGAACATGCGATTCTGGCGACGCAAGAGCGGCTATGTCTCGGACTTTGGACGATTCATGGATGATTTTCTACAACGCCACCCCGAAGTGCGCGAGAACCGGCGCCGCGGCTGGCGCATCTACTGGGAGCGGCCAGCCGATTTCCGCGAGCTGGAGCGGACCATGGCCGACCGGGTGCCGGAGCCGCCGTATCACTATGAATAGCGCCTAACCCTTCCAGGTGCGCTGCAAACCGGTGTCGGCATGGATCCAGCCGCCGCGCGGGCCGGAACGGTAGTAAAAGCCCACGCCGCCCTGCTTGAAGCTGCGTACCAGCGAGCCCAGCACTTCGGAATTGAGGTTGGCGACGCGGATATCGGCGGCCTTGCCTGAAATATGCAGCGACTGGCGCGCGGCGGGAACGCCCGCTTCGCGCAGGCGGCTGTTCGACTCGGCCGTGCGGTAGCCGGACAGAATCTCCAGTGGCTGCTCGATGCCGTAGCGGGCGATGAAGGCTTGCGTGCCCCACAGGGTTTCGAACAGTTTGGGATCGATGGGGGCGGTTTTCTTGCCGTTGACGTCGCGCAGCAGATGGCACAGCTCCTGGTAGGCCGAATCGATGACTTCGCCGTCTTTCCAGTACAACAGCCTGGCTTTTTCGTTGCTGGCCGGACGGATCACTTCCAGGGTGCGCGGCTTGAGCCAGAATTCCAGGTCGAGGATCTGCGCATCGAAAATATCGGGTGGCGGCTCCATCTCGGTGATCGGCGCACCGCGCGGGGTGCTGATCGAACGGTCGATGCTGGCCAGTTGCTGCGGCTGCGGCGGCACGCCGGTCTTCGGCATGCGCGGCTTGGCGCCGGCCGAGGCCATTGCCGGCTTTTCCGTGCGCGAAGCGCAACCGATCAGCGGCGTGGCCACCAGGCCGATGGCCGCCAGACTCATGCCATGTTGTAGAAAATTCCTGCGCGTTGCCATAGTCAGTCCCCGATAAAACAATGGGGAATACTATAGCGTATTGTGCCCCGAAGAAAAACCCTCGGCGCTATCGTGCCGACCTCATTTTCCCCTATTTTCCATTCTGTAATGCTTCAGGCCGCCGTAGCGATACGTGGTGCGGCGACCCCAGCCGGCGCCAGCAGGCTCAAAGGTTTGTCAAGCAGATAACCCTGGACCACGATGGGCAGGCCGGTTGCGGCGGCGATGCGCTGCAGCGCCTGCAAGGCGGCCGGCGTATCGAGGCGCTTGAAGACGACGCGAATCTTTGCCGCATGGCACAGGGTGACGAAATGGGCGGCCGCATCTTCATCGCCGAGCTTGCCCGCATCGAGCTTGACGCTGTGCGGATGCAGGCGTTCCAGCAGGCCGATGGCTTCGTTGACGCTGCCGGCATGGATCGCCAGCCGAAAGCCGTTGCGGCGGTAATTGTCGGCCACATAGTTCAACAGCCAGCTCTGGTTGGCCGTCACGGCGGGCAGTTGCAGCACGATGCGCGCTATCGGCAGGCCCAGCGCGTCGAGGATGCGCTGGAAGGCGTGGCCGTGGTTGCTGCTCACCGCACTCAACAGGCGGTCGTGCACATTCAGATACAGGTCCGCCTGTTCCGCTTCGGGCTGGCGGAAAAAATTAATCGCATGCAGCATGCGGCACAGGCGGTCCAGCTCCACCGATTCATCGTCGCTGGCCGCATGGTCGAGCAAGCGCCACAGCGACAGGCCCTGGTCGGCCTTCGAGACGCTGCGCGCCAGCCCCTCGTAAGCGAGCACCTCGCCGCTACCGAGCTCGCGCAGCGGCTGGAAGGCGCTGGTCATGGTGCAATTGAAAAAGCGGCCCAGGGCGCGGCCCTCCTGGTCCCGCCAGACACTGGTGCCCGCCTGCGTCTGGTGCGACAAACGGGCCAGGTAATTGTTTAGGACGGGAAATGGCATGCTGACTCCTCGATGGGGCTGCGCCGGGGTTCGCTCATGGCTAGCTTGGCGCCAAAGCGTGCACAGTAATGCAGCGCGGCGCAAACGCGAACGAATGCTTTCGCCATTCGATATGCGCCCATCGAATAAGCGCGGCCATCATGCAAAGGCATATGCATATACGGAAAAAATCGTTTTCGCCAGGACCGGCTGGCCTTACTGTGGCCCTGTACCGATATCGCAGAAAGGCCTCTATGTGCCAGTTACTTGCCATGAACAGCAGCAAGCCCGCCGCCCTGGGGTTTTCCTTTGCCGGCTTTACGGAACGTGGCGGACGCACGGGCGAGCACCGCGACGGCTGGGGCATTGCCTTTCACTCCGGCGACGGCTGCACCTTGCTGACCGACCACCTGGCCGCCATCGATTCGCCGCTGGCGCGGCAGCTGCATGAAAAACCGGTGAAAGCCAAAAATATCGTCGCGCATATCCGCAAGGCCACGCATGGCCGCGTCGCGCCGGAAAACACGCATCCGTTTGCGCGCGAACTGTGGGGCAAGACCTGGTCGTTTGCCCACAATGGCGAACTCAAGCCGTGGCACACGCCTGCCGGTGCGCACTATGCCACTGCCGGCGACACCGACAGCGAGCAGGCCTTTTGCCATCTGCTGGGCGCGCTGCGCGCGCGCTTTCCCGATGGCGAGCCGGCGCACGAAGTGCTGCGCGCGGCCATCAGCGGCATCGCGCACGAGATCGCGGCCAACGGCAGCTTCAATTTCATTTTGTCGGATGGCGAGGTGCTGTACGCCCACTGCTCGACACATTTGCACTACGTGATACGCGAATATCCGTTTTCCGTGGCGCAACTGATCGACTGCGAACGCAGCATCGACTTTCGCCAGCACAACCATCTCGACGACCGCATCGCCGTCATCGCCACTCATCCGCTGACGCAAAACGAAGCGTGGACGGCGTTTGCGCCAGGCGAATTGAAAGTGTTTGCAGGCGGCGCGCTGCTGCAGGAAGCGGCGCCGAGGCGCGCCGTGTATATCCAGATCAGTTACTGAAGACTACAGCGGTGAGCTGGCGGGAAAACTCAGGCCGAATTGCAGTTGCAGAAACGCTTGCGCTTGGGATCGCCCTTGGGCTCGCCCGTCACCAGGCAGGCCGGATCGAGCGCCTTCCAGCAAAACACCGTTTCCACGCCATACGGCGAGCGCACATTGCCAGCCTCGGCATAGCCTTGCTTGAGAAAGAAAGCCTGGCCGCTGGCCGTGCTGTGCAATTGCATCGCCTTGATGCCCCATTGCTTCGCCTGCGTTTCCAGTTGTTCCACCAGCGCACTACCTGCGCCGCGCCGCTGCGCTTCCGGCAGCAGGTAGCACAGCGCCAGCTTGCCGGCGCGCGTCAGCAGCGCCACGCCGACCACCACGCCCGCATCGAGGGCGACCAGCGCAAAGTTGGTGGGCGAGGCAAACCAGCACGCCACCATCTGCGGTGTTTTATTGCCCAGCCAGGCTTCCAGGATGGCCGGATCGTGCCGGTGGTCGCTCGCGCAGCATTCGACGATGGAACGCCGCAATACGCTGCACGCGCCGACGGCGTCGGCCGCTGTTGCCATACGAATTTCAAGACTCATGGATACTCACAAATTATTACGGTTGCCGATACAGGCGGTATCACCCCTGCAGCGCGCGATTCCGACTATACACCAAGCGGCGCGATCCGTTTTTTTCGCACCGCGCCGCCAGGCGGTTTTACCTATGGCGCGCGATTGCAGGCTAAGCGCGCAAGCCGGCTTTGCCCACGAATGTTTTCAAAAAACCATATCTGTTTTTTGATGAAAAACCTGATTCCATCTAAGCATATTACGAAAAATTCGTTTCTATTTCGGCCAGAATTTTAGACTATGTCCGTCTGCAACCACAACACGAGAACAATATGTCCACACAAAACACCGCCTTGCCGCTTTCCCACCTGACGCGCCGCTGGTTCCTGGCCGGCGCCATGGCCGTTGGCGCCCTGGGTTTCGGTGTGCCGATGGCCGCCGGTGCCGCCGAGCCGGTGGTGTTGCTGAACGTGTCATACGACGTGATGCGCGAACTGTTCAAGGATGTCAATCCGGCCTTTATCGCCGACTGGCAAAAAAAGACCGGCGAGACCATCACCATCAAACAGTCGCACGGCGGTTCGAGCAAGCAGGCGCGCTCGGTGGCCGATGGCCTGGAAGC
Source organism: Janthinobacterium psychrotolerans (assembly GCF_001677885.1). GTDB lineage: Bacteria > Pseudomonadota > Gammaproteobacteria > Burkholderiales > Burkholderiaceae_D > Janthinobacterium > Janthinobacterium psychrotolerans. The sequence continues at coordinate 22,418 of NZ_LOCQ01000042.1, read as the reverse complement.
GTCGGTGGTCACCATGAACCAGGCCAATGACATCGACCTGCTGGCCGACCGCGGCCTGGTGGTGGCCGACTGGGCCAAGAAATTCCCGAACAACGCCGCGCCGTTCTATTCGACCATGGTGTACCTGGTGCGCAAGGGCAATCCGAAACAGATCAAGGACTGGGACGACCTGGCCAAGCCGGGCATCAAGGTGATCGTGCCCAATCCCAAGACCTCGGGCAACGGCCGCTACACCTATCTGGCGGCCTGGGGCTATGCCGTGAAAAAAGGCGGCACCGAAGCGCAGGCGCGCGACCTGGTGACGCGGCTGTTCAAGAACGTGCCGGTGCTCGACGGCGGCGGCCGCGGCGCCACCACCACCTTCACCCAGCGTGAAATCGGCGACGTGCTGGTGACGTTCGAAAACGAAGTGCAACTGGTGCGCAAGGAATTCGGCGACAACTTCGAAGTGGTCTACCCGAGCGTGTCGATCCTCGCCGAGTCGCCGGTAGCCGTGGTCGACAAGGTCGTCGACCGCCGCGGCATCCGCAAGCAAGCCACCGCCTACCTGCAATACCTGTACTCGGAACCGGGCCAGGAATGGGCCGCCAGGCACTTCCTGCGTCCGCGTTCGGCCACGGTCGCGAAGAAATACGCGGCCAGCTTCAAGCCGATCAGCCTGTTCACGGTCGACGAGATGTTCGGCGGCTGGAAACAGGCGCAAAAGAAACACTTTGATGATGGCGGCGAGTTCGACAAAATCTACCAGAAATAAACCCGCACGCCTTATGTGAAAAAAATCGTCTGACAGCAATGTTCAGGCGATTTTTTGCATATGGGTATGCGAATCGATTCGTTTGCAAACGGTCGTCAACGACGTAATCTGTCCCTGTCGCGCCAACCGGCGCCTCCACCAGCAAAAGGACAGACCATGGCTATCACGGAAATCAATGTACGCAACCAGTTTCGCGGCAAGATCAAGGAAATCATCGAAGGCTCCGTGGTCTCGGAAGTCGACGTGGAAACCCCGCACGGCATCGTCACCTCGGTGATCACCACACGCTCGATCAAGGACCTGGACCTGAAGGTCGGCAGCGAAGTGATCGCGCTGGTCAAGTCGACGGAAGTGTCGATTGCCAAGATTCAGTAAACACAAACCAACCGATCGTTGGCGTAGACAAGCTGCTAATCCCGGAACAGATAGGTGAACGTCCTGCTCACCGGCAGCTTTTCACTACTGCCCTTGACCAGCACCTGCATGCGCTCGGCGTCGATGCGTTCGGCCGCTTCGATGGCTTTGACGTTGACCATGGTGCCGCGGTGGATTTGCCAGAACTGGTCGGGGTCCAGGCCACCGAGCAGGTCTTTCAGCGGCGTGCGCACCAGCGCTTCCGAGCCGGCCAGCACCACGCGCGTGTATTTGGTGTCGGCCTGGAAGAACAGCACCTCGTCGATGTCGATCAGGCGGATCTGCTTGCCGACGCTGGCCCTGATCCATTTCATCTTTTCGCGCGGCGCCGCCGGCAGCGCGGCGCGCAGCGATTGCAGCAGTTGCGCCATGTCGGCCGGCTGGGCGCCGAGTTTTTCGCGCAAACGGGACAGTGCCCGCTGCAGGCGCTCGGTCTGCACGGGTTTGAGCAGGTAATCGACGGCGCCGGCGTCGAACGCGTCGACCGCATACTGGTCGTAGGCGGTGACGAACACCACATGGGCCCGCTTGCCGATGCGCTGGGCCACCTCCAGGCCCGACAGGCCAGGCATGCGGATATCGAGAAACACCACCTCGGGTTCGTGCTCCAGGAAGCCGTCCCAGGCGTCGTTGCCGTTTTCGGCCAGCAGCACGATGCGCGCTTCGGGCCAGGCCAGCGCGAGCATGGTTTGCAGGCGCTCGCGCATCAGCGGCTCGTCTTCGGCAATCAGGATGGTGGTGTTCATGCGGCGGATTCTGTCAGACTCGATGCAATAGTGATGGGCAATAAAATCTCGGCGATCACGCCGCCGTCCTCGCCGTCGCGCACGTCCAGGCTGGCGCACGGGTGGCACAGCTGCAGCCGGCTGCGCACGTTTTCCAGTCCCAGGCCACCTTCCGGCACCAGGCCGGTCTCGCCTTGCGGCAAGCCCATGCCCGTATCGCGCACGCGCAGGCGCAGCATGCCATCGACGTGCCGCGCCGACAGGATGACCTCGCCACCGCGCAGGGACGGCTCGATGCCGTGCTTGATGGCGTTCTCGGCCAGGGTCAGCAGGATCATGCTGGGGATCACCGCGTGCGCGCATTCGGCCGGCAGGTCGAGCGCGTAGCGCAGGCGCGCACCCATGCGCGCCTGCATCACGCGCAAATAGGCCGCCACCATCTCGAACTCGCTTTGCAACGGCACTTGCTCGCTGCGCATCTCGGCCAGGCTGGCGCGCAAAAAGGCGATCAGGTCGGCCGTCAGCGCCGCCGCCCTGGCCGCGCCTGGCGCGCCCTGCTCGGCCAGTTGCTGCACCGCGCCCAGGGTATTGAACAGGAAATGCGGCTCGATCTGCGCGCGCAGCAGGCGCAGCTGCGATTCGCTCAGTTCGCGCGCCAGGCGGTCGCGCTCGGCATCCTGCTGCAGCTGCCTGGTCAGCGCTTCGTACTGGCGGTTGCGCCAGCTGGTGACAATGGCCAGCGGCACCATGTAAAACACCACCGCCACCAGCAAGGCGACGCCGCCCACGCGCAGCAAACGTTCGAAGGCCATGCCCATGGAACCGGTATCGCTCAGGCCGGCCAGCAGCACGCCTGTGGCCACCCCGGCCGCGCACATCGACACAATCAGCAGCAGCTTCTTGAGCTTGTGGCGCACCGAGCTGCGGTAATTGAACCAGACGCCGATCATGCCCCACGCCAGCGCAAAGCCCATGCCGTTGCTGAAGGCCAGTGCCTTGAGCAGTTCCAATTTTTGCGGCAGCAGCAAATGCAGCGCGACGCCGATGGCGCTGAACAGCAGCATCAGCTTGAAGGCGGCGATATAAAACCCGGCGCCCCGGTACTTGAGCAGGAAGTCATGCAATTGCTGGCGCTCGATTGGCGTCAGGGTCGACAGATTGCGGGCAACCAAGCGGCGTACCCTGCCCTTCACCTGCGCCGCCATCTCCGGGTGTTTCAGCACCAGCAGCGATTCGTCGTCGATGCTGCGATACCAGTCCCTGTATTTATTCAACATGCCGCGTTCTCCGTGAGCCGTGATTCAAACATGAACGCAGTCTACGGCGAGGCCCGTTGCGGGCATGGCGCAAAGCGACGAACGACGAAGCCGCGGGCACCAACGACGAATTACTGATCAGATGGCGCCAAGAGTGCTGGAATAGTACGAAGTTTCTGAGATGAAATCAATATAGGGGTAAGAATTTTCACTCTGGCAATAGTCCTTCATTTATTTCACCTGATTGGTCCAAAATGGGCTTGACGAACCCGTCTGCCATAGACATCGCCAGCTCGTTGATGGTATCGTCTATGCTTGGCAAATATTGCTCCTGAGACATTGTCCCGCCCTGCGGATCATGTCGGCTTATTGCCCGCAGCGCCCGCCCGTGGCGCCCCGAAACTGCTTTCCCATACAAAGTCCCATGCTCAAAAAAATGTTTGCCGCCGTGCTGATGACGCTATCCACAGCGGCCATCGCCGTGCCCTTCGGTTCCCAGTCCATCCTGGTGGTCGAAGACGGCACGGGTAAAGTCTTGCTCGAAAAAAATGCCAACGTGGTCGTGCCCATCGCCTCGCTGACCAAGCTGATGACGGCCATGGTCGTGCTCGACTCCAAGGCCAATATGAAGGAGGAAATCCTGATCGACCAGGAAGACGTCGACACCTTGAAACACAGCACCTCGCGGGTGCCGGTCGGCGCCACCTTGAGCCGCCACGACGTGCTGCAACTGGCGCTGATGTCGTCGGACAACCGCGCCGCCGCCTCGCTGGCACGCACTTTTCCCGGTGGGCCGACCGCCTTTGCGGTGGCCGTCAACGCCAAGATCAAGGCGCTCGGCATGCGCCAGACCGTGATCGAAGAGCCGACCGGCCTGTCGCCGAACAACCAGTCGACCGCCGCCGACCTGGTCAAGATGGCCGTGGCCGCCTCGCGCTACCCGGAAATCAGCCGCATCACCACCGATTCGAAAGACGTGATCCAGATCAAGGGCCGCGATGTGGAGTACCACAACACCAACCGCCTGGTGGGCGCCAAGGGCTGGGAGATCGGCCTGTCGAAAACCGGCTTTACCAATGAAGCGGGGCGCTGCCTGATCATGCGCATCAAGTCGGCCGGCAAATTCGCCACCATGATCCTGCTCAACGCGCGCGCCAACTCCGTGCGCGCCATGGACGCCGTCAATATCCGCCGCATGCTGGCCGCCGAGAACGGCATCGCCGAACCGAAAGTGGTGCGCGCTTCGGCCAGCCGGCACAAGAAGGCGCCGGCCAAGCCATCGAAGCGCCGCCGCGCCAAGTAATTATCTGATTTGCCGGTTGGTCAGGATGACCCCGGCAATCGTCACTGCCCCGCCCAGCAGCATCGACACCAGCACCGGCTCGCCCAGCAAGCCAGCGGCCAGCACGATGCCGAACACCGGCACCAGATTGTTGAACACGGCCGTGCGCGACGGGCCGATCGCCTTCACGCCCTCGTAATACCAGACAAAACCGATCACGGTGCCGAACACGCCAAGATAGCCTATGGCGGCCCACACCTGCCAGCCGTAGCTGCGCCAGGGCACGCCGGGGAATTCAAATGCGGCGCCCACCAGCAAAAAGGCCAGGCCCCACATGGCGGCATAGGTGGTGGCCGCCACCGGACTGAGCCCCTTCAAGGCCACGCGGCCGATCAGGGTATACGCGGCCCAGCTGGAAATACCGCAGAACATGAAGATCTCGCCGGCGCCTATGCCGCCGCCGTTGCCGTGCAACAGGCCGGCCAGGTCGCCGCGCGTGATGACGATGGCCGTGCCGCAGAACGCCAGCATGATGCCCAGCCACTTGACGGCGCCGAGCCGTTCGCGGAACAGCAGGGCCGAGGCCAGCGCCGTGACGATGGGATTGAGCGCCACGAACAGCGCGGTGCGGCCGGCCGGCATGCGCGACAGGGCGGCCAGGAAGCACAGGTTGTACAAAAAAATGCCGGTCAGGCCGAGCGCGGCGGTGGTGGCCAATTGCTTGCGGTCCAGGCGCGGCAGGCCGCCTTCGAATTTCCAGGCCAGCAGCACCAGCAGCAGCACGGCCACGCCGAAGCGCCCGCTGGCGGCCGTCATCGGCGGCATCTGCTGGGCCAGCACGCGCCCCGCGATAAAAGTGCCGCCCCAGAACAGGGCAACGAAAATCAGTTTGATATAGACCAGCGGCGACTGGCTGGCGAGCGTGGGAATGGCAAGGGTGCGCATGGATCGTCCTGTGATGCCGCTGGTGCGGCGGGTGGTATACGTATATATTAATACTAATAGCGGCTCATGAAGTAATGAGCAATTACTCATACCACACCAAGATTTTCCGATGACCTTCACGCAACTGGAAATTTTCACCCTGGTGGCCGAGCTGCGCGGCTTTTCGGCCGCCGCCATGCAGCTGGGCATCAGCCAGTCGGCCGTCTCGCATGCCTTGAAAGCGCTGGAAAAGGAAATGGGGGTGGACCTGATCGTGCGCCATCAAGCGTCGGCCGAGCTGACCGAGGTCGGCCGCCAGCTGCTGCTGCGCGCGCGCGAAATCCTCGGCCTGTCCGAAGCCATGCGCCAGGAAGCGGCCGACGTGCTGGGCCAGCGCCAGGGCTCGCTGCGCATCGGTTCGTTCGGCGCCACGTCGTCCCTCAATTTGCTGCCGGCGATCACGGCGCAGTTCCGGCAGCGCTATCCCGGCATCGAGCTGCGCATCGACGAAGGCGCCGACCATGAAGTGCTGCAATGGCTGCGCGAACGCCGGGTCGACGTGGGTTTCCTGGTGCTGCCCGACGAGCGTTTCGACACCGTGCCGCTGCTCGAAGACCAGCTGATGGCGCTGCTGCCGCGCAGCCATGCACTGGCCGGCAATAGCAGCATCACCCTGGCACAGCTGTGCAGCGATCCTTTCATCATGTCCGAAGCGGGCTGCGCGGCGCTGATCGAACCGCTGTTCGCCAACGCCCGCCTGAAACCCGACGTGCCCTACCATATCAGCCAGATGATCACGATTTTCGATATGGTCAGCCGCGGCACCGGCGTGTCCATCGTCGCCGAAATGGCGCTGCCGCGGCGCCTGGCCAGCCAGTATCCGGATCTGGTCGCCCTGCCGCTGGAGCCGCCCGTACTGCGCAAGGTGGGGCTGGCCGTGCGCGACCAGCGGCAAAATACGCCGGCCACCAACGCCTTCCTGGCGCTGGCCAGGCAGATGGCGCCCGCCTTGGCTCCCGCCTTGGCGCCAACGCTGGCGCCCAAGCCGATGGCGCCGCGCTAGCCGACCAGGCCGCGCAGTCCGCTGGCGCGCTGCGTGCGGCGCAAAATCGCGTCGAACAGCACCGCCTGGGTCGGCGACACCAGGGTAAAAAAGTCGCGCGCGCGCGTGATGCCTGTGTAGACCAGCTCGCGCGCCAGCATGGCGCCGCCTTCCTGCGGCAGCACCAGCACCGTGTGCTTGAATTCCGAGCCCTGCGATTTGTGCACCGTCATGGCGAACGCCGTTTCCACCTGGCGCAGGCGGGTGGCCAGCACGCTGCGCACCTTGTCGCCTTCGAGGAAATACACGCGCAGCGAACCGGGGCGCGCCGGGTCGGGCAGGCTCAAGCCGATATCGCCGTTGAACACGCCGGTGCCATAGTCATTGCGGGTCACCATCACCGGCCGGCCCACATACCATTCGGCGCGGCGCAGCAGGCCCTCCCTTTCGAGGCGCAGTTCGATCGCCGTATTCAGGCCCGCCACGCCCCATTCGCCCTCGCGCACGGCGCACAGGATGCGGAACGCTTCAAAGCTGCGCAGCACGGCGCGCACCCAGTCGTCATGGCTGTCGTAAGCCGCGCTGCCCGCATTGACCAGCTCCAGGTATGGCCGGTAGCCGCCCGGCGCGCCGGTGCGGCCAGCCAGCGCCAGGCGCAGCACCTCGTCGGGCTGGGCGGCCACCTTCCACGCCACCTTGTGCCCGGCATCGCTGGCAAAACACGCTTTCGCGAGATCCGGCCGGCCCTCATTGACGGCCAGCGCCAACGCGCCGATCGGGCCGCCGAAGCGGTGGCTGTGGCGCAGCATCACCGTTTGCTGGGCCAGCGGGCCGGCGGTGCCGGCAAAGCTGGCGGGGATCGCCACGCCGCTGGCCGCCTGCGCATAGGCGATGGTGGCCGCGTCATAGCCGCCGGCCTGCGCATCGTGGCACAGGTCGCCCAGCACGGCGCCCGCCTCCACCGACGCCAGTTGATCCTTGTCGCCCAGCAAGATCAATATGGCGGTGGGCGGCAAGGCGTCGAGCACCGACGCCATCATCTCCAGGTGCACCATCGACGCTTCGTCGACGATCAGCACATCGACATCCAATGGCTTGCCCGCATGGTGGGCAAACGCGCGCGTGCCGGGCCGCGCACCGAGCAGGCTGTGCAGGGTACGCGCCGGCCCCATGCGCTGCGCCAGCGTCATCAAGTCCAGCGCATTGCCCACTGTGGCGCCGACCTTTTTCGCCAGCCCCGTCAACTCCTTGTCGATCGACTGCTTCAATCGCGCGGCCGCCTTGCCGGTCGGCGCGGCCAGCGCGATGCGCAATTGCTGCGGCTGCGGCGAGACGGCAAACAGCAAGGTCAGCAAACTGGCCACCGTATAGGTCTTGCCCGTGCCCGGGCCGCCCGTGATGATCGCCACCCTGGCGCGCAGCGCGATGGCGCAGGCGACCTTTTGCCAGTCCGGCCCATCGCCTTCGGGCGGCCGGTCGAACAGCACATCGAGCCACTGCCGCACCTGCGGCAGCGGTGGCGCCACCGTATCGGTGGCGCGCGTGGCGATCGCCATGCCGACGGCCGTTTCATCGCGCCAGTAGCGGCGCAGATACAGGCGCTCGCCATCGAGCACCAGCGGCTGGTTGGCATTGTCCACCCCGGCCGACCAGACCTGCGGCGCCCTGGCCAGCAGCGTGCACCAGTGTTCCAGGGTGGCCGGCAACGGGCCGGAAACGGCCAGCAGCGCCTGCCACTGCTCGTCGCTCCAGCCCATCAGCTGCGACGGCGCATGGGCCAGTTCGGCCAGCATCACGCAGCTGTGGCCGCGCCCTTCCAGTTCCGACAGCACCACGCAGGCCACCGCCAGCGCCGGGCCATCCGCAGCTTGCGCCCTATCGTGCGCCAGGGTGGCGACAAAGCGCGCAAACGCCGCGCCCAGGCGGCGTACCTGGCCGGCGTCGGCCACGCCATCGAAGTAAGCGAGCAGCGATACCATGGTGGTGCTATGCATGCGTGTGTTCCAGTAATTGATCGAGGCCATCGAGTAATTCGGCCTGCGGCGCCAGCCAGTAGCAGCCGTGCGTGTCCGGGTTGGCGATGCCGCGCAGGAACAGGAAAATCGCCCCGCCCAGCTGGCGCGCCGGATCATAGTGTTCACCCAGCCGGCTTTTCAGCAGCCGGTGCAGGGCCAGCATATAGATGGCGCCCTGGATATCGTAGCGGTGCTGGGCCATGCCGGCCGCCAGCGCCTCGCTGTGATAGGCCGTGTCGTGATTGCCCAGCGCGTTCGATTTGTAGTCGAGCACCCAGTAGCGCCCATCGCGTTCGATCACCAGGTCGGCAAAGCCCTTGAGCATGCCGTGCAGCTGGCGCCGTGGCAGCACCGGGCGCGGCGCGCCGTCCAGCAGCAGGCGCGTGCACAGCTCGTCGAGCTGCTCGGTGGCCAGGTGCTCGCTGGGGAACCAGAATTCCATCTCCGGCAAGGTGCTGTCGAGTTGCGCCAGCGACGCGTCCAGGTGCGGCAGCGGCGTGATGGCGACCTGGCGCAGCCAGGCAATCGCGTCGTCCTGGCGATTCGCCCAGCCGGCCCGCTCGCAGCGGGCGGCCAGGCGCGCATCGAAGGTGGCGTCATGGACGCAATCGAAGCCTTCGCCACCCATCCATTCGAGCTGCTCGTGCAGGAAGTTGCCGGGCATGGAGCCGCGCGGAAAACGGTGCCACGGTGCGTCGGCCGCCTGCTGCGCCGGCAGGCTGGCGGCAGGCGCCACGCTGGCGCCGTCTTCGAGCAGAGTTTCTTCCAGCGCCCGCTGCGGCACGTGCGTATTGGCGACGGCGCCGAGCTGGCGCGTGAGCGACGTAAAACTGCCCACCGACCAGTCGCGCTCGAAGCGGCCCGTAAATTGCGGCGCCTCGCGCAGCTCGGGACGGTGCTCGATGCGGTTCAACACGGTGGCCGGCCCCGGCTGCGCCAGGCTGGCGATCGCAATCGCCGCGCAGCCGCCGCACACCGCGTGCCAGCGCTGCTGCAATTGCCCGGCCGGCAGTTTGTCGCCGCCCGTCAGCAAGTAGCCCAGCGCCGATTCATGCAGGGTATTTTCGCCCGCCTTGCGCGCCGCCAGCGCGGCCACGCCCAGCCACAAAAAGTGGCGCGCGCGCGTCAGCGCCACGTACAGCAGGCGCAGGTCTTCCTCGATGCGCGCTTCCTCGACAAAGGCCATCGCCTCGTCCGACAGCGACAGGTCGAGGTGGCGTTCGCCCTGCTCGTCCGCATAGTCGACAAAGCTGCGGTTGCGCTTTTCGGCCTTGCGCGCCGTGACGGCGAACGGCAGGTAGACCAGTGGATATTCCAGTCCTTTCGATTTGTGCACGGTGATCACCTTGACCAGCTCGGCGTCGCTTTCCAGGCGCAGCACGCGCTCGTCGCCGCTCTCGCCGCCGCCTTCGATCTGCTCGGCCAGCCAGCGTATCAGCGCCTGTTCGCCATCGAGCTGGCGGCTGGCCGACTGCAGCAGTTCGGCCAGGTGCAGCAGATTGGTCAGGCGCCGTTCGCCACCGGTCTGCTGCAGCAGCATGGCCGGCAGCTGCAGCTCGTGGATAAAGCGGCGCAGCATGGCCAGCACGCCCTGGCGCTGCCAGATCAGGTGCAGGGCCTTTAACTGCTCGATGCGCCGCTCCCATTCCAGCTCGTCGCTGGACAAACGCGCCAGCTCGCCCAGCGGCAGGGCGATGGTGCGGGTGGCGAATGCTGCGCGCGCCAGGGCGCCATCGAGCGGATTGGCCAACGCCGCCAGCCAGCGCAAGACATCCTGCGCCTCCTCGCTGTCGATGACGGAATCCTTGTCGGACAAATACACGCTGGCCACGCGCCGGCGCGCCAGCGCGCGCCGCACCGCGCCCGCCTCCTTGCGGTCGCGCACCAGCACGGCGATATCGGCCGGCTGCAGCCGCGCAAAGCCGTCCGGGCCGTCGAAACCTGCTTGCGGGTCGTTCAGCATGGCGACGATATGCTCGGCGCAATGGTCGGCAAAATACGCGCGGTAGGACTCGCCGCGCAAGGACTCGTCGCTGGCGCAGGCGGCCAGCAGCGCCGGCAGCGCGCCGTCGCTGCTGACCAGCTGTTCACTTCTGCCCTTGGCGTCGACCGCTTCGAACGGCAGCGGATTGGCGTCGCTTGTGCGGTAGCGGAAGGCGCCCTTCGGTACTTCGGGGCGCTCGGCGTGCAGGAACAATTGATTGACGGCCGCCACCAGCGGCGCCGTCGAACGGTAGTTGGTGCCCAGCTGGTAATGGCGTCCTTCGGTGGCGCGCCGCGCCGCCAGGTAGCTTTGAATGTCGGCGCCGCGAAAGCCGTAGATCGACTGCTTCGGGTCGCCGATCAGGAACAGGCCCTGGGCCGGGTCGTTGTCGGCGATCCGGTACAGCAGGTTGAAGATCTGGTACTGGCCTGGGGCCGTATCCTGGAATTCGTCGACCATCGCCAGCGGGTATTGCTCCACGATGCGCTGGCGCAGCGCCGCGCCGTTTTCGCCGGCCAGCGCGTCATGCAGCCGCTGCAGCATGTCGGCAAAGCCGAACTGGCGCGACTGGCGCTTGAGCTGGTCCATGCGCCGCGCGATCTTTGCCGCCGCATGCAGGTGCAGGGTATGGGCCAGCGGCGTGATGGCCGCCAGTTCCTGCGCCAGCTGCTGCGTGTGTTCAAAACATGCGGGCACGCTGGCCATGAAATTCTTGGCAAACGCATCCTCGATGCCGGACGGCGTCAGGCGCTCCCATGCCTTGTCGGTGACCGCCGGCATCAACAGCAAGGGGTCCTGCGCCCAGCGCCTGAAACCGTCGAACCATTTGGCCAGGTTCTCGGGCTTCATCTTGACGCCGTTGAAGCACTTGGCATTGTCGGCGCGATGCCCGGCAATCCATGCTTCCATGGCGTCGGCGCGCGCGGCCCAGCCCTGCTTCAGGCCCGCCAGTTGCGCCGCCAGCGCCTGCTGTTCGCGCTGGACCAGCGACGACAGCGATTCGTCGCTGCCCAGGCCCATCATGCCGGGCCGGCGCGCCAGCTCGCGCACGGCTTTTTTGAGCGCTGCCACATCGGGCCAGCAATCGAGCAGCACGGCCAGCGCCTGCTCGCGCAGCGGGTAGACCTGCTGGCGCCAGTAGTCGTGGGCCGCATCCTCGAACAGGGCCTGCTCGTCGCTGACCAGCTCTTCGTCGAACAGGCTGCCGCTGTCGAAGGCATGTTCGCGCAGCATGCGCTGGCACCAGGCATCGATGGTAAAGATCGCCGCCTCGTCCATCGTTTCGGCGGCCAGCATCAGCCGGTGCGCCGCCTTTTGCCGCGCACTGTCGTCCGGATACGAGTCGAGCAGCGCATCGAGAAACGGATCGCCGCCATTGGCTTCATTGCGGAAGTACGCGGCGGCCTCGATCAGCCGCTCGCGCACCCGGTTCGACAGTTCGCGCGTGGCGGCGCGGGTAAACGTCATCACCAGGATATCGGCCGGCAGCAGCGGGCGCACGAAAGCCGTGCCGTCGCCGCCATGGCCCGCGCCGTGGCCCAGTACCAGCCGCACATACAGCGCGGCGATGGTCCAGGTCTTGCCGGTGCCGGCCGACGCTTCGATCAGGCGCGAGCCGTGCAGCGGAAACGCCAGGGGATTGAGCAGATGACTGGCCATTATTCTTCTCCGTCGGCGTTGATGCCCGTAATCGGGTCCAGGGTCACGTGCTCGCGCAGCCAGTCGGCCAGCGGGCCATACAGCTCGCGCGTGCAGTCTTCCCAGGCTTCCTCTTGCGCCAGGGCCGAGAACTCGGGCCACAAGCGGGCCAGGCACAGCTCCTCGCGCTCGCCGCCGATCTCGAAGCCGCCGTCATACACGGCGCGCGGATCGCCGTCCTGCACCAGCGCCAGGCCGGTCTTGCAGGCCGTCGGCAGCGGGTGGTTCATGCCTTCGCGCCATAGCGCCAGCAAGCTGGCCAGCGCCTCGCGCGAGGCGGCCGGGTCGAGCGGCGCCATGCTGACGATGGCGTCGCGCGCCACCAGGTAGCCGGTGACGGGAAAGCCGATGGCGGCGGCGGCCAGCTGGCGCAGCCACATCAGCATCAGCTTGTCGCCACGCGCCAGCCCCGACTTGTCGAGCACCTTCGATGAAATCTGTTCCAGCCAGGCCGTCCCGGTCCCGTTGCTGCGCAGCTTGTCGAGCCAGTCTTCGACCAGCAGTTCGCCAAACGGCAGCGTAATGGCGCGCTTGTCGGCCGCCACCGGAAACGAGGCGCGCAACGACAGCCACGCGCTGCGCACCGGCACCAGCGCGTCGACCAGCTGCTCCTGCACCTGCCGGCCGATCAGGCCGATCGGCAGCACGCCTTCGCGCGCCAGCTTGTCTGCGCGCGCCTGCAAGCTGGCGCGCACATCGTCCAATTCTTCCACGGCGCCGCCATCGTCCAGCATGGTGTCTTCCAGCAGATAGCGCTCGAGCGCATTCAGGCCGAACGGCTCTTCATCCTCGCCCAGCATGGCGGCATCGGCAAAGTGCACGGAGAGGCGGCGGCGGAAGAAATACCTGACGGGCTGGCGCACAAAGCTGGCCAGCTCGCCCAGGCTCAGGCGCGTATCGGAATTGAGCTCATACGGCCCCAGCGCCAGCAAATCGGGCGCCTGGTCCGCATCGGCATGGGCGACTCTCCATTCACCGGCATAGGTCAACAGGCCGCCAGCTTCGAAATAGCGGCGGCTGAACGGCTGTAGCGCGTGTTCGGTGGTCAGCGTCGTCAAACCCCGGTCCAGCGACCAGCCGGCGGCCAGGTAGTCGCGCAGCTGCGACACCAGCACCGACGGCGGCTGCTCGGAGTTGTCGCGCACATTGCGCCCGACCCAGCTCACGTACAGCTTGTCGCGCGCGGCCAGCAGGGCTTCGAGCATCAGGTAGCGGTCGTCGTCACGGCGCGAACGGTCGCCGGGGCGCGCCATGCCGGGCAGCGCCAGCAGGTCGAAATCGGCCTTGGGCGCGCGGCGCGGGAAGTCGCCATCGTTCATGCCCAGCAGGCACACCACGCGAAACGGCACGGCGCGCATCGGCATCAGGGTGCAGAAGGTCACGCCGCCGGAGACGAACTGGTGGTTCAGGGTCGGTTCGTCGAGCGCGCCGAGCCAGGCCACGCGCAAGACGTCCAGCGGTACGGTCTCGACAAAACCGGCATGCTCGCAGGTTTCCAGCCAGCCCTGCAGCGCGCCTTCGAGCTGCGCCAGGGTCAGGCGGTCGCCCTCGTCGCCGGCTTCAAAAAAAGCCGCCAGCAGCGCCCTTGCCTGCACGCCCCAGTCAGCCGGGGTGCGCCATTGCGCCAGCACGGCGCGCCAGTGCAGCAGCGCTTCGACCAGTTGCGCCAGCGAGCCCGCCAGCGCGGCGTCGAGGCCGCCCACTTCCGCATACGGTTCGATGCCGTCGAAGCTGGCGCCGCCACCGCTGGCGTAGCCGAGCAGCATGCGCCGCACGCCGAACAGCCACGCGTTCTGCTCGCCGGCCGCGCCCAGGCCCAGGCCGGCGCGATGTTCGCGGTCCAGGCCCCAGCGCACGCCGGCGCCTTCGATCCAGGCGCCGAGCGTATCGAGATCATCACCCTGCAGGCCGAAGCGCGCGGCCAGCGCCGGCACGTCGAGCAGGTCGCGCACCTCGCTCTGGCGGCAGCGCTGCAGCGGCAGCTGCAGCAGCCATTCGAGCGCGACCAGCAAGGGATTGACGCTGCGGTCCTTGACGTCGCCGATCTCGAACGGGATAAAGCGCGGATCAAGCCGGCGGTGCTGGCCGAAGACGGCGTGGATCGCCGCCGTAAATACATCGATATCGGGCACCATCACCACCACGTCGCGCGGGCGCAGGCCGGTCTGGCTGCTCTGCGCAAACATGGCCAGCAGCTGGTCGTGCAGCACTTCGACCTCGCGCTGCACGCTGTGCGCGACATGGAATTCGATCGAGCGGTCGCCGTCTTCTGGCGGCGCCTGCTCGTGTTCGCCGAGCGGGCGCAGTTCGCGGATGGCGACTTGCACCTGCTGCAATAACGTGACGCCCTGCTCTGCGCCGAACAGGTCGATGCGCAGGCTGTCGTCGCGCCCCTCGGCGTGCGCCTGTTCGTCGAACTCGTCGAGCATGCGGATAAAGTCGCGCCCTTGCCGGCCCCAGCTGGCCAGCAGCGGATGGCTGTGCGCATGCAGTTGTTCCAGCGGCAGCTCGGCCAGGTCGTGGCCGTTGCGCTGCCGCTGGCGCTTGTAGCTGGCGCGCAGCAGGTCGCGCCCTTCGATGATGTCGCCCCAGTAGTACTGGCAGGGGTTCGGCACGGCCAGCACCACCTGCGTGTGGCGCGCCAGCGCCGCCAGCGCCTGCAGGGTTTGATACGGCAGGGCCGACACGCCGAACAGCACCACCCGGCGCGGCAGCTTGCCGGCGGGAAGCTCACCGGCGGCGATCGTCGCCAGGAAGGCGTCGTGGATATCGGCGCGGCCCGTGTCGCGCAGGGAGGCCTCGACGTCGGCGTTGACGGCGCGCCACAGCTGCGGCTGCCACAACTGTTCTTCCTTGAGTTCGACAGCCTCGCCGCGCGCCGTTTTCAGCACATTGAGCCCGGCCGCCCAGTCGGCCAGCCAGTCTGCGCGGTACACCTGGTACTGGTCGAACAGGTCGGCCAGGCGCTCGGCCAGCTGCAGCCGCCGTTCGCAGTCGCCATCGGCCAGGAAGTAGCGCAGCGGCGCGAACACGGGCTCGGCCAGCAGGGACGGCAGCAGCCGCATCAAACGCCAGGTGAGCGGCGACTTGTCGAACGGCGACACGCGCGGCACTCTTTCGCGGCCCAGCATGCCCCGGTAGCTTTCCCACAGCAGCCGCGCCGGCAAGGCGATGCGGGTGGCCGCGCACACCCCCATTTCCTCGGCCAGCGCGATTTTCAGCCACTCGGCCACGCCATTCGACTGCACCAGGAAGATATCGGTTTCCAGCGGCGCCAGCGGATGGTTGCGCAGCCACTGGAAGACGGCGGCGCGCAGGTGTTCGAGCTGGTTACCGTGCAAAATCAACAGACCGGGCGTGATGGGAGTAGGCATGCGGTGAGGTTCAGGTTGGGTAGACGCCTATTATCACCGCTGCCTGCGTCAAGTGGTGTCGCTGTTGGCAAAACCGAGGGAAATTTGTTCGGCCACCCGCGCCAGCGCCGGCCCCGTTTGCGCCATCAGTGCGCGCGCCTGCGCCAGGTCGCCGCCGCGGCGCAGGTTTTCCAGCGCCAGGCACAGCGCCGCAAACGCATTGGCGCCGACCGCCAGCGCCGACGACTTGGTGCGGTGGCCCAGGTCGGCCAGGCGGTTCAGGTCTTCCAGCGCCAGCGCCTGCTCCATTTCGGCCAGGCCGTCGCGCGCCGTGTCGAGGAACAGCTGGGCGTACTTGCGCATCTTGACGGGATCGTTGCTGAAGGTCAGCGACAAGGCCGCCACCTCGAGCACGGCCGTATCGCGCACGCCGGCCGCCGTCAGCACGGACGCGGGCGCCGGCGCCACGTTGCCGATGCCGCCACGCCGGCGCAGCCATTTGGCCAGCAACTGGAACAGCAGCATGGGCGCGATTGGCTTGGTGAGGAATTCATCCATGCCCGCCTCCAGGCAACGCACCCTGTCTTCGCTGCCCGCATTGGCCGTCATGGCGATCACCAGCAGGCCCGCCAGCAACGGATCGGCGCGGATGCGTCGGGTGGCCTCGAAGCCATCCATCTCTGGCATCTGCACGTCCATCAGCACGCAGTCATAGCTTTGCTGGGCCAGCAGTTCCAGCGCTTCGCGGCCGTTGTTGGCCACCCGCACGATGGCGCCGGCGTCTTCCAGCAGTTCGCAGCCGACCTGCTGGCTGAAGACATTGTCTTCCACCAGCAGGATGGAGGCGCCGCGTATCACGTCCAGCAGGGGCGGCTCCCCATCGGCGGCGCTGTCTTCCGGCACGCCCGCGTATTTGTCCAGGCGTGCCGTAAACCAGAAGGTGCTGCCCAGATCCGGCTGGCTGTGCACGCCCACCTTGCCCCCCATCAGTTCGGCCAGCTGTTTGCTGATCACCAGTCCCAGCCCGCTGCCGCCGTACTTGCGCGTGGTCGACGTGTCGGCCTGGTGGAAGGAGCGGAACAGCTGCGACACTTCTTCCTGGCTCATGCCGATGCCGCTGTCCTGCACCTCGAAACGCAGCATGGCGTGGCGCGCGCCCTCTTCGGCCTGGCGCACGCGCACGAACACCTCGCCGTGGTCGGAAAACTTGATGGCGTTGCTGGTCAGGTTCAGCAATACCTGTTCCAGCCGCAGGGCGTCGCCGCACCAGCGCTGCGGCAGGTCGCGCGCGATGTCGAAATGCAGTTGCAAACGCTTGGCGGCGGCCGCCTCGCCGAGCTGGCTGGAAATATTCGCCAGCAGGGTATCGAGCCGGAACTGCCTCACTTCCAGTTCCAGCTTGCCCGCCTCGATCTTGGAAAAATCGAGGATATCGTTGATCAGGCCCAGCAGGTGCTGGCCCGAATGGAAGATTTTTTGCAGGTAGTCGCGCTGGCGCGCGTCGGCCACCGATTTCAGCGCCAGGTGGGCCATGCCGATAATGCTGTTCATCGGCGTGCGGATTTCATGGCTCATGTTCGACAGGAAGTCGCTCTTGGCCTGGCTGGCCGCGTCGGCCTGCTCTTTCAGACGGTGCAGTTCGGTCACGTCCGTCGACAGGCCGATCAGGCCGGTGATGGCACCAGGCGGGCCCATCGGCACTTTCACGCTCCACAAATGATGGACCCGGCCATCCATGTCGACGAAGCGCTCTTCGCCGATGAACTTGACGCCGGTGGCGCAGATCTGCTGTTCGCGGCCATGAAAACTCGCCGCCAGCTCCTCGCCGATCAGTTCACCGGCCTGGCGACCCAGGATCTGCTCCACGGGCCGCCCGAGTATCTCCAGCATGCGCGCGTTTACGTAGCGAAAGCGCAGGTGTTCATCCTTCATGTAGACATAGGCGTCGACGCTGTCGAGCACCGTGTCGAGCAGCATGCGCTGGCCGATGGCGCTGCGGCGCGAGCGGTACAGCATCAGCATATAGCCGTACGCCAGCAAGGTGCCGGCCACGCCCACGACCAGCGCCAGGGCCGGCAGGTAACGGTCGAAATTGCTGTAAAGCTCACTTTTGCGCACGCGGAAATGCGCCTTCCAGGCCCCGCCGTGGTATTCGATCGGCAGCAGGCCGTCGAAATAGGCGCTGTCCTGGCCCGGTGTGGCGGTCGGCGCCGCCAGGTCGGCGTTATCGTTGAACAGCAGCCGGTCGTCAGGCGCCAGTTGCAGCGCAGTGCCGGGCACGGCAGGCCTGGTGGTGCTGTACAAGGTCAGGTGCAGCGGCTGCAAGGTGCTGCCTTCAAGGGCGCTATGCACCAGTTGCGCCACGCCAAAGCCGATGCCGACCGAGCCCTTGTAGGCGGCGCGGCGCTCGGCAACGGTGCTGCGCGGCATGCCGTTATGGTAGACCGGCAAACGCATGCCCAGGCCGACGCGCGCCGGCGGCCCCTTGATCATGATCACCTGGCCCGACGCGCTGATCTCGCCACTGTCGCGCGCCTGCGCCAGCGCCTGCGCGATGGCCGGATTGGCGCCGATATCGACCCCCTGGCGCTCGGCCACCAGTGCATCGGGCTCAAGGAAAGTGAGCACGGTGTAGCCGTCGCGCCGGCCCGGCGGACGGATCTCGAAGGCGGGATAGCCGCCCGTCACCAGGCTGTCGTCGGCGCGCACGGCGTCGACAAAGGCGTCGCGCCGGCCCGCTGGCACGTAGACCGCGTAGTTCAGTGATTCGATGGCCGGGAACTGGCGCGCGATATCGAGCCCGGACACATAGTCGTGGAACTGCTTGCGCGACAGGTGTTCATCGGTGCGCAGCAGCGCTTCGAGGCCGCGCAGCAGGTCGGAATAACTTTTCACGCGCGCCGTCAGGCTCTGCTGAGCGCCGTAGGCGAGATTGTCAAAGCGCTGGCGCGCATCGTCGTTGATGGTGCGCAATGCTCCCGCATACAGCGCGCCGCCGATTGCCAGCGCCAGCAGTGCGCCACCCAGCCAGATCCTCGCTTGTGATACTGTCCAGCTCGTGCTCAGATTATGCATTGTCGATCGCTTATTCCGGTTCCTCAGCCTGCGGGCGCCATGCCCCGCTTGTCATGAGGATACTATCAAAGCTTGCAAGCAATGCACATCCGGCAAAAAATTTCCCTTCAGCCTGCCTCGGCCAGCGTCTTTGCGCCACCCGCCATGCTGCCATGCGCGTCCCAGGCGTCGGCACAGCGCACCACATCGCCGACCACGATAATGCTGGGACTGCCCAGGCCGCTGGCCTGCAGGTCCCGTGGCAAGTCCTGCAAGGTACTGAGCAACTGGCGCTGCGCGTCGCAGCTGGCCGACTGCACCACGGCCACCGGCGTGCCGGCCGCCATGCCGCCGGCCAGCAGGCCCGCCTGGATCGCCGCCACGCGCGCCACGCCCATGTAGATCACCAGGGTCAGCCCGCTTTGCGCCAGCGCCGCCCAGTTCGGCTCGGACGCCGCATCCTTGCCGTGGCCGGTGACGAAAATCGCCCCCTGGCTCCAGCTGCGGTGGGTCAGCGGCACGCCGATGGCCGACGGCGCGGCCAGGCCGCTGCTGATGCCGGGCACCACCTCGACCCGTACGCCGTGGCTGCGCAAATAGGCGCGCTCTTCGCCGCCGCGTCCGAACAGATAGGGGTCGCCCCCTTTCAGGCGCACCACATGCAGGCCGGCGCGCGCCTCGGCCAGCATCAGCCGTTCGATGAAAGCCTGCGGCGTCGAGGCGCAACCGCCGCGCTTGCCCACCTCCACCACCCGCACGCCGGGCGGCGCATGGGCCAGCATGGCCGGATTGACCAGGTCGTCGATCAGCACCACGTCGGCGGCGGCGATCGCCTTGGCCGCCTTCAAGGTGAGCAGGTCCGGGTCGCCGGGACCGGCGCCCACCAGTGTAACGTAGCCTTGTGCCATGATAGCCTCTCGTATTGTCAGCAAAAACGTCAAAAAAAGTGGCGGATCGCGAACGCGGCCGCATACTGCTCGGGATTGCTGCCATCCCACAGCACGCCATCGCACAGGGTCGAGGCGCGCATGGGGCTGGCGGGAACCGGCGTGCCCGTGATATCGGCCGCCTGGCGGTACAGGTCGAGGCGGCTGACCTGCCGGGCCACGGCCAGGTAGTCGGGTTCGTCGCGCAGCAGGCCCCAGCGCCGGTGCTGGGTCATGAACCACATGCCGTCGGACAGATACGGAAAATTGACCGCGCCGTCACGATGGAAACGCAAGCCATGGTCTTCATTCCAGGTCTTGCCGACGCCGTCCTGGTAGTGGCCGAGAATGCGCGGCGCCAGCAATTGCTGTGGCGTATTCAGATACGCGGGCGCGGCCAGCGCGGCCGCCATCTGCAGGCGGTTGGTATCGCTGGCGTCGATCCAGCGGCCCGCTTCGAGCACGGCAGCGATCAGGGCGCGGCAGGTATTCGGATGCGCCTGCGCAAAAGCGGAGCTGGTGCCCAGCACCTTGCCCGGATGATCGGGCCAGATGGCGCCGCTGCTGGTGGCCGTCACGCCCACGCCGTCGACCACGGCCTTGTAGCCCCACGGCTCGCCGGCGCAAAAGCCATCCATCTGGCCGGCGCGCAAGGCCGCCACCATCTGCGACGGCGGCACCGTCATCAGGCGCGCATCGCGCACCGGATCGATGCCGTGCGCGGCCAGCCAGTAGTGCAGCAGCATCGCGTGGTTGCCGGTCGGGAAGGTATGCGCAAACACGGGCGGCCGCGCGCTGCCGCGTACCTGCCGCGCCAGCGATGGGCCGTCGATGGCGCCGGCGCGTGCCAGGTCACCCGACACGGCAACCGACTGGCCGTTATGGTTCAAATTCATCAGCACGGCCATGTCGTGCTGCTGGCCGCCGATGCCCATCTGCACGCCGAATACCAGCCCGTACAGCACATGGGCCACGTCGAGTTCGCCATTGCCCAGCTTGTCGCGCACGCCGGCCCAGGAACTCTCGCGGCTCAGTTCGATCTTGATGCCGTGCTTCTCATCGAAACCCAGTGTTGATGCCATCAACAGCGAGGCGCAATCGGTCAGCGGCAGATAGCCGATCCTGACCACTTGTTTTTCCGGCCTGGCCGCACGGCTCAGCTGGGCGCTGCCACTTGTTTCCTGCATCATGCGATTCCTTGAAAAACATCTTTGATGATCAGAGCAGCAAAGAGCATGCCAGCGCCATGCCGTGATTTGGCGCTCAATCCCGGCAAGAATGCACCGCGATGGTGCATCGCACCACGATGGGCCAGCCGGTGGTAATGCGAGCTCAGCCCAGCAAGTCCTCGACATCGATAATGCGCTGGGCGATCTCCGCCAGTTTCAGCTTCTTGTTCATGGCCATGCTGCGCAATCGCTGGTAGGCCTGCTCTTCGGTCAGGCCATGATGTGTCATCAACAGGCCCTTGGCGCGCTCGACCACCTTGCGATCGGCCAGCTTGTGGCGCGTGTCATCAAGTTCGGCGCGCAGCTTTTCCTCCTGGCGAAAGCGCGACAGCGCCACGTTCAGCACCGGCGCGATGCGTTCGGACTGCAGGCCGGCCACGATATAGGCCGACACGCCGGCCGCCATGGCCGCGTCGATGCTGGCGGTGGCGCCGTCTTCGGTGAACAGGACGATGGGGCGGCGCTCATCGCGCGTGGCGATCACGATATGCTCGAGCACGTCGCGTGCATCGGATTCGGCGTCGATAATGATCAGGTCGGGCTGCAGCTGGGCGATGCGCTCGGGCAGATAGAGGTCGGCAGGCAGCGAGGCGATAATGTCATAGCCTGCTTCAAGCAGGCCGATGCGCAAGGCATTGCCGCGCTGCACCTGGGCAGCCAGCGCCAGGTCCGTGTGCACAGCGTGGTCGACAATGGTATTGACGACCACGATGCGCAAGGGACGCTCGGCATGCGGCGGATTACGGCTGGACGTCATGGGCTCTCTACAATGGCTACAGTTACCATTGCATCAAGCAAGAATCAAACCACCTTTTTTATTTCATGGTCGGCATGGCAAATTCCGCCCCCGCCGCCGTCGAGGCCGGCCAGCGCTGGGTGACCGCTTTCTGTTTGGTATAGAAACGCACCGCTTCCGGGCCGTGCGCGTGGTGGTCGCCGAACAGGCTGCGTTTCCAGCCTCCGAAACTGTGGAAGGCCATCGGCACGGGAATCGGCACATTGACCCCCACCATCCCCACCTGCACCCGGTGCGTGTATTCGCGCGCCGTATTGCCGTCGCGCGTGTAGATCGCCGTGCCGTTGCCGTATTCATGGGCGTTGACCAGGTCCAGCGCAGTAGCAAAGTCCGGCACGCGCACGATGCACAGCACCGGCCCGAAGATCTCTTCCTGGTAGATGGTCATTTCCGGCGTCACATGGTCGAACAGGCTGCCACCGAGGAAAAAGCCGTTTTCATGGCCGGGCAGCACCAAGCCGCGCCCGTCGGCCAGCAGTGTTGCGCCCTCTTTCACGCCGGTGGCGATATAGCCGGCAATTTTATCCTTGTGCACTTGCGTGACCACCGGGCCCATTTCGGCTTTCAGATCCATGCCTTGCGTGATTTTCAGTTCGGCGATGCGCGGCAGCAAGGCTTCGACCAGCTGGTCGGCCACATTGCCGACCGCCACCACCACCGAAATGGCCATGCAGCGCTCGCCGGCCGAACCGAAGGCGGCGCCCATCAGCGCGTCGACGGTTTGTGCAATATCGGCGTCGGGCATCACCACCATATGGTTTTTCGCGCCACCCAGGGCCTGCACGCGTTTACCCTGCGCGCAGCCGGTGGCGTAGATATATTCGGCGATCGGCGTGGAACCGACAAAGCTGACGGCGCGCACATCGGGGTGGTGCAGCAAGCCATCGACGGCTTCCTTGTCGCCCTGCACCACATTGAACACGCCGTCCGGCAGGCCCGCTTCGGTGAGCAATTTCGCCAGCAGCA
>NZ_LOCQ01000043.1 GCF_001677885.1 Janthinobacterium psychrotolerans | reverse complement strand
GATGACCATAGCAAGTTGGTCCCACCCCTTCCCATCCCGAACAGGACCGTGAAACAACTTTGCGCCGATGATAGTGCTGCAACCAGTGTGAAAGTAGGTTATCGTCAGGCTTGTTATTCGCAGTAGAGAAAAACCCCGCCAGCAATGGTCGGGGTTTTTTTTCGTCTGGCGAAAAGAGCGTAGGTCGGATTAGGGCCGCAGGCCCGTAATCCGACAACATTGTTGGCTGCGACCGTATCCGACAACATTGTTGGCCGCGACCGTGGTGGTGTCGGATTACGCGGCTTCGCCGCTAATCCGACCTACGCGCTACCCACTCGATCAGCGCATCGACGGCGGCCCGGCCATTGCCGGCCAGGTCGCTATTGATCATGGCTACCACCACGCATTGCTGGTTGTTGGCATCCGGCACATAGCCGGCGATGGCCACCACATTCTTTAACGTTCCCGTCTTGATGCGCGCACGTGCGGCGGCCGGGCTGCCCAGCAGACGCTTGCGCATGGTGCCGTCCAACGCGACGATGGGCAGGCTGGACTGGAACTCGGGCGCCCACACGCTTTGCTGCATCGCCTGCAGCACACCGGCCAGCTGCGCCGGCGCAATGCGACCGGTGCGCGACAGGCCGGAGCCATTGTCGATCAGCATGTTTTCAGTATTGATATTGTGGCGCCGCATCCAGTCCTGGATGACTTGCCGCGAGCGCGTGGCCGTGTCTTCGGGCGCCGTCATGGCCGCCGGGCGGCTGCCCAGCCAGCCATCGCTTTGCAGGCTGCCGATGCTGAGAAACAAGGTGCGGGCCAGGGTATTGTCGGACGACTTATTGATGTCACGCAGCACTTCCGGCAGCGCGCGCGCCACATGGTCGGCCAGCATGCGCGTGCCGACCGGTTCGGCTGTGGGCGGCAATCCTGTCGGTGGCGCTTCACGCACGCTGCCTGTGATGCTGCCGCCCAGCCGTTTCCAGGTCGTGCGGAACAGGCGGTCTGCATAATCGGTGCGATCGAGCACATTGATGCTGAAGGCCTTGCGGCAATTTTGCGGGAAGGTGCCGTGCAGGACAACCTGCAGCCTGCCACTGACGTCGCGCCGGTACTCGGGCGGTCGCCAGCCGTCTTCCCAGCGCGCGCAATTGCCTTTTACCAGGGTCATGTCGCTGCTGATCGTCACATTCTCGAGCGCCGGCAGCATCAGGAGGTTCAGTTGCTGCGTGGTCGAGCTCAGTTCGATATCGAGCAAGTTCGTGTTCAGCAGCAAGGCATCGGGAATCACGTTGTAGCGGAACTCGGCCGATTCATCGAACGGTGGCGCACCGATGTCTGGCCGCGCCGGCTGGAACAGCTGGCGGTCGAGGATCAGGTCGCCCTTGATTTTCACGATGCCCTGGTTGCGCAGGGTTTGCAGCATGTGCTCGAGCACGTCCGCGTTGAAGTCCGTATCGGCGCCGCCGCGCAGGATCAGGTCGCCTTTCAGCACGCCATTGATGACGTCGGCGCTGGTGCGCAGCTCGGTGCGGCCGCGAAAGGTGGGGCCCAGCTGCTCGAGGCCCACGGCGGTGGTCACCAGTTTCATGGTCGACGCCGGCTGCATGCTGCGCTCGGCGCCATGCGACATCACCACCGTATTGCCGCGCAGGACGATGGCACCCATGGCGTCCTCGGGAATATTGGCGCTGCGCAGCAGAACGCTGACCGATTCCGGCAATTGCGCGTGCGCCGTCGACAGGCCAAGGCCAGCGAGCAGCGCGGCGATCAGGACAGGACGTAACATGGAGCTCCTTAATGGAAAAAGACGTAGGCGACAAACACGGCGGTGATCACGCCGGCCAGGTCGGCGATCAGGCCGGCCGTGATCGCATAGCGCGTCTTGCGGATGCCGACCGAGCCAAAGTATAGGGCCACGATATAGAAGGTGGTGTCGGCCGAGCCCTGGAATACGCAGGCCAGGCGGCCGACAAAGGAGTCGACGCCGTAGGTATTCATGGCGTCGATCATCATGGCTTTCGAGCCGGAGCCGCTGAGCGGCTTCATCATGGCGGTCGGCAGGGCGGGCACGAAATCCGTATTGATGCCCAGGTTGGCAAAGAACCAGTTAAAGCCGCTCATGACAAAATTGAAGACCCCCGCGTTGCGGATCACGCTGATGGCCACCAGCATGCCGACCAGGTAGGGAATCACGGTGATCGAGGTCTGGATGCCGCCTTTTGCGCCTTCGATAAAGGCGTCATAGACATTTACCTTTTTGCGCAGCGCGCCGATGATGAAGATGGCGATCACGCTGATCAGGACCAGGTTGCTGACCACCTTCGAGACCAGCTCGATTTCCTGTTTCGTCAGGTACTGCGTGAAATACCAGATCATGGCGACGATGGCGGCCGTCATGCCGCCCAGCCAGCTCAGCACGACGCTGTTGAGCAGGTTGATGCGCTGCTTGATCGACACCGTGATAATGCCGACCACGGTGGCGACATAGGTGGCGATCATGCAAGGAATAAAGATGTCGGACGGATCGGCGGCGCCGAGGATGGAGCGCTGCGCCATGATGGCCAGCGGTATCAGGGTCAGGCCCGAGGTATGCAGCACCAGGAACATGATCTGCGCATTGGTCGCCTCGTCCTTGTTGGGGTTGAGGGTCTGCAGGCTTTCCATCGCTTTCAGGCCGAATGGCGTGGCCGCGTTGTCCAGCCCGAGCAGGTTGGCCGAGAAATTCATCACCATATGGCCGGTGGCCGGATGGTCCTTGGGAATTTCCGGAAAGATCCGTGAGAAAAAGGGAGCGATCACTTTCGCCAGCCAGCCGACTATGCCCGCCTTTTCGCCGATATTCATGATGCCCAGCCACAAGGTCATCACGCCGGCCAGCGGCAGCGCGATATCCATCACGCCCATGCGCGCCGTCTCGAAGGTGCCGTCGATAATGCGCTTGAAGATATCGGTATCGCCCAGGAACAGCCACTGCAGCACGGCGGCCAGAAAACCTACGAGAAAAAAGCCGGACCAGATGTAATTAAGTGCCATGGATGATCAATTCTAGGGTTCAAGACGGGAAAAATACCTGCAAGCAAAGTATAGAGGCAGCGTGCCGCACGTTGATGAAAGAATGCAGCCTCCGCATGCCAAAAAGTTATAAGCTGTCCGCCTGTTTTCATTGGCGTCCTGGTGTTTGCCCGCGTAGTCTGGGGCAATGCCTGCCTTCACCTGTACTGGATCACTGATGATGTTTTTGCGTAAAACCGCCTGCGCCGCCGGCCTGGCGTTGTTGACTCTGTTTGCCACAGTCAGCCACGCCGCAGCTGATGCCGCCGGCAAGACTCTGCATTTTTTCCTGAGCACCAGCGAGACCGGCCTGGACCCGGCCGTAGCCTCCGACCTGGCCAGCCTGAACCTGATGGAAAACGTGTTCGACCCGCTGCTGCGCTACGACTACCTGGCGCGTCCGGTCAAGCTGCAGGGCAATACGGCGCGTGGCCTGCCCAAGGTCGACGATGGCGGCCTGAGCTACACTTTCCAGATCCAGCCCGGCGTGTTCTTTACACCCGACCCCGCTTTCAAGGGCAAGCCGCGCGAAGTGACGGCGCAAGACTATGTGTACAGCCTGACGCGGCTGTACGACCCGGCGTTGAAGTCGCCATGGCTGTTCCTGCTGGAGGACAAGCTGGTGGGCGACGCGGCGCTGAAGAAAAATTTCAGCTACGACACGCCGATCGCAGGTCTACAGGCGCTGGACAAATACACTTTGCGCATACGCCTGAACAGCATCGATCCGAACTTTTTGTTTTACCTGGCGATGCCGGCCACCGGCGTGGTGGCGCGCGAAGTGGCCGAAGCCTACAAGGCGCCTGGCCAGCTGGGCAACCATCCGGTAGGCACCGGGCCATTCATGATCACCGAATGGAAGCGCAGCGACAAGATCGTGCTGCAGGCCAACCCGAATTTCCGCGCCACCGTGTTTCATACGGACGCCGCCGTACTGAAAGTGCTGCCGCCGGCGGACCAGCTGATTGCACAGTCTCTGGAAGGCAAAAAACTGCCGCTGGTCGAGCGCATCGAAGTGCGCATCGTCGAGGAATACCAGTCGCGCATGCTGGGTTTCCTCAAAGGCGAGTTCGACTACCTGGAGCAGGTGCCCGAATCGCTGACCGACATGGTGCTGGCCAATGGCGGCCTGAAGCCGGAACTGGCGGCCAAAGGCATCACCCTGGAACGTTTTCCCGTGCTGCAAACGTATTACATGTGGATGAATATGGACGACCCCGTGCTCGGTGGCTACAGCAAGGCCAGGCTGGCCCTGCGGCGCGCGATCGCGCTCAGTTACAACAGCGGTGAAGATATCGCGCTGCTGAAAAAGGGCCTGGCGCTGCCGGCGCAGTCGCCGCTGCCACCGAATGTGCTGGGCTATGACAAGACCTATCGCAGCCCCGTCAATTACGACCCGGCGCTGGCGCGCGCACTGCTCGACCGCTTTGGCTACAAGCTGGGCGCCAATGGCTTTCGCAGCCAGCCCGACGGCACGCCATTGATACTCACCATGCACACGGAGGCGAGCATGGTGGGGCGGCTGCGCGATGAGTTATGGCGCCGCAATCTGAACGCCATCGGCCTGCGCGTGGAATTCAAGAGCGACAAAAAGACGGAAATCATCAAGGCCTCGCGCCTGGGCAAGGTACAGATGTTCGAGACCAACTGGATCGCCGACTTCCCCGACGGTGATAACTTTATGCAATTGTTGTACGGCCCCAACAGTGGCCGAGCCAACTACGCCCGCTTCAACTTGCCCGATTACAATAAACGCTATGAGGAGGCGCGCCTGCTGTCCGATTCGCCACGCCGGCGCAGCCTGTACTTCGATATGTGGCAGCTGATCCATGCATATACGCCATGGGTGCTGCTGACGCATCCTATCTCGGCCGACCTGCAGCAAGCGTGGCTAAAAAACTACAGGCGCCATCCCGTGGAATTCACTTCCTGGCGCTATCTGGATGTCGATATGGCACGGGATCGCCCCACGGCAAAGTAAGCCAGCGCTGAAAAAGGGCATTCATTCCAAAAAGTTATGGTTAAGAGAGCATTTTTCATTGGCTGGCGGCGGAAGCAACGCGCTACTCTGAAAATGAAAACAAATAAAGTCATGCGCAAACATCATAAAAAAATGTACTGCGAGACAGATGCAGCGATGTGACTGACAACCTGGCTTGAAGAACTCAAGTATCGATTGCCCAATAAGGAGAAGGCCCGTGAAATTGAAGAAGCTAGCGCAGTTGATGGCATTGATAGGGGTGGCTGGCACGGCCGTTGCACAAGAGGCGACGCCGCAGGCAATGCAACGGGTCGAAGTGACGGGCAGCAGCATCAAGCGCATCGCCAAGGAAGGCGCGTTGCCGGTGCAGGTGATCACCTATGACCAGATCGAAAAACAGGGCATTACCAGCGCAGAACAATTGCTGTCGACCATATCGTCGAATGGCACGGGTGCGAACAATATGACGTCGGGCAATAACGTGTTTGGCGCCGATGCCGACCGGGTGAGCGGCGGCGCCTCGTTCGCCTCGCTGCGCGGCCTGGGCCCGAACAGCACCCTGGTGCTGCTGAACGGGCGCCGCATCGCCACCCACGGCGCCAGCGGCAAGGCGGTCGACCTCAATTCCATCCCGATGGGCGCGATTTCGCGCGTGGAAATCCTCAAGGACGGCGCTTCGGCCATCTACGGCACCGACGCCATCGGCGGCGTGATCAACTTCATTCTGAAAACCAATTACAACGGCGTGGAAGCGTCGGCCACCACCAATTCCACCGAAGCGGGCGGCGGCATGAACCGCCGCGCCTCCTTGCTGGCCGGCCATGGCAGCCTGGAAGAAGATGGTTATAACGTCATGATGAGCCTGACGGTCGACAATAACGACAAGCTCAGCTCGAACCAGCGCAGCTTTGCCAACGGTTTCCAGCCGGGCCGCGGCCTGTCGCCCGATACCACCGGCACGCCGTTTGCCAACCAGATGACGGGCGCCGGCACGGCGCTGGGCACCTCGTTCACGGTACCCGGCAGTACCAATCAATATTTGCAAGCCAATCCGCTGAGCTTTACGGGCAAGTGCGACACGGTGGCCGGCATGTCGCAATACCAGACGGCGCTGTGGTCGAAGGTGACTTCGCCGCTGCGCACGACGTATTCGTGCGCCTATGACTACGGCGGCGACTATGTCATTTCCTTCCCGGTCGAACGCGCCAATCTGCTCAGCCGCGCCTCCTTCAAGCTGGCCCCGGACCATACGATGTTTGTCGAGCTGCTCGGTTCGCGCACCAAGGCCACGGCGGAATTTACGCCGATGCAGATCCCGACCTCGGTCGCTACCGGCGGCCTGTATCCGGTGGGCGGCGCGTATTACCAGGATTTGTCGGCGTATATCCCGACCTTTGACCGCACCAAGCCGATCGCCTATAAATGGCGTGCCAACGATTTCGGCAACCGTACCCAGGAAAACACCACCGACAACCTGCGCCTGCTGGTCGGTTTCGAAGGCACGGTCGGCAAGTGGGACTACAAGGCGGGCGTGTCGCATGCGCAAAGCAAGACCAACACCAAGCTGCTTGACGGCTATTCCTACACGGCGCAACTGTTCCCGGCGCTGGCCAGCGGTGTGATCAATCCGTGGGTGGGCGCCGGACAGAGCCAGAGCCAGGCCGCCAAGGACCTGATCGAGTCGACCAAGTTCCGTGGTGATTTCCAGCATGGCAAGACCACGCTGACGGCCGTCGATGGCTCGGTGTCAGGCGAGTTGCTGCAACTGCCGGCCGGCGCCATGTCGGCCGCCGTCGGCTTTGATTTGCGCCGTGAAAGCTATGCGTTTGGCCAGGATATCGACGCGACCTTGGTGTTTCTGTCGCCGGGCAATGCGGCGCTGGAAAAGGCCAGCCGCAACGTCAAGGCCGTGTATGCGGAATTGCTGGTGCCCATCGTCAAGGACCTGGAAATGCAGCTGGCCTTGCGCCGCGACGACTACAGCCTGGTGGGCGCCTCGACCAATCCGAAAGTGTCGTTCCGGTACCAGCCGGCTTCGTGGCTGCTGTTCCGTGGTTCGGCCAACAAGGGTTTCCTGGCGCCCAGCTTTACCCAGCTGTATTCGGGCCAGCTGTTCCAGGAACTGTCGAGCGGCGCGATCGATACCCTCGGTTGTGGCCGCCATCCCGGCGATCCGGTCTTCTGCGCCCCGGCACGGTTGAACTATTTCTCCGGCGGCAATACCGCTTTGAAACCGGAAACCTCGAAGCAGGGCAGCGTGGGCATGGTGATCGAACCGGTCAAGGGTTATTCGGCCTCGCTCGATTACTGGGCCATCAACTCCAAGGACCGCATCCTGAATCGTTCGGCCACCATCGTGCTGCAGAACGCCGCCTTGCTGCCGCAAAACATCATCCGCAATCCGGATGACACCATCAACTATATCCAGGCCGGCTGGATCAATGCGGCCGGGTCGCGCACGCGTGGCGCCGACCTGAGCTTGCGTGGCGAAGGCAGCACCAACGGCTACAAATGGAATGCCGCGCTCGATGGTACCTGGACCCAGAGCTTCAAGTTTGCCGAGATCGCCGGCCAGCAGTACAAGGAGTATGTCGGCAATTTCTACACGCGCGACCTGTACTTGCGCTGGAAGCACAATGCCTCGTTCTCGCTGGCGCGCGGCGACTGGAGCGGCTTGCTGACACAGAACTACAGCACCGGCTACAAGGACCAGGTGCCGAATGGCGGCGCACTGCCATACCCGGCGGGCTTCAATCCCAAGGTCAGCAGCTATACTAGCTACACCCTGTCGGGCACTTATACTGGCTTCAAGAACACCACCTTGACGGTGGGCATCCAGAACCTGTTCGACAAGGATCCGCCGTTCACCGCACATAACGTCGACGACGTGGTCGGCGCCGGCTGGGACCCACGGGTGGCCGACCCGCGTGGCCGCGCCCTGTCGTTCCAGGTGAAATACAAGTTCATGTAATCCGTACCGGCGGACCATGCACGCAGCGGCGGCGCCTGGCGCCGCCGCTTTTTTTTCCAGAAAAGGGCCGCATGAGCAGTCACAGCAGTTATAGCCGGCGCCAGTTTGGCGGCATGCTGGCCGCCGCCGTCGGTGTGGCCAGCGCACCGGCCCTGGCCGCTGCCGCGCCGCACAAAGGATCCCGCATGCAAGCACATCCCCTGATCAAACCGGCACGCTTGCGCCAGGGCGACCTGGTCGCCCTGGTGGCGCCGGCCGGCCTGCTCGATGAAGACGAAATCGCCAGATCGATCAGCAATATGGAGTCGCTGGGCCTGCGCGTTACCCTGGGGGCGCATATCCGCGCCGTCAACGGCAATTATGCGGGCACGGTGCGGCAAAGGCTGGACGACCTGCACGCGGCGTTTCGCGACCCGCAAGTGAAAGCCGTGTGGGCCATACGCGGCGGCTCGGGCTGCATTTCATTGCTGGCGCATATCGATTACGCCTTGATCCGGGCCAATCCGAAAATCCTGATCGGCTACTCCGACATTACCGCGCTGCACCTGGCGATCCATCGCCATACGGGCCTGGTGACGTTTCACGGGCCGGTGGCGTCGTCGACCTTTTCCGACTACACCGTGACGCACTTGCGCAATGTGCTGATGCAGCCGCAGGAGCAATACACCATCCCGATGGCGCTGGAAAACCATCGCCGCGCGCAAACCCACCCCAACTTCACGATCCGCACCGTGCATGGCGGGCAGGCCACGGGACGGCTGACCGGCGGCAACCTGTGCATGGTCAGCGCGCTGGCCGGCACGCCGTATGCGGCCGAGTTCGAGCAGCGCATATTGTTCTTGGAAGAAATCAACGAGGCGCCGTACCGGGTTGACCGCATGTTGTACCAGCTCGACCTGGCCGGCGGACTGGCGCGCGCCAGGGCGCTGATGCTGGGCGTGTTCATGCATTGCGAAGCGGAGGATGGCGGCAGCTCCCTGACGCTGGA
This sequence comes from Janthinobacterium psychrotolerans, assembly GCF_001677885.1. GTDB lineage: Bacteria > Pseudomonadota > Gammaproteobacteria > Burkholderiales > Burkholderiaceae_D > Janthinobacterium > Janthinobacterium psychrotolerans. The sequence continues at coordinate 80,907 of NZ_LOCQ01000043.1, read as the reverse complement.
CCAGACCCTGGACCAGCATTTGCTGCCGTTGACAGCGCCTGCTGTGGCCGGCTATTCCTTCGGCCATATCCGCGACCAGTTCACCTTGCCGATGGGCATACTGGCCACGCTCGATGCCGAGCGCCAGACGGTGACCTTGCTGGAGGCGGCCGTCAGTTAGCTTGCGCACGGCAAACCAGGCGAATGGTCCGTATGCTATGGTGCATGGGGCGGCGTGGCACACGGCCACGCCCGCGTCCTTCACCAGGTACACATAGTTCATGATCAACCGCCACGCCAGCGCGTATATTCTCGGCCATCCCTTGCGCTTCGTGCTGCAGGTATTGAAAGGCTTTCGCGCCAACCAGGGCTTGCTGCTGGCCGGCGCCGTCGCCTATTACTCGCTGCTGTCCATCGTGCCGCTATTGATGCTGGTGGTGGTGGCGCTGTCGCACGTGATCGCCGAGGACGAATTGCTGCGCACCATAGGCCATTATCTGGAATGGCTGGTGCCCGGGCAATCGAAAGCCATCGTCGCCGAGGTCGCGCATTTTCTTGATAACCGCAGCGTGATCGGCTGGCTGCTGCTGGTCACCATGCTGTTTTTCAGCTCGCTGGCGTTCACGGTGCTGGAGAACGCCATGAGCGTGATCTTCAACCACCGCGTGGCGATACGGCGCCGCCATTTCCTGATTTCCGCCATCCTGCCGTATTGCTACATCCTCTGCCTCGGGGTCGGCATTCTGCTGATCACGCTGGTGGCCGGCGGCTTGCAGGTGATGGGCGATGAAAGCGTGCGCTTTTTGCGCCAGGACTGGGGCCTGGAAGGCTTGTCGGGCGCGCTGCTGTATCTGCTGGGGCTGACGGGCGAGATCCTGGTGCTGAGTTCGATTTACCTGGTGATGCCGGTGGGCCGGCTGTCATTTACCCATGCGCTGATGGGCGGCGTGACGGCGGCGTTGCTGTGGGAAATCGCGCGCCATGTGCTGGTCTGGTATTTCTCGACCTTGTCGCAGGTGAATGTCGTCTACGGCTCGATGACGACGGCCATCGTCGTGATGTTCAGCCTGGAAATCGGCGCCACCTTGCTGCTGCTGGGCGCACAGGTCATTTCCGAATACGAGCGCGTGGTGCGCGGCGGCGAGGAAGACAAGCCGCTGGAGCTAAGGACTTGATTTAAAAAGGTTGTTGCGTCGCACAAAAGCCTGTGCTATAATTCTTTCAGTGGTTGAGATTTGCTTGCAGATACTCTCACCATCCAGTTCAAGTACGGCGACCGACAGGTGTAATGTCGATGGCGTGACTAGTGCGAAAAACTGGATTTTGTAATTCCGGATACGTTGGTCGAGCTTACACTTGGAGTCACCATGCAGATAGCATGGGAGTCCGAAAATCAGGAGGCACTTTGCAGATAGCACTGGCGTCCATGACACGATTAAAGCATTGGTAATACATTGGAATGAAGCCCGCGCTAGCGGGCTTTTTTTTCGTCTGGATGGCGCCTTTATAAACCTACTGCGCAGCCCGCTCTCGAATCGGCGTTACTCGCCGTACCCAAGTACGGCTGCGTTACTCAATCCGATATCGTGCTTGCTCGCTACGGTTTCTAAAGGCGCTGAGGCTTTACTGCCGAGCGTTTTTACAAGGCTCTTGCGATGAGTATCTTCTGAATATCGCTGGTGCCCTCGTAAATCTGGCACACGCGCACATCGCGGTAGATGCGCTCGACCGGGAAGTCCGACACATAGCCGTAGCCGCCATGCACCTGGATGGCGTCGGAACACACTTTTTCCGCCATCTCGGATGCAAACAATTTCGCCATCGCCGCTTCCTTCAGGCACGGCAGCCCTGCATCCTTCATCGATGCCGCGTGGCGTATCAGCTGGCGCGCCGCTTCGATCTGCGTGGCCATGTCGGCCAGGCGGAACTGCACCGCCTGGTGTTCAAAGATAGCCTTGCCGAAACTTTCCCGCTCGCGCGCGTAGCTCAGCGCCGCTTCATAGGCGGCGCGCGCCATGCCGACCGCTTGCGAGGCGATGCCGATGCGCCCGCCTTCCAGGCCAGACAGCGCGATCTTGTAGCCTTGGCCTTCCTCGCCGATCAGGTTGGCGGCGGGGATGCGGCAATTGTCGAACAGGATTTGCGCCGTGTCCGACGAGTGCTGGCCCATCTTCTGTTCCAGAGACGCCACGATATAGCCGGGAGCATTGGTCGGCACCCAGAACGCGCTGATGCCGCGTTTGCCGGCCGCCTTGTCGGTCACCGCCATGACGATCGCCACGTCCGCATATTTGCCGCTGGTAATGAACTGCTTGCTGCCGTTGATGATGTAATCATCGCCATCGCGGGTGGCGGTGGTGCGCAGGGCCGAGGCGTCGCTGCCCGTGTGCGGTTCCGTCAGGCAAAAGGCGCCCAGCATGGTGCCTTGCGCCAGCGGACGCAGCCATTGCTGCTTCTGTTCCTGATTCGCATACATCATGGCGATGCTGCAGACCGGGCAATTGTTGACCGAGATAATGGTCGAGGTGCCGCCATCGCCGGCGGCGATTTCTTCCAGCACCAGCGCCAGCGACACATAGTCGAGGCCGGCGCCGCCCAGTTCTTCCGGCACGGCCACGCCAAACGCGCCCAGCGCCGCCAGTTCCTGCAGTTCTTCTTTCGGGAAGTGATGTTCCTTGTCCCAGCGGGCCGCGTTGGGCGCCAGGCGCTCGCGCGAAAAACTGCGCAGCGCCTCCTGGATCATGCTTTGCTCTTCATTGAGTATCATCGGGGACTCATGGTGGACGTTACCAGCCGATGGGGCTGCCGTCATAGTTGCGGAAAACCGCCTGTTTACTTGCAGGCAGGCTGGCCAGGGTGGCGCGGATGCCGGCCGCGCTTTCTTCCGGCGAAATATCGGCGCCGGCGCCGCCCATTTCGGTGCGCACCCAGCCCGGGTGGAAGGCCACGCAGGTGACGCCCTGCGAGCCATGCAACAGGGCGGTGTCGATCAATACGGAGTTCAGGGCCGCCTTGCTGGCGCGGTACAGCGAGCCGCTGGCGCTGCTGCGCTCGCTGAGCGAACCCATGTGCGATGACAGCACGGCCAGCTTGCCTTTTGCATTGCCGACCAGCGGCGCCAGGATGGGCAGCAAGCGCATGGCCGCCAGCACATTGGTGTGCATCACGGCATCGAAATCGGCTTGCGCCGGAAAGCCGTCGTGGCGCGGGCCATACACGCCCGCGTTCAGGATGGCGACCTCGAGTTTTTCATCGTCGAGCTTCCAGCCCAGGCCGGCGCAGCCTTCGACGTCGGTCACGTCGAGCTGGTGCGCCTCGGCGCCCAGCGCCTTGAGCATGTCGCAATCTTGCGCCTTGCGCGCGGTGGCGATCACGCGCCAGCCATCCTGGCGGTATTGACGGACGATTTCATGGCCGATGCCGCGCGAGGCGCCGATGATCAATGCTGTAGGCATGTGCTGCTCCCTGGAGTGGTGGAAAAAGCCCAGCTTATACCAGTTCGATTGCCATTGCCGTCGCTTCGCCGCCGCCGATGCACAGGGCCGCCACGCCACGCTTGCCGCCCGTCTGTTTCAAGGCGCCCAGCAGGGTGACGATAATGCGTGCGCCCGAGGCCCCGATCGGGTGGCCCAGCGCGCAGGCGCCGCCATGGATGTTGATCTTGCTGTGTGGAATGTCGAGGTCGTGCATGGCGGCCATCGGTACGGCGGCAAACGCTTCGTTGATTTCAAACAGGTCGACATTGCTGCTGCTCCAGCCGGTCTTGGCGTACAGTTTTTTGACGGCGCCGATCGGCGCTGTCGTAAACTGATTCGGCGCCTGGGCGTGGGTGGCGTGGCCGTGGATCTTTGCGATGATGGTCAAGCCCAGCTTGTTCGCCGTCGATTCGCGCATCAGCACCAGGGCGGCCGCGCCATCGTTGATCGACGACGACGAGGCGGCGGTAATCGTGCCGTCTTTCTTGAACGCCGGTTTCAATGCCGGGATTTTTTCCAGCCGTGCCTTGGCCGGGCCTTCGTCGATGCTGACGACGGTGTCGCCACCGCGGCCGGGCACGGTGACGGGCGCGATTTCCCAGTCAAAGCCACCATCCCTGGCGGCCGCCTGGGCGCGCTTGACCGATTCGATGGCAAACGCATCCTGCGCTTCGCGGGTAAACGCGTACTGGCTGGCGCATTCTTCGGCAAACGTGCCCATCGAGCGCGCATTGCCTTTTTCGTCGCGGCTGTAGGCGTCTTCCAGGCCATCCATCATCATGTGGTCGAACAGCATGCCGTGGCCAATGCGGTAGCCGCCGCGCGCTTTTGGCACCAGGTAGGGCGCATTGGTCATCGATTCCATGCCGCCGGCCACCACCACCTCGGCGCTGCCGGCCAGCAGCGTGTCGTGGGCGAACATGGTGGTCTGCATGGCCGAGCCGCACATTTTCGACAGGGTGACGGCGCCGGTTGAATCTGGCAGGCCGGCCTTGCGCAAGGCCTGGCGCGCGGGCGCCTGGCCCTGGCCGGCCATCAGGCAATTGCCGAAATACACGTGGTCCACCAGTTCCGGCGCGACACCGGCCCGCTCGACGGCGGCCTTGATGGCCACGGCGCCCAGGTCGCTGGCGGTGACGTTGGAAAAGTCGCCCTGGAAGGCGCCCATGGGGGTGCGCGCGGCACCGACGATAACGACTGGATCATGCATGATGGATCTCCGTATCAGTGATGGGTTATTTGGTTTCGGCAAACAGTTCGCGGCCGATCAGCATGCGGCGAATTTCGCTGGTGCCGGCACCGATCTCGTACAGCTTGGCGTCGCGCCACAGGCGTCCGGCCGGGTATTCATTGATATAGCCATTGCCGCCCAGCGCCTGGATCGCTTCGCCGGCCATCCAGGTCGCTTTTTCGGCGCTGTACAGAATCGCGCCGGCCGCATCCTTGCGCAACTGGCGCACCGCTTCCGGCGTGGTGGCACGGTCGCAAGCCTGGCCCACCGCATACACATAGGCCTTGCAGGCCATCATGGTCGAATACATGTCGGCCAGTTTGCCCTGCATCAATTGGAATTCACCGATGGCCTGGCCGAACTGCTTGCGGTCGTGCACATATGGCACCACCAAGTCCATGCAGGCCTGCATGATGCCCAGCGGTCCGCCGGACAGCACCGTGCGTTCGAAGTCCAGGCCCGACATCAGCACATTGACGCCCTTGCCCAGGCCACCGAGGACATTTTCGGCCGGCACTTCGCAATCCTGGAACACCAGTTCGCCCGTATGCGAGCCGCGCATGCCCAGCTTGTCGAGTTTTTGCGCGATCGAAAAGCCCTTGAAGTTCTTTTCAATCAGGAACGCCGTCATGCCGCGCGCGCCGGCCGCCAGGTCGTTCTTGGCGTACACCACCAGCACGTCCGCGTCGGGGCCGTTGGTGATCCACATCTTGGTGCCGTTCAGCACCCAGCGGTCGCCCTTGAAGTCGGCGCGCAGCTGCATGCTGACGACGTCCGAGCCGGCGTTCGGTTCCGACATGGCCAGCGCGCCGATATGCTCGCCGGTGATCAGTTTGGGCAGGTATTTGGCTTTCTGCTCGTCGGTGCCGTTGCGCTTGATCTGGTTCACGCACAGGTTGGAATGGGCGCCGTAGGACAGGCCGACCGAGGCCGAGGCGCGCGAGATTTCTTCCATCGCAATAATGTGGGCCAGGTAGCCCATGCCGGCGCCGCCGTATTCTTCGCTGACGGTAATGCCGAGCAGGCCCATGTCGCCCATCTTGCGCCACAGGTCCATCGGGAACTGGTCGCTGCGGTCGATTTCCGCCGCGCGCGGGGCGATTTCGGCGGCGGCGAATTGCTGAATCGCCTCGCGCAAGGAGGCGATGTCTTCGCCGTGGTCAAAGGTCAAGCCTGGGAGATGGAGCATGTCGTCCTCGTCGTCGTTATATGTTGTCGGCTGTCGGCCGCTTTAAAAAGCCATCATACTCAGTTGTGACGTTTACGTAAACGTAAAGCAAAGTATAAAGCATGTCCTGGCGGCCTGCATCAGGCGGGCCGCGCATTTGACCATCTTACTGCGCCGTCAGCGCGCCGTCGTCCAGTTCGGCCAGCATGCGCGCGCAGGCTGCTTCGTGGCTGCTGATTTCGGCCAGCGCCATTTCGATATCGATGCGCTGCTGCTCCAGGGTCTGCCGGTGCTGCGCCAGCACGCCGAGAAAACGGTCCATCTGGGCGCGCGTGTCCTTGGGCGACTCGTACATGTCGACCAGGCTTTTGATCTCGGACAAGGCCAGGCCCAGGCGCTTGCCGCGCAAGGTCAGCTTGAGCCGCGTGCGGTCGCGTGGCGTATAGACGCGGCTGCGTCCGCCCGCGCCTTCGCGCTTCGGACTGAGCAATCCCTGGTCCTCATAGAAGCGGATGGCGCGCGCCGTGATGTCGAACTCGCGGGCCAGTTCGGTAATGGTATAGGTAGTGCTGGGTGCGGGCGCAGGCAGGGACATGGGCGTGGGGCTGGTGTGTATGATGGCGTGGACTGGATTGACGTTTACGTTCGCGTCAATGCCATTGTAGCGCGCCTGCGCCGTGCTGCCAGCAAAGAAATGCTGGCAGTACCATGAGAGGGAAAGTTATTCAGGATGCAAGGTTATGGAAAATAAATCGGTTTTCAGCACGAAAACGCCAAGGAAGATTGAAAGTTGGTGGCGCAGATGACACCAAAAAGAACTTTCTTTGTGCCAACATAAACACTTTTCGTTATGATGGAAGTAAATTTGCCATCAAGACAAGCATCCGCCGTAAGTTTCTATAATAGAAATTAAATGGTCTTTATATAAAATTTGTTCATGAGAAATTGTATGGCGTGGGCCTTGCATGTGTCACCCCCGGCGCGCATGATCCAATACCGTACGTTGTAGTGCCAAAACGAGGCTTTGAAATCGTGCTGCATTGCGAAATTCAAAGCCAGCCGCGAATTTGACCCGAAGCCATGCTGGATGACAAGAGAAAATTTGGCCGCTTTTTTACAAAAAAAGCCCGCCGGAGTGTTAATTGTAAATTATTTTCTTTTTAAAAAGTAACAATCCGCATGGTCATTCAAGAAACTGACTTTCATGTTACAACATGAAATAGTACACCTATGAATTCTTCTAACGAACGCGAAAGCTTTAGCCAGCGACTTCAGCTGGCTCTGAAAAACGCCCACTACTCTCCCGATAGCCCGACCAGACTGGCCCGGGAATTCAATATTCGCTTCGACGGACGCCCGATTACCGTACATGCCGCCAGGAAATGGCTAGTCGGCGAGGCCATCCCCACGCAGGAGAAACTGCGCATGATCGCCCAATGGCTGGGCGTGCCGGCGGAATGGTTGCGCTTTGGTGGTCCGGAAAGCGCCGTACCGAATGGTGACGCGGGCAGCGCCTTGTCGCGTTTTGAGTCGGCTGACGTCAAATTAATTGCTGATCTGCAAAGATTGGATGAGCATCATCGTCAAATTGCGCGTGAATTTATTCGCATGCTGGTGCGCGTCAATTACCAAAAGTAAGTATTTTCCCGTAGTAACGGCAGTTTCGGACGACGCCAGGCCGGCCAGGGATGGCCGGCTGTTTTTTTGTGCGTGGTCATGCCGAGGACATGATTTTGCTGCACAATAAGACCTCTTATGTTGCACTGCAACTGGATTATTCGACAAACATTTCGTAACAGGCAGCGCAGTCGTCAATAGCGGCGCATAATAAGATCAGCATCAAAGATCAGCATCAGCCAGTTTGTCATCCACCACGGAGCCGAGCATTTGAGCCGTCTTATGAAAAGTAACTACAGCAACACCGCGCAGCTGAAAGACTTGATGACCGTGCCGCCCATGACCGCCGCGCAACATGCGGAAGTGATGCGCAAGCGGATCGCCCACCGCAGGATGGTTGAAGAAGCCAAAGATTTGAAACGCGCGAGCGGGATTCAGTTCGAAAAAAGATAGCGCTTCAGACAGAATGGCTGTCGGTGGCTTTCAAACCATTCCAGCGTGGCGCCAGGCCATGCTCGATGCCGAGCAGGTCGATGACGCGCGCCACGGTATGGTCGACCATCTCGGCGATGCTGTTGGGCAGCTGGTAAAAGCTCGGTAGCGGCGGGAAGATGATGCCGCCCATTTCGGTGACGGCCGTCATATTGCGCAGATGCGCCAGGTTGAACGGCGTTTCGCGCACCATCAGGATCAAACGCCGGCGCTCCTTGAGCACCACATCGGCCGCGCGCGTGATCAGATTATCCGACAGGCCATGCGCCACCGCAGCCAGCGTCTTCATCGAGCACGGCGCGATCACCATGCCATCCGACTGGAAAGAGCCACTGGCAATCGACGCGCCGATATCGCGCTGCTTGTGCACCACGTGCGCCAGTGCTTCGACATCCTTGCGGCCCATGCCGGTTTCCTGGTGCAGGGTCAATACCGCCGCATCCGACAACACCAGATGGGTCTCGACGCCTGGGATGGCGCCGAGCAGTTGCAGCAGCCGCAAGCCGTAGACGGCGCCGGTGGCGCCCGTGATGGCGATGACGATACGGCGCGGCCGCTGCGCTACTTCAGGCATCGAGCAAGGATTTCAGTTCGCCCGATGCAAACATTTCGTTCATGATGTCGGAGCCGCCGATAAACTCGCCCTTGACATACAGCTGTGGAATGGTCGGCCAGTTCGAGTAGTCCTTGATGCCCTGGCGAACTTCCGGGTCGTCCAGCACGTTGACGGTGGCGATGTTTTCCACGCCGCAGGCTTTCAGGATCTGGATGGCGCGGCCGGAAAAGCCGCACTGTGGAAATTGGGCCGTGCCTTTCATGAACAGCACGACCGGCGTGCTCGTCACGGTTTCTTTGATCCAGGTTTGTACGTCGCTCATGATTGCCTCTGATGGGTAAATAAATAGATGGCGTCATTTTATAAGAAAACGACGCCACGGGTATGCGCTCAAGTCATTAATTGGGGAACTCAGCCACGCTGCAGCACCTTGCCCAGGCAGACGGACTGCGCCGCGCCCACGTATTTTCCCCAGGGCGTGACGGGAGCGTAACCATGCTTGCGGTAAAAGGCCACGGCGCGCGTGTTGATCATGCGCGTGGACAGGCAAACAGTCCGGTAGCCCAGCTTGCGCGCTTCGGCTTCGGCGTGGGCCAGCAAGGCCGCGCCCACGCCGGCGTTGCCGGGGCGCGCATACATGCGCTTGAGCTCGGCCGTGGTACCGCCTTGTTCGCCCAGCGGACGCAGGGCGGCGCAGCCGAGCAGCTGGCCGGCGCCATTTTTGGCCACATAAAAACCACCGCGCTCATCCGGCACCTCGGCATCGAACGAGGCGCGGCCGCTGTCGCCGCTGATGGCGTGCAGCGCGCTGGACAATTCGTCCTGCAACAGCCGCGCCTCGGCACTGCTGGCGCTGGCTGCCGCAATGATGATGCCGGACGCGGCGCTCACACTGTTTAGCCGCGCAGCTTGGCAAACGCCGCCGCCATGCTGCCGGCCGGTTCCGGCGCATGGCGCGCTTGCGACTGGTGCTGGGCCATGCTGCGGCGGTCGTTGCGGTCGCCTTTTTGCTCGGGCTTGCTGCCGGCCTGCGGCGCGCTGTCCGTCAGGCGCATGGTCAGCGCGATGCGCTTGCGCTTTTCATCGACTTCCAGCACTTTCACGCGCACGACCTGGCCGGCTTTCACCACCGTGTGCGGATCCTTGACGAAGGTGTTCGACAGCGCCGAGATATGCACCAGGCCGTCCTGGTGCACGCCGATATCGACAAAGGCGCCAAACGCGGCCACGTTGGTGACCACGCCTTCGAGGATCATGTCCGGGCGCAGGTCGCGGATTTCTTCCACGCCTTCCTTGAAGGTGGCGGTGGTAAATTCAGGACGCGGGTCGCGGCCCGGCTTTTCCAGCTCTTTCAAAATATCGCTAATGGTCGGCACGCCGAAGGTTTCGTCGGCGTACTTGGACGGATTCAGGGTTTTCAACAGCGACGTTTCGCCGATCACGGCCTTGATGTCCTTCTTGATATCAAACAGGATCTTTTCCACCAGCGGATACGATTCCGGGTGGACCGCCGAGGCGTCGAGCGGATTGTCGCCGCCCATCACGCGCAGGAAGCCGGCCGCCTGTTCGAACGTTTTATCGCCCAGGCGCGGCACGCCTTTCAGGGCCGCGCGCGAGGTGAACGCACCCTTCATGTCGCGGTAGCTGACGATGCTTTGCGCCACGCTGGCCGACAGTCCCGACACGCGCGCCAGCAGCGGCGCCGAGGCCGTGTTGACGTCGACGCCGACGGCGTTCACGCAGTCTTCCACCACCGCGTCGAGCGAGCGTGCCAGCTGGCTCTGGCTCACGTCATGCTGGTACTGGCCCACGCCGATCGATTTCGGGTCAATCTTGACCAGTTCGGCCAGCGGGTCCTGCAGCCGGCGCGCGATCGAGACGGCGCCGCGCAGCGACACATCCATGTCCGGCAATTCTTTCGAGGCGAATTCGGAGGCCGAGTACACCGACGCGCCCGCTTCCGAGACGACGATCTTCGTCATCTTCGCTTCCGGATGCTGTTTGATCAGATCCTGCGCCAGTTTGTCGGTTTCGCGCGAGGCGGTGCCGTTGCCGATGGAAATCAAGGACACATTGTGCTTGGCGGCCAGGCGGCCCAGGGTATGCAGCGAACCGTCCCAGTCGTTCTTTGGCTGGTGCGGGTAGATCACGGCAGTGTCGACCACCTTGCCGGTGGCGTCGACCACGGCCACTTTCACGCCCGTGCGCAGGCCCGGGTCCAGACCCATGGTGGCGCGCTGGCCGGCCGGCGCGGCCAGCAGCAGCGCCTTCAGGTTGGTGGCAAACACATTGATGGCGTCCTGCTCCGAGCGTTCGCGCAGCGCACCCATCAATTCGGTTTCCAGGTGCATGAAGCTTTTTACGCGCCAGGTCCAGCGCGCCGTGTCCGCCAGCCATTTGTCGGCCGGGCGGCCCTGGTTCCTGATGCCGAAGCGGGCGGCGATGCGCCCTTCGCACGGATTGTGCGGCGCATCCCATTTCGGTTTTTCCGCTTCCGTATCGAGGCGCAAGGTCACGTCGAGGATGCCCTCGCGGCGCCCGCGCAGCAGGGCCAGCGCGCGGTGCGATGGCACTGTGGCAATGGTTTCCGAGTAATCGAAATAATCGGCGAATTTTTCGCCTTCGTCCTGCTTGCCCTCGACCACTTTCGATTCGACCACGCCGTGTTCCTGCACATATTCGCGCAGGGTTTGCAGCAAATTGGCGTCTTCGGCAAAGCGCTCCATCAGGATCTGGCGCGCGCCATCGAGCGCGGCCTTGGTATCAGGCACGCCCGGGTTATTGCCGTCGGCACTCGTAAACGCGTCGCGCAGGAACTTGCCCGCTTCCATCTCCGGCGTCAGTTCCGGGTTGCCCAGCAGGCAGTCGGCCAGCGGCGTCAATCCCGCTTCGATGGCGATCTGCGCCTTGGTGCGGCGCTTCTGTTTATACGGCAGATACAAGTCTTCCAGGCGGGTCTTGTCTTCGGCGTGCATGACGGCGTCGAGCAGGGCCGGCGTCATTTTGTTCTGTTCGGTGATCGAGGCCACGATGGCGGCGCGGCGCTCTTCGAGTTCGCGCAGGTAGCGCAGGCGCTCTTCGAGCAGGCGCAGCTGGATATCGTCCAGGCCGCCGGTCGCTTCCTTGCGATAGCGGGCGATAAAGGGCACGGTGGCGCCTTCGTCGAGCAGTTCGATGGCGGCGGCAACCTGCACCGGTTTGGCGGCAAGTTCAAGGGCAAGACGTTGTTCGATGGTGGGCAGCATGGTTGTTTCCAAAGCGATCAAGGCTGGAATGATACGCAATCGGCGCGATTGTGTCAGTCTTTGGACAGTGTGCGCGGCGGAACTGATATTGAATAAGCTATTCGGCCCGGTATGAAGGATAATATTGCCTGTTGCCGTTTTTGATACACACTCATACCCTCATGCGTACCATGGATTTTACCCGCGACGACATCAGTGACACCCCTGCCGCACCGGCCAGCGCGCCGGGTGGGCCATTGCCCTACGCTGTCGCCACCTGGCTGCAGCGCGTGGAGGCCGCCGCCCATCCCAAGCCCGTGCTGCCGCTGGCCGAACCCGATCCCAAGCTCACTGCGCACCGGCTGATCTATGTGCTGGCGCCGACCAGCGGTGGGCGCCATGTGGCGCTGTGCCTGTACAAGGCGCGGCTGCGGCCGAATGGCGATGTGGCGGCGGCCAGCCCCATCAGCGAGATCTTTTCGCTGCTGTCGGCGCCGCCCACGTTTTTGACGCCGGCGGACGAAGACCTGGTGCGCTTCTTTGTGGCCATGCGCACGGGGCAAAATTCGCAGACGGGCAGCGCCACCGAGCCGAAAGGCAAAGTTGGCGCCGCATTGCTGGGCATGCTGGCCGAGCAGGACAAGCTGTTGTGGGCCAATTCCTGGGCCGATGTCGGCAACGGCCTGGTGTATCCGCTGAAGGAGGGTCCGGTGCGCCCGGCGCGGCTGTTCTGGCGCGATGAGGGCAAGACCATGCGCCTGGGCTGGCAGGTCGATCCGCCGGAGGGCGTGAGCCATCATGGCGCCGACCAGATCGACTACATGCTGCCGACCGATCCGCCGTGGTATATCGACAATCTGTCGTGCGGCGTGCTGGAACTGAACCAGGGCGGCTCCGATATTTCGCTGGCCGACCTGCAGGCGCTGGTGGCGCAGGCGCCGCCCTTGAACGCCAACGACAAGGTGCGCGTGTCGCAACTGCTGCTGGCGCAGGGCTTGCAGCATCTGATGCCGCTGCCGCAGCCGTTGCCGCAGCGCTTGCGCAAGGATGTGCCGGCCACGCCGGTACTGCTGATGGACAGCGCCATGCTGGCCGACGGCAGCGTGCAGCGCTGGCATGATTTCGCGGTGCTGTCGTTTGACTACGATGGCGAAAGGGTGTCGTTCGATCCATCCCAGCGCGTGGTGCGCCAGGTCGGCGAGGTGACGGAAATTATCCAGCGCAACACGGTCGATGAAGCGCGCGCGCTGGCGCTGCTGGCCGAACTGCAATTCAAGAAGCCCGGTTCGGCGCCCTTGAGCGGACTGAAAGGCGCCTTGCTGCTGCCGAGCCAGGCCGAATGGCTGCGCTTTGCCGACGCCGGCATCGATACCCTGCTCGACGCCGGCTGGATCGTGGAAAAAACCGCCAAGTACCGCTATGACGTGGTCGAGGTCGACGACTGGTACGCCGACATCGACGACCAGGATCCGGACAGCGGCAACGCCTGGTTCGAGCTGGAACTGGGCATCGTCGTCAACCACGAACGCGTGCCGCTGCTGCCGGTGCTGGTGCAACTGATCCGCAATGCGCCAAACGACTTCAATCCGAAGATCATCGATGCGCATGCCGACGACGACCAGATGCTGGCCACCCTGCTTGATGGCACCCGCGTGGCGCTGCCGTGGGGCAGGGTGCGTCCTATTTTGAATACCCTGGGCGAGCTGTATTTCAACGACAAGATCAAGCGCGCCGTGCGCATGTCGACCCTGGACGCGGCGCGCCTGGAAGAGCTGGCGCGCGGGCTGGAACTGCGCTGGACCGGTGGCGAGCAATTGCGCGCCATGGGCCGCAAGCTGAGCCAGTTCGGCGCGGTGCAGAAAGTGGCGGCGCCCGCCGGCCTGCAGGCCACCTTGCGCGACTACCAGGCCGATGGCCTGGCGTGGATGCAGTTCCTGCGCGACCATGACCTGGCCGGCATCCTGGCCGATGATATGGGTCTGGGCAAGACGGTGCAGACCCTGGCGCATATCCTGATCGAAAAAGAAGCGGGGCGGCTGACGCATCCGGCGCTGGTGATCGCGCCGACCAGCCTGATGGGCAACTGGCAGGACGAGGCGGCCAAGTTTGCGCCCAGCCTGAAAGTGCTGCTGCTGCAGGGAAAAGACCGCGCCCAGCAATTCGACCAGATCGACGATTGCGACCTGGTGCTGACCACCTATGCGCTGCTGCCGCGCGACGAGGAAATCTTGCGTGAGCACGATTTCCACCTGGTGATCCTCGACGAATCGCACTACATCAAGAATACGCGCAGCAAGGCGGCGCAAAGCGCGGGCCTGCTGCGCGCGCGCCACCGCCTGTGTTTGTCCGGCACGCCGCTGGAAAATCACCTGGGCGAACTGTGGTCGCAATTCCATTTCCTGCTGCCCGGTTTGCTCGGCGACGAGAAAACCTTCAATACCCAGTTCCGCCATCCGATCGAACGCCAGGACGATCCGCTGCGCCGCATGCTGTTGAATCGCCGCATCAAGCCCTTCCTGCTGCGCCGCACGAAAGACAACGTCGCCAAGGAATTGCCGCCAAAGACAGAAATGGTGCGCAAGGTCGAACTGACGGGGCCGCAGCGCGACCTGTACGAAACCGTGCGCCTGGCGATGGACCAGAAGGTACGCGAGGAAATCGACAAGAAGGGCGTGGCCCGCAGCCAGATCGTGATCCTCGAAGCGCTGCTCAAACTGCGCCAGGTGTGCTGCGATCCGCGGCTGGTGAAATCCCTGCCGGCAAAAAAACAGGCGGCCGGTTCGGCCAAGCTGCTCGATTTGATGCAGATGGTGGAAGACCTGCTCGACGAAGGACGCAAGATTCTGGTGTTCTCGCAATTTACCAGCATGCTCGAACTGATCGAGGAAGAACTCGAATCGCGCGACATCCCGTATGCCTTGCTGACCGGCGAAACCAGGGACCGCAGCGCGCAAGTGGCGGCCTTCCAGCAGGGCGCCGTGCCGATCTTTCTGATCAGCCTGAAAGCCGGTGGCGTGGGCCTGAACCTGACCGCCGCCGACACGGTGATCCACTACGATCCGTGGTGGAATCCGGCCGCCGAAAACCAGGCCACCGACCGCGCCTGGCGCATCGGCCAGGACAAGCCCGTGTTCGTCTACAAGTTGATTGCCAAGGGCACGCTGGAAGAAAAAATCCAGTTGCTGCAGCAAAAGAAATCGGAGTTGGCGCAATCGATCCTGGCCGAAGGCGAGTCGCAGAAAATGGCGCTCACGCAAGAGGACCTGCAGCAAATCTTCGCCCCGCTCGAGGATTGAGCGCGCTTATACTGGTGCATTGAATCAATGCCAGGTACAAGCATGCTGACTATCATCCTGTTGCTGCTGGCCGGCGCCATCCTGATGGCGCTGCGTTTCGTGCAATTGCGCCGCGCCCTGCTGCGCGCACGCGCGGGCGAAACACAGTTCCACCTGCTGGCCGAGCACAGCCGTGATGCACAATTCCTGCTCGACGCCAGCACCTTTGAATTGCTCTATATTAGCCCTGCCGCCCGGCACATGTCGGGCCTGGAGCTGCCTGCCTTGCAGGAACATGCGGCGCTGTTGTGTGCCGATGTGCCGGCCCGCCTGCAGCGCTGGCAGGGCGGCGACAGCAGCCGCCTGACCTTGACGCGCGAAGCGGAACTGGCGCACCGCGATGGCCGCATGCTGGCCCTGGAAATCACCTCTACCCTGGTCGAGCGCATGGCGGGGCGTCCCTGGACGCTGGTCGGCAGCGTGCGCGACGTAACCGAGGCGCAGCAGGAAGAAGCGCAGCGCGCGGTCGAACAAAAACGCTTCGCTTCCATGCTGTCGCATGAATTTCGCACGCCCCTGGCCACCATCGACGGCGCCGCGCAGCGCCTGGTGGCGACCGGCGGCGGCGCCGACGAGGCCACGCGCAAGCGCTATGCCAAGATACAGGCGGCGGTCGACCGCTTGTTGGCCATGATCGACGACTATCTGTCGCCCGAACGCATGGCGGCGATTGGCCGCGAGCGCGCCGCCGACGGCATCGCGCCGTTGGCGCTGCTGCAGCAGGCGGCCGCCACGGTGCCGGCCAGCCATCCGGTACAACTGCAGCTCGATGAGGACTTGCCGGCGCGTCTGCGCTGCGACGTGGCGGGCATGGCGCTGGCCTTGAAAATCCTGCTGGAAAACGCCGTCAAATTCAGTCCGACCGGCAGTTCGATCACGCTCGAAGGCCGGCTGGCGCAGCAGGGCGGGGTGGCGCTGGTGGTGCGCGACTGCGGACCCGGCGTGCCCGAGGCCGAGATGGCGCACGTCTTCGACAAGGGCTACCGCGGCAGTGTTGCCGCTGGCCTGCCAGGCGCGGGACTGGGCCTGTACATGGCGCGCGCCGTGGTCGAGGTGCACGGCGGCAGCTTGCTGCTCGAAAACCGCGAAGACGGTGGTACGGCGTTTTGTATTTGGCTGCCGCTGCCGGTGGCCGCCGGGAAAAGCCTTGCTTCCGCTGAAGTCAACCGTGATAATTCCTTGACGTAGACCTGCCCTGCCATCCATGATGGTGCAAGAGTGCATGGCAAGGTTTGCCTCACGAAATGCTTATTAACCGAAGAATGGCGTAGCAATGACGAAAATACTGATCGTCGAAGACAATCTGGACTACGCAGAAGACATGGCGGAGTTCCTCGTTGAGCTCGAGCATGAAGTCCATATCGCCAGTTCGGCCGGCGATATGTGGGCCGCGCTCAGCCACGGCAATGTCGATGTGGTCGTGCTCGATCTGGGCTTGCCCGACGAAGACGGCTTCAATGTCATCCCGCGCATGCGCCAGCTGTATCCGCAGATCGGCGTGCTGGTGCTGACAGGCCGTGTCGCCTTTGACAGCCGCATCCTCGGCCTGCGCCTGGGCGCCGACCACTATCTCACCAAGCCGATCAAGTTCCCCGAGCTGGCCGCCCATATCGAGGCGCTCGACCGCCGGGTCGGTCCGCAGGAATCGGCCGCGCCCGAGCCGGGCAAGTGGACCCTGAAAGTGAGCGCGCGCCAGCTCGAACTGATGGGTTCAGTGATCGCCCTGACTGAAAAGGAATTCAATTTCCTGCACTTGTTGACCATCAATACCCGCCCGGTGCCGCGCGACGTGATCGTGGCCGGCATGGGCGGCGACGATCCCGATGCGGGCCGCCGCGTCGACATGCTGGTGTATCGCCTGCGCAAGAAAGCCAAGACGGGACTGGGACAGGACCTGCCGCTGCGCAGTGCCTATGGCGAAGGCTACAGCCTGTCGGCCAGTTTCAATCTGTCCTGACGACAGTGGCGCCACAATAAAAGGGACGGAGTCGTTCCTTTTTTTTCGTCTGCGAAAAAAATCGGGGCCAGAGTCGTGTTGCTCTCCTCAACATGTGTAGAATCAAGGCATCAGCCTTATTTTGCGACTTTGCCATGGCCCGCCTGCCCCGTCTCATCATTCCCCATCTGCCTCATTACGTCATCCAGCGCAGCAGCAATCAGCAGCCGGTGTTCCAGGACAGCGTTGACTACACGCAGTTCCTCGCCTGGCTGAAAACCGGCGCCAAAATGTTCAAGGTGGCCGTCCACGCCTATGTTTTATTGCCCGATCAGCTGCATTTGCTGGCCACGCCCGGCGATGCCACGGGCCTGGGCCAGCTGATGCAGTGGCTGGGGCGCTATTACGTGCCCTACTTTAACCAGAAGTATGGCCGTGAAGGGGCACTGTGGCAGGGACGCTACAAAACTTCGGTCATTGACGCGGAGCATTTCTTCCTGCTTTCCTGTCACTATCTGGAGATGGTGCCGGTGCGGGCGGGCCTGGCGGCCCAGCCGCTCGACTACCCGTGGTCCAGCCACGCCCACCATGCCGGCGTACAGCCTGACCCCATCGTCACCGACCATGCGCTGTACTGGGCGCTGGGCAATACTCCGTTCGACCGCGAGGCGGCCTATCTGCGCCTGGTCGAGCAGGGCCTGGGAAGCGGCCAGGTGCGGGCGCTGGAGGCGGCGGTACTGAAGGGCTGGCCGCTCGGTGCGGACGCCTTCAAGCAGGCGCTGGAAGTGAAAATGAAACGCCAGGTACTGCCGGCCAAACGGGGCCGGCCGCGCAAGCTCGCGGCCGAGGGCAGCTGAAACACAGCAGACTGAACAAGACGCATTTTCATTGATGGCCTTATTACTATGTCCCTATTAAATTTTGATAGCGACAAATTCAAATTTAATTCGACTCCGACCCTGATTGTTTTAGTTGAGTTTTCTGCTGCATTGCACTACTCTAGTTTTTCGATAGTCATCTGCAGCGGAGAAGCCCATGAAAGCGCAAGGCCTGTACGACCCAGCCAATGAACACGATGCCTGCGGCGTCGGTTTCGTCGCCCATATCAAGGGCAACAAAACCCATTCGATCGTCGAACAGGGTTTGCTGATCCTGAAAAATCTCGATCACCGGGGCGCCGTCGGCGCCGATGCGCTGATGGGCGATGGCGCCGGCATCCTGATCCAGATTCCCGACCAGTACTACCGCGAAGAGATGGCCAAGCAGGGCGTGGAGTTGCCGCCGCCTGGCGAATACGGCGTGGGCATGGTGTTCCTGCCGAAGGAGCACGCCTCGCGCATCGCTTGCGAACAGGAAATCGAACGCGCCGTGCGCATCGAAGGCCAGGTCATCCTCGGCTGGCGCAACGTGCCGATCGATACCGACATGCCGATGTCGCCGACCGTGCGCGCAAAAGAGCCCGTGATCCGCCAGATCTTTATCGGCCGCGGCCCGGACATCATGGTCACCGATGCGCTCGAGCGCAAGTTGTATGTGATCCGCAAATCGTCGGGCCACGCCATCCAGGCCCTGAAACTGCTGCATGGCAAGGAATTCTTCGTGCCGTCGATGTCGGCGCGCACCATCGTCTACAAGGGCCTGCTGCTGGCCGACCAGGTCGGCGTCTACTATAAAGACCTGCAGGACGCGCGCTGCATCTCGGCGCTGGCGCTGGTACACCAGCGTTTCTCGACCAATACCTTCCCGGAATGGCCGCTGGCCCACCCGTACCGCCTGATCGCCCACAACGGCGAGATCAACACCGTGAAAGGCAACTTCAACTGGATGCGCGCGCGCGAAGGCGTGATGAAATCGGCCGTGCTGGGCGACGATTTGCAGAAACTGTTCCCACTGATCTATGAAGGCCAGTCCGACACCGCCTGCTTCGACAATGCGCTCGAACTGCTGCTGATGGCCGGCTATCCGATCGCCCAGGCGATGATGATGATGATTCCGGAAGCGTGGGAAAACCACACGACGATGGACGACAACCGCCGCGCCTTCTACGAATACCACGCCGCGATGATGGAACCCTGGGACGGCCCGGCCGCCATGGCGTTTACCGACGGGCGCCATATCGGCGGCACGCTGGACCGCAATGGCCTGCGTCCGGCCCGCTACATCGTCACCGACGACGACCTGGTGGTGATGGCGTCGGAATCGGGCGTGCTGCCGATCCCGGAATCGAAGATCATCCAGAAATGGCGCTTGCAGCCTGGCAAAATGTTCCTGATCGACCTCGAAGCGGGCCGCATCATCGACGACCAGGAACTGAAAAACACCTACGCCAACGCCAAGCCCTATAAAGCGTGGATCAACTCGGTACGCATCAAGCTCGACGAAATCAAGATGGCCGACGGCCTGCTCAAGCAGGACCGCGCCCAGGGTGAAAAAGCCCAGCCGTCCTTGCTCGACCGCCAGCAGGCCTTCGGTTACACCCAGGAAGACCTGAAATTCCTGTTGGCGCCGATGGCCGCCGCCGGCGAAGAAGCCACCGGCTCGATGGGCAATGACTCGCCGCTGGCCGTCATGTCGAACAAATTGAAGCCGCTGTATAACTACTTCAAGCAGCTGTTCGCGCAAGTGACCAACCCGCCGATCGATCCGATCCGCGAAGCGATGGTGATGTCGCTGGTGTCGTTTATCGGCCCGAAACCGAACTTGCTCGACACTAACAACGTCAACCCGCCGATGCGCCTGGAAGTATCGCAGCCGGTGCTGGGCTTTGAGGACATGGCGCGCCTGCGCAATATCAGCGCCCACACGGGCGGCAAGTTCAAGTCGTATGAACTCGATATCTGCTACCCGCTGGCCTGGGGCAAGGAAGGCGTGGAAGCATGCCTGGCCTCGCTGTGCGCCGAAGCGGTCGACGCCGTCAAGTCGGGCCACAATATCCTGATCATCTCGGACCGCGCCATCTGCGCCGAGCAGGTCGCCATTCCGGCGCTGCTGGCCACCTCGACCGTGCATCAGCACCTGGTCAGCAAGGGTCTGCGCGCGTCGGCCGGCCTGGTGGTGGAAACCGGTTCGGCCCGCGAAACCCATCACTTCGCCTTGCTGGCAGGCTATGGCGCGGAAGCCGTCCATCCTTACCTGGCAATGGAAACCCTGGTCGAGCTGGCGCACGGCCTGCCGGGCGAGCTGTCGGGCGAGAAGGCGATCTATAACTACACCAAGGCAGTGGGCAAGGGCTTGATGAAAGTCATGTCGAAAATGGGCATTTCGACCTACATGTCCTATTGCGGCGCACAGATTTTCGAAGCCATCGGCCTCAATAAATCGCTGGTCGACAAGTATTTCAAGGGCACGGCCTCGAACGTGGAAGGCATCGGCGTGTTTGAAGTGGCGGAAGAAGCGCTGCGCCTGCATAACCTGGCTTTCGGCAATGACCCGGTCCTCGCTGACAAGCTCGACGCCGGCGGCGAATACGCCTTCCGCGTGCGCGGCGAAGACCATCTGTGGACGCCGGACGCGATTGCCAAGCTGCAGCATTCGACCCGCGCCAACAATTTCTCCAGCTACAAAGAGTACGCCCAGATCATCAACGACCAGAGCCGTCGCCACCTGACCCTGCGCGGCCTGTTCGAGTTCAGGCTCGACCCGACCAAGGCGATCGCGCTCGAGGAAGTGGAACCGGCCAAGGAAATCGTCAAGCGTTTCGCCACCGGCGCCATGTCGATGGGCTCGATCAGCACCGAAGCGCACGCCACCCTGGCCGTGGCCATGAACCGTATCGGCGGCAAGTCGAACACGGGCGAAGGCGGCGAAGATCCGTCGCGCTATGCGATGGAACTGAAAGGCATCAAGATCAAGCAGGGCGAGACCATGGCCTCGATCATGGGCAAGGAGCAGATGGTGGTCGACATTGCCTTGCAAGAAGGCGATTCGCTGCGCTCGCGCATCAAGCAGGTCGCGTCGGGCCGCTTCGGCGTCACCGCGGCCTACCTGAACTCGGCCGACCAGATCCAGATCAAGATGGCGCAAGGCGCGAAACCTGGCGAAGGCGGCCAGCTGCCCGGCCATAAAGTGTCGGAATATATCGCCACCCTGCGCTTCTCGGTGCCAGGCGTAGGCCTGATATCGCCGCCGCCGCACCACGACATCTATTCGATCGAAGACCTGGCGCAGCTGATCCACGACTTGAAGAACGCCAATCCGCGCGCCTCGATCTCGGTGAAACTGGTGTCGGAAGTCGGTATCGGCACGGTGGCCGCCGGCGTGACCAAGGCCAAGGCCGATCACGTGGTGGTGGCCGGCCATGACGGCGGCACGGGCGCCTCGCCTCTGTCGTCGGTGAAACATGCCGGCACGCCATGGGAGCTGGGCCTGGCCGAAACCCAGCAGACCCTGGTCTTGAATGGCCTGCGCAGCCGCATCCGCGTGCAAGCCGACGGCCAGATGCGTACCGGCCGCGACGTGGTGATCGCCGCCTTGCTGGGCGCCGACGAAATTGGTTTCGCCACCGCGCCGCTGGTGGTCGAAGGCTGCATCATGATGCGCAAATGCCACTTGAACACCTGTCCGGTGGGCGTGGCCACGCAAGATCCGGTGCTGCGCGCCAAGTTCTCGGGCAAGCCCGAGTATGTCGTCAATTACTTCTTCTTCGTGGCCGAAGAGGCGCGCCAGTTGATGGCCCAGCTGGGCATCCGCACCTATGACGAGCTGATCGGCCGCGTCGACCTGCTCGACAAGTCGAAGGCGATCACGCACTGGAAGGCGCAGGGCCTGGATTTCTCGGCCATCTTCCACAAGCCGGAAACGACGGGCGACCAGGCCTGCCGCCATGTGGAAAACCAGGACCACGGCCTGGAAAAAGCGCTCGACCACAAGCTGATCGCGCAAGCGCGCGCCGCGCTGGAGAAGGGCGAACGCGTGTCCTTCATCTCGCCGGTGCGCAACGTCAACCGCACGGTCGGCACCATGCTGTCCGGTGAAGTGGCGAAAAAATACGGCCATGCCGGCTTGCCGGACGACACCATCCACATCCAGCTGCAAGGCACGGCCGGCCAGTCGGCCTGCGCCTTCCTGGCGCACGGCATCACGATCGACCTGGTCGGCGAAGGCAACGACTACGTCGGCAAGGGCTTGTCGGGCGGGCGCATCATCGTGCGGCCAAATACCGAGTTCCGCGGCTGGGCGGTGGACAACATTATTATCGGCAACACGGTGCTGTACGGCGCCGTCGCCGGCGAAGCCTTCTTCAACGGCGTGGCGGGCGAACGCTTTGCCGTGCGCAACTCGGGCGCCACCGCGGTGGTCGAGGGCCTGGGCGACCATGGCTGCGAATACATGACCGGCGGCACGGTGGTGGTGCTGGGCGCGACGGGCCGTAACTTTGCGGCCGGCATGTCGGGCGGCGTGGCCTACGTATATGACCCGGCGGGCGACTTTGCCAGCAAGTGCAACACCGCCATGGTCAGCCTCGACAAGGTGGTCTCGGCCAGCGAACAGCAAGCGCAGCGCGACGCCTGGCACGCCCAGCAGCGCAATGGCACGCCGGAAGCCGATGAAGTGATCCTCAAGCGCCTGATCGAGCGTCACTTCAAGCACACGGGCAGCACCCGCGCCCGCGTCCTGCTCGACGACTGGGCAGTGGCGCGCGGCAAATTCGTCAAGGTCTTCCCGAACGAATACAAGCGCGCACTGATCGAAATGGCCGCCGACGCCGCACAGGAAGTGCAAGCCGTCGCCGCCTGAGCCAGCTGAAACAATGTGACCAGGGAGCGGCCAGGCCGCTCCCCGCCAGCCAAATATAAAGGAATCATCGTGGGTAAAATCACCGGCTTCATGGAATTCAAGCGCCAGGACGAACACTATCTGGAGCCTGCCGCGCGTCTGAAGAACTACAAGGAATTCGTGCTGCACCTGTCGGACGCGCAAGCGACCGTGCAGGGCGCGCGCTGCATGGATTGCGGCATCCCGTTCTGCAACACGGGTTGCCCGGTCAACAACATCATCCCCGACTGGAACGACCTGGTCTACCGCGGCGCCTACCGCGAAGCGCTCGACGTTTTGCATTCGACCAATAACTTCCCGGAATTTACGGGCCGCATCTGCCCGGCGCCGTGCGAAGCGGCCTGCACCCTGGGCATCCACGAAGATCCGGTTGGCATCAAGTCGATCGAGCATAAAATCATCGACATGGGCTGGGAGCATGGCTGGGTCACGCCGCAGCCGGCGTCGTTCAGGACCGGCAAGAAAGTGGCCATCGTCGGTTCCGGCCCTGCCGGCCTGGCGGCGGCGCAGCAGCTGGCGCGCGCCGGCCATGCCGTCACCGTGTTTGAAAAGAGCGACCGGGTCGGCGGCCTGCTGCGCTACGGCATTCCCGACTTCAAGATGGAAAAGTCGCATATCGACCTGCGCGTGAAACAGATGGAAGCCGAA
Source organism: Janthinobacterium psychrotolerans (assembly GCF_001677885.1). Taxonomy (GTDB): domain Bacteria; phylum Pseudomonadota; class Gammaproteobacteria; order Burkholderiales; family Burkholderiaceae_D; genus Janthinobacterium; species Janthinobacterium psychrotolerans. The sequence goes on along the minus strand of NZ_LOCQ01000043.1, from coordinate 57,470 downwards.
GGCGTGGTGTTTCGCACCAGCGTACTGGTGGGCAAGGATTTCCCCGCCCATGTGAACAACTGGGCCAAGGAAACGATTTTCCCGGAAGACCTGGAAAAGGAATTCGACGCCGTCATCATGGCCGGCGGCGCCGAGCAGCCGCGCGACTTGCCGGTGCCGGGCCGCGAATTGAAGGGCGTGCATTTCGCCATGGATTTCCTGCCGCTGCAAAACAAGGTCAACGCCGGCGACAAGGTCAAGGACCAGATCAAGGCTGCCGGCAAGCACGTGGTGGTGATCGGCGGCGGCGACACGGGTTCGGACTGCGTGGGGACTTCGAACCGCCAGGGCGCCGCTTCGGTGGCCCAGTTCGAACTGATGCCGATGCCGCCGGAACAGGAAAACAAGCCGCTGGTCTGGCCTTACTGGCCGACCAAGCTGCGTACCTCGTCGTCGCACGAGGAAGGCTGCGAGCGCGACTGGGCGGTGGCCACCAAGCGTTTCGAAGGCAAGGGCGGCAAGGTTGAAAAGCTGATCGCCTGCCGGGTCGAATGGAAAGACGGCAAGATGAGTGAAGTGCCGAACTCGGAATTCGAGATGAAGGCCGACCTGGTGTTCCTGGCGATGGGCTTTGTGTCGCCGGTGCAGCAGGTGCTCGAGGCGTTCGGCGTCGACACCGACGCGCGCGGCAACGCCAAGGCCACCACCGAAGGCGAACGCAGCTATTACACCTCGGTGCCGAAAATCTTTGCCGCCGGCGACATGCGCCGTGGCCAGTCGCTGGTGGTGTGGGCGATTCGCGAAGGACGCCAGTGCGCGCGCGCCGTCGACGAGTTCCTGATGGGCGCTTCCTTGCTGCCGCGCTAAAAAATAAGCGAGCACTCGCTCGCTTTGCAGGCAAGGCCACACCGCACACCGCGGCGTGGCCTTTGTTGTTTTGTTCGCCGCATCAAGCGGCCCGCGAGGGGTCGGATCTTTACACGCTTTTTACACTAAAATATCTGACTTTCGATTCATTAGTGTTGTATTCTTCCCCTTGCCAAGATCTTGGCTAGGGGTGCCTCAGCAGAGATTGGCGTTTCTGCACTACAATACGCCATTAAAATAGTGAGCCTCGTCGTGCCAAATCTTGTTGAAATCCGCGATTTACACTTTGCCTATGGAGAACGTTCGATTTTATCGGGCCTTCAAATGGATTTCCCACGTGGAAAAGTTGTGGCCGTCATGGGTGGCTCCGGCAGTGGCAAGACAACCGTACTGCGCCTGATCGGCGGCCAGTTGCGCCCCAGTTCCGGCGCGGTCAATGTGGACGGCCAGATTGTGCACACGCTCGATACCGAGCAGCTGTATCTGATGCGCCGCAAGATGGGCATGCTGTTCCAGCACGGCGCCTTGTTTACCGACCTGACGGCGTTTGAAAACGTTGCTTTTCCGCTGCGCGAACATACCGACCTCACCGAAGAGCTGATCCGCACCCTGGTGCTGATGAAGCTGCACGCGGTCGGTCTGCGCAATGCGGCGCAACTCAAACCTGCCGAGATTTCAGGCGGCATGGGCCGGCGCGTGGCGCTGGCGCGGGCGATTGCGCTCGACCCCGAATTGATTATGTACGACGAGCCGTTTGCCGGCCTCGACCCCATCTCCATGGGCGTGACCGCCAACCTGATCCGCAATCTGAACGATGCGCTCGGCTCCACGTCCATCCTGGTATCGCACGATGTAAAGGAGTGTTTTGCCATCGCTGATTACGTCTATTTTCTGTCATCGGGCAAAATCGTGGCGCACGGCACGCCGGCCGAGATGGCCGTGTCGACCCATCCGTACGTGAAACAGTTCGTCAATGCGGAAGCGGACGGCCCGGTGCCGTTCCACTATCCGGGCAAGACCCTGGCCGACGATCTGGGCCTGCAGGCGGGGGGCGGCCGATGATCGTGCGTTTTCTGGCGGCTATCGGAGCATGGTTGCGTCGTTCCATCGAGGACCTGGGCTTTGCGGTACGGTCTTTCTTTATTATCGTGGCCGCTTCGGGCGGCCTGTTTCGCCGGCCGCGCCTGGTCGTGGAACAGTTGTTTTTTGTCGGCAGCCGCTCGCTGGTGATCACCACCGTGTCCGGCCTGTTTGTCGGCATGGTGCTGGGGCTGCAAGGTTATTACACCTTGACCACCTATGGCGCGACGCAGTCGCTGGGCCAGCTGGTGGCGCTGTCGCTGATGCGCGAACTGGGGCCGGTCGTGACCGCCCTGCTGTTTGCGGGCCGCGCCGGCACGTCGCTGACGGCCGAAATCGGCCTGATGAAGGCGGGCGAGCAATTGTCGGCCATGGAAATGATGGCCGTCAACCCGATCCAGCGCGTGCTGGCGCCGCGCCTGTGGGCCGGCGTGATCGCCATGCCGGTGCTGGGCGGCATTTTCACGGCGGTGGGCATTATCGGCAGCTATCTGGTGGGCGTGGTGCTGATCGGCGTTGACGAAGGGTCGTTCTGGTCGCAAATGCAGGCAGGCGTCGATCTGTGGAAAGATATCGTCAACGGCACCTATATCAAGAGCATGGTGTTCGGCATTGCCGTGACGTTTATCGCCCTGTTCCAGGGCTACCAGGCACAGCCGACGCCGGAAGACGTGTCCGGCGCCACCACCCGCACGGTGGTTATCTCGTCGCTGATGGTGTGGTGGCTGGATTTCATGATGACCGCTGTGATGTTCAGCAAGTAATTTCGTAAAAGCAAGAAAATCAGCCGCCTGCACACGGTTTGCGCAGGGGGCGGCAAGTAAAAATTATTTAGGATTGTTTATGCAACGTAAATCTCTGGATGTCTGGGTAGGCTTGTTTGTCTTGCTGGGCGTGGCGGCAGTGATGTTTCTGGCGTTCAAGGCTGGCAATATGAGTTCGCTGTCTTTCACCGATACGTATACTATTACGGCGCGGTTCGACAATATCGGCGGCCTGAAACCGCAGGCGCCTGTCAAGGGCGCCGGCGTGGTGGTTGGCCGGGTGTCGGAAATCGTGTTTGACGACAAGACGTATCAGGCGCAGGTCAAGATGGACATCGAAGAAGGTTACAAATTTCCGAAAGATAGCTCGGCCAAGATTTTGACGGCCGGTCTGTTGGGTGAGCAGTATATCGGCCTGGAAGCGGGCGGTGATCTGGCAAACCTGGCGGAGGGCGACAAGATTGCCCGCACTCAATCGGCCACAGTGCTGGAAGACCTGATCAATCAGTTCATCTACAGCAAGGCAGCGGACGGCAAGGACAGCAAATGAGCGAGTCGAACATGAATACTGTAGCAAATGCGGGCCGTATCGCCCTGGTTCTGGCCATGGCCGCCACCCTGAGCGCCTGCGCCAGCAGCGGCAACCCGCGCGACCCGTTGGAGGGTTACAACCGCGCCATGTTCACCTTCAACGACAAGGTCGATGAGGTGGCCCTGAAACCGGTGGCGACGGCCTACAGGAATGTGCTGCCGTCGTTCGTGCAGACCGGCGTGGGCAATTTCTTCGGCAACTTGTCCGATGTCTGGAGCGCGGCCAATAACCTGCTGCAAGGCAAGGGTGAAGCGGGCCTGCAGGACATCGTGCGCGTGAGCATGAACTCGACTTTCGGTATCTTCGGCCTGATCGACATCGCCTCGCAGGCGGGCGTGCCGAAGCACAATGAAGACTTCGGCCAGACCCTGGGCTGGTATGGCGTCAATCCGGGCCCCTACGTGGTGCTGCCGCTGCTGGGACCGTCGACCATGCGCGACACCGTCGCCCTGCCGCTCGACGTGGTGGGCGATCCATGGCGCTACAAGGACCCGAGCAAGGTGCGCAATATCGGCACGGCCACGCGCATTATCGACAAGCGCGCGGCCTATCTCGACGCGACCAACCTGATGGAAGCGGCGGCGCTCGACCGTTACCAGTTCGTGCGTGACGGCTACCTGCAGGCGCGTGAAAGCAAGGTCTTCGACGGCGATACCAGCCGCGGCGACGACAAAGCGCCAAAAAACGACAGCGGCGCGATCGATGACGACAGCAGCTTGAAAGCGGCACCGGTGGCCGCAACTATGGCACCGGCTGCCGGTCTCGTAACATCTGGTAGCAATACTGTTGCCGCCGAGGCCAGGACGCAATAGTAGACTAGCGTTACCGCATCGTCATTTACCCTGCGCGACAGGCGGCGTTCGATATGCAACGCCGTCCTGCGCATGGCAAGACCACCAGAAAGGTACAACCATGAAATTGATGAAACAACTGCTCGCGATGGCCACCATCGCGTTTGCCACCGCCACCCAGGCCGCCGCGCCCGCCACCGAAGCGCCTGACGCGCTGGTCAAGCGCATCAGCCAGGACGTGATCGACACGGCCAAGGCCGACAAGGGCATCCAGGCTGGCGACATCAACCGCGTCAACCAACTGGTCGAAACCAAGATCCTGCCGTATGTGGACTTTCAGCGCATGACCGCGCTGGCCGCCGGCCGCCACTGGCGCACCGCCACGCCGGACCAGCAACAGCGCTTGCTGGCCGAGTTCCGCACCCTGCTGGTCTACACCTATTCGGGCGCCCTGTCGCAGATCAAGAATGAAACCGTGGAATTCAAGCCGCTGCGCGCCGCTGCCGATGACACCGAGGTCGAAGTGCGTTCGCAGGTCAACGTGGCCCGAGGCGAACCGGTGCCGCTGAACTACCGCGTGGCCAAGACGCCGACCGGCTGGAAGATCTATGACATCAACGTGCTGGGCGCCTGGCTGGTGGAAACCTACAAAAGCAGCTTCAACAGCGAAATCAGCAAGGGCGGCTTCGATGGCCTGATCAAGGCGCTGGCCGACAAAAACAAGGCCCTGGCCGCTCGTCCTTCGGCCAAAGCCAAATAATCGGCTATCATACCAGCTCCCGCACCCGACCAGCGCAGCCCGACGCCATGCCAGACTCTCTCGACACCTTGCAGTCCCTGACTTCCCTGACCGTGCACAACGCCACGTCGGCGTTGGAGCAGGGCCTGGACGCCATCCGCTCGGGCCAGACGAAGTTTGACTTGCGCAACGTGAAAGCCGTCGATTCGGCGGCCGTCTCGGTGATGCTGACGTGGCAGCGCGCGGCGCAGGAAGCGGGCGCCGTGCTGGAGCTGAACAACCTGCCGACCAACCTGAAAAACCTGACCAAGCTGTATGGCGTGTGCTCGCTCGTGTCGAGCACGCTGTCGGCCGAGGACTGCGGCACCGCCGGCACCCATGCCGCGCGCAGCCCGTCCGACCTGCATCATCATTGATCCTGTCCCACTCCCCGCATCAGCAGTAGCTATCAAGCCGGCCGTGCTAGCGCGCCGCCGGACTGATCTCCAAGTGTTCCACGAATTTTCCAACTATAATTGACTGTTGCGCCATCTTCAACAGAAAGACGGCGCCCGGCGTCGGCCTGACCTTACACCGGCAAGCGGCGCATCACACCAGAACACAAGCACATGACCGCAATTCAAATCACGAATGTCGAAAAGAGCTATAAATCGCTCAAAGCGCTGGGCGGCGTCTCGCTGGCGATCGAGGAGGGCGAGTTTTTCGGCCTGCTCGGCCCCAACGGCGCCGGCAAGACCACCCTGATTTCCATTATCGCCGGCCTGATCCGGCCGGACGCCGGCAGCGTCACCATCCAGGGCCATGACGTGGTCAGGGATTTCCGCAATGCCCGCCGCAGCGTCGGCGTGGTGCCGCAGGAACTGGTGTTCGATCCCTTCTTCACGGTGCGCGAGACCTTGCGCCTGCAATCCGGCTACTTCGGCCTGCCGAACAACGACAAGTGGATCGACGAGGTGATGGAAAACCTCGACCTCACCGGCAAGGCCGACACCAATATGCGCGCGCTGTCGGGCGGCATGAAGCGCCGCGTGCTGGTGGCCCAGGCGCTGGTGCACAAGCCGCCCGTGATCGTGCTCGACGAGCCGACCGCCGGCGTCGACGTCGAACTGCGCCAGACCTTGTGGAAATTCATCTCGCGCCTGAACCGCGAAGGCGGCCACACGGTCGTGCTGACCACCCACTATCTGGAAGAGGCACAGGCGATGTGCCAGCGCGTGGCGATGCTGAAAACCGGCAAGGTGGTGGCGCTCGACACCATGTCGGCGCTGATCCGCCGCATCGCCGGCTCGCAGCTGCAGCTGCACCTCAAGCACGGCACCTTGCCGGCCGATTTGCGGCATCTGCTGCTGCACCCCGAAGAGCCGCATGCGCCCAACAAGTTCAGCCTGCGCGTGAACGAATACAGCGAAGTCGAAGGCATCCTGGCGCGCCTGCGCCAGTCGGGCGCCGAGATCGATGAAATGCAGTTGCAACAAGCTGACCTGGAAGATATCTTCTTGCAGATCATGGATAAAGGTACCGTATGATGTCGTCAGGCTTTCGCACCCTCGTCTATAAAGAGACCCTGCGCTTCTGGAAAGTGGCGACGCAAACCGTGGCCGCGCCCGTGCTGACCTCGATGCTGTACCTGCTGGTGTTCGGCCATGTGCTCGACGGCCGGGTCGAGCCGAGCCCCGGCATCAGCTATACCGCCTTCCTGATTCCGGGCCTGGTGATGATGAGCGTGCTGCAAAACGCGTTCGCCAATTCATCGTCCTCGCTGATCCAGTCCAAGATCACCGGCAACCTGGTGTTCGTGCTGCTGACCCCCTTGTCGCACTGGGAAATCTTTTCGGCGTATGTACTCGCTTCGGTCGCGCGTGGCCTGGCGGTGGGCTTCGGCGTGTTTGCCATCACGTACTGGTTCGCCGACCTGTCGTTCGTGGCGCCCTTGTGGATCGTCGTGTTCGCCTTCCTGGGCGCGGCCATGCTGGGCACCATGGGTCTGATCGCCGGCATCTGGGCCGAGAAATTCGACCAGCTGGCCGCCTTCCAGAACTTCCTGATCATGCCGGCCACGTTTTTGTCGGGCGTGTTCTATTCGATCCACTCGCTGCCGGCGTTCTGGCAGACGGTATCGCATTTGAACCCCTTCTTCTACATGATCGACGGTTTCCGCTACGGCTTTTTCGGCACTTCCGACGTCAGCCCATGGTTGAGCCTGTCGATTGTCGGCGGCTTCCTGGTGATCCTGTCGCTGGCCTCGATCCGCCTGCTGCAAAGCGGCTACCGATTGCGGCACTGATGGGCGCTACGCCGCCACTGCAACCTTCTACCCAATTCAATATCCAAGGACTTATCGTGACCACTACGCCAGAACTGATCCACGGCTATCTGCAAGCCGGCCTCGAATGCACCCACCTCGAAGTGGAGGGCGACGGCCAGCACTTCCAGGCCATCATCGTCTCGCCGCAATTCGCCGGCAAGCGTTTGATACAGCGCCACCAGATCGTCTACGCGGCGCTGGGCGACCGCATGCGCGAAGAAATCCACGCGCTGTCGATGAAGACCCTGACACCTGAAGAATACCAAGGATAAGCAATGGACAAGCTCCTGATCAACGGCGGCAACCGCCTGAACGGCGACATCGCCATCTCCGGCGCGAAAAATGCCGCGCTGCCCATCCTGTGCGCGGGTCTCCTGACCGCCGGCGACCTGGAACTGTCGAATGTGCCGCATCTGCACGATGTCGCCACCATGCTCAAATTGCTGGGCCAGACCGGCCTGAAAGTGCGGCAGGACGGCGACCGCGTGGTGCTCAACGGCAGCAATATCACCTCGCTCGAAGCGCCGTACGACCTGGTGAAAACCATGCGCGCCTCGATCCTGGTGCTGGGCCCGCTGCTGGCGCGCTTCGGCGAAGCGAAAGTGTCGCTGCCGGGCGGCTGCGCCATCGGCTCGCGTCCGGTCGACCAGCATATCAAGGGCCTCGAAGCGCTGGGCGCCGAGATCCGCATCGAAGCGGGCTATATCTACGCCAAGTGCGCCAAGCTCAAGGGCGCGCGCATCGTCACCGACATGATCACCGTTACCGGCACGGAAAACCTGCTGATGGCCGCCACCCTGGCCGACGGTGAAACCATCCTGGAAAACGCCGCCTGCGAGCCGGAAGTAACCGACCTTGCCAACCTGCTGGTGGCGATGGGCGCGAAGATCGACGGCATCGGCACCAGCCGCCTGGTGATACAGGGCGTGGCCGAGCTGCATGGCGCGGCCCACGCGGTAATTGCCGACCGTATCGAAACCGGCACCTTCCTGTGCGCGGTGGCGGCCACCGGCGGCGACATCACGCTGCGCAATGTGCGCACCGACATTCTCGACTCGGCGCTCGACAAGCTGCGCGCGATGGGCCTGACGATGACCTTTGGCGCCGACTGGATCCGCGCTGAAATGTCGGCCCGTCCGAATCCGGTGAGTTTCCGCACCACCGAATACCCGGGTTTCCCGACCGACATGCAAGCGCAGTTCATGGCGGTCAACACGATCGCCAATGGCGCCAGCCGCGTCACCGAAACCATCTTTGAAAACCGCTTTATGCATGTGCAGGAAATGAACCGCCTGGGCGCCGACATCACCATCGAAGGCAATACGGCCAGCATCGCCGGCGTCAAGCAGCTGCGCGGCGCGCCCGTGATGGCGACCGATCTGCGCGCCTCGGCCTCGCTGGTAATCGCGGCCCTGGCCGCCGACGGCGAAACCCTGATCGACCGCATCTATCACCTCGACCGCGGCTACGACCGCATGGAAGTCAAACTGTCGGCGGTTGGCGCCAACATCGTGCGCATCAAATAAAGAAGACAAGAACATGAATGGTTTGAACAATGACTCGCAGCTGATCCTGGCGCTGTCGAAGGGCCGCATTTTCGACGACACCATGCCGCTCCTGGAAGCGGCCGGCATCCGCGTGCTGGAAAACCCGGAAACCTCGCGCAAGCTGATTTTGCCGACCAACGATCCGAACGTGCGCGTCATTATCGTGCGCGCCAGCGACGTGCCGACGTATGTGCAGTATGGGGCGGCCGATTTTGGCGTGGCCGGCAAGGATGTGCTGCTGGAACACGGTGGCGAAGGCCTGTACCAGCCGATCGACCTGAACATCGCCGCCTGCCGCATGTCGGTCGCGGTGCAGGCCGGGTTTGACTACGAGAAGGCGGTGCATCAGGGCGCGCGATTGCGCGTGGCCACCAAGTTCGTGCATACGGCGCGCGAGCACTTTGCCGCCAAGGGCGTGCACGTCGACCTGATCAAGCTGTATGGCTCGATGGAACTGGCGCCGCTGGTCGGCCTGTCCGACGCCATCGTCGACCTGGTCAGCACCGGCAGCACCCTGCGCGCGAACAACCTGGTGGAAGTCGAACACATCATGGAAATCTCGTCGCGCCTGGTGGTCAACCAGGCGGCCCTGAAACTCAAGCGCGCGCGCCTGCAACCGATCATCGAGGCGTTTGAACGCGCATCACAGTCAAAGTAATCAAGCAGGAAATCATCATGCCGATACAGATACGCAAGCTCGATTCAAGCCAGGATGGCTTTCAACAGTCGCTCGACACGCTGCTGGCGTTCGAAGCGGGCACCGACGACGCGATAGAAACCTCGGTCGCCAAAATCCTGGCCGACGTGAAAGCGCGCGGCGACGCCGCCGTGCTGGAATACACCAACCGTTTTGACCGCATCCCGCATGGTGGCGCGGCCGAAATGGCGGCTTTTGACATCTCGCAAGCCGAACTGCGGTCGGCGCTCAATGGCCTGCCGTCGGCCCAGCGCGAAGCGCTGCAGGTCGCCGCCCAGCGCATCCGCGTGTTCCATGAGCGCCAGCGCGACGAACTGCAGGGGTTTACGTATACCGAGCCTGATGGCACGGTGCTGGGCCAGAAGATCACGCCGCTGGACCGCGTCGGTATTTACGTGCCGGGCGGCAAGGCAGCGTATCCGTCGTCGGTGCTGATGAACGCGATTCCCGCCCATGTGGCGGGGGTGGCCGAGATCATCATGGTGGTGCCCACGCCTGACGGCATCAAGAACCAGATGGTGCTGGCCGCCGCCGCGATTGCCGGCGTGACGCGGGTGATCACCATCGGCGGCGCGCAAGCCGTCGGCGCGCTGGCCTATGGCACGCGCACGATCGCCGCCGTCGACAAGATCGTCGGTCCCGGCAACGCCTATGTGGCCGCCGCCAAGCGCCGCGTGTTCGGCATCGTCGGCATCGACATGATCGCCGGCCCGTCGGAAATCCTGGTGCTGTGCGATGGCAGCACCGATCCGGACTGGGTGGCGATGGACCTGTTTTCGCAGGCCGAGCACGACGAACTGGCGCAGGCGATCCTGCTGTGCCCCGATGCGCAGTACATCGCGCGCGTCGAGGAAAGCATTGCCAGGCTGCTGCCGACCATGCCGCGCCAGGCCACCATCAGCACCTCGCTGGCCGACCGTGGCGCCCTGATCAAGGTGCGCGACATGGAAGAAGCGTGCGCGATTGCCAACAGCATCGCCGCCGAACACCTGGAAATTTCGGCGGACAATCCGCAGCAGTGGGCCGATAAAATCCGCCATGCGGGCGCCATGTTCCTCGGACGCTTTTCGTCCGAATCGCTGGGCGACTATTGCTGCGGTCCCAACCACGTGCTGCCGACCTCGCGCACGGCGCGCTTTTCCTCGCCGCTGGGCGTGTACGACTTCCAGAAGCGCTCGTCGATCATTCATGTCAGCGAAGCCGGTGCGCAAACCCTGGGCAAGGTCGCCGCCACGCTGGCTTATGGCGAAGGCTTGCAGGCGCACGCGCGCAGCGCCGAACTGCGTTTGAAGCCGCAATGACGCCGCCGGCGCCGGCGCAGGACTGGATCAACCGGGTCTGGTGCGAAGACGCGCTGGCCGGGCTGGCGCGCATTCCCGATGGCGCGGTCGACCTGATCCTGACCGATCCGCCGTACAACCTGGGCAAGGATTACGGCAATGCCTCGGACCAGCAGACGGTGGCCGATTACCTGCGCTGGACCGAGCAGTGGATCGATGCGGCGCTGCCCAAGCTCAAGGCCAACGGCAGCCTGTATATTTTCACCACCTGGCGCTTTTCGCCCGAAATCTTCGTCATGCTCAAGCAGCGCATGGCGATGATGAATGAAATCATCTGGGACCGCCGCGTGCCATCGATGGGCGGCAGCGTGCGCAGCTTTTCATCGGTGCACGACACGATCGGCTTTTTCGTCAAGCGCAAGGATTATTACTTCGACCTCGACGCGGTGCGCATCGCGTATGACGCGGCGACCAAGAAGGCCCGTTCGCGCTCGATCTTCGTCGGCGCCAAATGGCTGGAAGTGGGCTACAACCCGAAGGATTTGTGGAGCGTGTCGCGCCTGCACAAGGAGCATCCGGAACGGGCCGACCACCCGACCCAGAAACCGCTCGAAATCATCGAGCGCATGGTGAAAGCATCGTGTCCGCCCGGCGGCGTGGTGCTCGACCTGTTCATGGGCAGCGGCACCACGGCGCTGGCGGCCAAGCGCTGCGGACGCGATTTCGTCGGTTTTGAGCTGAACTCCGATTACTGCGCCATTATCGAACAGCGCCTGGCGGCGCAGGAACAGGAACAGGAACAGGATGCGGCAGTGCCAGCGCCGGCGAAAAAGAAAACCGCCAGCAAGCCGGCCGTCAAAAAGCCGGCCGCCAGGAAAACCCGCCGCGCCGCCGTGCCCGAAGACGCCGCCGTTTAATTTCATTCATGTCAGGAGTGTTTGCAGCATGTCTTTGCTCGATCAGTTAATCAACAACACGGTACGTCCTGACGTGCGCGCCATCGGCACCTACCATGTGCCCGACGCCAGCGGCTATGTCAAACTCGATGCGATGGAAAATCCGTATCTGCTGCCGCAGCAGCTGCGCGACGAGCTGGGCGCGCGCCTGGCCGGCGCCGTGCTGAACCGGTATCCGCCGTCGTACGCCAGCCTGAAGGCCGCCATCTGCGGCAAGCTGGGCGTGCCTGCCGGCTACGATGTTATCCTCGGCAATGGCTCCGACGAACTGATCTCGATGCTGGCGATGGCGTGTGCGAAACAGGGCGAGGCCCGGCGCGCCGTGCTGCTGGCGCCCGTGCCGGCCTTTGTCATGTATGCGCGCTCGGCGCAGCTGGCCGGTATGGATTTTGTTGGCGTGCCATTGAATGACGATTTCACGCTCGACCTGAACGCCATGCTGGCGGCCATCGAACAGCACCGGCCGGCGCTGGTATTCCTGGCCTATCCTAACAATCCGACCGGCAACTTGTTTGCGGCCGCCGATATCGAGCGCATCATTGCCGCCTTGGGCAGCACCGGCATCGCGGTGGTCGACGAAGCCTACGAGCCGTTCGCCCAGCACAGCTTCATGGGACGCCTGCCCGAGTTTCCTAATCTGGTGGTGATGCGCACCGTGTCGAAGCTGGGCCTGGCCGGCATACGCCTCGGCTATATGTCGGCGGCGCCAGCCTTGCTGGAGCAGTTCGAGAAAGTGCGCCCGCCGTACAACGTCAATATCCTCACGCAGGCGGCGGCCGAGTTCGCGCTGGACCACCTCGATGTACTCAACGCCCAGGCTGCCTTGCTGAACCACGCGCGCGATGCGCTGTCGGCCAAGCTGGCGGCGCTGCCCGGCGTGACCGTATTTCCATCGAAGGCAAATTTTCTCTTGATTCGTGTGGCGCACGCCGACGATGTTTGCGCCAAACTGCTTGCCCACCGGGTTTTAGTCAAAAATATGAGTAAAATGCATGCTGTGCTGGCCAATTGCCTGCGTGTCAGCGTCAGTACCCCCGAAGAAAACACCCTTTTTTACGATGCCTTCCAGGCATCCCTCGTTTAGCTAATCGCCAGAGTCCCTTCATGAACCGCACCGCAGACATCACGCGCAACACCAATGAGACGCAAGTTCGCGTCGTCATCAACCTTGACGGCACCGGCCAGCAGAGGCTCGATACGGGCGTGCCCTTCCTCGACCATATGCTGGACCAGATCGCCCGCCACGGCCTGATCGATCTCGATATCAAGGCCACCGGCGACGTGCATATCGACAACCACCACACGGTGGAAGACGTCGGCATCACGCTGGGCATGGCGGTGGCCAAGGCCATCGGCGACAAGAAGGGCATCCGCCGCTACGGCCACGCCTATGTGCCGCTCGACGAGGCGCTGTCGCGCGTGGTGCTCGATTTCTCGGGCCGCCCTGGCATCGAATACCATATTCCGTTTACGCGCGCGATGATCGCCGGCTTCGATGTCGACCTGACGCTGGAATTTTTCCGCGGCTTCGTCAATCACGCCGGTGTAACCTTGCATATCGACAATCTGCGCGGCACCAACGCCCACCACCAGTGCGAAACCGTGTTCAAGGCCTTTGGCCGCGCACTGCGCATGGCAGCCGAGCTTGACGAGCGCGCGGCCGGCATCATTCCGTCGACCAAGGGCAGCCTGTAAGGTCGCTTGCGTCGTCTTCGTAGATTTCAGAATGAATAAAACACATGAATAAAATTGTGGTGGTGGATTACGGCATGGGCAACCTGCGCTCGGTGGCGCAGGCGCTGCGTGCAGTGGCGCCGGAAGCGGACGTGCGCATTTCCGGCGTGGCCGCTGACATCGACAGCGCCGACCGCATCGTGCTGCCGGGCCAGGGCGCGATGCCCGACTGCATGCGCAGCCTGCGCGAATCGGGCGTGATGGAAGCGCTGCTGCGCGCGGCCGACAGCAAGCCGGTGCTGGGCGTGTGCATCGGCGAGCAGATGCTGTTTGACGGCAGCGAAGAGGGCGACGCGGCCGGGCTGGGCTTGCTGCCAGGCAAAGTCGTGCGCTTCCAGCTCGACGGCCAGCTGCAGGAAGACGGCTCGCGCTTCAAGGTACCGCAGATGGGCTGGAACCAAGTGCGGCAAACGGCGTCACATGCCTTGTGGGACGGCATCGCCGACGACGCCTATTTCTACTTTGTGCACAGCTATTTTGCTCAGCCTCAAGAGGCGGCGCACACGGTCGGCCAGACTGTCTACGGCAAGCCGTTCGCGTGCGCCGTCGCCCGTGATAATATTTTCGCGACCCAGTTCCATCCTGAAAAAAGCGCTGCCGCCGGTTTGCAGCTGTACCAGAACTTCGTTCACTGGCAACCCTGACCCTGACTGTTCTTTTCCCGGAACCTTTTGCTTCTCACTCAACTTACACCACACTGACCATGCTGCTTATTCCCGCCATCGACCTGAAAGACGGTCACTGCGTACGCCTGAAACAAGGCGATATGGAACTTGCCACCGTATTTTCCGAAGACCCGGCCGAAATGGCCCGCCATTGGCTGATGCAAGGCGCGCGGCGGCTGCATCTGGTCGACCTGAACGGCGCGTTTGCCGGCAAACCGAAGAATGAAGGCGCCGTCAAGGCGATCCTGAAAGCCGTGCAGGACTTCGCGGTGGAAAATGATATCGACGAAATCCCGGTCCAACTCGGTGGCGGCATCCGCGACCTCGACACCATCGAGCGCTACCTCGACGCCGGCATCAGCTACATCATCATCGGCACGGCGGCCGTGAAAAGCCCGGGCTTTTTGCACGATGCCTGCGGCGCTTTCCCTGGCCACATCATCGTCGGCCTCGACGCCAAGGACGGTAAAGTGGCCACCGATGGCTGGAGCAAGATGTCGGGCCACGAGGTGATCGACCTGGCGAAAAAATTCGAAGCCTATGGCGTCGAAAGCATCATTTATACCGACATCGGCCGCGACGGCATGATGGGCGGCATCAATATCGAGGCTACCGTCAAGCTGGCGCAAGCGGTGAAAATTCCCGTGATCGCCTCGGGCGGCCTGCATAACCTGGGCGACGTCGAAGCGCTGTGCGCGGTGCAGGACGAAGGCATCGAAGGCGTCATCTGCGGCCGTTCGATCTACGAAGGCACGATCGACCTGGCTTCGGCGCAATTGCGCGCCGACGAACTGAGCGGCGATATCGCGCCTGATACGGACGCCGGCAGCGAGGCATAGGGCAGCACCGCCGGGGTGCGCAAGCCCCGGTTTTCTTGTGGCGACAATCTGGATTAATCATGCTTGCAAAACGAATCATCCCCTGCCTGGACGTGACCAATGGCCGCGTCGTCAAGGGCGTCAATTTCACCGAACTGCGCGACGCCGGCGACCCGGTGGAAATCGCGCGCCGCTACGACGAGCAGGGCGCCGACGAAATCACTTTTCTCGACATCACGGCATCGAGCGACAACCGCGGCCTGATCTTCGACATCATCGAAGCGGTCGCCTCGCAAGTGTTCATTCCGCTGACCGTCGGCGGTGGCGTGCGCGTGGTCGACGATGTGCGCCGGCTGCTCAACGCGGGCGCCGACAAGGTCAGCATCAACACCTCGGCCGTGACCAATCCGCAACTGGTGTATGAAGCGTCGCAAAAACATGGCTCGCAATGCATCGTGGTGGCGATCGACGCCAAGCAGGTGTCGCCCGGCAAATGGGAGGTGTTTACCCATGGCGGGCGCAACGCCACCGGCCTCGATGCGTTCGCGTGGGCCAGAAAAATGGAAAGCCTGGGCGCCGGTGAAATCTTGCTCACCAGCATGGACCGTGACGGCACCAAGATCGGTTTCGACCTGGGCCTGACGCGCGGCGTCTCCGACGCCGTCAGCATTCCCGTGATCGCCTCGGGCGGCGTGGGCGGCTTGCAGGACCTGGCCGACGGCATCAAGCTGGGCCGCGCCGATGCGGTGCTGGCCGCCAGCATCTTCCACTATGGCCAGCATACGGTACAGGAAGCGAAGCGTTTCATGGCGCAGCAGGGCATTCCGATGCGCCTGGTTTAAGAGGACAGAGATAACATGCAGAACGGAACGATGGTCGCAAGCAATGCAAAATGGCTGAAAAAGGTCAAATGGGACGAACACGGCCTGGTGCCGGTGATCGCCCAGGAAGCGGGCAGCAACGATGTGCTGATGTTCGCCTGGATGAACCGCGACGCGCTGGCGCGCACGGTCGAACTGGGCGAAGCCGTCTACTGGAGCCGGTCGCGCAAGAAATTGTGGCACAAGGGCGAGGAATCGGGCCACACGCAAAAAGTGCTGGAAATCCGCCTCGACTGCGATGAAGACGTGGTCTTGCTGAAAATCGAGCAAACCGGCGGCATCGCCTGTCATACGGGCCGCCACTCCTGCTTCTTCCAGAAGTTCGAGGGCGACGAGAAGACCGGCGAATGGCAGATCACCGAACCGGTGCTGCAGGATCCCGTCACCATTTACCCCCAGGCGAAGAACAAATGAGCGACACCCTGAAACGCCTTGCCGCCGTGATCGAATCGCGCAAGCTGGCCAATGGCGGCGACCCTGCCACCTCCTACGTGGCGCGCCTGTTTGCCAAGGGCGACGATGCGATCCTGAAAAAAATCGGCGAGGAAGCCACCGAAACCGTGATGGCCGCCAAGGATGCGCGCCGCGACAACGACCCGTCGAAGGTCTTGTACGAGTGCGCCGATTTGTGGTTTCATTCGCTGGTCATGCTGGCCCAGTTCGACCTGACGCCGCAACAGGTGCTCGATGAACTGGCGCGCCGCGAGGGCCTGTCCGGCCTCGAGGAAAAAGCCGCGCGCAAGGACGAATTGCGCGACGCCAGCGAAGCAGGCCAACCCTGAGCAACCCTGGAGCATCCGTGGATAACTGTATTTTCTGCAAGATCGCCGCAAAACAAATTCCCGCCACCATCGTCTATGAAGATGATGACTTGCTGGCTTTCAAGGACATCAACCCGGCCGCGCCGGTGCACCTGCTGTTGATCCCGAAACGCCATGTGGCGACCCTGTCCGATTGCGACGACAGCCACACGGAAATCCTGGGCAAGCTGTTGCGCCTGGCGCCGACACTGGCGGCCGAATTCGGCTGCGCCGTCAGCATGGACGCCGACGGCGCACCGTCGGGCGGCTTCAAGACCCTGGTCAACAGCGGTCCGGACGGCGGCCAGGAGGTCTACCACCTGCATATGCACGTCTATGGCGGCCCGCGCCCCTGGCGCGGCCAGCACTGACTTTACGCAACCGGCAAGGTTCGCGTGTATACTATCCGCATTGGTTGACGCTACTCGGGCGCTGTCCCGCAAGGAGAATGTGATGGGTTCATTGAGTATTTGGCACTGGCTGATCGTGCTGGTGATCGTGATGCTGGTCTTTGGCACCAAGAAACTGGGCAATATGGGCGGCGACATCGGCAAGGCCGTCAAGGGCTTCAAGGATGGCGTCAAGGGCGACGACGACAAGCCGGCGGCAACTACCCCTCCCGTGCCGCCATCGCAAGTGGCCGACAAGAGCACGATCGACGTCGACACGAAAGAGAAAAGCAAGTTCTGATGGCGTGGCGGGGCTGACGCCTTGCCCGTTTGACGCACTTGGACGCTTATGATCGATCTCGGTCTCTCTAAAATCGCCATCATTGGCGTGGTGGCGCTGATCGTCATCGGCCCCGAAAAGCTGCCCAAGGTGGCGCGCATGGCCGGTACCCTGTATGGCCGGGCGCAGCGCTATCTGAATCAGGTGAAATCCGAGGTCACGCGCGAAATCGAGCTCGAAGAGCTGAAAAACCTGCAGAAAGAAGTGCAGGAGGCTGCCCATTCGGTCAAGCAGAGCGTGGAGCAATCCATGCATGGCGTGGAAAACTCGATTTCCGGCAACCTGGCCGAGGTGGAAAACGCCTGGCGCGGCGATACCTCGGTGTACGCGGCGCAGGACCACGACGGCCATGACGCGCACGAAGCGATGCTGCGCGCCACCCAGGACGACCTGGCGCGCAAGGCGCGCGAGTTCCGCCGCAAGAAACTGGTGCGCAATTCCGCCATTCCCGGCTGGTACAAGCAGCGCCATGGCGGCAAGCAGCACGTGCAGTCGGCCGCGGCCCGCGTGGCGCGCTTCAGGCCGCGCAGCGCTTCCTCCCCCTCGTCTTTTTACTCATGAGTAGCAAATCGCCAGTGGAAGACACTTTTATCTCGCACCTGGTCGAGTTGCGCGACCGCCTGGTCAAGGCCTCGATCGGCATCGCCGTGGTCTGCGCCGTGCTGTTCTATTGGCCCGGCCCCGCCCAGATCTACGATTTTATTGCCGCACCGATGATCGCTTCGCTGCCGGTCGGTTCGAAAATGATCGCCACCGGCGTCATTTCGCCGTTCCTGGTGCCGATGAAGGTCACCCTGGTGATCTCCATCATTCTGGCCCTGCCGTGGGTGCTGTACCAGATGTGGGCATTTATCGCTCCCGGTTTGTATACGCATGAAAAGCGGCTGATCGCGCCATTGGTCATCTCGTCGTCGCTGCTGTTCATGGCCGGCGTGGCGTTTTGTTATTTCTTCGTGTTTGGCCGCGTGTTTCACTTCATCAGCAACTTTTCACCGTCGTCGATCGCGGTCACGCCCGATATTGAAAACTATCTCGATTTCGTCATGTCGATGTGCCTGGCGTTCGGCGCCACCTTCGAAGTGCCGGTGGTGGTGGTGATCCTGGTGCGCATGGGCCTGGTCAGCATCGCCAAGCTCAAGGAAGTGCGCCCCTACGTCATCGTTGGCGCTTTTGTGATCGCCGCCATCGTCACGCCGCCCGACATCGTCAGCCAGTTCGCATTGGCCGTGCCGATGTGCTTGCTGTTCGAACTGGGCCTGCTGGTCGCGCCGATGTTTGTGCGGGCCACCCAGGCGCCGGAAGAAGCGTCCTAGACGTTTTGCTGCGCACCATGCAAAAAGCCGCTGTCTTCCTCGGAAGCAGCGGCTTTTTTGATCCCCGCAGCCGGCGCTACTGCAGCACCAGCCGGCTCAGTATGCCCACGCTCAGCAGGATCAAGGTGCCCATCATCCAGTAAAGATGCCTGATATCGGCGCCATGGCGCAAGTCCATGCGTTCGAGGCGGGCATCGAGGCCTTGCTGCGCGATGCTGGCCCGGCTATCGATCCGCTGTTCCCAAGCCTCGAAGCGGGCGTTGCTTTTCTGTTCCCATGCTTCGAAACGGGCATTGATTCTCTGCTCCGATGCATCGAAGCGGGCATTGATCTTTTGCTCGGATGCATCGAAACGCGCATCGATTTTCTGTTCAAGCTGTTTCAGCTCCTGCCGCACGAGCTTGATTTCGCCCAGCACATTGCGTTCGACGGCCGCCAGTTCGCCGTGCACGACGACAGCGCTGCCCAGCACATCGCCAAGCGCCGCCGCATGGGCTTCGGCTTGCTCGGTGGGGACGCCGGACGAGGCGAGACGCCTGGCGTAGTCGAGGGTATCGAACTGGATCGGCATATGCATCATCGCTCCTTGATTCCAGCCTAGCAGAAAAATTGGCAAATGCCAGCGGACGAAGCGCCGTGGCAGTTGTCGGTCAGCGTACGCTTTTGGCGGGGCGCTGGTTTGTGGCAGCGCAAGCCAAAAAAAGCGCCCTCAGAGGGTAATGCCGTTCAGTTAAGTTGTCCGACGCATGTCAATGCGTAAGGCTTACCAACGTAAATGGCGGGCCGGAGACGCGAGCCTGAGAAAATGCCGATGGCGGCGTTGCAGCTCCTCGCCGTACTAGCGTACTGTCTTCGTCGCTGCGCCTTGCCCTCGACATTTTTCAGGCTCGCTTGGCCCGGTCGGCCTGTGCGGGAGACTGGGTTTTTAATCCGTTTTGCAGGTTTGCCGGGAGCGTAGGGACACTCACTGAACGGCATTAGCCCTCAACGTGCGCCTTCGTGCCTGCCGCCAAGGACTGCCTTACTGCATCAGTTCCCTGATCACTTTCACCGGCGCGCTGCCATAGCTGAGGAATTGCTCATGGAAATCCTTCAGCACGAAGCGGCTGCCCAGTGCCTGCTTGCGCTCTTCGCGCAGATCCATGATTTCGCTGTAGCCGCTGAAATAGCTGGTCAGTTGCACCGAGCTCAGCTGCACGCGACGCCATTTTTCCGTCGCTTCGCGCCTGGTCTGGAAGGCCTGGCGCGTCAGCAGGTCAAGCGCCTGCGCCTCGGTCATGCCCAGCACGTGCACGCTGTAATCGAGGATGGTGTTGGTGACGCTGCGCAAGTTCCACTTCGAATACATCAGCCACATTTCCGCTTCATTGTTGCCGTAACCGGACTCGAGCATCATGCGCTCGCCATACACGGCCCAGCCTTCGATCATGGCGCCGTTGCCGAAGATCGACTTGACCAGCGACGGCGATTTGTTGGCATAGACCAGCTGTGTGTAATGGCCGGGAATCGCTTCGTGGATATTGAGGATCTGCAAAATCCAGTGGTTGTATTCGCGCAAGCTGCTTTCCGCCTGTTCCGGCGTTTCGCCGTCGAGCGGCGTCACGTTGTAATACGTGCGGTCCTGCGGACGGTAGGGGCCGGGCGCTTCGATGCTGGCGCCGGCCACGCCGCGCTGGTAGGGCGGCGTTTCACGCACCACCAGCGGCTTTTGCGGGTCCATCGTCAGCAGGTTGTGGCTGGTGACCCATTCCTGCAGCTGCGGGATCTGGCGCCGGATTTCCGGCACGAAATCGGCGGGCGCCACATGGTTGCTCGACAGCTTGTCGATCACCATGCCGATCTTTTCGTTGCGGTCCTGCGGCTTGGCGGCGTTGCCCATGGTCTTGCTCCACAGCTCGTCGGACAGGCTGTTCATGTGATCGAGCAGCTTTTCGCGCGCCGCCAGGGCCTTCTGGTACATCTGTTCGGCACTGACGCTGGCCTGGATATCGTAATTGAACTTCTGCTCGTACAGTTCCTTGCCGATGCGGAAGGAGCGCGCACCGCTCTGCGCCAGCGCGGCATCCTGCTCCGTCAGCCAGGCGGCATAGCCTTGCACGGCCGTGCGGGCCGCCGTGACGCGCGCGTGGTACAGCTGCTTTTCGGTCGGCGTCAGGATCGAGGCCTGGGCCGCCTTGTTCAGGTCGTCGAGCACGGTCAGCACGCCGGCGCTCTGGGCGATCGCCAGCTGCGTGTGTTCGCGCGTCGGGTTGACGATGCTGGCGCGCGCGGCCACATAGTACTGCGGCACGGTGGCGATGCGCTTGAGCAGGGTGCGCAGGCGCTGCGGCTGTGAGGCGTATTCCGTGTTGAGGATGAAGTCGATCGAGCTGGCCACGTTGTACATGGCGGGATTCCACTCGAATTCGCGGAAGGTGGTCAAATACCAGCGGTCCGATTGCAGCTTGTTGGTCAGCAGGGCCAGGTCGGTGCGCTGTTTGTCCGACATTTTGCTGCCGTCGAGCTTGCCGAATTTGTCCAGCCATTCGTTGATAAAAGCCAGCTGGCGCTGGCGGTTGGCCGCGTCGGGAATGGTCAGGTTGGCGGCGCCATCGTATTTGCCGGCGGAAATCGCGCTTTCCGGGTCGAGCTGCCACAGCTTGTTCAAAAACTGGCCGCTCAGGTAGTTCATGGTGCGGTCGCGGCTGTTTTCACCGGCAATCGCGGCCGCTGCGGCCGCCGTGGCGGTGGCGCCGACGACAGCTTTTTTGGCGACCGCAGACTTGCTGGCCTTGCCATTTTTCTGCGGCTTTTTGGCGGCGCTGGCCGGCGACAGCGTGAAGGCCATCAGCAACGCTGCGAGCGCAACTTTATTTCTTGTCATCATAAATATTCTCTTGATTATTTGGTTATTTGTGTCTATCAGTAAATATTAAACTGATAGTGCCGGTACCAAACAACGATTGCACAGTCTTGCTGTGCTTGCCGTAGCGGCCCAAAGATTAGCATCAATCGGCGGCGTTGCGCCAGCTTTACGCGACGATCCCGGGCTCAGACGACGACGGCGCGGCTGTCGAGCAGCTCCCGCAGGCGGATATGGATGGTGTCGACGGCATGCTTGCCGCGCGCCATGCCGCTGGCATGGATCACCGTCTGCCCGGTGCTGCGCATACTGATGCGCACCGTGTACGAGCGGAACAGCCAGCTCCAGAAAGTGGTTTCATGGCTGGCCTGGCCCAGGTCGCGCCATGGCACACCCGTCAGCTTCTTCTTCCATGGCAAGATACCGGAAGCGAGCCAGACGCCGGCCTCGTCGTAATACAGCTGATAGCTGCGGATGGTCAGCAGGCGGTAGCCGACGATCAGGGCCGAGCCGGCCAGCACGATCAAGGCGGCGCGCGTGTTGTACTTGAAGGCCAGCGGCAGGGCGGCAAAGAACAGCAGCACGGCGATGAAAAACGTTCCCGTGTAGGCGGTCCAGGATTTGCCGCACAAAAAGACGGCGCGCGGGCCGTTGCTGTCGGGTAGGGCGAGAGGATCGGTCATGGGCGCGGTCGTCAAACAGGGAAAAAGCATCATCGCATGGAATCTGGCGCGTCGTTCGCACCAGTCCTATTTTTTCATGCCCTCCTGCAGCATGCCCAGCATGTCATTGGCCGACATGCGCGCGGCCGCATCGCTGCCTTCCAATAAACTGTCTGCCAGGTCGCGCTTGTGCTGGTGCAATTCGACGATGCCTTCCTCGATCGTGTGCTTCGCCACCAGCCGGTAAATCGTCACGGGGCGCAGCTGGCCCATGCGGTGGGCGCGGTCCGAGGCCTGGTCTTCCACGGCCGGATTCCACCACGGATCCATGTGGATCACGTAGTCGGCCGCCGTCAGGTTGATGCCCATGCCGCCCGCTTTCAGGCTGATCAGGAACACCTCGCCGTCGCCAGCCTGGAAGGCGTCGACCCGGCGCTTGCGTTCCTGCATGGGCGTGCTGCCGTCGAGATACTGGTACTGCACGCCATGCTGCTCCAGGTGCTGGCGGATCAGGGTCAGGTGGTCGACGAACTGGCTGAACACCAGCACCTTGTGGCGGTTTTCCAGCAGGCCCGACAGCAATTCGGCAAATGCCGCCAGCTTGCTGCTGGCCAGGCCCAGCTCGGGCGCCACCAGCTGCGGATTGCAGCAGGCGCGGCGCAGTTTCATGATCTCGGCCAGGATCTGGATGGCTTTTTTCGAGGCCGGCCCTTCCACCATCGCCAGTTTTTCCAGCGCTGCGCGGCGCAAGGACTCGTACAGCGCGGTTTCCTGCGGCGACAGCTGCACTTCCAGCACGATCTCCGTGCGCGGCGGCAATTCGGACAGGACCTGCGTCTTGGTGCGGCGCAAGATGAACGGCGCGATCAGGCGCTTGAGCCGCAGGCGGGCGCCGGCGGCGGCACGCTTGTCCTGATCTTTCTCGATCGGACCGGCAAAGCGCAGGTTGAACTGGTCCAGCGTGCCCAGCAAACCGGGATTGATGAAGCGGAACAGATTCCACAATTCACCGAGATGGTTTTCCAGCGGCGTGCCGCTGGCCACCATGCGAAAATCTCCCTGCAGCGCCATCACGGCCTGCGAGCGCTTGGTGGCGCCGTTCTTGATCGCCTGCGCTTCATCGAGCACGATGGTATGCCAGTGCACGCCGGCAAACAGCGCCGCTTCCTGCTGCAGCAGGCCGTAGCTGGCCACCACCAGGTCGAATGGCTGCAGCTGGTCGAGCATGTCGATGCGGTCGCCGCTGCCGAACAGTTTCAGCTTCAAGGTCGGCGCGAAGCGCTGCGCTTCGGACAGCCAGTTCATGCATACCGAGGTGGGCGCCACCACCAGGGTCGGGCCATTGGGCGCGCGCGACAGGATCAGCGCCAGCGCCTGTAACGTTTTGCCGAGACCCATGTCGTCGGCCAGGCAGGCGCCCACGCCCCAGTTGGCCAGGCGCGCCAGCCACTCGAAGCCGGCCAGCTGGTAGTCGCGCAGGTCGGCCTGCAAGGTGGTCGGCAGTTGCGGCGCGTAGTCGTCGAGCGCGCGCAGGCGCAGCAGGTGCTCGCGCCACAGTTTGTCGGCGTTCACGCCACCGGCGTCGAGCGCCAGCTCTTCGAGCGCAAACGCGGCCAGCGGATGGATGTGCACGCCATCTTCATGCACCTGGCCGTAGGCGGCCAGTTCCGACAGGCGGCGGTGCAATTCGTCGCTGAGCGCCAGAAACTGGTTGTCGCCGAGCGCCACGAAGCGGCTCTTGTTGTTCTGCATCAGGTCGAGCAGCGCGCGCAGGTCCATCACCTTGTCTTCGTCGATCCGCACTTCGCCGCTGGCGGCAAACCAGTCTTTTTCACTTTTGATCTTGAGCCGCATCTGGCCGCTGTCGATGCGTTTCGAGACGCGCATCGATTCGCCTTCGGGCCAGGCCAGCACGATGCCTGCGGGATCGAGTTGCTGCAGTTCCACCAGCAATTGCAGGGACAGCGATGGCTGGCCCAGCAGCCATTCGCCATGCTCTTCCTCGGCCTGTTCCAGCACCAGGCACTGTTTGACCAGCTGGCGCTGCGCTTCGCGTTCGGCGTTCAGGTCGCGCCGCGCCTGCACCGCGCGCCCGGACACATCGGCAAACACGCTTTCGGCGCCGCTGCCGGGGACGTAATAGGCGCCGCTGTCGAGCAGCGGGCGCACCAGGATCTGCATCTTGAGGCCCTGGCTGTAGGGCAGCAGGTGGATATGCAGGCGCGGGTCGGCCGTGATCACTTCGGCGTCCGCCACGCCGCCGCCGATGTCCGATTGCACCGTGACGATCGACGAGATGGCGGCTATCGCCTGCAGCACCTGTTTTTCCGCATGCAGCGGCACCGACAGCCCCAGGCCGACGATGGCGGCGATGCGCCGGTGCTCGTCCTGGATATGCACCACGCGCAATCGGGTCGGGGTTTCCTTCAGCACCACCACCTCGACCGCCTCTTCGGGCAGGGGCGGCTGCAGGCCCAGCCATAGCTGGCCATCATGCGACTTGATCAGCAGCTCCGGCGCGCCGGCCAGCAGCTCCACGCGCGTGTCGGGCGCGTCGAGCCAGAACACCAGCGGATGGCCCACCAGCAGCAGGGCCGCCTTGTCGGGCACGATTTCATGCCGCGGCGCCGACGAATAATATTGCTTGAAAGGCAGGATGCTGGCTGCCGCGCGCACGTCGTGCGGCGACAGGAATTCGAGCTCATGCGCGTCTTCGGCCAGGCGTTTCAGGCTCATGGCGCGGCCCTTGGTCCAGCCGCCGCGCGCATCGCGCTTCTGCTCGCGCACCTCCACCGCCGTCAGGCCGTAACGAGGGTCGAACGCCACCAGCCACACCAGCCGCGAGGCACTTCCCGGCGCCTCGCTGGCGCTGCCCTGCTGCAGGTTGATCAGCGCGCTCAGCTGGCGCTGCCACGCTTCCTGGCGCTCGAACCACGGCGCCATGTCCGTCAGGCCATGCTGCGCCCGTTTCGCCGTGGCGAGGCGTTCCATGGCCGGATCGCCGAGCAAGCCCAGCACGCCGGCCGCCTGCGCGGCGATCAGCTCGTAGCCGGCCGCATCGGCCTGGCCGATGAGCGCCTCCAGCTGCGGCTTGCGCTCGGCCAGTTGCGGCAGCGACAGCCAGTAGTACAGCAGGCCCTGGAACAGCTGCGCCTGCAAGGCGGTTTCCCAGTGGCGCGTTTGTACCAGTTCGGCCTGCATCACGCCGGCGCGCACCAGGCGCAGCATATGCAGCTGCTGGTACACGGCGCTGTCATGGTTGGGTTGCACATGCACGGCGATATCGAGATAGGTCTCGGCAGTTTTGAGATGTTTGGCGTCGCCGCTTTTCAGCAGCGCCAGCATGTACAGATGGCCGCCGATGCCCGCAAACAGCTGCTTGCGCTTGCCCGTTTCCTTGCGCAGCGCTTTCAGGGCCGCTTCGAAACCGGCCAGCGCCCGCGGGTGTTCGCCGCGCAGCACGGCGATGGTGCTGTCGATATACGTCGTTTGCGCGCCTTCCTGGCCAGCCAGGTACGCGGCCGCCTGCGCCAGTTCGCCGCACAGGATGGCGTCTTCGGACAGCGCCAGCGGCAGGGCGGGCGCGATCCAGTCGCCGGCCGCCGTCTGCGCCGCGAAGTGCGCGCGCGCATAGCTGCGGATGGCCGGCGCCGTGGCGGGTTCGCGCGGCGCGTTGGCCAGCAGCACGGCCAGGATCTCGTCCTGCAACTGCGGCACGATGTACGGCAGCATTGCCGGCTCGAACGGCCGGCCGCAAATCTCGATCAGCGGATGCAGCTGCTGCGCCTCGTAGCAGGCCATGCAGGCGGCCAGCAAGGAGGCTACCTGGCCGCGCTCGTCATTGCGCAGCAGCGCGATGCGCAGGCGCGCCACGCCTTGCCGGTAGCTGCGCAATTCCACATAGCCGTTCCAGTTGCGGCGCACCGGGTTGATGGTTTCGATGGCGTGGCACAGGTCGCGAAAATGCAGGTGTTCGATCGCCTCGCGCATGGCCGGCCAGCGCAGTTTCGCTTCGCAGGCAAAGCCGCGCCCGACCACCTCGCTGATCAGTGCCTGGCGCGCCAACTTCTGCAGCATGCTGGTGACGCCCATCTGCTTGAATGGTGCGCCATCGGCATCGACCACGTTGGCGCGCTGCAAATGTTCATAGGTGGCCTGTTTGCCCACCGGCTCGCCGACGATGGCCAGCAAGGCCAGAATCATTTTTTCAGGTAGCGACAGGGCGTCGAATTGTTCAAGCAACTCAAGCAAATGCGGATCGGTCATGCGGGTTTTCGGATTGGTTATCAATAAAAATCAGGCGGGCAGATTGTCGATCCGCACCGGCGCCTCGCCTTGCTGCGTGGCCAGCCGGAAGACACGCTGGTAAAAGTACAGTTCCGCGTCCAGGGTGCGGATAATGTTTTCGGCCTTGCGGAAACCATGGCCTTCGCCCTCCAGGGGCACATACGCCACCGGCACGCCACTGGCCTTCAAGGCGTCGACCATCAGCTGCGACTGCTGCGGCGGCACCACCTTGTCGTCGAGGCCCTGGAAGAAAATCATCGGCCGCGACAGTTTATCGGTGTGGTGGATCGGCGAACGGGCCCGGTACAGCGCTTCGGCCTTGGGTTGCGAGGCGATCAGGTAGTCATTGTAGTGCGATTCGAACTTGTGCGAATCGAGGTCCAGCCCTTTCAGGTCGGATACGCCATAGTAGCTGGCGCCGGCCTTGAACACATCGTGGAACGTCAGCGCGCAGAGGGTGGTCAGGCCGCCGGCGCTGCCGCCGCGAATGATCAGGCGTTCGCCGTCGGCCAGGCCCTGTTCGACCAGGTAGCGCGCGCCGGCGATGCAGTCTTCCACGTCGACAATGCCCCACTGGCCGCGCAGCGCGTCGCGGTAGGCACGGCCAAAGCCGCTGCTGCCGCCATAGTTGACGTCGAGCACGCCGATGCCGCGGCTGGTCCAGTACTGCGTCGCCAGTTTCAGGGTATTGCTGGCCATGCTGGTCGGACCGCCATGGCTGATCACGATCACCGGCGGCAGCGTACCCTGCGGCGCCTGCGCGTCGCCATTGACCGGTGGATAGAAAAACGCGTGCGCCGTGCGTCCGCCGCTCGAGGCGTAGCGGATGCTGTGCGGCACCGACAAATAATCGAGGGCGGGCAGGTCGGTGATCGATTGCGCCAGCACTTCCAGCTCATTGTTCGACAGGTCGATGCGCGCCAGTTCCAGCGCGATGGTGGGGCTGCCGCCCAGCAAGGCCACATAGCCGGGGCCGACGCGCATTTCGCGGATTTCCTGGTAGGGATGCGGCAAGGCTTCCAGTTTGGCCGCGCCCACCGTCAACCGGCCCAGGTGGCTCACGCCCTGCACGATATACGAGCAGATCAGTTCATTATCGGACACAAAACCGTACAGGCTGCCGCCAAAGGTCCAGTGCGGCGTGGCAAATTCGGCTTCCATCGGGCACAGCGCGTCGACCTTGCCGCCGTGCAAGCGGTACAGATTCCACCAGCCGCTGCGGTCCGACACGAAGTGCAAGACGCCGGCGGGCGACCATTCCGGCTGGCAGATCGATTCGCTGGCGCTGCCGGCCACCAGGCGCGGCGTACCCAGGCTGCCGTCGGCTTGTACGTCGGCCAGCCACAGTTCGGTGCCCTGCCACGGCAGGCGCGGATGGTCCCAGGTAAGCCAGGCCAGCTGCCGGCCGTCCGGCGACAAACGCGGCGCGGCATAAAAATCGTGGCCCTGCGCCAGCACCGTTTCGGTACCGTCAAAACCGACCGCCGCCAGGGTGTTGTCGGGATGGGCATGGCCTTGCGCCGGATGCTGTTCGCGCACCGTGATCAGGCGCGCGCGGGCTTTGTCGACCACGAAGTCGGCATAACGCGCATGGCTGCCGGTACTGAACGCTTCGGCCACGCCATCGTCCTGGACGCGATACAGGCGGTTATCTAAAAAATGCGAAAAATACACGTCGTTGCCATCGACGGCATACGCGCCGCCGCCATATTCATGCACGCGGGTGCGCAGATTGAACGGGGCGGGCGTGACATCGTCGGTGCGCGCGCCGCGCTGGCGCAGCAGGGTATTGCGGCCCGCTTCGCTGGCCCTTCCCGCCAGCCAGTAGAGATCGCCGCCATCGGCGCCACCGGTGGCCAGCTGCGTCAGCGGCGAGGCGCCGGCTGCGACGATGGCGGCGCTGATCGGCGAAGGCCAGGCGCCGTAGGGGATCACAGGGGCGGTGGTGGTCGATGTCATGCGGAACTCCGTTCGGTGGATAGGGTGGCGGGCGCCAGGCGTGCATCATCATAAAGGAAGGCGCCAAGCTGCGCCAAATGCTGCAAACCGTTACCGGAATCAATGAGCTGGCGCCGATTGGATGCGATAATACCGCTTCCCCCAAGCTAGATTGCCTGCCATGCCACAATTTGCTCCGCTCCAGAACGACACCTTTTTGCGCGCCCTGCTGCGCCAGCCGACCGAGCACACACCTGTGTGGCTGATGCGCCAGGCCGGCCGCTACCTGCCCGAATATCGCGCCACGCGCGAGCGGGCTGGCTCCTTCCTGGGCCTGGCGAAAAATCCCGATTACGCCACCGAAGTGACCTTGCAGCCCCTGGCGCGCTTCCCGCTGGACGCGGCGATTCTGTTTTCCGATATTTTGACGGTGCCCGACGCGATGGGCCTGGGCCTGTATTTCGCCGATGGCGAAGGACCGAAATTCGAGCGTCCGCTGCGCACCGAGCAGGACGTGATGGCCTTGCAGGTACCGGACCTGGAATCGCTCGACTACGTCTTCAAGGCCGTCACGCAGATCCGCACGGAACTCCATGGCCGCGTGCCGCTGATCGGTTTTTCCGGCAGCCCGTGGACCCTGGCTTGCTATATGGTGGAAGGCGGCGGCTCGAAAGAGTTCCATACCATCAAGAAGATGCTGTACAACCGTCCCGAGCTGATGCACCACATCCTGGCCATCAACGCCACCTCGGTGGCGCAATACCTGAACGCGCAGATCGATGCCGGCGCGCAAGCGGTGATGATTTTCGATTCCTGGGGCGGTGCGCTGGCCGACGGCGCCTACCAGGAATTCTCGCTGGACTACATGCGGCAGGTGGTGGCGCAGTTGAAACGCGACAAGGATGGCGTCAAGATTCCCGCCATCGTATTTACCAAGGGCGGTGGCCAGTGGATCGAGCAGATCGCCGATATCGGCGCCGACGCCGTTGGCCTGGACTGGACCGTCAACCTTGAGCGTGCGCGCCAGCTGGTCGGCCATAAGGTCGGTCTGCAGGGCAACCTGGACCCGGCCATCCTGTTCGCCAGCCCGGACCAGATCCGCGCCGAAGTGGCCAAGGTGCTGGGCGCCTTTGGCGCGCCGTCCGAGGGCACGGGCCATGTGTTCAACCTCGGTCATGGTATTTCCCAGTTCACGCCGCCCGAGTCGGTGGCGGCCATGGTGGACGCCGTGCACAGTCAGAGCCGCGCGCTGCGCGCCGGCCAGTAAACAGCGTCCGCCGGCGTGCGTCGCCAGCGTTTCAGAGGCAGGTTTTCCACAGGAAGCCTGCCTTTTCTTTTACGCTACGGCAGCATAAAAACCGACTTATGCACATTTTTTTTTGCTGCGGAAATAACAGGCAGTAAAAAAATCATGCCCGGGAATGTATTGCAAGCCTTTGATTTAAAACGAATAAATATTCAGTTTTAAACACCGTCCTGGCGTATTTGCCAAGCTTGTTCTTGTTTGGCGGACCCTTGTTCCTTCATTGTCCACAAAGTTATCAACAGATTCTGTGGATAAAAATGAAAAGCATTTTGTTAACCGGGACTTAGCAGCGATGTGCAGGTTTTACCTGAGATGCATGCTGCGGTGCAGGATGCCGTACCCAGTTTCAGCTTGCCATCGGGTGCGCCAGTCAGTTGCGCCCGGCGGTGAAATACTGTGCACCGGGTTTGCATAAAATGCTTTGATGCATATCATGGCTGCCGCTTTTAATGCCGAGAAACAAGACCTGCAATGGCTCAGTTATGCACAGCTGCCGAGTTAAGCCTGCAGTTTTGCCTCTCCTGAGCGAGGTTTTGCAAACCACTGATTTTAAACGGATAATTTATTTGACGCGCGCTCTTGACGGTGATTGGCATTCTATGCAATGCGAATTTTGAAAGTTAATTTTTCTTTGTCCACAAAGTTATCCACAGAATTATCTTCAGGCTTGCCCTGTTTTGCAGGCCAGACCAAGTATCATGGCCGGCTGTGCGCCCGCCGCATTGTTATCAACCTGGAATAGACCACACCGATGGCGCAGTGCATCCTGAAAATCGCGCTCGATACCCCGCTCAACGCCCTGTTCGACTATCGCTGGCGCAGCGACGACGCGCCGCTGCCGCAGATCGGCCAGCTGGCGCTGGTGCCGTTTGGCCGGCGCGAAGTGATGGGCCTGATCGTGGGCGTGGCCGGCAGTACCGACGTGCCCGATGCGAAAATGAAAGATGTGCTGGCCGTGCGCAGCCAGCTGGCGCCCTTGTCCGGGCAATGGCTGGCGCTGGCCGCGTTTGCCGCCGACTACTACCAGCGTCCGCTCGGTGAAGTGGCGCTGCCGGGGCTGCCGAAAAACCTGCGTGTGCTGACCACGGTGGCGCTCGACCGCGCCATCAAGAAGCTGGCCAAGCTGAACGATGCGCATGACGGTTCGCCGCTGAACATGCCGCCGCTTAACCCAGCCCAGCAGGAGGCGGCCGATGCCATCGGTGGCGCGCAGGGCTTCAAGCCGACCCTGCTGTACGGCGTGACGGGCAGCGGCAAGACCGAGGTCTATCTGCAGGCCTGCGCCCAGGTGCTGGCGCGCGAGGA
Organism: Janthinobacterium psychrotolerans; assembly: GCF_001677885.1. GTDB lineage: Bacteria > Pseudomonadota > Gammaproteobacteria > Burkholderiales > Burkholderiaceae_D > Janthinobacterium > Janthinobacterium psychrotolerans. Next base: position 26,593 of record NZ_LOCQ01000043.1, on the reverse strand, counting down.
GGCGGCGCAGATTCTGATCCTGGTACCGGAAATCAACCTTACCCCTCAGCTCGAAGGCAATATCCGCGCGCGCTTTCCCGGCGTGATGCTGGCCACCTTGCACAGCAGCCTGTCCGAAGGCGAGCGCATGCTGCACTGGCTGGCGGCCCACCAGGGCCAGGCGCGCATCGTGCTGGGCACGCGGCTGGCCATCCTGGCGTCCTTGCCGCAGTTAAAACTGATCGTGATCGACGAGGAGCACGATCCTTCCTACAAGCAGCAGGAAGGCCTGCGCTATTCGGCGCGCGACCTGGCCGTCTGGCGTGCCTGGCAGCTGCAGATCCCCATCGTGCTTGGTTCGGCCACGCCCTCGCTGGAGAGCTGGCACCACGCGCAGACAGGCCGCTACCGCAAACTGGAACTGCGCGAGCGGGCCGTCAGGAACGCCGTCCTGCCGCGTGTCAAACTGCTCGACATGGAGCGCGACAAGCCGAAGGACGGCCTGACTTCGCATCTGGTGGCGGCGTTAAAGCTGCGCATGGAGCGCGGCGAGCAGTCGCTGCTGTTTTTGAACCGGCGCGGCTATTCGCCGGTGATCTGCTGCGAATCGTGCGGCTGGATCAGCAACTGCACCCGCTGCACCTCGTTCATGGTGCTGCACAAGCCCGAGCACCGGCTGCGCTGCCACCATTGCAGCCTGGAATTGCGCATCCCGCGCCATTGTCCCACCTGCGGCAATGTCGATCTGCAACCGCTGGGACGCGGCACGCAGCGCGTGGAAGAGGGTCTGCAGCAGTTGTTTCCCGAGGCGCGTATTTTGCGGATCGACGCCGACTCCACCCGCAAGAAGGGCAGTGCGCAGGAAGCGTTCGACACCGTGCACCGCGGTGAAGTCGACATCCTGATCGGCACGCAGATGGTGGCCAAGGGCCATGATTTCAAAAAGCTGACCCTGGTCGGCATTTTGAATCCCGATACCGCCCTGTTTTCGCAGGACTACCGCGCCAGCGAACGCCTGTTCGCGCAGCTGATGCAGGTGGCGGGCCGGGCCGGGCGCGCCGCGCAGACCGAGGGCGGCAGCGTCTCCGAGGTGCTGATCCAGACCCGCTACGCGCGCCATCCGCTGTATGACGCGGTGGTCAACCATGATTACGACCATTTCGCCACCACCTTGCTCGAAGAGCGGGCCCAGGCGGCGCTGCCGCCGTATCTGTTCCAGGCGCTGCTGCGCGCCGAAGCGCCGGAACTGGCAACCGCCATCGAATTCCTGCAGGCGGCCAGGGATTGCATGGCGCATCCGGCCATTACCATCAACGATCCGATTCCGATGAGCATGACACGCGTCTACAACGTCGACCGCGCCCAGCTGCTGCTCGAATCGTCGTCGCGCCCGGCGCTGCAGGCCTTCCTCAAGGAATGGCTGGCCCAGCTGCGCGCCATGAAGACGCGTGTGAAATGGTCGCTGGAAGTCGACCCGCTCGATATCTGATCAACTCAGCCAGGCGCGCGCCGAGCGCACCACCTGTTCCGACAGCAGCTTGGTAAACGGCGTATCGAGGCTCCAGGCATGCCAGTGCAGCGGCAGCGCCAGGGTGCGCCCCGGCAGCAGGTCGACCAGGCGCTCGGTGGCCAGATACTGCGCCGCCAGGCGTTGCGGCAGCAGGCCATAAGCGAGGCCATCGAGAACGCAGGCGCGGCGCGCCGCCTCCACCGGCAGGCGGTGGTGCGGAAACGGCGAGCGCATGTTTAATTGTTCCGCCAGGAAGCGCGCCAGCAGGCTGTACTGACCCACCACGGCCGGCGCCAGCTGCGCCGCTGCCGCGCTGAAGCCGTCGCCAAACCAGTGGCCGGCAAACACCGGCGTGGCCACGCAGACGTAATGCAGGCTGCCCAGTGGCGTCACGCTGGCGGCGGGCGCATCGCTGCCCGTATCACTGGCCACGCAGCCGAATACCGTGCCGTCGCGCACCAGCTGCAGGGCGGCATCGCTGTCGGCCAGGCGCACGTCGAGCTGGCAGCGCGGCGGCGACAACAGTGGCGCCAGGGCATCGGGAAACCAGGTGGCCAGGCTGTCGCCGTCGATGGCGATGGCCAGCTCGGGCATGCTGGCGGTATTGCCCAGGTCGATATCGAGCGACGCTTCCATCAGTTTGACGTGGCGGTGGTGCGTGATCAGGCGCTGGCCCAGGCCGGTGGGCACGGCCGGCTGGCCACGGATGATCAACAAGCGTCCGCTGGCGTCTTCCAGCGCCTTGATGCGCTGCGAGACGGCCGACTGGCTGATGCCCAGCGCCATGGCGGCCTTTTCGAAGCTGCCATGGCTGACGACGGCGTCAAGCACGGCCAGCGCGCGATAATCGAGTGATCCCATTAGCTGTACTTATATATTTGAAAAAGAATTAGTCATACTAATACACGAGTGCCGCCCGGTAAAACCTTTTTCCATGCCAACAGAGTAGTATGCATCTTCATCGAATGACTTCTGTGGCGGCAATAATGAACAACGATATCAAGACGATCCAGGTGGACGTGGCCGTGATTGGCAGCGGCACGGCCGGCCTGACGGCGCACAAGGCGGCGCGCCAGCACGGCAAGCGCGTGCTGATGATGGAAAGCGGCCCCTATGGCACCACCTGCGCGCGCGTGGGCTGCATGCCCAGCAAACTGCTGATTGCCGCCGCCGAGGCGGCGCATGCGGTCACGGCCGCGCCCGCGTTCGGCGTGCATGCGGGGCCGCTGCGCATCGACGGCCAGCAGGTCATGGCGCGCGTTCGAAGCGAGCGCGACCGTTTTGTCGGTTTCGTGCTTGAAGGCGTCGATGCGATTCCTGCCGAAGAAAAACTGCGCGGCCACGTGCGTTTTATCGCGCCCGGCAAGCTGCAGGTCGATGAACACACCATCGTCGAAGCGGCCAGCGTGGTGATCGCCACCGGCTCTTCGCCCATCGTGCCGCCCGAATGGCAAGCCGCCGGCGAGCGCGTGATCACCAGCGATGCCGTGTTTGCCTGGACCGACCTGCCGCGCTCGCTCGCGGTGGTGGGCGCCGGCGTGATTGGCCTGGAACTGGGCCAGGCACTGGCGCGCCTCGGTGTGCGCGTGACCCTGTTTGCGCGCGGCGCCAAGGTGGCGCAGCTGACCGATCCGCTGGTGCTGGCCGAAGCGGGCAAGGTATTGGCCGGCGAATTCGATATCCGCTTCCAGACCAGCGTGGCGCACCTGGCGAAAACGGACGATGGCACCGGCGTATTGCTGACCAGCCGCGACGGCGAAGGCCAGGAAAAAACCGAGCAGTTCGAGTACGTGCTGGCGGCCATCGGCCGCAGCCCGAATGTGAAGGGCATTGGCCTGGAAACGGCGCAGATCGAACTCGACCGCCACGGCGTGCCGCTGTATGACAAGCACACCATGCAATGCGGCAAGAGCGCGATCTTTATCGCCGGCGACGCCAGCGACGAACTGCCGCTGCTGCCGGAGGCCGCCGACCAGGGCCGTATCGCCGGCGACAACGCGGCGCGCTTTCCCGAGGTGCTGCCGGGCCTGCGCCGCACGCCGCTGGGCGTGGCGTTTACGGAGCCGCAGATCGCCACCGTCGGCGCCACCTACCAGCAACTGTGCATCAGCCATGCGGGCCGCTTCGCGGTCGGCGCCGTGTCATTCGGCAACCAGGGCCGCAGCCGGGTAATGCTGCAAAACAAGGGGATGCTGCGCGTCTATGCCGAGTTCGGCAGCCAGCGTTTCCTCGGTGCCGAAATGATCGCTCCGCGCGCCGAACACCTGGGCCATTTGCTGGCCTGGGCTTGCCAGGCGCAACTGACCGTGCACGCCATGCTCGACATGCCGTTCTACCATCCCGTCATCGAAGAGGGCGTGCGCACGGCCTTGCGCGAACTGGCGCTGCACCTGCAAAAAGGCCCGGTCGATGTGCCGGACTGCGCCGACTGCACGCCCGGCGCGTAACTTAATTCAGAAGGCCGGCGTCCAGGCGTCCCTCGGCCGCCAGCTCGCGCAGCACGCGGATGGTGTCGATATCGGACTCCTGGTAGGCCGAGCGGCGGAAGTCGTCGTACATGGCGTTGGCCGCATCGGTGGCCGCGTCATGGCCGTCGTCGTACTGGAAGCGCACCCACAGGCTGTGTTCGTCCGGCATTTCGATGGTCATCACCAGCGAGGAGGCGCTGATATCCTTTTGCGCCGCCACTGCATAGCGCACCTGCAGTTGCGGCAGCAGCACGACCTTGTCTTCGATCACCAGCTCGCCATAGCGCAGGCGGCGTGAAAAACCGCTGTCGCTGCGTTCGCTGATCTGGCACTCGTCCAGGTGCGGCACGAACAGCTTGGGCGACTCGGCGCGCAGCACCAGGCCGCGCCAGACCTGCTCGACCGACAAGGTATCGATCAGCGGGTTGAGGGGATCGTTGATTTCAATCAGATGTTCAAATTTCATGGGACGGCCATTCGAGAGGTTGGGGCGCAAGGGCGGGCGTTATCGCTGGAATCATAGCCGGAATGGTACTCCAGCCCGGGCTGCGCCGCATGGATTGAATCGGTCAAGATGGCGCCCATGCGCCATTTATCAAGGCCCCGGCCGTGCAAACAGCGCGCACGACGCTGTTACAATGGGCTGCTGTTCCCTGCGGAAATACCCTGATGTCCAAAGCACCACAATTCGGCCTGAACGCTCCCCAAAGCGAAGCCGTCACCTACCTCGACGGCCCCTGCCTGGTGCTGGCCGGCGCCGGCTCGGGCAAGACGCGCGTGATCACGCAAAAGATCGCCCACCTGATCGAGGACCGCGGCTACGACCCGCGCACCATCGCCGCCCTGACGTTCACCAACAAGGCCGCGCTGGAAATGCAGGAGCGCATCGCCAAGTTGCTGAAACAGCCGCGCCAGGCCAAGCAGCTGACGGTGTCGACCTTCCATTCGCTGGGCGTCAAGATTCTGCGCCAGGAAGCCAACGGCGTGGGGCTGAAGGACCGCTTTTCGATCATGGACAGCGACGATTGTTTTTCGCTGGTGCAAGACCTGGCCATTACCACCGACAAGCAGATCATCCGCCAGATCCAGACCGCCATGTCGCTGTGGAAAAACGGCCTGATCGACCCGGACACGGCGCTGGCGCAAGCCAAGGACGAAGACGAAGCCAACGCGGCGCGCATCTACCGCAGCTATGTGGCGACCCTGTCGGCCTACCAGGCGGTCGACTTCGACGACCTGATCCGTTTGCCTGTGGAATTGTTCCGCAACAACGACGCCGTGCGCGACAAATGGCAGCGCCGCCTGCGCTATCTGCTGGTCGACGAATACCAGGACACCAATACCTGCCAGTACGAACTGGTGAAGCTGATGGTGACGGGCATCGGCAAGAAGCCCATGTTTACCGCCGTGGGCGACGACGACCAGGCGATCTACGCCTGGCGCGGCGCCACCGTGGAAAACCTGAAAACGCTGGAAACCGATTTTCCCGACCTGCGCGTGATCAAGCTCGAGCAGAACTACCGCTCCACCATGCGCATCCTGAACGCGGCCAACGCCGTGATCGGCAACAACCCCAAGCTGTTTGACAAGTCGCTGTGGTCCGAACACGGCCTGGGCGAGCCGATCAAGGTGCTGGGCATGCAGTCCGACGAGCAGGAAGCCGAGCAGGTCGCCATCATGATCTCGGCCGACCATTTCGAGCGCAAGAACAAGTTTTCCGATTACGCGATTTTGTACCGCGGCAACCACCAGGCGCGCATCATCGAGCAGTGCCTGCGCAAGGAGCGCATTCCGTACACGATTTCCGGTGGCCAGAGTTTTTTCGACAAGGCCGAGATCAAGGACATCATCAGTTATTTGCGCCTGCTGGCCAACGAAGACGACGATCCGGCCTTTATCCGCGCCGTCACCACGCCGCGCCGTGGCGTGGGCCAGTCGACCCTGGAAGTGCTGGGCGCGTTCTCGGGCCAGTGGCAGTGTTCGCTGTTCCAGGCCGTGTTCAAGGGCGGCATCGAAGCCAAGCTGACCGACCGCCAGCTGGGGCCGCTAAGGGACTTCTGCAACTTCATCAACGACCTCGAATCGCGCGCCAGCCGGCCCGGCGCGGCCGGCAGCGGCGACGCGGCGGCCGAAGTGCTCGACGACATGATGAAGGAAATCCATTACGAGTCCTACCTGTACGACGCTTTCGAAGAGCGGCAGGCGCAAAGCAAGTGGCAGAACGTGCTTGAATTCGTCAACTGGTTGAAGGAGCGGGGCCGCGGTGGCAAGGACCGCGATGGCGAAGAAAAAAACGTGCTGGAACTGACGCAGATGGTGGCGCTGATGACCATGCTGGAAGGCAAGGACGAAGAGCAGGACGCCGTGCGCATGTCCACTTTGCACGCGTCGAAAGGACTGGAGTTTCCACATGTGTTCCTGGTCGGCGTGGAAGAGGGCATCTTGCCGCACAAGGGTGACGCCGATGCGCCGCCCGAAACCATGGCCGCGCGCATCCAGGAGGAACGCCGTTTGATGTACGTGGGCATCACGCGCGCCCAGCGCACCTTGCAGATTACCTGGTGCAAGAAGCGCAAGCGCGCCGGCGAGCAGGTCCATTGCGACGTGTCGCGCTTTATCAAGGAAATGGAACTCGACGTGGGCGACGCCGTGCCGACCGAGTCGGAAGTGATATCACCGAAGGAACGCCTGGCGCGCATGAAGGCGCTGCTGGCCACACCAAAAAGCTGAGCCCGGGCTGGCAGGACCCTAGCCGGCGTCCGGCGTGGCCTTGGGCACGATGGCAAACTGCATGCCCAGCGCATCGAGCATTTTCAGGATGGTGTCAAAGCGCGGCTTGCTGCCTTCGCGCAAGGCTTTATACGCGCCCTCGCGCGTGATGTCGGCCCTGGCCGCCACCTTGCCCATGCCATGTGCGCGTACCACGTCGTTCATCGCCGCCTGGAACAGTTCGGCGTTGCCGGTGGCGATGATTTCGCTCATGTAGGCGGCGATGGCGTCGGGGCTGGTCAGGTGCTGGGTCGGGTCGAAACGGGGCAGGCCCAGCGCGGCCAGGTCGTCGAGGTCGAAGCTGTCGTGGTCATGGTTCATTGTTTTCGTCCTTTCCGATCGTTGACGGCGGCCTGTTTCTGCTTGCGCAGCGCCGCCTGCTTTGCCTTCAATTCGGCCCATATCTGTTTTGCTTGCGCGATATCGCGTTGTTGGCTGGCCTTGTCACCGCCGAGCAGCAGCAGGATCAAGGCGCCCAGATTGGTCTCATGAAAATACACGCGCCATCCGGGACCCCGTCTGCAAGAAGCGCAGTTCGCACACGCCGTCGCCCACCGCGCGCCAGTCGCCCTTTTTTCCATGCTGCAGGTTCTTGATGCACGCGTCGATGGCGGCCGCCGCGACATCATGTAGCTTGCCTTCCCGGCGGCGATATTGCGCCGTCTTGCAGGTAGCGATCAAACACGGTTCAATCTCGGCTGACGTATGCATTGTAATCGCTTGTTCTCATTCGTCAAGGAGTTTGCCGCATGACCAGCATAGTCAACAATATCGCCTTCGATGGCTGAGATGGCAGCGGGCTTGCGGTGGATCGCGAGGCTGGAGGGTAAAATGCGCGTTTGATGCCAGGAGTTAGCATGAGCACGATGGATAATGAACAGATGGAAAGCCGCTTTGTCGATATCGAGATCAAATTGGCGCAGCAGGAAGACCTGGTCGAGTCGCTGAACCAGATGGTGTACCAGCAGGGCCGCCGCATCGACCAGCTCGAAGCGATGCTGCACAAGCTGGGCGAACATGTGCGCGATGGCGCGCAGCAGGCCAATGGCGGCCAGGTCAACGAGCGCCCGCCGCACTATTAAGCTGACCAAGCATCAAGGGCCGTCTGATACCTGCGGTTGTTGCGGGTGACGCAAGTATGTCAGGCTGTTATTATTTCAGGCTGGCCCGCGACACAATCGCGGTTCTCTTGCGTTCTTTGAAAGATGTCATGACCCGTCCAACACTGCTCGTCATCGCCGCCAGCCTGATGCTGGCGCCAGCCGCTTTTGCCGCGACCAAGGCGCCTGCCAACGCTACCGCTGCCACTACCGTGGCCGCGGCGCTGCCTGCCAGCAATCCATTTGCCCAGCCCAGCAGCCTGCCGTTCCATTATCCCGCCTTCGACAAGGTGCAGGACGCCGACTACGCGCCTGCCTTTACGGCCGGCATGGCCCAGCACCTGGCGGAAATCAATGCCATTGCCAACAATCCGAAAGCGGCCACGTTTGACAACACCATCGTCGCCATGGAACGCGCCGGCCAGCTGCTCGGCCGCGTGCGCACCGTGTTTTCGGTGATGTCGGGCTCGAACACGAACGACACCATCCAGGCACTGGAACGCGAGCTGGCGCCAACAATGGCGGCCCATAGCGACGCGATCATGCTCAACGGCAAGCTGTACCAGCGCATCAGCACCTTGTACGCCAAGCGCGACAAGCTGGGCCTCGATGCCGAATCCAAACGCCTGCTGGAGCGCTACCACACCGATTTCGTGCGCGCCGGCGCCAGGCTGTCGGCTGCCGACAAGGACAAGCTGAAAACCTACAACGGCCAGCTGGCCGCCCTGTCGACCACCTTTGCACAGAATGTGCTGAAAGAACTCAATGCGTCGGCGGTGGTCGTCGACACGCGCGAAGAGCTCGACGGCCTGTCGCCGGCCGCCATCGAAGTGGCCGCCGGCCTGGCCAAAAAACGCGGCCTGGACGGTAAATATGTGATTGCGCTGGTCAACACCACCGGCCAGGCGCCGCTGTCGCAACTGAGCAACCGCGCCGTGCGCGAACGCATCATGGCCGCCTCCCAGGCACGCGGCAGCCATGGCGGCGAGTTCGACAACCGCCAGGTGGTGCTGGACCTGGCCAGGCTGCGCGCCGAACGCGCCGCGCTGATGGGCTACCCGAACTACGCCGCCTATTCGCTGGAAGACCAGACCGCCAAAACCACCACCGCCGTCAATGCGCTGCTGGGCGAACTGGCCAAGCCGGCCGTCACCAACGCGCGCCATGAAGCGGACGATATCCAGAAGGTGATCGACGCGGAAAAAGGCGGCTTCAAGGTTGCCGCCAGCGACTGGGCCTACTACAGCGACAAGGTACGCGCCGAACGCTACAGCTTCGACCAGAACCAGTTGAAGCCCTATTTTGAAATGAACAGCGTGCTGACGAAGGGCGTGTTCTTTGCCGCCGGCAAGTTGTACGGCCTGAGCTTCAAGCAGCGCACCGACTTGCCGGTGTATAACGCCGACATGCTGGTGTTCGACGTCTTCAACGAAGACGGCAAGCAGCTGGCCATCTTCACGCTCGACCCTTACGCGCGCAGCAACAAGCGCGGCGGCGCCTGGGCCAATGCCTATGTCAGCCAGTCGGCCCTGCTGGGCAACCAGCCGGTGATCGCCAACAACCTGAATATTCCGAAGCCGGAAGCGGGCCAGCCGACCTTGATGACGTTTGACGAAGTGACGACCATGTTCCACGAATTTGGCCATGCGCTGCACGGCATGTTTTCTAACGTGAAATATCCGCGCTTCTCGGGCACCAGCGTGCCGCGCGACTTCGTCGAATACCCGTCGCAAGTCAATGAAATGTGGGCGCTGTGGCCGGAAGTGCTGCAGAATTACGCCAAACATTATCAGACGGGCGTGGCGATTCCGGCCGAACTGCTGGCCAAGGTGACGGCGGCCGACAACTTCAACCAGGGCTACAAAACCACCGAATACCTGGCCTCGGCCCTGCTCGACCAGCGCTGGCACCAGCTGACGCCCCAGCAGATCCCGAGCGACGTGCTGGCGTTTGAAAAAACCGCCCTGACGCAGGCCGGCATCGATTTTGCGCCGGCGCCGCCGCGCTACCGCACCACGTATTTCTCGCACGTGTTCGCGGGCGGCTATTCGGCCGGCTACTACGCCTACCTGTGGTCGGAAAAGCTGGACGCCGACACGGTCGAATGGTTCAAGGAAAACGGCGGATTGACGCGCAAGAACGGCGACTGGTTCCGTGCCAAACTGCTGTCGCGCGGCGGCAGCGCCGATGCGCTGCAGATCTACCGCGATTTCCGCGGCCGCGATGCGAAGATCGAGCCGCTGCTGGAGCGCCGTGGCCTTGCCGGCAAATAAGTGCTGCTGAGCTAAAAATGGCCGCCACGTACAGGCGGCCATTTTTATTTGGCCAACCGGACAGCGTGCCGTGGTAAATCGTGCATTCGCCCCGAGGCGCCACCTTGGCGAACTGCCCTGCTATCATCTGCCACTGGTCCGCGGCACGGTCGCGGTTCTTCCCGCACTTCTGAAAGATGTCATGATCCGTCCACCACTGCTCGTCATCGCCGCCAGCGTCATGCTGGCCCACGCCGCCCCGCAAGCCATGGCCGCCGCCGCTACTGGTGCGCCGAAGAGCGCGCCCGCCGCCGCCGTCAGCGCACAGAACCCGCTGTTGAAAGCGAGCCCGCTGCCGTTCCAGATGCCGCAGTTCGGCCTGATCAAGGATGAACACTACGCGCCGGCGTTTAACGAAGGCATGAAGCGCCACCTGGCCGAAGTCAATGCGATCGCCAATAACCGCCAGGCGCCGACGTTTGAAAACACCATCGTCGCGCTGGAACGCTCGGGCCAGCTGCTGCACCGCGTGCAGAGCATTTTCAGCAACATGACCTCGACCAACACCAATGCCGCGCTCGAAGCGGTGGAAACGACGGTCTCGCCGCTGCTGGCCGCGCATGCCGACGCCATCAGCCTCAATCCGAAACTGTTTACCCGCATCGACACCCTGTACGTCAAGCGCGACAAGCTGGGCCTGGACGCCGAATCGCTGCGCCTGCTCGACCGCTACCACACCGATTTCGTGCGCGCCGGCGCCAAGCTGTCGGACGACGACAAGAACAAGCTCAAAGCCTACAACGTCGAGCAGGCCGGGCTGGAAACGGCGTTTGCGCAAAACGTGCTCAAGGAAACCAATGCCAGGGGCCTGGTGGTGGGCACCCGCGAAGAGCTGGCCGGCATGACCGACAGCGATATCGACACGGCCGCCGCCGCCGCCAAGGAGCGCGGCCTGGACGGCAAGTTCGTGATCGCCCTGGTCAACACCAGCGGCCAGCCGCCATTGGCCGTCCTGACCAACCGCGCCACACGCCAGCGCCTGATGGACGCCTCCCTGAATCGCGGCAGCCAGGGCGGTGAATTCGACAACCGCGCCATCGTGCTGAAACTGGCCAAGCTGCGCGCCGAACGCGCCACCCTGCTCGGCTACCCGAACTACGCGGCCTACGCGCTGGAAGACCAGACGGCGAAAACCACCACGGCCGTCAACACCTTGCTGTCGGAACTGGCGAAACCGGCGGTGGCCAATGCGCGCCGCGAAGCGGCCGACCTGCAGGGCCTGGTCGACGCGGAAAAAGGCGGTTTTGCCGTGGCGGCCGCCGACTGGGCCATCTATACCGACAAGCTGCGCAAGCAGCGCTTCAATTTCGATGAAAACCAGTTGAAGCCTTACCTGGAACTCGACAGCGTGCTGAACAACGGTGTGTTCTTTGCCGCCAATAAACTGTACGGCATCAGCTTCAAGCAGCGTACCGATTTGCCGGTGTATCACCCGGACGTGCGCGTATATGACGTGATCGACGCCAACGGCAAGCCGCTGGCGCTGTTCATCGCCGACTTCTATGCGCGCGGCAACAAGCACGGCGGCGCCTGGATGAATGAATATGTGTCGCAGTCCAGCTTGATGGGCACGCATCCCGTGATCGCCAATCAGCTCAACATTCCGAAGCCGCCGGCCGGCCAGCCGACCTTGCTGACGTTCGATGAAGTGACCACCATGTTCCACGAATTCGGCCATGCGCTGCACGGCATGTTCTCGAACGTGAAATACCCGCGCTTCTCGGGCACCAGCGTGCCGAGCGACTTTGTCGAATACCCGTCGCAGGTCAATGAAATGTGGGCCGTCTGGCCGGAAGTGCTGCAGAACTACGCCAAGCACTACCAGAGCGGCGCGGCGATGCCGCAGGAACTGCTCGACAAGGTGATGGCGGCGAAAAAATTCAACCAGGGTTTCATGACCACCGAATACCTGGCCGCCGCCCTGCTCGACCAGCGCTGGCACCAGCTGGCGCCGGGCCAGATACCGACCGACGTGCTGGCGTTTGAAGCGGCGTCCCTGAAAGACGCTGGCGTCGACTACGCGCCGGTGCCGCCGCGCTACCGCACCAGCTACTTCTCGCACAGTTTTTCGGGCGGCTATTCGGCGGCCTATTACGCCTACCTGTGGTCGGAAAAACTCGATGCCGAGTCGGTCAACTGGTTCAAGGAAAACGGCGGCCTGACGCGCAAGAACGGCGACTGGTTCCGCAGCAAGCTGCTGTCGCGTGGCGGCAGCGTCGACGCGCTGCAGCTGTTCCGTGATTTCCGCGGCCGCGACGCCACCGTCGAGCCGCTGCTGGAACGCCGTGGCCTGAAGACGCAATAAACATAGACGCTTGCATGGTTCCTGAGCGAACGATGCAAGCGTAACGTGCGCTCGGCGTAGAATTGAGTAATATGGAAAATGTGTAGTCGAGAGAGAATAATGAGTCAAGATTTGAATGGCGTCACCCTGGAAGTGATCGTGACGCGACTGCAAGCCCATTACGGCTGGGATGGTTTGGGCAAGCGCATCGATATCAATTGCTTTATCAGCGAGCCGAGCATCAAGTCGAGCCTGAAGTTTTTACGCAAGACCCCGTGGGCCAGGAGCAAGGTGGAGCAGCTGTACCTGGACACGCAATTTACTGACTGACAGGAAAAAACATGGAAAGCAAACTCAAGGAATCATTACACCAGCTGCGGTCCAACCTGGAATCCAGCGGCCCCGTCGATGAAGAGTTGCAGGGTTTGCTGCACAAGCTCGATGGCGATATCCGCCTGTTGCTGGAAAAGCGCGCCGCGCTCGAAGCCCAGGAAGCCCAGGAATCGCAGGAAGCAGAATCGACCACCTATGGGCTGGCCGAGCGCAGCCAGGAATTGTCGGCCAAGTTTGCGGTCAAGCATCCGAAACTGGAGCCGGCGCTGCGCGAACTCGGTGAGATTCTGGCCAATATGGGGATTTGAGGGGATCTGTCGCTACGCGATCGCAATGCGCCCCGCTGGGACGCATTGCCCCCAAGTGATTGAAACATAAACGTTTTTTGCACCAGAATCCAACAGTCAAATTCAGGCTGTCAGGTTTGAAATGGCCAATTCCGGTACAATCGGGCCAATGAACTCCCCTGTCAATTTATTTGCGACCGTTCCCAAGCGGTCTGCCCGCGCTGCCGTAGCGCCTTTCCTGCCGATGTCGCGCGCCGAGATGGATGCGCTGGGCTGGGACCAGTGCGACGTCATTCTCGTCACTGGCGACGCCTATATCGACCACCCGAGTTTCGGCATGGCCCTGGTCGGCCGCCTGCTCGAAGCGCAAGGTTACCGCGTCGGCATCATCAGCCAGCCCGACTGGCTGTCGGCCGACGCCTTCCGCATCCTCGGCAAGCCGCGCCTGTATTACGGCGTGACCGCCGGCAATATGGATTCCATGGTCAACCAGTACACGGCCGACCGCAAGATCCGTTCCGACGACGCCTACACGGCCAACGCCGAACCGAACAAGCGTCCGGACCGCGCCGTCACCGTCTACGCCCAGCGCGCGCGCGAAGCGTATCCGGATGTGCCGGTGGTGATCGGCAGCATTGAAGCATCGTTGCGCCGCATCGCCCACTACGATTACTGGTCGGACAAGGTCCGCCGTTCCGTGCTGCCCGATTCCAAGGCCGATTTGCTGATTTTCGGCAATGCCGAGCGCGCGCTGGTGGACCTGACGCACCGCCTGGCCGCCGGCGAAGCGATCAAGGATATCCGCGACCTGCGCGGCACCGCCTTCATGGTGCCGGCCGGCTGGCTGCCCGGCGACGACTGGGGCGTGCACAATTCCACCCGCGTCGACGTGCCCGGCAAGATCGATCCGCACTACAGCCCGTACGAGATGGTGCAGGAAGACAAAACCGCCTGCGCCACCGAGAACGCCTCGAAGTCGGCCGAAGTGATCAAGCCGATCCGCATCATGAGCCGCGAAGAGCGGCTGGCGATGGCCAAGGAAAAGCACGACAAGACCGTGGTGCGCCTGCCGGCCTACGATGTGGTCAAGGACGACCCGGTGATGTATGCGCACGCCTCGCGTGTGTTCCACCTGGAATCGAACCCGGGCAATGCGCGCGCCATGGTGCAGGCGCATGGCGAACGCGACGTGTGGCTCAATCCGCCGCCGCTGCCGCTGGCGATGGACGAGATGGACGGCGTGTACGACATGAACTATGCGCGCGCGCCGCACCCGAGCTATGGCAAGGCGCATATCCCGGCCTGGGAAATGATCCGCTTTTCCGTCAACATCATGCGCGGCTGCTTTGGCGGCTGCACCTTCTGCTCGATCACCGAGCACGAAGGGCGCATCATCCAGAGCCGTTCGGAGCCGTCGATCCTGCGCGAAATCGAGCATATCCGCGATAAAACCAAAGGTTTTACGGGCACCATTTCCGATATGGGCGGCCCGACCGCCAATATGTACCGGCTGGCCTGCAAGGAAAAAGAGATCGAAGTGTCGTGCCGCCGCCTGTCGTGCGTGTACCCATCGATCTGTGTCAACCTCGGTACCGACCACAGCAAGCTCATTTCCCTGTACCGCAAGGCACGCGCGATTCCGGGCATCAAGAAGGTCCTGATCAGCTCGGGCCTGCGCTACGACCTGGCCGTGCGTTCGCCCGAATACGTGAAGGAACTGGTGACCCACCACGTCGGCGGCCTGCTCAAAATCGCGCCCGAGCACACGGAAGAGGGCACTTTGTCGAAAATGATGAAGCCCGGCATCGGTGCTTACGATGAATTCAAGGAAATGTTCGACCGTTTCTCGCTCGAAGCGGGCAAGAAGCAGTACCTGATCCCGTACTTTATCGCGGCCCACCCCGGCACCACCGACCTGGACATGCTGAACCTGGCGCTGTGGCTGAAGAAAAACAACTTCAAACTGGACCAGGTGCAGACCTTCATGCCCACGCCGATGGCGATGGCCACCACCATGTATCACACGCGCAAGAATCCTTTGCGCAAGGTGACCGCCGACTCGGAAACGGTGGAAACGGCGCGCAGCGGCAAGATCCGCCGCACCCACAAGGCCTTCCTGCGCTACCAGGACCCGGCCAACTGGCCGATCCTGCGCGAAGCGCTGGTCAACATGGGCCGTGGCGACCTGATCGGCAATGGCGACAAGCATCTGATCCCGGCCTGGACCTCGTCCGAATCGGGCGGCCTGGCCGCAGGCGAGCGCAGCCGCCAGACGCATGGCGCCGGCACGCCCGACAAGTTCAAGGTCACGCCGGGCAAGAACCGGATCGCCCTGGGCGGCACGGCGGCCGCGCCGAAAGCCTCGGCGGCCGAGTCGAAAGTGCGGCCGTCGATTCTGTCGACCATCAAGACCAGGGCCAAGCCGGCCGCGGCTGCGTCTGCGCCGATGAGCCGTGGCAAGGCGCCGGCCAAGGGGGGCGCGCCGGCGCGCGGTGGTCGTCGCTAGGCGCTCGCCAGCCTGCGGTGGTTCCTCCCAAACCCGGCCTGGCGCCGTAATGCCGTTCAGTTAAGCTTCCAACGCATGCCAATGCGTAAGGCGTACAAAGGTAAAAATGGCGGGCCGGAGGCGCGCGCCCGAGAAAATGCCGATGGCGGCGTTGCAGCTCCTCGCCGACCATGCGTACTGTCTTCGTCGCTGCGCCTTGCCCTCGACATTTTTCAGCCTCGCTTGGCCCGGTGGGCCTGTGCGGGCGACTGGGGTTTTAATCCGGGTTACAGGTTTGCCGGGAGCTTGGGGACGCTAACTGAACGGCGTTAGGCCTGGCGCCGGGTTTATCTTGACATCAAGATAGTTGGTGGGCACACTCCATCTATCTTAATGCCAAGATAGTTGCCATGATTTCTACTGCCACCCGCCCCGCCTGGGGCGATATCGTGCTCACCGCGCTCGCGCCCCTGATCTGGGGTTCGACCTATATCGTCACCTCCGAACTGCTGCCGCCGGACCGTCCGTTTACGGCGGCGCTGATCCGCGTCCTGCCGGCGGGCCTGCTGCTGGTGCTGCTGATGCGGCGCCTGCCGGCGCGTAGCGAATGGCTGCGCGTGCTGATCCTGTCCGCACTCAATATCGGTGTTTTCCAGGCGCTGCTGTTTGTCGCCGCCTATCGCTTGCCCGGTGGCCTGGCGGCGGTGGTGGGCGCCATCGGGCCGCTGCTGGTGATGGGCCTGGCCTGGAGCGTGGAAGGGCGCCGTCCGGCCCGCCTGGCGCTGCCGGCCAGCGTGCTGGGCGTGGCAGGCATGGGCGTGCTGCTGTTGTCGCCGCGCACCGTCTGGGAGCCGGTTGGCATCGCCGCTGCGCTGGCGGGCACGGCCTGCATGGCCACTGGCACCTACCTGACGCGGCGCTGGCAGCCGTCACTGCCCGTGCTGGCGCTGACGGGCTGGCAACTGTTGCTGGGTGGACTGATGCTGGCGCCCGTAGCCTGGCTGGCCGACGCGCCGCTGCCCGCGCTGTCGCTGCCTCAGCTCATGGGCTATGCCTATCTGTGCCTGGCGGGCGCCTTGCTGGCTTATGGGTTGTGGTTTCGCGGTATCGCGCGCTTGTCGTCGGTGGCCGTATCGTCGCTGGGGCTGTTGAGCCCGCTGATGGCGGTGGTACTGGGCTGGGCGATCCTGGGGCAGGCCATGACGGGCTGGTCCATGCTCGGCCTGCTGATGGTGCTGGCCAGCGTGCTGGCGGTGCAGTGGGCCAGTGTGCGGCAGTCCTGACACCACTTTGCTGCACTGCACACACAGAATTGCTTGCACTGTTATGTGGCATTGAGGCACACTTCGCTACGCGCAAACGTTTGCGCGCAGCGTTTTACAAAAAAGCATTGCTCAGACGTGCTTGCCCAACCATACCCTGGAGACTGACATGACATCCCGTATTCGCCTCAAAATGATCGCCGCCGCCGCTCTCGTGTGCACCCTGCCAGCCTTGCCTGCGATGGCGCAGACGACGGCCAAACCGAAGGTCGCACTGGTGATGAAGTCGCTTGCCAACGAATTTTTCCTGACCATGGAAAACGGCGCCAAGGCGCACCAGAAAGCCAACGCCGCCAAGTACGACCTGCTGTCGAACGGCATCAAGGATGAAACCGATACCTCGAGCCAGATCAAGCTGGTCGAGCAGATGATCGTCTCGCGCGTGAACGCCCTGGTGATCGCGCCGGCCGACTCGAAAGCGCTGGTGCCGGTACTGAAGAAAGCCGTCGACGCCGGCATCCTGGTGGTCAATATCGACAACAAGCTCGACGACGCCGCCCTGAAAGAAAAAGGCATCTCGGTGCCATTCGTCGGCCCGGACAACCGCAAGGGCGCCAAGCTGGTCGGCGACTACCTGGCCAAGCAGATCAAGAAGGGCGACCAGGTCGCCATTATCGAAGGCGTGTCGACCACCTACAACGCGCAGCAGCGTACCCTGGGCTTCCAGGACGCGATGGCCAGCGCCGGCGCGAAAGTCGTCAGCGTCCAGTCGGGCCAGTGGGAAATCGCACCGGCCAACACGGTGGCCGCCGCCATGCTGAACGCCAACCCGAACATCACCGCCATCCTGGCCGGCAATGACAACATGGCCATCGGCGCCGTGTCGGCCATCAAGGCCGCCGGCAAGACCGGCAAGGTAAAAGTCGTCGGCTACGATAACATCAACGCCATCAAGCCGATGCTGGCCGACGGCCGCGTGCTGGCGACCGCCGACCAGTTCGGTTCGCAGCAAGCCGTGTTCGGTATCGAAGCCGTGTTGAAGGCCATTGCTGAGAAGAAAAAGCAGGCCGAATTGGGTGGCACCATCGAAACCAAAGTGGAACTGGTCGCCAAGGGCGCCAAGTCCTGATCGTCTGATCCCGCCGGGGCTGGCGTGTGCCGCAATGGCAGGCGCCAGCCCCGTTTGTCCTTTTACGCGGAGCTTTCATGCCTACCGACATCCCTGCGGCGTCCTCTGCCGCCACCCCTTTGCTCACGCTCGATAATATCGGCAAGTCCTATGTGGGCCCCGTGCTCGGTGGCGTGGCCCTGCGTTTCATTCCCGGCCAGGTGCTGGCGCTGACGGGCGAAAACGGCGCAGGCAAGAGCACCCTGTCGAAGATCGTCTGCGGCCTGGAGCAAGCCACCACGGGCACCATGCTGCTCGATGGCAAACCGTATCAGCCGGCCTCGCGCGGCGCCGCCGAGGCGCTCGGCATCCGCATGGTGATGCAGGAACTGAACCTGATTCCGACCCTGTCGATCGCCGAAAACCTGTACCTGAAGAATTTGCCGCAACGTTTCGGCTGGATCGACCGCGCCCGCCTCGAACGCGACGCGCGTGAACAGATGGAAAAAGTCGGCCTGGGCGCGCTCGATCCGTGGACCCTGGTGGGCGAACTGGGCATCGGCCACCAGCAGATGATTGAAATCGCGCGCAACCTGATCGGCACCTGCCGCTTGCTGGTGCTCGATGAGCCGACCGCCATGCTGACGCACCGCGAAGTCGAGCTGCTGTTCCTGCAGATTGAACGCCTGAAGGCCGAAGGCGTGGCCATCATCTATATTTCGCACCGCCTGGAAGAACTCAAGCGCGTGGCCGACCGCATCGCCGTGCTGCGCGACGGCCAGCTGGTGTGCGACGACGATATCGCCGGCCATACGGCGGCCGACCTGGTCAGCCTGATGGTGGGCCGGTCGGCCGACGACGAGATCGACCTGAGCGGGCGCACCATCGGCGCGCCGCTGCTGCGCGTACGCGGCCTGGCGCGCGGCGACGTCGTGCACCCTACCTCGTTCGACCTGCGCGCCGGCGAAATCCTCGGCATCGCCGGCCTGATCGGCTCGGGCCGCACGGAATTGCTGCGCCTGATCTTTGGCGCCGACCGCGCCGATACGGGCCAGGTGTTCCTCGGCGACAGCGAAACGCCGGCCGTGCTCGGTTCGCCCCAGGCCGCCGTGAAAGCCGGCATCGCCATGATCACCGAAGACCGCAAGGGCCAGGGCCTGCTGCTGCGCCAGTCGATCGCCATCAATACCACGCTGGCCTCGTTAGACACCGTCAACCGTGGCGGCTGGATGGACCATGCGGCCGAAGCCACGGTCGCCAACGACTATATCGGCCAGCTCGGCGTGCGTTCGCGCAACTGCGAGCAGGCCGTCGGCGAACTGTCGGGCGGCAACCAGCAAAAGGTGGTGATCGCGCGCTGGCTGTACCGCGACTGCCCCGTGATGCTGTTCGACGAGCCGACGCGCGGCATCGATATCGGCGCCAAATTCGACATCTACCAGGTGCTGGCCGA
Organism: Janthinobacterium psychrotolerans; assembly: GCF_001677885.1. Classification (GTDB taxonomy): domain Bacteria; phylum Pseudomonadota; class Gammaproteobacteria; order Burkholderiales; family Burkholderiaceae_D; genus Janthinobacterium; species Janthinobacterium psychrotolerans. Next base: position 7,243 of record NZ_LOCQ01000043.1, on the reverse strand, counting down.
ACAGGCGCGCCAGGGCAAGGGCCTGGTCATCGTGTCGAGCGACCTGCGCGAACTGATGCTGATCTGCGACCGCATCGCCGTGATGAGCGCCGGCAAGATCGTCGACACCTTCGCGCGCGGCGCCTGGAGCCAGGACGCGCTGCTGTCGGCCGCCTTCTCCGGCTACATGAACACTCCTTCCACCCCCGCCGCGGCTTGATGCCGCCGGAAAGCTATCCATGACCACACCTTCTTCCCCTTCCTACCTGCAGCGCAGCCTGGCCGACCTGAAAAACTATGCGGGCCTGATCGGCGCGCTGGTGGCCATGTGCGTGCTGTTTTCGTTTGCCAGCGAAAACTTCTTTACCCTGGCCACGCTCAGCACCCTGTCGAACAATATCCCGACCCTGGTGGTGATGGCGGTCGGCATGACGTTTATCCTGATTATCGGCGGCATCGACCTGTCGGTCGGCTCGGTGATGGCGCTGGCCGCCTCGGTGCTGTCGCTGGCGGTGGTGCACTGGGGCTGGCCGGTCTGGAGCGCGGCCATGCTGGGCATGCTGGTGGCCGGCGCCTGCGGCGCGATCACCGGCCTGATTTCCGTCGGCTGGCGCATCCCGTCGTTCATCGTTTCCCTGGGCGTGCTGGAAATGGCGCGCGGCCTGGCCTACCAGGTGACCAATTCGCGCACCGAATATATCGGCAGCGCCGTTGAAGGCATCAGCTCGCCGATCGTGTTCGGCCTGTCGCCCGCCTTTATCGCCTCGATCGCCATCGTCGTTATCGGCCACCTGGTGCTCACGCGCACCGTGCTGGGCCGTCACTGGATCGGCATCGGCACCAATGAAGAAGCGGTGCGGCTGTCCGGCATCAATCCGAAGCCGTCGAAAGTGCTGGTCTTCGCGCTGATGGGCCTGCTGGCCGGCGTGGGTGCGCTGTTCCAGGTCTCGCGCCTGGAAGCGGCCGACCCGAACGGCGGCGTCGGCATGGAACTGCAGGTGATCGCCGCCGTGGTGATTGGCGGCACCAGCCTGATGGGTGGCCGTGGTTCCGTCATCAGCACCTTTATCGGCGTGTTGATCATTTCCGTGCTGGAAGCGGGCCTGGCGCAGGTTGGCGTGTCCGAACCCGTGAAACGCATCGTCACCGGCCTGGTGATCGTCGCCGCCGTGGTGCTCGACACCTATCGCCGCCGCGGCGAACGCGCCTAAGCGCCGGCACCGGGCCTTTCATGGCGACCATCAAACAGGTGGCACAGGTGGCGGGGGTGTCGTTTACCACCGTCTCCCATGTGCTCAACAACACGCGCCCCGTCAGCGACGAGGCGCGCGCGGCCGTGCTGGCGGCGGTCGAGCAGCTGCACTACGTGCCCAGCGCGCTGGCGCGCGCGCTCAAGTGCCGCAGCACCGGCACCATCGGTCTGATCATCCCCAACAATACCAACCCGTATTTTTCGGAAGTGGCGCGCGGCATCGAAGACAGCTGCTATGCGGCCGGCTACAGCGTGATCCTGTGTAATTCCGACGACGATCCGGTCAAGCAGCGCGAGTACCTGAACGTGCTGCTGACCAAGCGCTGCGACGGGCTGATTCTGTCCGCGCTGGCCGACCGCGACGGCGAACTGCTGCATAAAATGAAGGTGCCGGCCGTGCTGCTCGACCGCGCGCCGTGCGACCTGTCGCTCGATGCGGTGGCGGTCGACAACCGCGCCGGCGGCCTGTTGGCGGCCCGGCACCTGCTGGGACTGGGCCGCCGCCGCATCGCCTGCATCGCCGGGCCGCAGGAAGTCGGCATTTCCAACGAACGCATCGACGGCGTGCGCGGCGCCCTGCACGAGGCCGGCGTGGCCTTCGACGCCGATCTGTGCCGCCACAGCGATTTTTCCAGCGCCGGCGGCTATGCGGCCGCCTTGGCCCTGCTGGGCTTGCCCGCCGAGCTACGCCCCGACGCCCTGTTTTGCTGCAATGATTTGATGGCCTTTGGCGCCCTGCGCGCCGCCGCCGAGCTGAGCATTGCCGTGCCGGAGCAGCTGGCCGTGGTCGGCTTTGACGATATCGACCTGGCCAGCTTCGTCCACCCGCCGCTCACCAGCGTGGCGCAAAATACGCGCGAACTGGGCCATATCACGGCCGCCTGCCTGCTGGCGCGCATCGCCGACCCCGCCTTGCCGCGCCAGCAGCGCAGCGTGGCGCCGGTGCTGCATGTGCGCGGCTCGTCCGGCCATACTTTGACTTCACCTTTTACTGAACTGATGGGAATGACACCATGATCGTGGTTATCGGCAGCATTAATATGGACCTGGTCTTGCGCGTGCCGCGCATGCCGCTTCCCGGCGAAACCCTGACGGGCGGCGCCTTCCGTACCATTCCTGGCGGCAAGGGCGCCAACCAGGCCGTCGCCTGCGCGCGCATGAGCGGCAAGGTCGCCGCCGGTGGCCAGCAGGTGGCCATGCTGGGCTGCGTCGGTGACGACGAGTTCGGCGCCACCTTGCGCGCCGCGCTGGTGGCCGACGGCATCATCGACAGCCATCTGACCACCGTGCCGGGCGTGGCCTCGGGCATCGCCTCGATCCTGGTCGACGACAAGGGCCAGAATAGCATCGTGCTGGCCGGCGGCGCCAACGACTGCCTGAGCCCGGCGCATATCGATGCCGCCAAAGAACTCATTGAACAGTCCGACATCGTCGTGCTGCAGCTGGAAGTGCCGATGGACACTGTGGTGCACGCCATCAGGCTGGCGCGCTCGCTGGGCAAGACCGTGGTGCTGAACCCGGCCCCGGCCGCCCGTGTGCCGGCCGACGTGCTGGCGCTGGTCGACTATCTGATCCCGAACGAAATCGAGGCGGCCATGCTGGCCGGCGCCGAGGTCGACGCGAACGATGTGAAAGCGCTGGCCAGCGCGCTGCGGGCGCAGGGCAGCGACAACATCATCATCACGCTCGGTGCCAAGGGCGTGCATGCGGCCCTGTACGGCGGTGATCACGACTTCCCGGCGCAGGCTGTGCAGGCGGTCGACACCACGGCCGCCGGCGACACCTTTATCGGCGGTTTCGTGGCCGGCCTGGCGTCGGGCCTGGACGAAGCCGAAGCGATCGCGCAAGGCCAGCGCGCGGCCGCCTGGAGCGTCACCAAGCCCGGTGCGCAAACCTCGATTCCCCATCTGCACGAACTGTATTAATTGACCCCATGAAAAAATCACCGCTGCTCAATATCGCCCTGTCGCAACTGGTCGCCTCGCTGGGCCATGGCGACATGGTCGTCATCGGCGACGCCGGCCTGCCGTCGCAGCCCGGCGTGCCGCTGATCGACCTGGCGCTCACGCATGGCATCCCCGGCTTTATCGACACCGTCACCACGGTGCTGAGCGAAATGCAGGTCGAGCACCATTTCCTGGCCACCGAACTGCCGCATCACAACCCGGCGATCGCCGCGCAAGTGGCGGCGCTGGGCCTGCCGGACGCGCGCCGGCTGTCGCATGAAGAGTTCAAGCAGCTGAGCAAGCGCGCGCGCGCCATCGTGCGCACCGGCGAATGCAGCCCCTACGCCAATGTGATCCTGGTCGCCGGCGTGGTGTTCTGACCATCATCACCGTCCTGCCTTCCTGAAGTGCCCGCCGCCAGCTCCTGGCGGCGCCGCTCCCCTTGAAACACGCGCCTCCCGCCGCCAGCTGATGCCTGGCCAGCGGGACGCCGTGCGTTGCCGTTCCCGGCTTATACTCGTCTGGCACGATCTCCATCGATACTTCCATCCACTGACCTAAAGAGGTGCATACATGGGCATTTTTACCAACATCTACAACAAGATTTTTCATCATGGCGAGGACGCCAAAGCGGCTGCGCCTGCAGCCCCGGCGGCTCCGGCCGCACCGGCGCCATCTGCGGCAGCGCCTGCTCCCGCGGCCGCGCCGGCAGCCCCGGCACCAGCCGTCGACGTCGAAGCCGTGCTGACCAGCCTGGCTGAAAAAAATCCGGAAAAACTCAACTGGCGCACCTCCATCGTCGACCTGCTGAAACTGTTGCAACTCGACAGCAGCCTGGCTTCGCGCAAGGAACTGGCGCAGGAACTGCATTTCACGGGCGACACCAATGATTCGGCCAGCATGAACATCTGGCTGCACCGCCAGGTGATGGTCAAACTGGCCGAAAACGGCGGCAAAGTGCCGGACGCGCTGAAGAACTGATCGCTGTTCAATCTACCTGCAAGCCCCCATGATGGGGCTTGCATCACGTCACGATAGTCAAAACTAATTGAATATATTGTGACAATCAATTTTGAGTATGAGACAAAACCCTTTACACTAGGGTCTTACTGATTCACCACACGAGAGGAAATGACCATGTCGCTCATCAATACCCAAGTTAAACCATTCAAGGCAACCGCATACCACAACGGCAAATTCGTCGACCTGACGGAAGAGTCCCTGAAAGGCAAGTGGTCGATCTTCATGTTCTACCCGGCCGATTTCACCTTTGTTTGCCCAACCGAACTGGAAGACCTGGCCGATCACCACGCCACGTTCCAGCAAATGGGCGTCGAAGTGTATGGCGTTTCGACCGATTCGCACTTTGCGCACAAGGCATGGCACGACACCTCGGACGCGATCAAGAAAGTGCAATACGCACTGATCGGCGACCCGACCGGCACCCTGTCGCGCAATTTCGAAGTCATGATCGAAGAAGAAGGCATGGCACTGCGCGGTACTTTCGTCATCAATCCTGACGGCTTCATCAAAGTGCTGGAAGTGCATGACAACGGCATCGGCCGTGACGCATCGGAACTGCTGCGCAAAGTGAAGGCTGCACAATACGTCGCCGCTCACCCAGGCGAAGTGTGCCCAGCCAAATGGACCGAAGGCGCATCGACGCTGACCCCGTCGCTGGACCTGGTCGGCAAGATCTAAGCTTCAATGCACGACGCAGCAAACAAGTAGTTACCGCGATGCCGGACCGGGCGTCCGGCCCGGCATACGCCTAAATATTTGTAAAAGGAAAAAGAATCATGTTAGACGCTACCCTCAAAACCCAACTGAAATCCTACCTGGAAAAAGTGGTGTATCCGCTTGAGCTGGTCGCATCTCTCGATGACAGCGCCAAGGCCCGCGAGATGAAAGAATTGCTCCAGGAAATAGTCCTGTTGAGCGACAAGATCACGCTGGTCGAGCGCATTGACGCTGGCGTACGCGCGCCGTCGTTCAGCATCAACCGTGCCGGCACCGATATCGGCGTGCGTTTCGCCGGTGTGCCGATGGGCCATGAATTCACCTCGCTGGTGCTGGCCTTGCTGCAAGTGGGCGGCCACACCATCAAGTTCGACGAGGCCGTGATCGAGCAGATCCGCAACCTCGACGGCGATTTCGAATTTGAAACCTTTATTTCGCTGTCCTGCCATAACTGCCCGGAAGTGGTGCAGGCACTGAACGCCATGTCGGTGATCAACCCGCGCATCAAGGTCACCACCATCGATGGCGGCGTGTTCCCGAAAGAAGTCGAAGCGCGCCAGATCATGGCCGTGCCGATGATGTTCCTCAATGGCCAGCATTTCGGCCAGGGCCGCACCAATGTCGAGGAAATCCTCGCCAAGCTCGACACCAACGCCGGCGTACGCCAGGCAGCGGCCTTGAGCAAGAAAGACGTGTTTGACGTGCTGATCGTCGGCGGCGGTCCTGCCGGCGCGGCAGCGGCCATCTACGCCGCCCGCAAAGGCATCAATACCGGTGTGCTGGCCGAGCGTTTCGGCGGCCAGACCCTCGACACCATGGCCATCGAGAACTTTATCTCGGTCAAGGAAACCGACGGCCCGAAATTTGCCACGGCGCTGGAACAGCACGTCAAGACCTATGACGTCGACATCATGAATACCCAGCGCGCCGCCAAACTGACGCCAGGCAAATTGATCGAGATCGAAACGGCCGGTGGCGCCGTGCTGAAAGCCAAGACCGTCATTTTGGCGACCGGCGCCCGCTGGAGGGAAATCAACGTGCCGGGCGAGAAGGAATACCGCAACAAGGGCGTGGCTTACTGCCCGCACTGCGATGGCCCGCTGTTCAAGGGCAAGCGCGTGGCCGTGATTGGCGGCGGCAACTCGGGCGTGGAGGCGGCGATCGACCTGGCCGGCCTGGTCAAGCACGTGACCCTGATCGAGTTCGGCGCGGAACTGCGCGCCGATGCGGTGCTGCAACGCAAGCTGCACAGCCTGCCTAACGTGACGGTGATCGTCTCGGCCCAAACCACCGAAGTGCACGGCGACGGCCAGATCGTCAACGGTCTGTCGTACAACGACCGCGTGTCAGGTGTAGCGAAAAAAATCGACCTGGAAGGCGTGTTCGTGCAGATCGGCCTGGTGCCGAACACCGAATGGCTGAAAGGTACCCTGGCCTTGTCGCGCCACGGCGAGATCGAAGTCGACGCCCGTGGCCAGACCTCGATTCCGGGTGTGTTCGCAGCCGGCGACGTCACCACCGTGCCGTACAAGCAGATCATCATCGCCACCGGCGAAGGCGCCAAGGCAGCACTGTCCGCCTTTGACCACCTGATCCGTTCGGGCGACGAGGAAGTGGTGGAAGAGTCTGCCTCGAAAGAAGCGATGACCGCATAAGCGTTCGCGGCATCAAAAAAACCGGAACCGCCGCCAGGCGGTTCCGGTTTTTTCATGTCCGCTCGCGGCGAGGGAATCAGGGCCAGCGCTGGAGCAGTGCATTTGCCGATCTGAAATGGGAAAAGCCCTTCGGTTCAGAGAACCAAAGGGCTTTTCTTTTATTGGCGGAGCGGACGGGACTCGAACCCGCGACCCCCGACGTGACAGGCCGGTATTCTAACCAACTGAACTACCACTCCAAGCTCGTATGATCTGTGTTGCTGATCCATGAAGCACTGGACAGTTTTCCGATTTGGTGGGTGCTGAGAGGCTCGAACTCCCGACCTACGCCTTGTAAGGGCGCCGCTCTACCAACTGAGCTAAGCACCCGCATACCCAGAAAACTATCCCGACGTTTGTCACCACGTCTGGAAGAGGCACTATTATAGAGGGCAGTTTCCCGCTTGTGCAACTAAAAATGCAAAATTTTTTGGCTATGTCACCATCAAATGTGGGAACGTCCCCAAAGTGGCCCTGAGCAAGCTTTCGGGCGACAATATTCTTTTGGCGTCGAGTATCCAGCGCCAGCCCAGGTAGTTGGGCAGGTAGCGCGTGGCCACGCCATGAAACGCGCGCAGCCAGCCACGCAGCCGGCTGTGATAGGCGTTGACGTTCTGCACATGCACCGTGCC
>NZ_LOCQ01000044.1 GCF_001677885.1 Janthinobacterium psychrotolerans | reverse complement strand
AGGGCTAAACTAGTGTTCACCTTGCCTGCGCAGTGAGATCCTACGCCGCCGGCAAACTGATCTGGAACGCCAGGCCGCCACCGGCGCGGTTGCGCACCTGCAGTTCGGCGCCGTGGCGCAGCAGCACGCGCTCGACGATGGCCAGGCCCAACCCGGCGCCATTGGCCTGGCCGCGCGCCGTGTCCAGGCGGGTAAAGGGCTTGAGCATCTGTTCTATCTTTTCCGATGGCACGCCGGTGCCGTGATCCTGCACGTCGATGATCACGCGCCGCGCCGCGCCGCTGCCCTTGAGCTGGCAGCTGATGTCGATTTCGGTGAAATCGCCACCCGGGGTCTTGCCGTAGCGGCGCGCATTTTCGATCAGGTTGTTCAGCACGCGGCGCAAGTCGGTCGGGTTGCCCATCACGTGGGCGTCCTCGGCGATCGCGGTGGTGATCTTCACATCAGGCAAGCGCATCGTTTCGCGCGCCATATCGGCCAGCAAGCCGCCCAGGTCGACGTCGGTAAAGCTCGACGCCTCGGTCGGTTTGGCGTAGTCGAGGAACTGGCCGATGATGTCGTCCATCTGGCCGATATCGGACTGGATGCCGTCGCGCGCCTCGTCGGACAGGTTGGCCATTTCCACTTCCAGCTGCATGCGCGCCAGCGGCGTGCGCAGGTCGTGCGAAATGCCGGCCAGGATCACGGCGCGGTCCGATTCCACCTGTTTCAAATCGTCGACCATCTGGTTGAAGCTGCGGTTGGCCTCGATGATTTCGATCGGGCCTTTTTCCGGCAGCGGCGCCGGCTGCTTGCCCTGGGCGATGGCGCGCGCCGCCACCGTCAGGCGCGACAGCGGCAGGTTGATCAGGCTGGAAATGATGGCCGCGCCGATCAAGGAGAGCAGCGACACCAGGCTGGCCCAGCCCAGCCACTGGAAGCCCGTCAGGCCGCGCAGGCGCTCGCGGTCGAGCATCAGCCAGTAGGCGTCATCGTCGATCTTGAAGCTGACCCAGAAACCGGCCACGCCGTTCACGCGCGCGGAAAAGCGCGTGTCGCGCCCCAGCTTGGCCTTGACCAGCGCTTCGATGTCGGGCATCAGGTAGTTGTCGGGTGGCGGATCGACGCGGTCGTCTTCCTCCAGCGAGAAGATGCGGATGCCTTCGTTGCTGACCAGGTCGAACAGCAGTTCGCGGCGCAGTTCGGGCGCCGAGTGCGTCAGCGCCGCATGCGTGATGGTGACCACGGAAATGATCTGGGCGGAAATCTGCTGCGCCTGCGGCTCGCGCTGGATCACGGAAATCATGCCGATCCAGGAGATCATGCTGACGGTGGTCAAGGTGCCGAGCAACAAAAACGTGCGCCAGAACAGGCCGCTTTTCAGCCGTGCCAGGCTGAGTTGGGGAACAAGTTTCATCAAGCCTCGCCAGCGATCAGCGCGGCTGTCCGTCCGGAATGAACACGTAGCCCAGGCCCCACACGGTCTGGATGAACAGCGGGCTAGACGGATCGGGTTCGATCAGCTTGCGCAAGCGCGAGATCTGCACGTCCAGGCTGCGGTCGAACACTTCGTACTCGCGTCCGCGCGCCAGTTCCATCAGCTTTTCGCGCGACAGCGGCTGGCGTGCATGGCGGGCAAACACTTTCAGCACGGAAAATTCGCCGGTGGTCAGCGGCACCGTTTCGCCCTTTTTTTTCAGGGTGCGGGTGCCCAGGTCCAGCACGAAGTCGCCAAATTCGAAGGTTTGCGGGGTTTCCGATGGCGCGCCCGGAATTTCGTCCGGGCCCTTGCGGCGCAGCACGGCGCCGATGCGCGCCACCAGTTCGCGCGGATTGAACGGTTTCGGCAAATAATCGTCGGCGCCCATTTCCAGGCCCACAATGCGGTCCACGTCTTCGCCCTTGGCCGTCAGCATGATGATGGGCGTCTGGTCGCCGGCGCCGCGCAGGCGGCGGCAGATCGACAGGCCATCTTCGCCCGGCAGCATCAGGTCGAGCACCAGCAGGTCATAGCGTTCGCGCAACCACAGCTTGTTCATGGCGGTGGCGCTTTCGGCCGTAAACACATTGAAGCCCTGTTCGGTCAGGTAGCGGCGCAGCAGGTCGCGCAAGCGCACATCGTCGTCCACCACCATGATTTTTGCCTGGTGGCCGTGGACATTTTGCGTTGTAGTATTGCTGGAGGTTGTGGTCATTTGGTAGGTCGTGTTATCTTATATTGGTTGCTATAGTAACGCCTGGCGCAGCACGATCAAGTGGCTGGTGCGACCCATTACATACTGTTACAAACTTTACCCAATTACTCTTACTGCACCGTGTAAAGCATCATACACTGGGGACACAGTGGAATTGAGCTTTATGTTTATACGGCATCGCGGAAGAGGAACTCAATGAATAACGTCAGCCAAAAAATTCACACCGCTCCCAGCACATCTGCGTCCGCACCTGCCGTGCATGTGCTGTCTTCGTTGGTGTTGAGCGCGGTACTGGCCTGTGGCGTTGTCCAGGCACAGGCGCAGCAGCCGCCGCGCCGTGACGACCAGCAGCAGCTGCAATCGCAGCGCTTCGAACAGCCGCAGCGCAACAATGATAACCGACTGCGCGAACAGCGTGATGCACGCAGTTTCGACACGCGTGTCGAAGAGCAGCGCCGCGCCAGCGAAGGCGCCGATGCGGCGCGCCGCACCGGCCGCATGACCCCCGACGAGCGCCGAGACCTGCGCCGCCAGATCAACGAAGTCGGCCAGGATATCTATTCCAATCCACCACGCCGCTAAGCCAGGCAGGCGGTTTTGCCGCCACCCGGCCCCTTCAATTTTTTGTGTCTCCCGACACTGCCAGGCACGCACGCCGGGCTTCCCCGTGATATTGTTGCAATGCAATTTGACCAGTTTCGCGATCGGGGGACGCAGTGAGCAATGAAGCAACACCAGGGCCTGGCGACAGCCAGGCTGGCAGCCTTGCGCCAGGCCTGCTGCAACGCAAGGATGGGGTGTTTTTCGACTTGTCGCTGGCGCCGCAGCAACTGCGTTCGGCCGTCGACCAGCTATTCCAGTCCGGCATGCTACTGGCCGGCATCGACTATCCTCTTTTCCTGATGACCTTGTACCACGCCCCGGCGCCACGCACGCCGCCCAAGGGCGAAGCCGTGGTGCGTATCGCCGCCAGCGTGGCGCCTTTCTCGCCGCTGCGGCGCGAGCTGTACGAACATATCAAGGTCGGCGGCGAGGTGGCCGATTGCTATTTCGAGGCCGTACCGTCGAGCGAGGACAGCCGCGTGCCGGTTATGCGCGATTTTGACGAGATGGTCGCCGCGCTGTGGGCCAAGGGGGTGTTTTACGGCATCGACAGCGGCGTGGTGCGCGCGATGATCGCCTCCGGCAAGGCCGAGCGCATCACGGTGGCGCGCGCCTTGCCGCCGCAGCCGGGGCGCGACGCGCAATTGGTGGAGGTATCGCAAGGCATCCACCGCAACGACGCACCGCGCGAGCGCTCGAACGGCCGGCTGGACCTGCTCAGCTTCAAGAACCGTTTCCCGCAAGTCAAAAAGCATGCGCGCCTGCTGTACAAGCTGCCGTCGGTTCCCGGCTTGCCCGGCTTTGCGCTCGATGGCGCCGTGTTGCCGCCACCGCCGCCGCTGGAAGTCGAGCTGGCCACGGTGGCTGGCGAGGGCACCGCCGTCGAACGCTGCAGCGATGGCGAATTTCTGGTGGCCGCCATGGAAGGCTATCTGAATATCGACGAGCAGGGCAAGATTTCCATCGGTAACAAGATCGTCAGCCGCGAGGGCGTCAGCAGCCGCACCACCGGCAACCTGAAGCTGCGCGCAGCGTATGAAGAATACGGCGAGGTGCAGGAACAGCGCGAACTCGACGGCAGCGACATCACCATCCACGGCCATGTCTACGGCCGCCTGCATTCGCAAGGCGGCACCATTTTGTTGCACAGCAATCTGGTCGGCGGCACCGCCGTCAGCGAGCAGGGCGATATCCGCGTCGACGGCGTGGCCTCCGGCGCCGTGATCCAGACCCGCAACGGCGAAGTACGGCTTGCGCGCGCCGAAAGCTGCGTCATCTCCGGCACGCGCGTGGTGATCGAGCATGCCAGCAATTGCGACATCATTGCCGATGAGGTCGTCATCGAAATGGCGCTCGGTTGCGCGGTGGCGGCGCGCACCATCCGCATCGGCAGCGCCGGCGCGCGCAAGCAGGTCGAGCTGCGCGCCTTTCCGCTGGTGCCGGACTTGTCGCTGCTGGAAGAGAAGATCGCCGGCAGCGTGGCCCGCGCGGCCCAGTACGGGCAAATGCAGCGCAAACGCCAGCAGGAGATCGACGCCATCGCGCAATTGCCGGAAGTGCGCAGCTACCTGACCCTGGCCGGCCAGCTGCGGCGCGGCGAGCTGGTGTTGCAGCCGGCCCAGCAGGCGCCATACGACAAGCTGGCGGCCCGCATCGCACCCGTGCTCAAGGAGGTGGCGCGGCTGCGGGTGGAAGTGAAGCAATCGGAAATTTTGCAGGCGCAGATGCTGTCCCTGGCCGAGGACGGGCGCGTGCAGCGCGCGGCGACGGCCGGCCAGTCCCGCTGCTGGCTGGGGCTGGTCGATGGCGACACCATCGTGCGCTCGATGGTGGTGCCGCCGGGACAGGTCAAGGTCTACGACCTGGGGCCGAAGGAAATCAAGGCCCTGCTGCACAGTGCGATACCGGTAACGCAGATGGTGTTTGCCGACAGCAGCGGCAGCCTGGACTGGACGTATAGTCCGCCGCCACTCGATCCCGTTTAGTCTGTCACCCGGCCGCGCGACTGCTTGAGAGCGCTGTGCGTGCTCTTGCTGTCGAGCCGGCGCCGCTGCGAGCCGCGCGTGGGCTTGGTGGCGCGCCGCACGGCGGGCAGGAAGGTCACGCTGTCGATGATTTCCTGCAAACGGCGCAAGGCCTCTTCCTTGTTCTGTTCCTGGCTGCGCGATTGCTGCGCCTTCAATACCAGCACGCCGTCCTTGGTGATGCGGCTGTCGCGCAGCGCCAGCAGCCGCTCCTTGTACGCTTCGGGCAGCGACGAGGCGGCGATGGCAAAGCGCAGATGGATGGCGCTGGACACCTTGTTGACGTTCTGCCCGCCCGGCCCCTGGGCGCGGATGGCGGAAAATTCGACTTCGGCGGGATTGACGAGGTGTTGCATGGCCAGCCTGGGGATCGGAAAGGCCTCCATTGTAAGCGAAGCGGAGGGGCGCACTGTGCTGGCGCAAGCAACGACCTCCCTGCTGAAAGTGTGCTATGGGCAAGTTGATGTGCGACAAGCCAGCTGCCGGCCAGTTCGCTAGCATGGGCTTTTCGCGCATGCCATTGAAAGGACGCCCATGCAGCCCACGACGACGCCATGTGCCGCGGCATCGCACTACCTGAGCTTTCGCCTTGGCGGACTCGACTACGGTCTGCCGTACGGCCGCGTGCGCGAACTGCGTGCGTTCCGGGAACTGGACCGCTTTTCCTCGGAAGGCGCGCTGCTGCATGGCGTGGCCGTTTCGCGCGGCATGATCATCCCCATCGTCGACATGCGCGCCGCCTTCGGCATGCACAGCCAGGCGCCGGCGCCCACGCTCGACGTGATCATCCTGCAGCTGAGCAGCTGCGTGATGGGCCTGCTGGTCGATGAGGTGCACGATATCGTCAGCCTGTCCACCGCTGACATCCATCCGGTGCCGGGCGTGGGCGCGCTGGAGGCCGACTACCTGATCGGCCTGGGCGTGGCGCACGGGCGGCGCCTGATCCTGGTCGATATCGACCGGCTGATGGCGATCCGCAGCGCCAATCCGGTGCGCGTGGCGTAAAAAAAGACGGCTGGCGCCGTCTTTGGTTTTGCGGGCCGCTTACGCGCCCAGTTTTTCCAGCTGGTCCTGCAGGTCCAGCCATTCCGCTTCCAGCTGCGCCAGGTCCTTGGTAAAGAAGCTCTGGTCGGCCAGCAGCTGCTTCAGCTTGGCCTTGTTGGCCGCATCGTAGATGGTCGGCTCGCCCAGCTTGGCGTCGGTTTCCGCTTTTTGCGCATTGCGCTTGGCGATCTGCTCTTCCTGGCGCTTGATCTTGTTCTCGATCGGCTTGCGCAGGGCGGCCGTTTTCTGGCGTTCTTCGGCTTCCTTGCGCTTGTCGCGCACGGGGGCGGCAGGTGCGGCGGCCACCACAGGCGACACCACCGGGAAGTCGGTCTTGTTGGCCTTGCCGGCCGCCGGCAGCACGTCGGTGCCCTTGCCCAGCTTGGTCTTGAACAGCCAGTCCTTGTAATCGTCCAGGTCGCCGTCAAACGGTTGCAGCTTGCCATCGGCCACGATGATGAATTCGTCGGTGGTGGCGCGCAGCAGGTGGCGATCGTGCGATACCACCACCAGCGTGCCTTCGAACTGGGCCAGCGCTTCGGTCAGCGCTTCGCGCGTTTCCAGGTCCAGGTGATTGGTCGGTTCATCGAGCAGCAGCAAGTTCGGGCGTTGCCAGACGATCAGCGCCAGCGCCAGGCGCGCCTTTTCGCCGCCCGAGAACGGCGCGATCGAGGCGGTGACCATATTGCCGGGGAAATTGAAGCCGCCCAGGAAGTTGCGCAGTTCCTGCTCGCGCGTGGTCGGCGCGATCTTCGACAAGTGCCACAGCGGCGACTCGTCATGGCGCAGCATTTCCACCTGGTGCTGGGCGAAGTAGCCGATGTTCAGCCCCTTGCCCATGGTGGCGTCGCCGCTCAAAGGCATCAGTTCGCCGGCGATGGTCTTGATCAGGGTCGATTTGCCGGCGCCGTTCTGGCCCAGCAAGCCGATGCGCTGGCCGATCTGCAGCGAAAACTTGATGCCGTTGACGATGGTTTTATGCGTGACTTCGCCGGTCGCTTCGTTTTCGATCTTGTAGCCCGCATCGACGTCTTCCATCACCAGCAGCGGGTTCGGCGCGGAGAGCGGCTCGCGGAACTCGAACGAGAATTCGGCGGCGGCGCGCAGCGGCGCCAGTTCTTCCATCTTGGCCAGCGCCTTCATGCGGCTCTGCGCCTGGCGCGCCTTCGAGGCCTGGGCCTTGAAGCGGTTGACGAACGACTCCAGGTGGGCGCGCTTGCGCTGCTGCTTTTCCAGCGCGCCGGCGGCCAGGATCATCTGCGCCGCGCGCTGGCGCTCGAAGCTCGAATAGTTGCCCGAATAGCGTTTCAGCTTGCGCTCGTCGATATGCACCACCACGTTGACCACTTCGTCGAGGAAGTCGCGATCGTGGGAAATGATCAATAAAGTGCCGGCATAGCGCTTGAGCCAGTCTTCGAGCCAGATGATGGCGTCCAGATCCAGGTGATTGGTCGGCTCATCGAGCAGCAGCAGGTCGGACGGGCACATCAGCGCTTGCGCCAGGTTCAGCCGCATGCGCCAGCCGCCGGAGAAGCTGGCCACCGGCTGCTGCATCTGGTCCAGGGTGAAGCCCAGGCCCAGCAGCAGTTGCTCGCCGCGCGACTGCACCGTGTAGGCGTCGGCGTCGGCCAGGGCGCTGTACATATTGCCGATGGCGATGCCGTTTTCCGTGGTCTCCGGCTGGGATTCCAGGTACGCCAGTTCCGCTTCGAGCTTGCGCAAGGTGGCGTCGCCGTCGATCGCGTAATCGAGCGCGGCGCGGTCCAGCGGCGGGGTTTCCTGCGCCACGTAAGCCACGCGCCATTTGGCCGGGAAATCGATCTCGCCCTGGTCAGGGTGCAGCTCGCCGCGCATCATCGCGAACAGGCTCGATTTGCCCGCGCCATTGGCGCCGATCAGGCCGATCTTGTCGCCCGGGTTGAGTGTGACGTCGACCTGTTCGAGCAACGGTTTGATGCCGCGCATCAGGCTTACTTGTAGGAAACGTATCATTTTTTTCTTTGTGAAGGCTGGGCTTGGACCCTCGCCGTAAAAATATCGTGTAGGTCGGATTAGCCCGAAGAGCGTAATCCGACGGGTGCCGCACAGGCATGTCGGATTGCGCTACGCTAATCCGACCTACCAATTCCATTAAACCAGTTTCAACTGCTCGGCCGTCAGCAAAAACACCATGTCGTCGCCGGCGCTGGTGGTCAGCCAGGTCAGCCCCAGTTCGCCAAAAGCCGCTTCCGCGTATTCACGCTCGTTGCCGATTTCGATCATCAGGATGCCGTCGTCGGTCAGCCGTTCGGCCGCGCCGGCGATGATTTTGCGCACCAGGTCCATGCCGTCGCTGCCGCCGTCCAGGGCGATCTGCGGCTCGGCCAGGTATTCCTGTGGCAGCGAACGCATCGATTGCGAATTGACGTAAGGCGGATTGCTGACGATCAGCTTGTATTTCTTGGCCGGCACATTGGCGTACAGGTCGGACTCGATCAGGTTGATGCGGTCGGCGAGCTTGTAGGTGTCGACGTTGCGCCTGGCCACGGCCAGCGCATCGGCGGAAATATCGACCGCGTCCACGGTGGCGCTCGGGAAGGCGTCGGCCATCATGATGGACAGGCAGGCGGAACCGGTGCACAGTTCCAGGATGTTCTCCACCGATTCGGGCTCCGGTACCCACGGCGAAAAGTACTCGGGGATCAGTTCGGCGATAAACGAGCGCGGCACGATCACGCGTTCGTCGACGTAGAAATTATAGGTGCCCAGCCACGCCTCATGCGTGATGTAGGCGGCCGGCACGCGGTCGATGCTGCGGCGGTCGATCACGTTCATCACGGCCGCCACTTCCGACTGCAGCAGTTTGGCGTCGAGGAAGGGTTCGAGCTTGTCGAGCGGCAGTTTCAGGGTGTGCAGGATCAGGTAAGCCGCTTCGTCGAACGCCTCGGCGCTGCCGTGGCCGAAAAACAGCTTGGCGGTGTTGAAACGGGTGGTGGCGTAGCGCAGCAGGTCGCGTGGCGTGGTAAACGGATTCGGGGTCATGGCATTCTCGGAAAGACGGTGTTCTGGCCCGCCTTGACGGGCCTCGGTAATGAGTCAGGCGGGCAGCAAATGCTCCAGCGTACGCCGGTAAATATTCTTCAAAGGATCGATATGGCGCAGTTCGATGTGCTCGTCGATCTTGTGAATACTGGCATTGGGCGGCCCGAATTCTATCACCTGGGGGCAGATCTGCGCGATAAACCGCCCATCCGAGGTGCCGCCAGTGGTCGACAGTTCGGTGCTGATGCCGGTTTCTTCGAGGATCGCGTTTGACAAGGCATCGGACAAGGTGCCGCGTGGCGTGAGGAAGGGCAGGCCGCTCAGGGTCCAGTCGAGATGGTACTGGAAGTCGTATTTGTCGAGGATGGCGTGCACGCGCTGCCGCAGTTCTTCGGCCGTGCTGGCGGTGGAAAAGCGGAAATTGAAGTCGATCACCATGGCGCCCGGAATCACATTGTTGGCGCCCGTGCCGGCATTGATGTTCGACATCTGCCAGGACGTGGGCAGGTAATATTCGTTGCCGTCGTCCCACTGTTCGGCCACCAGGTCGGCGATCGCCTGGGCCGCCACGTGGATCGGGTTCTTCGCCAGTTGCGGGTAAGCAATGTGACCCTGGATGCCCTTGACGGCAAGCCGTCCCGACAGCGAACCGCGGCGGCCGTTCTTGATCATGTCGCCCAGCTGCGCGCTCGAGGTCGGCTCGCCCACCAGGCAATAATCGATCGTTTCGCCACGCGCCTTCAGCTGCTCGCAGACGATGACGGTGCCGTCAGTGGCCGGGCCTTCCTCGTCGCTGGTGATCAGGAACGCGATCGAGCCGGAGTGTTGTGGCGTATCAGCGATGAATTCCTCGCAGGCCACCACCATGGCCGCGATCGAAGTCTTCATGTCGGCCGCGCCACGGCCGTACAGCTTGCCGTCGCGCCGGGTAGGCATGAACGGCGCCGAGGCCCATTGTTCGGCCGGACCGGTCGGCACCACATCGGTATGGCCGGCAAACACGAACACCGGCGAGGTGGCGCCGCGGCGCGCCCACAGATTGGTCACCCCATTCGATAGTATGGTTTCGCAGACAAAACCAAGCGGCGTGAGCAGGTCGATCAGGTGCTGCTGGCAGCCCTTGTCGTCTGGCGTGACCGACGACAGCGCGATCAGTTTTTCGGTCAGTGCCAGGGTTTTCGAGGCAGTCATGGTTCAGGCCGTAAAAAGGGTGGTGTATTGCGCGCTTGAAAATGCCACGCTGAACTGGCCGTCGCGGTCCAGCACCGGGCGCTTGATGATGGACGGGTTTTCCAGCATCAGCTCAAGCGCGCTGGCCGCGTCGACAATGCTGGCCTGGCGCTCGTCGGACAACGCGCGCCAGGTCGTGCCTTTCTTGTTGACCAGCAGATCCCACGGCAATTGCGTCAGCCACGCTTCGACCGTCGCCCGTTGCAGGCCCTGTTTCTTGAAGTCGTGAAAGGTAAAGTCGTGTTGCTGGTCAGCCAGCCAGGTGCGGGCTTTTTTGACGGTATCGCAATTGGGGATGCCGTAGAGTGTGATGGTCATAGTGGGTCGGGCCAGGAGGATGCGGATTGCTTGATCGCGACGCTTGCGCTTGTGCAAGGTCACGGGGTTGGCCGTCATTATACAGTCGTTGCGTGGCGATGCGGCGCTGCAACACCGCATCGCTCAGGCTGGTTCCTTGCGCGATGGCGTCGTTCCAGCTGGCGTCGCCGCACTGAAATCGAGTTCCAGCCGCAAGGCCAGCGCGCGCATGGCGCCGCTTTGCTGCAGCTGCATGGCCAGCGCGATATGGCCATCGGGGCGCACCAGGCAGGCGCAGTCGCGGCTCAGGCTCGCCAGTTTGGCGGCGGCATTGAAGGTATAGCAATGCACGGGCAGCTTCAGGCTGCGCGCTTCGTCCAGCAGTTCCGGCGCCGGCTCGCCATAGATATGCAGTTGCCAGTCCATGCTGCGCAGCGCCGTGAAATTGTCTTGCGTGCCATCGAACAGCCAGGGCAGGCGGTCGCCGCCGCGCAGATGTTCGGCATGGCCGCCCGATAGCGCGCTGTCCTCGTAGCGCACCTGGATTTGAGACACCGTCCTGAACAGCAGCCGCCGCGCCCCTTCGAAGCCCGACAGATAGGGCAGCGCATGCGGCACCAGCCAGCGGCGCAGCAAACGCCCGCCCACGCCTTGCGACACGATGGCGCGAAAAGCGCGGTCGGTGGTGGCGACCAGGCTGCGGGCAAAGCCGATGCGCTCGCTTTCATAGGTATCGAGCAGGGCGTCGCCGGCCTTGCCCTGCAGTTTTTTTGCCAGTTTCCAGGCCAGGTTGACGGCGTCGCCGATGCCGGTGTTCATGCCCTGGCCGCCGACCGGGCTGTGCACGTGGGCCGCGTCGCCGAGCAGGAAACAGCGGCGCCGTCGAAACTGCGGGGCAACACGGTGATGCACGCGGTAGGTGGAAAACCAGTTGACGTGGTTGACCTGAATATTCAGCAAGCTTTCCACCTCGCCGCGGATATCGTCGAACACGGGGGCGGGCGCGCCGTCGGGCCGGTCGGGCAGGATGCCGATCAGGCGCTGGCTGCCGCTGCTGCGCACCGGCAGCATCAGCGCAAAGGTGTTCGCGCCCAGATGCGCCTGCAGGTCGGTGTTGTCGCCCGCCACCTCGGCGTCGGCCACGTAATAGCGGTGGTCATAGGTGCCGCCCGAAAAATCGATGCCGGCGATGGCGCGCACGGTGCTGCGGGCGCCGTCGCAGCCGCACAGGTAGTCGAACACGCCATGCTGGACCTGCCCGTTCTTGATCAAGGTTGCCTGTACTTCGCTGTCGAGCTGCACCCAGTTCTCCAGCGTGGTATTCCACTCGACTTCGACATGGGCGCGCGCCAGCTTGCCGATCAGGAACAACTCATGTTCATCCTGTGGCAGGCTCAGCACGAAAGGATAGGGGCTGATCCCGGCGCCGATCTCGCCCAGCGGCAGGCTGGCCAGCTCCCTGCCTGCTTCGTGCACATGCATCGCCTCGATCCTGATGCCCAGCGTGACCAGTTCGTCGGCAAAGCCCATCTGCTGGTAAAACTCCAGGGTGCGCGCATGGACGGCCATCGCGCGCGAGGCCTCGCCCGGGCCGCTGTTGCTGTCGATGATGCGAAACGCCACGCCGTGGCGGGCCAGCCGCAAGGCAAGCATGAGGCCGGTCGGGCCGGCGCCGACGATCAAAACCTGGGAAGTGTTCATCTGTCCAGTATAGGACAGCTTTTTCAACAGCACGGTAAAAACGCGCGGCCATGAAAAAGTCCCGCGCGCGGCGGGACTTGGTCGATTCAACTCAAGCGCCTTGCGGCGCCGTCATCAGATACCGCGCAGCAATTCGTTGATGCCTGTTTTTGCGCGGGTTTTCGCGTCGACGCGCTTGACGATCACGGCGCAGTACAGCGAGTACTTGCCGTCTTCCGACGGCAGGTTGCCCGACACCACGACGGAACCGGCCGGCACGCGGCCGTAGGTCACTTCGCCGGTGGCGCGGTCGTAGATCTTGGTCGACTGGCCGATATACACGCCCATCGAGATGACCGAGTTTTCTTCGACGATCACGCCTTCGACGATTTCCGAACGGGCGCCGATAAAGCAGTTGTCTTCGATGATGGTCGGGTTCGCTTGCATAGGCTCCAGCACGCCGCCGATGCCGACGCCGCCGGACAGGTGGACGTTCTTGCCGATCTGGGCGCAGGAGCCGACGGTGGCCCAGGTGTCAACCATGGCGCCTTCATCGACGTAGGCGCCGATATTGACGTAGGACGGCATCAGCACCACGTTCTTGGCGATAAAGCTGCCGCGGCGGGCAACGGCTGGCGGCACCACGCGGAAGCCGCCCTTGGCGAAGTCTTCGGCGGTGTAGTTGGCGAACTTGGTCGGTACCTTGTCGTAGAACTGCATCGTGCCGTCCGATGGCAGCACGATATTGTCTTCCAGGCGGAACGACAGCAGCACGGCTTTCTTGACCCACTGGTTGACAACCCAGTCGCCGGTGGTTTTTTCGGCCACGCGGATGCTGCCGTTGTCCAGGCCATTGATGACGTGGCCGACGGCGTCACGCAGTTCGGCGGCGCCATTGCGCGGATTGATCTCGGCACGGTTTTCCCAGGCCTGGTCGATGATGGTTTGCAGTTGTTGGCTCATGATGTTCAGTCAGTTCAGTTGGTTGTTGCGGATGCGGTAAGCTGCTGGCAGAATTTTACTATGCGTTGCGCTGCTTCCAGCCCTTCGGCCGTTTCGGCCACCAGGGCCATGCGGATGCGGTTGCGGCCCGGATTGCTGCCGTGCGCGTCGCGCGCGAGGTAACTGCCAGGCAATACCGTCACATTATATTCGGCGTACAGGCGCTGTGCGAACGCGGTGTCGGACAGGCCGGTACGGCTGACGTCGGCCCACAGATAAAAGCCGGCATCGGGCAATGCCACGTCCATCACCGTTTGCAGCAGCGGGGTGATGGCGTCAAACTTGGCGCGGTACTTTGCGCGATTTTCCTCGACATGGGTTTCGTCGTTCCAGGCCGCGATCGAGGCCGCCTGCACGGCAGGGCTCATGGCCCCGCCGTGGTAGGTTCGGTAAAGCAGGAATTTTTTCAATACTTCGGCGTCGCCGGCGACAAAACCCGAGCGCATGCCGGGCACGTTGGAGCGCTTCGACAGGCTGGAAAACACCACCAGCCGCGCATACGGGCGCTCGACGCTGGACAGGCCCAGCATGTGGGCCGCCTGCAGCGCGCCCAGCGGCGCCGTGTCGCCGTGGTAGATCTCGGAATAGCATTCGTCGGCGGCGATCACGAAGTCGTAACGCTCGGACAGGGCGAACAGATGTTCCCAGTCGGTCAGGGTGAGCACGGCGCCGGTCGGATTGCCGGGCGAACACAGGAACAGCAGTTTGACTTTTTCCCAGACGGCGGCGGGTACGCTGTCATAGTCGCAGCCGAAGTTGCGGGCCGGATCGGAATTGACAAAATACGGCTCGGCGCCAGCCAGGTAGGCCGCCCCTTCGTAGATCTGGTAGAACGGATTCGGGCTGATCACCAGCGAGCCGGCTGCCGGGTCGATCACCGTCTGCGCCAGCGCGAACAGCGCTTCGCGCGAGCCGTTGACGGGCAGGATCTGCGTGGCGGGGTTGAGCGCCGGAATGTCGTAGCGGCGCGCCAGCCAGCCGGCAATCGCGCCGCGCAAGGCTTCCGAGCCGATGGTGGTCGGATAGCTGGCCAGGCCCGCGATATTGTCGACCAGCGCCTGCTCGATAAAGGCTGGGGTCGGGTGCTTCGGTTCGCCCATGCCCAGGCTGATGGGCGTGTAATCAGGGTTGACGGTCACGCCGGCAAACAGCTGGCGCAGCTTTTCAAAGGGATATGGTTGCAGTTTTGAAAGAAGTGGATTCACGGAGCGGACCAGGGCAAGAGTGGAAATAAGGTAGACGGCTTGCTGTGTATGAAAATGACAGCGGTCAAGCATTCCATTATAGCCGCCCTGACTTGCCCTGACTGTTGCGCATGCCGGGCGCTGGCGCGGCAGGGTAAAATACGCCTTATGTCTACCATACTTGCCCTTGAAACTTCTTCCGAACTCGCATCGTGCGCCTTGCTGCGCGGCGATGTCGTGCTGTCGCGCTCCTCGTCGGGCGTGCGTACCCACTCCCTGTCGATCTTGCCGATGGTGCAGGAATTGCTGGCCGAAGCCGGCGTGGCCCTGGCCGACTGCGACGCCATCGCCTACGGTTCCGGCCCCGGCTCGTTTACGGGCGTGCGCACGGCCTGCGGCATCGCCCAGGGCCTGGCCTTTGGCGCCAGATTGCCGGTGGTGCCGGTGGTGACGCTCGACGCCATGGCCCTGGCGTGCCAGCAAGCGCATGGCGCGCAGCAGGTGCTGGCCGTGCTCGACGCGCGCATGGGCGAAGTGTATTGGGCACAATATGATGTGACTGATGGCGTGAAAATCGTGTTGCCGCCAGCCTTGAGCGCGCCAGCCGGCGTGGCGCCCCAGGGCGAGGTGATGGCTTGCGGCAATGGCTTTGCCGCCTATGCCGAGGCGCTGGCCGGCTTGCCCTGCGCCGCTGGCGCCGATGCCGCCATCATGCCGCATGCCGAGCACATTGCCCGGCTGGCGCGGGTCGCCTTTGCCGCTGGTCATTTCGTGAGCGCCGCCGAGGCGCAGCCGCTGTATCTGCGCAACAAGATCGCCTATACCAGCGCCGAGCGGCTGGTGATGCAGCAGGAGAAAGCGGCTGCCGGGGCGGCGCCATGATGCAGGCCGGCCAGCGCGACTTGTTGCGCCTCGATTACCGGCCCATGCTGGCAAGCGACCTGCCGGAAGTGGCGGCATTGGAGCAGCGCGTCTACCCGCACCCCTGGACGCACGGCAATTTTGTCGATTCGCTCAACAGCGATTACCCGGCCCGGGTGCTGCGCGACCCGGACGGCGCCTTGCTCGGTTATTTTTTGCTGATGCTGGTGGTTGACGAGGCGCATCTGCTGAACGTCGCCGTCGACGGCGCCATCCAGGGCCAGGGCCTGGGCCGCTTCCTGCTCGACCAGGCGTGCCATTGCGCGCGCCAGCAGGGCATGGTCTCGATGCTGCTGGAAGTGCGCCCGTCGAACACGCGCGCGCTCGATATTTACCGGCGCTACGGTTTTGAACAGATCGGCCGGCGCAAGGGCTATTACCCGGCCAGCAATGGTCAACGCGAGGACGCCATCGTCATGCGTCATGCCTTATGAGCCGCAGCGCCGTCTTTCTCGATGAAATGGGCGTCGGCCCCTTGTGGCGCTTGCGCCAGGGCGCGGCGACGGCAGTGGTCGACGAGATAGTGATTGAAGCCCCGTTGGCGATTGCAGACCCCGGACCCGAACCCGAACCGGTGGCCGAGATTGCGCCGCCAGTGGTGATGGTCGAGCCGGTGTCCGAGCCGGCTGTGCTGGCCGAAGACAGCTCCACCGCCTGGTTCGACGATGCACCGGCACCCAAGCCCGTCACACCGGTCACCGACGCGGAAATTGCCGCCATGGACTGGGATGCCTTGTCCGCCGCCGTGGCCAAATGCACGCGCTGCGATTTGTGCAAGACGCGCAAGGGCGTGGTCATGGGCCGCGGCGACCGTCAGGCCGAGTGGCTGATGGTCGCCAGCAGCCCGTCGCGCGGCGAGGAACGCGAAGGACGTGCGCTGGGCGGCGAGCAGGGGCTGTTGCTGGACAATATGTTCAAGGCCATGCAGTTGGACGCCGGCAAGAATGTCTACATCACGCATCTTTTAAAATGCCGTCCGCTCGATGACAGCGGCCAGGAGCGCCTGCCGACCGACGCCGAATCGGCCGCCTGCCGGCCGTATTTCGATCGTGAGCTGGCGCTGCTGCAGCCACGCACCATCGTCACCCTGGGGCAGATGGCGGCAGCAGTCATCATTGCCGGTGAAAAACCGGTGCGCGGCAAGGTACGCGAGCTGGGTAGTGCATCCGTGGTGGCCACTTTCCACCCGGACATGCTGCTGCAGGACGAGACCGGCAAGGCCAAGGCGCGCGCCTGGGCCGACCTGTGCCTGGCGGCCAGCACGCATGCCGCCCGAGCTTGACCACTACCAGCGGCGCTTCGAGCACCGCTGGGGCCATCTGACGCGGCCCCATGTGCGCGCGCTGGCCTGGCTGCTCGACGCGCCCGACCTGCTCGATCCGGCCAGTGTGCACTGGCACGGGCAAATCGCCACCTTGGGCCCGGTCACCAGCGAGGTTGCCGCCTGGCTAAACGCGCTGCAGGAGGACCCGGCGCCGCTCGATGCCGCGCTGGGCAACAAATTCTATTCGCGCCTGGGCCTGTACGCCGAAAAGCTGATGGCTTTTTATTTCGAACAGCATGGCCTGCTGCACGCTCACGGCCTGCAGGTGCAGGTCAACCGCAACGACACGGTGGGCGAGTTCGACTTCCTGCTCAAACAGGATGGTCAACTGCTGCACTGGGAATTTGCCACCAAGTTCTATCTGCTCGAAGGCGCGCCGGACGCGGGCGTGTTTCATCATCTGATCGGCCCCAACCTGGCCGACACGCTCGGTCTCAAGATGCGCAAGATACTCGGCAAGCAACTGGCGCTGTCCGCGCATCCGGCCGCAATGTCGCTACTGTCGCAGCGCGTGGATCGTGCCCAGGCGCTGGTCAAGGGCTGGCTGTTTCACGAGCATGGCGAGGTGCGGCAGCTGGACGGCATTTTCCACGATCACAATCACGGTTTCTGGTGCACGGCGGCGCAAGTGCAGGGCGGGCGCTATGTGATCCTGCCGAAACTGCAGTGGCTGGCGCCATTCAAGGGACAGGACGCGGAAGTCGTCGATGCGGCCCGCTTGCCGGCCAGGCTGGCCGATGCGGCGCAGCCGGTGCTGGTGGCCGCCGTCGAGCATATTGATGGCTGGGAAGTGGAAACGGCGCGTGGCTTTGTGGTGCCCGATGACTGGCAACGCCAGGCGGCCGAGCGGCGGCAGCTGGGGAAACTACCGGCCTGATGTAATCAGTTAATGCTTCTGCTCGCCAATCAGCGACAGATTGTCATGCTCGGCCTGGTTCAGCTTGTGCTTGCGCATGATCATGTACATGGTGCCCGCCACAAACAGGCCGAATACCGTGATGATGATGTTCAGCGGCAGGTGTAAGCGGATCATGATCGAATACACGGCCAGCATGGTGAGAATCGACAGGTTTTCATTGAAATTCTGCACCGCGATCGAGTGGCCCGCGCTCATCAGCACGTGGCCGCGGTGCTGCAGCAGCGCATTCATCGGCACCACGAAAAAGCCCGACAGCGCACCGATCAGTACCAGCAGCGGGTAGGCGACCCATACCGAATGCACTTGCGTCATCATCATGACGATCACGCCCATGGCGATGCCCAGCGGAATTACGGTCAGCGACTTGCGTAGTGGAATGAAGCGTGCCGACAGGATGGCGCCGGCGGCCACACCGATGGCGACCACGCCGACCAGGCTGGTC
Organism: Janthinobacterium psychrotolerans; assembly: GCF_001677885.1. GTDB lineage: Bacteria > Pseudomonadota > Gammaproteobacteria > Burkholderiales > Burkholderiaceae_D > Janthinobacterium > Janthinobacterium psychrotolerans. The sequence goes on along the minus strand of NZ_LOCQ01000044.1, from coordinate 82,017 downwards.
GCCTTGTCGAAAGGCATGTTCAGCGACTGCTTGGCCCATTCCAGCACGATCAGCTGCAAGGTGGCGCCGGCGCCCCAGAACAGCGTCGTTACTGCCAGCGTGATCTGGCCCAGCTTGTCTTTCCACAGGATGCTGTAGCAATTGGCAAAATCGGTAATCAGTTTGACAGGATTGCGTTCCTGGTGGGCGTACTTGCAGCCGGTGTCCGGGATTTTCAGGTTGGCCAGTGTCGCCAGAATATAAATGCCGACCACCACGCACAACGCCGCTTCGGTCTTGCTGGTAATGCCGGTGTCGATCAGCGGGAAGTCGAACGACAGCAGCATGTCCGACACATGGCCGCTGACCAGGGCGCCGCCCATGACGGTGCCGAGAATGATGGAGGAAACGGTCAGGCCTTCGATCCAGCCATTGGCGGCCACCAGTTTTTCCGGCGGCAGCAATTCGGTCAGGATGCCGTACTTGGCCGGCGAATACACGGCGGCGCCAAAACCGACCACGGCGTAGGCCAGCAGCGGGTGCACATGGAAGAAGACGAGGGCGCAGCCGAAGATCTTGACCATGTTGGCGATGAACATGACCTTGCCCTTGGGCAGGGAATCGGCGAAGGCGCCGACAAAGGCGGCCAGCAATACATAGAACAGCACGAACGACAGTTTGAGCAGTGGCGTGATCCACGCCGGGGATTTCATGGACACCAATAAATCGACGGCGACAAAAAAGAGGGCGTTATCAGCCAGCGACGAAAAGAACTGCGCTGCCATGATGGTATAAAAACCACGATTCATTCTGGGTTGCCTGAAATCATATCTGGCTTGCTTTATACCACGAAAAAACGGCAACCCCCAAGTTTGGCAGGGCCCGTTCTACGCGAATTGCTTAAGACTTCATTAAATCTTTGCCATAGTAAAAATGTTTATATTCATGAACATTTTATAAATGGCGGCGAGCACAACGCGATATTTCCGATCGTTTGCTCGGTACCGAATCTCGCGTGACGGCGCCGCGGCGATTGTATATACTGTATATATAACCAGTTATTTTAAATCGGACTCTTCCATGGCCAAAGCCAAAACCAATTACACCTGCAGCGATTGCGGCGCGATCAGCAATAAATGGATGGGGCAGTGCACCTCCTGCAACCAATGGAACACCATGGTCGAGACGGTGGCCGATGCCGCGCCCGGCAACAACCGCTATTCCAATCCGCAGCATATGTCGCTGGCGCAGACGGCGCCGGTGCTGTCGCTCGACGATATCGAGGCCATCGACGTGCCGCGTTTCGGCACTGGCATCGAGGAGTTCGACCGCGTGCTCGGCGGCGGCATGGTGGCCGGCGGCGTGGTGCTGATCGGCGGCGACCCCGGCATCGGCAAGTCAACCCTGCTGTTGCAGGCGCTGGCCAATATGTCGCACCACAAGCGCGTGCTGTATGTCAGTGGCGAGGAATCGGGCGCGCAGATCGCCTTGCGCGCCAAGCGACTGGTGATCGACGCCAAGGAACTGAAATTGCAGGCCGAGATCCAGCTGGAAAAAATCCTCGCCACCCTGAATGACCTCAAGCCGGAAGTGGTGGTGATCGACTCGATCCAGACCGTGTATTCCGATGCGCTCAGCTCGGCGCCAGGTTCGGTGGCGCAGGTGCGCGAATGCGCGGCGCAGCTCACGCGCGCGGCCAAGCAGACTGGCGTGACCATCATCCTGGTTGGCCACGTGACCAAAGAGGGCGCGCTGGCCGGCCCGCGTGTGCTCGAGCACATCGTCGACACGGTGCTGTATTTCGAGGGTGACGCCCATTCCAGTTTTCGCCTGGTGCGCGCCATCAAGAACCGTTTCGGCGCCGTCAATGAGCTGGGCGTGTTCGCCATGACCGAAAAAGGCCTGAAGGGTGTGTCGAATCCGTCGGCCCTGTTCCTGTCGCAGCACGACAACCAAGTGCCGGGCTCGTGCGTGATGGTAACGCAGGAAGGCACGCGGCCCCTGCTGGTGGAAATCCAGGCACTGGTCGATACCAGCCATTTGCCGAACGCGCGCCGGCTGTCGGTCGGCCTGGAACAGAACCGCCTGGCCATGCTGCTGGCGGTGGCGCACCGCCATGCCGGCATCGCCGCGTTTGACCAGGACGTGTTCATCAACGCGGTCGGCGGCGTGAAGATCACCGAGCCGGCGGCCGACCTGGCTGTCTTGCTGGCGATTAATTCATCGATGCGCAACAAGCCCTTGCCGCGCGGCCTGGTGGTCTTTGGCGAAGTGGGGCTGGCCGGTGAAATCCGCCCGGCGCCGCGTGGGCAGGAACGCCTGCGTGAAGCGGCCAAGCTGGGCTTTACCCTGGCCATGATCCCGAAATCGAATTTGCCCAAGCAGGCGATCGAGGGGATCAAGGTGATCGCCGTCGAGCGCATCGACGAAGCGTTCAACAAGCTGCGCGACCATGAGTAAAGGATGGCGTGGTTGAACTGACAATTTTATATTGAGCTAAACGAAATTTCTATTTGGAACTATAATATTCGCCCTATCGAGACGCGCCGCCATGGCGCGTTGAATGAACTTCTTGAAGAGCGTATACAGTGTCAGTAGAACAAAGGCAGAGCGCGCGCAAGATCTTGCGCGCCAAGGCAATGTTAATCATGGATGGCGCCGGCCCGGTGGCGGCGCGCACCATCGATGTGGGGCCGGGCGGCATGTCGGCGGTGGTGGCCGAACCGGTGCAGGCTGGCAAGCAGGGCAAGGTGCTGTTCGAATTGTTTTTTGACGGCAAGGCCAATATCATCGAAGCGACGGTTGCCGTCTCGCATTGCATCTTCAGCAGCACCGGCTTCAAGGTGGGTTTGAGTTTCATGCGGCTCGACATGGCCGTGACCAGCGCCATCTCGAAGTTCATGCGGTAAAATGCGTGCAGTGCGGCAAAAGCGGCTCTGTTTGCCGGTTTGATATTTCAGTAATGCTGCATAATGAGCAATCAACAGAAAGCTTGCCGCCGCCTTGTGCGGCCGACGGGCTTGCTGCGGGGCGCGCGGTGATCAGCTGAACCGTGTGTTGTAATCGACAACAACGGGAATGCCATATCATGTTCAACTCCACCATCACCAGCAAGCCTTACACCAATACGGCGACCCAGACTGCGCCCTCGGCCGATGTCTATGCCAAGGTCGAGAAGCAGATGCTGTCGCAAAACACCGGCGTTACCAAACTCAATAACAACCTGGTGCGCGACCAGACCAAATTGTCGGCGCTGGGCCAGCTGCAATCGGCGCTGGCCAGATTCCAGGGTGTGGCGCAAAACATGGCGGGCAGCGGCCTGGCCACCTCGGCTACTTCCAGCAAGGCCGGCGTGGTTGCCGCCACCACCAATGACAAGGCCGTCAGCGGCAGCTACGCCATCGACGTGAAACAATTGGCGCAGGGCCAGACCCTGTCCACCGCAGCGCAAAAGGCGTCGAACACGGCCATCGGCACGGGCGCCGCGGCGCAGATCAAGATCGAGCTGGGCAGTGTCGACGGCAAGCAGTTCTCCGCCGGCGACGGCAAGGCCATCACCCTCACTATCGACAGCAGCAACAATACCCTGGACGGCATCGCCGCCGCGCTGAAAAAAGCCGGCGTCGATGCCAGCGTGATCAAGGGCGAAGGCGGCTACACGCTGACCATGAACGGCAAGAGCGGCGCTGATAACAGCATGCGCATCAGCGTGACGGGCGACGCGGCCATCAGCAATCTGCTGACCTATTCTCCCAGCGCCAGCAAGGGCATGCAGCAGAGCGCGGCCGCGCAGGACGCGCTGGCCACCGTGGCCGGCAAGGAAGTGAAAAGCAGCAGCAACACCTTGAGCAGTGCCATCGACGGTGTGACGGTGGAGCTGAAAGCCAAGGGCGAGACCAATCTGGTGGTGGCCAAGGACAGCAGCCAGATCGCCAGCAATGTCGCCAGCTTCGTCAAGGCTTATAACGAGCTCAACACCAAGATGCAGAGCCTGCAAGATGGCGACCTGAAATACGATACGGCGCTGAAACAGGTCAGCACGCAAATGTCGCAGGTGCTGCGCACGGCCAGCAATGGCGTGCCGGTATCGGTGCTGGCCAGCGCTGGCGTCACCCTGGGCAAGAGCGGCGAACTGGTGCTGGACGAAAAAAAACTCAAGTCCGCCATCGCCGCCGATCCGGACGCCGTCAGCAAGCTGTTTACCAATAATGGCAAGGGCGTGGCTGAGCAGTTCGGCAGCAAGATCGGCGAACTGACGGGCACCAGCAGCCTGATCACCAAGGAAGTGCAAACTGTCGGCAAGGAAATCACCAGCCTCAACACCAAAAAGGCCGAGCTGGCCAAGGCCCTGACGGCGCAGGCCGAAGCGCTGGTGAAACTGTATTCGGCCCAGGAGCAGATGGGCATCGGTTCCGTGCTGCCAGGTTATACGGGTAAAAGTTCGCTGTTCGACTTCATGGCCTGATGATTCAGCGCTGCTCCCGCTGCGCAAAAAACGCCGACGGCGAGCTGCCAAAGGTCTTCTTGAACATCGCCGAAAACGCCGACTGGCTGGCATAGCCCAGCTCTTCGGCCACCTGCGACAGCGGCACCCCGCGCGCGATCAGCGGCGCGGCGTGGGCCAGGCGCACCTGCTGGCGCCACTGGCCAAAACTCAGGCCCAATTCCCGTTCGAACAGCCGCGCCAGGGTGCGTTCCGACGCGCCCACCAGCTGCGCCCAGTGCTGCAGCGTCTGGTTCGAGCCGGGCTGGTCAATCAGGCTGGCGCACAGGGTTTTCAGGCGCTTGTCGGTCGGCAGCGGCACGCGGATGGGGCGCGTGCTCGAACGTTTCAATTCATCCAGGATCAGCTCGGCCAGCAGCGCTTCACGCGTGGGTTCCTGGCCCGGATCGAGCTGTTCCAGCGCCATGATCAGCTGACGCAGCAGGTTCGATACTTCCAGCACCTTGCAATCGCGGCCGGCGAATGGCGCGCGCCCGGCCAGCACGCACAAGGGGCGCAGCCTGGTTTTCTCGAGCATCGTCACTTCATGTTCCACATTGGGCGCGATCCAGATGGCGCGCATCGGCGGCAATATCCAGCTGCTGCCCAGCGCGGTGATGCGCAGCACGCCTTCGAGCGCCAGGGTGACCTGGCCCCAGGGGTGGCTGTGCGGCAGCAGGAATTCATCGGGCTGCAGGTCGCGCGCGATCATGGTCACGGGAATGGCCGCGCTGGGCGCCTCGCGCGGCGGACACATGCGGGTATGGCGAAAAATGGGAACGGCCATCAGCTTGGCAGGAAGTCGATAAAGAATGTCATTCTATCGGAAAACAGGCGATAGTAATTTGCATACACTGCAAGCTCACCAGTATAAATCAGGGGATGACATGACAACAACCTTGCGCAGCGACGCGCGCGTGATCGGGCTGGTCGGCCTGGCCCACGGCGTGTCGCATTTCTATCATTTGATCCTGGCGGCCTTGTTCGTCTGGCTGAAACCCGCCTTCAACCTCAGCTATGCAGAGCTGGGGCTCCTGATGACGGTATTTTTTATTATCTCGGGCGTGGGCCAGGCGCTGGCCGGCTTCGTGGTCGATCGCTTCGGCGCGCGCGCCGTGCTGATGACCGGGGTGGCCTTGCTGGGCGTGTCGGCGCTGGCGCTGGCCCAGGCGCACAGCTACACCGGGCTGATGCTGGGCGCCATGCTGGCCGGTACCGGCAACAGCGTGTTTCATCCGGCCGACTACACCATTTTGAACCAGCGCGTGTCGCCGGCGCGCGTGGCCTACGGTTTTTCCGTGCATGGCATCAGCGGCAATATCGGCTGGGCACTGGCGCCCGTGTTCATGACCTATGTGGCCACCCACTATGACTGGCGGGTCGCCTTGATGAGCGCCGCCGTGCTGCCGTTCGGCGTGCTGCTGATTTTGTTCGTGAACCGCCATGCGATCCGTCCCGAGCCGTTGAAGGCCGCCGCAACGCCCAAGGGCAATATACCGGTCGAAGGCACGCTGTCGTTCCTGCGCCTGCCGGCCGTCTGGATGTGCTTTGCCTTTTTCTTCATTACCGCGCTGGCCCTTGGCGGCATCCAGAGTTTTGCCAGCGTGGCGCTGGTCAAGCTGTATGGCATGACATTGACGATGGCCACCAGCGCCTATACAGCCTATATGCTGGCCTCGGCGGTCGGCATGGCGGCCGGCGGCGTGGTCGGTGCGCGCAGCAGCCACCCCGACCGCAACGTGGCGATCGCCTTTTCGGCGGCGGCCTTGCTGGCCGTGCTGCTGGGCATGACTCTGGTGCCAGCCTGGGGCGCGGTGGTGCTGATGGGCGCGATCGGTTTGACTTCCGGCGTGGCCGGGCCCTCGCGCGACCTGATGATACGCGCCGCGGCGCCGGCGAACGCCACCGGCCGCGTGTATGGCGTGGTGTATTCGGGCCTCGACAGCGGCCTGGCCGTCGGCCCCTTGCTGTTCGGCGCCCTGATGGATGGCGACCAGCCGGCGCTGGTGTTCGTGTTGATCGGCGTGTTCCAGGCGCTGGCGATTGTCACGGCGGTCGGGGTTGGTGGAAAAACGCGCGCCGTGGCGCTGCAAAAGGCATAAAATCATGACCATGTGTATGGACACTGGAGCAGCCATGACTTTTGCCACCACCGACCTGTGCGACGACTATGCCTCCATGCTGGACGACGGCACCCTGGCGGTATTGCCGCCCGTGTACCGTGCGTTCGGCCAGAGGGCGCGTTTCTGCGGTCCGGCCACCACCTTGAAAGTGCATGAAGACAACGCACTGGTGCGCAGCACCCTGGAAATGCCGGGGCAGGGCCAGGTGCTGGTGATCGATGGCGGTGGCAGCCTGCGCTGCGCGCTGGTCGGCGGCCAGCTGGGGGCGCTGGCCGAACACAATGGCTGGGCCGGCATCGTGGTCGATGGCTGCATCCGTGACTGCGATGAAATCAATGTCTGCCAGATCGGCGTGCGCGCACTGGCCACGCATCCGCGCAAAAGCGGCAAGACCGGCGCCGGCCAGCGCAATGTACGCGTGCACATCAGCGGCGTGGCGGTGTCGCCGGGTGACTGGATCTATGCCGACGCCGACGGCGTGCTGGTGGCCAGCCACGAACTCGACTGAACGCTTCACGGGTCTTGTGCGTAAGCGCTGACTTTAAGTTCGAAATGGTCGATCTGCGGCCACGCTACGCGCGTGCGCACCTGCGTCTCGCCCGACGCCATCACCAGCATATAGCCGATGCCGGTGCGGCGGTCGCGCCAGAAATGCGGCGTGCTGTCCCAGGCGCAGCAATAGCGTTTCAGTTCGGGCAAGCCGTAGCTGCGGCGCAAATACGCTTCCGCCTGCCGTGCCTGTTTGCCTTCGACCCGGTAGCGTGCGACAAACGGCTGGTCCTGCAGCGCCATTTCCTGCTTGCAGCCTTGAAAGACCAGGTAGCCGGGTGTGTGTTTCAGCTTGGCCAGCAAGTCGCCGCAGGCCAGCTCTGCCTTGGCCGTGCCCGCCGCCAGCAGCCATAGCAGCGGCAAGAACTTATGTAGCCGCATCTTGTGCTCCGCGCAAGGGACAGTCCTGCATCTGTTCTCCCAGCCGCCGCGCCAGTTCGCCGCGCAACTGCGCCAGGGCGGCGATGCGCGCATCGATACTGTGCAGTTTGCGTGCCAGCGCCGCACGCAGCAGGGCTGCCGTTTCGGCTGTGTCGGGGGCCGCCAGCAGCGGCATGTCGGCCTCGATTTCGGCCAGCGTAAAACCGAGCTCCTGGGCCGTGCGCAGATAGCGCAGCCAGCCGACGGCCTCGGGCGGGTAATCCCGGTAGCCGTTGGCGCTGCGCGCCGCACGCAGCAAACCGCGTTTTTCATAGTAGCGCAGGGTGTCGCGGCTCAATCCCGTGGCCTGCGCCATGTCGCCGATCTGCATGGCTTTCTCCGTTCAACGTGCTTGACCCTGGAGTGTACTCCATGCTTTAGCATGGCCGTTTTCATTTCACAGGAGTAGCCGATGTTGTCCTTTGCCGCCTTTCGCCGCCTGGTGCGTGCCAGCGCCGTCTATGATGTTCTGATGACGGGCGCCTTTGCCACGCCGTGGAGCTTGCTGTTGCTGCGCGATCAGTTGAACGTTATCAACGTCCGGCTCGGTGGCGCGCCCTTGCCGGTGTTCGAGCCGTTTCATCTGCTGCTCGGCTGCCTGCTCGGCAGCGTCGTATTGGTCTGGTCGGTGCTGCGCATCGCCGACCCGCAGCCGCGCTTCGGCCGCTACGACGCCGCCGCCCGCTTGCTGTTTTCCTTGTGGATGGGCTGGGCGCTGCTGGTCACGGGCGAACCCGTGCTGTGGCTGTTTATCGTGCCGGAACTGGCCTGGGGGCTGGCGCAAAGCCTGCCGCTGCGCGTCTCGGCTTGAGGCAGGCATAACGAAATGCAATAATGCCCGGACAATAGCGCATCAGACAATAAAGGATACCCATGCAAGCCGCGACTGGCAACCCGACTGTTTTACTCGATCCGGTGGTGGCGCCGCGCATCGCCGTCACGCGCCTGGCCGCGGGCTTGCTGCAGGGCTTGCTATTGTACTGGCTGTACAGCGCGGCCCAGGCCAGGGCCTGGCCCGCCACCGAATCCCATCTGCTGGCGCCGCTGATGCTGATCGGCTTGCTGCTGCCGGTGCTGCTGGTGTCCAGCCTGGGCCATCTGTCGCTGCGCCGCACCGGACTGTGGATGGCGGGCGCGGCGCTGGTCTTGACGGCGCTGGCGCTGCACGATGTGTCGCGCGGCGGCGAGCATTTTTTATGGGGTAACTACAAACCCGGTGCGCCGCTGCGCGTGATCTCGGCGCAGCTGTTCGGCTTTTGCGTGGTGGGTTTTTATATCGCCCACGCGCTGGTCATGGCCAGCGCGCAGGACGGCCGGCGCCTGGCCAGCTATGCCACCTATTTTGAAATCGCCTGGAAGCTCGGCATCCAGCTGCTGTTTTCCCTGCTGTTCGTGGCGGTGCTGGTACTGGTGCTGTGGCTGGGCGGGCAGTTGTTCTTGCTGATCAAGCTCAATTTCCTGAAAAAACTGCTGGGCCAGGCCTGGTTCGTGATTCCCGTGCTGTGCTTTGCGTTTTCGTTTGCCATCCATATCACCGATGTGCGCCCGTCCATCGTGCGCGGCATCCGCACCCTGCTGCTGGTGCTGCTGTCGTGGCTGATGCCGATCGCCGCCGTGCTGGTGGCCGGTTTCCTGCTGACCTTGCCGTTTATCGGCTTCGAGCGCCTGTGGGCCACGCGCCATGCGGCGTCCGTGCTGCTGGGCATGGCAGGCCTGCTGGTGGTATTGATCAATGCCGCGTTCCAGAATGGCCAGGCAGGCCTGGGCGTGGCGCGCGGCATCCGCTTCGGCACGCGTCTGTCGTGCTTGCTGTTGCCGTGGCTGGTGGGCATTGCCATCTATGCCCTGACCCTGCGCGTGATGGCGCATGGCTGGACGTCCGAGCGCATCATTGCGGGCGCCTGCCTGCTGGTCGCCAGCTGCTATGCGGCCGGTTATGCCTGGGCCGCCAGCAAGTATGGCGACTGGCTCAACTGGATCGCCAATGTCAATGTCGGCACGGCGTTTATCGCCTTGCTGGTGATGCTGGCGCTGTTTTCGCCATTGATGGATCCGGCCCGTTTGTCGGTGGCCAGCCAGATGGCGCGTTTGAATGCCGGCAAGGTCAGCGCCGACAAGTTCGATGTCGAGTACCTGCGGTTCGAGGGCGCCCGCTATGGCCAGGCGGCCTTGCAGCAACTCAGCAAGCGCACTGGGCCGGACGCGGCCGTGATCCGCGCACGCGCCGACGCCGTGCTCAAGCGTGAAAACCGTTTCGATGACACGGGCGTGCTCAGCGACGTGGCGATCAACCTGACCGTGCGCCCGGCAGGCAGCAGCTTGCCCGACAGTTTTTTGCGGCAGGACTGGAGCGAGGCCGGCCCGGGCTGGCGCCTGCCGGCCTGTTTGAAGCGGGCAGGGCAGCAATGTGACGCCTATCTGATGGATTTCGACGGCGATGGCCGCCAGGAAGTGCTGCTGATCAGCAATGATCCGCGCGCCAGCTCGGTCTTGCTGGCGGAAAAGGAAGGCGGCGGCTGGTATGCGCGCGGGCAAATCCCCACCGAGACCCTGCGCTGCCAGCCGCTGCGGGAAAAACTGCAGGCCGGCCAATTCGCTCTGGTGCCGCCCAAGGTGCGCGAGCTCGAAGTCGACGGCCAGCGCATTCCGATGAGCCTGTATAACGAACAGGAAGTGAGCTGCCCGGAAGAGTGAACTTTTGCCTCAGCTGCGCGTCTTGACCTGGCGCACGTGGCTTTCCAGTTCGCTGAACGACGGGCGCTCGGTGGCCGAGATCACCTTGCGGCCGAACTCGACCGCCAGCGCCGGCGCGTAGCCGTTCAGGCTGGCCAGCAGGGTGACTTTCACGCACTGGTACATCTTGGCGGTCTCATGATGTTTGCGGCGCAGCAAGCTGGCCAGCGGCGCGATAAAGCCATACGCCAGCAAGATGCCGATAAAGGTACCCACCAGCGCCTGCGCGATCAGCACGCCCAGCTCGGCCGGCGGCAGGCCCACCGACGCCATGGTATGCACCACGCCCATCACGGCGGCCACGATGCCGAAGGCGGGCATGGCGTCGGCCAGCTGCGAAATCGTCTGGATCGGCATTTCCGCGTCTTCGTGATGGGTTTCCATTTCGTTGTCCATCAGGTTCTCGATCTGGTAGGCATCCATATTGCCCGACACCATCAGGCGCAGGTAATCGGTGATGAATTCCAGCAAATGCTCGTCGCCGAGGGTGTAGGGATATTTGGTAAACACCGGGCTGCGGTAGGGGTCGTCGACATCGTCCTCGATCGACATCAGGCCTTCCTTGCGGACCTTGCTCAGTACGTCGTACATCAAGCCCATCAGTTCCAGATAGCGCGACTTGGTGTATTGCGCGCCATGAAACAGGGTGGGCAGGGCGGCAAACGTGGCGCGGATGGCCTTGGCGTCATTGCCGACGAAAAAAGTCCCCAATGCCGCGCCGCCGATCATCAGCAGTTCCAGCGGCTGGAACAGCGCCGCCAGATGCCCGCCCTGCAGGGCAAAGCCGCCAAAGACGGAAAACAGCACGACGACAAATCCAAGTATGACCAGCACCAGGCACTCCCCATAAAATTGCTATTACGCAATATTGTAGTGTAACCCGATTCAGCCGCCGCGAATGCATGGCCTGGCCGCCAGGGCCACAGGAATTTGATCAATATGCACAGTTTTTGCCGCTAATCATCAATCTTCCGCCAGCCGTTGCCAGAAACGCAGCTTGTTGCCGAATGGGTCCGCCACTTCCATGATGCGCTTTCAACAGGACAGGTGGCCTATTCCAGTGTTTTCCAGTCGGTCCCGGTCAGCTGAAAAGCATGCCGTGCATGCCAGCCTCTATAATGACCGCATGACATTATTCTCACCTCGCGCCAGCGCCGTGCTGGCCACCGTCGGCAAACTGGCCGCTTCCCTTGTTATTCTGCTGACCGCCCTGTGGGGCGCGCTGGCCTTGTGGTACCAACTGGCCGGCGGCGTGGCCGCGCAGACCATCGGCGCCGTGCTGTGGGCCGCGCTCGGCATCGGCAGCATCGCGCTGTGGTGGGCACGTGGCAGCGCGCGCGCCTTGCTGCCGTATGCGGGCGGCTTTGTGTTGCTGCTGCTGTGGTGGAGCATGATTGCGCCGTCGCAGGACCGCAGCTGGGCCGACGACGTGGCGAGGAACGTGACGGGCACGGTCAAGGGCAATGTGGTGACGCTCGACAACGTCCGCCATTTCGACTGGCGCAGCGAAAACGATTACACGGTCAAATGGGAACAGCGCAGCTACAAGCTCGACGAGCTGCGCACGGTCGACACGGCGCTGTCGTACTGGACTGGCCCGTTGATCGCCCACACGCTGGTGTCGTTCGGCTTTGCCGATGGGCGTTTCCTCACCTTTTCGATCGAGATCAGGAAAGAGAAGGGCGAGAGCTTTTCCGCCATCGGCGGCTTTTTCAAGCATTTCGAGATGAGCCTGATCGCCGCCGACGAGCGCGACATCATTCGCGTGCGCACCAATGCGCGCGGCGAAGATATCCATCTGTACCGCGTGCTGATGCCGCGCGCGGCCATGCGCTCGCTGTTCCTGGCCTACCTCGACGAAGCGGACGACCTCAAGCTCAAGCCGCAGTTCTACAATACGCTTACCGCCAACTGCACCACCATCGTGTTCGAGATGGTGCGCCGCATCGTGCCGGGCCTGCCGCTCGACTACCGCCTGCTCGCTTCCGGCTACCTCGACCGCTACCTGTTCGACGTGCGGGCACTGGTGCCGGGCTTGCCCTTCCAGCAGCTGCGCGACGGCGGCCATATCACGGCGCGCGCGCGCGCCGCCAATGACGACCCGGACTTTTCGCATGCGATCCGGCGCGGCATGCCGGGCTACGACGAGCAAGGCTACCCCGTCATGCAAATGGCTAAACAATAGAGGCTTGCTTTATACTGGCGCCTTTCCAAGAATACCAGAAGGCCCGCCATGCCATTTTCCTCATTGGGTCTGATTCCCTCCTTGCTGCGCGCAGTCGACAAGGCCGGCTATGCCGCGCCGACCGCGATCCAGGCCGCCGCCATTCCCGCCATCCTGCGCGGCAGCGATGTACTCGGTGCGGCGCAGACGGGCTCGGGCAAGACGGCCGCCTACGCGCTGCCGCTGCTGCAGGCGCTGATGAGCCCAAGCGCCGGCCCGCGCCAAGTGCGCGCGCTGATCCTGGTGCCGACGCGCGAACTGGCCGCGCAGGTGGGGCAGACCGTGCACGCGCTGGCCAAGCCGCTGCCCGTCAAGCTGAAAATTTCCGTGCTGTTCGGCGGCGTCTCGATCAATCCGCAGATGATGGACCTGCGCGGCGGCGCCGATATCGTCGTCGCCACGCCGGGCCGCCTGCTGGACCTGGTCAAGCACAATGCGGTCAAACTGGGCGGCGTGTCGCTGTTCGTGCTCGACGAAGCCGACCGCCTGCTCGACATGGGTTTTAGCGAGGAAATCAACGCCGTGCTGGCGCTGCTGCCGGCAAAGCGCCAGAACCTGTTTTTCTCGGCCACCTTCCCCGACAGCGTGCAGGCGCTGGCCGACAGCCTGTTGACGCAGCCGGTGCGTATCGAGGTGGCGTCCGAGCCGCAGGACAAGCCCGATATCGTGCAGCGCGCCATCACGGTCGACGTGCCACGCCGCACCCAGCTGCTGCGCTACCTGATCTTGCAGCATCAATGGGAACGGGTGCTGGTGTTTGTCGCCACCAAGTATGCGGCCGAGCACGTGGCCGACAAGCTGCAGCGCGCCGGCCTGCACGTGGGCGCGTTTCACGGTGAATTCAGCCAGGGCACGCGCAGCCAGCTGCTGGCCGACTTCAAGGCGGGGCGCCTGCAGGTGCTGGTGGCCACCGACGTGGCCGCGCGCGGCATCGATATCGCCGGCTTGCCGGCCGTCGTCAATTACGATCTGCCCCGATCGGCCGTCGACTACACGCACCGCATCGGCCGCACCGGCCGCGCCGGCGAAAGCGGCACGGCGGTCAGTTTTATCACGGCCGATACGGAAGCACATTTCCGCCTGATCGAAAACCGCAACGACCTGCGCATCGTGCGCGAAGTGGTGGCCGGTTTCGAGCCGACCGAATTGCCGGCGGCAGTGAGCAGCGCTACCGACACCGTCAACGGCGGCGTCAAGGGTGCGCGCAAGAGCAAGAAGGACAAATTGCGCGAAGCGGCGGCGAAAGCTGCCGGCAATTAATTTTCCTTATGTGCGCTGGCCGCTTGAATGGCCGGCCGTCGCGGTCTATGATTGCTTTTCGGAAATCAAAAATACGGGACGGAAATGCGAATCAAGAGCAGTAATACGGCAGCGATCCTTGCCGCCATGGCCATGCTGGCTGGCTGTACAGGCATGCTGGGGCAGGGCGCTGGCAAGCCGGGCCTGCAAATGCCGGGCAAGGCGGCGCCGGCCAATGGCGAGGTGGCCGCCACTTGGTACAACCCGCCGAGTGAATTTCCCGGCATCTGCCTGACCCAGTTCAAGGATGGCCGGCTGCGCTTCGACGGCGGCTTTGCCTTCTTCAATCCGGGCCGCTGGTCGTACGACCCTGGCGCGTCCGAACTGCGGCTGGAAGTGGCGCCCCGTCCCGACCTGGCCAGTTCGCACGCCCACAAGTCGAAAGAGAACAATCTGCTGCGGGTGGAGGGGAACACCACCCTGGTCTACGGCGTCACGTCCGGCACGCCCACCATCGGCGTCGGTGGCTTCATCTTCTATCGCGACATGCCTTGCCCTGTGGCCAGGTATCTGGCTGCCCCATCCAAGTGATCGCCATGGTGCGCTGGCGCACAATTTTGGTGCAAAACTGCAACGACAGTATATTTCCTTGTGGCAAATAAGTGTCAGAAACGTTAACATCCCCGGTTCCGCTAACGCAGTGGCGCCGGCGTGACGATTTCTTACTTTAGGACACTTATGCATTTTTTTAACAACCTCAATATCGGTAAACGCTTCAGTTTATCGCTGGGCCTGATTGGCGCCTTGCTGCTGCTGATCGCGGTGATCAGCGTCACGATGCTGGGCCGTATCAACAGCGGCACCACCATCATTGTCGACAATAATCTGCCACAGCTCGAGTACGCCAGCCAGCTGATCAACCGGGTCAACAATATCGCCATCTCCCTGCGCAACATGATGCTGACCGAAAACGTGGCCGACCGTGAAGCCCAGGTAAAGCTTATCGAAAGCAATCGCGCCAGTGCGCTGGCCGATATCGCCGCGCTTGAGCGCCTGTCGGTGCTGCCGCAGGACAAGGAGCAACTGCGCAAGGTGATGGACGCCAACGCCCGATACACGCAGGGCCAGGTGGACCTGCTGCAGCTGATATTGCACGGCACGCCAGAGGAAAGCCGCGCGTATCTGTCGGACCGCTTGCGTCCGGTGCTGGGCGAACTCAAGAAACAGATCGACGAGAAGATCGCGGCGCAGAACGCCGCCGTCAAGCAGGCGGGCAGCGACGCCAACCAGACGTACGACAGCGCCCGCATGCTGATGATCGTGCTGTCGCTGGCGGCGCTGGCGCTCGCGGCCTTGCTGGGTTTCGTGCTGACCACCTCGATTACCGGTCCGCTGGCGCGTGCGCTCGCTGTCGCCAATACGGTGGCCGCCGGCGACCTGACCAGCGATATCGTTGCCGACACCCGCGATGAACTGGGGCAGTTGCTGCAAGCGTTGAAAGGCATGAACGACCGCCTGGCCGAGACGGTCCATACGGTGCGCGGCGGCACCGACAATATCGCCATGGCCGCCAGCGAAGTGGCGGCCGGCAGCATGGATCTGTCGTCGCGTACCGAGCAGCAGGCCAGCTCGCTGGAAGAGACGGCGTCGTCGATGGAAGAACTGACCTCGACCGTCAAGCAGAATGCGGACAATGCGCGCACCGCGCACGCACTGGCGCAATCGGCGTCCGCCATTGCCCAGCGCGGCGGCGAGATGATCACGCGCGTGGTCACCACCATGGATCAGATCAATACGTCATCGAGCAAGATCGGCGACATCATCGGCGTGATCGACGGCATTGCTTTCCAGACCAATATCCTGGCCCTGAACGCGGCCGTGGAAGCGGCGCGGGCAGGTGAGCAGGGCCGTGGCTTTGCCGTGGTGGCCACCGAAGTGCGCAACCTGGCGCAACGATCAAGCGCCGCCGCCAGGGAAATCAAGTCGCTGATCGATGACTCCTCGCGCACGGTGGAACTGGGCAGCGAACTGGTCGGCCAGGCCGGCGATACCATGAACGAACTGGTGGGCAGCGTACGCCGCGTCACCGATATCGTTGCCGAAATTACCGCCGCCAGCGTCGAGCAGCATGCCGGCATCGAGCAAGTGAATCAGGCGATTACCGAAATGGATGACGTGACGCAGCAAAATGCGGCGCTGGTCGAACAATCGGCCGCCGCCGCCGCCGCCATGCAGAGCCAGTCGCAAACCCTGGCGCAGGTGGTCAGCGTATTCAAGCTGCGCAATATGCCGGCGCGTACCGGCGCCGCCATGGCAGCGCCAGCGGCCAGGGCCAGCCAGCCCGCTGTCGCCAGGCCGGCGCCGCGCACGGCACAGGCCACGCCGCGCATTGCCGCCGCGAAAGCCAAGCCGGTTTCGAAAGAGCTGGGCGAGGAGTGGGAAACCTTCTGATGTGCCGAAGCTGAGTGCGGGGCGCGGCGGCGCATGCCTTGCCCTGCATGCTCTTCACTTTTAGCCGTATAATCCCAGGCAGACGACTGTCGCGTGGCCGGTTCCAGGCGACAGTCCCCCTGCAGGCTAGTTCCGATGTCGCTGCCGCGATGACAGGATGGGACGATGGATGTGCACCATGCGCCGGTACCCGAGAGTGCCGTGGCAACACCTGATGTTCCCCAGCGCACACTGCTGCTGGTCGATGACGAGCAAAATATCCTTGCCGCGCTCAGGCGACTGCTGCGGCGCGACGCCTACCATATCCTGACGGCCACCAGCGGGCAAGAGGGGCTGGACCTGCTGGCCGTTCATGCGGTCGACGTGATCGTGTCGGACCAGCGCATGCCGGGCATGCTGGGCGCCGATTTTTTGCGCAAGGCCAGGCTGCTGTATCCGCAGACCATGCGCATCATGCTCTCCGGCTACACGGAGTTGCAGGCCGTGACGGACGCCGTCAACGAAGGCGCCATTTTCAAGTTCCTGACCAAACCCTGGGATGACCAGCAACTGCGCGATCATATCGCCGAAGCGTTCCGCCTGAAAGGCATCGACGACGACAACGCACGCCTGAACGAGCAGCTGCGCGAGGCCAATCTGGCGCTGGCCGTGGCCAATGACACGATGCAGGCCCTGCTGCGCCAGCAGCAGCATCAGATCAGCCGCGACGAAGTCAGCCTGGGCATTGCCCGCGAGGTGCTGCAGTTCCTGCCGCTACCGGTGCTGGGCCTCGACGAGGACGGCATGATCGCCTTTGTCAATGCGGCCGCCGCGCAGCTGTTCGAACGCGGCGCGGCGCTGCTGGGCAGTGAAGCGGCGCTGGCCTTGCCGCAGCTGTTTGAACCTTGCGCCGGCGCGCAGCGCCTGATCGTCATCGACGGCAAGGCGTATGCGGTGGCGCTGCACGCAATGGGCGCGCGCTCGCGCTCGCGCGGCAGCCTGGTGACGCTGTGCCTGGCCGGAGCGCCGCCATGAGCGCGGGCGAGCGCGCAGTGCCGCTAGAGCAGGCACGCGAGGGCGCCATCCTGTCGCGCGCCCTGCGCGACGCCAGCGGAACCGTGCTGCTGGCGCAGGGCGCTGTGCTGACGGCGGCCAGCCTGGCCGCCTTGCGCCGGCGTGGCGTGAAAGACTGCTGGATCGTCGCCGCACCGCCGCACGATGGCGCCGCCGAGCAGGCGCAGCTTGAGGCCATGCGCCAGCGCCAGCTGGCGCGTCTGGCCGTGCTGTTCCGCGCAACGCCAGCCGATGCTCCGGGCGCCGGCCTGCTGGCCTTGCTGCAGCGTTACCGGCAAGGGGACGGCGCATGACACCTTTGATCTTTGAGCATGTCATCCGGCAGATCCAGGAACTGCCATCGCTGCCGGCGGTGGTGCTGGAATTGCTGGCCAGCCTGGAGCGGCAGGATATCGATGTGCATGTGCTGGCGCACAAGATCGAGCTGGACCAGGCCATGGCGGCCAAGACCCTGCGCATCGCCAATTCCTCGTTCTACGGCATGCAGTCGGAAGTGACCAGCATCGCGCAAGCGGTGTCGGTGCTCGGCTTTCACAGCATCCGCACCGTCGTCACGGCCTGCGCGCTGACCGGCAGTTTCGCGCCCGTGGCAGGCTTCGACTTCCAGGGCTTCTGGCGCCATGCGCTGGCCACCGCCGTGGTGGGCCGATTGCTGGCACCGCACATGGGTATCAATCCCGAAACCGCCTTCACGGCCGGCCTGCTGCATGACCTGGGCACGCTGGTGCTGGCCAGCCGTTTTCCCGAGCAGCATGCGCTGGTGCGCAGCTATCGCCAGCACCATGATTGCCAGCTGATCGAGGCGGAAATTGCCGTGCTCGGCATCGACCATGCGCAGGTGGGCAGCGCGCTGGCCGCCTGGTGGAAGTTTCCCGCCGCCATACAGCAGGCGGTCGCCGACCAGCACGCCATCGCGCATCTCGATGCGCTTGGCCTGCCGTTGCTGGTACATATGGCCAACGCGCTCGCCCACGCGCTGGACCTGGCGCGGGACGAGCAGGCGCTGGTGCCGCCGTTGGCCCCCGCCTGGCGCCTCGTTGCGCTGGACGAGGCCGCCTGGCTTGCGCTGTTGCGGCAGGCCGAGCGCACCTTCGACGAGCTGTCGGCCATCATGCTGGCGTGACGCCTGCGCCGCAAAGGGATCCCATGAGACCAGACGACGACACCATCTTTCCCGGCGCTGCCCTGTCGGCGTTCTTCGACGGCCATCCGGTGGCCACCTTTGCCATCGATACCGACCACGTGGTGACGCACTGGAACAGTGCTTGCGAGCAGTTGCTGGGCTATTCCGCCGCCGCGATGGTCGGCACGCGCGAGCACTGGAAGGCGTTTTATCGCAGGCCGCGCGCCTGCCTGGCCGACTTGCTGGTGGCGGGCGACATCGCGCTGGGCCAACAGGGGCTGTACCAGGGCAAGCTCAAGCCATCGTCGGTGATACCGGGCGCCTACGAGGCCGAGGATTTCTTTCCCAATATAGGCGCCAGCGGCCATTGGCTGCACTTCACGGCCGCGCCGCTGCGCGACCGCCAGGGGCGGCTGGTCGGCGCCATCGAAACGCTGCGCGACGTCACCGAGCGGCGCAATGCCGAGAGCGCGCTGCGCCGCGCCCACGATAACCTGGAAAACCTGGTGGCCAGGCGCACGGCGCAGCTGGCCGAGATGAACGAGCGCCTGGCCGACGATATCGCCCAGCGCGAAATCGCCGACATGGCGCTGCGTGAACGCAATTTGGCCTTGACCGAACTGAACGACAAGCTGACGCTGGCCCAGCAAAAGCTGCTGCAGTCCGAAAAGCTCGCCTCGATCGGCCAGCTGGCCGCCGGCGTGGCGCACGAAATCAACAACCCCATCGGCTACGTGTTTTCCAATTTTGGCGCGCTCGAAGGCTACCTGGCCGACCTGTTCACCGTGCTCGACGCCTACGAAGAGGCCGAGGCCGACATCGCCATGCCCGCGGTGGCGCAGCGCCTGCGCGCCTTGCGCGAACAGATCGACCTGGCTTTTTTGCGCACCGATATCGGCCAGCTGATGGGCGAATCGAAAGAGGGCATCGTGCGCGTGCGCCGCATCGTGCAGGACCTGAAGGATTTTTCGCGCACCGACGCGCTGCAGCAATGGGTCTGGGCCGACCTGCGCCAGGGCATCGACACCACGCTCAATATCGTCAATAACGAGGTCAAGTACAAGGCCGATGTGATCAAGCAGTACGGCGACATCCCCGATATCGAATGCCAGCCGTCGGAGCTGAACCAGGTGATCTTGAACCTGGTGGTCAACGCGGCCCACGCCATGGGCGAAGCGCGCGGACGCATCACGCTGCGCACCGGCTGCGAGAACGACAGCGAAGTCTGGATCGAGGTCGAGGATACGGGCGGCGGCATCGCGCCCGAGCATCTGTCGCGCATCTTCGATCCCTTTTTTACCACCAAGGCCGTCGGCCAGGGCACGGGCCTGGGCCTGTCGCTGGCCTACACCACCGTGCAAAAGCACCACGGGCGCATCGAGGTGCGCAGCGTGGTCGGCAGCGGCACCACGTTCCGCATCACGCTGCCCGTGCGCCAGGCGCCATTGGCCGCGCCATGACTCTCACCGAACAGGCACCCATGACCAGCATTGCCAACACGCCGCCGACCGTTTTGTGCGTCGATGACGAACCGAATATCCTGTCGGCCCTGCGGCGCTTGTTCCGCCCGCACGGCTACCGCCTGCTGACCGCCGACAGCGGCGCCGCCGGCCTGGCCGTGCTCGAAAGCGAGACGGTCGACCTGGTCATATCCGACATGCGCATGCCGCAGATGGACGGCGCACAGTTCCTGGCCCAGGTGCGCCAGCGCTGGCCCGGCACCGTGCGCCTGCTGCTGACCGGCTATGCCGATATCGGCGCGATTCTCGACGCGATCAACCACGGCGAGATCTATCGCTACGTAACCAAGCCATGGGACGAGAACGACATCGTGCTGGTGGTGCGCCATGCGCTCGAACGGCGCGCGCTGGAGCAGGACAAGCTGCGCCTGGAAGCGCTGACGGCCAGCCAGAACGCCGAACTGCTGCTGCTCAACGCCAGCCTGGAACAGAAGGTGGCCGTGCGCACGCAGCAGCTCAAGCTGTCGCATGACGAGCTGCAAACGGCCAATGACAAGCTCAAGGCCACGTTTGTGACCACCATCAAGGTGTTTTCCAACCTGATCGAAATGCGTGGCGGCAAACTGGCCGGCCATGCGCGCCGGGTGGCCGAGCTGTCGCGCAAGCTGGCCCAGACGATGGGCCTGGAAGCGCAGGATGCGCGCGACGTATTCATCGCGGCCCTGCTCAAGGATATTGGCAAGCTCAGCCTGAGTGACGACTTGCTGGAACTGCCGGCCAGTGCCTGGAATGGCGAGCAACTGGCCACCTTTCGCAAGCACCCGCTGCGCGCCGAGCAGCTGCTGATGGCGCTCGACGAACTGCGGCCCGTGTCGGTCATCCTGCGCTCGCAGCTCGAACGCTTCGACGGCGCCGGCTTTCCCGACGCCCTGGCGGGGCTGGCCATTCCGCTCGGTGCGCGCATCCTGGCGCTGGCGTCGGACTATGACGGCCTGCAGATCGGCGCCATGGTGCAGCGCAGCCTGCGCGCCGACGAGGCGCGCACCCTGGTCTACGACAGCGGCGGCAAGCGCTACGATCCGGCCGTGGTGGCCGCGTTCCGCAGCCTTATGGACCAGACGCAGGCGCCGCCACGGGACATGGCCGTGCTGTCGGGCGAACTGGAGCCGGGCATGGTGCTGTCGCGCGATCTGATCAGCCGTGACGGCCTGATGCTGCTGGCCGGCGAACATGTGCTGACCGCGCGCGTGATTGCCCAGCTGCTCGATTTCGAAGGCAAGAATGGCGGCCGGCTGGCGATCCGCGTCTATCCGCCCGCCGTGGCGCCCTGAGCCGGCTTTGCCGGCGGCGCCACCGGCAGGTGCACGGTAAAGCGCGTGCCGCGACCCGGTTCGGACACCACCTCGATGCGCCCGCCATGCTTCATGACGATGCCGTACGACAGCGACAGGCCCAGGCCGGTGCCGCTGCCGACGGCCTTGGTGGTGAAGAAGGGCTCGAAGATGCGGTGCAGGTGTTCGGGCGCAATGCCGCCGCCGGTGTCGCCGATCTCCACCCATACCCAGCCGTCAAGATGGCCGGTGCGGATGCTGATCACGCCATCGCCGGCGATGGCCTGGCCGGCGTTGACCAGCAGGTTCATGAAGACCTGGTTCAGCTGCGAGGGCAGGCATTCGACAGGCGGCAGCTGGCCGTATTGCTTGTCGATCCGCGCCTTGTACTTCAATTCGTTGCCGACGATATTGAGCGTGCTGTCGAGGCCAGCATGCAGGTTGGCCACTTGCCAGTCGGTTTCACCGACGTGCGAAAAATCCTTCAGCGCCTGCACGATGTCGCGCACCCGTTTCAGCCCGTCCATCGATTCGCCCAGCAGGTCGGCCATGTCCGCCTGCAGGTAGGCCAGGTCGGCCTGCTGGCGCACCTGCGCCACGCACGCGGCCAGCGCCGCGCCATCGAGCGGCTGGCCCATCGCCGCCTCGTAGCGGGCGATCACGTCGAACAGGGTGGCGACATAGGCTTGCAGCGAGCTCATGTTTGAGTTGACGAAGCCGATCGGGTTATTGATCTCATGCGCGATGCCGGCCGCCAGCTGGCCGATGGAGGCCATTTTTTCGGCCTGCAGCAACTGCGCGTGCGCCTGCTGCAATTTGCTGATCAGGCGCTGCTGCTCCTGGCCGCGCGCCTGCAGCATCGCTTCCATGCGCTTGCGCTCGGTAATGTCGGTCAGCGAGCCGATCACTTCGCACGGCACGCCGTGCTCGTCGCGCACCAGGCGCAGGCTGTCATGCATCCACAGATAACTGCCATCGCGCACGCGGAAGCGGTATTCATAGGCGCGCGCGCCTTGCACGAAGATCTGCGCCAGGCTGGAAAAAATGCCGGGTGCGTCGTCCGGGTGGATATGGTCGAACCAGAAGTTGGGATCGGCCACCATCTCGTCGGGATGGTAGCCCAGCACGTTCAGGGCATTGTTGCTGACAAAGGTCATCTTGAAGTCGCCGCTGGGCACGGTGCAATAGATGATCGAAGGCGTGTTGTCGAGCAGGTACTGCAGCCGCCCCTGGCTGACGCCCGGCGCCCCGCTGGCGGCCGGGGCAATGGCGTCGGAAAAGCTGAAGTCTTCGAACTGCATCGCCGCACCTCGCTGCATCGGTGGCCGGAATCCCGGCCTGGTTCGATTATGCCCGAAGCCGGTGCCGCCGGCACGGCAATTTTACCGCGCAGGCGGCTCGCCGACCAGCGCCATGCGGCGTGCGATGCGTTGTGCTTCAGGCGCGTCGCCGGCTTGCTCGGCGCGCAGGCGCTGCACGCCCAGCCAGGCCAGCAGCGGGCGGCGCCAGCCCTGGTCCGAGGCGGTCGTGACGGCCATGTCGAGCAGCTCGGGCGTGGCGCGGTTGGCGCGCAGCAGCACGCCGGCCGCCACCAGCCTGCCCAGGGGCTGCTTGATGGCCGCCGCCGCGCTGGCCGCCTGCGTGTCCGAGGCGGCGGCCACCGCGCGCTGCGACTCCGGCAGCAGCGCCGTCTCTGCTACCGCCGTGCCTGCCAGGTAGGCCGCATAGGCGCGGTCCGCCGCGCTGGCGTCTTCCTGCAAGGCGTCAAAACCCGTGCAGGGCTCGAACACCAGGCTGGCCACGCGCGTGGCGCAGCGCAGCAGTTCGACCCTGGCGACCAGGTCGACCTTGCCGGTGCCCGCCACCTGGCTGCGCGCGCGCTGAAATTCGGTTTGCTCGACCAGCGTCCTGCCGGCGAGGTAAGCCGCCTCGAAGCGCTCGATCGAACTTTGCGCATTCATTTTCCAGTCCGGCACGGGCGGGCCGCTGGAGCAGGCCGCCAATGCGCTGGCCAGTGCGGCGGCCGTCAGGATACGTGTGATGGTCATGGCAGGGTGATCTCCGGATTGCGCTTGAACGGCCATTTGCGGTTGATTTCATTGACCAGCTGCTCGACCTTGCGCAGATTGCTTTCCACGTCGGCGCGCAGCGGTCCCAGGTCGGCCGTGGCCGCCTTGGCGTTGGCGCCCACGGCCTGCGCTTCGACCAGCACGGCGTCGACCTTTTTCAGGCTGTTGCGCGTGTCGGCCAAGAGGGCGTTCAGTTGCACGATGGTCGCCTGCGCGTCGGTCATCACGCCCTGTTCGCCGAACACGCGTTTATCCGTATTGTTCACCAGGCCATCGGTGCGGCGCGCCAGCTGGTCGGCCGTGAGCAGCAGGGCGTTGGCGCGCTCGACCAGCAGCCTTGACTGTTTGTCGTCGCCCGTCAAGAGGCCCATCGCGCCGCCCGGGCCACTGAGCTTGCCGGTGACCGCCTGCACGTTGCGCATGGTGGTATCCAACGCCGAATCGCTGCCGGTCAGGCTGCCCAGATTGGCCAGCAGGTCCTTGGCGGCGGCCAGCAGGCGCGGGATTTCGGCCGCCATGTCGCCCACCAGCAGGTCGCGCGTGGCTTCGTCGGGCAAGGGCGGATCGGTCAGGATGCCGCTGTAGGCGCGCAGCTTGGCGCCGCCGACGATGCCGCGCTCCAGGGTGAAAATGCTGCTGGTGCGCAGCCAGTGCGCATCTTTTTTCGGCACATCGATGATTACGCGTGCCTTGCCCGTGGGCGCCAGTTCGATGCGCTGCACGCGGCCGATGGGAAAGCCGGAAAAGGTCAGGTCGGCGCCGACCACCACGCCGTCGGAGTCGTCGGTGGCCAATACCAGCGTCTGGGTCGCTTCGAAGGCGCCACGCGCATACATCAGGTACAGCACCGAGCCGACGATCAGCACGAACATCGAGACGAGCAGAATTGCCGCCTTCAGTTCGGCGTGGCGCACCGGCGGCGGCGCGGGCAGCACGGCCTCGGGCGCCGTGATGTCGGTCTGGTCGGGAGTGGAGGGAGTGCTCATGGTGTCGGGCTCGCAGTAAAATAATCGGACATCAGTAGTAGTTTCCCATCAGCGAGGCCACTTCGACCAGCAGGATGACGGAAAACAGCCGCAGCATTTCGGACAGGCCATGGGCGGCAAACAGGCGCTGGCGGTGATGGGCTTCGGGCGGGTAATACGACGACGACAGCGGGATCAGCGCCACGGCAAAGCTGAAGAACACCACCTTGAGCGCCAGGATCAGCACCACCGCCGGATTGAAGATCTGCCCCACCACCCGCGTATACCCCTGCAGCGCCCACGGCGTAAAGCCGTAGATGGTGAGATAGGCGAGGATCAGCGAGCTGACGCAGCTGGCGATGGCCAGCATCCAGACGGCGAAGATGCCCGACATCACGCGCGGAAAATACTCGCCGCGCAGCAGGTCCGTGCCTTGCTGGCGCAGCTTGTCGAGCAGGCCGTTCGAGCGCATCTGCGCAAACGCGATACCGTCTGGCAAGGTCAAACGCAGCGCCACGAACAGCGCCGCCGTCAGCGGTATCAGTTCCAGCACCAGTACGCGCACCACCATTTCCAGCGCATAGCGCGACAGGCCATAGCTTTGCGCGCTGACCACCACGATGCGGATCAGTACCAGGCCGACCAGCAGGCAGGCTACGCTGAACCACACCAGGTTGGGGGCGGTATTGCTGACCAGGCGGTGCGCGAGGATGGGGCGGTTCTGCCGGTTGTAGCTCGACGGCGACAGCGCCAGCGAAAAGATCAGGGTCGAGAACTGCAGCAAGCGCCACCAGCTGATGAACCAGGCCATGGCCACGCGGTTCAGGCGGCGCAGGCGAATGATGATGGAGGTGGAAGCTGTCATCGTGGCATCTTATCATTGCCGGCGGCCGGCTTTGCGTTCCCTACGCTGGCGATAATGGCGTCGGCTGCCGCCCGCACGCGCGCCGAACGCGACAGGTCGTCATGCATCACCAGCCACACGTCATACGGTTCCGCCCGGTCTGGCCAGATGCGCACCAGCTGCGGGTCGATCTCGCCCAGGTGCACGCCCAGTTCGGCGATGCCAAGGCCGGCGCGCGCCGCTTCCTGCAGCATCATGGCGCTGTTGACCTCCATCGCCACGCGCGCGTTGGCCACCGGTTCGCCGGCGATCCGCTCGGCGTGGCGCGCCGTGATCGACTGGTGGTAGATGACGATGTCGTGGCCGGCCAGCGCCGTGCCGCGCACCGGGTCGCCGCGCGCGGCCAGGTAGGCCGGCGAGGCATACAGGCCCAGGTGGCGCCGCACCAGGTGGCGCGAGATCAGGTCGGGGTCCAGCGGGCGCACGGCGCGCACGGCCAGGTCCGCCTCGCGCCGCGTCAGGCTGGCCAGCTGCGGCGCCACCTGCAGCACGATGCGGATGTCGGGGTGGGCCGCATGCAGGCGCTGCATGGCGGCGATGACGAAATGGCTGGCCATGCTGTCGGTGGTGGCGATGCGCACCAGGCCGGACAAACGGTTGTCGACGCCCTGCATTTCGCGCTGCAGCTGGTCGGCCGCGCGCTCCATCGCCTCGGCCGCCGAACGCGCCAGTTCCCCGGCCGGCGTCGGCACGTAGCCCGCTGGCGTGCGCAGGAACAGGCGTGCGCCCAGCGACGTTTCCAGCGCCGCCAGGCGCCGTCCGCAGGTGGCCTGGTCGATGCGCAGCAGGGCGGCCGCGCCGCGCAGGGTGCCGGCCCGGCCGATCGCCAGGAAGATGCGCGCGTTATCCCAATCCATCGGTTTTCCTCGTTGACTGTTGATGCATTTTTGCATCAGGGTGCCGAGTGTATGCATATTTACCGCATCATGCAACACTCCTACAATGGCCGCCTTGACGCTGACTGAAAGTACATCATGCCTGTGCATTCCTCCCCTTGTGGCCGCTTCCTGATCCTGGCCACGCTGGCCGGCGGTTTCGTGATGGCGATGATCGACGTCACCGCCGTCAATGTGGCGCTGTCCGATATCGCGCGCGACCTGGCGATTCCCTTGACCGGCCTGGTGTGGGTGGTCGACGGCTATACCCTGACGTTTGCCGCGCTGCTGCTGGCCGGCGGCGCGCTGGCCGACCGTTACGGCCCGAAAGCCGTCTACCAGGGCGGCCTGCTGGTGTTTATGGTCGGCTCGGTGCTGTGCGGCGCCGCCCCCGATGGCGCCTTCCTGACGGCGGCGCGCCTGCTGCAGGGCGCCGGCGCGGCGCTGTTCATGCCCAGTTCCCTGAGCCTGCTGACGCACAGCTTTGACGATGCACACGAGCGCACGCGCATGCTGGGCGTGTGGTCGGCGCTGGTGGGCGTGGCTGGCGCGTCGGGGCCGCTGATCGGCGGCCTGCTGGTGCACCAGTTCGGCTGGCGCAGCGTGTTCTGGGTCAACGTGCCGCTCGGCGTGCTGGCCGTCGTGCTGGCGCAGCTGGCCTTGCGTGCGCCGGCGCGCCAGCCGCGCGAGCTGTCGCTGCTCAGTCATGCGCTGGGGGTGGCGGCGCTGGCGGGTGTGAGTTTCGTGCTGATCGAAGCACCGGTGCTGGGCTGGCTGTCAGTGCCCGTAGTGGCGGCCGGTGCGCTGGCCGTGGCGAGCGCCAGCCTGCTGCTGCGCCGCGAACGCCGGGGCAGCCATCCCTTGTTGCCGCGTGCGCTGTTCCAGAGCAGCAGCTTTGGCGCGGCCAACGGCGTGGGTTTTTTGATCAATTTTTGCGTCTTCGGCCAGCTGTTTCTGCTCAGTCTGTTCCTGCAGCAGGCGGACGGGGCGGACGCCTTGCGCGCGGGCCTGCTGTTGCTGCCGATGATGGCGGCCTATACAGTAGGTAACTTTCTGGCGGGCGCGATTGCCGCGCGCCATGGCACGCGCAAACCCATGTTGCTGGGCTTGCTGACGGCCTCGGTGATGGCGCTGCTGTTGATGGGCTTGCGGCCGGCCACGCCTTACGCCTGGCTGGCGCTGGTGACCGGCGTCATGAACCTGGCCATCGGTATCGCGATTCCCGCCATGACGGCCACCGTGATGCGGGTGGCCGGCAAGCAGCATGCGAACAGCGCGGCCGCGGCCCTGAACGCCAACCGCCAGATCGGCGCGCTGGTCGGCGTGGCGCTGGTTGGCAGCATCCTGCACCTGACCCCGAGCTGGGCGGGGCGCATGCCGCTGGCCTACGCCATCATGGCGCTGGCGTACGGGCTGGCGGCCTGCCTGGTGTACCGGCACGTACGCCTGGCCAGGGCGCAGGCCGCCTGACTCAGGCGTGCAGCTTGCGCCAGGCCACCATCTCTTCGATGGTCAATATCGGCATGCCATGCAGCTCGGCAAAGCGTTCGATATCGTCGCCGCGCATCATGGTGCCGTCCGGGTTCATCAGTTCGCACAGCACGGCGGCCGGGTTCAGGCCCGCCATGCGCGACAGGTCGACCGAGCCTTCCGTGTGGCCACGGCGCTCGAGCACGCCGCCGGGCGCGGCGCGCAGCGGAAACACATGGCCGGGACGCACCAGGTCGGACGGCTTGGCGTCTGGCGCGATGGCGGCGCGGATGGTGGTCACGCGGTCGGCGGCCGACACGCCGGTGGTCACGCCCTCGCGCGCTTCGATCGAGACGGTAAACGGCGTGCCGTAGCGGCTGCCGTTGTCGGGCGACATCGGCGGCAATTCCAGCTTGCTCACGGTCTCGGCGGGCAGGCACAGGCAGACGATGCCGCTGCATTCGCGGATCAAGAGTGCCATGGTTTCGGTGCTGAGTTTTTCGGCGGAGATGATCAGGTCGGCTTCGTTTTCGCGGTCGAAATCGTCGAGCAGAATGACCGGCACGCCGGCGCGCATGGCGGCCAGGGCCGATTGCATGCGACCTTCAAGGTCATGGGAAACGACGGTGTAGCTGTTCACTAACATGGTGGAACGCTCCTCGCACAGGCGAAAAACGCTGCAGGGCAAGCGCACAGGCGCAGCAGGCCGCGGCGCGCAAGGCGAGCGGACAGGTGGTCTGACGCACATCTTCTTTCATCCGGACTATACCGTCGGCCCCGGAGTCACACCGGATCTGCTGACCCCGTCAAACGACGTTTGACGGGCGCTCGCGGGCTTGACCGTTGCCGGTCTTACCGCCGGTGGGGAATCGCACCCCGCCCCGAAGACGTATGGTTGTGCCGGTCCACATGACCGGCGGCAATACTTTAGCATAGAACAGGCGCCCCGGCAGGAGCTTGCCATTTGTATCGCATTATGTCCTCTAAGCTATTTTTAATCGGCCTCTGCGCGATTCGGTGTAAGGTATGCTTGTTGCATCCACCCTATGAGAACACATGAAGCTGAGTAAATTACGCCTGATTTCGGGCGCCGTGCTGCTGGTCTGCGCCTCCCTGGCGCAAGCTGAACTGCGTTTGAGCGATCCGCTGCCGGTGGCGCCGGAAGTGACCATGGGCAAATTGCCCAACGGCCTGACCTATTACATCAAGAAAAATGCCCGTCCGGCGCAGAAAGTGGAATTGCGCCTGGTGGTGAAAGCCGGCTCCATTTTGGAAGATGACGATCAGCAGGGCCTGGCGCACTTTACCGAACACATGGCCTTCAATGGCTCGACGCATTTCAAGCGCAATGAACTCATTTCGTATCTGCAATCGATCGGCGTGAAATTCGGCGCCGACCTGAACGCCTACACCAGCTTCGATGAAACCGTCTATGTGCTGCCGATTCCGACCACCCAAAAAGGCAACCTGGAAAAAGGCTTCCTGGTGCTCGAGGACTGGGCCCATGGCCTGAAGTTCAATCCGGCCGATATCGACAGCGAACGCGGCATCGTGCTCGAAGAGGCGCGCCTGGGCAAGGGCGCCAGCGACCGCATGAACAAGGTGCTGTACCCGAAACTGCTGAACGGTTCGCGCTATGCCGAGCGCATGCCGATCGGCAAGGAAGAGGTGCTGAAAACCTTCAAGCCCGAGGTGATCAAGCGTTTTTACAAGGACTGGTACCGGCCCGACCTGATGGCCGTGATGGTGGTCGGCGATATCGAACCGAAGCAGGCTGAAAAACTGATCCGTCAGCATTTCGGCAAGCTGAAAAACCCGGCCAAGCCGCGCCCGCGCCTGTATGCCGAGGTGCCGCAGCGCTCGCAGACGGAAGCGCTGGTGATTACCGACAAGGAAGCGGCCGACGACAGCGTGTTCATCCGTTACCCTATCCGCCCGGCGCAGGAACCGGTGACGATCGCCGACTACCGCCGCCAGATGATCGAGAACCTGTATGGCCAGATGCTCAGCGCGCGCATGCAGGAACTGACGCAGCAGGCCAACCCGCCGTTTATCCAGGGCGGCAGCAGCATGGGCAAGCTGGTGCGTGGCTATGAGTCGTTCAGCGCCTATGCCTTGCTGGGCAAGGGCGGCGTGCAGCCGGCCGTCGATGCGCTGGTGCGCGAAGACGAACGGGCGCGCCGCTTCGGCTTCAGCCAGGACGAGCTCGACCGTGCGCGCAAGAACATGTTGCGCAATTACGAGCGCGCTTATAACGAGCGCGACAAGTCCGACTCGGCCGGCTTCGTGGCCGAATATTCGCGCAACTTCCTGGAGCAGGAAGCGATACCCGGCATTGCCAACGAGTTGATGTATGCACGCGAATTGCTGCCGCAGGTAACTTTGCAGGAAATTAACGAGACGGTGGCGAAAGTCATTCCCGAGCAGCAAAAGAAACTGGTGGTCTTCATGGGTGGCGAGGCCAAGCCCGGCGCCACGGTGCCGACCCAACAGCAGCTGCTCGATGCGGTGGCCAGCGCCGAACAGCAGAAAGTCGAGCCGCATGCTGAAAAATCGGTGGCAGGCAGCCTGATGGACGGCCCGCCGCCTGGCGGCACGATTGCCAGTGAAAAGCTCAACAGCGCCATCGGCGTGACCGAGCTGATTTTGGGCAATGGCGTGCGCGTGCTGTTGAAACCGACCGACTTCAAGAACGACCAGGTGTTGATGGGCGCGACCCGCTTCGGCGGCCAGTCGCTGTATGGCGACGCCGATATCTACAATGCCCGCTATGCCAGCGCCGTGGTCGGCAGCATGGGCCTGAAGGGCATGACGCCGCTGGACCTGCAGAAAATCGTCGCCGGCAAGACTGTCAACGTGGGCGCCTCGCTGGGCGAATTGAGCGAAGGCTTTGGCGGCTCGTCGAGCAGCGCCGATATCGAATCGATGCTGCAGCTGGTGTACCTGTACATGCATGACGTGCGCAAGGATGCCGACCTGTTCCAGTCGTATATCGGCAAGCAGCAGGACCTGGCCAGGAACATCCTGGCCCAGCCCGACGCGGTGTTTTATGACGCCGTGCAGCACACCATGTTCGGCAACAATCCGCGTGTCGACGGCGTACCGCGTCCGGACGACTTCAGCAAGGTCAGCCTCGATCGTTCGCTGGACATTTTCCGCCAGCGCTTTTCCAGCGCGCGCGACATGACCTTCATCTTCACGGGCAGCTTCGAGCTCGACAAGATCAAGCCCCTGATCGCCAGCTACCTGGGCGCCTTGCCGGTAAGCGAAGTGCCGCACGCCTACCGCGACGTGGGCATGCGTCCGGTGCGGGGCGTGGTGAAAAAAGCCGTCTACATGGGCAGCGAACCGAAAAGCACGATTTCCATCACGTTCACCGGCGACGTGGCCTATTCGGACGAGCAGAAGCTGACCTTGCAGGCGCTCGGCGAAGTGCTGAACCTGAAGGTAATCGAGGTGCTGCGCGAAAAGATGAGCATGATTTACGGCGGCGGCTTTGAAACGTCGATGGGCCAGCATCCGTATGGCCATTATTCGGTGGCGCTGTCCTTGCCGACAGGGCCGGAAAACGTCGACAAGGTGATCGCCGCCGCCTTTGCCGAAATCGACAGGATCAGGAAGGATGGCCCAAGCGCGGCGGACCTGGAAAAGGTCAAGCTGAACTGGGTTACGCGCCAGCAAAAGGCCATGCGTGAAAACAACTACTGGATGAGCCAGCTGATGGGGTCGGTCACCCAGGGCCGCGATCCGGCGCAGATCCTGCGCTACGAGCAGCGCGTGCGCGCCATCACGCCGCAAGCGGTGAAGCAGGCCGCCCAGCGCTACCTGAACATGGACAATTATGTGCAGGTGGTGTTGTATCCGGAGCAGGCCAAGGCGGCGGCAAACAACAGTCAGGCCACCAGATGAAGTGATGCAGAGGCGGGCGCGGCGGGAAATGGTAAACTGGCGCCTGCCGATGTGATGGCAAACGAACTCTCAGAAAGCGCAAGATGGCCAAGAAAGAAGAACTCGATCCGGAAACCCTGGAATTGATTAACTGGTGTATCGAAGTCGAAGGCTTTTTAGTCGCCGGCGGCGCCACGGTGGAACAGGCGCAGGACCATATCGAAGAGCAGGTCGAGTGGTTTACCGACCAGTTCTACGATGGCCTGACGCCGGAAGAAGCAGCCAAGGAAGCATTGGCCTGAAGCATAGGCCTTGACGCGGCATTTTGCTGCAATCGAAACAATCGCGGGCGGTGCCTGCCGGGCGCCAGCCTGGTAGCGCCGCCCGTTTTGCTTTTTTGAAAATGTTTTCCCGCACCTTACCTTCTTTTTTCGGGCCTTACGCCATGACGCTACGTTCACGCATCCTCCTGTTATGTTTCAGCACTCTGCTGGGCATGATACTGATCGCCTCCTTCTCCCTGTACTCCTTGCGCCAGACCATGATGGCCGAGCGCGTCGGGCAATTGTCGGTTCTGGTCGAGCTCGCCAATGCTGCGGTGGAAAAGGCCTACGCTCTGGAACAATCGGGCAAGCTCACGCGTGAGCAGGCCCAGCAGCAAGCCAAGCTGGCCGTGGGCAGCTTCGTCAAGGACGACATGTATTATTTCGTGCGCGATTACAGCAGCGATCTGCTGTACGTGCATCCGAAGGCCGAGCGCATCGGTGTGCCGCAAAAAGGCATGAAGGCCTCGGGCGACCGCTATCGCGCGGCGATGGCGCAGCAGCGTATCGGCGTGGTGCAGGCCGATGGCAGCCGCCCCGGCGTGGCCGAGCCAGTGGCCAAGATGTACGCGGTGATCAAGTTCGCGCCCTGGGACTGGCTGATCGGTACCGGTACTTATATCGACGACATCAATGCCGCCTTTTGGGCCCAGGCGCGCGTGCTGCTGGCCATCGGCGTGGCGCTGATGCTGGTGGTGGGGGCCTTGGGCGCGCTGATGCTGCGCCGCATACTGGGCCAGCTCGGTGGCGAGCCCGATTATGCTGCCGGCATCGTCGCGCAGATCGCCGGTGGCGACCTGACCACGCCGGTGCACACGCGCGTTGGCGATACGGACAGCTTGCTGGTGGCGATCATGGCCATGCGCGACAAGCTGGCCCATCTGGTCAGCCAGGTGCGCAACGATGCCGAGTCGATCTCGGTGGCCTCTGGTGAAATCGCCGCCGGCAACCATGACCTGTCGGCGCGCACGGAACAGCAGGCCGGTTCGCTGGAAGAGACCGCATCGACGATGGAAGAAATGACCGCGACCGTGCGCCAGAATGCGGACAATGCACGCCAGGCCAATCAGCTGGCCATTTCGGCGTCGCAAGTGGCCAGCCAGGCCGGCGGCGTGGTCGGCCAGGTGGTCGAAACCATGGGCGCCATCAACGCGTCGTCGAAAAAGATCGGCGACATCATCAGCGTGATCGACGGCATTGCCTTCCAGACCAATATCCTGGCCCTGAACGCGGCCGTGGAAGCGGCGCGCGCAGGCGAGCAGGGCCGGGGTTTTGCCGTGGTGGCCACCGAAGTGCGCAACCTGGCCCAGCGCTCCAGCCAGGCCGCCAGGGAGATCAAGCAGCTGATCGACGGCTCCGCCGAGCAGGTGGGCGCGGGCGAAAAGCTGGTGGCGCTGGCCGGGGAAACCATGGCCAGGGTGGTCGCCAGCGTGCAGCAGGTGACCGATATCGTGGCCGAGATTTCGTCGGCCAGCAGCGAGCAGAGCACCGGCATCGACCAGATCAACCAGGCCATCGTCGAGATGGATAATATGACCCAGCAAAATTCGGCGCTGGTAGAGCAGGCCTCGGCGGCGGCGCACGCCATGAACGAGCAGGCGGCCGGGCTGGCGCAGCTGGTCAGCGTGTTCAAGGTCGCTGGTACGGCGCGCCCGGTGTCGCTGGCCCTGAAATAATCTTCTCCGAAGACGGGAACTTTCTGGCGAAATGCCTGTCAATACTTTCTTGGTCCTTGCGTAATGACGCAAGGCATCCGGAAAGGTAAGCATGACAGACGGTTTTTCGTATCACGCGGCATTTGCCCGCAACCTGGGCTGGGTCACCCGGGCGGAACAGGACAGCTTGCGCGGCAAGCGGGTGGCCATTGCCGGCATGGGCGGCGTCGGCGGCGTGCATTTGCTGACCCTGGCGCGGCTCGGCATCGGCGCGTTTCATATCGCCGATTTCGATACCTTCGATATCGCCAATTTCAACCGCCAGGCCGGCGCCATGGTGTCGACCCTGGGCCAGCCCAAGGCCGGGGTGCTGGCGCGCATGGCGCGCGACATCAATCCCGAACTCGATATCAAGGTGTTTCCGGACGGTATCAACGACGCCAACCTGGCCGATTTTTTTGACGGTGTCGACCTGTACGTCGACGGCCTGGACTTCTTTGCCTTTCCCGCGCGCCAGTCGACCTTTGCCATGTGCGCCAGGCTGGCGATTCCGGCCATCACGGCCGCGCCGCTGGGCATGGGCACGGCGGTGCTCAGTTTCCTGCCGGGCCAGATGACGTTCGAGCAATATTTCGGCTGGGGCGACCTGCCCGAAGAAGAAAAAGCGCTGCGCTTCCTGGTCGGACTGGCACCGGCCGGCCTGCACGGGCCGTATCTGGTCGACCCGTCGGCCATCAATCTCAAGGAGCGGCGCGGGCCGTCGACCATCATGGGCTGCCAGCTGTGCGCGGGCGCGGCCGCCACCGAGGCGCTGAAGATCCTGCTGCGGCGCGGCAAGGTGCTGGCGGCGCCGCGCGGCATGCATTTCGACGCCTACCGCAACAAGATGGTCCATACCTGGCGCCCGGGCGGCAACCGCCACCCGCTGCAGCGCCTGGCCATGGCCATCATCAAGCGGCGCCGCGCCGCCAGGGGTTCCTGATGAAAAATACCCTGGCGATTGACGCCGTACTGGAAGATATCCTCGACCAGGCGCGCTGGGCGCCCAGCGGCGACAATACCCAGCCCTGGCGCTTCGAAGTGCGCGCCGCGCGCCATGTGGTGGTGCATGGTTTCGATACGCGCAGCCACTGCGTGTACGACCTCGACGGCCACCCCAGCCAGTTGTCGCTCGGCGCGCTGCTGGAAAGCCTGGCGCTGGCGGCCAGCCGCCACGGCCTGAAGCTGGAAGCGCAGCGGCGCCCGGGCATGCCCGAGCATTTGCCGACCTTTGACGCCGTGTTTGTCGACGCGCCCGGCCTGGCGCCCGATCCGCTGGCGGCGTTCCTGCCGCAGCGCACGGTGCAGCGCCGCAAGCTCAGCACACGCAGCCTGCGCGTGAGCGAAAAGGCGGCGCTGGCGGCCAGCCTGCCCGATGACTTCGGCGTCTTGTGGCTGGAGGGCAGCCGCACGCGCTTTGCGGCGGCGCGCCTGATGTTCAACAATGCCCGCCTGCGCCTGATCATGCCCGAGGCGCACCGCGTGCATTGCGACGTGATCGAATGGAATGCGCGCTACAGCGCCGACCGCATGCCGGACCAGGCGCTGGGGGTCGATCCCATGACTGCCAGGCTGATGCGCTGGATCATGCGCAGCTGGCGCCGCGTGGATTTCTTCAATACCTGGCTGGCCGGCACCGTGGCGCCGCGCCTGCAGATGGACCTGCTGCCCGGCTGGTACTGCGCCGCGCATTTCGCGCTGCTGGCCCAGTCGCCGCCGCGCACGGTCGACGATTACGTGGCCGCCGGGCGCGCCATGCAGCGTTTCTGGCTGACGGCCACCGAACTGGGCCTGCAGCTGCAGCCGGAACTGACGCCGCTGATCTTTGCCCGCTACGTGCGCGAGCGGCGCCTGTTTTCGCGCACCGAGGGCTTGCACGAGGTGGCGCAGGAGCTGGCCGTGCAAACCCGCACCCTGCTCGGCGAGGAGCACACCGAGCGGGCCGTGTTCCTGGGCCGCATCGGCGCCGGCGCGCCGGCGCGGGCGCGTTCGCTGCGCCGGCCACTGCAGGAGCTGATCGTGGCGCCTGGCGCGAAGGAGTAGGGCATGCGCAAGATCGGTGGCAAGGAAATCGTGGTGTTCCTGTGCCTGCTGGCATTGATCCTGGCGCTGGGCATCACCAGCGCGGTATGGCTGCTGGGCTTGCTGCCGCCGGGCGAGTTTCGCGGGGTCGCCGTGGTGGCCGCCGCCGTGCTGCTGGTGTATCTGTTCGCCTTTGCGGTTTACCGGCTGTGCCTGCGCGTGCTGCCGCTGCACGAGGGCGCCGCCGCGCCCGGTTCACGCGCCGAATTTGCGGCCAACCTGAACATCCTGTTTTATCTGCTGCTGTTCAATTCCCTGATTCGCACGCACTTCCTGCCCTTGCCCCTGCTGCGCCTGGTCTATCTGGCGCTGGGCGCCCGGCTCGGCAGCAATACCTACAGCGCCGGCGCGCTGCTCGATCCGCCATTGACCACGATCGGCAGCGACAGCATCGTCGGCCACGACGCGGTGGTGTTTGCCCATGTGATCGAGGGGGACAGGCTGGAATTGCGGCCGGTGGTAATCGGCAATCGCGTGACCATCGGCGCACACGCGGTCATCATGGCCGGCGCGCGTATTGGCGACGGCGCGATTATTTCGGTGGGCGCCGTGCTGATCAAGGACAGCGTGGTCGGCGCCGGCGAAGTCTGGGGCGGCATTCCCGCGCGCCTGCTCAAGAAGCAGCCGTGACGCTGGCAAGCCGCCGTCGTCACGCTCCGCTGCGGCGCAGGCACAGGCCCAGCAGGCCCAGTCCCAGCAAGGCCAGTGTGCTCGGCTCACTCACTTGCACCACGCGTGGCACGATGGTCAGGTCGGCGCTGTTGACCGTGTTCAGGGTCAGGGTGTAGTTGCCAGCCACCAGGTTGTTGCTCAGCGCCGTATAGGCTCCGCCGCAACTGGTGCCGCTGCCGGTGCCGGCCGGCGCGCCGCAGCCGAGCGGGTCGTAGGTCAGCATATTGCCGGAAGTGACAGTATTGGCCGAATAGCTGATATTGAGGCCGGCGGCGTCGGCCAGTTCGGTGCCGCCTGCAATGCCGGAGCCGACCATGCCGTCCGGCGACCAGTTGAAGACGTTTTGCCCTGTTGCATTGGTGATGGTAAAGCTGACCGACATATTGCTGCTGGCAGCAGAGCCCGGTCCGGCCAGCGCATCGAGGTAGGCCTGCATGAAGGGCGCGGCCTGGAAGTTGAACAGGATGGTGGCGCCCGCTGCGCCGACCACCAGGTTGACCGACAAGCCCGTGTTCGAGCCGTTGCGCCCGGACGCATCGGCGCTGCCGGTATCGAACAGAAAGGCTTCGGCCGCATTGACGGAATGGGTGCTGGTGGCGCCCGGTGGAAAAGGGGGAATCTGCGAGGTGATGATTTGCGCGTCGCCGCGCGAATACGAAGCGTTGCCCTGGCCTTGCTGCGAAAAATGGTTTTGCCCCTTGCTCACGGCGCCCAGTGCCGCTTGCGGCGCGTCGACAACGTTATTGCCACCACGGATGATGCTGCCGCCGTTGAGGGTGGCGGTGGCGCGTGAAATATCGGTATTGCCGGCCACCGCAATGCTGCCGGTCGGGTTCGAGACGGTCAGGCCGAAGATATTGTTGTAGGAATAAGCGTAGGCCGAGGCGCGTGCGCCACCGCTGGCGCTGGCCATCAGCAGGCACGCGATGCACAGGGCGCCGGGTCGGTGAGTACGGGAAAACAGTGTCATGGAAAATCCTCATCCTGTTGCCTGGGCCAGAGCCCGACCGCGTCTGTAAAAAATGCCGACAAGGCCGAACGTCCTGGCCGGCAATTGAAAAGGGCGAGGAGGTCCCCGCCCTTGCTGTCTGCCGCAAGTTCAAGCCGTGATTTTGCGGCGGCTGGCGTAGCACAGGCCGGCCAGGCCCAGGCCCAGCAAGGCCAGGGTGCCTGGTTCCGGCACCGCCGCCACTTTCACCAGGTCCACGCTTTCCACCGCGTTCAGGGTCAGCGTGTAGCTGCCTGCCGCCAGGGCATTGGTCAGCGCCGAGAAGGTGCCGCCGCAAGCCGTGCCGATGCCGGTGCCGGTCGGTGCGCCGCAGCCGGTGGGGTCGTAGGTGAACAGGCTGCCGCGCGTGAGGAAGTTGGTCGACAGGTTGGTGTTCAGGTTGGCCGCATCGGCCGACTCCGTGCCGCCCGAGATGCCGGAACCGATCGTGCCGTCCGGCGCCCAGTTGAACACGGTGGCGCCGGTGGCGTCGGTAATGCTGAAGGTCACCACCAGGTTGGCCGTCGACGACGAGCCCAGCGCCACGTCGTTGTTCAGGAACACTTGCATGAAGGGATTGGCCAGGAAGTTGAAGGCCAGGGTGGCGGTGGGCGAGCCGACTGTAAAGGTGACGGAAAAGCCGGTGGTCGAACCGTTGCGGCCGGAAGCGTCGGCGGTGCCGGCCGTGTCGAGGTGGGCTTCGGCCACGTTGACGGCCTGGGTGCTGGTGGCGCCGGCGGGGAAGGGCGGGAACTGGGTGCTGACGATCTGCGCGTCGCCACGCGCGTAGGTGCCGGTCGGACCCTGCTGCGTGAAGTCGTTCTGGCCCTTGGTGACGGCGCCGACGGCCGACTGCGGCGAATCGAGGATGCCGGAGCCGCCGTTGATGACGCTCACGCCGTTCAGCGTGGACGTGCTGCGCGAGATATTGGTGGTGCTGGCGACCGTGACGACGCCGGTCGGATTGCTGATGGTCAGGCCGAAGATGTTGTCGTAGGAATAGCCATAAGCGCCTGCCTGCGCGCCACCGGCCGCGCACAGCATGGCCAGCGCCGCAGCGGCCGGAAGCAGTTTCAGTTGCGATAGTTTCATTTGGGTTACCTCACAGCATGGAGTGGTTAAGGAAAGTCTGGTTTGAGTCCTGCAGCCAGGTGCTCATGGCCATTCCGTAGCGACTTCCGTGCCAAGAGATATTTTGGCTTGTAAATCAGGTACTTGTGCGATTGTTGTTGATGCCTGGCAGGGCTTGCGCAGGCGGCTGTAAAAAATGCCGACGCTGCTGCCAGCAGTCTCATCCAGTCAGCATCTGGATGCGCTCCAGCAGGCGCGGGGCCGCCGGGCAAGCGTGGAAGGCGGCCGCCAGTTGCCGTGCTGCCTGCTGCGCCTGGCGGTCATCGAGCAAGCGGGTGACGGCCTGGCGCAAGGCGTCGTCCCGGTAGCGGTCGGCGCGCAGCAACAGGCCGGCGCCGGCCGCCACGATGCCATGCATGTTCAGGTATTGGTCGAGGTTGCCGGCGATGCCGATCACCGGCACGCCGGCGGTCAAGGCCTGCTGGCTGGTGGGGCTGCCGCCATTGCAGATCACCAGGCTGGCGTGGCGCGCGGCCGCGTCGCCGGGCAGGAAGGGCGCGACATGGGCGTTCGGCGGCACGCTGGCCAGTGCTATCGTGCCGGCGGTGGCGGCCATTACGGTCACCGGCAAGCTCGACAGCGCCTGCAGCACGCGCGGCAGCAGCTGCGACTGGCCCGAGCTGCCAAGGGTGACGTAGAGCAGGGGACGATCACTTTCCTTGCCCTCCACTAGCTGCTGCCACCACTGCGGCAAGGCCATCGGCGGCGCCCAGACCACGGCGCCCAAGTAGCCGTGATGGGCCGGCATGGCCTGTGGCGGAAACAGTTGCGGGATGTCGGCATACAGGGTCTGGTCGGCGTCCGTATAGATGCGGCGCAGGTCGCTGCCCAGCGAGGACAGGCCGTGGTGGCGGCGTACGCGGTTCAGGGGTATGGCATGGCTGGCAAAGGCCAGCGGACGGATCAGGCGAAACAGGGGATCGGCCAGCCAGATCGGCAGCATGCGCGTGAGCGGCAGGCTGGGCACCGTATAGTGCTGGCGCACATGCGGGCTCCAGTAGGCATTGCTGACGGTGATGTAGGGAATGCCGCGCAGGCGCGCGCTGACCGACAGCGACAAGCGGAAGTCGCCGATAACGAGGTCGGGCCGTACCGCATCGAACAGGCGCAGGTCGTCTTCGACGTAGGCTTGCAAGGTCGCTTCGTCATACACGGGCTTGCCTTGCGCCAGGGCCTGCAGGAATTGCTGCGATGGAATGCTGTTGATGCGCCAGCGCTGGAAGCGCATCCCCTGGAAGCAGAAGTCGTAGCCATCGGTACAGGCGAAGTGCACCTCGTGGCGCGCTTCGTCCAGACCTTGTGCCAGGGTCAGCGGACGGCCCACATGGGCCAGCGTGACGGCCTCGGCGACAAAGAGGATTTTTTTGCGATGCATTGGTGCTCGGGTCGGTTGCATGCACGGTTAGACCGCCACAATACGAATTAGTTCCCGCACACTGTGCGCGCCATGATTTCCCTGCCTGCGCTACAGTGGCGGCAAGGAGGAAAACCATGCATACCTTGAACCCGCAGCCTGATTTGCACGCCCACAGCACCCCTGAGCCCGATAATATTCCGCCACCGGAAGGCGATCCGGTGATCCCGCCGCCGGAAAAAATGCCCGATGTCGATCCGGTGCCGGTCGAAGAGCCGACCCCGCCGCAGCCGCCCGTCAAGATGCGCTGATAGCGGCCAGGCGTGGCGCCGGCGGCGCCACGCCAATAAAACAACAGAGATCGCGCAAAGTGAGCGCTGGCGCACACAAAGCGGCGGCGAAGCGCCGTGTGTCACGCAGGCGTCACGATTCTGTTCTTATAATGAGACATCAAAACAATTCTGCTACAGGAGACCATCATGGGTAATTCGCTGCATAACAAAATTTACCTGGGCCGCCGCCCTGTGCTGGACAGCAAAAGCTTGCTGGCCCTGGCCTTGACGGGCGCCGTGGCCGGTTGCGGCCTGGCCTGGCTGCTGTTACGCAGCTTCAAATAAGCAGCGTCATCGCGCCATTTCCACTGGCCGGGCGCGGCGCGCGCGGCCACTGAATCACCTTGCCTGTTGCCGATGCGCAGCGGGGCGCGTACCATGAGGGCCGAACACCTGGCCTTTTATGGAAACGCAATGAAGAACGAGAAATTAACCACCGACGAATATGACGCGCTGGAGCAGGTTGCACGCGGCATCAAGACCGAGCGCCCCAGCGCTTGCGTTGCCCGCAATGCCAAGCGCCTGTCCGGCCTGAAGCTGCTCAGCTATGCCAGGGATGGCCGTCTGTCCATCACCGACAAGGCGCAACAACTGCTGTTTCTGCGCCGCTGCATCATGGGCTTACGCGCCGTCGCCGCCGATCCACTGACCAGGCTCGATACCGACGTCGCCTATTTCCTGGGCAAGAAAGCCCACATCGTGGCGCGCGCCGAAGGCGAGGGCCACGATATTTCCGACAAGGGCCGCGACTCGCTGGCCGACATCGATACGCTGGGCTTGTAAAGCCTGCCACCGGCCCCTGAGGCCGGTTTTCATTTCCCCCATCACTTTTTATCTTCCCCCTTGGAGAACACTTTGGACAGCGCGATGAACTGGTCGGCCCACGAACTGACGATGACGGTCCTGATGACGCCCGATATGGCCAATTTTTCAGGCAACGTGCACGGCGGCACCATTTTGAAATATCTCGACAGCGTCGCCTACGCCTGCGCCAGCCGCTATTCGGGCAGCTATGTGGTGACCCTGTCGGTCGACCAGGTGATGTTTTTGCAGCCGATCCACGTGGGCGAACTGGTGACGTTCCTGGCCTCGATCAATTACACCGGCACTACCTCGATGGAAGTGGGCATCCGC
Organism: Janthinobacterium psychrotolerans; assembly: GCF_001677885.1. Taxonomy (GTDB): domain Bacteria; phylum Pseudomonadota; class Gammaproteobacteria; order Burkholderiales; family Burkholderiaceae_D; genus Janthinobacterium; species Janthinobacterium psychrotolerans. The sequence goes on along the minus strand of NZ_LOCQ01000044.1, from coordinate 40,968 downwards.
GTGGTGACGGAAAACATCCAGCAGCGCCTGGTGCGCCACGCCAATAGCTGCTATTTCACGATGGTGGCCGTCGACGCCCACCGCAAGCCGGTGGCCGTGCCGCCTTTGGCGCTGGAAACGGACGAGCAGAAGGTGCGCTTCGAGCAGGCCAAGCTGCGCAAGCTGTCGCGCCAGAAGGTGTCCAAGAAATAAGCTTGTCGCACAATAAAAAATGGCCACCAGAGCGATCTGGTGGCCATTTTTATTGCTCGCTAAACCAGCCGATGCGATCCGTGATTAACGGTCGCCGTAGCTGCGGCGTGCGCCGTCGGTGCTGCGCGGGTTGGAACCCTTGTAGCCGCCGCCGGTGCTCGGTGCGCCGTCCTTGCGTGGTGCGCCCGGCTTGCTGAAGGTGCGCTGGCCTGGCTTGGCGGCAGTGCGATTGTCGCCTGGTTTCCAGCCGCCCGGACGGGCGCTCGAACGTGGTGCCGAGGCCGTTTTCTTCGGCTCGAAGCCTTCGATCACATTGACCGGGATCAATTGCTTGGTGAAGCGTTCGATACGCTTGACGTTCATGCCTTCAGCGTGGTTCACCAGCGAGATCGCCAGGCCATTGCGGCCGGCGCGGCCGGTACGGCCGATGCGGTGGACATAGTCTTCCGGGAACTTCGGCAGGTCGTAGTTGAACACGTGGGTAATCGTTGGCACGTCGATGCCGCGGGCGGCAACGTCGGTGGCAACCAGTACCTTGACCTGGCCGCGGCGCATGCCGTCCAGGGTGCGGTTGCGCGCGCCCTGGTGCATGTCGCCGTGCAAGGCGGCAGCCGAGAAACCGGCGATGTTCAGGCGGTCGGCGATGGTGTCGGCGTCACGCTTGGTGGCGGTAAACACCACAGCCTGGTCCAGCGTTTCGTCGCGCAGCAGGTGGTCCAGCAGGCGATTCTTGTGCGACAGATCGTCGACGAAGTGCACGCGCTGGGTGATGTTTTCATGCTTGTTCGACGAACCGGCGATCTGGATGACCAGCGGGTTTTTCGTGATGCGGCGCGCCATGTTGCCGACGACGCCGTCCAGCGTGGCCGAGAACAGCATGGTCTGGCGGCCTTCCGGCGTGGCTTCGACGATTTTTTCGATGTCGTCGATAAAGCCCATGTCCAGCATGCGGTCAGCTTCGTCCAGCACCAGGATTTCCAGTTGCGAGAAGTCGATCTTGCCCGAATCCATGTGGTCGATCAGACGGCCAGGGGTGGCCACCAGGATTTCCGGGTTCTTGGCCAGCAGTTGCATCTGTTTCGGGTACGGCATGCCACCCAGGATCGACACAGCCTTGATGCGGCGGATGCCGGTGCTGTACTTGTCGGTATTGGTGGTTACTTGCAGGGCCAGTTCGCGGGTCGGGGTCAGCACCAGCATTTTTGGCTGGGCAGCCTTGAAGCGTGGACGCTCGCCACGGGCACGCGAAGCTTGCATTTCCTGGTTCGGCGTCTTGCCGGCGGCGCTTTGTTCGGCGCTGGCCAGTTTGTGCAGCGACGGCAGCATGAATGCCGCGGTCTTGCCCGAACCGGTCTGCGACGAGACCAGCAGATCACGGCCTTCGATCGCGGCAGGAATCGCTTGCGACTGTACCGCGGTTGGCGCGGTGTAGCCTGATTCGGTCAGAGCGGCGATGATGGACGGATGCAGGCCTAAGGATTCAAATGTCATTCTTTTTTCTTTCGTGAAAATCAGCGTTCTTGCAAAAAGCAGAACGCAAAATAGCAACGCCAACCAAAACGAAATGACTCAACTAAAAAGAAATTTCGGCACAAAAGCTTTGCGCCGGGACGGTGTCAGGTGCGACACACAAGGCGGGAGGGCTTTAATAAGCGGCATCCTGAAGATGCGCTAAGGCTTGCGAAGCTGCTAAATTTATCGTGCATCTGACTGCGGCAGGAAACATATTGCAGCGCACAACGACACTATACCGTATTTTCCACGGTTCTGCACGTTCTAATTGATTTTGCTTGCGGCGCGCGCCCGATTGTGTCGCTTTCGGCGGCAAAATAATGTGCTCGGCGCAGCATGGCTGCCAGTGCGTGCGGCGCGGCCACTGCCTCAGTCCCGGTCTGCTTCCGGATGGACCGCCATCACTTGCGAAAAGCCGCCATCGACATAGGTGATCTCGCCGGTGATGCCCGAGGCCAGGTCGGACAGCAAAAACGCGGCTGTATTGCCCACTTCCTCGATGGTGACATTGCGGCGCAGCGGCGCATGCTCGGCGACAAAACCCAGCAATTTGCCGAAGTCCTTGATGCCGGAGGCGGCCAGGGTCTTGATCGGGCCGGCCGAAATGCCATTGGCGCGGATGCCGCGCGGGCCCAGCGATTCGGCCAGGTAGCGCACGGACGCTTCCAGCGAGGCCTTGGCCAGGCCCATGGTGTTGTAGTAGGGCACGGCGCGCATGGCGCCCAGGTAAGTGAGGGTCAGCAGCGAGGCGCCAGGCTGCAGCAGCGGCAGGGCGGCCTTGGCCATGGCGGGAAAGCTGTAGGCGGAAATATCATGGGCGATGCGGAAATTCTCGCGCGACAGGCCGTCGAGAAAGTCGCCGGCAATCGCCTCGCGCGGCGCAAAACCGATCGCATGCACCAGGCCGTCGAGCTGCCGCCAGTGCCGCGCCAGGTCGGCAAACACGGCCGCGATCTGCGCGTCGCTGCCGACGTCGCAGTCGAACACCAGTTCGCTGCCAAATTCTTGTGCAAACTCGGTGATGCGCTCGCGAAAACGTTCGCCCACATAGGTAAAGGCCAGGGTGGCGCCTTCGCGGTGGCAGGCCCTGGCGATGCCGTAGGCGATGGACCGGTTCGACAGCAGGCCGGTGATGAGGATGTGCTTGCCTTGCAAGAAAGCCATGTCGGCTCCTTTCGCTGGGTGGGCAACGAAAAACCGGCCGCGACAGCTAGGCTGTGGCGGCCGGCGGGATTCAGCGTTGAAACAGGCTGCGTTGAGGCCGTCTCAATGACGCGCCTTGGCGCGGCTGTTGCTGCCGCCGCGCTGGATGCGTGGCTTGACCAGCGAGATCGGCGCGGCTTGTACCTTGCCGCCCTTGACGGCGCGGCGCACATTTTTCAAGACGCGTTCCGGACGATCCGCTTCGAACAGCATGGTGGCGTTGTCGGCGATTTCCTGGGTGATGTTCATGTTCATCGTGGCCGAAGTCTTGGGCACCAGGATGGTCGAACCGGCGCGCAGGCGCATGCGCTGCGGAATATTGTTGGCCTGGCGCAGCACGTCGGCCGTGGTGCCGAATTTCGACGCCAGCGTCTCGATGCGTTCACGCGCATTGGTGATCTTGTGCGTGGTCCAGCTCGACAGGGCATGGCCCCATTGCGCCAGGTTGGTGGTGAACTTGGCCGCATTTTCCTGGGGCAGCAAGATCTTGGTTTTTTCGCCGCCGATGATCACCGGGCGGTTGAATTGCGGGTTCAGCGCCTTGAATTCGTCGGTCGACAGTTCGGCCAGCTGGGCGGCGACCGTGATGTCGATGTCGCTGGTCTTGTCGATCGCCGTGAAATAGGGCTGGTTGTCGACCACCGGCAGGCTCAGGCCATACTGGGCCGGATTGGCGATGATGTTCTTGACCGCCTGCAGCTTGGGCACGTAGTTGCGCGTTTCGGCCGGCATCAGCTCGGCCAGGCTTTCGAAGTCGGTCGGCTTGCCCAGCGACTGGTTTTTCTTGATGGCGCGCTGCACCGAGCCTTCGCCCCAGTTGTAGGCGGCCAGGGCCAGTTGCCAGTCGCCGAACATGTCATACAGGCGCTGCAGATAGGTCAGCGCCGCATCGGTCGAGGCCAGCACGCCGCGGCGCTCGTCCTTGAACATGTTCTGCTTGAGGTTGAAATCGCGCCCGGTGGCCGGCACGAACTGCCACAGGCCGGCCGCGCTGGCGCTGGAGAAGGCCTGCGGGTTGAAGGCGGATTCGATAAACGGCAGCAAGGCCAGTTCGGTTGGCATGCCGCGCTTTTCCAGTTCCTGCACCACATAGAAAATGTAGCGCGAAGCGCGCGCCGTGGTGCGCGCCAGGTGGTCGGGGCGGGTGGCGTACCAGTTGACGTGATTGGCAACCAGTTGATTGTTCAGGTCGGGAATCGCATAGCCGCTGCGGATGCGGCCCCAGACATCGGCTTCGCGCAGCGGATCGGAACTGTCGCTGAGATTTTTCATCAGGCGATCGGTCTTTTGCAGGCGGTTGTCGAGCGTGGGGAGTTTTGCCGTGACCTGGGCGGTCATCGGGATCAGGGCCGGTGTGGTGGCGGCGACTGGCGCGTTATCGCTCTCAACACCGGCTTCGTACGCCTGGCTCAGCGCTGGCGCCAGGGCCAGGACCAATGCCGCCAGTGCGGTCGATTTAAAGGAGTTTTCGTGCATAGTGTTCCATTGTTGTCGTCGAAGAAACATCGGACTGACCCATGAGCAAGCAGCGAGTGTACGTATATCCACATGCCGGAGTCAAGAATTATGTCAGCCTGATGACAGCGCAAAGGGAAGTTTCCATTCGTAAATAATGCAATTATTGCCAATAAAATTTGCCCAATAACGTGTTCGGCCGCTGTTATAGCATAGTTGCGCCATGGTCTGGCGCAAGCGTGGCGGGCCGCAAGTATGAGACTGCGCAAAGAGTGCGTACAATTTGGCTTTGGCCGGCCTGTGTTCGCCGGTCACCCATTGATAGAGAGTCCCCGCTTATGAATACCCCGCCACGCCACGACGACGACCACGCCGTCATTATCGCCAATACCGTCGACTGGCTGGAAAAGGCCGTGATCGGCCTGAACCTGTGCCCGTTTGCCAAGGCCGTGCACGTCAAGAAACAGATACGCTACGTGGTGTGCGATTCGAGCAATCCGGAAGATTTGCTGGCGATGCTGATGGACGAGCTGCAAACGCTGGCCGATACCAGTGCCGACAAGATCGACACGACCCTGCTGATCCACCCGTACACCCTGAACGATTTCCTCGACTATAACGAGTTCCTCGACGTGGCCGACGCCGCCGTGGAAGACATGCACCTGGACGGCGAATTGCAGGTGGCCAGTTTCCACCCGGACTACCAGTTCGCCGAAACGTTCGAGGACGACATCAGCAACTTCACCAACCGCTCGCCCTATCCAACCTTGCACCTGCTGCGCGAAGACAGCATCGAGCGCGCGGTGGAGGCGTTCCCGGAAGCGTCCGAGATCTTCGACAAGAATATCGCCACCCTGGAAAAGCTGGGTCTGGAAGGCTGGGAAAAGCTCGGCATCGCGAAGGTGGCGTCAGATGGCAAATGAGATTGCCGACCTGCCCGAACGCCCGGACACGCCGTGCGTGGCCGTTTGCTCCACCACGTTCGATGAAATCTGCCGCGGCTGTGGCCGCAGCGTGGTGGAGGTCGCGCACTGGGTGTCGATGACGCCGGAGCAGAAAGAAGCCGTGTGGGTGCGGATACTGGCGCAGGGGTATCCGCGCCGGAATAGCTGACGCCTCTGCTATTAATAGCTGCCGATAAAGTCTTTTTTACCGACTTCAACACCGTTGTGGCGCAGGATGTCGTAGGCGGTGGTCGCATGGAAGAAGAAATGCGGCAGCGCGTAGTGGAACAGATAGGTCTGGCCCGTGAAGTGCTTGGTCTTTTCGCCGCTGCCGGTGGTAATCGCCCGCGTTTCGCTGCCTTCGATGTCCGCTTGCGGCAGGCTGTCCAGGAAGGCGATGGTTTTCACGATGCGCGCCTTCAGTTCGGCAAAGCTCTGTTCGCTATCTTCATACGGCGGCACGGCCACGCCGGCCAGGCGCGCGCCGCAGCCCTTGGCAAAATCGGTGGCGATCTGGATCTGGCGCACGAAAGGCAGCATGTCCGGGAACAAACGGTACTGCAGCAGCGCGTTCGGATCGATTTTCTTGTCCTGCACATGCGTTTGCGCCTTGTCCAGGATGGCGGCCAGGCTGCCGAGGATTTGCTTGAAGACGGGAATCGATGCGGAGTGGATGGAGAAGGTCATGGTGGTTCCTCTAGGTAAAGTGGCGCGATGATAGCAAGCTGTGGGCTTTTATGCTGGGGCGTGTGGTTTCTGGTGCATATTCCTGCAAGCCGCGGCGCCAGATGTGACTTTGCGCGCTTTTTCCATGCATAATTGCCGTTAGAAAATTCCTCCCGTCGTTCGCTTCCCGTAACCTTCCGCCGCCATCCGATGACCGCTTGCATGACTCACCCAGGCCCGTGCCTGCATGGTTAATTCCCCCTTTCGCCGCTGGCTGGCCAGCCTGCGCACCCTGTATGGTGCCTCGATCTACGGCGCCCTGATGCTGGTGGTGCTGGGCGGCCTGGTGGTTCCCGCCCTGATCGGCAGCTATCTGCTGGTCGGCGTGCACGAGCGCCAGTCGGCGCGTACCAGCCTCAATGAAGCGCTGCAGCGCAATGCCGACATCCTGGCGCTGGGCATGCAGGAGTCGCTCTGGAACATGAATGCCGAATCGGCCCAGTCGCTGGTCGAATCGGTGATGCGCGACCGCGCCGTGCTGCTGGTGCAGGTGGTGGGCCAGGGCGAGAGCGAATTCATGCGCCTGCAGGCGCGGCAGCGCCCGGTCGGCAATGTCTACCGGGCCGAACGCGATATCGCCGTGCGCGGCGAGCGCATCGGCCATGTGGTGGTGGAAATGGACGATGCGCGCAGCCAGCAGGACCTGCGCGAAAAGCAGATCGCCTATGTGTTCGTGCTGGGCGCCCAGTTGGCCATCTCGACCGCGCTGATCGTGCTGTTCATGAACCGCCGCCTGCTCAAACCCTTGCGCCGCCTGATGCGCTTTTCCGACCGCCTGTCGCATGGCGACTTCGACACGCGCCTGGAAGCGGGCGGCAACGACGAACTGGGCCGGCTGGCCGCGCAGCTCGAACGGATGCGCGCCGCCATCGGCCAGCTGTTCGAAGATGTCGGCCAGCGCGAGGAGCGCTTCCGCACCATCGTCACGCAGGTGCCGGGCGCCGTGTTCCGCTACCGGCCCGACGGCGCCATCGATTTCGTCAGTGACGCCATCGAAGACATCGCCGGCTACACGGCCGCGCAGCTGATGCGCGGCGGCACCCACGCCTGGGTCGACCTGATCTGTCCCGAAGAGCGCCGCACGCACCGGCGCGCTGTCAAGCAGGCGGTCGGCGAGATGCGGCCATATGCACTGGAATACCGTATCGTCGACGCTTCCGGCACCGAACGCTGGGTGGCCGAAAACGGCCAGCCGCAGGCCGGCGTCGGCGGCATGGTCTGGGTCGACGGCATCATCGCCGACATCAGCCAGCGCAAGCACCATGAAATGCGCATCGAAGCGCTGCTGACCGAACAGAGCGCGATCCTCGACAACGTGATGTTCGGCGTGATGTTCGTGCGCCACCGCCGCATCGTCTCGGTCAACCGCCGCTGCGAAGAGCTGTTCGGCTACGGCTATGGCGGCATGACGGGCAGTTCGACCGCCATCGTGTTCCCCACCCGCTACGATTTCGAGGAAGCGGGCGAACGCCAGTATCCGGCGATGGCGGCGGGCGGCGACTTCAGCGAAGAGCGCCACTACCGGCGCCAGGACGGCAGCCTGTTCTGGGCGCTGGTCAGCGGCTGCGCGCTCGATCCGCTGCGTCCCGCCGAAGGCAGCATCTGGGTGTATGCCGACATCACCGCGCGCAAGGAAGCCGAAGAAGAGCTGCGCCTGTCGGCCACCGTGCTCGAACATATCGCCGACGCCGTGATGGTGGTCGATATCGAGGGCGTGATCGTCGCCGTCAATCCGGCCTTTACGCAAATTACCGGCTATGCCGAGGCCGATGCGGTCGGCAGGCACTCGTCGCTGACGCGCTCCGAACGCCATGATCCGGCGTTTTACCAGGCCATGTGGGATGAGCTGATCGGCACCGGTTTCTGGCGCGGCGAGCTGTGGCGCCGGCGCAAGAATGGCGAGATCTATCTCGAATGGCTGACCTTGAGCGCGGTGCGCGACACCAAGGCGCTGACCACCCATTACGTGGGTGTGTCGCGCGACATCACCGAAGTGAAGCAGGCGCAGGAAAAGCTCGACCACCTGGCCCATCACGATCCGCTCACCGCGCTGCCGAACCGCCTGCTGTTCCACGACCGCCTGCAGCACGCCTTGCTGCGCGCCGCGCGCAGCACCGAACAGCTGGCGATCCTGTTCATCGACCTCGACCGCTTCAAGAATGTCAACGACACCCTCGGCCACCATATCGGCGACGAATTGCTGCAGCAGGTGGCGGCGCAGCTGTCGGCGCGGCTGCGCGAAGGCGATACCCTGGCGCGGCTGGGCGGCGACGAATTCATCGTGCTGCTGGAAAATGTCGACGGCCAGTACGGCGCTTCCCAGGTGGCGGAAAAACTGGTCGGCATGTTCGAGCAGCCCTTCCTGGTGGCCAGCCACGAATTGTTCGTCACCTGCAGCGTGGGTGTCAGCCTGTACCCCGACGATGCGCAGGACCTGAACATGTTGATCCGCAATGCCGACGTGGCCATGTACCAGGCCAAGGCGCGCGGGCGCAACGGCTACCGCTTCTATGCGCCGTCGATGACGGGCGAGGGCATCGAAAAGCTGCGCCTGGAAACCTTTTTGCGCCGTTCGATCGAAAAGAACGAGATCTTTTTGAACTACCAGCCGCAGGTGGAAATCGATACCGGCCGCCTGATCGGCGTGGAAGCGCTGGTGCGCTGGAACCACCCCGAACTGGGACTGGTCGCGCCGGCCCGCTTTATACCGCTGGCCGAAGACAGCGGCTATATCAACCAGCTGGGCAAGTGGGTGCTCGACGAGGCGTGCCGCCAGATGATGCGCTGGCAGGCGCAGGGCCTGCAGGTGCCGAAGATGGCCGTCAACCTGTCGGTCAAGCAGTTCGAGCGCGGCAGCATGGCCGGCATGGTGGCCGACATCCTGCGCGAAACCGGGCTCGAACCACAGCGGCTGCAGCTGGAAGTGACGGAGTCGGTGATCATGAACACCGGCGACGCGCTCGGCTTTATCAACGACCTGCACGCCATCGGCGTGGGCCTGGCCATCGATGATTTCGGCACCGGCTATTCCTCGCTGGCCTACCTCAAGCAATTGCCGGTGCAGACCCTGAAAATCGACCGCTCCTTCATCAAGGATATCGCGCGCGACGCCAACGACGAAGCGATCGCGATTGCGATCATTGAACTGGGCAAGAGCATGCAGCTGTCGGTGATCGCCGAAGGCGTGGAAACCGAGGAGCAGGCCGCCTTCCTGCTGCGCCATGGCTGCCGCCTGGCGCAAGGCTATTTTTATAGCCGGCCGGTGCTGGCGCAGGATATAGTCGAGCGCTGGCGCGATCACTGATACTCACTGGAACAATCCCATGACTGCAAACACTTCCACTGCCCGCCGACGTTTTTTGCTGAAAGGCCTGGGGCTGGGCGTGGCCGGCGTTGGTGCCCTGGTGCTGGGCTGGGGCGTGCTGCCGCCGCGCCAGCGCCTGCACGGCAGCAGCCCCTTGCCCGTCAAGGGCGGCGCCGTGGCGCTGAACGGCTGGCTGGCGCTGCAAGCCGACGGCACGGTCCTGCTGGCCATGCCGCGCAGCGAAATGGGGCAAGGCGTGTATACGGCGCTGGCCATGCTGGTGGCCGAGGAGCTCGACGTGCCTTTGGCGTCCATTACCCTGGTGCAGGCGCCGATGGACAAGATCTTCGGCAATGTCGCCATGCTGGTCGACGGCCTGCCGTTCCATCCCGACGACAACGGCAGGCTCAAGCAACTGGCGCAGTGGACGGTGGCCAAGGCCGCGCGCGAGCTGGGCGTGATCGTGACCGGCGGCTCGTCGAGCGTCAAGGATGGCTGGCAGCCGATGCGCGAGGCGGGCGCCTGCGCGCGCGCCATGCTGGTGGCGGCCGCTTGCGCGCAGTGGAGCGCCACGGTGGCCCAATGCCGCACGCAGGATGGTGAAGTGTTCCACGCCGATGGCCGGCGCGCCAGCTACGCCAGCCTGGCGTCGCGCGCTGCCGTGCTGGACCCGGGCCAGCCGGTATTGAAATCGCCGGCGCAATTCAGGCTGATCGGCAAGGCGGTTGCGCGCCGCGATACGCCGTCAAAAGTCAATGGACGCGCCGTGTTCGGCATCGACGCGCGTCCGCCCGGCATGCTGTACGCGGCTCTGCATCTGCCGCGCCGCCTGGGCGACACTCTGTCGTCGTTCGATGCGCCGGTGGCGCTGGCCATGCCTGGCGTGAAAAAAGTGCTGGACCTGACGCCGGCCCTGGGCCAGCACCGCATCTCGTGCGCGGCCGTGGTGGCCGATACCTGGTGGCGCGCGAAACAGGCGGCGGCCACCTTGCCGACCCAGTGGCGGGCGGGAGCGCAGTCGCATCTGTCGAGCGCCGAGGTATTTGCCGATTTTGCGCGCCTGCTCGACGCCGAAGCGGGCCATGTCTACCATGCCAGCGGCGAGGTCGATGGCAAGCACGTGCAGGCGCTCAGGCAAGTGACGGCCGAATACCGTGCGCCTTTTCTGGCGCATGCGGCGATGGAGCCGGTCAACTGCACCGCGCAAGTCAAGGACGGCAAGGTGCACCTGTGGGCCTCGACCCAGGCGCCCGGCATCGCCGTCGACGTGGCGGCGAAAGTGGCCGGCGTGGCCAGCGGCGACGTCACGATCGAGGTGCTGCTGCTCGGTGGCGGCTTTGGCCGGCGCCTGGAAGTGGACATGGTGGCGCAGGCGGTGGCCATCGCGCTGCAGTGCGAGGGCGCGCCGGTGCAGCTGATCTGGACGCGCGAGCAGGATACGAAACACGATATGTACCGTCCCGCCGCGCTGGCGCGCTTTGTCGCACGGCTCGATGCGCAGGGCCGCATCGCTTCCTGGGACAATCAATCGGTCAGCGCCTCGATCACGCACCAGTATTTGCAGCGCAATTTCGGCCTGCCCGGCATGGGACCGGACAAGACCACGGCGGAAGGCGAATTCGACCTGCCCTACGAGATCGCCAACCAGCGCATCGCTCATGTGATTGCCGACAGCAGCGTGCCGGTCGGCTACTGGCGCTCGGTGGGCCACTCGCACAATGCGTTTTTCAAGGAAAGCTTTGTCGACGAACTGGCGCATGCTGCCGGGCAGGATGAGGTGGCCTACCGGCGCGCCATGCTGCAACACCATCGGCGCCACCTGGCAGTGCTCGACGCCGCCGTGGCCAGGGCTGGCAGCGCGCCGGCCAGCCACGCGCACGGGGTGGCGCTGCACCAGTCGTTTGGCAGCATCGTCGCGCAAGTGGCGCAGGTATCGCTGGAAAACGGCGAGATCCGCGTGCACAGGGTGGTGTGCGCCATCGATTGCGGCCTGGCCGTCAACCCGAATATCATTGCCCAGCAGATGGAATCAAGCGTGCTGTTCGGCCTGTCGGCGGCGCTCGGCGGCGAGATCACCTTCAAGGACGGCAAGGTGGAGCAGGGCAACTTCCACGACTATCCGGTGCTGCGCATGGGGCAGGCGCCCGAGGTGGAGACCATCATTATCGCCAGCGCGGCGCATCCGCAAGGCGTGGGCGAACCGGGCACGCCGCCGATCGCGCCGGCGGTGGCCAATGCCGTGTTCAAACTGACCGGCAAGCGGCTGCGCAGCCTGCCCTTGCGGCTGGGGTAAAAAGGTCAGCTGGCCAGCATGGTGCGCAGATTGCTGTCGCGCTGCCAGCTGCGGCGCTCTGGCGTGCTGGTCGACAGCGCGGCCAGTTCTTCGGCGCTCAATGCCTGCTGCGCCTGCACCATGCGGTGCGCCAGGCCGCCGTCGGGCAGTACGGTGCCGAAAAACGCCACGTTGTCGTCCTGCTGGATCAGGAGGGTAGGGAAGTTCTCGATATCGAGTTCGCCGATCACATCGGCCTGGTCTTCGATATCGACCCAGACGAACAGCTTGTCCGGATGGCGCGCGGCCAGTTCCTCGAACGTGGCGCGGTAGGTGGCGCAGGTGCCGCACCATTGCGCGCACAGGCAGGCGACGATCCAGCGCGGACCGGCCAGCTGGGCCGCGATCTGGGCGCGGTTGTCGGTAGTTAAGGTCAGGCTATGCATGTCGTTGTGGCATTCAGTGCAGAGGGCGCTCGCGCCGATGGGCGTATTTTACCGCGCCAGCCAGAAGCGGGTTCGGCTACTGCCCGGTCCGTTAAAGCGGTTTTTTGATGCCGAGACGCTTTCTGGTGGATAATGCTGGAAATTGCGCGCTCATTACGCTGGTCCATGCTGTTTCTGGTCCGGCAGCCTGACCCTCCCAGTCTGTTCCCATGCTCTGCCCGGTGTAAGCGCAGCCCCACCTTTACTTTATTTTATGGAATTGCCAGCTTATGTTGAGTTACCGCCACGCCTTTCATGCGGGTAATCACGCCGATGTGTTGAAGCATTATGTGCAGATTCAGTTGTTGCAGTACCTGAATCAAAAAGATACCGCCTACAGTTATATCGATACCCATTCGGGCGCCGGCGTGTATGCGCTCGACGGCGGCTATGCGTCGAAGAACGCCGAATATGAAACCGGCATCGCCCCGCTGTGGGACCGTACCGACCTGCCGGTGTCGCTGGCCGAGTATCTGAAGCTGATCAAGGAAATGAATCCGAGCGGCAAGATGCGCTACTACCCGGGTTCGCCGTACTGCGCCGACCAGGTCAGCCGCGAGCAGGACCGTTTGCGATTGTTCGAGCTGCACCCGGCCGATGCGAAGATCCTGGCCGACAACTTCCGCAAGGTCGAAGCCCATGCGCAGGCCCAGGGCGAGCGTCCGACCGTGCGCGGCAAGCGCGTCATCATCACCAAGGCCGACGGTTTCCAGAGCCTGAAAGCCCTGCTGCCGCCGCCCTCACGCCGCGCGCTGGTGCTGATCGACCCGCCGTACGAAGACAAGATGGATTACCGCAAGGTCAAGGACACCCTGGCCGACGCTCTCGTGCGCTTTCCGTCCGGCATCTATGCCGTCTGGTACCCGGTGCTGCAGCGCATGGAATCGCGCCAGTTCGCCGACAAGCTCAAGCAGCTGCCTTCGACGGAATGGCTGCATGTGACGCTGACGGTCAATACGCCATCGCCGGACGGCTTCGGCCTGCACAGCAGCGGCATGTTCATCCTGAACCCGCCGTACACCCTGGAGCCGATGCTGCGCGAAGTGATGCCCTACCTGGTCAAGGTGCTGGGCCGCGACAACGGCGCCAAATTCGTGCTGGAAACAGGCAAGGGCGGCGTCAGGAACACGGGCACGCGCCGGGTCTGAATGTGGTTTGCGCGCACGGCGTGCGCTGCAGTGCATCGTCATCGGGCAGGCCGGGGCTATACTGGCTGCGGGCCGGCCAGCGCCGGCCCAGGCCCTGCCGCCGCCTGAACGCGGCCCTCATTCGCGGGCTGTTCCATGACTATCTCCTTGCATACTCAAAAAACTGCGCTGCAGGATTTCTTTCTCGCCCGCCAACCCATCCTGAACCGCGACCAGCGCCTGGTCGCTTACGAGTTGCTGTTTCGCAGCACTGCCGAGAACCAGGCCAGGATGACCGGCGACGCCGTGGCGGCCACCGCCACCGTGATCGCCCATGCCTCGGAGCTGGGCATGGAACAGGTGGTGGGCTTGCAACTGGCCTTTATCAATGTCGACGCGGTGGCGCTGATGAGCGACTTTATCGGCTTTTTACCGCATCACAAGGTGGTGCTGGAAATCCTCGAAACCGTGCGGCCGACGCCGGCCCTGCTGGCCCGCATCAGCGAGCTGCGCCAGGCCGGTTTCCGTTTTGCGCTCGACGACGTGGTGCTCGATACGCCCGACGTGCAGCAATTGCTGCCGCTGGTCGACGTGATCAAGGTCGATATCGCCCAGCTGACGCCCGACGAATTGCCGCGCCTGGCGCAAGTGCTGGCCGTGTCGCGCAAAAAGCTGCTGGCCGAAAAAGTGGAAACCTTGGCGCAGTTCGAGCAATGCCTGGCGCTGGGCTTTGATTTTTTCCAGGGTTATTATTTTGCGCGGCCTGTGATTCTGAGCGGCAAGCGCATGTCGGCCTCGGATCTCGCGATTTTGCACCTGCTTGAACTGATACGGAGCAATGCCGACAACCGCGAGCTGGAACGCTGCATCAAGCACGACGCGATGATCGGTCTCAATCTGCTGCGCCTGGTCAATACGCCGGCCGTCAGCGCCGGCGTGCGCGTCGATACCCTGGGCCAGGCCTTGCTGCTGCTGGGGCGGCGCCAGCTGCAGCGCTGGCTGCAGATTTTGTTGTATGTGCGGCCCGGTACGTCGGCGCAGTTTACTTCGCCCTTGCTGCAGCTGGCCACCACGCGCGGCAAACTGCTCGAGCTGATGACGCAAAAACTGCGCCCGGGCCAGCATCAATATGCGGATATCGGCTTTACGGTCGGCATCATGTCACTGATGGACACGCTCTTTTCCATGCAGATGAGCGAAGTGGTCAGCAGCGTGCGCGTGAACAGCAAGGTCAGCGATGCGCTGCTGTTCCGCCATGGCGAGCTGGGCAATATGCTGGCGCTGGTCGAGCAGGTCGAGCAAGCCGATGGCGGCCCGGCCACGGCCGCCATGCTGGAACATTTGCAATTGTCGGAAAACGAGCTGACGGCCATCCAGGTGGCCGCCTATGCCTGGGTCAACGACTATGTGCATGGCATTTCCCGCGCCGTGCATTAAAGCTTATTGGCCCAGCAGCAGGAACACGGTCGGCTTCTTGTGGAAGTCGGGCGCCTTGCCGGCCGCCAGTTGTTTTTTCCATTGGCCGCCATTCAGGGTCTGGATGGCTTCCGTCTCCAGGCTCAGGTCGGTTGCCACGCAGATCAGGGTCGATGGTGCGCACTGTGCCACCAGCGCGTCAAGCATGGCGGCGTTGCGGTACGGCGTTTCAATGAAAAGCTGGGTCTGCTTTTCGCTGCGCGAGCGGCCTTCCAGTTCCTTGATGCGCCTGGCGCGCAGCGCCGCATCGGTCGGCAAGTAACCATTGAAGGCAAAGCTCTGGCCGTTCAGGCCGCTGGCCATGACCGCCAGCAGGATCGACGACGGCCCTACCAGTGGGCGCACCTTGACGCCATGCTGGTGCGCCAGGCGCACCAGGTCGGCGCCCGGATCGGCCACGGCCGGCACGCCAGCCTCCGATACCAGCCCCGCGTCGCGCCCCGCCAGCAGCGGCGCCAGCAGGCTGGCCAGCGCCTGCGCCGGGGTATTCACGTTCAGTTCGGAAATCGTGATTTCCTGTAAAGGTTTCGCCAGCGGATGCTTGATGCCGACCAGTTTCAGAAAGGCGCGCGCCGTCTTGGCGTTTTCGGCAACGAAATAATCGAGCTGCGAGGTGATGTGCCGTACCTGTTCAGGAATGATATGGCCGAGCGCGTCGTCCGGGTTGTCGGACAGGCCGAGGTGGTTGGGGATCAGATAAAGGGTGCCGGTCATGGTGTGTGCTTGTTAAATGGTGAAAAACGCCACGCCCGCGCGGCGCAGCATGCTGCTCAAGGCGATCAGCGGCAGGCCGGTGAGGGCGGTCGGGTCGGTGGTGTCGATGCTTTCCAGGATGGCGATGCCCAGCCCCTCGTTCTTGGCGCTGCCGGCGCAGTCGTAAGGCTGTTCGATGCGCAAATAGGCATCGAGCTCGGCGTCGGGCAGGTCGCGCACGGTGACCAGGGTGCGCACATCCTCGACCTGCGCCGTGGCGACGGCCTGGCGGCCATCGAGCAGGCACAGCGCCGTGTGAAAGATCACTTCGCGTCCGCGCATGGTCTGCAGCTGGCACAGCGCGTTGGCGTGGTTGCCCGGCTTGCCGATCTGCGCGCCATCGAGGGTGGCGACCTGGTCGGAACCGATCACCAGGCTGCCGGGAAAGCGGTCAAGCACGGCCTGCGCCTTGGCTTGCGCCAGGCGCAGCGCGGTGGCGCTGGGGGTTTCAAAGGGCAGGGGGCGCTCGTCGAGGTCGGGCACCGCCACCTCGAACGGCAGGCGCAAACGCGACAGCAGTTCCTTGCGATAGGCGGAACTCGACGCGAGAATCAAGCGCAATGGGGTGGAAGTTGGTATCATTCGTTGTCAATAAAGCCGCTGGCAAGGCCGCCAGTGTAGTCGCTCGCGGCGTTGCTGGGCAATTTGCTTGCGGTTGCGGGTCTTGATGTGGCCTGCTTGATATCAAAAAAAAGCACGCGGGCTTTGACTCCGGCTTGAAAACCCTGCTATCATCGCTGGTTTTCCGGGGAAATTTTCTACCAATGAATGCTTTTGTGATCGACGCCTTTGATTTTTGTCGTATCAGCGGGAGCCGCGAGGGTGTCACTCCTGTCGCTGAAATGACCCGGTTGACCAAGGATTGCGCAGATAGCTCCGGCGAGATCGCCTGGAAAATCGTCGGCAGCACCAGCAAGCTGGGCTACCCGCAACTGACCTTGTCGGTCAACGGCACGGTTCAGCTGGTATGCCAGCGCTGCCTGGCCCCGTTTGCTTACGATATCGATTCTTCGACAGTGCTGATGCTCGGCAAGGATGACGAGCATGCGGACGAGATCGAAGAAATCATCGACGATGAGTCGATTGACGTGATCGTCGGCAGCCGCAGCATGGATGCCGCGGCGCTGATCGAAGATGAAGCCTTGCTGGCTCTGCCGCAGGTACCCAAACATGACGTCTGCCCCGATACGGCGCAGCTCGATGCTCTCAAGACTGAAAAGAAGTCGCCGTTTGCGGCACTGAAAGACTTGAAGCCAGAATAGAACAAGTAGTAGGTAACAGACGTGTCAAACGCGTGTAGTAATCGAGTATGGCAATGTGTAGTGAAACGTAGCATGAAATAAACGATGTCGGTACGGCCTGTTTTCGGATAGTCTTTGCCGCTGGGATACTCGATTCGCATGAATTTGCTGATCGATTGTGCTAAAATTTTAGAACTTATGTATTAGGAGTCATCATGGCAGTTCAACAGAACAAGAAAACCCCTTCCAAGCGCGGCATGCACCGTTCGCACGACTTCCTGGTCGCGCCGCAATTGAGCGTCGAGCCAGTTACCGGCGAAACACACATGCGTCACCATATCAGCCCTAACGGCTTCTATCGTGGCCGTAAAGTGTTGAAGACCAAAAACGACGAGTAATCGACGTTTTGTTGGGTAAGATGAAAGCGGTGTTGCGTTGGTTTTTCGGCGTGGCGCCGCTTCTTCTTTTTTATCGGCTGCAATTCATCTTGCGCACCGTCATTTTGAATCCTGCTGACCAGGTCTGCGCATCCCTGCAGCGACAGTCCGATTCACATCTTGCCGCAAGCCCGCAGCGGTACTGAATCACACCAAATGACAATCAAAATTTCTATCGACTGCATGGGCGGAGATCATGGTCCCTCAGTCACTATCCCCGCAGCAATTTCCTTTATTGAACACGAGCCTGACGCCGAACTGATCCTGGTTGGATTGGAAGACGTGATCCGTGCCGAGCTGAAAAAGCACAAGGCAGAGACGCATCCGCGCCTGTCGGTATTGCATGCCTCCGAACAAGTTACCATGGACGATCCCTTGGAAGTGGCGCTGCGCCGCAAGAAGGATTCGTCGATGCGCGTGGCCATCGAACAGGTCAAGAGTGGCGCGGCGCAAGCCTGCGTTTCCGCAGGCAACACCGGCGCCCTGATGGCCGTGTCGCGCTATGTATTGAAAACCATGTCGGGCGTCGACCGCCCGGCCATCTGCAGCATCCTGCCGAACCAGAAAAACGGTCCTACCTATATGCTGGACCTGGGCGCCAACGTTGATTGCGAACCGCATCACTTGCACCAGTTCGCCATCATGGGCTCGGTGCTGGTGTCCGCCATGGAAAACATCGAGCGCCCGACCATCGGCCTGTTGAACGTCGGCACGGAAGATATCAAGGGCAATGAAGTGGTGAAACTGACCGCCAAGCTCTTGCAGGCGGACCACGAGCGTGGCGCGCTGAACTTCTACGGCAACGTGGAAGGCAATGATATTTTCAAGGGCACTACCGATATCGTCGTCTGCGACGGCTTTGTCGGCAACGTCACCCTGAAGGCCATCGAAGGCCTGGCGCGTTTCATGAAGGACGTGCTGACCTCGGAATTCAAGCGCAATCCGATTACCATATTGGGCGCCCTGATCGCGCGCGGCGCGCTGAAAGCCATCACCAACCGCCTGAATCCTTCGCGTTATAACGGCGCCAGCCTGCTGGGCCTGCGTGGCCTGGTCATCAAGAGCCATGGCGGCGCCGATGCCTATTCCTTCGAATGGGCCTTGCGCCGCGCCTATGAGGCGGCAAAGAATGATGTGCAGGCCCACCTGGCCAGCATGATCGCCGAGCTGATGCCGCGCACGCCAGTGGCGGAAGTACCTACATCAACAAGCTCCAGCATTTAGTGGATGGCAAGCATGACTATCGTACGTAAAACCTACAGCAAAATCATCGGCACCGGCAGCTACCTGCCGGAAAAACGCGTCACCAACCAGGATCTGACGGAACAGCTCGCCGCCAAGGGCATCGAGACCTCGGATGAATGGATCGTCTCGCGCAGCGGCATCTCGGCGCGCCATTACGCGGCACCAATGCAAAACTCCTCGGACCTCGGCGTCGAAGCGGCCAAAAAGGCGCTCGAGATGGCCGGTCTCGACGGCAATGACCTGGACCTGATCATCGTCGCCAGCTCGACTCCCGACTTTTTCGGCAGCTTCCCCAGCACCGCCTGCATCGTGCAGAACAAGCTGGGCATCACCAACAACTGCGCGGCGGTCGATGTGCAGGCCGTCTGCAGCGGCTTTGTCTACGCGGTCGCCACCGCCGACAGTTTTATTCAGTCGGGGATGCATAAAAACGTGCTGGTGATCGGCGCCGAAGTGTTTTCGCGCATCCTGAATTTCGACGACCGCGGCACTTGTGTGCTGTTCGGCGACGGCGCCGGCGCCATCGTGCTGACGGCATCGGAAGAGCCTGGCATCCTGGCCACCAAGCTGCACGCCGATGGCCGCCACTCGGACATCCTGAGCGTACCGGGCAATGTGGCCGGCGGCGCCCTGGCCGGCAGCGCCTTCCTGTACATGGATGGCCCGGCCGTATTCAAGCTGGCCGTGTCGGTGCTGGAAAAAGTCGCCCACGAAGCCCTGGCGCACGCCAACATGACGCAGGACCAGATCGACTGGCTGATCCCGCACCAGGCCAATATCCGCATCATGAACAGCACCGCCAAGAAACTTGGATTGCCGCTGGAGAAGATGGTCGTCACCGTCGACCAGCACGGCAATACCTCGGCCGCCTCGATCCCGCTGGCGCTCGACCTTGCCGTGCGCGATGGCCGCGTCAAAAAAGGCGACAATGTGATGATGGAAGGCGTGGGCGGCGGCTTTACCTGGGGCGCCGTACTGGCTCGCATGTAAGTTGCAAACTATTAAAAAAACGGAGTCACGATGACACAATTTGCATTTGTTTTCCCAGGCCAAGGTTCGCAAGCGATCGCGATGCTCGACGGTTTTGCCGGCAATCCGGTGGTGGCGCAGACCGTGGCGGAAGCGTCCGAAGCGCTGCAATTCGACCTGGGCAAGCTGATCGCCGAAGGTCCGAAGGAAGCGCTGGACCTGACCACCAATACCCAGCCCGTGATGCTGACGGCGGCCGTGGCTTTCTACCGCGCCTGGCTGGCGGCCGGTGGCCCGCTGCCCACCGTGGTGGCCGGTCACAGCCTCGGTGAATACTCGGCGCTGGTGGCCGCCGGCGTGATCGCGTTCAAGGACGCGGTGCCGCTGGTGCGCTTCCGCGCGCAGGCGATGCAGGAAGCCGTGCCGGTCGGGCAGGGCACCATGGCCGTGGTGCTGGGCCTGTCGGACGACGATGTGCGCGCCGCGTGTGCGGAAGCGGCCGCTGAAAACCCGGCCCTGGTGGTCGAGCCTGTCAACTTCAATGCGCCGGCGCAAGTAGTGATCGCCGGCCATACAGCCGCTGTCGAGCGCGCCTGCGAACTGGCCAAGGCCAAGGGCGCCAAGCGCGCCATGAAGCTGCCGGTGTCGGCGCCATTTCATTCCTCGCTGCTGAAACCCGCATCGGACCGCCTGCGCGACTACATGGCCGAGCTGTCCTTCAATGCGCCGCAGATCGCCCTGATCAACAACGTCGATGTCGCCATTGTGACCGATCCGGCCGGCATCAGGGATGCACTGGTGCGCCAGGCGGCCAGCCCGGTGCGCTGGGTGGAAACCATGCGGAAGGTGGCGGCGGATGGCATCACCCAGGTGATCGAATGCGGTCCCGGCAAGGTCCTGATGGGCCTGGCCAAGCGCATCGATCCGGTGCTGGTGGGCGACGCCATCGTCGACCAGGCCTCGCTTGACCGAATTTTGACGCAGCTCAAATAAACAGCGCATGGCCGCGGGCTCGCCCCGCTGCCGCCAGCCATTTTTAAGGATACTCATGAAGCTAACAAATCAAGTCGTGCTGGTCACGGGCGCTTCGCGCGGCATCGGCCGCGCCATCGCCACCGAGCTGGGCAAGCAGGGCGCCACCGTGGTCGGCACCGCGACCTCGGAAAGTGGCGCGCAGGCGATCACCGATTACCTGGCCGCCGAAGGCGTGGCCGGCAAGGGCGTGGTCCTGAACGTGACCGACGCGGCGCGCTGCGCGCAAGTGGTCGATGAGGTGCAGAAAACCTACGGCAGCCTGTCGATCCTGGTCAACAATGCGGGCATCACGCAAGACCAGCTGGCCATGCGCATGAAGGACGAAGAGTGGGACAATGTCATCATGACCAATCTGTCGGCCGTTGGCCGCCTGTCGCGCGCGGTATTGCGCGGCATGATGAAGGCCAAGGCCGGGCGTATCATCAACATCACCTCGGTGGTGGCCTCGTCGGGCAATCCCGGCCAGATGAATTACGCGGCGGCCAAGGCCGGCGTGGAAGGCATGAGCCGCGCACTGGCGCGTGAAATCGGCAGCCGCAACATTACTGTCAATTGCATCGCCCCCGGCTTTATCGATACCGACATGACCAAGGCCTTGAGTGAAGAGCAGCACGCAGCCTTGCTGACGCAAATTCCGCTGTCGCGCCTGGGCAAGCCGGAAGACGTGGCGGCGGCCGTGGCTTTCCTGGCCTCGCCGCAAGCGGCGTATATCACGGGCACCACCTTGCACGTGAACGGCGGCATGTACATGAATTGATGTGAAAGACAGTGGAGATACCGGTTGTGGCATGATATGCAACTGGTTTTTTGACTATAATCGCATCTTTTAGCAGCAGTTTCGGTCGAATTATCAGCAGACACCGAAATTAGTATTAGCGCGCGCAAACCTGATAAAATGCGCGCACTTTCCGTAACACACACTTTGGAGCCATAACATGTCGGATATCGAACAACGCGTTAAGAAAATCGTCGCTGAGCAACTGGGCGTTGCAGAAGCAGACATCAAAATCGAATCCTCCTTCGTCGACGACCTGGGCGCCGATTCCCTGGACACCGTGGAACTGGTGATGGCCCTGGAAGACGAATTCGAAATGGAAATTCCTGACGAACAAGCTGAAAAAATCACCACCGTGCAGCAAGCGATCGACTACGCTACCGCACACGTCAAGGCCTGAGCCTGACTGACCGACTTCAGGAGAATCGCTTGAGCCGTTCTAAAAACCGTCGTGTTGTTGTCACCGGCCTGGGCTGCGTTTCACCTGTCGGCAATACTATTGCCGAGGCGTGGAGCGCAATCGTCGAAGGAAAATCGGGTATTGCCACGATTACCAAATTCGACGCGCAGCCATTCACCACGCATTTTGCCGGTGAAGTCAAAGGTTTCAATATCGAAGAGTATATCTCCGGTAAGGAAGCCCGCCATATGGATACCTTCATCCATTACGGCATGGCTGCCGGCATCCAGGCGATGCAGGACTGTGGCCTGGAAGTGACCGAAGAAAACGCCGAGCGTATCGGCGTGATCATCGGCTCCGGCATCGGTGGCTTGCCGCTGATCGAAGAAACCAAGTCCGAGTACGAAAAACGTGGCCCGCGCCGCATCTCGCCCTTTTTCGTGCCTGCCTCGATCATTAACATGATCTCTGGCAACCTTTCGATCAAATATGGTCTGAAAGGCCCGAACCTGGCCATCGTCACGGCATGCACCACCGGTTTGCACAGCATCGGCGCAGCCGCGCGCATGATCGAGTACGGCGATGCCGACGTCATGATCGCCGGCGGTGCCGAATCGACCGTCTCGCCGCTGGGCCTGGGTGGTTTCGCCTCGGCACGCGCCTTGTCGACCCGCAACGATGACCCGGCAACGGCGTCGCGCCCGTGGGATACCGACCGCGACGGTTTCGTGCTGGGCGAAGGCGCCGGCGTGATGGTGCTGGAAGAGTACGAGCACGCGGTGGCCCGCGGTGCCAAGATCTATGCCGAAGTGCACGGTTTCGGGATGAGCGCAGATGCTTATCACATGACCTCGCCGCTGGAAGATGGTAGCGGCGGCAGCAAATCGGTGATCGCGGCGCTCGACAACGCAGGCTTGAACCCGGACCAGATTCAATACCTGAACGCGCATGGCACGTCGACCCCGCAAGGCGACGTGGCTGAAGTGATGGGCATCAAGCGCACCTTTGGCGAGCATGCGAAAAACCTGGTAGTGAACTCGACAAAATCGATGACCGGCCATTTGCTGGGCGGCGCTGGCGGCCTGGAAGCGGTGTTTACGGTGCTGGCGATCCACCATCAGGTGTCGCCGCCGACCATCAACATCTTCAACCAGGATCCGGCTTGCGATCTCGACTTCTGTGCCAATACGGCGCGCGACATGAAGATCGATTATGCAGTGAAAAATTCTTTCGGCTTCGGCGGAACGAATGGCACGCTGATTTTCGGCAAAGCGAAATAAGCTGCAATAGCTTGAACTTTCTGACGCTCGCTGCGGTCTAACCGTAGTGAGCGCTGATTCGGCGCCAACGTTCGTTGGCGCCTGAATTTGCCCGGCATGGTGCCGGCGCGCCTGATGTTTTCCCCATTGAGAGTCTATGTCGATTGCCATATCGGCTGTCCTGCACACGCCTGTCGGTTTGGGTTTGCTGCAAGCTTGCCTGGGCTTGGGCGCCGTGCTGGCGGCCTGGCCGCTGGCGGCCGGCGCGTATGCGCTGGGCTGGCCTGCTGCACTGCTCAGTGCGGCTGGCGGCGTGCTGTTGCTCGCCGTGCCCGGGGCTGTGTGGCGTTCTTGCAGAAAGCCGCACACGCTTGATATTTCACCGGTTGGCCAGTTTCGGCTGACGCAACATGAAGCACGCGAGGACCGGTTCGCGCCGTCCACGCCCCCGCTGCGTCTGCTGCCCGGGTCCACCTTGTGGCCTGCGCTGCTGGTGCTGCGCCTGGCCGATGACGACGGGCGCAGCGTCACCGTGGTGGTGCAGCGTGCTCTGCCGGGCATGCTGGCCTTCCGCGAACTGGCCGTGGCTTGCCGCGCCATCGCGGCGCGGGGGAGGGTGTCATAAAAAATGCGGCAAATACTGAACTTCTTGCAGCGGGCCAACTCTATAACCATACAGGCGCCCACGCTGCATGCTACCAGGGATACAGGGTGTGAGGACAGAACGCGAAGGTGATCAATTATTGGTCGAGCGGGTCCAGGCTGGCGACAGGCGGGCATTTGACGTGCTGGTATCAAAATACCAGCGGCGATTGATGCGGCTGGTATCGCGGCTGGTGCATGATCCGGCGGAGGCCGAAGATGTGGTGCAAGAAACTTTTATCAAGGCATACCGGGCATTGCGGCATTTTCGCGGTGACGCGGCCTTTTATACCTGGCTCTATCGCATCGGCATCAATACGGCAAAAAACCATCTGGTTACCCAGGGGCGGCGCACGCCCACGTCCAGCGACACCGATGCCGAACAGGCCGAATCCTTCGATGACGGCGACAAGCTGCGTGATAACAACACGCCGGAATCCGTACTGGCGAGCAAGCAAATTGCCGCCACCGTCAATGCGGCCATGGATGTGCTGCCGATTGAATTGCGCACCGCCATCGTGCTGCGCGAAATCGAGGGGCTGAGCTATGAAGAAATCTCGGAGATCATGGCCTGTCCGATCGGCACCGTGCGCAGCCGCATTTTTCGCGCACGCGAGGTGATTGCGGAGAAACTCAAACCCTTGCTGGACATGCCGATTGACAAGCGCTGGTAATGCATTGACCATGAGCAATCTGCACCAATTCAGTCAGCACTTCACGCAGCACCTCATTACTTTGGCAGGACCCCATGATGGACACACATCCAGGATTGCAAGAGCATATTTCGGCCCTGGCCGATGGCGAACTGGCGGCCCACGAACTCGAACTGGCCTTTGCCGCGCTCGATACCGATGCAGGGCGGCAGGCCTGGCAGGCGTATCGCCTGATCGGCGAGGCGCTGCGCACCGGGCAGGATGGGGTTGCCCTGAGCGCCGGCTTCGAGGCCCGGCTGGCCAGGCGCCTGGCGGGCGAAGCCGCGCCCGCACCGGCCGCTGTCCTGGCCACTGTCGCGCCGGCGGTCGAACAGCTCGATATCGGCATCGTTCCCCAGCGCTAGTCCGCTTACGCCTGGCTTAATGCCGGCCGCTCCCTCTTGACACCTGCCTTCTGCACGATTGACACTGTCTGCAAGCGATATCTTGCTTATGCGATATATTGTTGTACGGTTTGCCATGTTGCCCCTGGCGCGCGCCGGTGGCCGTCGCGTGGGGCAGGCAGCCAGCTCCGACTAACGTTCGAAAAGATAACTCCATGAAAAAAAATATTTGTGACCACAGCAAAACGTTTTCAGCGAAGACGCTTTCCGCCTTGTGTCTGGGGACCGCTGGCGTCTTCTTTGCGCCCGCCATGCTGGGCCTCGCCGCGCCGGCCCAGGCGGCCGCGCCCGCCGTGCGCTCGGTGCAATTGCCGGACTTTGCCGATCTGGTCGACGCCGTCGGCCCGGCCGTCGTCAATATCCGCACCACTGAACGGCTGAAAATGGGCGGCGCCGCCGCCGGCGGCAGCGACGAACAGGAAATGCAGGAATTCCTGCGCCGCTTCTTCGGCGGCGCCATGCCGACGCCGCGCCAGCAGGACCCGCGCAGCCGCCGCGCGCCGCAGGAACAGGAGGTGCAGCGCGGCGTCGGCTCCGGCTTTATCATTTCCGCCGATGGCTACGTGCTCAGCAATGCGCACGTGGTCGACGGCGCCGACGAAGTGTATGTGACGCTGACGGATAAACGCGAATTCAAGGCCAAGGTGATCGGCGCCGACGCGCGCACCGACGTGGCGCTGCTGAAAATCGAGGGCGCCAGCCTGCCGCGCGTGACCATCGGCGACTCGGAAAAGATCCGCGTCGGCGAGTGGGTGATCGCCATCGGTTCGCCGTTCAACCTGGAAAATACGGTGACGGCCGGCATTATTTCTGCCAAGTCGCGCGATACGGGCGACTACTTGCCGCTGATCCAGAGCGACGTCGCCGTCAATCCGGGCAACTCGGGCGGCCCGCTGATCAACCTGCGCGGCGAAGTGATCGGCATCAATTCGCAGATCGCCACCTTGTCCGGCGCCTACAACGGCATTTCGTTTGCCGTGCCCATCGATGAAGCCATGCGTGTCGGCGAGCAGCTGAAAAAGACCGGCAAAGTGGTGCGCGGACGCATCGGCGTGCAGATCGGCGAGGTGAGCAAGGAAGTGGCCGAATCGCTGGGCTTGCCAAACGCCAAGGGTGCGCAAGTGTCGATGGTCGAGCCCGGCGGCCCGGCCGACAAGGCCGGTGTCAAGCCCGGCGACATTATCCTCAAATTCAACGGCACCCGGATCGAACGTTCGTCCGACCTGCCGCGGCTGGTGGGCGGCGCCGCCGTCAACGGCAAGGCCACCATCACCGTCTGGCGCAAGGGCGCCCAGCACGAGCTGCCGGTCACGGTGGCCGAACTGGAAGGCGATAAAACCGCCAGCAAGGCGACCAACAAGCAGCCGGAAGCGCAGACCAGCAACGCGCTGGGCCTGAAGGTCAGCGACGTGCCGGCTGCCAAAAAGCAGGAGTTGAAAATCGATGCCGGCGTGCTGGTCGATGACGCCGACGGCGTGGCGGCCCTGGCGGGCCTGCAGCCTGGCGACGTGATCCTGCAACTGAACAACGTCGCCGTGCGCGACGCCAGGCAGTTCAACGCGCTGGTCAGCAAGCTCGATCCGAAGAAAACCTCGGCACTGCTGGTGCGCCGCGGCGAGACGACGCAATTCGTGTCCCTGCGCCCGTCGGCCAAGTAACTTGACGGTCAGTCCCTTCGGGATACGAATTCAAGCCATAGGCTTGAATTCGCCCGCCGGGATCCGGCGTCCCCGTCCGACCCCCGACTTCCGCTGCCAACCACCGACGTATGCACTTCACCCTCTACTCCCGCAGCTACTGCCACCTTTGCCAGGACATGCTCGACGCCCTGCAACTATTGCAAACGCCCGAGAAACCGTTCACGGTCGAGGTCATCGATATCGATGACTCGGCCGATGCGACCCTGCTGGCGCGCTTCGACGAGCTGGTGCCGGTGCTGTACGGCGCCCTGGCGCAGCCCGAGCTATGCCATTACTTCCTCGACGAAGCGGCTGTGCGCCATTATCTGGCGCAAGGCAAATGACTGATTTGCATCGCCGCCCGGGAGCCTGCCGCTGAAAGACGGGCTTTCTACTCTGAAATCCGGTAAAATGGGGAGGTCGAAAAAGCTCCTGTCCGCAGCAGCAGCTTATGTCGCTTCAAAAGCGCTCGCCTGGACATGCAAATGTCCTGCCCGGAGCGCTTTTTTCATCATGAGCGGGGTGCCGGGTTTGGCCCGGGCATGATCCCCTTGATTCCTGTTAAAGCAGTGTTGTCACTCGCACACATATTAGTTAATGAATAACATACGCAATTTCTCCATCATCGCCCATATTGACCACGGTAAATCGACCCTGGCTGACCGCATCATTCAATTATGTGGCGGCTTGTCCGACCGCGAGATGGAGGCGCAGGTGCTCGATTCGATGGATCTGGAGCGCGAACGCGGCATTACCATCAAGGCGCAAACGGCGGCCCTGCACTACAAGGCGCGCGATGGCCAGATCTACAACCTGAACCTGATCGATACGCCCGGCCACGTCGACTTCAGCTACGAAGTGTCGCGCTCGCTGTCCGCCTGCGAAGGTGCGCTGCTGGTGGTCGACGCCTCGCAGGGCGTGGAAGCGCAAACCGTCGCCAACTGCTACACGGCGCTGGACCTGGGCGTGGAAGTGGTGCCGGTCTTGAATAAGATCGACTTGCCGAACGCCGATCCGCCGAACGCGATCGCCGAAATCGAAGACGTGATCGGCATCGATGCAGGCGACGCCGTGCATTGCTCGGCCAAGACCGGCTTGGGCGTGCTCGATGTGCTGGAGCAACTGATCGTCAAGGTGCCGCCACCAAAAGGTGACCCGGATGCGCCGCTGCAGGCACTGATCGTCGACTCCTGGTACGACGCCTATGTCGGCGTGGTGATGCTGGTGCGCGTGGTTAACGGCACCTTGAAGCCGAAAGACAAGATTCGCCTGATGGCCACCGATTCGGTGCAGCTGGTGGAAGACATCGGCGTGTTTTCGCCGCGCTCGCAGTCCTTGCCGCAATTGTCGGCGGGGCAGGTGGGGTTCATTATTGCCGGCATCAAGGAATTGAAGGCCGCCAAGGTCGGCGACACCGTCACCCTGGCCAGCCGTCCTGCCAGCGCGCCATTGCCAGGCTTTAAGGAAGTGCAGCCGCAAGTGTTTGCCGGCCTGTTCCCGGTCGAGGCGAACCAGTACGACGCACTGCGCGACTCGCTGGAAAAACTGAAACTGAACGACGCGGCCCTGATGTACGAGCCGGAAGTGTCGCAGGCGCTGGGCTTCGGCTTCCGCTGCGGCTTCCTGGGCCTGCTGCACATGGAAATCGTGCAGGAGCGCCTCGAGCGCGAATTCGACATGGACCTGATCACCACCGCGCCGACCGTGGTGTACGAGGTGGTGCAGCGCGACGGCAGTCTGATCAATGTCGACAATCCGTCGAAGATGCCCGACCCGTCGCGCATCGAGGAAGTGCGCGAGCCTATCGTCACGGTCAACCTGTACATGCCGCAGGAATATGTGGGCTCGGTGATCACCCTGTGTATCGCCAAGCGCGGCATCCAGATGGACATGAGCTACCACGGCCGCCAGGTCAAGCTGATCTATGAAATGCCGATGGCCGAGATCGTGCTGGACTTCTTCGACCGCCTGAAATCGACCTCGCGCGGCTATGCTTCGATGGACTACGAGTTCAAGGAATACCGCGCCGCCGACGTGGTCAAGGTCGACATGCTGATCAACAGCGAAAAAGTCGATGCGCTGGCCATTATCGTGCACCGTTCGAACAGCCAGTACCGTGGCCGCCAGGTGGCCGCCAAGATGCGCGAACTGATCCCGCGCCAGATGTTCGATGTGGCCATCCAGGCCACCATCGGCGCCAACATCATTTCGCGTGAAAACGTCAAAGCGCTGCGCAAGAACGTGCTGGCCAAGTGCTACGGCGGTGATATCAGCCGCAAGAAAAAACTGCTGGAAAAGCAAAAGGCCGGCAAGAAGCGCATGAAGCAAGTGGGTTCCGTGGAGATTCCACAAGAAGCCTTCCTGGCAATCTTACAAGTGGATGGTTAACACATGAACCTGCAAGTGATTTTAGGAAATTTCGCGCTGATTTTGTTCGTCCTGATGGTGATCACCGGCTTGATCTGGTGCCTGGACGTATTTTATTTGTCAAAACAGCGCCGCCTGGCGGCCGACCGCGCGCTGGCTGACTTTGACGCGCGCCAGTCCAGGCTGGCCGCCGAAGGCATCAAGTCGGAACATGGCGGCGGCCGCGCCGCGATCGAAGCGGGGCTGCTGCGCCAGCCAACCTGGGTCGAGTATTCGGGCAGCTTCTTTCCCGTGATCGCCATGGTGTTCTGCCTGCGTTCGTTTTTGTACGAGCCGTTCAAGATCCCGTCGAGCTCGATGGTGCCGACCTTGCTGGTGGGCGACCTGATCTTGGTAAACAAGTTCACCTACGGCATTCGTTTGCCGATCGTCAACAAGCGCATCATCGAAGTCAATGATCCGCAACGCGGCGACGTGATGGTGTTCAAGTATCCGAAAGATATGTCGCAGGACTACATCAAGCGCGTGATCGGCGTGCCTGGTGATAAAATCACCTATGACAACAAGCGCTTGAGCGTCAACGGCAAGCCGGTCACCTACACGCCGCTCGACGACTACCTCGACGACGAAAGCACCGTGTACCACAAGCAGCTGGAAGAAAACCTGACGGGCGTGAGCCACCGCATCCTCAATGACGATCCGGCGCCGACCCTGAACCTGGGCCAGGTCACCGACTTCCCGCACAAGGAAGCGTGCGACTACAACGAAGATGGTTTTACGTGCACGGTACCAGCAGGGAATTATTTCATGATGGGCGACAACCGCGACAATAGCGCGGACAGCCGTTACTGGGGCTTCGTGCCGAACGAGAATATCGTCGGCAAGGCCTTCCTGGTATGGATGAACTTCAGCAATCCGAAACGCGTGGGCGGCATCCACTAAGCCGTCCTGGCCCCCCGGGGCAACCCCGCATGCCGTGCGCCCGATACCTGCGCCGGCATGCCGACTCAATCAGATGACACAGAACCAACAATGAATCTTCAGCTATTGCAAACCCGTCTAGGTTATACGTTCCAGGATGCTGGCCTGTTGCAGCAAGCCTTGACGCATCGTAGCCACAGCAGTTTGCATAATGAGCGGCTGGAATTCCTCGGCGACTCCATCCTCAACTGCGTGGTCGCGTCCATTCTGTACGAGCGCTTCAAGGCCATCGACGAGGGCGACCTGTCGCGCCTGCGCGCCAACCTGGTCAAGCAGCAGTCGCTGTATGAAATCGCGCAAAAGCTGGAACTGTCGCAGTTCCTGCGCCTGGGCGAAGGCGAACTGAAGTCGGGCGGCTTCCGCCGCCCGTCGATCCTGGCCGATACCCTCGAAGCGTTGCTCGGGGCCATCTTCCTCGATACCGGTTTCGACGCCGCCAGCGCCGTGATCCGCGCTTTTTATATTCCCATCCTCGACTCGGTCGATCCGCAAACCTTGGGCAAGGATGCCAAGACCCTGCTGCAGGAATTCTTGCAGAGCAAAAAAATCTCGCTGCCACAATACAATGTGGTGGCCACCCACGGCGCCGCCCACAGCCAGGAATTCGAGATCGAATGCCTGGTGCCCAAATTGAATATCCAGGTCTACGGCCGTGGCGGAAGCCGCCGCGCCGGTGAGCAAGCCGCCGCCAAACTGGCGCTGGAGGTGGCCGAGCAGGCACTGCTGAAGTCGCCCGCCGCCAGCCGCAAGCCCAAACCGCGCGCCGCCCAGCTCAAGCTGGCCGGCATTGCCACCATCCAGAGCGACGACGCCGCCGTCGCCGCTCATACTCAACAGAAATCGACACCAGCATGACAGCCACCAAAATGCCCGACAACTTCCGCTGCGGCTATATCGCCATCGTGGGCCGCCCCAACGTGGGCAAATCGACCCTGATGAACGTGCTGATCGGCGCGAAGGTCAGCATCACTTCGCGCAAGGCGCAAACCACGCGCCACCGCATCACCGGCATCCAGACCGTGCCCGACGCGCAGTTCATCTACGTCGACACGCCCGGCTTCCAGACGCGCCACTCGAACGCACTGAACAAGACGCTCAACAAAACCGTCACCAACACCCTGATTTCCTCGGATGTGATCCTGTACGTGATCGAGGCGGGAACCTTTGGCCCGGCCGACCAGCAGGTGATGGACTTGCTGCCGAAGGAAGTGCCATGCATCCTGGTGATCAACAAGTCGGACCGCGTGAAAGACAAGGCCGTGCTGCTGCCGTTCGCGCAAAAAGTCGCCGCGATGCGCGACTTTGCCGCCATTGTGCCGGTCTCGGCCAAGCTGCATTTCCAGCTGGAAGGCTTGCAGAACGAGATCAAGCGCTTCCTGCCGGAAAACCAGCCCATCTTCGGACCGGACGATATCACCGACCGCAGCGAAAAATTCCTTGCCTCCGAAATCGTGCGCGAAAAACTGTTCCGCTTTGTCGGCGACGAACTGCCGTACACCAGCACGGTATTGATCGAGAAATTCGAGCAGGAGGGCGACTTGCGCCGCGTGTTTGCCGCCATCCTGGTCGAGCGCGATACGCATAAATCGATGATTATCGGTAACAAGGGCGCGCGCCTGAAGGACGTGTCGACCCAGGCCCGCCTGGACATGGAAAAGCTGTTCGGCGGCCCGGTCTATCTGGAAATCTGGGTCAAGGTCAAATCGGGTTGGGCCGACAACGAGGCGGGGCTGCGCGCCTACGGCTACGAGTAAGTCCACGCCAGGGGATGACGCCACACGCATGAGCATTACCACGCCAGCGCTGCCAGCCAGCGCGCCTGCCACGGTGCAGGGCGCCGCCGTGCCATCCCCGCCAGCGCCGCGGCGCATCGCCAGCCGCCCGCCCGGGCGCGATGGCCGCGTCACGGGCCAGCCAGCCTTTGTGCTGCACAGCTATCCCCACAAGGAAACCAGCCTGATCATCGACGTGCTGACGCGCGACTTTGGCCGTATCGCGCTCGTTGCCAAGGGCGCCAAGCGGCCCCATTCGCAATTGCGTGGCGTGTTGCAGACCTTCCAGCCGCTGCAGGCGGGCTGGACCGGCAAGTCCGAGCTGCGTATTTTGACGGGCGCCGAATGGGTCGGCGGCATGCTGCCGCTGGAAAAGACCGCCTTGCTGTGCGGCTTCTACCTGAACGAATTGCTGGTCAAGCTGCTGGCGCGCGACGATCCGCATCCGGTCCTGTTCGACCACTACGTTGCGACCTTGAACCAACTGGCGCACAATGAGCCGGCGCCCATCGTGCTGCGCAAGTTCGAGCGCGCGCTGTTGAAGGAAACCGGGGTGGCGGCGGACCTGGTGCGCTGCACCGGCACGCGCCAGCCGGTGCAGGCTGGACAGATCTATGTGGTCGACCCCGAGCGCGGGCCCCGCCCGGCCCAGGCTGGCGACGCCTGGCCGCGCATCACCGGCAAGACCCTGCTCGACATGGAATGCGAAGATTACACGGACGCCGCCACGCAGGCGCAAAGCAAGACGCTGATGCGCTTTTTGCTGGCCCACCAGCTCGGTGGCGCGACCCTGAACACGCGCCAGATGCTGATCGATTTGATGCAGTTGTAATATTTGACCACTATAGTTACCACGGACATTACCATGAGCTTTTTGCAGCCTGCCGGCCCCGTCATCGACCTGGGCGTCAATATCGACCACGTGGCCACCCTGCGCAATGCGCGCGGCACCGCCTATCCCGATCCGTTGCGCGCGGCCCTGCTGGCCGAACAGGCCGGCGCCGATTGCATCACCCTGCACCTGCGCGAAGACCGCCGCCATATCAAGGACGCCGACGTGATCGCCATCGCGCCGCAGTTGCTCACGCGCATGAACCTGGAGGCGGCCGTGACCGCCGAGATGATCGATTTCGCATGCCGCATCAGGCCGGCGGACGTTTGCCTGGTGCCGGAAAAGCGCACCGAAGTGACCACCGAAGGCGGCCTGGACGTGGTGCGCTACTACAAGGAAGTGTCGGCGGCCGTCAAGCAACTGCAAGGCGAGGGCATTCGCGTCAGCCTGTTCATCGATGCCGATGAGGCGCAGATCGCCGCCGCCGCCGAGATGGGCGCGCCCGTGATCGAGCTGCACACGGGCCGCTATGCCGACGCCGAAGGCGAGGCGCAACTGGCCGAACTGGAACGCATCAAGGCCGGCGTGCTGTTTGGCGCCACGCGTGGCCTGAAGGTCAATGCGGGCCACGGTTTGCATTACACCAATGTGCAGGCGATCGCCGCGATTGCCGATATTGCCGAACTCAATATCGGCCACGCCATCGTCGCCCACGCCGTGTTTGTCGGCTGGGAAAACGCCGTGCGCGAAATGAAGGCCATCATGGTCGCCACGCGTGTTGGCAACCGGGCGGGCAAGTAATGATCTACGGCATAGGCACCGATATCTGCAAGATCCCGCGCATCGCAGCGGCGCTCGAGCGCCATGGCGAGCGCTTTGCCAAAAAGATACTGGGGCCGCAGGAACTGGAAAAATTCCGCGCCCGCAGCGCCAAAAATGCCGTGCGCGGCGTGCGTTTCCTGGCCACCCGCTTTGCCGCCAAGGAAGCGTTTTCCAAGGCGATCGGCCTGGGCCTGCGCATGCCGATGACCTGGCCCGCCGCGCAGATGCTGAACCATCCGAGCGGCAAGCCGATGATCGTCTGCAGCGGCGTGCTGGCGGACTTCATGGCGCAGCATCGCCTGAGTGCGCAAGTGACCATCAGCGACGAGGAGGAGTACGCCGTCGCCTTCGTAATTGTGGAACAATCTCCCGCTAGCGAATAACCGAGCCAGCAATGACCGAAGCAATACCCGATCTGAATACCGTCGTTCCCGTGCCCGACCCGCGCGCGCAAGTGCTGGCCACCGTGGCCAAACTGCCGAATCTGCCGGGCGTGTACCGCTACTTCGACGCCGGCGACAAGGTGCTGTACGTGGGCAAGGCGCGCGACCTGAAAAAGCGCGTGTCGAGCTATTTCCAGAAAAACCTGGCCAGCCCGCGCATCGCCATGATGGTCGAGCGCATCGCGCGCCTGGAAACCACCGTCACGCACAGCGAGGCCGAAGCGCTGATCCTGGAAAACAATCTGATCAAGGCGCTGCAGCCGCGCTACAACATCCTGTTTCGCGACGACAAGTCCTATCCCTACCTGAAGATCACCAGTGGCGACGCGCCGCGCATGGTGTATTACCGCGGCTCGGTGGACAAGAAGAACCAGTATTTCGGGCCGTTTCCCAGTTCCTGGGCGGTCAAGGAATCGATGCAGATCCTGCAGAAGGTCTTTCTGATACGCACCTGCGAAGACAGCGTGTATGCGAATCGCACGCGGCCGTGTTTGCTGCACCAGATCGGCCGCTGCAGTGCGCCGTGCGTCGACCTGATCAGCAAGGAAGACTACAAGAACGACGTGGAAAACGCGGCGCGTTTCCTGCGCGGCCGGCAAAGCGAAGTGATGGCCGACCTGGAAAAGAAAATGTACGCCTATGCGGCCGACCTGAAGTTCGAACAGGCGGTGGTGGTGCGCAACCAGATCGCCTCGCTGTCGCGCGTGCTGCACCAGCAGAGCATGGAGACGACGGGTGACGCCGATGTCGACATCATCGCCGTGCTGGTGCAGGGCGGGCGCGCCTGCGTCAACCTGGCGATGGTGCGCGGCGGGCGCCATCTCGGCGACCGCGCCTATTTCCCCAGCCAGCTCAGCGATGCGGCGGCGATCGCCGAGGAGCCGATCGAAGTCGAGGTGCTGGCGGCCTTTTTGGCCCAGCACTACACGGAAAAATTCATTCCCGGCACCTTGATTTTGAATATCGAATTCGACCAGCCGGCGCTGATGGTGGCGCTGATGGAGCAGTGTGGCCACCGCATCAACCTGATTTTCCAGCCGCAGGGGCAGCGCCGCCAGTGGCTGGAGCTGGCACAGAAGGGCGCCGAGATTTCGCTGGCGCGGCTGCTGTCCGAGCAGGGTTCGCAGCAGTCGCGCACGCGCGCGCTGGCCGACGCCCTGCGCCTGGAAACGGAAGACCTCGACACCATCCGCGTCGAATGCTTCGACATCAGCCACACCCAGGGCGAAGCGACGCAGGCCTCGTGCGTGGTGTTTCATCATCATGCGATGCAGAACGGCGAATACCGCCGCTACAACATCAACGACATCACGCCCGGCGATGATTACGCGGCCATGCGGCAAGTGCTGATGCGGCGCTACGAAAAGGTCGCCAATGGCGACGGCGTGATGCCCGACGTGGTCCTGATCGACGGCGGCAAGGGGCAGATCGAAATGGCGCGCCAGGTGTTTGCCGAGCTGGGCCTGGACATCAGCCTGATCGTCGGCGTGGCCAAGGGCGAGGGCAGGCGAGTCGGCCTGGAAACCCTGCTGTTTGTCGACGGCCGCGAGGCGCAGGAGCTGGGCAAGGAATCGGCCGCGCTGATGCTGATCGCGCAGATCCGCGACGAGGCCCACCGTTTTGCGATTACCGGCATGCGCGCCAAGCGCGCCAAGACGCGCCAGACGTCGAGGCTGGAAGAGATAGAAGGCATCGGCGCCAAGCGCAGGCAAAAACTGCTGTCGCGCTTTGGCGGCCTGCGCGGCGTGGTCGACGCCAGCGTGGAAGACCTGATGTCGGTGGAGGGGATTTCGACGCAGCTTGCGGAAGAGATTTACAAGCAGCTGCACTAATACCTTCAGCCTGGTCCCGCACCGCCGCAACCGGACTAGGCTAATACCCGCGTGCCATGTAGACTAGTGGCGCTTTGTTCACGCTTTGTTCACTTTACCCGTCGGCCGATTGCTTTCTATGCCTTTTAATATACCCATCCTCCTGACCTGGCTGCGCGTGGCCCTGATTCCGCTCGTCGTCGGGGTGTTCTACCTGCCGCCGTCGATGCTGCTGCATGGCGACCAGAACCTGGTGGCCACCCTGGTCTTTATTGTTGCCGCCGTAACCGACTGGTTCGACGGCTTCCTGGCCCGCCGCTGGAACCAGACCTCGGCCTTCGGCGCCTTCCTCGATCCGGTGGCCGACAAGCTGATGGTGGCCGGCGCCTTGCTGGTGCTGGTGCAGCTGGACCGTGTCAATGCCGTGCTGGCCTTCATCATCATCGGCCGCGAAATCACCATCTCGGCCCTGCGCGAATGGATGGCGCAGATTGGCGCCTCGAAATCGGTGGCCGTCAGCTCGATCGGCAAGATCAAGACGGCCGCGCAGATGACGGCGATTCCGCTGCTGCTGTACCACGAGGTGATCTTCGGCGCCATCGACACCCATGTGTGGGGCGAAAAGCTGATGTGGATCGCCTGCGTGCTGACGGTGTGGTCGATGTTTTATTATCTGCGCCTGGCGTGGCCGCTCATTAAAGAAAAGGCGGGCAATCTGCATTGATCGGTAGCGGGCTCAAAAATCCCGTTGACAGCCTCTGTAATCCATCTATAATGCTGGCCTGTTGTTGATGACGCGGGAGTAGCTCAGTTGGTAGAGCGCAACCTTGCCAAGGTTGAGGTCGAGAGTTCGAGACTCTTCTCCCGCTCCAGTTTTCTGGATCGTGTCATAGGTGAAAACAGCAAGTGCAGCAAAAAGTAGTACTGGCGATGTAGTAGAGCTTCTGATACAATGTTGTCCACTGCGGGAGTAGCTCAGTTGGTAGAGCGCAACCTTGCCAAGGTTGAGGTCGAGAGTTCGAGACTCTTCTCCCGCTCCAGTGAAAACTGGCAGCAGTTGTAAACGGCAGTGAAAAGAAGTAGAATGTTGGCTCCAAGCGGGAGTAGCTCAGTTGGTAGAGCGCAACCTTGCCAAGGTTGAGGTCGAGAGTTCGAGACTCTTCTCCCGCTCCAGTGAAAACTGGGTGCAGTCAATAAGCGGTACGGCGTAGCAAGCAGAAAATAGAAGCTCCAAGCGGGAGTAGCTCAGTTGGTAGAGCGCAACCTTGCCAAGGTTGAGGTCGAGAGTTCGAGACTCTTCTCCCGCTCCAAAAATTCTGAAGGGAAGCGCAGCTGGCTTCCTTTTTTTATCCGCCGCCTTCGATGGCGCAGCGTGAATAGCAAGGCTCCATGCGGGAGTAGCTCAGTTGGTAGAGCGCAACCTTGCCAAGGTTGAGGTCGAGAGTTCGAGACTCTTCTCCCGCTCCAGTTTCAGATGTGTTTCACAGCACATTGCAGCAGTTCCTCAGGCGAGGTAGCAAAGAGGTTATGCAGCGGCCTGCAAAGCCGTTTAGACGGGTTCGATTCCCGTCCTCGCCTCCATATATGCAAGGACTTGGCGAACAAATCGCTAGTTCATCATCATCCTGCACCGCCCGATATGGGCGGTGCACCTCCCAAGATACGGCCAACTGGTTGTTGACATTCCGGTGTCCGCTACTATTATGGGGGCATGGCATCGATCAAGCAGACGCCGTCCGGCGCATTTCAAATTCGTATCAAAAACAAGCTCTTGCCAAAGACGCTATGGGCGACGTTCGACACATTCGAACAGGCATGCGTTGCTGCACAGCTCGAAGCTTGGCAGCCATA
This sequence comes from Janthinobacterium psychrotolerans, assembly GCF_001677885.1. GTDB lineage: Bacteria > Pseudomonadota > Gammaproteobacteria > Burkholderiales > Burkholderiaceae_D > Janthinobacterium > Janthinobacterium psychrotolerans. The sequence goes on along the minus strand of NZ_LOCQ01000044.1, from coordinate 3,862 downwards.
TGAGCCGAACGGCGAAAAAGCATGGTTTTTGCTTGCTGTTTTTGATGGCGGGCAAGGGCCTTGTGCCTATTTTGTGCAAAAGGTTATATATGCGCCTGTTGCGGAGAATTCCCAAAACCGCCGTAGCCAAGCTATTTGATTATTGTCATCTCATCATCATCTTCTTACCTGAGCGTAGGGAAAAGCATGAAAAGCCTGTTGACCTACATCGTTGAATCCATACAAGAAATGCCGGTACGCTATGTTTACAAGTGCGCCGATTGTGGTCATTGATGCACGGTGAATTTGGCAGGTGACTGTCATGAAGACGAAGTTTCCGAATGTGAATTGTGTTGCGGCACTGTTACGATGGAGTGGGATGGGGGCGTTGTAATTGAGGTAGATTTAAGCTCGCCACCGTTTTGACTATGATGCCGATGAGCTTGCCCCCCATATAACCGGGCGCATCCTATCGACTAGTTACTCAGAGATGTTTTATTATCAGCTCTATCAGCATACGCGCTGGAGCGCTCAGGCTGGCCTGCGTACGATGCACCAAGGCAATATCGCGATGGCCTGAAAAGACGCCGTTGCTGCCGCTGTCCGTAGCCGTACTGGAGGACATGCTGCTGCTCAAGAAGGGTAGCCGCCTGTCGATCACGCCATTCACGCAGGCACAATGAAAAGCCGTTCATGCCCGGCTGACAGACTGAGCGCTTGGGTCGATTTCAAGCCGTGCGTGCTTCCCGTGCAATCACATGGCCGGGCTCTTCACGCTGGCGCAGCACGGCTGGCACGATGTCGGCGTATGCCGCCCACAGCGAACCGTAGGCGGGCGGCGACTGCTCGCGGATGGCGGCGTGCAGCTGCGGCAGCGCATGGAAGGGCACCATCGGAAAGATGTGGTGTTCCAGGTGGTAATTCATCTTCATGTACAGGAATTCGAACACGGGATTCAGATACATGGTGCGGGTGTTCAGGCGATGGTCAAGCACATCTTCGGCCAGGCCCGTGTGCTGCGTCATGTTGAACAGCAGCGGCAGCAGGGCGCCGTAAAAGCGCGGCAACACGATGAACAGCGCCGGCAAGATGCTCTGTGCCAATACGCACCAGGCGATCAGGCCAGCAAACAGCAAGGTATAGATGCGGCTGCTCCAGACCAGCTTGCGTATTTCCGAATCAGGAATAAAGCTGCGCGTTTCCTCGCTCAGGCTGCCCATGGCATGGCGCACGGTGCGCGCGATTTCCTGCAGACCGCCAGGCAGGAAAAAAGCGTCGAAGAGGATCGCCAGCGGCCTGGCCGGGCGCGGAAACGCGATTTCGCGGTCGCGCCCGACGATAATGGTATCGGTATGGTGGCGCGCATGGCTCCAGCGCCAGTACACCGATTCATGCAGGGTCATGAAGGACGCCAGCTGGTAAAAAACATTGTTCAGCCAGGGCGTCTTGAACGGCGTGCCATGCGACAGTTCATGGGCGCAATGGTCGCTGACCGAATATAATGTGCCGTACAGAAAGAAGGCCGGCAGACACCACCAGCTGCCCTGGCTGTGCCAGGCCGCCACGCCGCTGGCCGTCAACAAGGCCAGCCAGATCGCCATGTGACGCAAGCCTTGGGCGTCGCTGCGCTGCATCAGCTGTTTCATCTGCGCACGTGGTACCTCGCAGCGGAACCATTGCGCCGATACCAGTCCCCGCTTTTCCGCCTGCTCGCTGTTGGCCGCGTTCAGCCGATAGTCTTTCCATTTTCCCGCATGTGCCATGTCGCTCTCCTGTGTGTGATGAACCAGGATCATGGTAGTGATTGGCGGGTGGCTGCGGGGCGCCAGCCTCGACCTGGTCTCAAAACCATCATGCTGGCGCCTCGGCCAATGATAGAATCTATCAATCAGCTTCAGCAGGCATCTCCATGAAAACAGCACCGTCCACGATTGCCGATGTCGCCCGCGCCGCCGGCGTCGGCGTCGCCACGGTCGACCGCGTCATCAACCGGCGCGCGCAAGTGCGTCCTGCCACCGCGCTGCGCGTGCTGCAGGCGGCCGAGGCGCTCGGCTATCGCGGCGCCGGGCTGATACGCAAGCGCCTGGATGAGGGCGGTGGCAAGCACCGGCTGGGTTTTTTGCTGCAAAAAAGCGGCAGTGAATTTTTCCAGCTGATGGCGCAGGCGCTGCAGCAGGCTGGCAGGGAGGCTGGCGGCGTGTACAGTGTGCAGGTCGAGTACATGGATGACCTGACGCCACGGCGGGTGGTGGCGCAGTTGCGCGCGATGGCCGGCAGCGTCGATGCGCTGGCATTGGTCGCGACCGAGCATCCGGTCATCTGCGCCGCCGTCGAGGCGCTGGCGGCGGAAGGTTATCCCGTGTTTTCGCTGGTGTCCGACCTGAGTGCCACCGGCCTGGCCGGCCATGCCGGGGTAGACAATGTCAAGGTGGGCCGCAGCGCGGCGTGGGCGATCTCGCATCTGGGGCGGCGTCCGGCCAAGGTGGCCGTGATGGTCGGCTCGCACCGCTATGCCTGTCAGGAGGAATGCGAAACCAGTTTCCGCACTTATTTCCAGCAGCACGAACTCGAACTCGACGTCGATTTGCTCGACACCCTGATCAGCCTGGAAGACCGCCACCTGGCCGAGGAAACCATTCATGAATTGCTGCACCGCCACCCAGACCTGACGGGCTTTTACCTGGCCGGCGGCGGCATCGAAGGCGTGCTCGACGGCTTGCGTGCGCTGGGGCCGGAATACGATTTCGTCACCGTCTGCCATGACCTGACGCCATTGACCCGCACCGCCCTGGCCGACGGCCATGTGGCAATGGTCATTTCGCATCCGCGCGAGGCGATCGCCGGCGGCCTTGTCGCTGCCATGTGCGATGCGCTCGACGGTGGCACAGGGGCGCGCCGCTGCATAGTCGATCCGCTGTTGTTTACGCCAGAAAATATCTGATCTCTTGCGCCGCGCTCAAGGCGGCAGATAGTCGCCTGCGCCGATATTCTCGCGGCAGAACAGGCGAAATTCATTCGGCGCGCTCGATGGTGGTTCATCGAGCCGGCCGCAGGCGTACAGCAGATGCTGCAGGCTCGATGCCGTTTGCCAGTCCGGATCCTGGTCGATCACCAGTTCCATCTCGCCCTGCTCCAGATACAAGCGGTGCTCGGCCGACAACTCGTGGCCGGCAAGCAGGATGTGTCCGGCCTTGCCGGCCTGGCGCAACGCTGTCACGATGCCGGCCGAACCGGCGCCGCTGTTGTATGGGTATTCCGGACGAACGTGACCAGTGATTCCGGCATCGTGACCAGCCATTCCGTTTGAACGTGACCGCCCATTCCGGGCGAACGTGACCGATTTCGGGCATTGTCCGGAATCAGCGGTCACGATACCGGAATCGCTGGTCACGATGCCGGAATGGTGTTGTACAGCGCAGTGATGACGTTACGCATTTTGCAACCGAACGGGTAGGCTCCCAGCTTTTGACTGGAGATGGCGTGCCCGCACCGAGGATCAATATGCGTAAAATTAAGGACGTACTACGACTCAAACTTGACGCCAAATTGTCGCACCAGCAGATTGCCAATGCACTTGGCCTGTCTAAAGGTGTGGTCACGAAGTACGCCGGCCTGGCTGCGGCAGCTGGCCTGGACTGGCTCACTGTACAAAGCATGGACGAGGCGGCACTGGAGCGGCGCCTGCTGGTCGGCGCCCAAAAGGCGAGTGACTATGTGCAGCCCGATTATGGCCGCCTGCACCAGGAACTGCGCCGTAAGGGCATGACGTTGATGCTGCTGTGGGAGGAGCACCGCGCCGACTATGCCGATCGCCAGACCTACGGCTACACGCAGTTCTGCGAAAACTACCGCCGCTTCGCCAGGCAGCTCAAGCGCTCGATGC